>NZ_JBIWKP010000004.1:411238-698399 GCF_044765725.1 Streptomyces sp. NPDC102406 | reverse complement strand
CACCCGCTACGACAAACGCGCCCGCCACTACCAAGCCCTCGTCACCATCGCCTGCCTACAACTCTGGCTCCCCTGACATTGCGGACACGACCTAGGACCTGCCGGGCGTGAGCCTCGTTCAGGACCAGAACGTGGTCGAGTGCCTCGCGGCGGATCGTGCCGAGCCTGAGGTGCGCTGAGTAGCACGTCCATGCCTTCGGCTTCGAAGACGGCGTCGAAGGATCCGGTGTACTTGCTGTCGCGGTCGCGGAGCACGAAGCGCAGCGACTCGACGCGGCTGCCCAGGTCATCGGCTAGATTGCGCGCCTGCTGGGTCGCCCATTGTGCGGTGGGGTGGGCGGTGACGCCGGTGATGTGGAGTCTGCGGGTGCCGTGTTCGAGGAACGCCAGCGCGTACAGCCGGCTGCCAGTGATTGTGTCGACGTGGAAGAAGTCCGCCGTGATGATCTCCTTGGCCTGCGCGGTGAGGGACTCGCGCCAGCTCGGGCCGGTGCGGCGCGGGGCGGGGGCGATGCCGGCCTTGTGCAGGATCTCCCAGACTGTGGACGGCGTGATCGGGTGCGACAGTCGGGCCAGTTCGCCCTGAATCCGCCGGTGGCCCCACCGCGGGTTCTCCTGCGCCAGGCGCAACACCAGCTTCTTGAGCGGGGCCGCCGTGGGTGGACGCCCGGTGCGTCGGCGTCGGTCGGAGTAGTCCCACTCCTTGGCGATCAGCCTGCGGTGCCAGGCCGGTAGCGTCCCCGGAGTGACCGCGAAGACGCTGCTCCAGCAACGGCGCGGTATCAGCGACGACAGCGCGGCCAGCCGGAGCCGGTCCGCGGGCTCGTAGCGGACCGGACCGCTGAGTTGTCGTCGCAACACCGAGTTTTCGTGCCGCAGCACCAGCAGTTCGGCGTCCTTGGCCGTGTCCCGGCGCAGCAGGACCGCGGGTATGGACAGCAGTGCCCGGGTGGCCCGGTACAACATCGAGATGATCACACGCGCAGCATCCCAGCCACCGCGGAGGGCCTGGCAACGTAGGCTCCCACCTGCAGCGATGACTTACCGAGCCCCACAGGGTGCGGGACGCGGAGACGTGCCGCGGCGGCTCAGCGATTCCTCAGCGACTGAACCTGCGGCGGCGAAGCAGTCCGTTGCCGCCTGAGATGCCGACCGGCACCAGCCGAGCCAGGGCGGCGAAATGAACGGCGATGGGGCTGAAGTCCCGGCGGTCAGCCGAGCGCGCCGAAGGCGACACCGTGGCGTTACGTATAAATGCCGCCGTGCAGGTTGTCGAAGAGCTCGACCCATTCGCTGTACTCGTGAGCGAAGGGGAGCGGGTCCACCTCGCGAATGCGGGCCACCAGCGCCTCCACCTCCCGCCGGCGGCGGGCATCGGCGTACTCCGGGTCTTCGTTCCCGGCGTCGTAGGAGCCGATGTAGTCCAGAAACAGGGCCGTCGTCTGCATGAGGGAGGAGATGTCCTGGTGGATGGCGATGGCCTGCATACCGCCCTCGGTGTATTGGTAGACCATGCCCGTGCGCGGGTCGATCGTGACCGCGTTGATCGGGAAGTTGCCGATCTTGACGACGGTTTTGACGCCCTCCGGGGCCTTCCAGCCCTCAGCGGCCTTGGCCGCGCAGTCCCAGACGAAGTCCGCATCGAACTCGCCGGGCAGATAGAAGCCGATCTCGTACTCCTCGGCGCTGGGCAGCCCCACGCGGGTGAGGAAGTCCAGCGTCTCGCCGTCGAAGCCGTACTGCCGGGCCGTCGCCTCGGGCAGGCGGGTGACATCCTCCACCAGGCTGACGTTCGCCAGCGTGTCATGGTCAACGTTGAAGAGCACTCGCTCGCCTCACTTGCGCTTCCTCGCGGCCTCCATGGCCGCACCGTCCGATTCCGTCATCATTCCGGCACTCAGACCGTGCTGACGGTGCCATTCTTTCAGGTTGTCCTTGAACGCTGTGTGCTCGACGTCCTTCTTGCGGTCCTGCTTGCCATTCTCATCAAGGCTCTGGTCGTAGCTGTGCGAGTGCGTGACCTCCAGATCCGAGCCGAAGTGCTCGCCGATCCACTTGTCACACCATGAACTAGCTGCTTGGCAAGGTTCTCGTTCGGTGTAGAGGTCGCCCACACCCGCTGGATTGCCGTCTCTGAGAACCGGATAGCCGATCGTCCGCTCGGAATGAACGCCTTGGCTGTGCCCGACCAGGATGAACGGATTGCCGTTCGAGTCCGTGTAGTGCACGGCTGCATAGTTGCCGTTGGCGTAGTCGCCCTTTGCATAGCGGGCCAGCTGGGTGGCTTCCGCGAGCGGGTGCGTCTCGTCCGGGTCCAGTCGCCGGGACTCGACGGCGTTGTCTTCCTTCTTGGTGTCCACCGGATAGGGATTGCTGCCCTTGTCCGTTGAGCGGTAGCGCCACACCTTGCCGTCCCCGCCGACGATGTCCGGCAGATCCGCTTCCTGGCCGGTGACGCGGGTCCGGGTGCCGTCGGCGTGCAAGCGGTCCACGTGGCCGCTGGTGTTGAGCAGGTACATCGGCACGTCCCGCTTGGGGCCGTCGGTCTTGGCGCTGTCCGTCCTGACCTGGTTGGCGCGGTCGCGGACCTCGTGGTCTTTGCCCTTGTGCAGGGCCGAGGCACCCTTCACCCGCTTGGGTATGGACTCCGCTATGTGGTCGCCGATCTTGTTCAGAGCCTTCTCAGCGCCCTTGAGGCCGCCGTGCAAGACCGGGTCGAAGACGTTGGTGAAGGGGTCGCGGCCCTTGCTCCGGCCGAAGGCACCCCGGGCCTTGGACAGATGCGTGGAGGTCCCTTTGAGGTGCGTGCCGTGCCCGGCGACCTTGTCGGCGCCGTCCTCGAACTCGATGTGGTCGATGTAGGTGCGTTTCTTCGAACCGCCCGGGCTGCCGGCGCCGTCGGCCGAGGCGAGCTGCATGCCGCCGTGGCCGGTCTTGCCGTCGCCCGTGTCGGCCGGCATGTGGAACGCCCCTTCGGCCAGGTCGAGGACCATGTCCTCGACCATGGACTCGAGTTTGGCGTTGATCGGCTCCGTGATTTTGGCGATGACCTCATCGACGATCCGGTCTACCGCCTCGTCGATGATGCGCTTAACGACCTGTCGCATCGCCGTGATTTCGGCCGCGCCGATCAGCGCAGACAGGCCGCCGGTGACCACGGCGAGCCCCATGGACACGCCCACGGACCCGGCCATGACCGCGAGTTCGATCTCGGCCTTGGTCTTCATCCCAAAGATGATGTCGGCGAGGACGTCGCAGGCGTCCGCGAACAGCCGGGCCAGCTCGGGGAGTTTTTCCAGATGGCTGCCCTTGACCTGGTTCCAGTGCTTCTCCATCGAGTCGACGGCCCAGCCCTCGGAGGACGACAGAATGCGCGAGAACGCCTTGTGCGCGTCACCGCCGTGACCTTCGAACTGTTCAGCGAACTCCCGCATGGCGGTTGCCATCTCGCGGTAGTCGTCCTCGTCCACGTTCGGGAAGTTGATCCCGATGAAGTCCAGGACCTCGTCCAGCCAGCCCGGAATCGTGTAGCCCATCCCCGTAGCCCCCTCTGCGCACAGACACGATGCTCGAAAACTCTAACGAGCAGTACTGGCTGGGACGCAAGGGGTCACTGGCGGCTATGGCGTGACTGTGACATGCCGACTCCCGCTCGACGACGTCTACACGGCCCGCAGGCAGAACAGAGCCTCGTCCGTGCCCACGACCAGGCCGCCATCGGACAACAACGCAAGTGCGGACACGGACGCGCCGGGCCGGAAGGTGCGCACTGCGGCCGTCTCCAGGAAGCGGTGTTCGACCAGCCCGTCCGACCAGCCGATAGCCAGTGCCAGGCCCACATCGGTATGGCCGACGGCCAGCGAGGTCACCGGCGCGGGACGTGCGGCCACGGCTGTCGGCAGCGGCTCGGCGTTCGTCCGCCAGGCTCGAACGCGCCCGTCGGCGCCGCCGCTGTACAGCAACGGCACGGCGGCATTGGCATGCGCATCCGGGAGGTCCATCACGGCCAGGGCAGTGACGGCACCTTCGTGCAACGAGACGCTCTGCGGCGACCACCTCCCTTCCTCGGCGAAGAAGGTGAGGACCGCCCCCTCGGCATCGCCCACGGCAATCACCGTGTCGCAGCACGCCAACGCGGTGGCCGGCGCGTCCTTCAGGCGGTTGCCGATCGCGTCCAGGAGCCGTTCTTCCAAGGTAGGCTCACTGTCCAGGAGCGCGGCGATCCCGGTGGGCTTGGGCGTCGACACACCATGCTGGACATGTAGATGGCCATGCACGTCCAGCAACAGCGCGGTTCCATCCGGCCGCACCGCGACAGCACGCGGCTGCGCCACCGGTTGTGGAAGACGGCCGACCGGATGAGCATTCGCATCCTTGAGCAGGCGCACGGTGTCCTGGTGGTCCGCGACCACGAGCGTTCCTGACAAATGCCCGCGGCCCGCGGCCAGCGCACGAGCGGGACCCGGCCACGGGGGAATGAGGTCACCGCGGACACGGCTCCAGCGCACATGCCAGGCAGCACCGTCGGCGAGAGCGGCAAGCTGCCCCGCCAGCCGAGGGTCGGCGTCGTCTCCCAGCGCCGCACGCAACACCAGGGCCCGGTCGGCCGGTGCCTGGTCTCGCATCAGCGACGCCCCAGCACGCAGCCATGCCACGCGCAGGCCGCCGTGCGCGTCGCCGGATCGCTCGTAGCGCGCGGTGACGGACCAGGGCTCCGCAGCAGCACAGACGGCAGCCGGGTCGCTCAGATCCACTGCTTCCACTGGGGCGGATGCCCGCTGCGCCTGGTCGGCGGTCGCCGGCTGACGCGCCTGGGTTGCGGCCCACGCGCTGTGCCGTGCCCTGTCCGTCCACTGTGGGTCGTCCAGGTTCATGACGGCCGCGGGGCACGCCCCCAGGTGCAGTGCGGCATCGCTGCGGCACTCCACGATCAGCCGAACCTGATCCAACTCCAGCATCCGCTGAACCAGTTCGGCCACCTCCTCCAAGGGGTCGGCGGCGTGCAGATCCGGCAGCACAAGCATCGTGCGGCGCGCGTCATGACTCAACGCCGCCACAAGCTCACCGGGCGTACGGGCTGCGACCGACAACTGTTGCGCCAGGATCAGGGACGCCGTCAGCGCTGTCTGGCCAGCCAGAGGTACGAAAGCGTGCACGCGGCGCTTCGTCGGCGTGCCTGGCCGCGTTCCATGTGCGATCAACCATGCCAGTAGTTGTGATTTGCCGGTGTGTGCACTTCCCGTAACCGTGCACAGGCGCGGGGCCTGCGGATCCGCCATCCACGACAGCAACGCAGCTCCCGCCGGCTCCCGTCCGGCGGGAGGCCGCTTCCACGCCGCATCGCTCATTCGCCACCCGCTTGTTCGGCCACGTACTTCATCAGGCTCATGAGCCCCTGTTCACGGCTTTGCGCGTCGGTGCCGTAGTCGAACCGGTGCGTGAACTCCGCTTCCGGGAAGAGGCGTTGCGTCCATACGGCGCAATAGTGACCGGGCATCTTGCAGGGCTGAAGGTCGCAGTACACGCGCAGCACCTGCGCCGGCTCCACCCCCTGCGCCGAAAGCTGCTGCCACACGACTTCCTCGGGATGAGGGCGCCCCACACCGGTGGCCTCCGACACGAGGTGCTTGTTGCCGTCGGTGTCCGCGTACTCGAACGTCGCCATGAAGCCGAAACTCGTAGTGTGGCCGATGTCCTCGACAACCCGCGGCCACCAGCTCTCGCGAAACTCGAACGCGACCGGGTCGATGCGACGAAGCTCGGCATCGAGCTCGCGGAACACGGCCGCCGCCGCGGGCATACTCGTCGACGCCGCAAGCTCCGCCCGGCGGCGGTCCAGCACCGCCAGGGAGCGTGAGAAGGACTCGACGCTGGAGCTGACGTACATGTCAGGCTCTTCGTCACCGAGGAACACGGCCTGCAAGGCGCCGTCGGGCCGTACACACACATGCGCCAGCCCGTCCGTCCCCAGGCGCAGCCAGTCGGCCGGGTCGCTGCCCAGCCCCGAGACGCCATGATGTCCTGCGTACATGCCAAGGGTGGGCCCGTCCGTCTCTGCCGCAACAGTGAAGTACGGGGCGACATGTAGGGGTACACCGGTGCCCGCCAGCGCGCGCAGGGCGTCCTCCGGCAGGCGACCGCTGTAGGCGCCGGGCACGCTGAAGCGACGCATCCCGTCCGGACCGAAGTGAGCGACGGACGGGTCCGGGACGGACTCAGACATCGGGGTACCTCTCGCGGGTGGGAAACGGTCGGCTTAGACCCTAGCCGGGCGCCGGGCGCCCCAGCGACCGCATGGCGGGTGCGGAAGTCGTGCCCCTCAGGTGACCAGCCCGCCCGCCGCCAGTCGATCGCTCACTCCGCTCACCAGGCCCTTGCCCTTGTCGGCGACCTGAGTCAGGAGCGTCTCCACGGCGCCGAGACGGCGGAAGGTCTCGACGTAGGTCATTTGCTTCTCGAGGGGAAGCTGAAGCACCTGAAGGCGCCGGATGTCGACCCGGGACGAGCTGGATGCGTGGGTGCCCGCCTGGCGTCCGTTCGCGGGCGCGCGCAGACAGCCGGCGAGGAAGTCGGCGTGGGACTTCTCGGGATCCACTCGGAGAGCGTAGAGCTGGGGTCCCAGGGCCATCGGTGGCCCTGTGTGGACCCAGGCCTTGAAGGCCCGCACTACACCCGCGACCACGACGTCCCCCTCCTCGACGACGGCCTGTGCCGCTTCGCGGGGGATCAGTCCGCTGGGGGCACCGTCCGCCAGCAGGTCGGGGATGGAGAGCAGGGGTACTGCGTCGGCGCCGGGCGCGGTTGCGGTGTCCGGCGGCTGCTGTCCGGCGCGCAATGTCAGGACACCCGCTTTGACGAGGTCACCGACCGTCGTCGTGGGGTGCGGTTCCTCGGCTTCGAAGGACAGCTTGGAGAGGTAGTGCAAGTGCCTTTCGAGATCTGCCAGAGAGGCCGACATCTCGGTGCCGACGGCGGCGAGTTCCGTGCCGGAGGGCTCCGCGCCAGGGGCAACGTAGCGCCCAGGCGTGACATCCACCTCGTCGTCCAGCAGGTCGATCAGTGGGACGCGTACGGCGCTCTCCGGCAGGTCGTCGTCCGGGCGGTCGAGGCATTCCAAGGTGGAGAGGACGAACGAGCTGAGAGCATCCCAATCGGGTCCTGGCTCGCGTGGGGCGGGCCGGGCGAACCGCGTGGCATCCACCAGCAGCGCGTCCTGGATCGGAGGAGCGGGGGCGGCGGAGGCCGGAGCCGCCCGCAGGACCCACAGCTGGAGGGACACGCTGTGTGGCTGCGCGCTGCCGGATGGGAGGGCCACCACCGCTCGCAGCACTCCGGTCCGCAGCAGAGAGCCGCGAATGCGCCGGCCGGCCTTGCGTGAGGCGACGGCGGGCGGGAGTACGACGACGGCCGTGCCACCCGGGTTGAGGTGGGACAGTACGTGCTGCACCCAGGCCAGCTCCGGCTCCGTCCTCGGCGGAAGTCCGTGTGTCCAGCGCTGGTCGGTGGCGAGTTCCTCGTAGCCCCAGTCGCGCTCGTTGAACGGCGGGTTGCACAGCGCGATGTCGGCACGTCGCCCGGCGAACGGGTTGTCGCGCAGCGCGTCGGCCGTGGCCGTCTCCGTACGGATGTCCCGCTGCTCGGTCACGAAGCCCAGGCGGGCAGCGGCGAGGGCGGCGAGTGCCGGGTCCCGTTCGCAGCCCAGCAGGGTCAGGTCCGCCCCCTCGTACTCCTCAGCCGCTGCCGCCTGGAGGTGTCCCGTGCCGCAAGCGGGGTCGAGGACCGTGAGGCTGCTGTCGTCCTCACCGAGCCGGAGGGTGAGGGCGATTCGGGCCATCAGCGAGGCCAGCGGGGGTGGTGTGGTGCTGAGCTGCCGCACATGGGTCTCGAGCCAGCGTTGCAGGAGGAACTCGAAGGTCGGGCGAGGGCCTTCGGCGCGCCCCAGTCGTGCCGCTTCGCGTGCCAGCCCGACTGCCTCGGGGGAGATGTCGAAAGCCGGTCTCTTGGCGCGGGGAGCGCGCATCAGGCGCGCCGCTTCGGCGACGGCCAGGCCGGACTCCTCCCGGCCGCCCAGTGCCTCGATGCGCGGCCAGAGCAGTTCGAGGCCGCAGACGTCCTTGAGTTTGCCGTTCGCCCGCAACCATCGCTCGACATCGGACAGGGAAAACTGCGGGCTGACGTCGGTGCCACCGATTCGGGTGGGGAACGAATCGTGGCGACGGCGCCAATTGCTCACCGCCGCGCGCCCCACGCCCGCGATCCTGGCGATCTCGGCGAGGCTGACGGGTACGGCTGTGGGTGTGCTCATCGAACGGCCTCCGAGGTGCTCGGCCGACCGAGTTCTAGGCGTCCCAGCGGCCTGCTGCCCAAGAGGCTACTACGCTCTTTGACTGAGTTCACAAGGCGAGCGTGCGTCAGCTGTGCGGAAAGTGTGAAGGGCAGGGGAAATGCAGAAGTTCGCGTCGGGCGTGGTGCTGCGCGATCGATACCAGCTTCGTTCGGTGCTCGGCCGAGGTGTGATGGGTCAGGTGTGGCAGGGATGTGACCTGGATCTGGACCGGCCCGTGGCCGTGAAGACGGTCGCCGCGGAGCTGCTGGCCGTCCCGCAGAGCCGCAAGGAGGCCCTGGCGCGTTTCCAGCGGGAGGCGCGGGCCGCGGCACGCCTCGACCACCCCAACATCACCACGGTCTTCGACGCGTCGATCACGGATGACACCTGCTGCCTGGTCATGGAACTGATCGAGGGTGCCACGCTGGAGCACCTCTTCGACCAGCAGGAGGACGAGCGGTTCGACGTGCCCACGGCGGCGGCCGTCGCCGCGCAGTTGTGTGCCGGGCTGTCGGCGGTCCACGCGGCGGGCCTCGTGCACCGCGATCTGAAGACGCAGAACGTCATGGTCCGGCGGGACGGCGTCGTCAAGATCCTCGACTTCGGACTGGTGAAGCTGCTGAGCGACACCGACCCGCGCCTCACGATGACGGGCGAGGGCATCGGCAACATCCTATGTGCGTCGCCCGAACTGCTCGCGGCCCGTGATCCGCTCGACGGACGCAGCGACCTCTACGCCGTGGGCTGCCTGCTGCACCACATGCTCACGGGCAGCGCTCCCTTCGCCACCGACCAGCCGGCGCTCCTGGCCTCGCACCACCTGGGCTCGGCCCCGCCCCTCGTCTCCGATACGGGCGTCCGCGTTCCCGGCGGCCTCCAGGACCTGATGACGGCCCTGCTCGCGAAGCGCCCGGAGGACCGGCCCGCCTCCGCCGCCGAGGTGTACGCGGCGCTCGCCCCCTACCTCCCGGCTCCGGCGCCCGAGACGGCCGTCCGCCGATCCCTGCCCGAGGACCCCCGCAGGCCCTTCGTCGTTCCGCAGGGGCCGAAACCCGTGTGAACAGTGAGAGGATGATCGCGTCGGCCGGAGGCGTTGTGCCACTCCCGGCCCGAGGGGCGGTGACGGGCGCTGCGGGCGCCGGAACTGGGGACGGGCGCGATGCGGCGAAGCCTTGGGCGGTACGAGTTAACGCGGGAGTTGGGCCGCGGCGGTATGGGGGTCGTCTGGGCGGCGTACGAGCGTGATCAAGGCAGGGAAGTGGCCGTCAAGCTCCTCCCGCCTCGCGGCCCCGGTGCCGAACGCGGCACGTTGGAGCGCCGGTTCCTGCGGGAGGCGCGTCTCACCAGCCGCCTGAAGCACCCCGGCATCCCCGCCGTCCACGATCACGGCAGCCATGAGGGCGACCTGTACCTCGTCATGGATCTCGTGCCGGGTCGCGCGCTGGACTCCGTCCTCGCGAGCGACGGCCCACTGTCCGTCGAGCATGCAGCGGACGTCGCGCGGCGCGTAGCCGATGTGCTGGCCTACGCCCATGGCGAGGGCGTCGTGCACCGTGACCTCAAACCGTCCAACTTGATGATCACCCCGGACGGTGAGGTGAAGGTTCTTGACTTTGGTGTCGCCGCCGCTCTCGAACCCCAGCCCGGCGAGACCCGCTTCACCGCCGCCAACGCGACCCCCGGAACCGTCGTCTACATGGCCCCCGAGCAGGCGGTCGGCAAGACGGTTCCCGCGAGCGACCTCTACTCACTCGGCTGCGTCCTGTACGAACTGCTCGCCGGAGAACCGCCGTTCACCGACGCGAGCCCCTTCATGCTGTACCACCGGCACGCGAGCGAGCCGGTACCCCCGCTCGCCGAGCGCCGCCCCGAAGTACCGGACGGCCTGCGCAAGCTCGTAGAGGCACTGCTGGAGAAGAGGCCGGAGGACCGGCCGGCATCCGCGGAGGAGGTGGCCGCCCTGCTCGCCGCCTGGTCCCCGGCGCGGACACAGGTGCAGTCACCGTCTGGCATGAGCGCCACTACGACTTTCGCGCACCCGCGCCTCGCCGAGATGGCCGCCCTGTGTCGGGCAGGACATCCGGCCCGAGCCCTGGAGGAGTACGAGGACTTCATGGCCACCCCGGGCCTCGGCCGCGCCGATCGCCTCGCCGCCCGGGTCGGCGCCGCCCTGTGCAGCGGCGCGCTCGGCCGCAGCCGCGAGGCGCTGGAGGAGCTGAGGTCGGTCCTGGCCGAACAGCGCAGCCTGCTCGGCCCGGATGACCCCGCGGTGCTGGACACGCGGTACGAGATCGCTGTCCTGTTGGTCCGCACAGGGCAACGGCACGCCGCTGCCGAACTGTTGCGGCGCCTGGCCGACGACGAGGAAGAGAACCAGCGGGCGGAGGGTTTCCGGCGCGGACGCAGTCGTTCCCTGCTGGAGCGGCTCAACCGTATGACCTGAACAACCGTCAAATACGTTCGTCAGTAGGCCTTGTGAGCTCTGTTCACAGTTCGAGCTGCGTGTTAATCTCCGTTGGCGTCGTACCGGTGGGGAGACAGGCGACTGTCTACGGGCGGCAGCGGAGTCACCGAGGGGAACAGCGCCCATGACGTCAGCAGTTCAGCGCCGGACCGAGCGGGCGGAGGCGGAACGCCTCCCCGAGGAGGGCAACCTCGTCGAGGTGCGCGGCCAGTCCTGGGTCGTCGCCCGCGTCGAGCCGTCCCCGGCCGCCGACGGCGACAACGCGCGCGGACGCGCCACTCTCATCCACCTCCAATCCGTCGCCGACGGCCGCTTCGGCGACACCCTCTCCGTCATCTGGGAGGTCGAGCCCGGCCGTCGCGTGCTGCCCGCCGGCTCGCTTCCCGACGCCACCTCAGGCCAGTACGACTCCCCGAATCGCCTCGCCGCCTTCCTCGACGCCGTCCGCTGGTCCGCCGTGGCATCGGCCGACGGCAAGACGCTTCAGGCGCCGTTCCGTTCGGGCGTCGCAGTCGAGCCGTACCAGCTGGAACCGGTCTCGCGCGCCGTCGGCGCCCCCCGCGTCAACCTCCTGCTCGCCGACGACGTGGGGCTCGGCAAGACCATCGAGGCCGGTCTCGTCGTCCAGGAACTGATGCTGCGCGGCCGCGCCCGGCGCACCATGGTCATCTGTCCGGCCGGCCTCACCCTCAAGTGGCGCGACGAGATGGCCGAGAAGTTCGGCCTGGAGTTCACCATCGTCGACTCCGAGCACTGCGCCCGCCTGCGCCGCACCCACGGCACGGCCGCCAACCCCTTCCGCGTACACCCGCTGACCATCGTCTCCCTGCCCTGGCTGCGCGGCCAGAAGGCCCAGCGTCTCCTCGACGAGGTCATCGGCTCCCCCGAGGAGAGCTCCGACGGCGAGCACAAGCGCTTCTTCGACCTGCTCGTCCTCGACGAAGCCCATCACGTCGCACCCGCCGCGCCCAAGCAGGTCTACGCGGTCGACTCTCAGCAGACCAAGCTGCTCCGGCGTCTTGTCCCGCACTTCGAGCACCGGCTCTTCCTCTCCGCCACCCCGCACAACGGCTATCCGGAGTCGTACACGGCCCTCCTCGAACTCATCGACGACCAGCGCTTCGCCCGCGGCGTCGACCCCGACAAGGAAGCGCTCGGCGACACCGTCGTACGGCGGCTGAAGTCCACCGTCACCAACGCCGACGGCACGCCCCGCTTCCGCACCCGCAAGACCCTCGAACTGCCCGTGGAATACACGCCGCAGGAGCGCGAGATCCACCGGCTGCTCGGCTCGTTCGCCGAACAGCGCCGTCAGAAGCTCACGCCGAAGGCCCGTGGCGGCCGTCGCGCCGCCGACCTGGTCACCCTGCTCCTGAAGAAACGACTCTTCTCCTCCCCGGCGGCCTTCCTCCACACCGTCCGGGTCTACCTCTCCCACTTGGAGGACACCGGACCGGCGCGCGGCGGACGCACGGCCGCCGCCGAGGTCCCCGAGTGGCTGGAGGAGTTCGCCGACCTGGTCGCCGACCTCGACGACACCGGCCTGGTCGACGCGGAGGACGACGCCCTCACCCGCTCCACCTCCCTGACCCCGGCCGAGGACGGCCAAGAACTCGACCTGCTCCAGGAGATGGAGCGCTGGGCCCTCACCCATGAGGCCGCCCCCGACTCCAAGGCCGAGGCCTTCATCCGCGCACTCAAGGCCGTATGCCGTCCCGACGGCAAGAAGTGGACGGACGAGCGGGTCGTCGTCTTCACCGAGTACCGCGACACCCAGGAATGGCTCCACGACCTCCTCCAGCAGGAGAAGCTGACCGATGGCGGCCGCGTCGAGCGCCTGCACGGCGGCCTGGCCGCCGAGGAGCGCGAGCGCATCCGTCTCGGCTTCCAGGCGGACCCCTCACTCCCCGAGGGCAAGGTCCGCATCCTGCTCGCCACCGACGCCGCCGGCGAGGGCATCGACCTCCAGAACCACTGCCACCGCCTGATCAACTACGACATACCCTTCAACCCCAACAAGCTCGAGCAGCGAATAGGCCGCATCGACCGCTGGGGCCAGAAGCAGGACCCGGAGATAACCCACTTCATCGGCTCCGGATGGCAGGAGGCGCAGGCGGGCTCCTACGAGGCCGACCTCGAGTTCCTCTCCCGCGTCGCCAAGAAGGTCGCGCGCATGGAGCACGACCTCGGCTCCGTCAACGCCGTCCTCGCCGATGCCGTGCAGCGCCGCATGACCGGTGACACGGCGCCCGTCGACATCGAGAACGCCAAGCCCAGACCGATCAAGGGCCGCCGCACCGGCGGCGAGGTCGCCCCCGAGCAGAACGTCACCGCGCAGACCAGAAGACTCGCCGATCAGTACGAGGACACGGTCGCCGCCCTCGGTCTGACGCCGGCGAACGTCAAGCGCGTCGTCGACACGGCCCTGGACCTCGACCACCAGCCCGCCCTTCTGCCCGCGCACGGTGACGGTTTCGAGCCGGGTGACCTGTTCGACGTACAGCCCCTCTCCGGTAGCTGGGAGCGAGCGACGCGCGGCCTCGCCCACAAGCTCCGCGAGGGCGAGCAGCGCCCGCTCACCTTCTCCCCGGCGGTCGCCGCCCACGGCCGTGACGACGTGGTCCTCGCCCATCTCAAGCACCCGCTCGTCGCACTCTCGACGCGCCTGCTCACCGCCGCCGTCTGGAACGCGGACTCGGTCGGCCTGCACCGCGTCACCGCCGTCGTCTCCGACGACCCGGCGCTCACCACCACTTTGGTCTCCGCCTACGCCCGCTACGTCCTCGTCGGCACCGACGGCACCCGCCTGCACGAGGAAGTCCTGTACGCGGGCGGCTGGTTCGGCGACACGGGTCGCTTCCGCCGCTGGGAGTCGGTCGGCGAACAGGGCAGGGTCCTGTCCCAGGCCCTCACCGACGGGACCGAAGCCGCCCCGCACCTGCGCGGAGAACTCACCGAGGCCTGGCCGCGCCTCCGCGACCCGCTCTACCGGTCCCTTGAGGCCCGCGCCGCAGAACTCGGCCGCCAGCTGGAGAGCCGCCTCGCCGACCGTCGGGCCGAGGAGGAGCGCCGCATCACCGCCACCCTCGACCGCTTCGAGGCCACCCTGCGGGCCAAGCTCAAGGAGGAGGGCGACGGCGAAGGCGAACAGCTCGCCCTCCTCTCCACCCACGAGCTGACCGGCCACGAACGCCGCCAGTTCGAGGACGACCGCCGCCGCTGGCAGGAACGCCTCGAAGGCCTCCCCGCCGAGCGCGAGCGTGAATTCGCCGCCATCGCCGCCCGCTACCGCGAACCCCGCTCGCACCTCTTCCCCGCCGCCGTCGTCTTCGTGATCCCCGCAAAGGAAGCCCGCCGATGAGCCCCCGCCGCCCCATGAGCCGTGGAGTAGCCGCCGCCAAGGCCCAGGCCGCCGACGGCCGCCGGCAGCACCAGGAGTGGCTGGACCTCACCGAGGTCTCCGGCCCCTTCCTGACCATGCCCGTCCTGCTGCGCGCCTGGCCCCAGCTCGACACCCTGGAGAAGGACGAGCGCGCCCGGCTGCGCGCCCGTCACGCCGACTGGCAGACCGACACCGTTGCCGGGCGCGACGAGTGGGTGGCGTACGTCCTGGGCCGCCTGCTGGGCTGGAACGACGCCCTGACGCTTCGAATAGGTGACTCCGAGCACCACGGCCTGGACCGCCTCACTCTGCGCGTCGCCGAGCACAACACAGAGGTCCGCCCCGACTTCGCGCTGGCCGATCCGGGCACCGACCTGGCCACCGAGCCCAGCGTCGAGGCTGCCACCAAGCGGGTGCGGCTGCTCGGCATGACGGTCCCGGCCGGCACCGTGCCCACAGCCCGCGCAGGTGGCGGGGGCGACTGGTCCGCGGCCCCCGCCGACCGTCTGGCCCGCCTCCTGCGCCACCACGGCGTACCGCTCGGCCTCGTCACCGACGGCCGCTGGTGGTGCCTGGTGTGGGCCCCGCTCGGCGGTGTCACGACGACGGCCGTCTTCGACTCCATCGGCTGGAACGAGGCCGCCGAACGCAATGTGGTCCGCGCGTTCGTCTCCCTGCTGCGCCGCCGTCGCTTCTTCGAGTACGACGAGGCCGAGACGCTGGTCGGCCTGCTCAAGGCGAGCCTCGCGGCGGGCGAGGACGTCACCGAGGCGCTGGGCGTCCAGGTCCGCCAGGCCGTCGAACTCCTCGTGGACGCCATCGGCCGGGCGGACGTACGGGCTATCGAGCACGGGGCGCCGGGCCTGCACGCGTCGGGCGTACCCGCGAGCGACGTCTACCGCGGCGCGGTGGCGGTCATGATGCGCATCGTCTTCCTCCTCTTCGCCGAGGAACGAGCCCTGCTTCCGGCGGACAACGAGGTCTACGCCCGCTCGTACTCGGCCCGCTTCCTGCGCGACGAACTGAAGGCGCGGGCGGACGAGGAAGGCGAGACGTCACTCGAACACACGACGTCGGCATGGCACCGCCTCATAGCCCTCTTCCACGCCGTGCACGGGGGAGTGGACCACCCGGGCTCGGACTTCCACCTCCCGGCGTACGACGGTTCGATCTTCGACCCGGACAAGTACCCGTGGCTGGAGCGCACGACTCCGCTCCTGCCGATCGACGACCGCACGGTCCTGCACATGCTCCAGGCGGTGCAGGAGGTCCGCGTCGGCAAGGGCAAGGACCGCGAGGTCCGCACGCTCAGCTTCCGCGCGCTGGACGTCGAGCAGATCGGCTACGTGTACGAGGGCCTGCTCTCCTTCGACGGACGCCGGGCGACTGAGCACATGGTGGGGCTGATCGGCCCCGAGGGCCTGGAACACGAGGTGCCGCTCCGGGAGCTGGAGTCGCTGGCGGCGAAGGCCGGCGGCTCGTTGAAGACGCTCGCGCAGTCCGTCCACGAGAAGTGGAAGGACCCGAAGCCCCCCGCGACGGTCGGCCAGTTGGAGAAGAGGCTGGCCGCGTCGGGCGCGGAGGGCACGGCCGAGGCCCGCCGCCGTCTGAACGCGGTGACCAAGGACCCGGCGCTGACAGAACGACTGCTGCCCTTCGTCGGCATTCTCCGTGACGACCTGCGAGGCCTGCCGACGGTCATCCCGAACGGCGCGCTGTACGTCACGGAGTCCTCGCTGAGGAAGAACACGGGCACGCACTACACGCCCCGCTTCCTGGCGGAGGAGGTCGTGCTGCACGCGCTGGAACCGCTGGTGTACGAGCCGGGGCCGCTTCAGACGGCGGACACGGGGGAGTGGCGGCTGAAGTCGGCGGACCAGATTCTCGACCTGAAGGTCGCGGACATCGCGATGGGCTCAGCGGCGTTCCTGGTGGCGGCCTGCCGTTACCTGGGTGATCGCCTGATAGAGGCGTGGGAGTCCGAGGGCCGCGCGGACGCGATGGCGTATCGGGCGGGCCGCGCCGTGGACGCGGTCACGGCCGCTGACGCGGAGCAGGACCCGGTGGTGGTCGAGGCCCGCCGCCAGATCATCGAACACTGCCTCTACGGCGTGGACATCAACCCGATGGCCGTGGAGATGGCCAAGCTGTCGCTGTGGCTGGTGTCCATGGACCCGGGCCGCCCGTTCACGTTCCTGGACGACCGGTTGGTGTGCGGCGACTCGCTGCTGGGTGTGCACAGCATGGAGCAGATCCAGGGCGTCCACATGAAGCCGACGCAGCAGGCCGACATCCTGGCTGAGCAGGCACGGCAGTTGGTGGACCAGTTGACGCAGGAGCGCCTGGCGATCACCGCGATCAAGGGCGTGGACTTGATGGCACTGAAGCGGAAGCGGGAGCGCCTGGACGAGGTCAACCGGCACTCGCGGCGACTGCGGCTGGTGGGCGACCTGATCGCGGGGGCGGCGATTGCTACTTGTGCTTCGGGGCGGGTGCCCTGGTACGAGGAGGAGGGCGGGGCGCGGGTTCGGGATCTGTTCCCTCGGGCTGCGTTGATCGTGCAGCAGATCATGGAGGACGGGGTCGAGGACGACTCCGAGGTGGTGCGGGAGGCTCGGGCTACGGCGGAGGAGTGGCTGGGGGCGGAGCTGCCGGAGGGGGCGTTGGAGCGGCGGCCGGTGCATTGGCCGTTGGTGTTTCCCGAGGTCTTTTCTTTGAGGGACGGGTTTGATGCGGTTGTGGGTAACCCCCCATTCTTGGGAGGGAAAAAACTTACGGGCCCACTGGGTGAGGCGTACCGAGAATATTTGGTCGAATATGTCGCCCACGGCAGGCGAGGCAGTGCTGACCTCATTGCCTACTTCGCACTGTGCGTTAATTCTCTACTTAATTCTGGTGGGCAGACGGGGCTAATCGCCACCAACACCCTGGCCCAGGGTGACACGCGCGAGGTCGGTCTTGACCAACTGGAGAGTCGTGGCGTGGTGATCCGTCGGGCTGTCAAGAGTGCACCCTGGCCTTCAAGATCTGCCCTACTCGAATACTGTGCAGTATGGACGAGCCGAATCATACCTGTCAGCCGGGCTACCACTGTACTGAACGGTGTTCCGGTGCCCGGCGGCATCTCAACGTCATTGAATCCGGCCAGTCGGGAGCGGAATTGGGCCGAGGCTCTGTTTAGAAGTCGAGGTGTGTGTTTCCAGGGATCTGTAGTACTTGGCCTGGGCTTCACCCTGCCTGAGCGCGAGGCTCGCGCGTGGCTTGAGGAAGATACGCGGTACCGGGATATTCTGCGCCCATTCCTCAATGGTCAGGATGTAAACACCCATGTAAAGCACGGAACTGAGCGGTGGATCATCAACTTCCATGACTGGCCTTTGAATCAGGCTCAAGTCTATGAGAAGGCGTATCGTCAAGTTCTGGCTGAAGTGAAGCCTGAGCGAGACCAGAGCAACCGCAAGGTGTATCGGGAGCGGTGGTGGCAGTTCGCTGAGAAGCAGTTGTCGATGGTGAACGCTATCGCGCCTTTGGATCGGTGCATCGTTATCGCATTGGTGAGTAAGGTTGTCATGCCGGCGATGGTATCCACAGGGCAAGTATTCTCTAACACCCTCGGCGTGTTCGCGTCGGATGACGCGGCACTGTTTGCGACGCTCAGTAGTTCTCTGCACTATTGGTGGACCGTTGACAGATGTTCAACAATCGGAGTAGGGGCCGGCCTTCGATACACGCCGACCGACGTTTTCGAAACCCTTGAGCGGCCGAATTTTACTACTCGGCTGCGCGAGATTGGTGAACGTCTTGACGCCTATCGAAACGAGCTCATGTGTGCGCGCGGAATGGGCCTTACTCGCGCCTACAACCTCTTCCATGATCCGCAATGCGACGACGAAGATGTCATCGAGCTGCGCCGTATCCACGAAGAGATCGACAAGGCAACTATCGAAGCATACGGCTGGCATGACCTTCTGGACGACGCCGGGCAGACGCCGCCCGCTGACCCGGTTCATGAGTCCTTTCCTCTCGATCACGGCTTCCATGAGACCGATCAAGGCACTCGCTACACCATTGGCCTCCTCGCCCGAACCGAAATCATTGACCGTCTCCGCCAGTTGAACCACCAGGCATACGCCGACGAAGTCCACCTCGGGCTCCACAAGGGCGTAACGGAGAAGAAGGCGAGGGAGGAGCACTCCGACCTGCCACCGCCGTCCACCGAGGCCGTTCGGAAACGCAAGGTGCAGCTCGCCGTGCGAGGTGGGTCGGATTTCGGTGAGGGCGCTGAGGGCGCCCTGTTCTGAGCCGTCGGCATAGCAACGGGCTCACTTACGTCACCTCAAGTGACGAGAGTGAGCCCGTTGTTCCCCTCTGGAGCCGTACTCGTCCCTACTCCACGGTGAGTGTCACGAACGCCGCCCACTCGCCCCGGCCGACCCGCAGCACCGGCCCGCCATCCATGACCTTCGAGTCCCGTACGTACACGGCGTCCAGGCCGGCGGCCACCTCCACGCAGTTGCCGCCTCCCGAGCCGCTGTAGCTGCTCTTGCACCAGTGCAGCTCGTCCACGTTCTCGGATACCTGCTCCATGCTCATGTTTCTCCCACCAACCGTTCGATGAGCCGCGCAGACTCGACGCCGTTCAGAGCCTGCGATCGCAGCTTGCCATACCGCAGCCCGAGAGCACTGGCCTCTGCGGGATCATGGATGACGCACCCGACTTCTTGAGACTCGATGTAGCCAAGCTGCCGGTGCTCCTGGGTCTGCAGCGCCACGAACGATCCGTTCAGACCGGAGTGGAACCCGCTTGCGGCAGGCATGATCTGGACCTCTACGTTCCGCAACGCTCCTACTTGCAGTAGGTGTTGCCATTGTCCACGCAAGACCTCGCTGCCTCCCACTGGATTTCGCAGCGCCTCCTCGCCGATGATGAACGACAGCTCCGCGAGCGGCACTCGCGTCAGTAGCTTCTGCCGACCCAGCCGTGCTTCCGTGTGCTGATCGATGATCTCCTCGCTCAGGGGCGGGCAGTGTCCGGAGAAAAGGACTCGCGAGTACGCCTCTGTCTGCAACAACCCAGGGATCAGCAGGGGCTCAAAGTCGAACCGGCTCACTGCCTCCGCCTCGATCAGCGCAAAGTTCCTGAAGAACCTCGGCAACTTCGCCCGATCCACCTCCCCCTGAAGCGCCTCCAGAACCCCGTCCGCCTCCAACGCCCGCTCCGCCGCCGCAGTGAACGCCGCCTTCGCCGGTCGGCGCCCCTGCTCGACCGACGCGACCTGCTCCAGCGAGTAGCCGATCGCCTCCCCGAGTTCCTGCTGGCTCAACCCGGCCCGCTTCCGCAGGTGCTGCAACAGCACCCCGTACGCCGCCCACGCGCCCGACAGATCAGACCGATCAGCCCTCGCGTCCTTCGCTTTCGTGCCCCGCCCTGTCCGCGTCTCCCGTACGTCCCGTACCGTCCCCACAGTCCCACGCCCTTCCCGTCCCGCTCCACGCCCCGCCACGGCCGCGCCTGCCACCGGTCCATGTCCAACGCGACTCGCGGGAACCGGGACACGCGCCGGACCCGTACAACGCCCGTACAACCGAGGCCACTGCGGTCCGCCCTCCCCGTACGACAGGTGCGGAGTACGGCTGCCATGCCTGGTCAGCGGGCCGACCACCCCGCACGCTGACACCGTGACCCACCAGCAACTCACCAGCGCGGGCAAGCCGCCTGTGACGCCCGTCCGCCAACTGACCGTGTATTTCAGCAACAGCAGACGCGGTGCTCGCCTCGCCCGCCAACTGGCCGTCCAGCAGTTCACCGAGTGGACGGGCCTGCCATACGACGCCGACCCTGCCCGCGCGGTCGCCCTCATCACCGCCGAGCTGGCGTCGAACGCCGTCCGCCACGGCAGCCTCCCCGGCAGGGACTTCCGCCTGACGCTGCGGCTCCTGCCCGCCGGCTTCCGCGTCGAGGTGACCGACACCCAACCCGAACGCCTCCCGCCGCCCGTGATCGCGGAGCCCATCGACGACGAGACGTCGGGCCGCGGACTGCTCCTCGTCGAGGCGTACGCCGACTGCTGGGGCTGCACGGCTCCCGACTCATGCACCAAGACCGTGTGGGCCGAGGTGTGCCTCAGGACGCCGGACGCATAGCCGGTTCCGTGACGAGTGCGCCGTCGAGTGCGTGTCCGTGATGCCTCCCAGGCCGGTCATGGAGGCATGACGTCGCGTCGCCCGGGCAGTGAACCCCGGTTGCCGGTGACTCGACGCTTCAGGACCGTGTTCACCACCCAAAGGTCAGGTGTCCTTCGTCTGTTCCCTCTTCTCAAGGGCTGCATCGGCTGCTTTGCCGCTGGCTACCGTAAGACGCCACATCAAGCCCGCGAAGGCTATGCCGAAGAGGATGAAGAGCACCACAGTGCCAAGACCTACCGACTGGACCACGGCCGAGCCGATCGCCACAACGATCGCCAGCAGCACCAGGCAGCTCATGCAGCCCTTGGCATAGGAAACGAACTCGGGCTCGTGGCGCATAGGACCCCCAAGGATTCGAAAGCGAACACCGGTCATGGATCGGACTTCGCCGAGCTCAGTCGTTCGGCTCGTCCTGGGGGTCGGAGGGGGCGGGCGACGGCAGGACGTCCTCCTCCCGGAGCAGTTCGATCACACGTATCGCGTCGTCGTCCTGAGGGAGGTCGGTGTCGTCGTAGATTTGAGCACCGGCCAGGTCGCCGCCTGACTTCTCGATCAGGAAGCGTTCACGATACGCGTCGCCCGCTGCGACGGCGACTCGATCGATGAGCAGGTAACTCAGTCCCGCCCCGACAGCCATGCCGGCGATGGGCACGAACTGCCCGAGCTTCTTCTTCGTCAGCTGCTGCGAGAACTTAGTCGCGAAAGCTTGTGCGATCTTGGTGAGGACCTTCTCGCTCAACTTGTCCCAAGGGGCGTTTCTCGCCAGCATCTGAGTGAGCTGGGACAGTTCTGCATACGCTGCCGTCTTCGCCGATGTGCCCGTGGACATCCCGAGAGCGATCACGGACATCGCGAAAAGCTCCTCCTCGGGATCGTTGGGGTCGTAGCCGTAGTAGAGAGCGGTGGCGGCGACCGTTCGAGAGGATAGGGCGAGCATCAGGGCAGTGTCAGCGGCCATCGCCCCGGCTACGGCTCCGATTCCGGGTGCGGCGCCCGCGCCTGCGCCGGCGACGGTTCCGGCGCTGGCGAGAGCCTCTCCGCCTGTCACAGCTGCAGCGGAACCGAGGCCGGTGGCCGCGGCCGAGAGCGCGTGCCCGTAGCGGACCAAGTTGTGTCTCGCGACCGCGTCGATGATCCGGAGGTCGAGCTTACGGATCTCGTCCAGTTCGGGGATCTCGTGTCCAGCACGTCGGTACTGCTCGACGACACGTTTCTGGCTCACTGTCCGGCTTGCGGTGCCACCCACAGCCTTACCCAGCCCCTTTGCGGCCCCGCTGTAGGCGGCAGCGACTTTGTCGGCGCCCGGGGCGTTCCTTGCCTTCTGCCCGAGTGAAGCGAGTCGATCCCGAGCTGACGGTGGAAGGAAGCTTCTCGGCTGTTTGGCGAGAGAATCCGCCTTCCGCTTCTGAAGTCTGTCCCACTCCTGTTGTTCGTAAGCAGAGAGAGTCATGTCCTCGCCTCGGTGTCGCAGTGTTCGTGAGTTGCGCCGCATAAGTCGGGATCAGGGGCCTGCGTCACGGGAAGGGAAGGTGTGACGCGTGACCAGCAGGGCTGTGCTGCCTCATACCGGGGCGTTGTTCGCAGATACGGCATCGGCGCTCGTGAACGCACCACGGAGTCGTGTCGCTTCAGTTCGGCACCCGATGCCGCCGTGCTGCAATGGCCGACGCGGCTCCGCGTGTGCATGCGCAGGGTGTGCGACGGCGCTCAGCCTGCTCATACGCAAACCTTCCCTTCCGCACACGTCCTCCCCCTCCCCGCGGGTCGGCTCCCCGGTGCTCGGCCCGTGCGTCGAGAAGCTACGCGTGATGCTTCTGTTGCGCTAGATGGTTGCCGCTTACAAAGCATTTTGCTGTGAACTTAGCGCACGAGTGAGATCGGTCGAAGAGGCCGAGGAATTGGAATACCGGACGTACGCGGCAGTAAAGGCGGAGGCATCGGGACCGGTGTGTCAGCCCAGCTGCTTGCCGTAGACGAACAACGCGGCCTCTACTTGGTCGGGTAGGACGCCTGCTTGTCGTGCCTGGTCGTGGACGATGGTCAGATACCGGGCGTAGTCCGGTGTGGTCCATCCGCTTCCGCGCCACTTCTCGTCGGGGTTGATGGCCCGTATCGTCTTGGCGACGATGCTGTCCAGGATCAACGGCCGCCACTGCCCGGTAGGTTGCACGTGACCGGCGAAGTACAGCAGCTTGGTGAAGAACGCGGGGCCCAGGAACTTGATCCGGTGGTCGTTGTTGAAGGCGTAGTACGCCTCGACTGCCCCTTTCTCCCGCAGCACGCCGAGCACGGTCTCCAGGCGGGCGTCGATGTCTTGGGGCGTGGACTCCTGGAAGATGCGAGCGCGTCGTGCGACCGACTGCGCCTTGGTGCCGGTGCCCCAGACGAGGGCGGCGGTCAGAAGGTGTCGGCGACCTTCGACGGTGTCTGAGCGACGAGCGACAGCGAACACCGTGTTGCGGTCGACCCTGGGACGGGCGGACACCATCGGACAGTTGTCGAGTTCCGGGGGCCACCAACCGGAGTCCGGCAGGAGAGGCGTCCAACGGGATCGGTCGAAAGGTATTGCCTGGCCGAGTACGTCCACGCGGTCGGGGACGGAAACTCCAGCGGGCATCGTCGTCACGTTGACTCCTCCGTGCTTTGAATGTCCCGTGTCGCCTCGTCAACCCCCGGTACAGGGCAGTGGGGCGCACGGGGCGGGCCATACTGGGGGCCATGCTCGTACCCATTGATCCGCTCTCGCCACTCCAGCAACGCCTGTTGCGGGAACTGGATCTCTGCGACCTTCCGGCCCTCGACACGGCGCCGGAGTCCTACACGGCCCGGGGCCTTGACACGGGCGAGGTCCGGGACGTCCTGCCCGGCCTGTTGTGGGCCGGGCTGGTCGAGAAGCGAAACGGTAGCGGGGGCACGCTCCGGCTCACCCCGCTCGGGGCTGCGGCTCTGCGCGCCGAGGAGTGCGACGAGTTGACCGCCCGCCTGAGCGCGGTGGTGTCCTTCGCCGACACCGTGTCACTGGGGGCGGCGCCCCGCGCCGCGGGGTATGCCCTGGCACGGCTGGCGGAGGGGACATGGTCCCTCGAAGAGGCGCAGTCCTACGTCCGCGACGGTGGGGCAGGCAGCGATCGGTCATGACTCGTCCGACTCGCCGAAGTCCAGGACGACACGGCGCCGGGCACGGGTCGCTCCGGGCCGCAGGGGGAGTACGCCCGCCGACGTGAGGTCGGCCACGGTAATGACCGGTGCGTTCACGATGCTCGTAGTGAGCGTCTGCTGCGCGGGTGAGAGATCGACCAGTCGGCGCAGGACGGACAACAGGTCAATCAGCTCCTCGGTCCACTCCCTCGGCCAGCTCGTGACGTGCATGTCGTCCAGAGGGCTGGTCTTTCTACTGGTAGGGGAGGCTTTTCGGTAGCCAAACCACTTCTTGACTATGCGCATGCCGCCAACCTCGTAGTGCCAGACCTCCGGCGGGACTCCCGTGAAAGTGCCTGGGCCTACATGGAGGGTGCCGGTTTCCCCGTTATAGGTGAGCGTGTCGGGTACGACGGTGCCGATCCCCGTCACGTACCGCACCTGGCGCGGGTCTCCCGAGGGGAACCCCACGCCGTCCTGAGCTGCTGCCGACACATCGGCTGACGTACCCGCCTCGCCGTAGGTCGCTACCCAAAGAAACTCGCGTCCTGTTCGGACCGCTTCGTTCCACAGAACCGGGTCACGGGTGAGGGGTAACCGGACGCCAGGGGTGAGCAGTTCGTCGGCGAAGTGCTCGGTGAAGGCGCTGTGCCCGGTCACGGCCACGGCGTAGGCGGCGAGGTCGTGCGCCGTCACTTCGTGGGTACCGAGGACGGAGGCCAGGTACCGGAGCAGGCCGGTAGGTACGTTGGCGCTGGCGTCCGGGTGGAGGAGGGGGTGCACTCTGCCGCCTCGGCCGTTGAAGTGGTGAGTGTCCGGTAATAGCGCGGTCGCCACCAGGGCGGGACCGCTGCTGATCTCATGGCTGCTCTGCTGGTTGAGGAAGATTTGCCCCGGCTGCAGGGACTCCCACAGGTCGGGCCGTGGGCGGTCGAGTACCCGGTTGTCAGCGACAATCCATTGACGGTCGAAGCTACGCAGTGAGATGCGCTTGAGGTGTGGACGGCCACGGGTCTCTTGGTGGATGGTCCTGTCGGGGTGAGGGTGCTCGGAGAGGTGCATCGGTCTTGAGGCAAGCTGGCGACCATGCGTCTCTTTGAACAGGAAGGCTTTCGTATCCGCGTCCTGCTCGCTGAGAAGCCGAGCCCACCGACGCTTGAGCACCTCGTCCGATGGAGAGCTCACCCATGATCTGTTCGTCGTGATGCCCAGGCTGGTCCATGGGAACAGGGTGTCGAGCGGCGGGTATTCCTCCCATGCCGACAAGGCGGCTGGTGTAAACGGTTGCACCTGCTGCGTGTGGGCGTCCCGCCAATCGCCGTCGTCCAGGTGTAAGTCCCGGAGCTGAGCGAACTTCTCCGCCCGCTTGCCGTGCAGTGCCCTGTAGTGGATTCGCGCCGGCCCGTCGGCTGCGTGGTCCGCCCGTCGTACGAAGACGCATATCGACAACGGCTGGGCGACGTGCGGAAACACGCGGGTGGACACGTCCGACCGCTGTCCCTCGGGCGACAGGTTGATGACCCATCCCTCATCGCACGTCCGGCGCAGATAGTCGCGCATGCCGCGCCCGGCGGGGCCGGTGGTGAACGCGGACGGGGTGATGAAGCAGACGACGCCGTGCCGGTCGTCCTCGTGGGCGTCGAAGACCTTCCATGTGGCCCAGCGCCAGAAGTAGATGTACAGGTTCTTGAGGGCGTGCTCATACCGGCCGTTCCCGGGAAGCCGGAAGTCGTCCAGGGGAGGGCGGCCCTGGCCCTTCACCCGTTTTTCGATCCAGCCGCCCCGGTTCTCGGCCTTGTCGTCGTACGGAGGGTTGGCGATGACGACGGTGACGGGGACGTTGGCCTTGACGTGGTTGGCCCGGGTCCGTGACACCGAGAGGGCCGCGTACGTGGAGGGGAGCTGTTCCTCTTTGACGTACGGGTCGTCGAGCGTGTCCGTGACGTGGAGGTTGAGGCCGCCCGGTGGGAGTTCGGCTCCGTGTTTCTTCAGCAGGTCGGCGGTGCGGAGCTCGGCGACGGCGAAGGGCCCCATCTGGAGTTCGAAGCCGTAAAGGCGCGTGGCGAGGCGGCCGATCGCGTCGGGCGCCATCGCTTCGCCGTGACGCTCGGCGGCCTGCCGCGCCACCCGGTCGATGATGGTGTGGAGATAGGTGCCGGTGCCCATGGCGGGGTCGACGATGTGCACGCTCTCGTCGCCGAAGCCGCGCGTCTTGCCCAGGCGGGTGCGCAGGACTTCCTCGGTTAGGCGGGTCATCTCCTCCACCACCTGGTGCGGGGTGTAGTACGAACCGCTGCGCTGGCGGAGTTTGTCGTCGTAGACGGACAGGAACGACTCGTATAGGTGGAGGTAGGCGTCGCGGTTGCCCTGCCGGATGGTCTCCCATTCGACCTGCGCAATGGTGCGGGGAAGGAGGTCGAGGGTCACCTCGAACCGTTCGTTGATGTTGTCCGTGAGGAGCTGAAGGGCCTTGCCCATCAAGGCGTGACCCGCGTTTAGGCGGCGGCCGATCTCGTGGAAGGTCGTGCCGGTGAGCGGGATGTTCTCCGTGTGGGCGAGGAGCAGCGCGAAGGTGATGGTCTGGGCGTACCCGTCGGCGAAGGTCGCGTCGTCCGCGGTGGGGAAGAGGTACCGGCGCCAGTCGCCGCGGAGGCCGGTGAAGGGGCGATCGGCGGCGGGGCCGTCCGCGTCGAGTACGGCCTCGGCCCGTAACTGCTCCCGCACGGCCTCACGCAGTAGGCGGCACAGGGGGGCGATGTGCTGTACGAGGACCGAAACCCGCCGGATCTTGGGTGGCTCCCAGCCGAGTACAGCTTGGGCAAGGGCGTCGAAGACGGCCAGATCCTCAGCTATGAGCTTTGCTCCGGCGCTCTTGAGCGGTCCGGAGAGCACGACCTCATCACCGAACTGCATGCCGTAACGGAAGAGGCGCCAGTGCGTGCCGTTGGTGTAGAGGAGGTTGGGAAGGTCGCGCAGACGCTCCCACTGCCGCTTGTCGTGACCGGTGAAGGATTCGGGGTCGATGTTCTTTCCGGGCCGCTTCACCTCGATGTAGCCGGTCACGTCCGGGCCGACGCGTACGGCGTAGTCGGGGCGTACGCCGAGGTGGGGGATGCGGGTCTCCGGAGACCAGCTGATCTCCTTGTGCCCGCGGTGCACGGCTACAGTCCGGAAGAGCTGCTCCAACGGAGTGCGGATGGCTGCCTCACGGTCACCGGGACCCGCCAGGTTCTGTTTGCATTCGGCACCGAAGACGGAAACGGCCTCTTGAAGCCACTGAAGACGCGCATCGGACATGAGCTCCCCCCAGCTCTCACCCCCAGGTCCCGAATATGCCAGAGGACCTCTCCTGGGCAGTATGGGGCAGGAAAGGTCACATTGGTATGAGCGTGTAGGCGTTGTATCGGTGCAAGGCGGTCGCATAGGGGTACGCGGCGTCGGGGCAGTGCGCCTGCTCCGTCGTCGGCATTCCAGGAGTCCGGCCTGGAAACGATCGGCTCATTCGGTCTCGTGCCTTCTGTCTTACCCGGAACAGGAGGCCTGCGCCTTGATGTCTCACTGCCTCCGAGCCAGATCCAGCGCAGCCGTATGCACGAACCAGTCCAGCACCCCGCAGATCTCGTCGGCGTGCTCCGCGAACACCCGGACCGGGAACGACGGGCGGAGTTCCAGCTTCGCCTCGGGCAGGTCGATGCCGTCGATCTTGTTGAGGCGGCGCAGCAGTTCGCGGCGCTGTTCCGTGTCGTCGAAGGGGGTGCGGGTTTTGAGGTACTCGAAGACGACCTCGACCGTTCCGCTCACGGGGTAGATGCCGAAGGGCCACAGCACATGGGGGCGTTCGCTCGTGCCGGCGTCCAGCTTCGGGAAGCAGCTCGTCTCCTCGTTCCGGCCGTAGGCGACATGGCCGCCCTGGCCGCGCCAGAAGTCGAGTGTTGCCGCCACTCCGGTGACGGCCTCTGGCGCGTGTTCCCGCAATTGCGTGCGGAAGCGCTCGGCCGCGTCCGCGTCCTCCTCGTCCGGCAGGGGATCGGGCGTGACCGGCTGAGCTACGTCCTTGCCCAGCAGGATGGCCAGTTCGGGAGCGGTCAGACGCTGCGAACGATCCGCCCGGCCCGCGGCGTCGAACGTCACGCCCTCGCCCAGCAGCAGTTCCTTCGGCGGCTGCCGGTTTACGCCGTCCGACCAGCGGAAGGAGGGGGAGACCTTGCCCTCCGAGGTCAGGACCCGGTAGGCGCCGATGACGGACGAGTTGGATCCCAGGTAGGTGCCGACGGGCACCGGGTGACTGCCGATCAGCTCGGCGACGTCGCCGTACGACGTCCAGGTGCCGCTGGGCATGGCCACCAGGGCCGCCCGCAGTTCGGCCCAGCCGGGCCACTCCTCGCCGGCCGGCTTCACGCCGCCGATCGGGCCGGGCCACAGCTCGACGGCGCGCTCCGTCAGCCGGTCTGCTCGGGCGAGGATCTCCGCCTTGCCCCAGCGTTCCGCCGAGGCGATCTCCAGGTTCATGCGCAGGGCGCTGGATTCAAGGATCTGCTGCTTGCGCTGGAAGGGGTGGTTGGAGAGCTTGGAGTTGTCGCCGGTCAGCGTCAGGTTGCCGAGAGTGTGTACCAGCGAGTCGTGCAGTTCCTGCGGTGTCTGGTTCGGTTCGGTCTCATCGGCGAGCAGTTCGAACCACTGCGGGGCCGGGCGCTGCGGGAGGACGTGCTCCACGCTGAGGGAGGCCTTCGCGAAGTCGACGGGCTCGGTGGAGCGGTAGCTCTCCTCCAGGCGGCGAAGGATGTAGCTGCGCTGCGGAGGGCGTCCGCTCCAGTAGAACGGCTTGCTGCGGACCGCCTCGCGCAGCTCCTCGTCGCTGGGCCACCGACGGCGTCGGCCGGACAGGAACCGCCGGACCGCCTCGGCCGCCGGTCGGTCGGTCTCCAGTTCCTTCGGGGCTTCCATGAAGATCCGGTTGAGGCCGGTGGTGGGTGTCTGGCAGATGAGACGTCGTACAAGGTACGACTCGACGTACAGCAGGGCCTGCGCCGCGTCCTCGGGCGTGGTGCGTCCGGCGTCCACGAGGTCGAGCAGGTGCAGCGCGAGCGGATAGTGAGTCTGACCGCCCCAGGTCGCCAGGCGCTCCAGTACCGCGCGCAGCGCGGGGGAGGAGGTGCGCTGCGGCTCGATGATGTGAAGGAACCGCCTGCCGCGCTCAGCCAGTTGTTCGATCTCGCGTTGCAACGCCTCTTCGTTGTTGGCCAGCGGCTGGAGCCGCTTCTGCTGTTCCCGGTAGATCTCGCTCTGCTTGGTCTTGCTGTGGCCGCGGACGATCAGGTCCAGCCAGACCAGCAGTTCGAGGTTCTTCGGGCCGAGGCTCTGCTGCATGGGAAGCCACAGTTCGTCATAGACGCGCTCGCCACGCTTGGGCAGCAGCATGAACACGTAGTTGCGCAGCAGGTCGCTCTGGCTCAGCCCGACGCCCGTATTGTTGATCGACTCGAAGATGCGGTAGACGTTGTCACCCGACTCGGCGGTGATCTCCACGATCGAGAGCAGGTCCTTCAGGACGGTCTCTACGGTGCTGATCCAGTTCGCCTCACCGGTCTCCTGGCCCTCGGCGAGCGCGCCGCGGAAGAAGCGGTAGGCCGCGCCGATGTTGTCGCTCCCGCCGGCCTCGGCACGGGACTGGACGCAGGAGATGAACGCCTCGCGGTCGGCCTGGGTGGGAAGCAGGCGGTAGTGGTCGAGGCCCTCCTGGAACTCGTTCACCAGCACCTGACGGTGCGCTCTGGCCACACCGCGCTCGTGCCCCGCGTCCTTGAGGTGGTCGCGCAGGGCGGTGAACGCGAGCATCAGCGTGGTCAGCCGCTGCTGTCCGTCCACGACGAGCCATCGCTGCACACCGCCGGCCTGGATCTGGCCGGGGGCCAGTACCACCGAGCCGAGGAAGTGCGGGGCGACGGTCTCCCCGGCGAGATGCTGGTCGACGAGCTCGCCGATGTCCTCCCAGAGCCGCTTCAACTGCTCCCTGCCCCAGCTGTACGTGCGTTGATACAGCGGTACCTGGAACTGCTTCTCCCCTTGGACGAGCTTCAGGAAGGTGATCTCCTGGGCGCGCATGCGCTTCCTTTCTCCCTGATGGTGCCAAGGTGTTGCCGGTCTGTCCGTCGGCGTGGTTCCGGGACAGTGCCCCTGCCGTGGCGAACGCGTATGCAAGAGAAGGTAGTTGGTCTTGGTGGTTCTTCGGTACCTTGTCAGGCCTGTGTGTGCGCCTGCCTGAAGCTCGATTGCGCAGCGATCCTGGGCATCGTCTCGTTGGGTGACCGGCGCAGGAGCTTGATAGTCCGGCCTTCCGCCCAGGCGTTCCACGCCTTGAGGTAGTAGAGCAGGTGCTCGCGTGAGTCGTCGCGGCGGCGGTGCGTCCGGCCCGCGGCCAGGCCGAGCATGGTGTTGCGCAGGGTGAGGCATGGGTCGCCCGGCTCCAAGCGCGCACCCGTGACCACCCCGTCCTCCCAGGAGGACTGGTCCAGGTCGGGGCATGCCTCGCTGGTCACGTACCAGCCGATGGTGGCCGCCGTGACGGTGATGCGGCACGCACGGTTGAGCGCGATGCCATGTTGCAGCGCGTCCCGGATGCCGGGGTGCTTGTCGAGCATGGCCAGGAGCTGGTCATTGCTCGTGACGGACGAACCACCGCTCCACGCCGAGTTCGGCGCGTTCAGGTACAGGTGGAGCCCGCGCAGGGCCGCGGCCAGGTGCGTCGCGTTCGCCTCGCCCGCGAGGGCGAGAGCGTCCCGCCCTGTACGCTTCCGGCCGGTGTCCATGACGGTGAAGGCGGTGCGCGGGACGTCGTGTGCGACGGTCAGGGGCACCGTGATTCCCGCCTTGACGATCGCGGCAAGCCGATGCTGACCGTCGATCAGTGCGCCGTCCTTGTCGAAGGCGATTCCCTGGTGCGTCAGCTGCCACTCACCGCGCTGGATCTGACCTGCCAGCTGTTGCACCGTGCTCTTGCTCAGGGGGCGGTTGTTGGTATTGCGCGTGAGCCACTCCGCCGCCAACTGGGGTGAAATGTCGAGGACTTCCATGTGCATGGCGCGTGTGCCTTTCCTGCGGATCGAAGCTCGGTCTGACGCACAACGAGAGTGCCTATAGCTGTGAACATAGTCAACTGGCATAGCGTTGCGCTACGCTGTTTGCCGTCGAGGGTGTGCGCGGGTCGACTCCGTGCCGCGTGGCATATGCGATGCTGCTGCTACTCTCGTCGCGCGTGTGCTCAGTTCACACGTCAAGCTGGTGTGCCAGGGGAGGCTGCCAGCGATCGTGCCCGGTGTGGTCGGGGCGGGGAATACACGGGGCGGCCACCATGTGGCCCTCAGCAGCGGTGGGGTGGCGTGTGAGTCAGCGTGAGAGCGATACGGGCAACGGTGTGCAGCTGGTCGGTTCCGTCCATCAGTACGACGACGGGCTGCATGTGCACGTCGACGATGTTGTGCCGTACGAGTTGGCCGATGCCGAGGACTCGTACGGGTACCGGCAGGGTGACGACCTCGTACGCTGCACTCTCCATCTGAGCAACGGCACCGGCCGCCCCATCGATCTGGAGGGCATAAGCCTCTTGGTCCGCGGCGGGCCGTACGGCAAGACGGCCCGCCAGGTGCAGGACTACAAGAGCGAAGTCCTCGACGACGAGTTGGAAGGCACCCTGGCCAAGGGGCGCAGGACCTCGGCCACCTGGGCCTACAGCATCCCGGCCGGCAGCGCCGCGGATCTGGACATCGAGGTGCGGTTCCGGGGCCGGCACGAGAGGGAGAGCGTCACTTTCACCACAGGTGAGGCCGCTGCGCCCGACACCACCGCCACGGATCCCCGCGCGGCCCTCGTACAAGCCCGGCAAGCCTCGTCCTCTCCGTCCGTGCCGCTCCCGGACCAAGCGGCGCTTTTCGGCGAGCATCAGGACTCCCTGTTCACGTCCACGGAGCCCGAGCCCGTGGCCACTCGACGAGGGGCGCTCGACGCCGTGCCGCCGCAGCCGACGGGCCCCGGACAGCCGACCGGCTCCGGACAGGAGGGCGGCTCCAAAAAGGCGGGCGCGCCCGCGCGAAAGCACCAACCGTCCGCCGACGAGACCGACGCCGCGCGCGTCCGCCAGATCTTCCGGTTCCTCGCCGAGGCAGAGGAGTCCAAGGCGCGGCCCGTCCGCACGCTCGACGGCGCGGCCGGCGCCGTATGGTTCGAGGAACTGCCTCACGACCCAGGCGTCCAGGTAATGCTGGACGCGGCGCCGGACACCACCGACGATCTGGCCTGGCTGACCGTCGCACGCCCCGAGCGCGAGGAGCCCCCGCACCCCGCGTCGCTGCTCGCCCCCTGGGTGGACGAGACCCGTATCCGGGACTTCACCCAGACCCACGCCCCGCACCTGCGCCGCCGCATCGAGCCCGACTACCCGGACTGGTCCGAGGGGATCCCGCTCGAGAAGACGTATCACGAGCTGGACGAGCACCCGAAGCGGGAGAAGATCGAGAAGCTGTATGCCGGGTGGCAGCAGGAGTGGCTGGCATGGGCGGGGCGACGGCGCGCGATCGACCCCCTGGTCAGGCTCTACGACCGCCTGCACAAGATGCACGAGGACGCCGCCAACCTGGGCGAGGCGTACGAACTCGTCCTCGGTCTGGGCCGGCTGACCTGGCAGACCACCAGCGGCCAGCGCGTCGAACGGCACCTGGTCACCCACCGGGCCACCCTCCAGCTCGACCCGTCCACGGGCACGCTCACCGCCGCACCCGACCCGACCGGAGTCGGGCTCGAACTCGAAGAAGGCATGCTGGAAGGGGCCCAGCACGTTCCCGGCCCGGTCCGCGAGCAGATCGTCGAGGTTCTGGAAGGTGCGTCGGACGTTACCGACCCCGCTCACCTGGAAGCCCTCCATACGGCCCTGCGCAGTTGGGTCAACGCGGCGCACAGCGCCGGTAGTTACTCACCGACGGTGGAGCGGGTCAAGCCGCGCACCCTCGACGTGCCCCAGGTGGGGCTCACGCCGGCACTCGTCCTGCGGGAGCGCAACCGCCGTTCCACGATGGACGCCCTCAAGGCCATCGCCCGGCAGATCGACGCCGGTACGCGCCCCACCGAGCTGCTCGCCTACGTCGCCGGCCGCGACGGGGCGCTGACGGCTGCCGACCGAGCGGCGGCCGAGGGCGACGGCTCGGAGACCGGCAGCGGCGAGATGTACTTCGCGCTACCCGCCAACGAGGAGCAGCGCACCATCGCCGAACGGCTGCGCGGCAACCGGCTCGTCGTGGTGCAGGGCCCGCCCGGCACGGGCAAGACGCACACCATCGCCAACCTGGTCACGGACCTCCTCGCACAGGGCAAGCGCGTTCTCATCACCAGCCACACCTCACGTGCCCTGCGCGTACTGCGGGACAAGCTGCCCGAATCCGTCCGTGACCTGTGCGTGAGCCGCACCGAGGACGGCGCCTCCGCCCAGCGCGAGCTGGAGGCGTCCGTGCAGCGCATCCTCGGCGAGTACGCCGGTTACGACCCCAAGGCCTCGGAACAGGACATCCGCAAGCTTCAGGCGCGGCTCGCCCAGGCCCGCTCTGCCCAGCAGGCCATGCTGCGGGATCTCGCCGTCCTGCGGGAGCAGGAAACCCGCCGCTTCGAGGCGGAGATCGGCGACTACAGCGGCAGCCTCCAGGAGATCGCCGAGCGTCTCACGTCCGAGGCGGTGACGTACGACTGGCTCGGCCCGGTCCCGCAGGAGCAGCCCGCGCTGAGCGCCGAAGACGCCCTGCGCCTCCTGCACACCACGCGTGCGTTCACCCCGCACCAGCGGGCTCTCGCGGCCGAGGTGCCCGGACCGTCCGAACTGCCTGACTCCAGGGACTTCGAAGACGCCGTCCTCGTCGTGCGCTCCGCCGAAGAAGCGCACGCGGCGGTGCGGCAGGACCCGCTGAGCGGCGAGTACGACACGGCGGTACGAGGCCTCGGGGAGGGCGAGCAGCAGCGGCTCTCGGCCGCTCTCGACGCCTTCGCCGCCGCCCGCGCCCGCGCCGCTTCACTCGCCGCGGCGACCGGGACTTGGGCGACGGAACTCCTGCGGGAGGTCACCGCGGGTCAGGACTGGCAGGCCCGCAGCCGGCAGGCGGCGGTCACCGACGCCCTCGCGGCCGCGGACGCCTCGCTCGCCACCCTGGGCACAGCGATGGTCAGCGGCCTGGAGCAGTACGACCCGGCCACCGCGCTCGGCCAGGCCACCGCACTGCACGACGGCCTCGTCCAAGGTCAGAAACTGCGTGGACCGCTCGGCATGCGTTCCAAACTGTCCAAGGCCGTCGGCGCCTTCGTCGACTCCGTCCGGGTGGACGGACGAACACCGGAGGACCCGGCCACCGCGGCCGTCGTACTCGCGCGTGTCCAGCTCGAACTGCGCCTGGCACAAATCGAGTCCGAGTGGGCGAGCGCTGCCACCGCCTGGCAGGGGCACGGCCCGCGACTCGCCCGCCTGCGGCAGGAGGCCGAGGTTCTCGACGCGCTGTTCGCCGTCACCGCGGCCCGCACCGACGTGCTCGCCGCGGCGGCCACCGCACCGCAACTCACCGTCGCCACCTGGCACGACCCGGCCGTCGAGAACGCCGTACGAGCCGTGCTGCGGGCGGCCACCACGCTGCGCGCCGCCGAGAAGTCCCGCAGAGCCATCACGGACACCGAGGAGCTGCTGCGCGCCTGGAGCGAGCGGCCCGGTGCCTCATCCGCCGTCACCCGTGCGCTCGACGCCGTACAGGCGCGGAACCCGGACGGCTACCGCGAGTTCAGCCACGAGATGACCGAAGTCCGCGAAGCCGCCCGGCTGCGCGCCGAACAGCACGCCGCGCTCATCCGCGTACAAGAGATCTTCCCCTCGCTCGCCGAGCGGATCACCCAGTCCCCGCAGGACGACACCTGGGACACCTGGTTGCCGCTCCTTGCGAAGGCTTGGGCCTGGTCCGCGTGGCGGGACCGCATGGAGCGGCTCACCGACCCGGACGCCGAGCGCACCCTGCGCGCACGCCTGACGGAGGCCGACGACGAGGCGCGCATCATGCTCGCGCGGCTCGCCGCCGCCCGGGCTTGGCACCGCTGCCTCGGACTGCTCACCGGCGACCAGTCCCGCGCGCTCAGCGCATACCAGCAGGCCGCACGCCGTATCAAGGGCAAGTACCAGCACCGCTACCGGCGTGACGCACAGGCCGCACTGCGCAAGGCGCAGTCGGCCGTACCGGCTTGGATCATGCCGCTCCACGCGGTGGCGGAGACCGTACCCATGGACCAGCCCGGCATGTTCGACGTCGTCATCGTCGACGAGGCCAGCCAGTCCGGTCTGGAGGCCATGCTGCTGAGCTGGCTGGCCGACCGCATGGTGGTCGTCGGTGACAGCAAGCAGGTCAGCCCGTCCAACGTGGGCCTCAAGCAGGACGAGTACTTCCACCTGCGGGACCGGCTGCTCACCGCCCTCGAACCGGACGTGCGCAGCCTCTTCGGCCCCGAGTCCAGCTTCTTCGACCTCACCGAGGCGCTCTCCGCCGGCCGCGGCACGCTCATGCTCAAGGAGCACTTCCGGTGCATGCCGGAGATCATCTCCTTCTCCAACGAGCTCTGCTACAACAACCGGCTGCAACCGCTGAGGCAGTACGGTGCCGACCGGCTGCCCCCGGTCCGCACCGTCCACGTCGAGGGCGGAGAGGCGCTCGGCACCAACACCCGGCTGGTCAACATCGCCGAGGCCGAGGCACTCGTCGACGCGGTCGTGCGCTGTTGCGCCGATCCCGCCTATGACGGGAAGACCATGAGCGTCATCAGCCTGCGTGCCGCCAAGGGCCACCTGGCGGAGCTGGAGAACCTGCTCGCCGAACGGCTCGACTACGAACAGCGCGAGGAGCGGCGCATCAGGGTCGGCGACGCGGAGGACTTCCAGGGCGACGAGCGGCACGTCATGTTCGTCTCCTGCGTCAACTCGGCCAGCACCGCCGCCGGGACCGTGCCAGGGGGCTTCACCGGCAAGACGTACGAGCAGCGCATCAACGTCGCTGCCTCGCGCGCGCAGGACCAGCTCTGGGTGTTCCACAGCGCGCGCACGGAACAGTTCCACGAGAACGACCTGCGGCGGCAGTGGCTCGATCACCTCACCCGGCCCTCTGAGGAGGACGCCGTCGCGGTCGAGGGTGAAGTCCTGCCGGACGTACGGCACGAGGCGTTCGACAGCCTCTTCCAGCAGAAGGTGTACCTGGAGCTGGCCGGGCGCGGCTACCGGGTGCGGCCGGGATACCGGGTCGGGCGGCACGCGATCGACCTGGTCGTCGAGGGCGGGACCCGGCGGCTCGCCGTCGCCTGCGACGGTGATTCCTTCGCCGAGGGCGAGGACGCGTCGACGGCCGCTGCCCGGCAGCGCGACCTGGAGCGGGTCGACTGGACCTTCGTCCGCATCCGCGGAAGCCGGTTCCACCTCGACCGGGAACAGGCACTCGCGCCGCTCTGGGCGGAGCTCGACCGGCTGGGCATCGAGCCGCTCCCCGAGGCGCCGAAGGTGCGGGAGGGGGCCGAGGCTCCGGTGGAGGAGACGTGGCCGGAGGCGGCACCGACCGGCATTCAGGACGACGGCCACTCCAGGATCCCGGCTCAGGAGCCAGGCACGAGCGCGCAGGCGGATGCCGACGACGCCTTCGGCCCGCCGGTCCGACCGGCACCGCCCATGCACGGTGCCGGGCCGCAGGGCATCGAGCACGGAGTCATGGCGACTCTCACGGAGGCGATGGCCTCCCCTTCCACTCCGGCAGGGGCGAAGGATCCGGTGTCCGTATCCATGCCGCACAAGATGCCGGAAACCGCCCGAGGCCCGCAGGGCCCGCTCCCCGTGCAGCAGATTCCCGCAGCCGCCTTCCAGCGGTTGGTCCATGAGATCCAGCAACTGCAGCTCGCGATCGACGCGCCGGACGACTCGCCCGACGGCGTCGACCCGGCCAACCTGGCCTTCCTCCGCAGGACGCAGGCCGACCGGCGGGACCGTCGTACGAAGCGCCTGGCCTTCCTGCGCACGTTCCTCGATTCCGCTCGTGTCGGCGGCGGAACCGACGGACCGGAGGTCGTCATTCCCGGCGCGCTGCTGGCCCTCGAGTTCGACGGACAGGCCGACAGCGACACTCTCTACACGGTCGCCGAACTGCCATCGGACGAGGCGGACATCATCTCGCCGTCGTCCCCACTGGGCCATGCGCTGATGTGGCAGCCACCAGGGCGTGAGATCTCCTACGACGCTTCTCAGGGCAAGACTCGCACGGTCGTTGTCCGGGAGATCCGGGTCTGAGCCCCCTACGGCAACGCCCCGTCGCCCGAAACGGAACACGGTTCGGGCGACGGGACCCGCGCGTCTCAGCCGACGACCGGGTCCAGCATGCGGCTGCGCTCACCGCTCCACGAGAGCGCCAGCGCGTCACGGGCCCGCGTGCAGGCCACGAACAGCAGGCAGTGCTCGGCCAGGAGGTCCGACTGGTGCTGTACGGGGTCCACCTCGGCCGGCGTCATGTGCGGGGCGAACGGGAGCACGGCCGCGGTGACGCCGACGACGGCCACGCAGCGGAACTCAAGGCCCTTCATCGCGTGCATGGTGGCCACCCGTACGCCCGACACCTCCGGGCCCGGGTCGTCCTTCACCGCGACCGCCGGAACGCGTTCCCGGCGCAGGCGTGTGATGACCGCGTCGACCATCGTGTTGAACCGGGCGCACACGGCCACCTCGGAGGGCTTGACGCCGTCCTTGTCGATCCAGGTCCGCACCTGCTGGACCAGGGCCCGCAGTTCGTCGTCCTGACTGGCGTACCCGTGTGCGGTCGGGACGCGGCCGTGCAGCTGGGAGCGGTAGCCCCGTAACGAGTCCCGGCCGCCGTCCTGCTCGTCGTCCTCGCCGAGCCGTCCCACGGTCTGGCCGTCGAGCAGGGACGCGGACCAGCGCAGGATCTCCTCCGTGCTGCGGTAGTTGAGACGCAGCCGGGACGTTCGCCCCCGGACGTTGATGCCGAGCGAGCTCAGCGAGACCCGGGAGTCGTAGATGCGCTGGTGGGGATCGCCGACGAGGAACATGTCGTCGGACCGGGACGCCACGCAGGCGCGCAGCACCCGCCACTGGGCCGGGTGGAGGTCCTGGGCCTCGTCCACCACGACATGGCGGTAGCGCGGCTCGCCCTCGGCCAGTATGCGCGCGGCCTGGTCGCACAGTTGCGTGTACGTCGCCGAGTCGCGCGAGGCGACGTCCGCCGTGAAGCGTTCCAACACGCGCCACAGCCGGGCCCGCTGCACCCGTCCCACCTGGGTGCCGCGCCCTCGTCGCACGCAGCGCAAGTACTCCTCCGGAGTGCGAAGCCCTTGGGCGAGAACGACATTGCGGAACTCCAGGGACAGGAACTGCTCGGTCCACGGCAGTTCCTCGCGTGCGACGGCCCGCGTCCAGGCGCTCTTCTCCGCAGAGGCCGACAGCGGCTTCGTCGCCCTGCCCCGTGCCTCCCGGACGACGCGGGAGGCCAGCGAGTCCACCGTCGTGACGTCGACCCGCTCAAGGAGGTGGGCGTCGGCGTCGCCGAGCAACAGCGCCAGGCTGTCCCGCAGGGTGGACGCCATGGCGTTCGTGAAGGTGGTCAGCAAAATGCGGTCCCCGTCCCGCCCGGTGCGCAGCAGATGGCGTACGCGGTGGAGGGCGACGACGGTCTTCCCGGTCCCCGGGCCGCCGGTGACCTGAGCGGGGCCATTGAAGCCGGGGTGGTAGGCGTACCGGCGCTGGGCGGGGTGGAGGAAGATGCGCCAGCGGGTGAAGTCCTCGGTGAGGATGCGCTCCAGCTCGCCCGGTCCCGTCACCTCGACGATGCGGTTGGGCGTGTTGAGGATCGCCTCGCTGAGGCTGATGGCGGGCCGCTCCTCCGCCGTACGCACCGTCTGGCCCCGCGAAGCGATCAGTTGCTCCCAGACGTCCTCGGCCGAGTTGCCGTCCGCGAGGAACCACAGCACTTCGTACTGGTCCTCGGGCATCATCGGCGGCGCCATGACCGTCAGATCGTCGGCCGTGACACAGACCCGGGCCAGACGCAGGACCTGGTCGTCGATGCCGAGGTCGCGCAGCACGGTGTCGGAGTGCTCCTCGAAGAGGCGGGCGGGGGTGCTGACCGCCTTCGTCTCGAAGTACGTCGCCATCTGCTCGAGTGCTTCGACATTCCGCACCTCGAGACCGCCGGTGGCGCCGTTGACCGAATAGGCGCGTTTGCACGCCCAGTTGATCGCCTCGTCGTGAGGGGCGACGCGGAGCAGGGTGAACAGCTCGCTGCCGTCGTCGGGGGAGAGCAGCACACCGCGGTAGAACTTCGTGACACGTATGGTGCGGATCCGTGGATCGCGTGCCCGCTCCAGCTTCTCCAGATGCATCCCCTTGCTGGCATGCAGTTGCGGGACGGTCATGCTCCGGAACATCTGGATCGTGTCGTTGACCTCCTTCTGCACGGGTCTCTGCAGCGAGATGAGGTCCGCGACGAAGTCGTCGGAGAGGGCGAGTCGGGGCATGGGGTCCTCGGATCACGTATGAACGGCGGTTGGGGCAAGCCTAGAGAGGCGGTGCGTCCAGAGCGACCGGCTCGGCGAACTTGTTGTGTGAACTCAGTCAACGATTTATTGTGCTGTCGTACGTTTGTTCCTCGATCGCCCGATCACCGTTCGTGCTTCACCGGATCTGTCCGAGAGGACCCACCGCATGCCGGCCCAGCCTGCCCCGGCCGATGTTCCGCATCCACTCGAAGAAGTGCCCCAGACGTTCCGTGCCGGGGACTCGTACACCGTGCGGGACGGGCTCGTCGCCTACATCCGCCGCGATCTGCTGGGCCCCTGGGACGGTGAGAGCGAGAACCTGCCGAGCGCTTCCTCCGGACCGCGCGACCGCTACCTGGTCGGCATGCTCGGTCCGCAGCCCCAGGCCGTCACCACGGACGGCCTCGCGCTCGCGGCGGCCCAGAGCGCGGACGGCGACTCGGGCGACGAGCGGGAGGGCGACGACGCCGCACCCCAGGACCGGCTCACCCCGCAGGCCGCAGGCCGCATCTGGGCGTCGTCCATGGGCCTGTCGTTCACGGTTCCCGCATCCGTCGGCACACTCAGCGCCCATGTCCGCTGGGGCCGCTACACGCAGTCCGAGAAGGCCACGGACCAGGCGACGACGCGTCGAGTCTGGTCCCGCGAGCCGGTCACGCGCCCGGTGGACATCGACGTGACCGGCGAGACCGAGAAGATCCTTCCGCTCGAAGGCGACACCGTCGTCCTCGACGTGCGCGTACGGCAGCATGCCGGGCCGACCGGCGCGGAGGATCTCAGGGTCGTCGAACTGGCTCTGGTGAACAGGCAGCAGGACAGCAGCGAGGCGCGCGACGCCCACTGGCTCTTCCAGACCGAGATCGACGTGACCGCTTTCCCGGACGATCAGGCCGCGGTGTTCCTGCCCGTCGACGATCCACTCGGGCCCGCAGCCCGCGGCACGGCACCGGAAGACGCCGAGGACCGGCGGCTACGCCTCCTCTACCGGGACAGCCTCAGCCACGCCAAGGGCCGCAACGTCGCCGTGCACGCCCACGTGCGCGTCGGAGAGCGCAACGCGCACCGGCTCACCACCAGTTGGCTCCCCGAGTACGACGTCCCGGCCACCACCGCCCCGTCCCTGGCGGAGCAGGAAATGCTCCGCGGGCTCGAACTCGGCATGGACGAACTCGCCGAGATGGCGGTTCCCGCCCACAGGAACGAACTCGCCACCGCGCTGGCCCCGCTGGCCGACGGCTACGGTGCCTGGCTCGAACAGCAGCGTCACAAAGCGCGCACGCTCCCGGACGACCTCCGTGAATCCGCGGAGACCGCCATCGAGCAGGCGCTGGAGATCTGCGACCGCATCACGTTCGGCATCGACCTGCTCGTGGCCGACGACACGGCCCTGGAGGCGTTCCGGTTCGCCAACCGTGCCATGGCGCTCCAGCGCCGCAACACCGCCATCGCCACCGCCCGGGCCGGCCGCGAGGACGACCGCGACTCCTACCAGGACGCGTACGACCAGGTCCACGCCAGGGGCAAGAAGGCGGCAAGCTGGCGGCCGTTCCAGCTCGCCTTCGTCCTGCTGAACCTCGACTCCCTCACCCGGCCCGGACACCCGCACCGCGGCACCGGCCGTGAAGCCCTCGTCGATCTGCTCTTCTTCCCGACCGGTGGCGGCAAGACCGAGGCATACCTCGGCCTCGCCGCCTACACCTTCGCGCTGCGACGGCTGCAGGGCACCATCGGTTCGGGCACGGAGGCGCGCAGCGGCGACGCGGGCGTCGGTGTCCTCATGCGCTACACCCTGCGGTTGCTGACCGCCCAGCAGTTCCAGCGGGCCGCCGCCCTGGTCAGCGCCTGCGAGGTACTGCGCCGTGAGGGATACGCGCGGGACGTCCGCTGGGGCGCCACGCCGTTCCGTATCGGTCTCTGGGTGGGAACCGCGGTCTCGCCGAACTGGTTCGATGAGGCCAAGGAACAGATCGCGGACGCCAAGGAAAGCGCGAGCGACAAGCACGCACGCGTCCTCCAGGTCCTCACCTGCCCCTGGTGCGGCAGCGGCCTTACGGCCCGCTCCCACATGGAGTACGACGAGGGACGGCGCCGCGTCGTGCTGTACTGCCCGCGAGGGGAGGGCGAGGACCGCTGCCCGTTCTCGCGCCGGGAGTCGCCCGGCGAGGGCATACCCGTCCTCACCGTCGACGAGGAGATCTACCGGCTGGCCCCGGCGTTGCTGATCGCCACCGTGGACAAGTTCGCCCAGCTCCCCTGGAACGGGTACGCCGGTCTGCTGTTCGGCCGGGTCACCGAGCTCTGTCCCAGGCACGGTTACCGGCACGAGGACCTCGACGCCAAGACGGGCTGCGGAAGCCGGCACAACGCCAAGGGCGACCTGCCCGGCGTCACCGCACAGCCGGTCACGCGGCTCCGTCCCCCGGACCTCATCATCCAGGACGAGCTCCACCTGATATCCGGCGCGCTCGGCACCGTCGTCGGCCTCTTCGAGTCGGCCGTCGACCAACTGTGCACCTGGAGCGTCACCGATGCCGAAGGACTCCGCCACGAGGTGGGACCGAAGATCGTCGCCTCCACCGCGACCACCAAGCGCGCCGCCGACCAGGTGCTCGGTGTCTTCGGCCGCAAGGTGGCCGTCTTCCCGCCGCAGGTGCTCGACGTCGGCGACACCTTCTTCTCCCGCCAGGTGGAGCTGAGCCGTGAAAACCCCGGCCGACGCTACCTGGGTGTGTGCGCCCACGGCACCCGACTGAAGGCGGCCGAGATCCGCGTCGCCGAGATCCTGCTCCTGGCAGGACAGCAGCTCTTCGACGACTACGGCAGACCGGCGGACCCTTATATGACGCTGGTCGGCTACTTCAACGCCACCCGCGAACTGGCGGGCATGCGTCGCTACATGGACGACGACATCACCACCCGCGTTCGCTCCAACGGCAGCCGCAGAGGCCAGGACACACTGTCGGACCGGATCGTGAGCCGCGCCGGCATGCTCAGCGTCCAGGAACTGACCTCGCGCATCTCCTCGGCCGACATCGGCGCCGCCCTCAAGCGCCTGGAGACCGAGTTCGACCCCGAGCGCGACACCTCCGAACGGCGCCGTGCCTTCCTGCGCGAGTACGCGGTCGCCGTGAAAGAGAAGCGTGTTCCCCGCGCCGCAATGACGCCGACCGCGAAACAAGCCGTCGATGTCGTCCTGGCCACTTCCATGCTGCAAGTCGGCGTCGACGTCTCCCGCTTCGGCCTCATGCTGGTGGTCGGACAGCCCAAGAACACCGCCGAGTACATCCAGGCGTCGTCCCGCGTCGGCCGTGACGCCGAGCGCCCCGGCCTCGTCGTCACCCTCTACAACTGGTCACGCCCGCGCGACCTCGCCCACTATGAGGACTTCGAGCACTACCACGCCACGTTCTACCGCCGGGTCGAAGCACTCTCCGTCACCCCGTTCACCCGTCGCGCCCTCGACCGCGGCGTGGCCGCCACCTATGTCGCCGCGCTGCGCCAAGCGACCCATGACACCTCCCGCAACCTGGACGCCTCCCAGGTCGACCTCGACGGACCAGTTGCCCGCGAGGTCGAGCGCCGGCTCCTGGAAAGAGCCGAACGGGTGGGCGGCGACCGGCCCCGCCAGTACCTGAGCGAACGCCTGGACAGACTCAAGGACGAATGGCGGCGCAAGCGGGACGACAGCACCGCGTCTCTCGGTTACCGCAAGGAAAAGAACAAGAAGACAGTCGTCAACGGGCTCCTGCACAGGGCGGACGGTTCCCAGTGGACGGAACTGACTGTCGGCATGTCGATGCGTGAGACGGAGAACGAGATCAACCTGTTGCTCCCCGGCGGCGGCGCTTTCCTGGAGGAGTCGTCAGGGGGCGGACCCGACTGGAACTTTGGCGCGACCGGCCGCGAAGCCGCTGCCGACCCCGAAGTGACGGCCATCGTCGACAGCGACGAATACGGAACCACCGACGCCGGCACGGCGAGGAACGGAAGGGGACAGCGATGAGCGTCAACGGCAATCGCAGGGTCGGCGCCGTCCGCCCCAGCCACCTCATGTTCACCGCCGGCATCGGCTCCCTGGTCGACCTGCCGAACTTCTCGGTCCTCATCAAGGGACTCGAATTCTGGAGCTACGGGGGCATCACCGGCTACGACATTGATGAACCCCGATTGCGCGCTGCCGTGAACAGGTCCCTCCAGCGCTACGGGCGCGGACAGATTGAGCAACTGCGCGCGGCCCCCTGGCTGGAGGGCGGGGACACCGACCCCAAGGGCTGGGCCGCACAGGGCGTCGGGATACCTGTCACACCCTTCCCCCAGTGGCTGCGCTGCACCGCCTGCAACGTTCTGGCAGCCGTGGATACGAATGAGTTCGCCTTCCTCAACTCCAACCCCCGCACCCCGCATGAGGCGAAGTTCGTCCACGACTGCAAGAAGGGCAAGCCGCTCGCCGTGGCGGCCCGCTTCACTCTCGTCTGTACCGTCGGCCACCTCGACGAATTCCCGTACACGCTATACGTCCACCACGGAAGGAGCTGCACCAAAGCGGAGCGCCCCAAACTGCGGATGAAGGACCACGGCGGCAACCAGGCCGCCAACGTGACCATCCAATGCGTCGCGTGCGGCGAGAAGCGCAACATCCGCGAGGCGATGGGCGAACGGGGCCGCTGTCACCTTCCGCGGTGCCGCGGTCGCCACCCGCACCTGGGCACCTACGCGACGGACGGCTGCGACCAGGCCCCGGTCCTCATGGTGGCGGGCGCGTCCAACCAGTGGTTCCCGCTCACGCTCAGCGCCCTGGCCCTACCCAAGGGACAAGGGGGCGACATCGAAAAACTCCTTGAGGACCATTGGCCTGATCTCCAAGTCATCGCGGAACGCGGCCAGTACGACTTCATGGCGAGCATCCCGAAGTTCGGCTTCCTCAAGGAGTTCGACGCCGACTCGGTCGTCGCCGCCATCGCAGCTCGCAAGGAAGGCTCGACCGCGCCGGCCCCTTCGGCCCCCGACGTCCAGGCCGACCTCTTCGGGCCCGAGTGGGACGCGCTCTCCGGCCCCGTCCCCACGCCCAGCGACGACTTCGCCCTGAGACAGGTGCCCGTACCACCCACCCTCGGGGAACTGTTCGCCGACATCCGCCAGGTCGAGCGGCTGCGCGAAGCGCGCGCTCTGATCGGGTTCACCCGGCTCGACGCCCCCGATCCCGAATCACCGGAGATCGCCACGCGGGTGGACCTGTCCCGCGGCGCGCAGACCTGGGTACCGGCCAGCGAGGTCCGCGGCGAGGGCATCTTCCTGAGGGTGCGGGACGACCTCATGGCCGACTGGGCTGCCCGAGTGGAGAAGTCACCACAGATGGAAGCGCACAGGGAAGCCTTCGCCCGGTTCCGCGTGAACCGGAGGTCGGACCGTAAGACCAGCGACTTCGACCCCTACTACGGCTGGCCCGGAGCACGGTACATCGCCCTGCACACACTCTCCCACCTGCTTATTCGCACGATCGCCCTGGAATGTGGCTACAACTCGGCCTCGCTCGCCGAGCGGATCTACGCGGGGGACGAGCAGGACCCGCGAACGGGCATCCTCATCTACACTGCCGTCCCGGACTCCGAAGGCACCCTCGGGGGTCTGGTGTCCCTGGCCGAGGAGCGCGATTTCGAACGCATCCTCCGCCGTTGTCTGGTGGACGCCGGGCACTGCTCGGCCGACCCGCTGTGCTCGGAGCGCCTGCCGCACGACCCGGCGGACTACCTCCACGGAGCCGCCTGCCATGTCTGCCTCTTCGTGTCGGAGACCACGTGCGAGCGTGGCAACCGGTTCCTGGACCGCCGCTTCCTCGTACCGCTCTCGGGAGACAAGGATCAGGTCCTGACACCGGTCGGTCTGCTGCCGTGAGCAGGCCAAGGTTCGAGGCCGCCGCCGAGGCCGCGGTCGCGGTCCTCGGCCTCTCGCGCAGCAAGGACCTCGCCGGCCTGCTGGCACAGCGGCGCCGCAGGGAGAGGGTTCTGGCCGAACTGGCGACACCCGCGGTCGGCGAGGCCGTCGTGGAACTGTACGACGCCCTGGGGGCGGAGGAGGTGTCCTTCTCCGAGGCTGCCGCCTACGTACGCGGCTACGTCGCCGCTATGTCGCGTGCCCGGGAAGAGGTGCAGGTCCGTACGGTGTGGAGCGGTCCCGCGACACCGGCCGTACCGGTCCGGGCCACCGCCCAGGTGCTCATCGACGTCATCGAAGAGGCACAGGACGAATTGCTGGCCATGACGTACGCGGCCCGCCCGTACCCGGCACTGACACGGGCTCTCACCGAGGCCGTCGGCCGAGGCGTGACGACGCACATGGTGGTGGAAACGCTGGCGGGGGCGGGCGGTCTCCTCTCAGGCCGGGAACCGGCCGACGCATTTGCCTCGGTCTCCGGCCTACGCCTCTGGCACTGGGTACGTGGCCCGTCCGTCCCCGCGTACTCACGTCAGCATGCCAAACTCGCGGTGGCGGACCGGCGCGTGCTGTTCCTGGGCAGCGCCAACCTGACCGAGTCGGCTGCGCGGCGAAATATCGAGGCGGGGGTGCTGGTTCGAGGCGGCGAAGCCCCGCGGCGCGCGGCGGAGCACATGGTCGAACTGCAACGCGCAGGGGTGCTCCGACCTATCAGAGCTTGAGCAACACCGGTACAAGCCGGCCCGACTGAGCTGTCCAGGAACGGGTGCCCCGCTCCGGACTCGAGCGGGGGCCGCCAACGTCCTCCAGCAGAATCTGGTACCTGCCACTGCGGGCCGCGCCCGGGCGCGCGGGTGTCCGGGTGCCGCGTCGACGAAATGATGGCGCTGGTCCGACCGGCGATCCCGGCGGAGGGCGAGATGACGAGTCGCTCGGTAGCGTCGCCCGCAGTACGTGAAAACGCCCCTGGCGGCGTCGTTGATCAGGAAGAATGAACCGCGATGACATTCTCGGACAGCGGCCGGGACGCGCCTGACCTTACGTCCCTCCAGCCCTTTACGCCCTTCACCCACCTGACCGTTCCGAACTCCGCTCTCTACCGGGACATCATGGCGGAATTCCTCGCCGCCAAGGAACGGTTCGCCGTGCATCTGCGGCCCGAGGACGTGTACGCGGCGCTTTCGCCGGAGCGGCGGCCCGGCGATGCCGAGGCTGTCGGCAAGGCGCTGGACGCGCTGGTCGGGTGGGGGAACCTGCGGGCCGACCCGGACACCGCACGGGTCACCGCGGTCGAGGACTTCTATCGCAAGCGCTTCATCTATCAGCTCACCAAGGCGGGGGAGGCCGCCGAGGAGGCGCTCGCCGTGTACGGGGACGCGCTCGGGCGGCGTGGTGCGCTGCAGGCCGTGGCGCTGCACGACATCGTCACGCAGCTGCGGGCGCTGCTGGTCCTCGCGGCCGAGGACGCTCCGGACCCGGCCAAGGTGCATCTCGCGCTCGACGCGCTGAGCAGTCGGTTCGCCGCACTCGCGGAGAACGCGCGCGCCTTCATGGGGTCGTTGCAGCGCACGATCGATCTGCACGAGATCGAGGTCGACGACTTCCTCGCCTACAAGGACCGCCTGATCCAGTATCTGGAGCGATTCATCCAGGACCTGATCACCTTGGGCGGACGCATCGCCCGGCTGATCACCGAACTCGATGAGTACGTCGAGCCGTTGTTGCGTATCGCCGCCGCACGCGAGGCCGCCGACGCCTCGCCCGGTGAGGTGGAGCATGCGGAGAAATCCGCCCTCGAGCGGTGGCGCGGGCGCTGGTCGGGGCTCGGAGCCTGGTTCCGTTCCGAGGAGGGGCGCGAGGCGCAGGCACGGCTGTTGCGCGGCCGGGCCCTCGGCGCCATTCCCCAGCTCCTTGCCGTGGTGCGCGTGTTGAACGACCGGCGCAGCGGGCGGTCAGATCGATCCGCCGACTTCCGGACGCTGGCCCGTTGGTTCGCCGAAGCGGACGGCGACGACGAGCGGCATCGCCTGTGGCGCGTCGCCTTCGGACTGTATCCGGCCCGGCACCTGACCATCGACGCCGATACGCTCGCCGCGCGCGACGCCACCACGGTGCCCCCCGCCACCCCCTGGGCGGCCGCCGCCCCCCTGCGGATCAGCCCGCAGTTGCGGCGCACCGGCAGTTACGAGCGGCGCGGCAAGCCCCGCCGCGTAGCGGACCGGTCGGCCGGGCGGCGCCGGCTCGCGGAGATCGCGGCGCGCCAGAGTGCTGAGATCTCGGCGGCCCGCGAGCGGATCGTCACCGACGGGGAGACACGCCTGTCGGAGCTCGGCGAACTCGACCCGGTGGCGTTCGGACTGTTCCTGCAACTGCTCGGTGACGCCCTCGCGACCTGGCGGCCCGGGACGACACAGACCGTCGCCACCAGCAACGACGGCTCGATGGAGATCAGACTCGCGCTGCTGCCCGGCGACACCCTCGCAGAGGTCCGTACCTCGCACGGCACCCTGCGAGGCCCCGACCACCGCGTGCAGATCGTCGACCTGACGGAGGTGCGCGGACGATGAGCACACCACTCGCCGAAATACTCGACGGGCAGCGCGATGCGGAACTGCGCCGTGGAGCCCGCGCCCTGCTCAAGCGGCCACTGCTCCTCGCCCACGGCGGGTACGCGGACGAGTTGCGGCTGGTGCGCCGCCACGCCACCGAACTGCGCGAGTGGTTCGAGCGGAACACGGGCTGGGGGCTCCAGGTCGACGCGGAGTCCGCCCGGCTGCGCAAGACGCCGGGACGACTGGACGACGCCAGTCACCCGGCCCGCGAGACCAACCGTGCACAGGCTCCCTTCACCCGCCGCCGCTACGTCCTGCTCTGCCTGGCTCTCGCCGCTCTCGAACGCGGCGAGAACCAGACCGCGCTCGGGCGGCTCGCCGACCACATCGTCCAGGAAGCCTCCGACCCCCGACTTGTGGCCGCCGGTATCGAGTTCACGCTGGAGCGCCGGGACGAGCGCCTCGACCTCGCCGCCGTCGTCCGCCTGTTGCTGGAGCTGGGGGTCCTGCGGCGGGTCGCCGGGGACGAGCAGGCGTACATCAGTGGAGCCGGTGACGCCCTGTACGACGTCGAGCGGCGCGTCCTTGCCGGGTTGCTCGCCACCCGCCGTGGACCCTCCACCCTGGCCGTCGCCTCCCTCGACGCACTGACCGCGGAGAGCGGACTCGACACCGACGAGCTGCGCTTCCGAGCCATCCGCCACCACTTGACCCGCCGCCTCCTGGACGACCCGGTGCTCTACTACGACGAGCTGAGCGACACCGAACTCGCCTACCTGACCAAGCAGCGGCCGTTCATCCTCGCGCGGATCAGCGAGCTGACCGGTCTGGTCGCCGAGGTGCGCGCAGAGGGCATCGCGATGGTGGATCCGTCCGACGACCTCACCGACGTACGGATGCCGGAGCAGGGCACCCACGGACATGTCACTCTGCTGCTCGCCGAGCACCTGGCGGGTGCGCGGCGTCCCGTGCTCGACGCGGATCTGCGAAGTCGTGTGCGGGCGTTGGCGGCCGAGCACGCCGGGTTCTGGTCGAAGTCCGCCAAGGCGCCCGGCGCCGAGGCCGAACTCGTCGAACAGGCGCTCGTCAAGCTGGCCGCGCTCGGCCTGGTCGACAGAACGCCCGAGGGAGCCGTCGCCCGCCCGGCTCTCGCCCGGTACGCCGTCGGTGCCACGGTCGTCACCGAAGCCGCTCCACGAAAGGTCCACCAGCAGTGACCGCGCCCTGCACGCTCCCCGCCCCCGCCCGCACCCGCTGGCAGCCCCTGCGCACCGGACTCGTCGACCTCTTCTACTACGACGACGAGGAGTTCTGGTTCCGCGACGGGCGGCTTCTGCTGCGCGGCAACAACGGCACAGGCAAGTCCAAAGTCCTCGCCCTGACCCTGCCGTTCCTGCTCGACGCCGACCTCGCCCCGCGCCGCGTCGAACCCGACGGCGACCCGAAGAAGCGCATGGAATGGAACCTGCTGCTCGGCGGCGAGCACCCGTACCCCGAGCGGCTCGGCTACACCTGGATCGAGTTCGGGCGGACCGACGAGGCCGGGCAAGTCCACTTCCGTACGCTGCTGTGCGGACTCAAGGCGGTGGCCGGCCGTGGCATCGCACGCCACTGGTTCGCCGTCACCGAACAGCGCATCGGCGAGGAGCTGTCCCTCCTCGACGCGACCGGCACCGCGCTCGCCCGTGACCGCCTCGCCGAGGCGATCGCCGGACACGGCATGGTCTACGACCATGCGGGCGCCTACCGCAGGGCCGTCGACGAGGCACTGTTCGGCCTCGGCGAGCAGCGGTACGGGGCACTGGTCGACCTCCTCGTGCAGCTGCGGCAGCCACAGCTGTCGAAGCGGCCCAACGAAGCGGCCCTGTCCAAGGCGCTCACCGAGGCACTGGCGCCGATGGACCAGGCCGTCGTCGCCGATGCTGCCGACGCGTTCCGTTCACTGGACGAGGAGAAGGACGAGCTGGCCGCCGCCGTCGAGGCACAGCGCGCGGCGGATGCCTTCCTGGAGCACTATCAGCGGTACGCGCGCGTGGCCTCGCGCCGCCGGGCCCGCCTGCCGCGCACCGAGCACGCCCGTTACGAGCACCTGCACCGCGAGCTCGCCCAGGCGCAGGAGGAGCGGGTCACGGCCGAGAAGGAGCGGGAGGCGGCCGAGGAGCGCGGCGCCGCACTGGAGGAGCAGACCGCACGGCTGCACGCGCAGGACGCGGCGCTGCGCGCGGGACCCGAGATGCGCAGCGCCCGGGAGCTGGAGCGCGCCGCCGAGGAAACGGTGCGCACGGACGAGGCGCTGCGACAGGCCGAGGCCGACCGCGAGCAGGCCGCGCGTACCCACACCCGGGCCCTAGAACGGCTTGCCGCCGACCAGAACAGGTTCGCGGCGGCGGGGGAGCGGGTGACCGGCACCCTCGCGCAGGCACGGTCGGCCGCGACCGCGGCGGCCCTCGACGGTGAACCGCGTATCGAGGGCGGTGCACTGCCCGAGCTGCGGCGTGCGGCGGAGGAGTCGGTGGACCGCCGTCGCCGTACCGTCGACCACGTCGGCCAACTGATGGTCGTCGCCGAGCGGGCCGCCGCCGAGCGGACCACCGCACAGAGTCGGCTCGACGAGGCCGCCACCGAACTCGGAGCGAGCGTCCAGCGGCAGCAGCGTGCCGAGCAGTCGGCGGCCGAGGACGGACACGCGCTGGTGGGCCGGGTGCGCGAACATCTCGACCGCTGCGTCGAGTTGCCCGTCCCGGACTCGGTCGGGCTGCTCGACGAGTTGCAGGAGTGGGTCGTTCATCTGGAGGGCCCGTTCCCTGCGCGGCGCGAGGCGGAAGCCGTTCATCGGTCGGTGAGCGGGCATTTCGCCGACCGCAGCGCCGAGTTGGGTCAACGGCAGGAGCTGACCGGCGAGCGGGTGCACGCGGTGCGTGCCGAGCTGGAACGGCTGGAGTCGGGCGGCCAGCGCGGGCCCGAGGCACCCGACACCCGCACACCGCGCGTACGGGACGACAGACCTGGCGCGCCGCTGTGGCGCCTGATCGACTTCCGCGAGCATGTCGGTGAGCCCGGGCGGGCTGGACTCGAAGCCGCACTGCAGGCCTCCGGACTGCTCGATGCCTGGGTCCTCCCCGACGGGACGGTCCTCGGCGCCGACGGTCACGACGTTCTGCTCGCCCCGTCCGCACCCGTGACCGGGGCCATACTGGCCCAGGCTTTGCGGCCTGCTGTCGACCACGGGGACCCTCGCGCCGTCGCGGTCGGCGAAACGGTGGTGGAACGGATCCTCGGCGCTGTCGGTCTCGGCGAGGGAACCGGCGCAGTCGGCACGTGGGTCTCCTACGACGGGCGTTTCCGGATCGGTGCACTCGTCGGAAGCTGGACGAAACCGGGCGCCGAGTACATCGGCGAAGGAGCCCGCGAAGAGGCGCGGCGCGCCCGCATCGACGTACTCCGCCAGGAACTCGACGCACTGGAAGCGGAGTGGACCGTCCTGCAGGACCAGCGGGCGGCGCTCACCGGGCGGCGGCGGGTGCTCGACGCCGAACTAGCCGCGCTCCCCGGCGACACCGCGCTGCGGCAGGCCCACGCCCGTGCCGCGGCCACCGTCGACGACACCCGGCGCGCCCGTGAGCGGCATGCCGAACGAGCCGATCGGCTTGCCGTCGCCGTGCGCGGTGCCGAGCAGGAGGCCGCCGCCCTGGCCGAGACCGCCGCAGATCTCGGGCTGCCCGACGAGCGGTCCGCGCTCGACGCGGTGAGCCGGGCCCTGACCGACTACACCGTCGCGCTCGCCGCCCTGTGGCCCGCCCTGCGAGAGAACTCCGCGTCCAAGGACGCCGTGGCGGCCGAGCACGCCGAGGCCGAGCGGGCCGGTGCCCGCACCGCCGAACTCGCGACGCGCACCGCGGAATCGGCCCGCGCGGCGGCCGCTGCCCAGGAGCACCACACCACCCTCCGCTCCACCGTCGGCGCCGCCGTCGCCGAATTGGAGCGACTTCTCACCGATACGGCCCGCGCCCTCGACGACACCGGTCGGGCTCTGCGCGCCGCACACGAGGCGCGCACCTCGGCGGACCGGCGCGCGTACCGTGCCACCGGCCGTATCGAGCAGTTGGAGCAGGACGTCACCCAGGCCACGGTCGCCCGCGCCGACGCCATCGTCACCCTTCAGCGGTTCGCCGCCACCGGGCTCCTCGCCATCGCGTTGCCCGGCCTCCCCCTCCCTGACCCGGCGGGCGAGCCCTGGGCCGCGACCCCCGCCGTGGCCCTCGCGCGGGCCATGGAGGCCGAGCTCAGCCGCACCGACGACTCCGACGCTGCCTGGGAGCGTGTCCAGGGCCTGCTCAACGCCGAGTACAAGAAGCTTCAGGACGCCCTTTCCCGGCATGGGCACACCGCCTCCGCCCGCATGGTCGAGGACGGCATGGTCGTCGACATCGTCTACCAGGGCCGCGAGCGCGCCGTGCCCGAGCTCGCGACCGCGCTCGCCGTCGAGGTCGCCGAATTGCAGCGGATCCTGTCCGCACACGAGCGGGAGATCCTGCAGACCCATCTGCTCATCGAGGTCGCGGGCACGCTCCAGGAACTGATCGGCGCCGCCGAACGGCAAGTGCAGGAAATGAACCGGGAGTTGCAGGAGCGGCCCACGTCCACCGGGATGCAGCTCCGCCTGGTGTGGCGGCCCTCGCGCAAGGCGCCGCCAGGCCTGGGCCAGGCGCGGGAGCGGCTGCGCCAGTCGGCCGACGCCTGGACGCCCGAAGAACGCACGGCGGTCGGGGAGTTCCTGCAGGAGCAGATCGCCCGGCACCAGTCGGGGGACGCGGCGGGCAGTTGGCTGGAACATCTGACCGCGGCGCTCGACTACCGCGACTGGCACGAGTTCGCCATCGAGCGCCGCCAGCACGGCCGCTAAGTGCCGGCCACCGGGCCCGCGTCCGGCGGCGAACGGGTCCTCGCCGTCAGCGTCCCCCTGTTCGCCGCCGCCTCCTCCCACTACGCGAGTGCTGCGAGCCCGCACGCGCCACGTCTGGTCACCCTCGACGAGGCGTTCGCCGGGGTCGACGACGACTCCCGCGCCAAGTGCCTCGGCCTGCTGCATGCCTTCGACCTGGACGTGGTGATGACCAGCGAACGCGAGTGGGCCTGCTACCCGCAGGTGCCCGGTGTCGCCATCGCCCAGCTGTCCCGCGTCGACGAGATCGCGGCCGTACTCGTCACCCGCTGGGAGTGGGACGGCACGGCGCTGGCCCGAGGCACCGACCCGCGGGCGGACGCGCCACCGACGGCCGTCGATGGGGGACTGGATGAGGGACTGTGGGCGTGACAGTGGACGTGGAGCGACTCCGACGCCTGCTCGGCACCGGTGAGCTGACCTGGTTCGTGGACCGGGCCCGACGGCGTATGGCCCGGGAGGAGCCGTTGACCGGGCCGGTCACTCTGGCCGCGCCGAATCCGGCCCAGCGCGCCGCGGTCGAGCGGCTGCTCGGCCGTTCGCCGGGGGCGGGGCGATCTCTGAGCGTGCGCTTCGAGACGGTGGACACCGTCCTGCGCCGCTCCGGCATTAGCCCCGACGGACTCGCTCCCGCGCTGATCGCGCTCGGCGGCCCCGTCGAGACGGTCCGCACAGCGCGCGAGCGCGAGGACCGGGCCTGGCGGACCGCGTACGCGCCGCTCGCCGAACTCGCCGCACGCACCGACGGCACGCTGGCCGAGTGGGCGGAGCGGCTGCCCCGCGAAGGGCTCGTACGCCGCCTGTCCCCGACGCCGACGGACGCAGCGGTCCTGGTCGGCAGGGCTGTACGGGCGCTGCACGAGCTGCCCGCCGAACCCCCCTGCTCGCTCAGCACCTTCGCTGCCCGTGTGCTCGGCGACGCCCACGCCCTCGACGACGGAAAGCCGCTGGCCACCGTCCTGCTTTCCGGAGTATGGGCGCTCACCGGGCACGACCGGGAAACCGGTGCGCAAGGGCGTCGGTCCGCATGGGCCGCGGCCGGGCTCCTCAAGGACGACGTCTCCTCGACCGTGCTCACGCTGGGCCTGCGCGGCACACCGGCCCTCGGCTGGCATGCGGACGCAGGCGAACCGGCCGTCCTGACCCTGCGGCAACTGAGCCGGCATCCACCGGCCCTCAAGCACGCAGAGCTGTGGATCTGTGAGAACCCTGCCGTCCTGTCGGGTGCCGCGGAGGCGTACGGACAAGACTGCCCGCCCCTGGTCTGCCTCCAGGGCCAGCCCTCGGCAGCCGCCCTCACCCTGCTCCGCCAAGCGCACTCGCAGGGGATCACCCTGCACTACCACGGCGACTTCGACTGGGGCGGCGTCAGGATCGCCGCCGGACTGCTGCGGCACGTGCCCTGGCAGCCATGGCGCTTCCGCACGGCCGACTACCGTGAGGCAACCCACCGCCCCGACCTTCCACCGCTCACGGGCCCGCCCGCAGCGGCGCCATGGGATGCGGAGCTGGAACCCTCGCTGCGGGAGCTGGGCGTCCGTGTGGAGGAAGAGACCGTCCTTGACGATCTGTTCAGAGACCTGGACGTGCAGCGGGCGACTCCTGCGGACACCGGAGATCCCCCGGACGGCCCTGTCATGGGTGCTCGTCGGAGGTGAGCTCAGTGGTGACGCCGAGGTGCTTCGCAACTACAACTACCCGAGGGGCAGGCTTCGGAGCCGTTGACCTTCAAGCGGCGGACAGTGGCCAAGCCACCGCGCCGTCCTCGAACTCGATGTGGTTGATGTAGGTGCGCTTCTTCGCACCGCCCGGGCTACCGGCGCCGCCGCCCGTGTCGGCCGGCATGTGGAACGCCCCTATGGCGCCAGGTCGAGGACCATGTTCTCGATCATCGACTCGAGTTTGGCGTTGATCAGCTCGGTCATATTGGCGTTCACCTCGTCGACGATCCGCTTGACGACCTGCCGCATAGGTTCCCAAACCGGACGCGGCAGCCGACAAGCTGCCAGAAATCGGGCGGAGAATCTCGGATGAAGTTCGAAAAGCCAGATGGGCAGTGCCTCTCGCAACCAGGCCAAGGCAACGTTTGAACGGGCGATAGAGTCCGATCGCACCCCGTACTTCCACTTCGAGGGCGAACCGACCCCGGAGGTTCTCAACAAGCTCAAGGACTACGGTCGGCGTTACGGCATCGAGCCCATCATCGACATCAGCCCCTTGTGACGGGCCGGAACGAATCGAAAGAGGATCATGTACGAGTTTCACGGCTGGTTCGGCATCGCGGAGTCACCGGAGGAGGCCGACGCCGGAACTCTGGACGAGGGCCTCGCCGCTTTGCGTACCAGGGTCGAGGCGATCGACTGGTCCACGGGAGAAGCAGCTCTGCGCGCCCACAGCGGGGAGTGGTTCGTGCGTGTGGACGGACTGGTCAACCGCAGGCGCGACGAGGCCGAGGAGCTCGACATTCTGGTTGCCTTCATCGCGGAGCGCTTTCCCGGTGCATGGGGACTTTTGTACGAGCGCTCGGACGACCTTCCGGCGCCGCCGGGGCCGGGCGCGTTCAGGGTGCGGGTGTTGGCTCGAGGCGAGGTGACGATGCGACTTGACCCGTTTCTGTCACCCACCCGGCCGCTTATCGAGGACTGACTGTGGCGGTGTGACGTGTTTCGGCACCGAGGGCCGGGGGCAGCCGCAGACTGCGTGCAGCAGACGCGGCGAGCCGCAGGACGTGCCGTGTGTCGTGTGGGCATCCGCGAAGGGCGCACTACGTTCGCCGGAGCCCACGCGGGAAGACGGCCGCACTTCTGGGGGTCAAGGGGTCGCAGGTTCAAATCCTGTCGTCCCGACAGTTCGAACGTATCGAACGTCGCAGGTGAAGGGCCGTTTTCGAACGGCCCTTTTTCTGTTGCTCCCCATGCTCCCAGCGGGGGCGACGCGAGGGGGAGCGGGCACCGTCGTCGGCCAGCGAGGCGATCTCCTCGACGGATTTCATACGGCCTCCTGTCCTCAGCCCGTGGCATCCGAGTGGGCTCTGAGGTGTGTGGTGAGGCGTTGGAGTGTGGTCCAGGCGGCCGGGTCGGCGCCGTCGCCGAGTGGGTAGTGCAGGGCCGGGGCGGCGGCCGGGCCGAGTTGTACCGGCTTCAGGGCGAGCGGGGGTCTGCGGGCCTGTGTGAGTCCGATCGCCCGCACGTCGTGGGCGCCGAGCGTGAAGGTGATCGGGATGGGTGGAGCGGTGAGGTGGGGGGCCAGGGTGAGGTCGTGGGGAGCCGTGGCGAGGGTGCTGAGCATGGTGGTCAGGCCGTGGGCGGCGACGAGCTCGGCGGCGAGTGCTTCGATCCTGTCCAGCGGGGCGGACTGTTCCGCTGTGTAGCCGATGGTGAGCGTGACGTCCTCGGCTACACCCGCCGTGGTGCGGGTGGTCCGATGGGTGGCGATGGCCGGGTGGTCGGGCGTGCCGACGGCGATGGTGTGGGTGGGGTCGGGGGCCCGGTCGCGGGCCAGGTCGGTCAGTTGGCGTGGTGACCAGGGAAGGTTGGCGGGTTCGGCGGTGCCCCAGCCTGAGGGGGGTTCGCCGGTGAGGTGACGCCAGGCTGTCTCCAGGGCGTTGCCGAGCAGGAGGTCGGTGGTCGCGGGCCGGACCGTGCGAAAGGTGATCGTGAGCTGGTGCTCGTCAGTGGTGGTCGCCCCGGCGGTGAAGGCGTCGGCGACCTGGCCGTTGCCGGTGGGGGTGAAGGTGCCGTGCTGCCAGATGAGTTCGGCGCCGGAGAGGCCGTCGTAGTAGCCGCCCTCGGGGCTTTGGACGACCCAGCGGTTGGGTGCGCCGTGCAGGGCTGCGCGGAGGGGGAGGGTGAGGCGTACGTGGGGTGGGGTGACGATCTGCAGGGCGCGGTCGGCGGCACTGACTGTGCGCAGGACGTCGGAGAGCCAGGTGGACAGGGAGAGAACGGGGCGGTCGGCGAGGACGATCGCGGTGGAGTCGGTGAGGACGTCGATGGCGGGTAGAGCACCGCGCGGTGCCGGTGTCGCGGTGACGTCCTCCTGATCCTGAGCGGGCTCGACGACCGCGGTGCTGGTGGTGTCGCGCGGCCAGGTGGTTCCGCCGAGCAGCAGGATGAGGCGGCCGCAGACCGAGGCGGCCAGGGGCTCGGCCTCCGGGACGGCCGTGGAGGCGCGGATCTCGGTCCACCAGTAGGGGAGCGGGGGCGGGGTGGGCTGCGGGCCGAGGAGGCGTTGGGCTTCGCCGGGGGTGTGGATGAGGACGGGGGCCTCGACCGAGACGAGAGGGCGGCCGGAGGCGGTGGTCAGTTGGATGACCGCGTCGTCGTGGGTGGTGGACAGGTGCAGTTCGGGGCCGCCGGCGTGGAGGGCTGCCACCAGCGCTGCGGTGTCGGGCATCTTCGGGGTGAGGGCGATGAAGTCCTGGGTCATGCCGGGGTCTCCGTGTACGCGCCGTCTTCGATCAGCACGGTCTGGATCAGTTGGGGGCGGTGGCCGCGGCGGGCCAGGGTGCCGCGGCCGGGCGGCTGCGCGGAGGCGTACAGGCCGGGCAGGAGTTGGCCCTCGCTGCGGTCGCCGGTCATCACCAGGGCGCTGGCGCCTGTTTCGCGCAGCGCGGTGAGGAACGGGTCGTACAGCGCCCGGGAGGCGCCGGCGACGCGGCGGGTGACGACGAAGTGCAGGCCGATGTCCTGGGCCGAGGAGATGTAGGGCAGGAACGGGGCCAGGGGCTGTTGGCCGGCGGTGGTGAGGATGTCGTAGTCGTCGACGAGGATGACGATCCGCGGGCCGGTGAAGGTGGGCTCGTCGCCGGTCGCGTCGGGGTCGGCGGTCTCGGGGAGACGCTTTTCCAGTTCGCCCGCGATGCCGGTGGCGAGGGCGGCGGCGAGTTTGGCGTTGTGGGCGTAGCCACCGCGGTACGGCTCGGGAATGTGGCCCCGCAGGCCGCGGCGCGGGTCGAAGATGCCGAAGACCAGCTCGTCCGCGCTGTGGCGCTCGACGAGGGAGCGGGAGATCAGCTTGAGGAGGTTGGTCTTGCCGCACTCGTGGTCGCCGAGGATCAGCAGGTGCTGGTCGGTGCCGAACAGGTCGAGGAGGGTGGGGGAGAGGGTGTCCTGGTCGACGCCGATCGGCACGGTGTGCGGCGCGGCGGCTGTGGACGGCAGACGCTGCGCGGGCAGCACCGTGGGCAGGACCCGTACGGGGGCGGCCGGTTCGCCGTGCCAGGTGACGCGGATGGTTCGGGCGGCCTCCTGCAGTGCCGGGCCGAGATCGTCTGCGGTGGCACGCGCGTCGATGCGCGGCAGCGCCGTGTGCGCGAAGAGTTTGTTCTGCGTGAGGACCCGGCCCGGGGTGTCGGCGGTGAGTGTTTCTGCGAGTTTGCGTTCGATGGAGGAGTCGCTGGGGTCGTTCAGGCGCAGTTCGATGCGGCTGCCGAACAACGACTGGGTGGCGATGCGGACGTCGTTCCAGCGCAGCATGCCGGCCACGATGTGGATGCCGTAGCCGCTGCCGCGCTTGAGGAGGTCGGCGACCGCTTCGTCGAGGTGGGCGAACTCGTCGCGCAGCCCGCCGTAACCGTCGATGAGCAGTACGACGTCGGTGGAGCCGAGTTCGGACAGACCACCCTGGGCGCGCAGGGCACGCAACTGGTCGATGGAGTCGATGTTGTGCTCGCGGAAGGCCGCCTCGCGGGCGTCGAGCATGGCGCGGACCTCGGCGACGGTACGGGCGGCGCGTTCGTGATCCGCGCGGCCCGCGATACCGCCGACGTGCGGCAGGTCGGCCAGCGCGCTCAGGCCGCCGCCGGCCAGATCCAGGCCGTAGAGGGCGACGTCGGTCGGGGTGTGGGTGAGAGCGAGGGACAGGGCCAGGGTGCGCAGCAGAGCGGTCTTGCCGGATTGCGGGCCGCCGATGACGGCGGTGTGTCCGCCGGCCGTGTTGAGATCGTGCACCCAGGGGCCCTGCCGCTGCCTGGCCGGATCGTCGAGGACACCGAGCGGCACCCGCAACGGGCCTTGCTGGAGGGTGAGGCGCAGGCCGTCGGCCGTCGCCTGCAGGGGCCCCGCCGCTGTGTCGAGCGAGACATCTTCCGGTAGCGGCGGTAGCCAGATGCGGCGGACCGGCTCGGCGGCATCGGTGAGTTGGGCGACCGCGGTGGACAAGACGGTCGGGCCCGTCTCGCGTTCCCGCATCGTCGGCGCGGCTCCGCGCGGTCCTTCGTCCGGTGTCTGGCGCGTGTTGTAGACCGGGTAGGGCCAGGCGAGCGGCGTGGCGTCGGTGGTGCTCTCGTGCCGGGCGGGGCCGCGGTAGGCGCCGGAGACGTAACCCGCCTTGAATCGGGTGTAGGTGGAGGTGTCGACCTTGAGGTAGCCGAAACCCGGCAGAGGCGGCAGGTGGAAGGCGTCCGTGGTCTCCAGAACCGTACGGGACTCATCGGCGGAGAAGGTGCGAAGGCCCAGGCGGTAGGAGAGGTAGGTGTCCAGGCCCTTGAGTTTGCCGCCCTCGATGCGCTGGCTGGACAGCAGCAGGTGGACGCCGATCGAGCGGCCGATCCGGCCGATGGACAGGAACAGGTCGATGAAGTCCGGTTTCGCGGTGAGGAGTTCGCCGAACTCGTCGATGACGACGAACAGGTGGGGAAGCGGTTCGAGGTCGGGGCGTTCGCCGGCGCGCAGGGCGCGGTAGTGGCCGATGTCGGCGATGTTGCCCGCGTCCTTGAGGACCTGTTGGCGGCGTTTGATCTCACCGGCCAGGGAGGTGTGGACGCGTTCGACGAGGCCGGCCTGGTTCTCCAGGTTGGTGATGACGCCGGCGACGTGCGGCAGGCCAGTGAAGGGGGCGAAGGTGGCGCCGCCCTTGTAGTCGACCAGGACCATCGCCAGGTCGTCGGGGGCGTGGGTGGTGACCAGGGCGAGGACGAGGGTGCGCAGCAGTTCGCTCTTGCCGGAGCCGGTGGCGCCGACGCACAACCCGTGCGGGCCCATGCCCAGTTCGGCGGACTCCTTGAGGTCGAGGAGGACCGGCTGGTGGTGGTCGTCGAGGCCGATCGGCACGCGCAGGAAGTCGCGCTCGCCGCGCGGCGCCCACTGGCGGGGCAGGTCGAGGGCGGCCATGTCGTCGATGCCCAGGAGCTGGGGGAAGTCGACCGGGCCGGAGACGGGGGCGCCCTCGGCGGCCGATTCGGCGGACAGGCGCAACGGGGCCACCGTCCGGGCGAAACCTTCGGCGGCGGCCCAGCTCGCCTCGTCGGCGAGTCCGTGGGTGCGCACGGTCTGCTGGAGGCGCAGGTCGTCCACGGTCACGTTGGCGCCGTCGACGGTGATGCGCAGTGAGACGTGGTCGGGTTCGTGCCGCTGCTCTTCCAGCAGGTGTACGACGGTGATGCCCATGGCGTCGAGCGGGACGGCGGTGTCCGGGCGGGGGAGGTCGGCGGCGTTCTCCCCGTAGGTGTCATGGATGACCAGGAGCCGGTCGGTCAGGGCGAGAGCTTTCTTGTCGGCCAGGCCGCGGCGCACCTCGGCGGCGTAAGAGGCACGACGCTTCAGGTCGCCGCCGATCACCTGGGCGAGTTGGATGAGGTCCGGCGCGATACGGCGGGCGGCACTGGGACTGTCAGCGCTGTTGGATGCCTGCCTGTCCAGGACGTGCGGGAGCCATTTGACCCACTCCCACTCCTCGATGTGCTCCCCGGGCACGGCGAGCGCGAGTGCCGCGTCGTCCGGGGCGTGGGTGGCCGCCGTCTGCATCAGCAGCGCGCGGGCGATACGCAGCACGCCGTCGCGGTCGCCGACGATGCTGACGTTGCCCGCCCGGTCCAGCGGCACCGTCAACGGATGGTCCGGGGTGATCGCGTAGCGGGCTTGGAGGGCGCGGGCCTCATTCAGCATGAACGGATCCGGTGGGGTCATGGCATTGCCGGCCGTGTTCTGGGCGATGGCCAGCTCCTGGACGGGGACGTCGCCGGTACCGATGCGCGCCTGCAGGAAGTCGGCGTCGGAGCGTCGCCGCTCCCACAGCCGGGCCGGGTTCCGCACCACGTCGTGCAGGGCCGTTGGGGCGGGGTGCAGGAAGCGGGCGGCCCGGCGGCGTTCGTCCTCCGCCTGGGCCAGTTCGGTGCGCAGTTCTTCGAGGTATTCCAGGTAGCGCTCGCGTTGGGTGCGGCGCTGGCGTTGTGCCTTGCCACGCTGGGACAGGAAGAGTGCGACGGCGCCGAGGAGCGCGATGACCAGGACGACGGCGCCGAGGCCGGCGAACTGGCTGGAGCGGATCACCGTCATCATCACGACCGATCCCATGACACCGGCCATGGGCAGCAAAGCGGTGGCCGCGCTGCCGGTCTTGCCCTCGGGCAGGTTCGGCGGCGGCTCGATGGTGCGGGCCTCGGCGGGTGGCAGCGGGCGGTGGGAGCGGGCCGGGCGGTGGATGAGGTGCTGGGTCATCGGACGCGTACCGCCCGCTGCATGGCCTCAGCGGCCAGTTCGGTCGCGGCCTGCCGGGCGGTCTGACCGAGCCGGTCGGTGCGGATCGGGCCGCCGCCCGACAGGTGCCGGTCATAGGGCAGATGAACCACGGTGACGCCTGTCTCGCGGAGGTGGGCCAGGGCTGTCTGCAGCGCCAGGCTCGGATCGTTGCTGTTGGTGGTGAGTGCCACGACGGTGGAGGCGAGCGCGGCGTGCGGCAGTTGGCCTAGCCAGTCAAGGACGGTGCGGGTGCCGTTGACACCCTCGGCGGTCTGCGGGGCGACGACTACCCGGGCGTGTGCGGTGTCCATCGCGGTGCGCGCCACCTCGCCCGGCAGCGACTCGCAGTCCACCACCGTCACCGCGAAATAGCGGCGCAGGGCGAGCGTGACCGTGCGGTAGGTGTGGATGTCCAGCGGTGCGCTGAGGCGGCCCTGGCTCGCGGGCAGCAGCCAGCCGCCGTCCGTGACCGGCACCAGGTAGCCGGTGACGTCGGTGAGTTGCATGGAGGGGGTGAGGATCTGGGCGAGGTCGGCGCAGGCCCAGCGCACCGACTCGGCGCCGAGCCGTACCGGCAGGGTGCCCAGCGCGGAGTCCGCGTCCAGGGCCAGGACCGGGTCGTGCCGGTAGTGGTTGAGGGTGCGGGCCAGCAATGCTGCCGTGGTGGTCTTGCCTACGCCGCCGCGGATCGAAGTCACCGCGATCACGCGGCCGGTGGTCACCGGCTGCTGCAACAGTCCGGCCAGCCGGGTCTCCTCGGCGACCTCACGCGCCGCGGACGAGGCCAGCTTGCGCAACGACCGGCCGGTGCGCCGGGCCACCGAATCGCCGTGCTGCCCCGTGCCGAGCGCGAGGGCGAGGCGCGGGTCGAGGGTGGGCACGGACTCGGGGGTCATGGCTGGCGACCGACCCTGGCGCAAGGGGCGGGCGGCGGGGGAGGGGCCGGGCGCGCGCGGTCCGGCGGGCGCCGGCGGCTGGGCAGATGCGGATGGGGTCGACGGCGGCGTCACCGCCTTTGACGGAGACGGCTGACCCGGTGTCAGCGGGGCACGCGGGTCCGGCATCGGCTGCGCCGTGTCCGGGGTGGCCGCAGGCTCGGAGGGTTGGTACGGCTGCCCGGGATGGGGGCGCTGCTCTTCCGGTCGGCGCACGGGCAGCGGCGAGCGGTCATTGGCGGGCCGGGACTGCTCAGCGGGCCGGGACTGCCCAGCGGGCCCGGACTGATCGGCGGACGCCTTGAGTTCCCGAAGTACGTCGTTCTGCCACCGGCCGGAAGAAGTCATCACCCACACCTCACGCGAAGGTACCGAGCAGGCGCCCGTACACCCCGAACACCCCAAGTACCAACGGGAACAGTGCGATCACACCGACCGACTCCAGCACGTCCCCCAGCTTGCGCAGCCGCACCCGCACATGCTCGGCCGGCCGCACCGCCAGCACGCCCAGCGGCACCAGGGCCAGGAGCACCAACAGGGCGAGCGGCCCCGCGGGGCCCTGCCGCTCCGACCACAGCCAGGCCAGTCGCACCACCACCACACCGGACGCCACCAGCAGCGCCACCACCTCCGCCACCAGCGGATACGCCCGCGCCCGCAACGCGAGCACCAGCGCGACGGCCACCGAAAGCAGCACCGTCCACACCATCACCGTACGGACGACCGTGACCCCGGCGACCGCCCCGCAGACCGCCATGACCACCGTCGCCAGCGCCAGCCCTCGGTGTGTCGCCGCCATCGCGGTCGTCACCTGCAAGCGGCTCACCGACGAGCCTGCCGAACGCCGATCATCGAGCCCCGACAACCCAGACCCCATCAACGCAAGCCGCGGCAGCACACCCAACGCCACCACACAGACCACCGCCATCAACGCCGCCGCGTGTGCCGCACCGACGGCCTCTCGGCCACCCGACTGCACCGCGAGCGCAACCTCCCAGCACACGCCCGTCCCGGCCAACGCTCCCGCACCGACCAGCGCACCGCGCCCGAACGGCGAGAACCATCCCAGCAGCAACAACGTCACAACCAGCACCGCGGCCACAGCACCCCAGCACACAGCGCCGGACCACGCCTGAGCGTCCCCGAACGACCACGCCCCCAGTACCCCGACAGCAGCACCGGTACTGATCAGCGCGGTGCCAAGCCCCTGGCGACCGGCACGCCCGAGCAGCGCACCCGCCACAGCCAGCACCACCGCCGCAACAGCCAGCGCACTGGCTACGGTCTGCGTCTCGTAGCCGTCCCGCGCCATGAAGGACGCGGCGACGGCGAAGGCGACACACGCGCCGGCGGCGACGATCCGCCGCGCCCGCGCACCCCACCGCCAGACCCGCACATCCACGTCACGGGCCGCCTCATCGCTGACGTCATGAACGACCGGAGCGGACGGCGCATCCTCGAATCGCACCAGCCGCAGCACGGCACCATCCGGCACCCCCGCGGACTCCAACGTGGCATCCGGTTCCAGCACACTGCCGTCGGAGCGCACCAAGTGACGTGCCTGTGGGCGCTCGCCCACGCGATCACCCAGCAGTCGCATCACCTCGGGCAGCAGCAGACCGATCGGCTCCTGCGAGGGCAGCACCAGATCGATGCGGCGCCGCTCACCGACCAAGGTAATACGGCTCAATGCCGTGCGGCCGGCAGTCCCCTGGGAGATCACGCGTGCGAACCTATCATCGAGCCGAATCCCCGTCCTTCGGCGATGCGGTGGCGGAAACAGACGGCGTGGACGGCGTCGACGCGGGCACGGACGTCCCGTTTCCAGCTTTTCCGATCACGCGATGGGAAATGAACGACCACCCCACGCACCCGGCGCACAACACCGCTGCGATCACCACACCCGCGAACGCCTTCCCGAGCCGCTCATCAACCGTGCGCCGCTGGCGCTGAGCGCCGAACAGCACAGCGTCCCGCAGTCGGCGGCGCCGCACCGCCACCGACTCAAGGAGCTGACTGTCGTAATCCTGGGCTGACATGACTCGATTCCAGTTCGTTGATTCACGCATACCCGAACCGAGCTGGAGCAGACCGTCGTAGAAAGTCAGCAGTCGGTCAGGCGGAGTGACATTGCTCAGGTCTCGAACTCGCCGGCCCAAGCCCCTGTGAGGAGTGCCTTTGGAAGATATTCGGACTCCACGGAGATCGGAAAGCCGGCGTCATGAGCGAAACACGCGATGGCCAGTGGGCCCAAGGCAACCAGCCCAGTACTACGACGGGCGCGTTCGCTGTCCGCCGACCAGTACTGCTTGTGGCGCTGCAGTGCTGAGGCGAGGGACTCGTTGAACTGGGGCTCGTCGCCGCGTACGAGGTGTGTCATCAATTCGATCGGCGACCACAGAACCAACGACATCAAGTCGGGGCTGGTGATCCGCAATTCGTCCGGGCGGGTCCCCTGAGCGGCCGTGACGAGAAGGTGTCCGAAGTCCTCTCGCTCCTGCCAGTAAGCCTGCAGGGCATCGATCCACGTATAGATGTAGTCGTCGTACTCGGCACCCGATGCCCGAAGCAGCGCGGTCGGCACCTGGCAGAGCCTGGTCACGCGGTTCTTCTCGCGACAGACGACCGCGAGCCAGAAGGCGGTGATCCAGTTACCGGCATCGGCTGAACTCTGAGGGCCTGACGCGGGAATGCTTCGCACTTCATGTTCGATGCGGACTCGGATCGAGCCTTCGTCGATCAGAGCAGCCTCGAGCAGCGCACTGCCTGCCTGCATTGCCGTCACCCAAGCGTCCCAGGTCTCGAACAGGCCGGCTGGCGGGTCGGCGAGCAGTCGCGTCTCAGCACGGGTGAGTGCAGAACTCAGCGCGTCACCGATTGCGGCGGGGGACACATCGAGGTCTTCAAGTGCCCATGTCACGTTGCGACTGAGCACCGCCAAGTCTGCCTCTAGGTCCTCCCTGGGGCACTCGTGACGGGGAACAACGACCGGCACTGCTTCTCCTCTAGAAGATCTTGAAATATTTTACGTCGGCACCAGGATACGTGCCGGTGTGGTGGGCGGTCTGCACCAGAATGTATTGAAGCCCTTGCTTACGTCGAAGAGCTCGTTTTATTTCCGCGGCTATCTCGGCTTCCTTTCCGCCGCGGGCCTCCATCAACTCGGCAATGGTTTTTACGTACTCGACGGTCCCTTGTTTGACCTTACGGCCTGCGTCGGTGGCCTCTCCCCAGCGCCAGCCGAGCTTCCCGTCAGGGGCTTTGGCTTCGACAATGAGCAGACCCTGGTCGTGGTCGAGACGGTAGAGCTGATCGAACTGATGGGCGCCGGTGGGTGTCTTCGGAAGCTCGATGAGCTTCGCCTCGGGGAAAATTTCTGGAACGGCGTGCAGCGCCGCGGACTTTTCCCCCAGTTCTTCACCGATTCTGCTGTTCCGGGGATGTTCGCCGAAGGCCTTCTTCGCTTCGTGGAGAGCGTGTGCCGTGTCAGGCCCAGGATTTGTGTCAAATGCTTTCTCGGCAGAGTTCAATTCGGAGTGAGCATGGTGAAGACGGGCGATATCGTCGAGGTCACCCCTGTACACGGGCGCCACGGACGCAGGGTCCAACTTGACGGTTCCGAGACGGTAGCGCTCCGGAGGGCCCATAGGCGCGTCGTCTGCGGCTATCCATCCGCCGCCAGGACGCTCCTTGAGCTGAGGCAGGTAATCCCCATTCTCGTCCTTGCCGTAAATGCTGCGTCGACGTCCGTCCTCGTAGTAGTGCTCGAGACGCCACACAGGATCCTCGTTGGCCTTTTTGACCTGCTCCTCGGTGACCGCCCGCTGTTCCTCGGGCGTCCGCTGTCGCTCTGGCCCGTCTCCGTGGCCTGCCCGGCCCTGATGCGGTACCTGGTCGCCGTGTGAACCGTCGCCGGCACTGCCTGTTCCGGGCGCTTGCCGGCCTGTTGCCGTGCTGGAAGTTCCGTCACTGCCGCCGTTGTCAAGCGGAGTACCGCTGCGTCCAACCGCCTGTGCATCCCCGGTGGCAGCATGCCCGGCATCTGCAGCCGAGTTGACTGCAGGGTGGGCCCCCACTAGCTGAGGGCTACGCGCTCCACGGTCCGCAGCGTCGATCCGTGCCCGGTCGGCGGCCGACGCCTCGACCTTGGCCGTGGTGCCGTGCTGGTGCAGGCTGCCGTCCGCGTTGAGGATGTGGCCTTCGTCGGTGAGGTAGACGACTTTGCCGGTGGCGTTGTCGACGTAGGGAATCGCCGTGGCCGGGATCGTCGGGGACTTGATGGCGTCGGCCTGCCTGAGCAGATCCAGAGTGGTACCCGTGTGAAGGTTCTTCAGCGCGGTGAACGTGTCGCCGACCTTGACGAAGGCGAGCTTGCCGGCCTTGCCGACATACGTCATGGGGTCGACGACGCGCGCGACCTTGCCGGTGACGGACAGGGTGCGGGCGACCGCGCCGGCCTTGCCCGCGCCGGAGGCGACGCTGCCGGAGCCGCCGGTGAAGACGGCGGTGAGGCCGTTGAAGGCGACTTGGCCGGCCGCGCGGGCGGGGTTGGTTTTCCAGGTGTCCCAGGCGACCAGGCTCTTGGCCGTCTGCTTGTAGACCGTCCGGGAGTCGCGCAGCCAGGAGGGCAGCTTGTCGTCGGGCACCAGCCACCAGGTGCCCATGGTGGCGCTGGAGAGCACCACGGCGGTGCCGAGTTTGCCGAGGTTTTCCCACGCCTCGCCCGCTTGTGCCCATCCGTCGGTGCCCACCAGGGTGCCCAGCCCCTTGATGGTGCCCCACACGCCGTCGACGATGAAGCCGTCCCACACGAAGCTCTTGATCTGGTGGCCCAGCCAGGCCAACCCCTCGTACTCGCGCTCCGCCGACGAACCCCACGGAGTGCCCTCCGCGTGGTCGAGGTCTCCGGCCTTGTAGCCGTACATGTTCCCGCCGTGCGAGCCGTCGTCGGCGGTCAGCGGGGTGCCACCGATCAGCGCCATGATCTTGTTGTAGGCGGTGCGCTCGGCGTCCTGGAACGCGGTGACGGTGTGGTTCACGTCGTGCCACAGGTCGTTGTTGTGGTCGACCTTGTCCTGGTCCTTGCGCCAGTCGTCGTCCCCGGCCACCGAGGCGACGAACGCGGTGGCGTCCGCCTTCAGCGTCTCCAGCTTCTTGACCAGCGGCTGCACCTCGGTGCTGTAGGTGGACAGCGCGGTGGCGACCTGCTCCAGGTCGTCGGCGAACGCGTCCGTCTTCGTCTGCACCGGAAGCGTGGTGGCGAACAACTGGTCCGCCTCCGGCGCCTTGTAGAACGCGGACAGCCCCTGGAACTCGGTATGCACGTCCGAGCCCGCCGTACGGAACTCACCCGCGTGCGTGCCCAGATTGGTGACGTCGGTGTCCAGGGTGGCCAGGTCACCGATGAAGTGCGGAATGCCGGACGGGTCGATCAGCTCCTCGCTCACCGCTACCGCCCCTCCGTGCGCCGCCCGCGCTCGCCCGCACCCGGCAGGTCGAGTGGCGGCTCCTTGGACGCCTCCTCCTGGGCGTTCGCGGCCTGCTCGATGGCGCCGTGGACGTAGGCGGTGGTGGCGGCCGCCGCCCCGTTCAGCGACTTCCCGGTCCGCTTGGCGATGTAGAGCAGGTCCCGGTTCCAGTGCTGCGCGAACTGCGCCAGCGCCGCCCCGACCACCCCCGCGGTGCTGGTGTAAGGCCCGTACTGGCTGCTCAGCGTGCCCGCTGCGGACGAAGCGGACTCCAGGTCGCTCTGCATCGCACCGCCCGCCTTCGACATGTTCTTCGCCGCGGTGCCCGACTTCGACAGCACGCTGGACACCCCGGCCGGGTCGATGTCCCACCCCGTCACGACAAACCCCTCATCCCCGTGCTCCCCGTATCTGCGAGTTCCTGGCCCCGCCCTTCATCGCGCGGCTGGTCAGCCGATGTTGTCGACGGCCGCCTTCGCCCGCGCCAGCGTGGCCTGCGCGGTGGCGTCGTTCTTCTCCAGCGTGGTGCGCAGGAGTCGGATAATGTCGCGAACCTCGTTGGCAGCCCGGTTCCAGCGGACTTCCTTGCCGTGGTACTCCTCCGAGACACCATCGGCCTGATAGTCGGCCATCGCGGCCTTCACCGCGCCGTCCCGATCCGCGAGCACGGTCTCCAGTCGGCCGATGATGCCTTGCAGCCCGCCCTGCACCTCGGCGGAGGCGCCGGTGTCGTACGAGCGCCGGTCCTGAGTCCCCATGATCTGTCTCCCCGTTCGGTTCGGTTCAGCCCTGGAAGCGGGCCGCGTCGAAGTTCGCGGCACCCATGTTCTGCTGCGCGTTGTCGGACTGCTCCGCATCACCCGTGCCGAACGCGGTGTCCATGCCGGACTGGCCGCCCAGGATCGAGGACAGCGAGCCGTTCAGCGCCGCCGTGATCTCGTCCGCGTGCAGCTTGAACGAGTCGAACATCGCCTTGCCCTCACCGTTGAACTTCCCCTCCAACGGCTGCGCGGCGGCAATCAACTGCTGAATCAACGTGCCCAGATCATTACTGGACCCGTCCGTGCTCCTGGTCAGCGTCGACAGAGTCGTCGACCCCATGTCGAACTTCATCGCTCCCCCTCGGTCGATCCAGTTCTGGCGCCCCGCTGCGTACCGCGCCACACGTGAGTACCGTACGTCCCAAAACGTGACAGGCATCCTCTCGCACGTTCGGTTGCAACGGCAACGCGGTTGGGCCGCCGGGGCGCGAATCATGCATTCGGTTCCGAGACGAGGCCGTCCTGGAACGCCAGATTCCGAGCCAGCCGCACTCCGCGCGCCGCCGGGACGGCTGTTTGATCTGCAACAGTTCCGTGCTCATGTCTGTCTGCTGACGATGATGCGCAGGACGGCAGGCTGCGCGCGTGCCACGTGCCGAGGAGACGGTGCGCGTGACCGGTCTACTGGGCAGGTAAAGCGCTTCCGTCGCTGTCGAAGATGGTGTCGGCCGTGTCCCGTACGTGTGCGCTTCCGCCGATCACCGTGGCGGTGACGGCCAAAAGGCAGCGGGATGTGTTCCCGCCCTGGGCCCTTCAGGAAGGTTCGGCTGACCAACACACCCAACGCGCCCGCCAGTGGATCGGCCGTTTCTGCCGTTTGGCAGGGGCGGCCTTTTTGCTTGTGGTCGTGATGTGTCGTGATGTGGTCGTGAAGAGCCTCGCGGTGCCCGGATCGTGCTGGTGGACCTGACATGGTGCGCGGTGCGTCGGGTGGGGTGCGGGATGGATGTGCGATCAGTGCGGTGCGAGTGCCTCGCCCTTGCGTAGCCGGTGCCGGTAAGCAGTTCGATGAGATCGGCGAAGTCCGGGTCGTGGGTATGGCAGTGGTCGAGGAAATGTACGGCCTGGGTGGTGGTACAGGTGACGCGTTCCCCGGGTGCCGGCGGGGGCGACGGTGGGACGGGTGACGTTGGTGGGCAGTCGGTGGGCGCGCACGGCGTCGCCGAGGGTGCTGGAGAGCGTGGCGAAACTGTGGCGGGCCCTCTGCCTGCCTCGCCTGGCCGTCAGTTGGGCAGTATCTCGACAGCGAAGGTTCAGGGCCCATGCTGGTGCTCACCTATTGACCAAAGCTTGTTCGTTCATCGTTCTCACCCGTGGATCGCTGTAAGTGATGCGTACGTTGAGGCTGTTCATGGCTTCGATCGAACGCGGAGGTACAAGTGATGCGTCAATTGCGCTTCAAGGGTTACGGCGTCGGTGTCGGCGCACTGGTCGGCGCGTTGTTGCTGGCCGCAGCACCGACCGCGTCCGCCGCGACGGACGCGGCGACGTGCCCCCGGCCCGGCGCGACGGTTGCCCCCGTGTGCGTCTTCGACGGGGCCGACTTCACGGGCCTGTTGGAGAACCGGCCGGTGTGGACGCCTGCGCTGTCCGCCGCGAAGGACGACAGGATCTCTTCGATCGTCAACGACTCCGACTACCGCGTCCGTGTCTTCCAGGACAAGAACTACCTGGGCGAATGGCTGGAGATAGGCCCGCACGAGAGCTGGGTCGCCACTCCCGGCTGGGACAACCGTATCTCCTCCTACTTCATGTATTAGACGAAGGGGCGAGCCGGAAGTACCGGTGCCACATGGCGGAACGCCGCGCCTCACAATGAGGCGCGGCGTTCTGCCATGCGGGGGCCATGCGGGGACCTGTCGGCCGCACTGACGCGGCCCGGGCGGCATGGGGGAGGAACTGCGCGTCACCCGCTGTTGCCGGTGGACGCTCCGAAGAACTCGACCTCGGCGATGGCCAGTTGCCTGTCGTCGGACGTGTTGTAGGCGGAGCGGACGACCAGGCGCACCGAGGTCACCTCGCCGACCGTGAACCGCCTGCGTTGCGCACCGGCTCCCTGGTCGAAGGTGAGCCTGCGCGTCACCTTCTTCCCCTCCGACGTGGTGATGACGGCGTCCACCTGGTGCGGCTGGGCCGACTTGCCCAACTGGTCGCCGTGGGCCGACACCCCTGGGGTGATGACCAGGTCGAGGAGCCGGGTCGGCCGGTCGAAGGCGGCCTCCAGCCAGTCGCCGTCACCCGACTGCGACACCCCGGGACCCCACCAGGTGTTGTTGATCCGGTCGAAGGCCACCGGCGCGCCGTGCCCCGCGTACGACCGGGACGCGCTGACCCGGTCGGGGGCGACGGGCGCCCGCTTGACGAAATGGTCGCGGACCGCGTCGATGGCGGGGCCGGTGTACATCACGGCGCACGCGATGAGGGCCAGTACGACGATCGCGCCCAGCCAGTTGCCGACGCGGTCGAATCCGAACCGGAGCCGCGGGCGGTCCCCGGCCCAGGGTGCGGGGCGGTTGCGCCGGTCGAGCAGACGCCGCCACCACGGCGGCACCGCCGAGGAGTCGTCGGCCGCACGGGACATGGGCATGGCGCAGCGGTCGCAGAAGTGGCGTACCGGTTCGTTGGAGGTGGCACACCACGGGCAGGGAATCCCGTCGGGGACCACGTCGGGGCGCCCGGGGGCGCGTACCTGCAGCACCTGAGCCTCGGGGCGCCCCGGCAGGACCGGGGTGGCTTCCGGAGCGATCGGCTGCGGCTGCCGGTCGGGCACCGGCACGATCAGGTTGCGGGCACGGGCTTCCGCGGAGGCCGCGGAAGTCCCGGGGGCGGAGGCGGAGGATGCCGGTGGCCCCATCGGTGCGTCGGCGTTCGCGTGATCCCGCTCCTCCGGGTCCGTCCGGGACCGCGAGGTTCGAACGGTGTCCGGCTCGGCCCGCGGGGCGGTGCCCGGCGTCGTGACTCCGGCGGCGGGGCTCGCCTCCCCGGCGGCGGCGTCATCGGACGCCTGTGGAGTCTCCGCAGCGGCCCGGGCGTCCGTCCTTCGCCCGGCCTCCCGCGCCGACGTGGCAGCGGAGGCGGCGGAGGCGGCGGAGACACCAGTGGCAGCAGAGGCAGCAGTGGCAGCGGCGGTGGGCGTCGCGGACGTCGGACGGTTCGATGCGTCGGCCGACGAGTCGTCCGGCATCCGGCCGGACCCGGGCGTGGTGGATCCGGGCCCGGTGGGTGGGGCGGCGGACGGCCGGTGTGTGGCGCTCGCGGAGGCCGGACGCGCGGGCCGGCCCCAACTGAGGACGGCGCCGCACGCGTCGCAGAACGGCTCGTCCGGATCTGCCGCGTTGCCGCACTCGCCGCACCGGTGCGGCCCGTCCACGGAGGGCTGAGCCTGGCTGGTCATGAGGGGGGGTTCCCTTCGCTGGTGAGGTCGCTGGTGAGGTCGGTGGTGAGGTCGCCGGGGGCTTCGGTGGCAGGGGCCTGGATGGCGATGACTTGGGTGGTGTACGGCATGTGCGCGGGCCGGGCGGCGGCCACCAGGGCGTCGAGGCGGTGCCGGTCGGCGGCCGTGGGCCGGGGCAGCCGGAGGGTGACGGTCAGGTGAGGGCGGACGGCGCCCGGTACGGGCCCGAGCGGCTTGGAGCTCCACTCCGCGGCACCGCTCTCGTCGATCTCCGGCGAGACGCCGAAACCGAGCCGCACCGCCTCCGCCAGCCCTTCTCGCGTACCGCGGATCCGGTGCAGCCGGGCCGCCGCGGCGACCGCACGGCGCAACCGGTCCTCCGGTTCGCCGCCGTCGGTCTCCGCGCCGACCCAGCCGGCCAGCCAGCGGGTGTGGTCCACCGGCGCCAGAGCCGGAGTGAAGTAGGCGTCCAGGTTGTCCAGGACGGCGAGGATCGGAGCCAGCACCTCGTCCAGCCCCTCGACGAACCGCTGTGCCAGCTCGTCCTCGGCGAAGACGGCCGGCAGCAGTTCCCCGATGGGCAGCGCGGAGGCGAGCCCGTCGACGGAGCCCCTCACGTGTCGTCCCCCAGCACGCGGACCCGGTGGTCGAAGGAGAACACCAGGGCGGGCGGGGCCAGATCGATACGGTCGGTCGACTCGCCGCGGCGGCCGGTCAGCGGATCCGCCGGGTGCAGTTTCACCTCGTCGACGAGTTCGACGCCGGGCACGCGCTGGAGAACAGCGAAGATCTCTCCCGCCTGCACGGGACGGCCGAAGGGCCATCCCGTGCCCTCGCCGCCGCCGGTCAGCGGGTCGAGGTGGCGATAGAGCGCGTCCAGGGCTTGCCGACGCACCCGGTCGGTGTCCATGCCGGGGAAGGCGTGCAGCGTCGCCACGACGGTGACGCCCTGGTAGAAGGGCGGACCGACCGCCACCCGGGTACCGATGAGGCGCCGCTCGTCGAGGTAGCGCGTGATCCGCCGCAGCAACGCGTCCTCGGGCACGAGCTGTTCGAAGCGGAGCCTTCCGCCGGGGTCGGGCACGGCCTGCGGGACGACGAGGACCCGTACGGCGTGCGCGCCGTGCTCGGTCTCCTCGCCCGCCAGACAGGTGATCCGGGCCGTGTCGGGCGCCGCGCGCCGCACCAGTTCCTCGTAGTCGCGCAAGGTCACCGCGCGTTCCTGCGCGCGCAGGGTGATGGGCGCGCGGACCTTGGCCTCCTCGACGGTCTCGCCGTCGACGCCGCCGCGGGCCGCCTCGCGGTTGATGACCTCGGCGACGTAGGGGAGGGAACTGCGCAGGACCCGCACCGCGCCCCGCGCCACGTTGCCGGCCCGGCCGCCGCCCGTACGGTACAGGCGTGCCCGCACCGCGGCGCCCTTGGCCGGGACCGCGCCGTACTGCCGCAGTGTGCCGTCGGGTTCCCGTACGGCCGGACCGAAGGCCACCTCGCCGGTCGTGGCGTCCAGCGTCACATGCCGGTCGGCGGGTCCTGAGGCGGCGAAGTCGGCGACCACCTCCCAGTCCCGCCACCCCTCCTCCTCGGCGACCTGCGGGTACAGCGGCGGCCTGTCGCCGACGACCGGGGCGTGGGCGAGGCGCATGCGCTGTCCGGGCAGTCCGGACGACTCACCGAGCGGCTCGTCCCGAACCGTCTCGGCGTGGACGGCCGTGGTGGTGCCCCCGATGGTGAACGCCTCCGCCGCGCGCACCGTGGGCGACAGCGAGTAGAAGGGCTGTCCGGCCTTGGGGACGGTGACCCGGCAGCGCAGCCAGCCCGCCTCGTGCCCCGCCGCCCGTGACACCGTGTGTCCGCCGGGAACGTGCAGCACCACCTCGCCGGGCCGGTTCAGACCACCGGTACCGTCCCGGTCGACCTCGCACGCCGTCCACCCGTCCTCGGTCCACGCCTCCCACACCAGCGGGGGCTGGCGCGGGTCGACCCCGACACCGTCGACCCGGCTGTCCAGGTCCAGTACGACCGCGCAGTGCGGCACCGCCGCGCTCAGACCCAGCAGCATGCAGTCGTCGGGGCGCGGCGACTCGGAGAAGCAGTGGACGTCCCTGGCCTCGGTGAGGTCGTCGGTGACCTCGGTCATGGCCTCACCGGCCCGGTGCACCAGCAGCCGGTCGAGGCCGCACGACACCACGGTGAGGTCCCGCTCCGTGGTGAAGACGACCGCTTCCTCGGCCTCGGTCCGCAGCGTCGAGGTCTCGGTGCCGACGGGTACGAGGAGGTCCTCCTCCAGCGGCGCCGACAGCCAGAAGGTCAGGTCGGTACGGGCCGCCACCGGCGGGAAGAGGGTGATGCCCACGAGGTCGAGGAAGGCCAGATAGTTCTTCTCCGGCACCCGGTTGAGGCGGTAGACGATCTGGTCGGCCATGTGGGCCACCGTCTCGACGAGGGTGACGCCGGGGTCGGAGACGTTGTGGTCGGTCCACTCCGGGGCCCGCTGCTGGATGTAGCGCTTGGCGTCGTCGACGAACTGCTGGAAGCGGCGGTCGTCCAGGTTGGGGGAGGGCAGGGCCATCTAGTGATCGCTTTCTGCGGCCGGTACGCGCGGGCCCTGGCCCGCTGCTCCGGCCGGTGCATCGTCGTGTACGTCGTAGGAGCTGTGGGAGCTGTGGGAGTTGTGGGAGCTGTAGGAGCCGTTGGAGCCGTGGGGGTCGTGGGAGGGGATGACATAGAACGGGAAGACGAGGCTGCGGGGGTTGTTGGTGCCGCGGATCGTGTAGCGGACGTCGATGAAGAGCACGCCCTGCTCCGCGCCCGCGGTCACCTCCACCTCGCCGACCTCGATGCGCGGCTCCCAGCGGTCAAGGCTCGCGTGCACCTCGTACTGGATGCGCCCGGCCGTGGCCTCGTTGACGGGGGCGAACACCAGGTCGTGGATGGCGCAGCCGAACTCGGGGCGCATCGGCCGTTCCCCCGGCGCGGTGGCCAGCACCAGGCGGATGGCCTCCTCGATCTCCCGTTCCCCGCTGACCAGGGCGATGCCCCCGGTGGGTCCGATCCTGAGCGGGAACGCCCAGCCGGAACCGACGAACTGTTGGGCCATTACAGGGGCACCGGCTTTCCGTTGATGGTGACGAGACCCATGAGCGGCAGGGTCGCGCCGCGGATGCTGACATTGGCGACCGAGTTGACCTGGACGCTCGCGGTGGCCGAGAGGGTCGCCGTGCCCAGTGACTTCAGGCTCAGCGCGCCCTTGGCGTCCACGTTCACCGGACCCGTGGTGGAGGAGAGGTTGACCGGGCCGCGGCCGGTGAGGGAGAGGGTTCCGCCGCTCTTGATGGTCAGCGAGCGGCCGGCGGACAGGGTCAGGTCGGTGCCCGCCTCGACCGACACCGACCGGCTGCCCCGGATGCTCACGGTGCCTTTGCTGTCGACCGTGATCTCGGTCTTCGTCCGGTCGAGGTGGATGGTCAGCCGGTCGTCCCCGCTCGCCAGCCGCACGCCCTGCCGGCGGGCGCCCGTCTGCTGGCTCAGCAGGTCGACGCGGTTGCCCTGCCGGTCGGACAGGGTGTGCCGCACCGCCTGCTGTTTCATACCGTCGTGCAGCGGTACGTCCTTGACGACGGTCGGCTTGTCCTTGCCGTTGTAGAGGCCGCCGATGACGAACGGGTGGTCCAGAGCGCCCCGGTCGAAGCCGACCAGCACCTCGTCCCCGACGTCCATCGGGAAGATTCCGCCGCCCGCCTTGCCGCCCAACTGCACGGTCCGCGTCCAGTCGCTGACGTAGGTGTCGTCCAGCCAGGGGAACTGAAGCTTCACCCGCCCGGCTTTCAACGGGTCCTGGACATCCGTCACCAGGGCGTTCGCCACACTCGGCAGCCGCGACGCGGCAGTGGCACCGCCCGAACCGGACGTCAGCCCGTACAGCGAGCGCCATTGCCGGCCGCTGACCGTCACCCAGGTCTCGTAGTGCTTGCCGTCGCCGAAGACATGACGCACGGACGTCACGGTGTATTTGCCCTCGAACGGTTTGCCCACGTCCGTGAGGGTCACGGGCACACCCGGCCGCAACTGCGGATTGCCCCGAACCGTCACCTCCAGTTCGGCGAAGGAGGAGGTGACGTCGTCGGCGAGGGAGTCCGCCGCGTGTTGCACCTCCGCCTGCCGGTCGTAGGGGACATGGGTCTCCACCAGCGTCGCGGCCTTGAACGCCCCGCCCGCCCTGCCCGGTGTGGTGCCGATACTGACGGCAGGGTTCGACTGTGCGGGTGCGGTGGCCGTCAGCCGCTTCTTGGCCAGTACGTCCCAGCCCCGGGCCTCGACCCGGGCGACCTGGTCGGCCGAGGTGACAGCGGCCCGGCAGCGCAGCACGTCCGTGCCCGCCTGCAGGACGAACGGGCTCTTCTCACCGGGCGTGCCCAGCGCGGGCGCGCCCGACGCCGGGTCCGGTGCGACGAACCGGAAGCGTCCCTCGGAGTCCAGGGACATCACCATCTCGTTCTCGTCGGCGAGCCGGGACAGGAAGTCCCAGTCGCTCACGTTGGCCTGGCTGATGAACTCGTAGACGGTCTTCGTGGCGCTCACCTTGCCGACGGGGATGCCGTTCAGCCCGGCCAGTCTGCGCGCGATGTCGGACGCCGTCTGGTTGCGGTAGGCGGCCACCCGGCGCTGGCGCAGCAGGCGGTGGCCGGGGTCGTAACCGCGGACGATCGTGAAGGTGCCCGTGCCGTCGTACTCCGTCTCCAGGCCCGTGACCTCACCGATCAGCAGCGGGTTCGAGGCGCCCTTGCCGTCGGCCACGGGGGCCAGGACCACCTTGGCGCCGATGGTGGCGCCCAGCTCGCCGAGGACCTTGCGGCGCGGGTCGCGGAAGGTGAGCCGGAAGGCGCCGGGCACCCCTGCACCGAGGTCGACCCAGCCGCCCACCAGCAGCGGAGCGATGGGTGCGGGCAGCGGCCTACCGCCGATCAGGACATCGATGACACTGGAGAACGCCGACTGCACCATCAGCCGTTCACCTCCTCACCCGCGGGCAGCACCAGTTCGGTGCCTGGCGCGAGCCGCGTCGGGTCGTCGATGCCGTTGGCCTCGGCGATGGCACGCCAGGCGGTCGAGTCCCCGTACTCACGCCAGGCGAGCGACGGGAGGGAGTCGCCGGCGACCACGCGGTGCACACGCCGCGCGGTCAGTGCGCCCGACGTCGGGTTCTGCCCCTTCGCCCGGCCGGGAATCTCGTGCAGGTGCACCTGACAGGTGGCCCGGATCGGGGTCCCCGTCGTGCCGAACAGGGTGTACGTGGCTTGCACGGAACTCACGTAGGAGGTGAAGCGCGCGGTGGAGAAGGAACCCCACTGGAACACCACCCACGGCGTCGAGGGCTGTTTGGCCGCGATGCTCTTCTGCGTCACCTCGCAGCACGAGAACAGCGCCTCCACCTTCTTCAGCACACTGTTGCCGCCCGGCTCGTCCGAAGAGTCCAGGAAGATGTCCACCGTCAGCTCCCGGGGCTCGGGACCCATGAACTCCGGGAGCGCGCCGTCCCGTACGGCGGCGGTCGGTGTGGTCTTCCACTGCGCACGGCGGCTGAGCGCCAGTTGCGCCGGGTTGAAGTCGAAGGTGAACGTCTTGATCAGCGAGCCGGGGGTGGTGCTGTAGCCGACCGGTGGTTCGTGGATCGCCAGCGCAGCTTTGACCAGGCTCTTGCCCGCGCCGGCCTTGTTGCTCTTGCCTGCCATGCCGGTCCTCAGTTCGTGAAACCGTGGTGGGTGATCTCCAGGACTTCCGTCGCCACACCAGGGCTCTCGGGGTCGAGATTCGGCCCCTGCCAGCGCACCGGGAGCACGTCGATGAGTCCCCAGCGGGCCACGACGGAGCCGTCCGCGCGCAACGCGGCGATCTGCGCCGTCGGGCGGTTGATGCCGGTGGCCACCGAGGAGATCCACGCCGCGGTCCTCGCGGTGTCCGGCGTGAGGGGCCGGGTGAGACGGATGCTGGAGTGCGTGACCCGGGAGGGCAACTGCCACACGAACCCGTTGTTCCCACCTTCCCGGTGGTGCTCGATCTCCACCTCGGACGACAGCCCCTCACACCCGTTGAAGTAGCCGAGGCTCTCGCCGTCGATGGTCAGGGTGAAGTAGATGGTGGAACCGGGGTCGAGGTCGCTGGGCATGGCTGGTCGTTCTTCTCTCTGAGGGAATCGGGGAATTGGGGGGGCGGGGGTCGGGCAGTCGGGGGGCGGTGGGTGGGCGGTGCGGGCCGAGGTCAGCGGCGTACGTCCCGGAGCTGACCGATCCGCTCACGGTCACCGCGCAGTTCGCCGCGGAGCAGGCGGGTGAGCGGACCGACGAGACGGTGCGTCAGCTCGTCGAGCTGACCGTCGGTCAGGGTGCGCGCGTCGAAGGCGGGGTCGGCGGCGGGACGGGTGACGGTGGGAGCGGTTGTCACCGCGGTTGGTGTCGCCGTTGTCGTCGATGCTGTGGCCGGTCGGGGGCCGGATGATCTGCCGGGCGGCGCTGGTCGTGCGGTGGAGGCTGACGGGACGGTGGAAGCTCGTTGGACGGTGGGGTGTGGCGGGGGTGTGACCGGCGCTGCGGGCGCGGGTGCCGCGGAGGGTCGGGCCACTGGGTGGGGTGTGGGTGTGAGTGTGGGTGTGGGTGTGAGTGTGGTCACTGGGGTGGATGTGACGCGTACGGGGCGGTCGTTCAAGGGGGGAAGCGAGGGCGGCGCCGGTGCCGGTGCGGGGTTAGGGGACACGACAGGTCGGGCCGGTGTGCCGGCTGCACCGGCCTTCTTCACGACGCCTTTCGCGCCGATGACCGGTGACTCGTGGAGCGAGTCGGGGGGTGAGTCGGGGGGTGAGGACAGACCGACGGCACGCTGGGCGGGCGTGGTGACGGCGGGCCCACCCGCGTCCCCCGCCGCGCTACGCGCCGGTGCGGCGAGCCGTGCCACGGTGGTGCCGCGGGCGGGTAGACCTCGTGCGGGCGGGGCCCCCGTCCCTCGCTCCGGCCCCCGGCCGCGACCCGCGACCCGCGACGCCGCGGAGTTCGGCGAGGTTGGTCCGTGGGTGTCCCGGCCGGGTGTGGCGAGCGCAGGGGTGGACGCGAGCGTAGGGGCTGACGCGAGCACAGGGGCTGACGAGGCCGAGGCGGTCTCGGCGGTACCTGTTGATCGCGGCACCGATCCCTGCACCGATCGCTGCACCGATCCCGGCATCGTCCCCGGCACCGACAGGTGTGCGCGCCGGGGCTTGCGGCTGGTACCGGCAGACGGCGCCGACGGTGCGCCCGGAGGAGTGGACACGGCGGCCAGGCTCTTGACTGTGCCGTTGCCGCTCGTGCTGTCCGCCCCGGACGGTGTGTCGCCGACATGGCGCGCCACGGGAGCCGACCGCTGAACTCGGACGGACACACCCTCCGGCCGGGGCGTCGGCAGGCTCTTCGTCGTGCTCTCGGCGCCGCCGGACGAGGGAGCGCGCTGGACGTGGGAGGAGGTGGTGCCGCCGGACGGAGTGCCGGGTGCGGATCCGTCCGTGGGTCCGGTGCGTACTCCGGCCCTGTGGTCGTGTCCCTCGGCGGGGGACGGGCTCCCCGTCTTCGTCTCCCTGTACGTGTACGCGTACGTGTCGACAGTGGCCTCACGGCGCTGAGCCGTCGTGCCACGGCTGCGCTGAATGGGCCGAGGCCGCTTACGCCGTTGCAGGAGGTTGCCGAAGAGCCCCGGGCGAGAGGGTGAGGATGCCCGTTCACCGGTCGGTGTCCCGGGTACGCCGCTGCCCTTGGCGGTCTCCGCGCCGAGCGAGCGGTGCTTCGCGAGGGCCAGGAGCGAGGGGACACGTGTCGACGGTTCGGAGCCGCGGTCCTCGGGCTGCCGGGAGGTCGCACTGGACGCCGGTCCCGTGGGGGAGCCGGATGACGGCAGGCCGGACGTGTCGGTGGTCGCCGCCGCCGAGAAGGGGGCACGGAGCGGAACAGCCGCTGCGCGGGCGATCGTCGGCGACTCCGGTCCTCGTTCGGGGGCGGGTGCGGGTGCGGGTGCGGGTGCGTTGGTATCGCGGAACGCAATGGCCGGCGAACGCGTGGAACTCAGCCCACGTGTCGCACTGCGGGCGGGTGCCGGGGATGCGGATGCCTGGACGCCGGCGTTCGGCGCCGCTGGTCCGGCGGAGGGGCCACCTTCGGAGGGGCGTTCACGTCGCACCGGCGAATCGGACGGGGACACGGGCTTACGGGAGATTTGTGGCACCGCATCACTCGGCGCGGACGGCGCGGACGGCGTGAACGGGGTGCCTACGCCGGCCTCGTCGGCCCGGACGGGAAGCGCCGCGTCCGACCTTGCCGCCGTCATGGACTCGCGCGCCTCACGCCCCGCCACGGGTGGCGTGCCCGGTGCCGTGGGTGGCCTGACGGCCGGTCGGGTGATGGGGGCGGCGGCCTGGGCGGACGGCGTCGTGGCGTCAGCCCTTATGGCTCGACGCGAAACGGGGAGCAGCGGCGCACCCTTGAACTGCGGCGCGGTCGGAACCGCACCCGTCACTGGGCGTGCGGCCGGGCGTGCGGAGGTGCCTGCGGAGGCCGGTGCGGACGGGGCCGAGGGCGTACGCGTCGTGGGCGGAGCGGTCGAAGGCGGAGGCGTACCCCCGGAGGACCGTGCCACCGGAGGCAGGGGGGCGCTCGTGTCCGGCGGTGTGATCGGGGAGACGGGCGTGCTCGCGGAGGCCCGTGCGGACGAGGGAATGGGCGTACGCGTCATGGGCGGAGCGGTCGAAGGTGGAGGCGTACCCCCGGAGGACCGTGCCACCGGAGGCAGGGGAGCGCTCGTGACCGGTGGTGCGATCGGGGAGGCGGGGGTGCTCGCGGAGGCCCGTGCGATCGGGGGCACGGGCGTACTCGTGACCGGGGGCGCGGCCGGGCGTAGAGGTGCGGTCGCGGAGGGCGGTGTGGTCGCGGACGGCGTCCTGCTCGTGGTCGGCAGCGTGGTCGAGGGCAGCGGTGTGCGTGGGACCGGCAAGGCCATCGGTCCCACGGGGAAGGATGCGGACGAGGCCGGGCCGACAGGCGTCGATGTGGTCCCTGCCCCTTCCCGGGCTGTTCGAGCACGCTGGGCCGGCACGGTCGCTTCATCGCCCGACGACTGCCGTACGCCCGGCTGCGACGCGGTCGGTCGAGACCCGGGCAGCGGCGCACCCAGCGCCTGGTGCCCATGGCGTTCCCGGCGCGGGGTGAACGACGTGTCCGCGTGCTCTCGCGGCACGTGGCTGACGGGTGCGCCGAGTCCCTGTCGGTTCGTCGCACGCCCGGGCGTGACAGGCAGCGCCGAAGAGCGTGGCTGTACGGGCACGGCGGGTGCGCCGGACGTGCTTGGCCCGTCCGACGCGGAGACGGCGGACGCACCGGTCGTACGAGACGAACCGGCTGTTCCTGAAGGACCGGTCGTATGCGATGGACGGCCTGCACGTGGCGAACCGTCTGCACGTGGCGAACCGTCTGCACGTGACGAACCGTCCGCACGTGACGGACCGTCCGCACGTGACGGACCATCCGCACGTGACGGCCGGTACACACCCGACGAACCGGCCGTACCCGTCGTAGCCGCCGCCGTGTCCTCCGCGGAGGTTGCCCCGGACGCGCCGTCAGCACCTGGCACATCGGCAGGTGTGGACGCGCGGGGGGTCGACCGGCGAGTGGTGTCGGAGGGCGTCCCGGAGCCGGGGCGAGTGACGGGGTTTCGGTTGCGTGCGGGGATCGTGGAGCCCGGCGTGCCGGACGAGGCGCGTTGGACGGACGGGGTGCCCGGCTCGGTGGGAGCTGGATCCGGGCCGACGGAGGCCGGACGGGCGGATGTCTTCGCATCTGCGGCTGAGGGCGCCGCCACGGACGCGGGCAGAGCGCGCAGCGCCGCGGTCGGTGACCGCCGCGCGGACGTCAGCGATCGCCTTCCATGCTTGGGAAGCGCGGCCGCGGGGGTCACCCGTGTCCCCGACGGCACGGCGGCGCGCTGGACCACGTCCGGGAAGTGGGCGGCGCCCGCGTCCGCGGACTGCTCGGCAGGTACCACCGGCAGTACCGTCGAGGGCCGTTCGAGACCCGTGACCGGCCCCGTGACACGGGCGGCGAGTCCGCTGATCAGTCCGCCGGGGGCGGCGCTGCTCACGGCGTGGGAGAGGGTGCCCGCGAAGGACGGGTTCTGCCAGGTGCTCAGGCGGGCACCGAAGCGGGCGTCGGTGACCGCGGTGCCGCGTGCCGCCGAGTCGTCGCTCACGCGCCGCACGGGTGGCGTCCTGAGCCAGGACGGCGCGGAAGCGGCCCCGGCGCCGGGCCCGGGCCCCTCGGTGGCGGGGGAGCCCGTGGCGGGGGAGCCGGTGGCAGCAGGGGCTCCGGTGCTGGCGGCAGCGGCTGACGGACCGGTGTCGGACGGCCCGCGGCGGAGACGGTTCAGGAAGGACATGCGGTTCATCCCTTGGCCGAGGCGCGTGTCACGAGTTCGGCGACGTGTTGCGTGTAACGCCGGCGGTCGGCGTGTTCGAGGTCGAGAATGTCGTCAAGGCCCCAGTGGAAGTGGTAGGCGATGTACGCGATCTCCTCATGCAGACGGTCGGTCGCGTACGTCACGATTCCCCCAGGCGGCTCCCGCCGAGTTCGACCTCGAACGGCTCCTCACAGTGCGGACAGGTGACTCCGGCGCGCGTGTGCCCCTCCGCGTTGACCTGCCGGTAGAAGTCCTGGAGAAAGGCGAGGTCGGAGGCGAACATGTTCTCCACCACACCGTCGTGCACCAGCGGCAGCGTGCCGAGCCGGGTGATGACCCGGCCCAGCAGCACCACCGACAGGTACGCGGAGTTCTCCTGGACCCGTACGTCCCGCAGCGGCACCAGTTCGTCACGGGCCGTGGCCAGCCGCATCGTGCCGTTGCGGTGCACGGTGCCGGACTCGTCGACGTAGCCGCGAGGCAGTTCGAAGTCGAACTCGGTGCGCAGTTCGCGCCGCGGGCGGTGGCCGGCGGGGTCACCTGCCGTCCCGTGCTCCCCGGACGCCGGGGCGGTGCCGGCGGCGGGCAGAGGTGTCTCCGGCACGGCGGGGGCGTGAGGAGCCGTTCGTCGCATTACTGGATGACCAGTTCTTCGAAGGTGATGGTCACGGTCTCGGTCAGGGCCGCCGCCTCGCCCGCCTTCACGGTGCTGGCGTCGATTTTGCTGCACCAGGCATTGCGCATGTTGTAGCGCTTGACCGGATTGTTCTGGTAATCCATCACGATGATGCTGGCGTTCTTACGCGCCGTGGCCATCTGCCCGGACACCGACTGAGTGATCCATTCGTCGAACGCCTTGGACTGCGTCATGCCCCTGACGACGGTGCAGTCACCGGCCTTCTTCACACCCGGCATCTTCTTGGTGACGGGCTTGCCCTGGGCCGAGACCTGCTGGTACTCGATGACGTCCTGCTCCTGGCTCAGGCCGCTGACCTCCTGGAGGTACTCGACCATGACGCCGTCGATCTGCAGTCCGAAATTGTGTGAGGTGAGAGCGTCACCCGGCTGAAGACTCATGCTGTTGTACGCGTCCTTCTATAGCTGTGTGGTCGTAGTCGGGGTCGGGGTCGGGGTCGGGGTCGGGGTCGTGGTCGTTGACGTGGGATGGAGGAGCGGTGTCGCTCACTCCTCCAGTTCACCGCTGCCGCTGGAGAACTGGGCGAGGCGGAAGACCACGAACTCGGCGGGCTTGACCGGTGCCACACCGATCTCGCAGACGACCCGGCCGAGGTCCACGGACTCCGGCGTGTTGGTCTCCTCGTCGCACTTGACGTAGAACGCGTCCTCGGGACGGGAGCCGAACAGGGCACCGTTGCGCCACTCGTTGACCAGGAACGCCGACACGTTGCGGCTGATACGGGCCCACAGCGCCTCGTCGTTGGGCTCGAACACCACCCACTGGGTGCCGATCAGGATCGACTCCTCCAGGTAGTTGAAGTACCGGCGGATGTTGAGGTAGCGCCAGGCCGGGTCGGAGGCCAGAGTGCGGGCGCCCCAGACGCGGATGCCGCGGCCGGGGAAAGGCCGGATGCAGTTGACGCCGATGGGGTTGAGGAGATCCTGCTCACCGCGCGTGATCTTCATCTCGACGTCGACCGCACCGCGTACCACCTCGTTCGCGGGAGCCTTGTGCACACCACGCTCGAAGTCGTTGCGGGCCCAGACACCGGCGACGTGGCCGCTCGGCGGCACCAGCCGCGTCTGACCGACGGCCGGGTCGAAGACCTTCACCCACGGGTAGTACAGCGCGGCGTACTTGGAGTCGTAGCCGGCCGTCTCCTGGCGCCATACGCGGATGTCGCGGGCGTTGAGTCCCGGCGGCGGGTCGATCAGGGCGACCCGGTCACCCATCAGTTCGCAGTGGGCGATCAGACCGAGCTGCACGGCCTTGAGCGCCTCGGCGTCGATGGCGCCGCGCTGGTAGGCGGCCATCAGGTCGGGGACCGCGACCATGGAGATCTCGTCGACGGCCTCCAGGCCGCCGAAGCCGGTACGGTCGGCGGAGTCCCCCAGGTACTCGGCCGGGCCCGCCTGGCCGTCGGCGGCCACGACGGGCGGGGCGACGGGCAGCGCGAGGGTCTGGTTCTCAGGGCGGGCGAGCTGCGCGGCGGGAGCGGACTCCTGCACGACGATCAGCTTCGAACGCTCCTTGACCTGCGCCACGACGTAGTTGCGGCTGTTCTTCTTGGCCGACACGTCGTAGGTCTCGGCGACCTTGCCGGCTTCCTTGACGATGAGTCGGAAGCGGTCGGCCGGGCCCTCGCCCTCGGCGTCGGCGACCTCGACGGTGACCGGGCCGCCGCCCGGCGCCGACGCGGCGGCCGTGACGGTGAACGTGCCCAGCGCCAGCGGCTCGGCGGCCGGCAGCGCGGGCGCCGCGTCCGCGGTGCCGCCGGACTCGGCGGCCACACCGCCCGGCACGCCGCCCACGCGGACGATGTAGGCCGCGCTGCCGCCGTTGTTGAAGAACCCGTAGACCGAGTGCGCCAGGTAGTACCCGTCGGCGAACTCGCCGAAGGAGGCCACGTACTGGGACCAGTTGGTCACCAGCGTCGGTGCGTTCAGGGGACCGGTCGGCGCGAGTCCGACGAAGGCGGCCACGGACGTGCCCACCCCCTCGATGGGACGTGAGCCGCTGGCCACCTCCTCGACGTAGACGCCGGGCGACAGGTACGACGGCATGCTCTGTTCTCCTCGGGGTACAGGAAGTGACCCTTCGAGCCTCCCTGGAGTACGGGGGCCGGGTAAACGTCCTGGCGTCTCGCAGGTCGGGTAGTCGGCGGTGCCCGGACGGGAAGTCCTCGCCGGTATCGGTCCCGGGCCCGCGCCCGGACGGGAAGTCCTCGCCGGGATCGGGCCCGGGTCCGCGCATGCAGAAGGGCGCACGCGACAGTGCGTCGCGTGCGCCCTCAGGCCCCGGTGCGGGCATCCCGGCCGGGTCCTCAGACCCCGGGCCTCCCCGGCGCCAGGGCCCCCTCGGCCCTCGTCCCCGCTTCCGTGAGCGGCCGGCTCGCCGCCGCACCGCGCGCGCGTGCCTCCTCGATCAGGTCGTCGACCCAGAAGGTGTCGGAGAACTCGCCGATGAGCCTTTGGACCGCCTCTCGCCGCCGCCGGAGCGACTCCTCGCCACCGCCCATGCCGAACAGGCCCCCGCGGCGCGCCGTCCCGCCGTCCACCTCACGGCTCAGCCACGCGAGGACCCTGCCCGTCATCTCCTCGCGCCGTGACTTGACGCCCCGTCCCGTCTCGGCCAGCTCCTCGAAGTCCGCCGCGCCCCTCAGCATCAGGGCGTCACTCTTCAACGCCACCTCCAGGGGCAGGAACACGTTCTTCTCCAGACCTGCCCGTTGGGAGGCCGGCCAGGACATGCCACGCGTCTGCCGCTGAAGCCGCTCGTACCGGTCGAGCTGAGCCGTCGCGAAGCCGGTGTAGATCCTCGTCGTGTACTCCACCTCGTGGCCCGGCGACAGGTGCAACGGACGGCTCCGCACCGCGGCGATGCGTGCCTTGCTCATGTCGGCCATGTCGACCCTCACCTCCTGGCTGATCACTTGCCAGCCGTCCGGGCCGTTCCACAGCATGTTGGTCGCCTCGAACAGGCTGGCGTCGCCCGGGGTCTCGTACTCCTCGACGCCGAACCAGTCGGTGGGGGAGCGGTCCCGGCGGAACTCCCGCGCGGGGCCGCGGTTGGTCGCGGAACTGGGGGACTGGTAGTGCCAGGCGGTGAACTGCCCGTCGTCCGCGGCGCCTTCCACGGCGAAGGCACAGCCGTTCATCGTGGCCGTGAAGACGAACTCCGACCCGCTGCCACGCTGCTGCCCGGCGTCCCCCGGTATCCGCGCATGGCCGACCGACTCCTCGGGACGGGCCGTGCTGCCCGTCAGGTACGGGACGAATGACGAGGCCAGGTACTCCTGGTCGGCCATGACGGACGGCAGGTGCGGATCGCCGGCCAACGGCGCGAGCAGCGGGTCGTCGCCGTACGCCTCGACGTACTTCTCCACGGCCGGGGTGAGCAGGTACGCGGGGCGGCCCTCGGCGGTGCGCCGGGCGTCGGGCACCAGCACGAACCAGTGCCGGTTCCAGGCGCTCATCCGGCGGACGAACGCCTCCCTGCTCAGCGCGAGGTCCGGTGCGCGGTCGCGCATGCCGAGGGGGAAGTCCAGGGCGAGGGCGGTGTGGGAGAGAAAGGCCCGCGGATCGTGCAGGAGATCGTCCTTGGGCGAGCCGGGCGCCGCGCGCCGACTGCCCCCGGCGCCCGCCGAGGAGGCGCGCTGCACCATCATGCGGGAGACGGCCGTGTTCCCTGCCGCCCGTTGCAGTGTCATCAGTGCCCGCGCGGCATGCTCCGGGCCGCTCGCCGCGGACCCGTCGCGCCGCACCTGCCCCGCGACGAGGCGACCGGCGGACGCCCTGTCTCCTGGCGCGGTGTGCCGGGTGTCGTTCCGATGCACCGATCGATCCCTTCGGTAGTGCAGTGCTGGTCTTGCTGGTCTTGCTGTGCTGCCCGGCGGTGCCTGTGGTGCCTGTAGTGCCTGTAGTGCCTGTAGTGCCTGTAGTGCCTGTGGTGCCTGTAGTGCCTGTAGTGCCTGTGGTGCCTGTAGTGCCTGTACTGCTGCTCATCGGGCGTACCGGGCGCCTCTCAGGTCATCACCAGGCGGCCCGCCTTGCGGTATTCACGCCTGGCCCCTTCGAGCAGGTCCGCTTCGGTGACCGCGGCACCCCGGCCGGCCGCCGCGTACGCCGCCGTCACCACCGCGCTGCGGATGGCTCCGCCGGCCAGCTCGAACTGGGCGGCACAGGGTGCGGCGTCGATGCCGTCCGCGCACGGCACGTGCCGCAGGCTGTGCCGCCACAGGGCGAGCCGCTGCTCCGCGTCGGGGAACGGAAAGTCGATCACGAGGTCCAGGCGGCGGGTGAACGCGTCGTCGATGTTGGCGCGCAGGTTGGTGGTGAGCAGCACGATGCCGTCGAAGGCCTCCAGGCGTTGCAGCAGGTAGGCGCTCTCCATGTTGGCGTGCTTGTCGTGCGCGTCCTTGACCTCCGACCGCTTGCCGAAAACCGCGTCCGCTTCGTCGAAAAGCAGCACCGAGTCCGTCACATCGGCCTCGGCGAAGATCCGCTCCAAGTTCTTCTCGGTCTCGCCGACGTACTTGTCGACCACCGAGGACAGTTGTACGACGTACAGGTCGAGGCCGAGTTCGGCGGCGACCACCTCGGCGGAGTGGGTCTTGCCCGTCCCCGACTCACCGGCGAACAGCCCCAGGACACCGCGTCCTCTGCCGCCGCCCGCGTTCAGCCGCCACTCGCCCAGTACCCGGTCGCGGAGCCGGGCACGGGCGGCGAGTTCGTGCAGCCGGGCGAGCGGTTCGGCCGGCAGGACCAGGTCGTCCCAGCCGACCGCCGGCCGGATGCGGCGCGCGTGCTGTTCCAGGCCCGACGCGGCCTGCTGACGAGCGGCCAGCCGGACGTGGGAGGCGTCGAGGACGCCGCCGTCCAGCGCGGCGAGCCGCAGCGCGGCCCGCGCGGCCCGCGTGGCCTGGACCGACCCGAGCCGGTAGGACGCCAGCGTCTCCTCCAGGTCCAGATCCGGGGCGAGGGCGGTGTCGCCGAGGGCGGCACGCCACGCGCGTGCGCCGCCCACGGCCGGTCTCGGAGCGTCGAGCACCAGCGGGTCGTCGTCGCACCAGGACGGGTCGTAGGGCCGGCTGTCCACGAAGAGCACCGGTACGTCGTCGGCGCTCAGCGCGCGCATCAGCGGTCCGGGTGCCTTCGGCAGCGGATGGACCACGACGGCACAGCCGCGCAGGCGCGCCTCCCGCAGCAGTTCGCGCCATGGCTCGTACCGGTCGTCGGGGTGCGCCCCCGTCGTCGTCGGGGAAGGGTCCGCCGCGTCCGGGGGACCGGGGGGCGGCGCGGTGACGTCCGGCCGGTAGAGCAGCGCCCGCAGTCCGGCGTCGGCCAGAGCGGCCGACACCCAGGGCGTCCCGTCACCGGGCCGTGTCTCCCGTACGTATGCCGTCAGCGGTCCCGAGGCCAGACGGGCGGCGAGTCTGCCGCGCAGCGTGTCCCGCGGGTCGAGGGGGGCGGGGCCGGGCAGCGCCCGCAGACGGTCCGCCAGTACGTCGTCGCAGGCGTCGTCACCGAGGAGATGGGCGACCACGCGGTCGGGCACCCGGAGGGACCGGCTCAGGAACGGCCGTTCACCCTCCTCCACCCGGAGCAGCCCGAGGGCGCTCAACGGCTCCCGGGGACGGAACCGGCTCCGGGCGGCCGGGTCGGTCACCGGTAGCCCGCACAGGTCGAGGACCAAGCCGATGGTGGCACGGCGCCGACTGACGTCGTCGTTGAGGTAGCCGTACAACGGCTCGAAGCCGCGCTCCAGTTCCGGCGCCAGGGCGATGAGCAGTATGCGGGTGTCGAGGAGGCCGAGACCCAGCCGCCGCGCCAGCGCCCGCAACGTGTCGTCGGAGTCCTCGCCGAAGAGTTTGGCCGCAAGCGGCTGAGAGGTGTGGCCGTCGCCCGCGGGTCCAGTGGCGCGGGCGGCGATGGTGTGTGCGACGGCGTCCTGGGTGAGGAAGAGACCGCGCATCGGGTCGGAGGCCGTGGGGTCCTGCCGGGAGCGGCGCGTCACCAGGTCGGCGACGCGGGTGTGCAGACGGTCGAGCAGGGACAACAGGTCGTCGGCGGGCCGCGGCGCGGGGGCCGCACCGCCACTGCCGCGCGGCGCGGTGGAACGGGCGGTGCTCACGACTGTCGCCCCGTACCCGTACCCGTAATACCCGTAGTCGAGGCCGTACCCGTCGTGCCCGTGCCCGTGCCCGTGCCCGCGGCCGGGTCGCTGGTGTCCGTCTGCTGCGGCGCCAGGGTGCCGGGTCCACGGCGGGCCGGCCGCAATCGCCGCTCGGGCGGAGCGGTGAGCCGCCCTTCCGTGTCCCGCACCCGGACGACGGCTCCCTCGGTGACGACCGGCGCCGCGTCGTACTCCGGGAAGGCGGGGAACGGCACGGTCACGACGAGATCCACCGACGGCTTCAGCTCGCCCCCGAGGGCGGACCAGATCTCGGCGGCGGACCGTGCCTCGTTCTGCACCCCGGCCACCGAAAGCGGCACCGACAGACCGAGGGCGGCGAGCGGCCCGGGAAGCCGGTCCGGTGCCAGCACTTCGTGGGGCAGCAAGGTCGCGAGGACGGCGGACAGCAGACGGTGTTCGTCCTCGGCCCGCTTGGTCCACGCCGTCACCAGGTACGACAGCCGGAACCAGCGCGGTGGCCGACGGTGCCTGACGACCGCGCCACGCGTGTCCCGTACCGAGGTGGTGCCCCGCTCCCGCAGGCGTACGTCCTCGCGGATGTCGTAGAGATAGGCGTCGATCGTCGGACCGTTGCGCCGAGCGGCCCAGTCCCGGGTGGGGGCGTCGAAGAGGACATCCACCCCGCTGCCGGTGAGGGCGGACTCTCCCAACAGGTCCTTGATGAGCTGGTCCACTTCGTGGATCACGCGGTACTCCTGCGCTGTGTGCGTCCGCCCTGCCGCGGCGCTGCGGTGAGCGGCTGTCAGATGTAGCCCTCGCGCACCGCGTGGGCCACCGCGTGGGCGCGGTTGCGCAGGTGCAGACGGGTGGTGAGTGCGTGCAGATTGTTCTTGATCGTTCTCTCGGAGTAGTTGAGCTTCTCCGCGATCTCCTTGGTGTCGAAACCGTCGGCGACCAGGCGGACCACTTCGACCTCGCGCGGTGACAGCCCGCCGGTCAGCGCGGCGGTGCCGCCCGGGATCGACCGGGCCAGCGAACCGATCTGGGTCATCAGCCGGCCCAGGAGCTCGGCCGGCATGTCACCGTCGCCGCGGGAGGCCGCGGCGACGGCCTCGAACAGCCGGGCAGCCGACACCTCGTGCCGCCACAGCACGACGCTCACCCCGCAGGCGATGATCTCCAGCAGGTCGGATTCGCGCAGCCGTTGGACCACCAGGACCGTTCGGGCGCCGTCCCTGCGCATCAGCCGCCGCAGCCGCATCAGCGTGGTGTCGTCCAGGGTGTCGGCGACGAACACGGCGACCACACCGCCGTCTTCATGGCCGCGGCCGGAGTCGTCCGCCGCCAGGTCGACCAACTCGACCGCGGGGTGCGGGCCGAGATGGTGGGTCACACCCGCGCCGGTCAGCGGATCGGCGGTGTGAATGGCGACCGGTATGCGGTCACTTACCGGTGCCGGCTGTGTGAGTGGTACCGAACTGAGCAAGGCTGAACAACTCCCGTGTGCTTCCCCGAAGTGGTGCGTGCGGCGCCCGACACACGGGCCCCGCTCAGCCATTTTGGAAGCGTGTGACACGCGGTCACCAGTTCAACCGTTGCTCATCAAGTGCCCACTTCGACGCGCCGACGCCGTGGGCCCGGCGCGCGCGGCGTCCGTACGGTGCTCACTTGCACTCGTCGAGTCCGGGTACCGGGTTCTCCTCGGTGCTGAGGTCACTGGAGGCGATGTTGCCCCAGGAACCGTTGTCGAGCTTCGTCCAGTACCAGATGTCGTCGCCGCTCCTGGTCCGCTCCCCGTGCCCCCAGCACTCGAACCAACTGAAGTCGGTCTTGAGCAGGCCCCGTTCCGCCGAGTCGTAGGAGCGCTCCTCGTAGCCGGTGGCGTCGGCCGTGTTGGAGCAGTACAGGCGGCCGTCGTCCTCGTGGACGGCGCACTCCGCCGCGGCCTCGGACTCACCGGAACCGCCGGCGTCCTCCGGTACGGCGGGCACGTCCGGCTCCGCGGCCTCACCGGGCTCGGTCGGGGCGGCCTCCTCGGCTTTCTCGGCCTCCTCGGAGGACGTGTCCTCGGGCAGGGGGGAGGCGACCGCCGTCACCTGCTTCTCCTGGGCCAGACTGCGGACCTGGGGCGCGTAGGAGAACCAGAGCATGACGAAGGTGAGGGCGAGCGCGATCAGTATGCCGAAGAGGGTGGCGAGCCAACCCGGTAGAAAGCTCTTCTGCACGTAGGTGCCGTCGACGTCGAGCCGGGGATCACCGGAGCGTGTGATGCCCAGGGTGTAGGGCCGGTCCTCCGCGCTCCCGAACCAGGTGATCTGCCGCGGTTTGAGGACCGTCTTGACGAAGGCCGCCCGGCCCGGCTCGATCTGCACGTTGCTCGGACGGATGTCGTACGACAGTTGCGCGCCGTTGTCCGATCCGGAGACCGACGCGGTCATCTTGGTGTTGCCGAGGTTGTCGACGGCGAGCCGGGGCCGCCCGCGGAACCGGCCCCGGACGGTGGGCGGGACCAGCTCGGCCCGGATCTCGGTGAACGGCGTGACGGTCACGGTGCCTTCGGGGACGGTCGTCGCCTCGGGGTGTTCGGTGGGGGTGATCTGCACCCCGTAGGGGTGCGGGCCGGCCGCGGCGTCCGGTGTGCGGGGAGGCGAGAACGTCAGCTCGACCGTGCCCGTGGTGCCCGGGTAGAGCCGCAGCGTCGCGGGTTCGACGCTGGTCCACGGGGCGAGCGTGCCGACCGGTTTGAAACGGTACTCGTCGACGACGTCGCCGGTGTTGCGCAGACGCAGTCGCGTCGTCGCCGTGCCACCCGGATCCACGGTGGTCGAGGCGGGTTCGAGAGAAGTCCAAAGGCTCACGCGACGACGCTACGACGGGGGAAGTACGCCGGTCAGGGCACCGAGGGGCAGAGAGGGCTACCCGAAGGGCCCGGTGCGCGCGGGACGAAAACAGTGTCCGGGCGCGTCCGCGTCGCGTCGTGCGGCCGGCCGGGGAGGCACGACCGGCCTCAAGTGCCCACCGGCTCCACCGTGCCGGAGTAGGCGGTGTTCTCCTCCAGGCGGACGGCGCCCCACGGCCAGGAGAGCGTCTTGTGCTCCGTCTCGTCCGGGGGCGTGATCACGAGGGTCTGCGGGGAGAAGTCGCCGCCGGAACCCACGGGCCGGAGGGTGAAGTGTGTGCTGTCGCCGGGGGACAACGTCACTTTCCGGCTGGAGGTGTGACCGCGTCGGAAGGAGTGGGTGAGCTCGTCGTCCCGGAGGTCCACACCGGGAAACCCGGTCATGGTGCAGGTGTGCTGCCCGGTGTTGCGGACGGTGACGGAGATGTCGGCGGGCAGGGTTTCGTCCCCGGGCAGCTCGATGGAGAGGTCCGCGGTGTGACACCTGCCGCCGCCCGCGCCGGTCCTCGAACCCGGCGAGGTGGTGCCGGAACCCCGCGCCGCGGCGCGTGTGGGCTCTGCCGGGGCCGCGGCGGCGGTAGCGCCGGAGCCGTCCTCGCCTCCCGTCGCCGCCGTTGTGACGGTTTCCAGGATCGGCGGTTGGACGGTGGTGGCATCACCGGTACCGCATCCGGCGAGAGCCATGGCGGCGGCGGTGGCCAGTAGGAGACGAGTGACCTGCCGGAAGGTGTCTTCGGAGCCTGGGCAGTGGAGCGATGAGCGTGACGGGCGCATGGATGTGTCCTGGGAAGGGGTGAGAGGTGAGGTGGGAAGAGGCGGGACGGAGCGGTGGGCCGCGAGAGCCGGTACCGCGTCCGAACGGCGGGATCATATGCCGGGCATCGGTGCGGGAGAGGCGCCGCGAACGGTCCGGCAGAGACGTCGGCGGCCCGCCGGGGCAGAGCGCAGCGTGACGAACGGGCAGACAACGCGGGCCACTTGACCCGACTCCGCCGAACGTCGGTGACAAGAACGACATGGCTCGCGCTCTCGGCGCACGAGCCCGGAGCCGATGTGCGCATGGTGCTGCCGTCAGTCAGACGCCGGCATCCGGCGCACCGCTGCCGGACGGCCTCGTACAACAGGAGACACCTCATGCCTTCCACCCACCGTGCCAGAACACTGCTGATCGCCGCGGCCGTCCTCGCCGGAGCGTGCACCCTTACGGCCTGCCAGGAGGGTGACGCGAACTCCAAGGAGGGCACCACCTCCGCCACCACCGACGCCACTCCCACGGCCGGCGCCGAATCCGCCACCACCCTCGACGCCTCTGCCTCTCCCGGCTCTCCCGGCTCTCCCGGTTCCGACGCCGACGGAGGAGGCTCGGCCGCCGCGGGCACCTCGGCCGATGGCGACTCCGCGGCGGACGACAGCGCGGCCGGTGTCGACGGGGGAGTGAGTGGCACTTTCGCGGGCGGGACGGTCGAGTACCTGGCGCCGCAGAAGTACACCGTGAGCGTCAAGGGCAAGGAGCAGCAGTTCTACGTCTCGAACAGCACCAGCGTGTACGGCGCCGGCGTGCTGTGCGGCACGTACAGCCCGAAGGCCACGACGCGCTGCTCACTGGCCGACCTGGAGAAGAACACCAGGAGCGGGTCGGTCGCCGCGGACGTGGTCGTCAAGAGCGGGGTGGCCACCAGCATCACCGAGCGGGCCGCGCCGGACGAGGGCCCGGCCGCCGACGACCGGTGAGACACGACCCGTCGGGGGCGGTGCGGCAGGCCTTCCTCGGCGGGTCAGCGCCGCATCAGCACGCGTCGCAGCCACTGGAGCCGGGTGGCGCGGGCATGACGGAGAGGGCGGCGGCGGGGGGCCAGGACGTCGAAGCCGTGGAAAGCGCCGGGCCAGACGTGCAGTTCGGCGTCGCCGCCGGCGTCCCAGACAACGGCGGGTGTGGGCGGACCACCTCGTCGCGGAGCACTTCGAGGGCGCCCACCTCCAGATGGAGCGGTGGCAGTCCGGAGAGGTCCTCGGCGCGCGCCGGGGCCGCGTGGGCGGACACCTCCGGTGTACCGCGTCGCTCCCCGCGGACATGGGGCCAGGCGGCCCGGTCCGTCCGTGCGGTCGAGCCGCTCCCGTCGAAGAGCCGGCAGGCCGCCGCGGTACCGGTACGGTCGTCGAGCACCGGCGAGAGCAGCATCTGCCCGAGCGGTCGCAGGTCGAGGCGGTCGCGCAGCCGCAGGGACAGACCACCGGCGAGCGCGCCTCCGCCGCCGCGACCGATCAGGACGATGCGTCCGGCGTCGACGCCGAGGCCCTGAGTGCGGTCGGCGAGCCAGGACAGGGCCGTCGGACAGTCTTCCGACGCGGCCGGGTACGGGCGGTCGAGTGCCGGCCGGTACTCGACGCAGACGACCGCGGCGCTCACCTCCCGGGCCATGCGCAGGAGGTGGCCGAGGCTGTGCCGTGCGTGCCCCGCGACCGGGCCGCCGCCGTGCAGGAAGAACAGGATCGGCAGGCGCCCGACAGTCGCCGCGGGACGACATACCAGCACCGGCACGTCGGGTGCGCCTCCGTGGACGGAGGCCCGATGTTCCTCTATGACGAAGGCGCCGTCGCACCGGAGTTCGTCAAGGGTCGGTGGCGCCGCGGTCAGCGCGCGCTGTGACCGGACGGCGTCGTGGGTGAGGGCGAGGTGCAGGATGCCGGGATCGACCATGGACGCGAGTTCGGTGTCGACGGGCGGTGCCGAGGCAGGCATGAGCGGTCTCCGGTGACGTTCTGGGCGGGGCCGGAAGCAGACGTCGCTTCCGGCTTCTCACGAGCGCGGGGGGCCCATGGCGTGACGAGGGGGACGTGCGTCGGCGCGCCGGTCGGAGAGTCCGAGCAGGGCGGTACGCCCCCACTGCGTCGAACAGTCGACGGAGACTCCGTGTGCGCCGAGACGTGTCTCCAGGCGGTCGATCCTGGCCCGCAGGGCTCGTCGGCTCATCGGCTCGTCCGCGGTGCCCAGCAGGAGCCGCAGTTCGTGACAGCACCAGGGCCGCACGGCGGAGCACACCATGTCGAACAGGAGCGACTGAGAGGATTGGCGCGGACGCTGAAGACGGTCGGTCAGAGGGCGCGATCTGCCCTGCCACGGCGGCCTTCGGGAGTCGAGCCAGCGCCGCTCGGCGGTGATCCGGCCGGCCAGCTCCCGCGGAGGCGTGCCGCGGGACATGACGTTCACGGCTCCTGCCAGCAGCAGAGCGGCCGCGTCGGACCCCTCGGACCTCTCCGGGGTGAGCACTATGACCGTCGAGAGCTTGCTGAGGGCGTGTACGCGGTGCGCCAAGGTCGCGTCCCAACGGGTGTCCGGCACGTCGAGAACGGTGAGTGGCCGCTCCGTGCCGTGCAGCATGGCGCTGTACGCCTGCTCGGCACCCCAGTCGTGCATCAGTGTCGGCAGCACGTGCTGACCGCGCAACGCGCGCAGCAGGGCGGCTGTTCGCTCGCGTTGCAGCGTCAGGACGACATCGACGGGATAGGTGGTCGCGTCGGTCGGTTCAGTGAGGGGCATGACGTGCACCTCAAGGGGCCTTTCGTTCTCAGTTCCGCAGTCGGTCCACCACTTCCTTGGCCTCGAGGAGCCCGGCCCCCGTGGCCTCGCGGTATTTCCTGATCGCGCGAATGTCCTCGCCGGCCCGGGCCAGGGCGGCGACTTCCGCCGGTACCAGTTCGTCGTCCGGCACGTCCGCCCGCTTCAGCAGCAGGTCGAGCTTCTGTTCCAGGCGGATCATCCGCCGGTCGAGTCGGCGTGTTCGGTTCTCCAATGTCGCCAACGTCGTGCAGCCCACCAGAACGGCGAACAGGGCTATGAGGGCGTTCATGTATTTCTCTGTTCCGTGAGGGCCGTCTCTGTTCCGTGAGGGCCGGAGACGGACATAGCCACAGACGGACCATCGGCCGCGGCTGACGGGCGGTTGTAAAGGCTAAGAGGGGTGTGCGCGGCACAGGAGGGCATTCACTGCTCGAATTCCGCTCGTTCCATGCTCGCCCCGGCGCCCGACGGGCAACCCCTGCCCAGGGACCAGAAGTCCGACGGGTCTCGTCCCCGCGGCCCCCTGCCCAGGGAGAAGACCGCCTCCTGGACGGCGTGCCCGGACGGCCCGTTCTCTCCTCCGTACGGCGGAACGGACCGACTGTGTCCTGCGCCCGGCGGAGCCGATGTTCAGCCGCACAGGCGGAGGAGAGTTCCGCGTCGGCCTGCCGGTAACCGTAAGCACCACCCACCGAACGATCGAAGGTCCTCGCACGCTCGGAGCACGCAGTCGCGAGCCGCGCCACCCTCCTTCTGCCGGGTCTGAGCCTCGACGGGGCCACGTACGGCGTTGCTGGTCCGGGCGGGCCTGGGCACGGACCCGGACCAGGCGCTGCGGGTTCTTCCCGGTCCCGGGCCGTGGCCGGTGCGGCTGCTTTTCCTCCTCTGCCGCGCCTCTCGCTGCGGCCGGACGAGCCGCGGACGACGACGGACCCTAGGACGGGCTCCGTGTGAACTGGGTGCCTATGGTCCGCAACAGTTCCAGCGTGTGCGCGTCCGCCGACCCGGGGACGGCCGTGTAGAGAACGACGCGCAGGTCACTGCCCTCGACGGTGAGCACATCGCAGTCGAGGGTCAGCGGACCCACCTCGGGGTGGTGGATCGTCTTGCGGCTGGAGGCGTGGCGGGCCACGGCGCGTTCCTGCCACAGGGACTCGAAACGGGGGCTCGCCCGACGCAGGTCGGCGACGAGAGCGCGCAGCAGCGGATCGTCCGGATGGCGTCCGGCGGCGGCACGCAGGTCGGCGGTGGCCGCGGACTCGAAAGCGGCGTCCTGCTCGGGGGTGGCGACGACGCGCGACGGGACGCCGGTGAAATGCCGCCACAACAGATTCTGGTCGCGCGCCTGACCCGCGGAGACCTCCCCGAGCAAGGCGATGAGCAGCGGGTTGGTGGCGACCACCTGCCACGCGGCGTCCAGGACGAGGATCGGGGTGTCGGACATCCGGTCCAGCATGCGCCGCACCCCGGGCGGGATGTGCCTGCTGATGCCGCTGACGCGCGGATCGGCGTGCCCCGCGAGCCTGAACAGGTACGCGCTCTCGTCGTCGGTCAGGCGCAGCGCCTGGGCCAGGGACTCCACCACCGATGGCGACGGGTTGCCCGCTCGTCCCTGTTCGAGACGGGCGAGGTACTCCACGGAGACCCCGGCGAGCAGCGCGACCTCCGTGCGCCTGAGGCCGGGCGCGCGTCTCCGCCCGCCCGCGGGCAGTCCGACGCTCGCCGGAGTGAGGCGGTCGCGCCAGCCGCGCAGACAGCGGGCGAGTTCTTCACGGTTCATGACTCCATGGTCACTCAGCTCGGACGCGTCAGCGTCGCCCTGCCAGTACCAGCCTGACGCGGTCTCTGGTATCGGGCCGGGGCGGGCCCCATCGTTCGAGGAGAGCGGCCCGCCGTGAGTACTGAGTGACTTCACGGGAGTACTGAGTGACTTCACGGCCGCCCCTGAACCATCCCGACCCGCACGCTTTTGGAGCCACCCCATGACCACCCAGCCCAACCCCAACCCCAACCTCAACCCCAACCGCAACCCCGAGCCGCTGACGCTCCGGGCCCGGCGCCTGGAGGACAAGGTGATCCTCATCACCGGTGCGTCCGCCGGTATGGGCGAGGCCGCCGTACGGCGCTTCGCCGCCGAGGGCGCGACCGTCATCGCCGGGGCACGGCGCGTCGACCGTCTGGAGCGACTGGCCGCCGAGCTGTCGAGCCCGGACAACGAAGTGGTCGCCGTACCCCTCGACGTGACCGACGAAGCCTCCGTCGAGGCGGCGGTCGCCACCGCCGTCCAGCGGTTCGGCCGCCTCGACGGCGCGCTGAACGCCGCCGGTGTCACCAGTGACGGCACCCCCGTGCACGACAAGCCCACCGAGGTCTACGACCGCGTCATGGAGATCAACGCCAAGGGCGTCTTCCTGTCGATGAAGTACGAGGTCCGTGCCATGCTCGCCACCGGCGGCGGATCGATCGTCAACGTCTCCTCCATCGGCGGCATGGTCGGCGTGGCGGGCATCTCGGAGTACGTCGCCTCCAAATGGGCGGTCAACGGCCTCACCAAGAGCGCCGCCCTGGAACTCGCGCCGCACAACGTGCGCGTCAACGCCCTCGCGCCGGGCTCCACACGCACGGAGATGTGGGACATGCTCCCCGCCGCCATGCAGGACCACCTCGCCTCCATGTCGCCGATGAACCACGTGGCCCCGGCCGACGACATGGCCCGCGCCGCCCTGTTCCTGCTCTCCGACGAGAGCCGCTGGACCACCGGGGCGGTGCTGCCCGCGGAGGGCGGCCACCACGTGGGCCGCTGACCTGACCGCCGTCGCCGCGCGGCGGGATGTCAGGGCCGTGAGGACGGAGGAACTGGTCGATCACTGCTCCGATGACGCTCACCGCGTCCTCCGGGGCGTTCCTCCGCCGACGGCGGGTGATACCTCTGGCCCGATGAGGTGGAAACGACAGGTGGGGAACGGGTGACACACATGCGGGCGGAGTCGAACCTCCGGCGGAAAAAGCGGAGTTCGTCCGCGGTCGTCGTCCTGTACGTCACTGTGCTCGTCCTGCTCGGATGTCTGATGACGACCGTGCTGGCGTTCGCCCTGGCATGGCCGCGGTTCGACGCGCTGTGGGACTACGCGCTCGCCGCGCGGGCGGCGGAGGACTCCTACACGACCGACTGGGTGACCCTCGTTCCCCGGGCGCTCTGCGCGCTGCCGCTCGCTGTACTGGTCGTCTCCACGGGAAGCGCGGTGGTGCACACGGCCGCCGCGGTCCGTGTCACCGCCCGAGAAGAGGAACAGGGCCTGTCCACGCGGCGGCTCTGGCGGCGGCTGCGCCGCCGGGCCGGGGGCGTCCTGGTCCTCTACGCCCTGCGCGGCGCACTCCTGCTGACGACGGCGTCGGCCGCCGCGGCGGCCGACGTGGGCGTGGGGTACGCCCTGGACGCGTTCACCGGGCTCGAACCCTTCGGCGTCAGCGGCCCGTTCAAGTCCCCGGCCGGGCTCGCTGCGATGCTTCTGCCGGCGCCGCTCGTCCTGCGCCTCGGCTTCGCGCTGGCTCCGGCCGCCGTCGCCGTGGACGGCATGACGGCCCGAGCGGCGTTGCGCCGCTCATGGGCGCTCGTGTGGCGTCGGCGCGTCTGGCCCTGGTCGCTGGCGGCCGGCGTACTGGCCGCGGGTGTCATGGTCGCTGTCTGGCTGTCGTCATGGCAGGCCGTCGCCCCGCTGCGGCCCACCGTGCGTGCGGCCGTCCTGGCCCATGTCACTTCCAACGAGTACGTCGCCGGGGCGGTGGCGATGACGGTGCCCATGGCGACGCTCGTCCTGCTCTGCGCGGCGGTCGCCCTCTACCCCGTGCAGAGATGGCTCACCTCCGTCTACGTCCGCCTGCGCTGAGCACCGCCTCTCCCGGTCGGCCGCCACCTCCTCGTCGGTGTGTCCGCGCGCCACGAGCCTCGCGGGCACCGCGGCCGGGGCGGCGGCGGTGGCCGGGCAAGAAGGTCCCGTGGTCGGCGTGGAGCGGGTGTCGCTGCTCGCGGTCTTCGCGGGCGCGGGCGTCATCGGTGTGCTCGCCGCGCTCGGGCCCGGCGTGCGGGCGACGGCGGTCCCGGTGACAGGTGCGGTGGGCGGCGAGGTCGGATGACGGACGACCGGCACCGCTGGACCAGAAGGTGTTCCCGTGGTGTCGGCGTACGCGGAAGCGGACGCGCGGTGCCCTTGAGGGAACCCCGGAACGGGATCCAAGGGGAGTCCTCCGGCTCGTCCCATGACACCGGTACCCCGGATATATCTGAACTGTCATCCACTGGGAGGTGTGCTCGTGCACGCGCGTAAACCGACTGACAGGGCAACGGGAAACCGGGAGGGGTACGAGCGTGCGCAAGCGCGTGCGGCGGATGCCGGGGGACTTGTCGCTCTGCAGCGCCTCGTGGGCAATGCCGCCGTGGCCAGAGCGGTCGAGGAGCAGCGGCACAGCCACGGCGCCGGCTGCGGTCACGGGCCCGAGGTGCAACGATCGGCGGTCCATGACGTGCTGAGCACCGCCGGCCGTCCGCTGGACACCCCGCTGCGTACGGAGATGGAAGCCCGGCTGGGCGCCGATTTCGGTGACGTACGACTGCACACCGACGAGGCCGCCAGAGCTTCGGCGGCGGAGATCGGCGCACGGGCCTACACCTCCGGTCAGCACGTCGTCGTCGGCCGGAACGGCATGGACAAGCACACGCTCGCCCATGAACTCACCCACGTGGTGCAGCAGCGCCAGGGCCCGGTGGCCGGGAGCGACAACGGGTCAGGACTGGCGGTCTCCGATCCGTCGGACCGCTTCGAGCGCGAGGCGGAGGCGAACGCGGCGCGAGTGATGAGCCGGGGGTACGACCCTGAGAGCGCGGCAGTACAGCGCTCCGCCCACGCGGTGGGCGGCACCGAGGACCGGGGGCCGATGCCGTCGGCGACGACCGGTCCCGTGTCGGTACAGCGGGCGGGCACCCCGGACTCCGCGGGATCCTCCGGATCCGAGGAGGGAACCGCGATGACGCGGGCGGAACTCACGTTCAAGTCGGACGCGAGGGCCCTGTGGGATCGCATCGGCCGCATCAAACCACTGACCGCGAAGCCCCGCTTCCGAAAGGGGGTGCTGGACTGGCTGGCCACCGTCAGGAGCGACATGGAGATGGCTGTGGAGGGGGAGGCGGGGCGCAATGAGGTCAACAAGTCCGCCGTCGCCGACATCATGGCGGGGTTCCGCGCCGACGATGTGAGGGGACACCAGGTCAACTACATGTGGTTCCTCCAGCACCAGGACACGGAAGGCATGTTCGAGGGAGGACTCGCGGGTCGCGCCGCGGCCTCATCGGAACACGGACAGATCTGGTCGAAGATGGGTGCGGCCGAGGCCATCAACGATGCCAACGTGGGCCGCGGCGTCGCCTTGGAGTCGTCGGTCCAGGGCTACATCTTCAACGGTCTCGGGTTCGGACTTCCCAGGTGGAACGATTCCCCGACCATGGGCGAGCTGTGGCATCAGTTGTCCCGTACGTTCGCCGAAGCGCTCACCCAGAAGGTCACCGCGCATGTGCTGGACGGCATCGACAGCACCAGCGTCCTCACGACGACCGAGTGGCCCGAGATCAAGAAGAAGATAGAGAGCGGCGAGGTCGGCGGCTTGAATGTCCTCGTCTACGCGGCCTCTCCCGGAGCGCAGCGGCACGAGTTGCGACCGGTGGACATGTTCACGGTGCAGACGCAGGAGGACTTCGACAGCCTTCCCAAGGTGCCCGGCGACGACGCATGGCGAAAGAAGCAGTGGAGGATCGACTCCGAGCAGAAGGACGCGCTGGAGGAGGTCTACGCACGTCAGCGGCAGATCAACGGCCTTGACGCTTACTTGAAGAACATGTTCCGGGCCCACGGCGGCGAGGACAAGGTCCGCTTCCGTGCCATGCGCACCCCGAACAACACCGCGGTCGGCACCTTCTCGCGCAGCACCTTCACCTTCTACAAGCACTCCGCGTAGCGAACGGGGCGATCCAGACCCGCAGTCGCCTGCTGGTCGGCGTCAGGTCGCCGGAGCGGGCGGCCGGCCGCCGAAGACGCTGCGGATCCCGCCGGGGCGCGCCCCGCGGCACGCTCATGCCCGATCCACGCCGTGGCCGGTTCGATGAACAGGCCGAGCAACCCGCTGTAGACCCTCCGCAGTTCCGCGTCCGATGCCATGGCGTCGGACGCGGTCGGCTTCGGAGGTCCGCTGGGGCGTCGGGTCCGCCTCGCTGATGCCGAAATTTCCCGAACCGGCCGTTGTCTGTTCGACCACGTGAGCGACGGCTGCTCGGGACCCGGTGTGGCTAGTCGTCGCGGACCATACTCAGTGTCACCGTGCTGCCGCGCCGCACGTTGCCCCCGGCAGCGGGGTCCTGGCTCCACACCTCCACGCGAGCGCCCTGGGCGCCGGTGAAGCGCGGCACGAGGTCCGCGCCGCGGATCGCGCTTCCGGCCGTAGACCGGCCGAGCCCGACAACGTCGGGAACGGTGGTTTCCTCCAGCGTCGTATAGACGCTTACCGCGGTGGGCGGGGAGAACGCACCGAACCACTCGACGCCCTCGCGCAGCATGCCCCACTGGAAGTGGGTGACGCCGGTGGTGGCGGGGGCGGTGACGCGGAACGGGAAGGTGACGTGCTCGCCGGGGGCGACCGGGCCCGGCAGTTCCACGCGGCCAAGGCCCCACACCGTGTTGTCCTGCGGACTCTGCGAGCCGAGCCGGAACGCGCCGGAGGACGTCCAGGTCTCGGTGCCGACGTTGCACATCGTCACGCTCACGTCATAGCCCTGTCCGCGCACCATGGTGGTGGGCAGAGACTGCGTCACGAACTGCGCGTCGCGCGCCCGGAAGTCGGAGGCGAACCACAGGTCGTTGGCGTCGCGCCCGCCGAAGCAGGTGACCTCCTGCTGGCCCATCGTCCAGTCCGGATGGCTGTAGCCGTGATGGGAGTGCAGCGCATGATCGGTCGGGACGTGGATCAGGCGCAGCTCCCGACCGGCCTGCCACATGCCGCCGCCCTCGATCTCCACTCGCCAGGTGTCGTTGCCGTCGCCCTGACCGGCCTCGCCGAAGCAGGTGACTTCCTGTTGCCCGGAGACGGGGGAAGGGATGCCGGCGTGGCTGTGCAGGTTCCTGCGGGTGACCACGTGCTCCAGACGCACCAGGTCGCCGTGCGAGACCGGCTGCCCGACGCGGTGGCCGGGCGGTGTCCCGTCGGGGCCCTTGATGAGCCACAAGTCGTTGTCGTCGGACCCCTCGTAGCATGTGACCTGTTGCTGCCCCGACGAGCCCGGGTGTCCGTAGGGATGAGGGTGCGAGTGCAGGTTCGCCCAGGTCACGACGTGCCGTACCCGCAAAGTGGAGCCGTAGCGGACGCTCACGCCCGTGGCCGCCACCAGGACGTCCGGGGTGAACTCGCCGAACCATTCGACGGCGTCCTGCACCATGCGCCACTGGTGGTGGGCGGGCAACTGCGCGGGCGCGGTCACGTGGAAGGCGAAGGTCGCCTCGCCCCAGGTCGGCACCTGGTGCGGTACGTCGACCCGGCCGAGGCCCCAGACCGTGTTGTCCTGCGGATTCTGTGCTCCCAGGCGGTAGTTGTGCCCAGGCCTCCAGGTCTGGATGCCGGTGTTGCGCAGCGTCACGGCGACGTCGTACCCCTGCCCTGGGGTCATCGCGGAGGGTACGGACTGTGACACGAAGGCGGCGTCGCGTACCGCGAGCGGACTCCGGATGCCCTCGACGGTCCACATCTCGGCGTCGATGCCGACCTCGCCGTAGCAGATGCGGAAGAACCCGTCCTCGCCCCAGTCGTCGCCCCAACTGTTCTTGCAGATCCAATAGCCGCCCTCGTCGTCATAGCCGACGACGCAGACGCAATGCCCGCCGGCCCTCCCGCCGGAGACATGCCGGTACACGCCCCCGGCGTAGGCGAAGAAGTCCTCGTAGACCGTGAAGCAGGCGATCAGCGGCCCCTCGCTGTTCAGCCAGATCTTCATGGAGGCCGGGGTGACGTAACGGCGCCAGTTCTCGATGTAGGTGAGCCGGTCGGGGGCGCTGCCGCACAGACCCGCGCAGTCCTGGTCGCCCGGTGCGTACGGGTAGCAGTGCTCGTCCACGACCCCGGAGTTCTTGATGGCTTCGAGGGCGCGGTCCACCCACCATCCGTTGTCGCAGTTCCGGCCCTCACGGCGCGCGTGGCAGTAGAACAGGTGCGCCTCGGAGTAGTCGATCTCCAGTTCCGGGTTCTTCAGGGCGACCCGGAAGGTGCCCTCGGCTGCGGCGAGGGTCCCGAAAGCTACACAGGATCCGCAATTTCCCTGGTCGCGAATGGGCGTGATGAAGTTCTGGCCGTCCACGTCCCGCAGATCGTACGCGCTGGGCACGCCCGAGGGGGTGGCGAACTCGGTCGCGGCCGGGCCGCCTTGGAGGTTGCGTGAGGCCACCTCTTCGCGCTCGGCCAGGGACGGGTCGTTGGGTCCGGGGACGAACCCGAGGCGCCGGTGTCGCTCTTCGAGTGTCAGCCGTGTCAGCCGGTTGGTGTCAGCTTGCCAGTCGGCGCTGTTGCGGGCGATGGCCTGTTGAATTTCTTCCACGTACTGTGATGACGGTGCCATTCTGTCCCCCCGAGAAACTGGTCGGCCACCATTGGGATGGCTACTTTGCTCCGCTGTGTCGGCATTGACCAGGCAGTGCACGGCAATGACTGGAAAGCAGTTCCAAGTCCGGGACCGACCTGCTCTATTGGGTGTGTACGGAATGAGGGGGGAGCTGTGCCACAGGTGATGTACACCGAGGACGACAACGGCCGTGAAATCCATGTACGCAAGGGGGACTTGGTGACATTGGCGTTGCCGGAGAATCCCACGACGGGACACCTGTGGCAGATCGCCCCGGGGGCGTCGGAAGGTTCTCTCCCCCAGGAAGTGCACTTCTCGCCGGGCGATGCCACCGCACCCGGATCCGCAGGAACGCGGACGTTCGCCTTCCAGATGCGCGCCCCCGGCCGTGCGACTCTGGAGCTGCACCTGCGGCGTCCGTGGCGGGCCGCCGCTCCACCCACGAGGCGCTTCTTGCTTGTGGTGCATGTGAGTTGAGGACGGCGACGCAGTATGGCACCGGGCAGGAGCGGTCGGCGTTATCGGGCGCTGCTCCACCCGGACGTACTGGAATACGAGTCCAGCAGGTCCACCACGAAGACCAACGTCGAACCCGCCGGGATCAACGGTGAGGGCGACTGATTGCCGTAGCCGAGACGCGGGGGGACGATGATCTCGCGTCGGCCGCCGACCTTCATCCCCTTCACCCCCCGGTCCCAGCCCTTGATGACCCTGCCGCCGCCCAGGGCGAACTTGAACGGCTCGCCCCGGTCCCAGGAGGCATCGAACTCCTTGCCGGACTCGAAGGTCACCCCGACATAGTGGACCCTGACCACCATGCCGGGTTTTACCTCCGCTCCATTCCCTACGATCAAGTCCCGGACGGTCAACTCGGTTGGAGCGTCACCCTCGGGAACGTGGACCGCGGGCTTCGTCAGTTCGCTCATTACCGCTTACCGCCTCATCACTTTCCGTCGGGCCTTGCGCGGACCAGCGGATCAGCCGAACGCGCACGGACGCCCCGTGCGACTGGTGTCCACGTTACCTAGGTGGCTGATCCACGGAGTACGCCACATCCGGCGGCCAGACGTGCTGCTCTTTCGTTCAGCCGAGGAACGCGAGCCATTCAGGCCGTCTGGATGTTCCGCGGAGGTGGCGGGACCCGGATACCGCGCTCGGGTCGCAGTCGAAGGCCGCGCCGAGGTCGATCGAGAACGGGACATTGCCGGGCGGCCGGTTACGCTTCAGCCGAGGGCGCCCAGGGCCGCCTCGACCGTCCGGTGGAAGGTCGGATACGTGTAGATCATGTGCCGCAGACGGGCGACGGGCACCTCGGCGTGGACGGCCACGTTGAGCCCGTACAGCACCTCGCCCCCGGCAGGACCCGCCGACGTCGCGCCGACCAGGACGCCCCGGTCGGCGTCCTCGACGAGCTTGATGAACCCCTCGCCGCCCGCGCCGTGGATCCAGCCGCGCGTGGAGGACGAGAGCGGTACGACGGCCGTCCGCACGCGCAGCCCCCGCTCGCGTGCCTGACGCTCTGTCAGCCCGACGGCGCCGATCTCCGGGTCGGTGAAGGTGACGCGCGGCAGGGCCCGGTAGTCGGCGTCGGGTCCCGGCTGCCCGAGGATGTCCCGCACGGCGATCTCCGCCTGGTACATGGACACATGGGTGAAGGCGCCCCGGCCGGTGACGTCACCCACCGCCCACAGCCCTTCCCCGACCCGCATCTGCCCGTCGGTGGGCAGGGCGTGGGCCGCCGGGTCCAGTCCCACCGTGTCGACACCGAGCGCGGCCAGATCGGCGTACCGCCCGGTGGCGACCAGCAGCCGCTCCGCCCGCAGCGGTGCGCCGTCCCCCTCCAGCTCGACGGTGAACGCCGTGCCGTCATGGCTCACCCGCCGCGCACGCGCCGCGGTGCGCACCGTGACCCCGTCGGCCGCCAGCGCCCGCGCCGCCAGCTCTCCCGCCTCCGGCTCCTCCTGGGACAGCAGCCGGTCCTGCCCCTCGACCACGGTGACCTCGCAGGTGAAACGAGCGAAGACCTGGGCGAGTTCGACCCCGATGGCGCCCCCGCCCAGCACCACCAGCGACGCCGGCAGTTCCTTGGCGGCGACGGCGTCCCGGTTCGTCCAGTACGGCGTCCCGGCGAGCCCCGGTACCGGCGGGATCCGGGGGCGGGTACCGGTGGCCAGCACGACCCCGCGCCGGGCCTCGAACACGCGGTCGCCGACGGAGACGCGCCGGACGCCGCTGAGCCGCGCCCTGCCACGGACGAGCCGGCCGCCCTTGGCCACCAGCCGGTCGGCGGCCACCCGGTCGTCCCAGTCGTCGGTGGCCTCGTCGCGGATGCGCCCGGCGACCTTGCCCCAGTCGGAGGCCACCGTCGCCGTACCGGACAGGGCCGGTACCCGTCCCGCCTCGGCGAGCAGGTTCCCGGCCCGGATCATCATTTTGCTGGGGACGCAGCCCCAGTAGGGACACTCGCCCCCGACGAGTTCCGCCTCGATCCCCACCACGTCGAGGCCCGCCTCGGCCAGCGTGCCCGCGATGTACTCGCCGCCCGGTCCAAGCCCGACGACCACCACGTCCACCACATCCACCTGCTCGTTCGTACCCATGCTCTCTCCTCGCCGTCGGCTCTCCCGCCGAGGCTAGGCGCGGGCGCCCGGCCGCCCGTGCCCGTCCGCGCACGGGACTTTGATCGAGAGTGAACGCCGGCCGTCCGCGGGAACGCGGCGCCCCGCACTCGGTTCAGGCGGGGACACACCGGTGTACGTACCTACGCGTTTCGCGCCAACGTTGCCGCTGTCCGCAGGGTGGACAACGCGGGTCCCGAGAGCACCGAGCCGGAGCGGTCGGGCTGTTGATCTGGCTTCTCGTCCCCTGCGGAGATCGTCTTCGCGGGGGAGCCCCCGCCGCGCATCGAACGGAAACCGGCCAGCCGCGAACGAAACGGGGTTTTGGGACCGGCGACATCGCTTTCAATTCGATCGCTTGCGCGCCTTCGGGGGGAGGGGATCGATGTCGTCACCGCTGTTGTCGGCGACCGTTCCGCGAAGCGCGGCCGGGGCCGGTGGTTCAGCCGGTCCGGAACCGGGTCATGCCCTTCTCGGCGAGGGGCGAGTAGTACTCGGTGAACAGCTTGCCGACGAGCTCGCCCCGGCTGGAGACGCCGACCTTCTCGAAGATCGCCTTGATGTGGTCGCGGACGGTGTGCGGCGACAGGTGCAGTTGCGCGGCGATCTCACCGGTCGGCAGACCGCGCGCGATGTACTGGGTGACCTCGGTCTCGCGGTCGGTGAGTTCGTACGCGTCGACGATGAGCGGAACGATCTCCGAGGACTTGGCGGGTTCGAGCACCACCGCCGAAGACCCCAGGCGGCCGTCGGCGTCGCGCAGGCACGAGGCGTGGCAGACGAGCCAGTGCCCGGTCCGGGTCCGGACGCGGGCGCGGGCCTGGCCGCGGTCGCGTTCCTGGGCCACCGCGCGGGCCTTCATCGCGGTCGCCAGCACCCAGGCCGGCACCCGCAGTCCCTGGGCCGTCGCGATCGCCGGGCCGTCGGGCAGGCTGTCGAGATAGCCGAGGGCGTCGTCGTTGGCCGACAGCAACTGGCCTTCCGCGCTGAACAGCAGCAGCCCGGGGCCGTGCGGGGACTCCGTCACCTCCTGCGGCGCCGGCTCCGCGAACGAGCGGAGCTGCTTGGCGAGCGGGGCGAGCAACGACGAGATCAGCTTCATCTCGTCACCGTCGAACGCCGCACGCCCGGTGGCCCGGAAAAGACTGATGTGGCCTTGCGGACGGCCGCCGACGCGCAGCACGGCACGCAACTCGTCGTGCAGGCCGCGCGGCTTCATGAAGGAGTGGTAGAGGGTGCTGCGGGCGGGCAGATCGCCGGTGGACTCGTGGAGCCCCGCGACGGGGACGGTGGACCGGGCCAGGTCACGGAACAAGTTCACGTTCTCCGTGAACAGTTCGGACTCCCAGTAGACCGCGCAGCCGTCCTCGTCGAGGTTCTCCGCACGGATCGGTGCGGTCATCATGCCGGTCACCGGATCGGTGACACGCCAGACGGCCGCGTCGTACGGCAGGAGTCGCCGCAGGTGGGAAGAGGCCTCGGCGAACATGGAGAGGGCGTCCGTGGCTTTGGCGGACTGGGAGAGCAGCGCGGCCCGGCCGTTGGCGATACGGGAGTGCGTCGAACTGTTCACCCCTTGACTCTTCCAGACGCGCACGTGCCTTCCAACCCCTCATCTGAGGGGGGCACCGGGCCGAGCCGGTCCCCCTTGAATGCGGGATGGGCAAGACGTGGGAATCCCGTGATTGTGCCACTCATGCGGATAGGGATCATCGGGGCAGGATCAATGGGACACGCGATCGCCCGGCGGTGCGCGCTGGCCGGCGCCGTCGTGCTCCTCGCCGACAGGAGCATGGGGCGGGCCCGGAAGATAGCGGCGGAGGCAGGCAGGGGCGCTCCCGGAGTGGTGGTCCCGGCCACGGTGGCCGCGGCGCTGCGTACCGAGGTGGTCGTCATCGCCGTCCGGTTCCCGGAGGCGTTGGAGCTCGCCCGCAGCAAGTCCCCGTCGCTCGACGGCAAGGCGGTCGTCGACCTGACCATTCCCGACCGGTCGCAGCAGCCGCGGTGCGGGGTGCTGGAACTCGCCCGGGCCGCGCCGCAGGTGCGGTGGGTCAAGGCGTTCACGACCGCGGACGCGCGCGTGCTGCGCAAAGGATGCGGGGGCGGTGTCGCGGTGGACGTGTTCGTGGCGTCCGACGACGAGCACGCCAAGGTCGCCGTCGTGGAGCTGGCGGACCGGTCGGGGTTGCGCGCCTTCGACGCCGGAGGGCTGGAGAACGCCGCCGTCCTGGAGGGGATGGGGCGTCTCGGGCAGGAGGTGAGCGAGCGGCTGCAACTCAGCGAGAGCTGGGGCTTCAAGTTCCTGCCCCACTGGTGAACGCGGTAGCGCACGACTTCCACTCAAGAAGGCGGTCTTCATGTTTGGGCACCACCAGTTCTCCGTTCTCGGCCCCCTGCTCGTCCACGGATCGCATGGGCAGGTGCGGCTCGGCGGCAACAGGCAGCGCATCTTGCTGACCATGCTGTTGCTCGAAGCGAACCGGGTCGTCGGGGTGGAGAGACTCATCGAGGCGATATGGAGCCATTCGCCGCCTGCCACGGTCCGCAGTCAGCTCCGGATCTGCGTGTCCGGGCTGCGCAGGATCCTCTCCCTCGGCGGGGTCGACGCGGCCATCGAGACGTACCCCTCGGGCTATCTGATACGGGTGCCGAGGTCGGCCCTGGACCTCGCGCACTTCGAGGATCTGCTGCGCAAGGCGCGCTCGGAGGCGGCGGCATCGCCGGCCCGCGCGGTGACGTTGCTGGAGGAGGCCTTGGACCTGTGGCACGGGCCGGTGGGGGCCGGGCTCGGCAGCGAACTGCTGGAGACCGCGGCGCTGAAGGTGCACGAGGACCGGCTCGCCGCGATCGAGCTGCGCTTCCGTCTGGAACTCGAACGGGGCCGGCACCGCCAGGTGCTGGGCGAACTCGCCCTGCACGTCGGGGAGAACCCGTACCAGGAGAGTCTGTGCGCCCAGTTGATGGTGGCGCTGCACCGGTCGGGACGCACCGCCGAAGCGCTGTCGCTCTACCACAAGACGCGCCGAAAGCTGTCCAAGGAACTGGGACTCGAACCCGGCGCGGAGCTGAGACGCACGGAGCACATGATCCTGAGCGCGGGCAGGGCCGCTCTGGAGAACCCGCGGACGCCGCCCCGGTACGCCGAGGAGTTACCCGGGGAGGGGGTGATCTCCCTCTCGCCGCAGGACCGTATCGCCCTGCTGGAGCAGGAGATCATCGTGTTGCGGGAGGAACGGGCCGGGCGGGACCCGGCCGGTGGCATCGCCGATCCGGACCTCCGCATCCCGAATTGAAGGGAAGACCCCCGCCGCCTCCCCCCTAACTAGGGGATGGGACCGGGGATCTCGGCCGAGAACACTTCTGCTCATCGCCGGGGCGCTGAAGGAAGGCGCGTCGCGGCAGCGGAGGAGGGAGTGGATCGTGACCGAGCACGTGGGGCACGTCGAGATCACCGAGGCGGCCATGGACCGTCTCCTCGGACGGCTGAAGGGGGACGTACTGACCCCCGACTACCCCGGCTACGAGGAGGAGGTCCTGGGGTTCAACCGGATCGCGCGGCATCGGCCCGCCGTGATCGTCACGGCGCTGAGCTCCGCGGACGTGGCCGCCGCGGTGTCCTTCGCCGGGGAGCAGGGACTGCCGGTGGCGGTCCAGGCCACCGGCCACGGCATCGCTGCCGCCGCGCAGGGAGGTGTGCTGATCAGCACGCGGCGGATGAGCGCGGTCTCCGTCGACCCGGTCACCCGCACCGCCTACGCCGAGGCCGGGGCCCAGTGGCACCAGGTGATCGCGAGCGCCGCCCGTCACGGCCTCGCACCGCTCAACGGTTCCTCGCCGCTGGTCGGAGTGGTCGGTTACACGCTGGGCGGGGGACTGGGGCCGCTGGGACGGCAGTACGGGTTCGCGGCCGATCACGTGACCTGCCTCGAAGTCGTCACGGCGGACGGAAACATCCGCAAGGTCACCCGTGACCAGCACGGGGAACTGTTCTGGGCGCTGCGGGGCGGCAAGGGGAACTTCGGTGTCGTCACGGGCCTGTGGTTCGCGCTGATGCCGGTACGGCGGCTGTACGGCGGCGGGCTCTACTTCCCCGGGGAGCAGGCGGGGCAGGTGCTCCACGCCTGGCGGCAGTGGACGCCGACCGTGCCGGAGGAGATGACCTCGTCGGTGGCGCTGCTGCGGCTCCCGGACGTGCCGGACGTGCCGGAGTTCCTGCGGGGGCGGCTGGCCGCGCACGTGCGGATCGCGTTCACGGGGACGGCCGCGCAGGGCGAGCGCCTGGTCCGCCCGCTGCGGGACGCCGGGACGGCGATCGACGACTCGGTGCGCGAGATGCCGTACGCGGACGTCGCCTCCATCCATCAGGACCCGGTGCACCCGCTTCCGTACCACGAACGCAACATCGTGCTGCGGGAGTTGGGCTCGGACGCCGTGGAGAAGCTGATCCGCCTGGCGGGGCCGCGCTCCGGCTGCGGCGATCTGATGGTGGAGCTGCGGCACCTCGGCGGCGCCCTGTCCCGGCCGCCCGCCGTACCCAACGCGGTCGGCGTCAGGGACGGCGCGTACACGCTGTCCACCCTCTCCCGGCCCGGCTCGCCCGACACGGTGCTCGGGCCGATGGAGCCGTGGGGCGACGGTCGGCGATACCTCAATTTCCTCGCGGGCCCCGACACGGCGGACGCGACGGCCGACTGCTACGGGGCGCAGACCCTGGCCCGGCTGACCCGGGTGAAGACGCTGTACGACCCGCACAACGTCTTCCGCCTCAACCACAACATCGCCCCGCTCGCCTGACGAAGACCCCCGGGGCCCGTGATTGTCAGGTACCCATCAAAACTTTGGAGCTCTTGTGACCACCCAACACGCCGCATCCCCTGCGGTCGGCGGGGCTCGCCCCGCCCTCAGCGCCCGCTCGGCCGGCCTGCGCTACGGCGCCCTGTTCGGACCCGTCGTCTTCGGCGTCACCGCCGCGGGCGTCGCACTGCCCGATGTCGCCGCGGCGCTGCACTCCTCCCCGGCGGCGACCGCATGGGTCCTCACCGCCCACGCCCTCGCCCTCGGTGTCGGCACGGCGTTCTTCGGACGTCTCGCCGACACGCGCGGGGTGCGTACCGCCCTGCTGCTCGGCTCCCTCGCCCTGATCGTGGGCGCCGCCGTCTGCCTCGCCGCCCCCAACCTCGGAAGCCTCGTCGTGGGCCGGTTCGTGCAGGCCGCCGGATCGGGTGCCATGGCCGCCTGCGCCATGGCGCTCACCGCCTCCACGGCGCCCGAGATGCGGCCCAAGGTGTTCGCCGGTTTCGGCGCGACCATGGCGATCTTCTCCGCGAGCGCGACCCTCGCCGGCGGCGTCTTCACGGAGTGGGTGACGTGGCGGATCGCCCTGGTCCTGCCCTCGCTGTCACTGCTCGTCGTCCCGCTCTGCCTGGCCGCCGCCCCGGCGCGCAAGAACTCGGGCAGGTCCATGGACCTGCCGGGCGCCGGACTGCTCACCGTGACCGCGATGTCGTTCCTCATCCTGATCCAGTCCTCCGCGCTCGCGCTGAGCGGCACGGTCGTCGCGGTGACCGCCGCCGCCTTCGTGCTGGCCCTGGCCGGACTCGTGTGGCGCGTCCGTACGGCGGAGACCTCGTTCGTCCCCAAGGCACTGGTGGAGGACGGGGTCTTCGTCCGCTCCGCGATCGTCGGCGTCGGCGTGTACGGAGGACTGTTCGCCGCCATGTACGCCGTGCCGCAACTCCTCGTCGGCGAACACCACTGGAGCGTCCTGTCGGTCGGCGTCTGGCTGCTGCCCGGCGCGGTCGTCGGCGCCGTCCTGTCGCGCCTGGCGGGCAAGCTCACCGCCGGTGACAACGGCAACACCCTCCTGGCCGTCGTCTCGCTCGCCTTCGCCGCGGCGCTCGGCTGCGCCCTGCTCGGCTCCGGGGTCGCCCTCCTGATCCTCGGCGCGTCGCTCGGGTTCGCCGCCTTCTCCGTGACCCAGGTCTTCACCACGGCCCTGATGTCGGCCCACATCGAACCGGCCCGGCGCGGCGGTGCGATGGGCCTGCTCAACCTCGCCTTCTTCGTCGGCGGCGGCGCCGGCAGCGCCACGGCAGGCGCCCTGGCCAAGACGATGGAGCTCAGCTCCGCCCTCGGCGTCATCGCGCTCTTCCCGCTCGTCGCCGCACTGATCGCCTTCACCCTCCGCCCCCGGACATAGCGCCGCCGCACGGTTCGAGAGGCACGGCGGGGAAGCGAGTACGCCCGGGAAACCCCGGCGATACGGGGGCGATAGCCGCCTCCCCGCACCATGGACCGCAACCCGCCGTCGCCTCGTCACCAGGAGAGCAGAAGGCAGTCATGACGGACTTCACCGATACCGAATTCAACAGCCACATACGCGCGTCGATGGTGTGGCACTTCACCGAGCACACGGGCTCCCCGTTCTGGCTGGACAAGCGCGGAGCCCTCGGTTTCGACCCGCTCACCGACGTGCGGGGCCTGGCGGACCTGACCCGGTTCCCGGACGTCAGCGCCGAACTGCGGACCGTTCCCGCCCAGGACCTGATCCCCAAGGGACTCGCCGACAAGCCCGTACGGGTCTACGACTCGGGCGGCACGACGGGCTCCCCCAAGCGGATCATCGACTGGAACAACCGCTCACGCGTGACCGCGTGGGGACGCGAACGGCTCATCGAGAACGGCGTACCCGCCGGCGGCAACTGGCTTCACCTCGGCCCCAGCGGTCCCCATGTGATCGGCTACGACACGGCCCGGTACGCCGCGCTCGGCGGCGGCATCTTCTACACCGTCGACCTCGATCCGCGCTGGGTGAAGCGCCTCCTCGCGGCCGGTCGCGAGGAGGAGGCCGACGCCTACGTCCAGCACCTTCTCGACCAGGCCGAGACGATTCTCGAATCCCAGAGCATCGCCGTGCTCAACACCACGCCGCCCCTGCTCGAAGCGATCTGCGCACGCCCCCGCCTGTACGACCTCGTACGCGGGAAGGTGCAGGCGATCATCTGGGCCGGCACATCCATCAGCGCGGAGAGCCGACGGCAACTCGGCGAGACCTTCTTCCCCGAGGCCGCCGTGGTCGGCATCTACGGGAACAGCCTGATGGGCGTCGCACCGCAGCGCAGGGCCCTGCCGACCGACACCCACCCCTGTGTCTTCGAACCGTTCCCCGCCACCACCCGGCTCGACCTGGTGGACGAGGAGGGGAACATCGTCGCCTACGGCGAACGGGGACGCGTCCGGTTGCACCTCGTCACCGAGGAGATGTTCCTGCCCAACATCCTGGAGCGGGACACCGCGATACGTGTCGAGCCGAGGGAGGGCTCACCCGTCGACGGCCTCGCCGACATCCAGACCTACCGCAGCATCGACGACGTGGCCGTGATCGAGGGGGTCTACTGATGGGCACCGCCACAGCCGCCGCCCTCCGGCTCGACCCCCTGATATGCGGTCGCCGGACGGCGAGTTCGGACCGCGTGGCGCTGCCCGGCGTCCTCGGGGACGACCTGGCCGACGTCGGCCTCGCCCCGCGTCTGCTGGCGCTCGCGGCCCTGAACGAGGTCCGGGAGCACGCGGACGGCAGGGCGCCGGACCCCGCCCTCTTCACCGAGGCGGTGCGCCTGTTCGCCACCGCGACCCTCGACGGCGAGTCCCCGCGGGAGTACGTACGACGGGTCTGCCACGCGACCGGTCTGACCGCGGCGGCGGTCGACCAGGCCGTCCGCGATCTGGTCAAGGAGATCGGGGAGCTGCCGCGGACCACCGCCGCCGAGCTCCCCGCCACCGGCTTCGGCACCGGCTTCGACACCCGCTGGGTACCGCGGGGCAAGGTCTTCGCCGCGGTGCTGGCCAGCAACCACCCCGTGCCGAACGTCTCCTGGGTCCAAGCCCTGTTCCACGGCTACAGCGTCCTCGTCAAGCCGGGCAGCCGGGACCCCTTCACCCCGGCGCGGCTGCTGTCGGCCCTGCTGGCCGCGGGCCTGCCGCCGACCAAGGTGGCCTACCTGCCCTGTGCACGCCAGGTCGGCGAGTTCCTGCTCCGGGAGGCGGACCGCGGCATCATCTACGGCGGCGACCGGGCGGTCGCCACCTGGCACCAGAGGGAGTCCGTGGCGGTGCGCGGCCCGGGCCGCACCAAGGCGCTGGTCGACACGGAGCCGGACGACGCCCTGATCGAACACCTCGCGCTCTCCGCCTCCTTCGACGGCGGTACCCGCTGCACCAATCTGTCGGCCGTGCTGACCACGGGATCGGTGGCGGACATCGCCGACCGGCTCGCGGAGCGTCTCGCCCGGCTGCCCTCACTGCCCGCCACGGACAGCGAGGCCACGCTGCTCGTGGTGAACAGGGCCAGGGCCGCCCAACTGCGTGAGCAGATCACCCGGTTGCGCGCCGAACTCACCGATCACAGTGCGCGGGCCGGCCAGGCCGAGACCGTGGTGGAACTGCCTGACGGATCGTTCCTGCTTCGGCCGGTGGTGCTGTCCGCGGACCGCGCCGACCACCCGGCCGTGGGCACCGAACTGCCCTTCCCCTTCGTCGTGGTGGCGCCATGGACGGAGTCCGACGGCATCGCGCCGCTGCGTGACTCCCTCGTCCTCAACCTCCTCACGGAACGCGAGGAACTGGTGGACGCGGCGGTACGGGAGCCGAGCGTCCGCAAAGTGACCCGCGGCCACGTCCTGCCCTGGACGGCGGTGCCCGGCATCCCGCACGACGACAACTACACACAGTTCCTGCTCGAGCCCAAGGGAGTGGTCGTATGTCATTGAACAGGCGCGACATGGTCAAGGTCACCGCCGGTGCGGCGTTCGTCGCCGCCGCCGCGGCGGTGCCGTTCGTCTCCGCGCGCACCGGCGACGCGTCGGCCGAGGCCGGAAACGCCTCCGGCGCCGCCGCCGACCAGGAGTACACCGAGCGCTACCGGGGCCGCACCATACGCGTGGCCACCGCCGCGGCCGGTGGCGGCGTGACGATCGACGGCCGCCCCCTGCACCTGATGAAGTTCGCGGACGACGCCTACCTCAGCTCCCTGTGCCACTACGAGATGGCCCCGAGCCCTCTGCACGCCGCCCGGCGCGCCGTGGAGGAACTGCGCGGGGCGGCCGTGCTGCCGTCCGCCCACGGCAACCACGTCACCCACGTCTGACCGACCCGGCCACGGAATAGAGGACAGAGCGCCATGGCGCACGTACGCAAGAACCACCTGGCCATGACGGCCGAAGAGAAGAGACGTTTCATCCACGCTGTCCTGGAGATCAAGAGACGTGGCATCTACGACCGCTTCGTCGCCCTCCACATCAAGGTGAACTCCACCGACTACCTGGACAAGGTGACCGGCAAGCGGCTCGGGCACGTCAACCCCGGCTTCCTGCCGTGGCACCGGCAGTACCTGCTCAAGTTCGAGCAGGAGTTGCAGAAGGTCGATCCGCGCGTCACCCTCCCGTACTGGGACTGGAGCACCGACCACGGCGCGGACTCGCCCCTGTGGGACGCGAGCTTCATGGGCGGGAACGGCCGGGAGGGCGACCGCCGCGTCATGACCGGCCCCTTCGCGCGGGACAACGGCTGGAAGCTCAACATCAGCGTGGTCTGGGTGGGGGAGGAGAACCCCGCTCTCAACGGCAACTACACCCAGGACGACCGCGATTACCTCGTCAGGGACTTCGGGACGCTCACCCCGAACCTGCCGACGCCCAAGGAACTGGAGGAGACCCTCGCCCTCCCGGTGTACGACTGCCCGCCGTGGAACCACACCTCGGGTGGCGTGCCCCCCTACGAGAGCTTCCGCAACCACCTGGAGGGCTACACCAAGTTCGAGTGGGAGCCTTCGGTGGGCAAGCTGCACGGCGCGGCCCATGTGTGGACCGGCGGTCACATGATGTACATCGGCTCGCCCAACGACCCGGTGTTCTTCCTCAACCACTGCATGATCGACCGGTGCTGGGCCCTGTGGCAGCAGCGCCACCCCGACGTCCCGCACTACCTGCCGGCCGAGCCGACCAAGGACGTCCCGGACCTCAACACCCCGCTCGGTCCGTGGCACACCATGACGCCGGCCGATCTGCTCGACCACACCAAGTTCTACACCTACGACAAGTAGCCCTCCGGCGGTGCCGGGCAGTGGATCCCTCCGCTGCCCGGCACCGCTGTGTTCTGGGCGCTCCGCTCCTCCTCGAAGGCGGTATCTCGTGTACGCGGTTCTCGCTCTGTGCTGGCTCGTCGTCTTCTTCGACGGCCTCGACGTCACGGTCTACGGCGCCGTCATGCCGTATCTGCTCGATGACCCGCGCCTCGGTGTCGACGCGGCCGACGCGGGGGTCATCGGGAGCTGGACGACCTGCGGCATGCTCGTCGGCGCGCTCGTGGCCGGGAACATGACGGACTGGCTGGGCAGACGGGGCGCTCTCGTCTGGTGCGTCCTGCTGTTCTCGGCGGGGACCGGAGCCTGCGCGCTCGCGGGCGACGCCGCCCAGTTCGGGGCCGGGCGCTTCCTCGCCGGTCTCGGTCTGGGCGGGCTGATGCCCGTCTGCCTCGCGATGGTGGCCGAGTTCTCCCCGCCGCGCAGGGGCGCGCTGTTCACCGGTGTGCTGATGACCGCTCACCACACCGGGGGCATCGCGGCGACGGGACTCGGACTCTGGCTCGCCCCCGGCCACGGCTGGCGCTGGCCCTTCGCGGTCGGCGTGCTGCCGGCGCTCGTCGCCGTTCCCCTGCTGCTGCGGTACCTGCCGGAGTCGCCCTCGGTGTTGTACGGGCGCGGACACATCGAACTGGCGCGCGAAACGGCCGAACGGTACGGACTTGCCGTCCCGACCGCCCGCAGCGCCCCGCCCGCCGGGATCGCGGGGCGGCTCGCATCGGTACGGGCCCTCTTCGCGCCCGGGCGACGCCTCGCGACCCTGCTGCTGTGGGTCGCGTCGTTCTGCGGTCTGCTCCTGGTGTACGGCATCTCCACCTGGCTGCCGCAGCTCATGCGGTCCGCGGGCTACGGCCTGTCCACCTCGGTGAGCCTGCTCATGGTCGTCAACGTGGGCGGCATCGCCGGGATGTTGTTCGCGGGGCGGATCGCCGACCGGTTCGGCGCGGTGTCGGTCGCGGCGGTCTGGTTCGTCCTCGCCGCGGGCGGCCTGGTGCTGCTGTCCGCACGCCTGCCGCTGGGCGTCACGTACCTCGTCGTCGCCTTCACCGGTGTCTGGCTGTTCAGCGCGAGCACCATGGTGTACGCCGCCACGAGCCGCTTCTATCCGGCCGCGGACCGTGCCGCCGGCCTCGGCTGGGTCACGGGGGTCGGCCGCCTCGGGGCCGTGTTCAGCCCGTGGCTCGGTGGCGTCCTGGTCAGTCATGGCCTCGGCCGGCAGGGGTTCACGGTGTTCGCCCTCGGCGGCCTGGTCGGCGCCGTGACGGTGTTCGCGGTCCCGCGGGCCGCCTCGGCCTCGCACGGCACGCACGAGACCGGCCACGTCGCCGGTGGGGATGCGGGCGACGTGGCCGGTGCGGTGAGGGCGGACGCTCTGCCGGGCGGTCCTACTTCTCCAGGCAGAACTCGTTGATCGGGTAGCCGACGTGGCGGTCCTCGCTGGGCAGGTAGCCGAGGACCGTGTCACCCGGCTTCAGCTCGGTGCTGTTGAGCACGGTGCCACCGGGGCCGAGGACCCGGACGTGCCAGTCGTCCTGGAGGATCAGGTTGACGCGCTGGCCGTTCGGGGCCTCGGCCTCGATCGAGATGAGCGGCCGGGTCTCGATCTTGACGCGGCCGACCGACACGAGCCGGGTGTTGCCCTTGACGTCCACGGCGGTGAGCTTGCTGCCCGTCTTCAGTTCGCTCAGATAGTTCGTGCGCTCGTCCTTGCCGAGGGTGTACGAGTGGATGGCGCCGGCGTTGACCCGGAACGGGCGGGTCGGCATGTACGGCAGCGGGTGGGTCTCGCTGACGCACAGGATCATGCCCTTGGAGTGCGAGCCGACCAGGATGCCCTCGTCCTCCGCGAAGTGCGTGGTGGTGTCCACGCAGGCCCGCTCGCCCATGCCGATGTGGCTCGTCTCCACGACGCGCAGCTCGGTGAGGTTCAGGTTGGGCACACCGGCCTCGGCGACGCGCTTGAGCTCCGCGGTGTCACCGACGCGCCGGGGCGCCATCATCACGCCGTCCGACCCGTGTTCGAGGACACCGAAGAGGATCTCGGCCTCCTCCAGGTCCTGCGCGACGGTGATCATCGAGCCGGTGGCCTTCGCCGCCGCCGCGATCACGATCTCCAGCGGAATCTTCGTCGGGTCACGGAACAGCAGCAGGGACCACTTCTCCGTGCGCGACGACTCGCAGGCGTCCTCGAGGGTCGGCGCGTCGATGATCTCCACGAAGCGGCCGAACTCGATGTCGGGGTGGAGGACGGCCAGTTCGGCGGGGGTCACCCCGTGCTTGGCCGGATCGACGATGACGACCGTGGCGGTACCGAAGTCGTCCGGCAGCGGCTTGCCCTGGGGGAAGAGGACCTTGGTCACCGTCGGAGGCAGGTCCGCGAGGTCGGCGGCGTCGTCCGCGACGACCGCGTCGACCCGGTGGTGCAGGGCCTCCTGGAGGATGGCGGCGCGGGCCTCGCCGAGTGAGCGGATGTCGAGCCAGGTCAGCTTGGTGGACGAAGAGACGGCGGACGTAGAAGACACGGAAGAACTCCTCTGGGTGGGTCGTTTCGGGAAACTGCGCGGATGGTGCGTGCGACCGGCGCTCACGCGGCGCGGGCGGGACCGGCGGTCGCGGCGCCGCCCCCGCTGTGGTGGATCAGGTCGGAGAGCTTGTCCGCCATGGCCCCCGGGTCGGCGGCCTGGAAGACGTTGCGCCCCATGGCGACGCCGGCGGCGCCGCCCCGCAGCGCCTCCTCGACATAGGCCAGCGTCCGGGTCTCGTCGCTGTTGCGCGGCCCGCCCACCACGACGACCGGGACCGGTGACGCCGCCGTGATGGCGGACATCTCCTCGACGGACCCGACGTACAGCGTCTTGACGAGGTCGGCGCCGAGGTCGACGGCGACCTGGATGGCGTGGGCCACCAGGGCCGGGTCCCGGGGATTGTCGATCTTGGGGCCGCGCGGATACATCATGGCGAGCAGCGGTACGTTCCAGCGGTCGCAGGCTTCCGCGACCGCCGCCATGTCGGCGATCTGGCGGCGCTCCTCGTCGGAGCCCAGGTTGACGTGGACGCTCACCGCGTCGGCCCCCGCCCGCAGGCTCTCCTCGACACTCGACACCAGGTATTTGGCGTTGGGATCGGGTGCGTGCATCGTGCTCGCGCTCAGGTGCACGATCAGGGACGTACGGGTGAACCACTCGGGGTCGACGTGGCGCAGGGAACCTTTGTGCAGCACGACACCGTCGACGTGGTGCGAGGCCAGGCTGCCGACGAGGGTGTTGAGTTGCCCGCTCGGCAGGAGAGGGCCGTCGGTGAGGGAATGGTCGAGCGGAACGATGAACAGCCGTTCGGGGTCGTGGTGGTGGAGCCGCTGCAGACGCAGGCTCCGGGCGAAAGGTGCGTTGATCACCAGTGCTCCTGTCGGTAGGGACGGATGCCACTCATGAACGGGACGGGCGGGTCAGGGATGAGAGGCCAGCCGTCGCGGTGTGGACTCCGCGTCGGCGTCGAGGCCGAACTCGCTGTGCAGCAGGCCCACGGCGCGGCGGGTGTCGGCGGCGGGGACCATGACGGACACGCGGGACTGGGACGCGGACAGCGACTGGGCGCAGATGCCCGCGGCGGTCAGCGCGGAGAGCATCCGTGACGCGTACACCGGCCTGCTGAGCAGGCCCCGGCCGACGACGGAGACCTTGGCGACCTCCTCCTCGACCTCGATGTGGCCCTGCTCCGGAGCCGTGAGCCCGGCGAACGACTCGCGGACGCCGGACGCGTGGGAGCGGTGCACCGTGAGACCGAAGGAGAACCCTCCGTCGGGAGCGTGGACGACCGCGGTCATGTCGGCGGGGATCGAATGCCGCGCCAGGTACCGGAACACCGCGGAGGAGGGGTCCTCCGGACTCTCCGGGTTGACCGGGTTGACCGGGCCGTCTGGGATATCTGGGTTGACCGGCGCGGACCGGGCGCGCAGCGTGACGCGGGCCACGTCGGTGTCGTGGACCACGGCCATCACGGCGGCTTTGGACTCGAGCATCTCGTCTCCGTCTCGTGCGTGGATACGGGTACCGGCACTCGAAGCGGTGGAGCTGCCCACGAGGATGTCCACGTCGTAGAGAGCGGCGAGTTCCACGGCACGCGCGTGCATCACCCGGGCGCCCGCGAAGGCCATCTCGGTCATGACCTCGACGTCGATGTCGGGCATGAGCCGGGCGGTCGGTACGACCCGGGGATCGGCGGTCAGCACACCGGGGACGTCGCTGTAGATCTCGCAGGCGTGGGCCCCGAGTTCGGCGGCGACCGCGACGGCGGTGGTGTCCGAGCCGCCGCGGCCGAGCGTGACGATGTCGCCGTCGGCGCTCACACCCTGGAACCCGGCGATCACCACGGCCTGTCCGTCGTCCAGGAGCGTGCGCAGTTCCTCCGTGTCGACCGCGACGATGATTCCCGCGCCGTGGGGCCCGGTGGCGAGAATCCCGCTGCGGGCGCCGGACAGCGCTGTCGCCCGTAGCCCCGTGTGCTGGATGGCCATGGCCATGAGCGCGGCCGAGGAGGTCTCACCGGTGGCGAGCAACTGGTCGAGTTCCCGCCCGGTCGGCCGCGGGTTGATCTCGTCGGCGAGAGAGATCAGCCGGTCGGTGGTGTCTCCCTGCGCCGAGACCACGACGACCACCTGCCGCCCGGCCCTGACCAGTGCACCGACCCGCTCCGCGACGCGGAGCACCTGACCTGTGGTGGCCAGCGAGCTGCCGCCGTACTTCTGGACCACCACATCACTCTCGGGACCGCTGCCTGAGGTGCTCACGTGCTGCTTCCCCCCTCGCTTCGTCGCCTCGTGGGACGTGCCTCGTCGAGTGCTGGGACGAGCTTGTGGGAGGGGGGTATCGCCGCCGTCTCCGTGGTGCACCGCGCACCTATTGCGGGCGTATCGCGTCGGGCGCGTGGGCGTGTCCGTACGCGAAAGTGCCCGCAGGACCTGTCGGTCCTGCGGGCACTTCGCCCATCCGGGGAGGGGTGCTGTCAGTGCGCGCCGTGGCGGACCGGCTTGGCGTTGACCAGGAGGGCCGCCGCGCAGCCGGCGAGGAGCATGGCGATGACCGCGTAGCCGATCGCGTGGGTGTAGCCGTGGACGACGCCCTCCGCGACGACCTGCGCCTTCTTCGACGGGTCGGTCAGGTGGCCGGCGATGTACGTCGACGTGGCCGAGGTGGCGAGGGTGTTCAGCAGGGCCGTGCCCAGTGAACCGCCGACCTGCTGCGAGGTGTTGACCATGGCCGAGGTCACGCCGGCGTCCTGCGGGCGCACGCCGTGCGTGGCCGTGGAGAAGACCGGCATGAACGTCAGGCCCATGCCGAGGCCCATGATCAGCTCGGCCGGCAGGATGTGCGTCGCGTACGCCGAGTCGACGTCGAGCTGCGTCAGGATCAGCAGGCCGCACGCGGCGAGCAGCATGCCCGGCACCATCAGGGCGCGGGCCTGGACGCGGGGGAGCAGACGGGCGGAGATCTGCGTCGAGCCGATGATGATCGCGGCCGACATCGGCAGGAACGCGAGGCCGGTCCTGACCGGGGAGTACCCGAGGATGCCCTGCAAGTAGTAGGTCATGAACAGGAACAGGCCGAACATGCCGATCGTGGCGAGGCCCATCGTGAGGAAGCAGCCGGCGCGGTTGCGGTCGCGCAGGATGTGCAGCGGCAGCAGCGGTGACTTCGCGCGGGCCTGCCACAGGACGAACGCCACGAGCGCCACGACACCGCCGACCAGCAGCGACACGACGAGCGAGTCGCCCCAGCCGCGCGGTTCCGCCTCGGAGAAGCCGTAGACGATGGCGACCAGGCCGCCGCAGCCCAGGATGACGCCGGGCACGTCGAGCCTGACGTCCTTGTGGCCGGGGCGGTCGTGGAGCAGGATCCTGGCGCCGACGACGGCGACGATCGCGATGGGGATGTTGACGTACAGGCACCAGCGCCAGTTCAGGTACGAGGTGAGGATGCCGCCGAGCAGCAGACCGACGGCGCCGCCCGCGCCGGCCAGCGCGCCGTAGATACCGAACGCCTTGCCGCGTTCGCGCGGGTCGGTGAACGTCGTCGTCATCAGGGACAGCGCGGACGGCGCGAGGAGGGCGCCGAAGACGCCCTGCGCGGCGCGGGCGAGGAACAGCATCCCGGAGCTGTTCGCCGCGCCGCCGACCGCGGACGCCAGGGCGAAGCCGACCAGACCGATCATGAAGGTGCGCTTACGGCCGACGAGGTCGGCGACGCGCCCGCCGAGCAGCAGCAGACCGCCGAAGGCCAGGGTGTAGGCGGTGATGACCCACTGGCGGTTGGCGTCCGACATGCCGAGATCGGTCTGGGCGGACGGCAGCGCGATGTTCACGATGGTCGCGTCGAGCACCACCATGAGCTGGGCCAGGGCGATGATCACCAAGCCCCACCAGCGCCGGGGGTCGGGCGCCTGTGCCGCGTCGGGGGCGTCGGAGCCCCGCGCCGTCCGCGGGGCGGCGGTGGATATGGAGTCGCTCATGTCGAGGACGTCGCTTCCTTGCTAGGTCTTGCCAGGTGTGGAGTGCGCTGGGCTGCGCGGCGAACGCGGAAGGCGTCCAGGAGTGGGGCGCGGAGCTCTCGGGCCTTCGCGCGGCCTCACTAATCGTCAGTGGTGCTGATTATCAGAGAGAGGATACGCTATCAGGCATGACGGACGAAGTCGGACTGGCCGACCTGCTCACCCGACGGCTCGGCTACCTGATGAAGCACGCCTATCTGAACCTCGCCCACCTGCTGGGCGAGGCGCTGGCCCCCTACGACGTGCATCCCAAGGAGCTCGGCGTGCTGTCCGTGATCGCGGCGGACGGCGCCGAGCGGTCCCAGAACGAGCTGGCGTCGGCGATCGGCATGGACCGCACCACGATGGTCTCCGTCATCGACATGCTGGAGGGCAAGGGTCTCGTGGAGCGCCGCCGCAGCGCCCGGGACCGCCGCCGGAACGTGGTGTCGCTCACCGAGGCCGGCCGTACATGTCTGCGCGAGGCGGATCAGGCCCGCGTCGAGGCCGAGGCGACCTTCCTCGCGCCCCTCGACGAGGAGACGGCGGGGCGGCTGACCGCGGCGCTGCGCACCCTGTACGACGCCCACGCGCCGGGCCCGTTCCCCGCGCGGCCGTTGGTGCCGGGGCAGGATGTGGTCCCCTTCCCGGGCGACCTGCCCGGGGGGTGACAGCCTGTCCTTGAGGCGGCGCTCAGCGCCCGCCCGGCCGCAGCAGAGCGGTCCCACGTCGGAGTGGCTGCCCGGGCGCATCGCCGCGCCGTGTGGAGCAGGTCCACCACGAGTTCACGGCGGGGCCAGGTCGAGGGTGGGGCGTCGACGCCGGTCGCGTTCTCCAGGATCTGGTCGCTGGTCGGCCGGACCACGCCGAACCGCGCCGACGGCCAAGGGCCGCTCGGCCATGCCGGTCAGGCGTTCCAGGGTGCGGGCGGGTACGTGGGAGTCGGGGCGGCCGGTCAGACGCTGTTCGACCTTCTCCGCCGGCGTCATCGCCGGCACACCGGCTGTTCCGGCCTTGGGCCGAAGGGCGAGCCGCCTCTCGCCGCCTGAACGGCATGACCGGGGGAGTGGCCCGGTCATGCCGTTGCCGGGGTGGGGCACCACCCGCGCGCGGGAGGGGTCCTCAGCAGGTGCCGTCGGACACCGCGAGGTTCTTGCCCGCTCCGGCCGTCCGGCCGACGATGGCCGGCACGCAGTTCGCCTTGTCGAGCGTGTAGGCGTACGGGACCGAGACGGTGGTCGTGGACTTCATGTCCGGGCCGGCCGGCTTGTTCTCGGCCCCGGGCGCGGACCAGGTCACGTTGTCGAGGATGTTCCCACTGGTCTGCCAGTAGCCGGTGGCGTCGGTGTAGAAGGTGCCGAGGACGTCCTTGGAGTTCTTGAAGTAGTTGTTCTCCACCTTGGCCTTGGCGCCGGCCCGGGAGTTGATGCCGGACTCGTTCAGGCTCACGTACGAGTTGTTGTAGATGTGGGCCGTGCCGCCGCGCAGCAGGGGCGCGCGGGAGTCGAGGTTCTCGTACAGGTTGTGGTGGAAGGAGACGAAGCCGTTCGACAGGTCGCTCTCGCTGGAGCCGATCAGGCCGCCGCGGCCCGAGTTGCGCAGCGTGCTGTACGAGAGGGTGACGTACTGCGTGTTGTTCTTCATGTCGAACAGGCCGTCGTAGCCGTCCGATTCGCCGCCGGACGCCAGGAGGGAGACATGGTCCACCCAGATGTTGCGGACGTTCTTCTCCATGCCGATGGCGTCGCCGCCGTTGGAGGTGGGGGAGCCGGACTTCTTGACGTTCTTGACCGTCACGTTCTGGATGATGATGTTCCGCGACTCGCGGATGTGGATGCCCAGTTGGTCGAAGACGGCGCCGCTGCCGACGCCGACGAGCGTGACGTTGCTGATCTGCTTGAGCTCGATCACCCCGGCCGCGGTGTTGCAACTGTCGCCGGAGACCTGGCTGGTGTTCCCGTGGTTGATCGTGCCCTCGACCTGGATGGTGAGCGGCGTGGCGGAGGTGGCGCGGTTGCACAGGGCCTGGTGGATCTGGGTGCCCGTGGTGGCGCGTACGGTCTGGCCGCCGGCGCCGCCCGTCGTCCCGCCGTTCTGGGTCGCGTAACCGGTGGCGCCGGCCGCCGCCGCGGACGCCTCGGGCGTCGACAGCGCCACACCGGCCCCACCGGCGAGGGCCGCCGCGGCCAAAGTCGCGGAGAGCCGCAGCGCTATGGGTCGTCTCATCCTGGTCTCCCGGATCGTCTCGTCGCGTACCGGCAGGCGCCGGTTCAGCCCCTAGTGGTCGCGGCGACGCGATGGGTTGCCGGGTCGTGACGAGCGTGTTTCACGCGGTGATCTTCGCGATGAACGTGGTGAGGTTCGCCAGCGTCCGTTCGATCTTCTCCTCGATCGTGAGCGTCTCGTGCAGCCGCGCGCCGATGCCCGCGTCCTTCTTGCCACGCACGTACAGCGAGCAGGCGAGGTCGCTGCACATGTACGCGCCCACCGAGTTGCCCTGCTTCCCCGCCTTGCCCGCCTTCGGTGCGACGAGCAGGGAGACGCCACCGCTGTGCGTCGTCACGCACAGCGAACACATGCTGCGGCGGGTCTGCCCCGCCGCGGCGTGCGAGGAGCGCAGCGCGATCCCCCGCGGGCGGCCGTCGATCTCGGCGACGAGGTAGGCGCGGTCGGGTGCCTGCGGGTCGCGCCAGCCGAAGAAGTCCAGGTCGTCCCAGGGGCGGGCGGTCAGGTCGTGCGGGACGCGCATACGGGTCGCCTCGCCCTTGGTGCAGTTCACGAAGGAGGAACGGATCTCCCGTTCGGTCAGTGGCTTCATAACGGCGAGGCTAATTTGCCTAAATCTTTTAGGCAAATACATAATGAGTGCGGGACGAGAGGGAGGTCATACGGTCATGGTGCGTGTGGGACTGAACACGGAGCGCCTTGCGCGCGCGGGTGCCGAGCTGGCCGACGAGGTGGGCTTCGAGCACGTCACCGTCTCGGCGCTGGCCCGGCAGTTCGACGTCAAGGTCGCGAGCCTGTACTCGCATGTGAAGAACTCGCACGACCTCAAGGTCCGGATCGCCCTGATCGCCCTGGAGGAACTCGCCGACCGGGCCGCCGACGCGCTCGCCGGACGCGCGGGCAAGGACGCCCTGGTCGCCCTCGGCAACGTCTACCGGGACTACGCCCGCGAGCACCCCGGCCGCTACGCCGCCACCCAGTTCCGCCTCGACCCCGAGGCCGCCGCCGCCAGCGCCGGAGTGCGGCACTCGCAGATGACCCGCGCGCTGCTGCGCGGCTACGACCTGACCGAGCCGGACCAGACGCACGCCGTCCGGCTCCTCGGCAGCGTCTTCCACGGCTACGTGAGCCTGGAGATGGGCGGCAGCTTCAGCCACAGCGCTCCGGACACCGACGAGACGTGGGTCCGCACGCTCGACGCGCTGGACGCCTTGTTGCGCAACTGGCCCGAGCAGGGCGCGTAGCCATGGGGTGTGCGCACGTGCCGTCCAGTCATTGATCAATGTCCACCAGTCGATCAACAGGTTGAGGTCATGAACACCGAGCACCCCCCGAGCGCCACACCCCTGATCACCACACCGCTCACCCCCGCCCTGCTGCGTGGCGCCCTGGAACTGGAGCGCACCGACCGGGGGTTGCTGCCGCACCGGCTGCCTTCCTGGGCGCGCGCCCAGAACGTCGACGGGCAACTGGCCATGGCCGAGTCCCAGCCCTCCGGCGTACGGCTCGCCTTCCGGACCCGTGCCACCGTCGTCGAACTGGACGCCCTCCCGACCAAGCGCGCCTATGTGGGCGTGCCCGCGCGGCCCGACGGGACGTACGACCTCCTGGTCGACGGGGAGCTGGTCCGGCAGGGCGGCGTGTCCGGCGGCGACACGCTGACCATCGACATGGCCACCGGGACCTTCGAGCGCACCCTCGGCGCCCCCGGCACCGTGCGCTTCGCCGATCTGCCCGGCGCCATGAAGGACGTCGAGATCTGGCTGCCGCACGACGAGACCACCGAACTCCTCGCCCTGCGCACCGACGCCCCCGTCGAGCCCGTCCCCGACCGCGGTCGCCCGGTGTGGCTGCACCACGGCAGCTCCATCAGCCACGGCTCCGACGCCGCGAGCCCCTCGACCATCTGGCCCGCCCGCGCCGCGGCGCTGGCCGGTGCCGAGCTGATCAACCTCGGGTTCGGCGGCAGCGCCATGCTCGACCCGTTCACCGCGCGGACGATCCGGGACACCCCGGCCGACGTGATCAGCGTCAAGATCGGAATCAACCTGGTCAACTACGACGCGATGCGGCTGCGCGCCTTCGTCCCCGCCGTGCACGGCTTCCTCGACACCATCAGGGAAGGGCACCCGACGGCGCCGCTCCTGGTCGTCTCGCCCCTCCTGTGCCCGATCCACGAGGACACCCCGGGCCCCGCCGCGCCCGACCTCAGCGGGCTCGCCGACGGGAAACTCACGTTCGCGGCCATGGGCGATCCCGCCGAACGCGCCCAGGGCAAGCTCACGTTGACGGTGATCCGCGACGAGCTGGCCCGCGTCGTGGAGAGCCGCGCGGCCGAGGACCCGCACCTGCACCACCTCGACGGCCGCGCCCTCTACGGCGAGGCCGACTTCGCCGAGCTGCCGCTGCCCGACGGCCTCCACCCCGACGCGGCCGCCCATCGCCGGATCGGCGAACGGTTCGCGGACCTCGCCTTCGCCCCCGGTGGACCCTTCGGGAAGCGGTGATCCGGGGCCGCCGAAGCGGCGTCGAGCGGGCGGGTTAGCATATGAGCGCCGCCTAGCTCGAAAGAGACGCACGTGACTGTCAATGACGACTCGTTCACCAATTGGAAGCACCGCGAGGAGACCGCGGAGTCGATGATCCCGATTATCGGGAAGCTGCACCGGGAGCGGGACGTCACTGTCCTGCTGCACAGCCGCTCCTTGGTGAACAAGTCGGTGGTCAGCATTCTCAAGACCCACCGATTCGCCCGGCAGATAGCCGGCGCCGAGCTCTCGGTCACCGAGACCATGCCCTTCCTGCGCGCCCTCAGCGCGCTCGACCTGGGCCCCTCGCAGATCGACATCGGCATGCTCGCCACGACGTACCGGAGCGACGAACGCGGCCTCGGCGTCGAGGAGTTCACCGCCGAGGCCGTCGCGGGCGCCATGGGCGACGGCAAGGTCGAGCGCGGTGCCGGGCGCGATGTCGTGCTCTACGGCTTCGGCCGCATCGGCCGCCTCGTCGCCCGCCTGCTCATCGAGAAGGCAGGTTCCGGCAACGGCCTGCGGCTGCGCGCCGTCGTCGTCCGCGGCGGCGGCGAGGCGGACCTGGTCAAGCGCGCCTCGCTGCTGCGGCGCGACTCCATCCACGGGCAGTTCCAGGGCACCATCACCGTCGACGAGGCGAACAGCACCATCGTCGCCAACGGCAACGCCATCAAGGTGATCTACGCGAACGACCCCTCCGAGATCGACTACACCGCGTACGGCATCGACGACGCCATCCTGATCGACAACACCGGCAAGTGGCGCGACCGCGAGGGGCTGTCGCAGCACCTGCGCCCCGGCATCGACAAGGTCGTCCTGACCGCCCCCGGCAAGGGCGACGTGCCGAACATCGTGCACGGCGTCAACCACGACACGATCAAGCCGGACGAGCAGATCCTGTCCTGCGCCTCCTGCACGACGAACGCGATCGTGCCGCCCCTGAAGGCGATGGCCGACGAGTACGGGGTGCTGCGCGGCCACGTCGAGACGGTCCACTCGTTCACCAACGACCAGAACCTGTTGGACAATTACCACAAGGCCGACCGCCGTGGCCGCTCCGCGCCGCTCAACATGGTCATCACCGAGACCGGCGCCGCCTCGGCCGTCGCCAAGGCGCTGCCCGACCTGAAGGCGCCCATCACCGGCTCCTCGATCCGCGTACCGGTCCCGGACGTCTCCATCGCGATCCTCAGCCTGCGCCTGGGCCGCGAGACCACCCGTGAGGAGGTCCTGGACTACCTCCGCCAGGTGTCGCTGACCTCGCCGCTGAAGCGACAGATCGACTTCATCAGCGCGCCCGACGCGGTCTCCAGCGACTTCATCGGCTCGCGCCACGCCTCGATCGTCGACGCCGGCGCCACCAAGGTCGACGGCGACAACGCGATCCTCTACCTCTGGTACGACAACGAGTTCGGCTACTCGTGCCAGGTGATCCGGGTCGTCCAGCACGTCTCCGGCGTGGAGTACCCGACCTTCCCGGTCCCGGTCCCGGTGGCCTGAGCCGCGCGAACCGGTCCGGCCCGAGGCCGCCCCCGCCGTGTGCGGGGGCGGCCTCGGCCGTTCTCGCGCACGGCGGGGACGAGCACCACCTTGACCAGGTGATCTCCCACGGCGCAGGATGAGGGCATGTTCACGCATCGCGTCCACGCTTTCGGATCGGCCACCGCGCCGGACCGATGTGGTTGCGCGCGCAGCGGCTTGTAGCGGACCCCCGGTCCCTCGTCGCTTCTCTCCGTACGTCCCGTAGGCCCCGCCGTGTCCGTGGGCCGCGCCCGTACGGCTCACCCTCGCGTTCCCCACCACCGCGATCACCGCGCGCCTCTCGGAGAGTGCCCATGTCCGTGACGGAATTCTCGCCCTCGACCGCCCCGACCGCCCTCGCCCCGCTGCGCCCCGCCCGCATCCCCGCCGACGGCCTCTACGAGGGGCGGCGACTGCTGCGCCGCACCCCCGACGGATGGCGGGAGCGCCCGTACGAGCTGTTCGAGGTCGTGCCCCAGGCGGCCACCATCGGCGCCGAGATCCGCGGCCTCGACCTCGCCCGCCCGCTCTCCGACGCGCTCCGCGAAGAGCTGCACCGCGCCCTGCTGGAATGGAAGGTGCTGTTCTTCCGCGGGCAGCACCTGAGCAGTGAGCATCAGCGTGCGTTCGCCCGGAACTGGGGGGAGTTGGAGACCAACCCGCTGCTGGAGCGCGGCGACAGCGACGAGGTCGTGCGGTTCGACAAGAGCGCCTCGTCCACCCCGACCTTCGAGAACGTGTGGCACACCGACGTCACCTTCCGCGAGCGGCCCGCCATGGGCGCCGTGCTGCACCTGCGCGAGGTCCCGCCGTTCGGCGGCGACACCATGTGGGCCGACATGGCGGCCGCGTACGACAACCTGCCCGACGACGTACGGGCCCGCATCGACGGCGCCGTCGCCGAGCACGACTTCCTGCCCGGCTTCCGACGCTTCTACGGACCCGAGCGGCTCGCCCGCTGGCAGGACACGTTCCCGCCCGTGACCCACCCGGTCGTCCGCCGCCACCCCGAGACCGGACGGCGCATGCTGTTCGTCAACACCTCGTTCACCACCCGGATCGTCGGACTGGAGCGGGCCGAGAGCGACCGCCTGCTGCGCCTGCTGTTCCAACAGGCCCATGTGCCGGAGTTCCAGGTGCGATTCAGGTGGCAGGCCGGTGACATCGCGTTCTGGGACAACCGCGCCACCCAGCACTACGCCGTCGCCGACTACGGGGACGCCCGGCGGGTCGCCGAGCGCGTCGCCATCGCGGGAGACCGGCCCTACTGAGGCCACCACCGCCTGCGAACGCGCCCCGCACCCCGCGGGGCGGGCCTGACGTGCGCGTGAGCCCGATACGCGACGCGCGCGGCCTTCGGCCCTCCCGGCAACTGGCCCGGCGGCGGCATTGACCCCTTGAGGTGCGGGCTCTATGTTCCCGCTGAGCCTCAGGGGGGATCCATGTCCTGCACCCGTCGCACCTTCACCGCGCTCGCCGCCATGGCCCTGCTCGCCGCCACGGCGGCCTGCGGTTCCGACTCCGACTCCGGCTCCGACGGTTCGAGGTCCCCCACGAACAGCGCGGGGACCACCACCGTCAAGCTCGGCGTCGTCCCCATCCTCGACGTCGCTCCGGTCTACCTCGGCCAGAAGAAGGGCTTCTACGAGAAACACGGGCTCCGGCTGGCGATGAGCACGGCCCAGGGCGGTGCGGCGATCGTGCCCGCCGTCGTCAGCGGGCAGTCCCAGTTCGGCTTCTCCAACGTCATGTCGCTGATGATCGCCCAGTCCAACGGCGTCCCCGTCCAGGCCGTCGTCAACGGCGTCAACTCGACGGGCAAGCCGGGCGCCGACTTCGGCGCCGTCGTCGTCAAGAAGGGCAGCCCTCTCAAGACCGCCAAGGACCTGGAGGGCAAGAAGGTCGCGGTCAACACGCTCAAGAACATCAACGACACCACGGTCCGCGAATCGGTCCGCAAAGCCGGAGGCGACCCCTCCGAGGTGCACTTCGTCGAGCTGGCCTTCGACCAGATGGCCGCGGCGCTCGCCGGCGGGCAGATCGACGCCGCCCAGGTCGTCGAGCCGGTGCTCGCCACCGTCAAGGAGGCGGGCGGGCGCGTCATCGCCTCCAACTTCACGGACACGGCACCGGATCTGACCGTCGCGATGTACTTCACCTCGACCACCTACGCCAAGAACCACCCGGACATCGTGGAGAAGTTCACGGCGGCGACGAAGGAGTCCCTCGCCTACGCCGACCGACACCCCGACGAGGTCCGGCAGATCCTCACCACGTACACCAAGATCTCCACCGCGACCCTCGACGAGCTGATCCTGCCGCGCTGGCCCGTCACGGCCGACCGGTCCTCCATCGAGAAGCTCGCCCAACTGGGGCAGAGCGACGGGCAGTTCAGGCAGGCGCCCGACCTCGACGCGCTCCTTCCGTGATCCTCGGCGCCCTGGGGCTGCTCGCGTGCGCGGCGCTGTGGGAGGCGGCGGCGCGCACCGGCGTCGTCGACCCCGCCTATCTCCCGCCGTTCACCACCACGATGCGCGCCCTCGGTGACGAACTCTCCGACACCGCCTTCTGGACGGCGCTCGGCGACACCCTCACCGGCTGGGCCGTCGGCCTCGCCGTCGCGACGCTCGCCGGGATCCTCACCGGCGTCCTCCTCGCCACGGTCCCGTACCTGCGCGCGCTCACGGCCTCCACCGTCGAGTTCCTGCGCCCCATCCCGTCGGTGGCACTCGTCCCGCTGGCGGTCCTGATGTTCGGCACGGAGTTGCGTTCGGTGCTGCTCCTCGTCGTCTACGCCTCGTTCTGGCAGGTCCTCGTGCAGGTCCTGCACGGCGTACGGGACGTCGACCCGGTCGCCGACGACACGGCCCGCGCCTTCGGCCTCGGCCCCTGGGCGCGCGTGCGGCACGTCGTGTGGCCCACCGCCCTGCCGTACGTGATGACCGGTGTCCGGCTCGCCGCCGCCGTCGCCCTCATCCTCGCCGTCACGGCCGAACTGGTCATCGGCGCACCGGGGTTGGGTGCCCGCATCGCCGTCGCGCAGGCGTCGCAGGCGGTCCCCGCGATGTACGCGCTGATCGTCGTCACCGGTTGCCTCGGCGTCCTAGTCAACACCGGCGCCCGCCTCGTGGAACGCCGCGCCCTCGCCTGGCACCCGTCGGTGCGCGGGGAGGCGCCCGCGTGAGCCGCGTCCTGCGCGCCGCCCTGTTCGCACTCGCGCTGCCGTGCCTCCTCGTGGGCGTCTGGTGGCTGGCCTCCGACGCCAGTACCAGCGTCTACGCACCGCCCCTGCGCACGATCCTGGCCCGCTTCGACGACGTGTGGACGGTGGAGCGGCTGCGGGCCGACGTCGTGCCCAGCGTGCTGCGGCTCGCCGCCGGATACGGCGCCGCGGCCGTCACAGGTGTCGCCCTCGGCGTCGGCATCGGCACCTCCCGCACGGCCCGCGCCCTGTGCGAACCGGCCCTGGAGTTCCTGCGCGCCGTCCCCCCGCCGGTCCTCGTCCCGGTCATCATGCTCTTCGCGGGCATCGGCGACACGATGAAGATCGCCGTGATCGCCTCCGGCTGCGTCTGGCCCGTCCTGCTCAACACGGTGGCCGGGGTGCGGGCGGTCGACGCGATCGCCGCCGAGACGGCCCGCGCCTACGGCATCACGGGCGCCGCCCGCCTCCGCTCCCTCGTCCTGCCGTCGGCGAGCCCGCAGATCTTCACCGGGCTGCGCCAGGCCCTGTCCATCGGCGTCATCCTCATGGTGATCAGCGAGATGTTCGCCGCGAGCAACGGCATCGGATACGCCGTCGTCCAGTTCCAACGCGGCTTCGCCGTCCCGGAGATGTGGACCGGCATCCTCGTCCTCGGCCTGCTCGGCGTGGCCCTCGCGCTGCTCTTCGGCCTCGTCGAGCGGCGGGCGCTCGCCTGGTACCACGGCGCGCGGGGCGCACGACGGGGAACGGGGGACGACGGTGCTTGAGGTCAAGGGACTGCGCAAGGTCTACGAGGGTTCCGACCGGCGGGTGGAGGCGCTGCGGGACCTGACCTTCCAGGTGGGGAAGGGCGAGCTGGTCTGCGTCGTGGGACCCTCCGGGTGCGGCAAGACGACGCTCCTGAAGTGCGTGGCCGGACTGCTGCGACCCACGGACGGCACGGTGACGCTGGGCGGCACGCCCGTGACCGGGCCGCGCCCCGGCCTCGCCGTCGTCTTCCAGGAGTACGGCAGGAGCCTGTTCCCGTGGATGCGGGTCGCGCAGAACGTCGAACTCCCGCTGCGCCGGCGGTCGTCCATGTCGCGCGGGACACGCCGGGAACGGGTGGCCGACGCCCTGGACGCGGTCGCTCTCGGCGACGTGGGCCGCGCCTACCCCTGGGAGCTGTCCGGCGGCATGCAGCAACGTGTGGCGATCGCGCGGGCGTTGGCGTACGAACCCGAGGTGCTGCTGATGGACGAGCCGTTCGCGGCGGTGGACGCGCAGACACGCGCGGAGCTGGAGGACCTGGCCCGCGGGCTGTGGCGGCAGCGCGGCATGACGGTGCTGTTCATCACGCACGACATCGACGAGGCCGTGTATCTGGGGGAGCGGGTGCTGGTGCTCAGCGCCTCACCGACGGTGGTGCGGGCTGACCTGGCAGTCGAACTGCCCTTGGAACGCGACCAGTTGACGACGCGCGCGGACCCGCGGTTCACGCACCTGCGAAGCCGCGTGCTGGAACTGATCCGGAGCGCGGCGGCGCGGGACCGGCTCAGGAAAGACGGTCCACGGACCCCAGGAGCTGGTTCCTGAGCATGGCCCGCACCCGGCCGCCCAGCCGGTCCTTGTCCCGCTCATGGGCGGTGAGCAGCGCCTGCACCACACCGTCGAAGTTGTGCGACCCGTGGTACAGCCGGCCGAGGCCGCGCACGGCCCGCTCGTAGAGCGCGACCAGTTCGTCGTCCGTCAGCTCCGTCGTGTCGCGCAGCAGGAGCTCCAGCAGGTCGTGCGCCAGGGAGGTGGCGCGCTCGCCGTCGACGGGGACGAACGTCGTCAGGGCAGGGCCCAGAGTGCCGAGCACCGGCTCCAGCGCGAGCCGCAGGATCGCGTCGGGCGTCGCCCCCGCCACCGCGGCCTTGTGCCACAGCTCGTCCCAGTACGACCGCTGCCACACCTCGCCCCCATGGCCCCGCGGATAACCGAACAGCCAGTTCGCGTCGACCGGCTGGGGTGCGCGCAACGCCCCCTCGCGCAGGGCGATCGTCAGCGCCCGCCCGCCGTCCTCGCCCCAGTCGCGCCGAGGGGTGAAGGTGAGGGCGAAGTCCGTCCACTGCTCCTCGTCCATCGAGGACCGCCACAGCATGCAGTGCCGGTGCCAGGCGGCGACCGGGTCGGGGGCCTCGGGGAAGAGTCCGGCCGCGGTCGTCCGCCCGCGCAGGACCACGATCATCAGCGCCAGATTCGCGCCGTAGAGGCCGTGCCGCGCCGCGGTGCGCACCGCGGCGGGAGCGTAGGCCGGGTACGGGTCGGCGGTGCGGGCCCCGTGGACCCGTAGCACCTCGACGAGGCGCGAGGCGAGCCGGTCCCGCTCGGCGGACGGCATCCGGCGCACCGACTCGGCGGCGAAGCGCATCATCTGACGGGACGACAGGGGAGCGTACGACAGCAGCGCGTACGCCAGATCGTCGTCGATCCGGCTCTCGGCGAGCGAGAACGCCGACGGCCGGGCCGGCAGCAGATCGCTCAGCAGGCGCAGCGTCAGCCGGACGGTCAGGTACTCGCCGAACGTCGCGTGCAGGAACTCGTACGTCGCAAGGACGCGCCCGTCCCGCAGCGACTGCGCCCGCTGCACGAAGAAGAACCGGCCGAGGGCGACCTCCGCCGCGTCGAGCGGGGTGCGGAACCCGGTGTCCTGGGAGACCCGCTTGCCCAGCAGCGCCACGAGGTCCCCGTCGAGCTCGTCCGCGGACACCCACTGGCGGCTGCGGTTGAGCAGGGCGAAGGCGACGAGGGACAGGCGCTGCAACTCCTGTTCCACCCGCTCCTCCAGTACGTGCTCGGGGACCGTGCCCGGGCTCGTCTTGGTCACCTCGCGCCGCGCGAACGTCGACAGGAGTTCCTCGTACAGTTCGGTGACGGCGAGGGGCTCGCCCGTCTCGCCGCGCAGCCCTGTGTCGGTCGCGCCGTGCAGGGCGAGCATCGTCAACAGCAGGGGTTGTTCGGCGAGTTCGCGGTGGCGGTCGACCGCTTCCCAGGTGAGCGGGTGTGCGCTGGCCGCGTTGGCCTCGTTCCAGATGGCCAGCCACCGCTGGATCTGCTCCGGCCGGAACGGTTCGAGGCGCAGGGCCGTCATGCCCTCGGGGTGGCGGGCGCGGTCGGCCACCGCGGTGCGGCTGGTGACCAGCGCGAGGACGCTGCGGCCCTGTGCGGACTCGCGCCGCTGGAAACGGGCGACGCGGACCAGGAAGTCGGTGTGGTGGACGCCGGTCGTCTGGAGCAGTTCGTCGAAGCCGTCCAGGAGCAGGACGGGCGTGGCGCCGCCCGCCGCGCGGACCAGTTCGGGCCACGTCGTGCTCTCGCCGGTGACCGCGCGGATCGCCTGCTCGATCTGGTCCTGCAACTCGTCCTCGGCGCGTACGTCACGCAGCGGGACCCGCACGGGCAGGAACCCGGCGGCGGGCAGCCGCGCGGCGAGCACCCGGGTGAGCACGGACTTGCCGGCGCCCGGGTGGCCGAGGACGAGGAGCGGGGCGCGGGTGAGCGCCGGGCCGGTCAGCGCCCCGGCGAGGTAGTGCGTCAGATCCTGGCGGACGTCGACCTGCTCCCACCACTGTTCGTCCGCCGGGCTGCCCTGGCGGCCGGGTGCCGCGACCCGGAAGTCCGGGTCCAGGTACATGTCCTCCAGCGCGGGGACCTCGAATCCCTCCGGCGCGCTCGTGGCGTCGAGGACGGGATGGCCGAGGTCGGCGAGGTGGGCCCGGGCGAGGGCGGCGGCCACGTCGACGGGCGGGGCGAGCGTCCGCGCGGTCCGCGCGAGCAGGGTGTCGATGCCGGACAGGGCCAGACGCACCTGGGCGCGGGTGGCCCGGTGCTCGATCCCGGTCGTCCACAACCGGAACTCCGGTGCCTGCTCGGCGAGTTGCGCGTACAGCCGCTCGTAGCGGGCGATCGCGGCCTGGGCCATGTCGATCAGCGACGCCCGGATGCCGGCGCGCTGCCCCGCCGGAATCCTCTCGGTGAGGGCGAGTCCGTCCAGGAAGTGATCGAAGGTCTCCGCCATGACGAGGTAGTAGGGGAACAGCAGGCTCGGGACGTCCTCGGGCGGGATGTCCGGGGTGGGCAGCGGGGCCTCGACGGTGAGCAGCGACTGCCAGTGGCCGTTGGGGTGGGACGCGCCCCCCGACACCGATGTCGCGATCAGCGTCTGCTCGTCCCGCGTCAGCTCCAGCTCGTCGACGGAGAACGGCAGCGCCGCTTCCTCCAGCGCTTCGAACCACGCCACCACCACGATCACCGTGTGCGCCGCCCGCAGTACGTCCGTGCGCTCGTCCCGCGCCGCCGCGCGCCCGAGACGTCCCCCGAGTCCGCGCACCGCGTCCCGGCCCGCCCCCACGATCCGGCCGCGCCCCGAGACCATGCCGAGGACCGTGCCGCTCGCGCCGCCGGTCGCCAGGTTCAGTGCTCCGCCGAGCGCCCGGTCCAGCGCGGCGATCCGCGGCGGATCGACCCCGAGCAGCTCCAGCGCGTCCGCGAACGACAACCTCCGCGACCCCATCCCGCCCCCCTGAACGCCGGTCGGCCGATACGCGGACCGACAGTACAGAACCGGGCGTGCCACGGACCGGCGTACTCCGGGATCCCCCGAATGGCCTACGGTGTGGCACGTGGACAGTCAGGGGAAGCGAGCGGTTCGGCTGCGCCTGACCGGGGCCGCCGTCGTCGCCGGGATCTCGGGTGCGGCGGGCTCATGGGCGTACGCGCGCGCCGGTGCGTCCGCGTCCGACCTCGTGCGTGATCTCGCGGTCGGCTGGGCGTACGTGGTCGCCGGGATGATGGCCTGGCGGCGCAGGCCCGCCAACCACACCGGCCGCCTCATGGTCGCCGAGGGCATCACCTGGTTCCTCGGCAACCTGCAAGGGACCGCCGTCCCGGCCCTGTTCACGTTCGGCGCCTGGTGGGAGGCGCTGAACATGGCCGTGCTCCTGCACCTGGTCCTCTCCTTCCCCGAGGGACGCCTCACCACGGTCCTCACCCGGCGCCTGGTCCAGTTCGCGTACGCGCTCGTCGCCGTCGGCGGTCTGCTGCGCACGCTGATGTTCGATCCGACGGCGGACACCGGGGCGACCTACCTGGACTGCCGGGACTGCGGCCCGAACCTCTTCCTCGTACCGTCCTGGAACGGCGCGTTCGCCACCTTCGACGCCGTGTACCACGCGGTGGGCTGGGTGATCTCGGCGGTCGCCGTCGTCGCGGTCGTGCTGCGGTGGCGGCACGCGTCCGCCGCGCGCAGGCGCGCGCTGCTGCCGGCCTGGATCGGGATTGCCGTCGCCGTCGCGTTCCTGATGTGGGACATGCTGTTCTACGTCGTCACCTGGTTCGGCGAGGTCGGCTCCGTCGCCGAGCAGGCCGTGTACCTGCTCTCCGACCTCGCGCAGGTCGTCGTCCCGTTCGCCTTCCTCGGCGGCCTGCTGCGCATGCGTCTCCAGCGGGCCGAGGTCAGCGGGCTCGTCATCGACATCGGCACGGACCCCGATCCCTCCCGGGTGCGCGAGGCCCTGGTGCGGGTCCTCGGCGACCCGACCCTGCGGCTCGGTCTGTGGCGCGAGGAGCGCGGCGCGTACGTCGACGGCGCGGGCCGGGAGGTCAGCCCCGAGGGGTCGGGGCGCACCCGGGTCGGCGCCGCCGACGGCCGCCCGCTGGCCCTGCTGCACCACGACCCGGCACTGCACGAGGACCCCGAGCTCCTTGAGTCGGTCGCCGCCGCGCTCCGTCTCGCATTGGAGAACGTGTGGCTGCGCACCCGCGCGAAGGACGTCGCCACCCGGATCGTGCAGGCCGCCGACGCCGAGCGCGGGCGCCTCGAACGGGACCTGCACGACGGGGCGCAGGCCCGTCTCGTCTTCGCGCTCATGGCGGTACGGCGCGTGCAGCGCGGCCTCGCCGACCACACCGACGCCGCGTTGCGCTCGGCCGCCGACGAGGCCGAGTCGAGCCTGCGCCTGGCCATCGAGGAGCTGCGCGGCCTCGCCCAGGGCATCCACCCGGCCGTCCTCACCCGCGAGGGGCTGGGGCCCGCGCTCACCGCGCTCGCGAGGGAGGCGGCCCTGCCGGTCGTCGTCGCGGCGGAGCCCCGCAGGTACGACGCCCTCGTCGAGACCACCGCCTACTTCACCGTCTGCGAGGCCCTCTCCAACGCGGCCAAGCACGCGCGGGCCCGCGCCGTCAGCGTCTCGGCCCGCCACCAGGACGGCCGGCTCGTCGTCGAGACCGTCGACGACGGTGTCGGCGGCGCCGACACGGCGCGCGGCACCGGGCTGCGCGGCCTCGCCGACCGGCTCGCCGCCGTCGACGGCGTACTGCACATACACAGTCCCGCCGGCGGCGGGACCAGGATCAGAGCGGAGCTTCCGTGCGGGTGATCGTGGCCGAGGACTCGGCACTCCTTCGGCAGGGGATCGTGCGGCTCCTCACCGACGAGGGCATCGAGGTCGTCGCCGAGTGCGTGGACACCGGGCCGCTGCTCGCGCTCGTCGCGGAGCACGCGCCGGACGCGGTGCTGCTGGACATCCGGATGCCGCCCACCCACACCGACGAGGGTCTGGTCGCGGCGGAGGCGATCCGCGGCGCCCACCCGGGCACCGGGGTCCTGCTGCTGTCCCAGTACGTGGAGACGACGTCGACGGTGCGGGCGCTGGCCGAGCGGCCCGAGGGGTTCGGCTATCTCCTCAAGGAGCGCGTCGCGGACATCGAGGAGTTGCACAGCGCGCTGAAGCGGGTGGCGGCGGGCGAGACCGTGCTGGATCCGCTGGTGGTGGCGCGGCTGCTGGACGCGCCGCGCGCGGCGGGCCCCCTCGACGAGCTGACCGGGCGCGAGCGCGACGTGCTGGCGCTGATGGCCGAGGGCCGCTCCAACGAGGCCATCGCCCAGAAGCTGGTCATCGGCGGCAAGACCGTCGAGACGCATGTGCGCAACATCTTCGGCAAGCTGCGCCTGGAACCCGACCTGCTGGAGCACCGGCGGGTCATGGCCGTTCTCACGTATCTGCGCGGCTGAGGCACGCGCGGCACGCTCAAGAGGGTCCGGCTTTCCGCTCCGGAGACGACGTCGTCCCCCGTTTTCCCCCGTGGTCCCCCGTACGTCGTCCGCGGAGCGGTGCCGGACCTCCAATGTAGGGGGGCCGGTGGGGCGGGACATCAGGGTCAGCCCTGAGATGTGGAACCGCGCCCACCTTTTTGATCACGACATGTCCCTGAATGATCACGGCATGTCTCTCGCTGTTCGCCGGACGTCTGTCGCCGGTGCCCCTTCACAGTCGCCGCGGGCCGGGTCTATAGTCAAAAACTAGCAGTGCTAATTAACCGCTGGCCCCTGGAGCTGACCGTGCGCCCCGTCCACTTCGCCGCCGCCCGCCGCACCCCCATCGGAAAGCTGCGCGGGGCCCTCTCCACCATCCGCCCCGACGACCTCGCTGCCACGGTGATCCGGGGCGTGCTCGCGGACGCGCCCGCGCTCGACCCGGCCCGCATCGACGACATCTACTGGGGCGCCGCCAACCAGGCGGGCGAGGACAACCGCAACGTCGCGCGGATGGCCGCCCTCCTCGCGGGCCTGCCCGAGTCCGTGCCGGGCGCGACCGTGAACCGGCTCTGCGCCTCCGGCCTGGAAGCCGTCACCACCGCGGCCCGCACCATCGCCGCGGGCGAGGCGGACATCGTGCTCGCGGGCGGCTCCGAGTCCATGAGCCGCGCCCCCTTCGTGCTGCCCCGCCCGGACGAGGCGCTGCCGCACCAGATGCAGACGTACGACACGCGCCTCGGCTGGCGCCTGGTCAACCCGGCGATGAAGGACCTGCACGGCGTCCTCGCGATGGGCGAGACGGCCGAGGAGGTCGCCGACCGGTACGGGATCTCGCGCGAGCGGCAGGACGCGTTCGCGCTCCGCAGCCACCAGCGCGCCGCCGCCGCCCGCAAGGACGGCCTCTTCGACGCCGAACTCCTCCCCGTGACCCGGCCCGACGGCGTCGTCGTCGACGCCGACGAATGCATCCGCCCCGACACCTCCCTGGACAAGCTCGGCGGCCTCAAGCCGGTCTTCCGCAAGGGCGGCTCGGTCACCGCGGGCAACGCCTCACCGATGAACGACGGCGCCGCGGGCCTCCTCCTCGTCTCCGAGGAAGCCCTGCGCGACCTCGGCCTGGAATCCCTCGGCCGCTACGTCGCCGGCGCCTCGGCCGGTGTCCATCCCGACGTCATGGGGATCGGGCCCGTGCCCGCCACGCGGAAGGCGCTCGCCCGCGTCGGCTGGTCCGTCGACGACATCGAGGAGGCCGAGTTCAACGAGGCGTTCGCCGCGCAGGCGCTCGCCTGCGTCGACGGCCTCGGCATCGACCCCGGCCTCGTCAACCCGACCGGCGGCGCCATCGCTCTCGGCCACCCCCTCGGCTGCTCCGGCGCCCGCATCCTGACCACCCTGCTGCACCGGCTGCGCCGCACCGGTGCCGCCCGCGGCCTCGCCACCATGTGCGTCGGCGTCGGCCAGGGCAGCGCCGTGCTCGTCGAGCGCGGCTGAACGCCCCCACCACGTAAGGAAGTCGAGAGAAGATGAGCAGGTTCACCGGCCGCGTCGCCGTCGTCACCGGAGCGGCCCAGGGCATCGGCGCCGCCACCGCCCGGCGCCTCGCCGACGAGGGCGCGACCGTCGCCGTCGTCGACCTCACCGCCGAGCGCGCGCAGGCCACCGTCGACGCGATCGAGGCGAAGGGTGGCACGGCCCGCGCCTACGGCTGCGACGTCACCGACCAGGACGCCGTCGAGATCACCTTCGCGCGGGTCCACGAGGAGCTGGGCGGTCCGCACATCCTCGTCAACAACGCGGGCATCACCCGTGACGGCATGTTCTTCAAGATGCCGAAGAGCGACTGGGACGCGGTCATCAACGTCAACCTCAACAGCGTCTACACCTGCTCGCAGGCCGCGCAGAAGTACATGTCCGCCCAGAAGTACGGCAAGATCGTCTCGCTGTCGTCGCGGTCCGCCCTCGGCAATCGCGGCCAGGCCAACTACGCCGCCGCCAAGGCCGGCATCCAGGGCTTCACCGCGACCCTCGCCATCGAACTGGGCCGCTTCAACATCAACGTCAACGCCGTGGCGCCCGGCTACATCGCCACCGCCATGACCGCCGCCACCGCCGAACGCGTCGGCTCCACCGCCGACGAACACCAGAAACTCGCGGCCGAGCGCACCCCGCTGGGCCGTGTCGGACAGCCCGAGGACGTCGCCGCCGTCGTGGCGTTCCTCGCCAGCGACGACGCCTCCTACGTCAGCGGCCAGACGCTGTACGTCAACGGCGGCGCCCGCTGACGCGAGTCCACAGCACCGCGACCCTGGTCCAGAGCCGCACCAGCAGTCAGCACCGAACGGAGCCCCCTTTCCATGGCAACCCTGTCCCTCGCCGCGATCCTCGCCGAGTCCGCCCGTCGCCGCCCCGACAAGGTCGGGCTCGTGGAAGGCGATCTGCGGCTCACCTTCGCGGAGTTGTGGCTCCAGGCCCGCAAGCAGGCCGCTGCCCTGACCGGCCTCGGCGTCCGTCCGGGGGACCGGGTCGCCCTGATGGCGCCCAACACGGCCGAGTTCCCGCGCGCCTACTACGCGATCCTCGCGGCGGGCGGGGTCGTCGTACCCGTACATCTGCTGCTGTCGGCGGAAGAGGTGCGGCACGTCCTGACGGACAGCGGCGCGACCCTGCTCCTGTGCCACCCGGCGCAGGCCGAGGTGGGCGCCGCGGCAGCGGAGGCGACGGGCGTGCGCACGGTCGTCCTCGGCGCCGACGGGGAGCTGGAACGACTCACCGCGTCCGCCGAGCCGTTGCCCTCCTACGTCACCCGCGAGGCCGACGACCCGGCCGTCATCTTCTACACCAGCGGCACCACCGGCGTCCCCAAGGGCGCCGAGCTCAGCCACTTCAACCTCGTGATGAACGCGACAGTCAGCGCCTTCGACGCCAACGACGTGCACGCCGACGACGTCGCGCTCGGCGCGCTGCCGCTGTTCCACGCCTTCGGCCAGAGCGTCTCCATGAACGCGACCTGGCGGGCGGGTGCGACGCTCGTCCTGCTGCCCCGCTTCCACGCGGCCCGCGCGATCGAGCTCATGGTCGCCGAGAACGTCAACACCTTCCACGGCGTCCCCACCATGTTCGTGAACCTGCTGGCGGCGGCCCCGGAGGCGGAGAAGCTCCCGCAGCTCAGCATCTGCGTCTCGGGCGGCGCCTCGCTCCCCGTCGCCGTCCTGGAGGGCTTCGAGCAGGCCTTCGGCGCCACCGTCCACGAGGGCTACGGCCTCTCGGAGACCTCCCCGGCCGCCGCCGCCAACCAGCCCGTGTTCGGAGCGCGGCCCGGCACCGTCGGACACCCGCTGTGGGGCGTCGACGTGGAGATCGCCCGCGCCGAGGTCGAGGACCGCGTCGACCTGCTGCCCGTGGGCGAACTCGGCGAGGTCGTCGTCCGCGGCCACTGCGTCTTCACCGGCTACCTGGGCCGCCCCGAGGCGACCGCGGAGGCCCTGGTCGACGGCTGGTTCAGGACCGGCGACCTCGGCACCAAGGACGAGGACGGCTACCTGCGCATCGTCGACCGCAAGAAGGACATCATCATCCGCGGCGGCTACAACGTGTACCCGCGCGAGGTCGAGGAGGTCCTGATGCGCCACCCCGGCATCGGCAACGCCGCCGTCATCGGCCTGCCCGACGACGTCCACGGCGAGGAGGTGTGCGCGGTGATCGTCCCCACGCCCGGTACACGATTGGACGCCGCCGACCTCACCGCCTGGTCCAAGGAGCACCTCGGCAAGCACAAGTACCCGCGCCGCATCGAGTTCGCCGACGCCCTGCCGCTCGGCCCCAGCATGAAGATCCTCAAGCGCGAACTCCGGGCCACCTACACGGCCCGTTAGCCGAAGGGCGCCACGTATCACCATGTGGCGTCCCCGACACACCGTGATCAGGTGGGTCTAACATCGGCCCGCCATGCACGAGATATTCGGGGTCACCCCCTGGGGATTCGCCGCGCTGGCCGCCGCGGCGCTGCTGGTGGGCTTCTCCAAGACCGCCGTCAGCGGCGCCAACACGGTCAGCCTCGCCGTCTTCGCCGCGGTCCTGCCCGCCCGCGCGTCCACCGGCGTCCTGCTGCCCATCCTCATCTGCGGCGACATCCTCGCCGTCCTCACCTACCGGCGCCACGCCCACTGGCCCACGCTGTGGCGGCTGTTCCCCGCGGTCGCCGGGGGAGTGGTGCTCGGCACCGCCTTCCTCGCCTTCGCCGGTGACGCGGCCGTACGCACCTCCATCGGCGCGATCCTGCTGCTGATGACCGCCGTCACGCTCTGGCGGCGCCGCAAGGAGGCGACCCCCGAGTCCGAGGGGGCGGCGACCCGCGCGGCCCGCGTCAAAGCGGGCTCGTACGGGGTGCTCGGCGGCTTCACCACCATGGTCGCCAACGCGGGCGGCCCCGTGATGTCGATGTACCTGCTCTCCGCGGGCTTCCGGAAGCTCGGCTTCCTCGGCACCTCCGCCTGGTTCTTCCTCATCGTGAACTCCGCGAAGGTGCCGTTCAGCGTCGGCCTCGGCCTCATCGACGGCCGCTCGCTCCTGCTCGACGCGGCCCTCGTCGCCTTCGTCGTGCCAGGTGCGCTGCTCGGCAAATGGGCCGTGAACCGCATCAACCAGACCCTTTTCGATCGGCTGGTCATCGCCGCCACGATCCTGGGCGGTCTGCAACTCCTGCTGCGCTGACCTACGCCCGGCTGAGCGTGCGGTCGGATCCCGGCCGGCTCGGCAGCCCCGACTCCAGGTCCTCCGCGAGCAGCCGCTTCGCGATCGTGTCGACCGCCGCCCGCAGCTCGGTGCCCGGCGGCCGGCCCAGGTCCTTCTCGACCTGTCCGGTCAGCCACTCGCCCCACGCGTGGCTGATGACATCGGCCTCACGGCGCCCCGCCCGGGTGTGCGAGAAGTACGTACCCGTACGCGTCAGATACCCCTCGTCGACCATGCGCTGGAACACCGGCACCAGCACCTCCGGAGGCAGGCTGCGCCGCGCCGCGATCATGCCGAGGCTCGCGTGCCCGACCATGCGCGTGAAGAACTCGACCTGCGTCACCGCCCAGGCGCCGGCGACGTCGAGCCGCGTGTCGGAGGCCGTGAGGATCTGCCGGGCGGTGTCCGTGTCGGTCGTGCGCACGATGGAGCCGACGGTGCGCTCCAGCAGATGCGCCGGGTCCCCGGTCGTCGGCTGCGCGAAGCCCTCGCCCATGTCCGCGGAGCCCATCCGCGCGCTGTCCCGTAGCTGCACCTGCTTGAGGAACAACGACACCAGGAACCCGATCCCCGCCACCGGCACCGTCCACAGGAACACCGTGTGCAGCGAGTCCGCGTACGCCTCGACGATCGGGGCCCGCGCGGCGGCCGGCAGCGCGTGCAGCCCCTCCGGGTTCTGCGCGGCCTTCGCCAGCGCCGCCGGATCGATGCCCGTCCCGGCCCGGGCCGCCTCCGCGACCCCGTCGGACAGGTGGGGCTTCAGCGTGTTGGCGTAGATCGTGCCGAAGACGGCCGTCCCGAACGAGCTGCCGAGCGTACGGAAGAACGTGACGCCCGAGGTCGCGGTCCCGAGGTCCGCGTAGTCGACGGTGTTCTGCACGGCGATCGTCAGGACCTGCATGCACAGGCCGATGCCGACGCCGAGCACGAACATGTACAGCGACTCCAGCCAGACGCCCGCGGCACTGCCCATCAACGACAGGAGGTACAGGCCGAGCGCCATGACGAGCGAGCCGACGATCGGGAAGATCCGGTACATGCCCGTCTTGCTGACCACGTTGCCGGAGAAGATCGAGGCGATCAGCAGTCCGATCACCATGGGCAGCGTCCGCACCCCGGAGATGGTGGCCGAGTCCCCGTCGACGTACTGGAGATACGTCGGCAGGAACGTCATCGCGCCGAGCATCGCGAACCCCACGATGAAGCTGAGGATCGAGCAGACCGTGAAGACGGGGTTGCCGAACAGCCGCATCGGCAGCATCGGTTCGGCGGCGCGCCTCTCCACCCAGCAGAACAGCCCGAGCGCGACGATGCCGCCCACGAACAGGCCGATGATGGTGGCGGAGCCCCACGCGTACTGGTTGCCGCCCCAGCTCGTCGCGAGGATCAGGGCGCTCGCGCCGACGGCGACCAGCGCGATGCCCAGGTAGTCGATGACCGGCCGCGTCGCCGACTTCACCACCGGGATGGTGCGGGCGGCGGCGATCACCACGACGATCGCGACGGGCACGTTGACGTAGAACGCCCAGCGCCAGGTGAGGTGGTCCGTGAACAGGCCGCCGAGCAACGGCCCGATGACCGTGGCCACCCCGAACACGGCGCCGATCGCCCCCTGGTACTTGCCGCGTTCGCGCAGCGGGATGACGTCCGCGATCAGCGCCATCGCCGTCACCATCAGACCGCCCGCGCCGATGCCCTGCATCGCCCGCCAGGCGATGAGCAGCGTCATGTTGCCCGCGAGGCCGCACAGGAACGAACCGGTGATGAAGACGATCGCCGAGACCTGGAAGACGACCTTGCGCCCGAACAGGTCACCGAACTTGCCGACGAGCACCGTGGCGACCGTCTCCGCCAGCAGGTACGACGTCACCACCCACGACATGTGCGCCGCGCCGCCCAGGTCCGAGACGATCGTCGGCAGGGCCGTGCCGACGATCGTCTGGTCCAGGGCGGCCAGCAGCATGCCCAGCACGATCGTGACGAAGACGACGTTGCGGCGGCGCTTGTCCAGAACCGGCGGCTGTGCGGCGGGCTGCGTGGTCTCGGTGGCTGTCACCTCTGCAGGGTCGCGCCTGGTGGCGGGCGACGCATGCGGGTGGGGCCGGACCGGTGACGCCGTGGCGCCGTAGGGGTGCTGTCCCGTCCGCGGGCGGGCCCCCGCTCTCCCTACGGGGTTCCCCTCAGCCTGGGCGCCGAGGCCGCCGCGGTCACCGAGGCGCCCTGTTCCACCCGGTCGGCGAGCGCCCGCGCCCAGCGGACGACCCCCTCCGTGTCCAGGCCCCCCGGCGCCTCGCCCGGCCACGCCGCCAGACCGTCGGCCCCCCGGCGCAGCAGTCGCGCGCCGCCCGTCGCGTTGCCGCGCGCCGCGTGGGTGAGGCCCACCGCCGTCTGGGCCAGCGCCCGCCACAGGCCGCGCTGCGACTCGGGCCCGGACTTCCAGGCGTCCTCGAAGACCTCGTGGGCGTGGAACGGGCGCCCCGCGTCGAGCAGGTCCTGTGCCTCGGCGACGGTCTCCACCGGGCCGCGCACGACGCCCTCGGGCTGACGGTCGACGCCCGGGGAGCCGTAGGGGAGGGGGCGGCCGAGACCGTCGCGGGGGCGGGCGTTGCGCGCCCGGCCCGCGTCGTCGCGGTCCCGGTCACCACGGTGCGAAGTGCTCATACGACCGATTCTCGCGCACGTCAGCGGAGAGCCGCGGAATCGGTTTCAAACCACCCGTGAGCTTGCGGTATTGTTCTGTCTGTCGCCGCCGGACGGGGTACCGGAAGGCAGTCGGCATCGGGACGTGGCGCAGCTTGGTAGCGCACTTGACTGGGGGTCAAGGGGTCGCAGGTTCAAATCCTGTCGTCCCGACTGAAGAAGTCGCAGGTAGGGGTCACCTTCGGGTGGCCCCTACTTCGTTTCGCTAGGCTTTCGCGTCGATCCCGCCGCGAAAGGTGACCATGGACGTTCGCAAGCTGCACCCCGACGAGGCCGACATCGACGAAGCGCTCGTCCGGGCCCTGGTCGCGGACCGCTTCCCCCGGTGGGCGGGGCTGCCGCTGCGCCACGTCGACTCGCACGGCACGTCCAACGTCCTGTTCCGCCTCGGCGACGAGTACGTGATCCGGCTGCCGCGCGTACGCGGCGCGGTGCCGGACAAGAAGAGCCTGAGCACCTGGATGCCGTTCCTCGCCGCGCGGCTGCCGGTCGCCGTGTCCGAACCCGTCGCGGAGGGCGGGCCCGGGCACGGATACCCCCACCCGTGGGCCGTGCACCGCTGGCTGCCCGGCGCCGTCCCGGTCGTGGGGAGCCTCCAGAAACCGGAGGCGCTGGCCGACGACCTCGCCGCCTTCGTCGCCGCGCTGCGCCGCATCGACACCGCGGGCGCCCCGGAGGCGTACCGGGGCCGCCCGCTCGCCGAACGGGACGCCGACACCCGCGCGGTGCTGGAGCGGCTGAGCGGCGCGATCGACTCCGGGGCGGCGCTCGCCGTCTGGGACGCCGCCGTGCGGACCCCGCGCGGCCCGCACCCGGACGTGTGGCTGCACGCCGATCTCCAGCCCGGCAACCTCCTCGTCGACGACGGACGGCTCAGCGCCGTCATTGACTTCGAGTGCATGGGCACGGGCGACCCGGCCGTCGACCTCATCGTCGCCTGGTACGTCCTCGACGCCGGACCCCGCCGCCGCTTCCGCGAGGCCGTCGCGATCGACGCGGACGCCTGGGAGCGCGGCCGGGGCTGGGCGCTGACCATCGCCGCCCATGAGTTGGCGTACTACCGGGAGTCCAATCCGTTCATGGCGCGGACCGCCGAGCGCGTCATCGGCGAGGTGCTGGCCGAGCGCGGCGACTGACGGAGCACCGGACTACAGGCCGGATACGACCGAGGGGCCGGCGGCTCCCGAGCTGTCGCGCTGGTGCGGGATGACGACCGGCGCGCTGCCCTGGGCCAGGGCGACCGTCCGCGTCGGCGCGGGGATGCGGATGCCCTCCTCGCGGAAGCGCAGGTGCAGGCGCTTGATGAACTCGTGCTTGATCCGGTACTGGTCACTGAACTCGCCGACCCCGAGGATCACGTTGAAGCTGATCCGGGAATCGCCGAACGTGTGGAAACGGACCAGCGGTTCGTGGTCCGGGACCGCGCCCTCCACGTCCTTCATGATTTCCGTGACGACCTCCACGGTCACGCGCTCGACGTGTTCGAGATCGCTGTCGTAGCCGACGCCCGCCTGCACGGTCAGGGTCATTTCCTGCTCGGGACGGCTGAAGTTGGTCATGTTCGTGCCCGAGAGCTGCGTGTTCGGAATGATCACGAGGTTGTTGGAGAGCTGCCGCACCACCGTGTTGCGCCAGTTGATGTCGACGACGTAGCCCTCCTCGCCGCTGCTGAGCCGGATGTAGTCGCCCGGCTGCACGGTCTTGGAGGCCAGGATGTGCACGCCCGCGAAGAGGTTGGCGAGCGTGTCCTGGAGGGCGAGCGCCACGGCGAGGCCGCCCACGCCGAGGGCGGTGAGCAGCGGGGCGATGGAGATACCGAGCGTCTGGAGGACGACCAGGAAGCCCATCGCGAGGACCACGACCCGGGTGATGTTCACGAAGATCGTCGCGGAACCGGCCACGGCCGCCCGGGACTGCGCCACCGACCGGACGAGCCCGGTGACGACGCGGGCGGCGGTGAGGGTCGCGGCCACGATGACGAACGCGGTCAGCGTCATGTTCACGGTGCGGCCCGTGCGGGCGGTCAGCGGCAGCGCCTCGGCCGCGATCGCCGCGCCCGCGGCGACAGCGGCCCACGGCACGAGCGTGCGCAGCGCGTCGACGAGGACATCGTCGCCGCCCCAGCGGGTCCGGCTGGCCCGCTCACCGAGCCAGCGCAGCAGGAGCCGCAGGAGCAGCCCGGCCAGCAGTCCCGCGACGAGGGCGACGCCGGCGATGATCAGGTCGTGGAGTTCGAGTCCGCGGGTCATCGGACGCCTCCCGCGCACCGTACTGCGAGGGGGCCGGGTATCTGATGTTTCGTCACGTGCACCTGCTCGGTAGGAAGTCGGACCGGCGCGGACACAGGAGCATCACACGCCGGGCACATCCTGCCGCACACGAACCCCCTCCACCGTCACGAGGGCAACCCTTCGGCCATCCCGTCGCCCCCGCTGCCCCAGCGGCACCGTGCGGGAGTTCGTCCTTTACGGCGTCCAGGGCGCGGCGCACCACCCCCAGTGGCACGCCCTCGCGGCCGAGTTCGGGGTCGAGGGCGAGCGCGTCCGTCCCGGACTCCTCGGCGCGGCGCTTCCCGCCCCAGGAGAGGGCTTTCGCCGCCTCGCCCAGGCCGAGTCGGGGCAGGATGCCCAGTGGACCGTGCCCGCGCGCCCTGTCGTGCGCCGCCATGGCCTGATTGCCTCGGCGCCGGTCGGCCGGGTTGCGCGGGACTGTTGCGTCGCCGCATCGGATCGGGCAGCCCGCCCGTACCGAAATGACGCGGAACTCCAGCGCATCGTGGACGGGGCGCGGGGCGGGGGTGGTCGGAGTTCGTCACACATGCCCCATTGACGCCCGTTCGGCCGGGCGCCGAGGGTGGAGGGCATGACTCGACTGTCCGAGCATCTGCGCCAGGCCACCCCCGTCGTCGCGCAGCGCGGGGAAGGCGTCCATCTCTACGGCATCGACGGCCGCCGCTATCTGGACTTCACCGCCGGGATCGGGGTCACCAGCACCGGCCACTGCCATCCCCGCGTCGTCGCCGCAGCCCAGGAACAGGTCGCCACCCTGATCCACGGCCAGTACACGACCGTCCTGCACGAGCCGCTGCGCCGCCTCGTCGACAAACTCGGTGACGTGCTGCCCGCCGGTCTCGACAGCCTGTTCTTCGTGAACTCGGGCAGTGAGGCCGTCGAGGCGGCGATGCGGCTCGCCCGGCAGGCCACCGGGCGGCCCAACATCGTGGTGGCGCACGGCGGTTTCCACGGCAGGACCGTGGCCGCGGCGTCCCTGACCACGTCCGGCACCAAGATCCGTACCGGGTTCGGGCCGCTCATGGCGGGCGTGGCCGTCACACCGTTCCCGAACGCCTACCACTACGGCTGGGACGAGGAGACGGCCACCCGGTTCGCGCTCCGTGAGTTCGACCACCTCCTCCACACGGTCACCGACCCCGACGACACGGCGGCGATCCTCGTCGAACCGGTCCTCGGCGAGGGTGGCTACGTCCCCGCCAACACGGCCTTCCTGCAAGGGCTGCGGGAGCGCGCCGACCGGCACGGGATCCTGCTGATCCTGGACGAGATCCAGACCGGCGTGGGCCGCACCGGCCGCTTCTGGGGCCACGACCACTTCGACGTGCGGCCCGACGTCCTGATCACGGCGAAGGGCCTGGCCAGCGGCTTTCCCCTGTCGGGCATCGCCGCGCCCGCCGTGCTGATGCACAAGGTCAGGCCCGGCTCGCAGGGCGGCACGTACGGCGGCAACGCGGTCGCGTGCGCGGCGGCCTGCGCCACGCTCGACGTCATCGCGGAGGAGGGTCTGGTCGCCAACGCGGCGGCGATGGGCGCGCGGCTGCGTTCCGGCCTGGAGGACGTCGCCGCCAAGACCCCGGCCATCGGCGACGTACGCGGCCTGGGCCTGATGCTGGCGAGCGAGTTCACGACCCCGGCCGGCGAACCCGACCCGGCGACCGCCCTGCGGGCGCAGCAGGCGGCGGCGGACGAGGGCCTGCTCCTGTTGACGTGCGGCCCGTACGGCAACGTGGTCCGCATGATCCCCGCCCTGGTGGTGACGGAGGCCCAGGTGGACGAGGCGCTACGGGCTTGGGCGTCGGCGGTGACGGCGTAGCCGGCCCCCGCCCCACCACGTCCAGGCTCCCCACGTCCAGGCCCCCCACCTCCCCCGGACGGAGAACGGACCATGACCACACCACCCGGCGTCATCCGAGCCGTACCGAAGCGACTCCACATCGCGGGCGCCTGGCGCCCCGCGGCAGCGGACCGCACCATGCCCGTCGACAACCCGGCCACCGGCGCCCCTCTGTGCGAGGTCGCCGACGCGAGCCCGGAGGACGGCCGCGCCGCCCTGGACGCGGCGGTCGCCGCCCAACGGGAGTGGGCCGCGACCGCCCCCCGCGCCCGCTCGGAGATCCTGCGCCGCGCCCACGAGATCATCCTCGACCGCACCGAGGACCTGGCCCTCCTCATGACCCTGGAGATGGGCAAGCCGCTGGCGGAGGCGCGCGGTGAAGTCGCGTACGCCGCCGAGTTCTTCCGCTGGTTCGCCGAGGAGGCGGTCCGGATCGACGGCGGCTACGCCCTCAGCCCCGATGGTCGCAACCGCCACCTGGTCCTGCGCCAGCCCGTCGGCCCCTGCCTGCTCATCACGCCCTGGAACTTCCCGCTCGCCATGGGCACCCGCAAGATCGGCCCGGCCCTCGCCGCGGGCTGCACCATGGTCCTCAAACCGGCCCCGCAGACCCCGCTGTCCTCCCTCGCCCTGACCGGCGTCCTCACGGAGGCGGGACTGCCGCCCGGCGTCCTCAACACGGTCACCACGAGTGACGCGGGCGCGCTGGTCGAACCCCTGCTGCGCGGCGGCGGCATCCGCAAGCTGTCCTTCACCGGCTCCACCCAGGTCGGCCGGACCCTGCTCGCCCAGTGCGCCGACGCGGTCGTACGGACCTCGCTCGAACTGGGCGGCAACGCCCCGTTCATCGTCTTCGGCGACGCCGATCTCGACGCGGCCGTGGACGGCGCGATGGTCGCCAAGATGCGCAACATGGGGGAGGCCTGCACCGCCGCCAACCGGATCTACGTGCACCGTTCCGTCGCCGAGGAGTTCGGGGCCCGGCTGGCCGCCAGGATGTCCGCGCTGAGCGTCGGGGACGGCACCGCACCCGGCACCGACGTGGGGCCGCTCATCGACGCGGCGGGCCGGGCCAAGGTCGAGGCCCTGGTGCGCGACGCCGTCGACCGCGGGGCGAAGATCCTCACCGGCGGCGAACTCCCGCCGGGCGAGGGCACCTTCTACCCGCCCACCGTCCTCGCGCAGGTCCCGCGCGACGCCGCACTGACCGGCACCGAGATCTTCGGGCCCGTCGCCGCGCTGTTCACGTTCGACGACGAGGACGACGTCGTGCGGGCGGCGAACGACACCGAATGGGGCCTCGTCGGCTACGTCTTCACCCGCGACCTGGACCGCGCGCTGCGCGTCGGCGAACGCCTGGAGACGGGCATGGTCGGCCTCAACACCGGTCTCGTGTCGAACCCCGCCGCCCCCTTCGGCGGCGTCAAGCAGTCGGGTCTCGGCCGGGAGGGCGGCCGGGTCGGCATCGAGGAGTTCCTGGAGTACAAGTACCTGGCCGTCCCCACCGGCTCCTGACCGCCCGTAGCCCACCGCCCCCACCCGCCGCACGCGCGGAGACGGGCCCTCAGACCCGCTCCACCGCGCGGAACCCGGCGAGTCGGGACACCAACGACCGTGCGGGCGGCGCGAGCTCGGCCACCCGCACCACCGCGCCCGCGTTCAGCAGGCCGATGACCGCCGAGAGTTCCGGCCCGGTCAGGCCGGTCTCCAGAACATGCCCGCACGCGGCCACGAGCCGCCGCCCCGCCGTCTCCGCCCACACCACCCGCTCGACGGCCCGCACCGTGTCGTCGTCGGTGAAGTGACCCGGCCGGGCGGGCGGCGGCACGGGCCGCAGCCCGCCGTCCGTCGCATGGAGCAGGGCCTCCCGCACCAGCCGCCGCCGCAGCGCCGCCGGACGCGCCGCCTCCCGATAGTGGGCGAGCGCCTCGTGGAGCACCGGCGGCAGCCCGTCCGCGTCCGCGTCACCCCGTACGAGGATGTCGTCGCCGCCCGGGCGCGACTGCGGGGAGGACGGGTCGGGACCCGGTGCGAGGAGCGAGCGCAGACCGTGCCCCGGCTCGGGCGCGAGCCGCGGGACGCCCAGGTGCACGACGGCCGCCGGTGTCCGGCTCGGCTCGGCGACGTACCGCTGCCCGGCGGGCCAGTAGAGCAGGTCCCCGGGGGCGGGCCGGGCCAGCGACCAGTGCCCGTCCCGCGCGAGGCGCAGCCGAGGGCGCCCCAGCAGGGTGTGGAGGAACGTCGCGCCGGTCGAGGGCGTCGTCCGGTCGGGGCCGCACATCCCGTGGAACAGGGTGGTACTGACCCCGAGCAGCGGTCGGCCGGTGCGGTCCCACAGCCCGGCGAGGAAGTTCCGCGCCCTGAGCCACACAGGATGGTGACAGGTGTGCAGCCCGCGCACGAGCAGGCCGAACGGATCGCGGGCCGACTCGCCCGCTACGAGCCGCCGCTCGTAGCGGGCGAAGGAGCCGTCCTCCGGCCGCGGCAGCAGATCCCCGGGGTCGGTCAGGAGCCTCGGTCCGAGGGCGAAGCTCACCTGCCCGGCCGAGGGGCGGCGCGCCGCGGTGACGGCGCTCTCGAACACCTCGTGCGCCGTGAACGGCGCGGTCGGCAGCGCGGCGCTCCTGATCAGCACGGGCCGCCGGTCCCAGTACGCGTCGAGGAACGTGTCCCAGTCGAACGACTCCAGGACCGCGACGTGGGGTATCAGGACGGGGCTCACGGCCGCGACCCCGCCCCCGGCTGCCCGTCCCGGCCCGGTTCGTCCTCCAGCTCCAGGGCCCGCACCCGGTACAGCTCGCCGACCAGACCGACCAGTTCAGGGCTGTCGGCATGGAGATCGCAGAGTTCGGCGAGCGCGCCCAGGGTGATCCGCGAGACCGTGCCGAGCCGGGCGAGGACCCGGCGCGCGGCCGGGCTGTCGTCACGCCGCGCGTGCCCGTGCGCGGCCCAGATCAGCGGCTCCGATCCCGCCCGTACGCGCACGATGTCGGCGGTGCGGCGTAATCGGTGCCGGGTGGTGAGCGTGATCCCGGGTCTGGGTGGCGGGGCCGGGGTGAGGCCCGCGGCGGAGCGCAGACCGGCCCAGCGCAGCAGCAGCGCGCGCTCGGGCTCGTCGCCCGCGAGGGCGGCGGCGTAGCGCCGGGCGGGCTCGGTGAACCGGCGCGGGGGAGTGAACCGCCCGTCGGGGGCCGCGGGCGCGGGGTGGGGGAGCGTGGGTCGCTCGTCGCCGGGCAGGGGGTGGCGGCGCAGCACCTCCCCCACCACCTCGCCCACGTAGGGCAGGGCCGAGGCGGAGCGGGCCGGCACGGACAGCCGCAGGGTCGTGGACGGCCGCGTACGGTCGTCGGAGTGGGTGCTGCCCGCGGGCCAGTGGACCAGGTCGCCCGCGCGCGCGTGCAGGGTGAACTCGGTGCCGGTGTGCTCGGGCCGCACCCGCACCGTCAGGGAGCCGTCGAGGACCCAGGTGAGCGCCGCCGTGTCGGGGCGGGCCCCGAACTCCTCGGGGGCCTGGTGCCGGGCGCCGACCGCCAGCTCGGCGGTGACGGGCAGCGGCGGGTGGCCGACGTGCCGCCACAGCTCCGCCATGGTGTCCCGGACACGCGACCAGAGCGCGAAGTCGAGCCCCAGCGCGTTCTCCGCCGTCAACAGCCATCCGCTGTCGCCGAGTTGGCCGGAACCGGTCAGGCGGGCGGCGTAGGCGGCGGGGGTCAGGTCGGCGGGGGAGGGCAGCAGCGGTCCGGGGTCGCGCAGGACGCCGTCCGCGACGGCCAGCCGGATCCGCGTCGGTGGCGGGGCGCCGGCGGCGGCCACCAGGAGGCGGTGCGCCGCCGCCGCGTCCAGGCCGGGCAGGGGTGCGCCGGGGACGACCACCGGTTCCTTGGCCCAGTACCTCTCCGCGAAGTGGCGCCAGGCGTCGGCGGGCGGGGCAGGCGCGCGGAAGGGTTCGCGGTCGTGGTTCATCGGGGGTGGGATCTCCTCGGTCCCCAGGGCCCGTCCTCAGGCTCCCCTGCCCGGCCCGGGGCGGCGTGACGGGCGTGGTGACCTTGTCAGAGGCGTTCCGGCGCCGTCAACGGCCCGGGGTGAAGCCGCGCACATCTGGCGCGGAACGTGCGGCGCCCCGACGCGGGTGGCCCGCCCGGGACTGCCCGAACGTGTGGATCTTGTGAAACGCCGGGCGACGGAGAACGGAATAAGGGATTCCGCCGCAATTGCGCAGGTGGCGGCCATGGCAAGGTGAACGCGGAACGTCAAATGCACCGGAAAGGTCCTCCCCATGCCTCTCGCCCTGTTCCGCCGGAAGCGGGCCGGTTCCGCCGTACGGGGTGCCGGTCTCGCGCACCCCGTGCCGCCCGGTGCGGGCGCCTTCCACTGCCAGGTCACCGACCCCCTCGGACAGCCCATGCGGGGCGCCGAGGTGACTGTCACGGAGACCGGCTCGAACGCCGAGGCGGCGAAGGCCACGACCGACCCGTACGGCCTTGTCTTCCTCACGCTGCGGCCCGGCCGCTACGGCGTGCTCATCGCGGCGGAGGGCCTCCAGCCGCACCAGCAGACGTTCGACGTGCTCCCCGACGCGACCGCGCCCCTCACCTCGGTCCAGCTCCACCCGGGCCGCGCCCCCGAACTCCCCAGCCCCGGCACCTGGCTCTTCGACCCGCCGCACACCGCGATCCGGTTCATCGCCAAGCACGTCGGCATGGCCCATGTGCACGGCCGCTTCACCCGCTTCGAGGGCGGCATCCACGTCGCGCGGAACATGGCGGACTCCCGGGTCGAGGTACGCATCGACGCGGCGTCGATCGACACGGGCAACAACACCCGCGACAACCACCTGCGCTCGGCCGACTTCCTGGACGTCGAGCGCTACCCCTACGTCCACTTCTCCTCCGACCGCTTCCTCTACCGCGGCGGCTCCAAGTGGACGCTCCAGGGCGCGCTGACGATGCACGGCGTCAGCCGCACGGTCGACCTCGACACGAACTACCTGGGCGTCGTCAACGGCGGCTACGCGGAAGAACTGCGCTGCGCGGCCCTCGCCACGGCGGAACTCCACCGCGAGGACTACACGCTGAACTGGAGAAGTATGCTGGCCCGCGGCATCGCGGTCGTCGGCCCCACGGTGAAGCTGGAACTGGACGTACAGGCGATGTACCGCAGCCACGACACGCCTACGCCGCCGGAGTAGGCGGCCGTTCGCGGCCCCAGGCGGCCGGCGGCCGGAGCGCGTCGTTGAGGCGCCGGCCGACACCGACCTGTCCGACAGGGGCCTGGTCGACCTGACCACCCGCACCCCTGCCCAGGACCGTGCCCGCGCCGAGTGGGCCCGCGAGCGCGGCGCCCACTACCTGGACGGCGGGATCATGGCCGTACCGCCGATGAACGGCGTCCCGGAAGCCGGCGGCTACGTCCTCCGCAGCGGCTCGCGGGAGCTGTTCGAGCGGCACCAGGAGGCCTTGGCCGTCCCGGCGGGCACCACCTACGTCGGCGAGGACACGGACTTCGCCGCCCTGCACGACATGGCCTGCTCAGCGCCATGTACGGACCGCTGCTCGCCGATTGGCTTGTCGCGATGGCGCCGGCGGTTCACCAGACCGCCGACCATCTGCGCAGCGGCGACTGCACCAAGGACGTCGTCCCCGACCTCCGTGGACAGAACACCTAGTCCCAGCCGCCCATCAGGCCACTGTTCAGTTGTGCCGTGCAAATGTTGTAGCTGCCCGACGCGTGCCCCTTCTTCGTCTCGTCGCCGACCGTCACCGAGCAGTTGATGTCGCCACCACCCTGCAACTGCGCGGAGATGTGGAAGTACAGGGCGTCATCGTTCAACGACAGCGTCTTCGTCATCGGCAGCCCCGACCCGTCCCGGTTGTCACTGTCGCTGCCGTAGGTCGTGTTCACGCCGGCCGGCGCCGACCCCCACACCTTGAACACCACCTTCCCGGTCGCGGCCTTGTCCGCCGCGGGCTTCTCGGCGGGCGTGGCGGCCTTCGGCTTCGATGTCTTCGTGACGGTGACAGTCGGTGCGGGCTTCGCCTTCTCGCCCTTCGCCGCCGCGGCCTCCGTCACCGTCACAGTCGGCTGCGGCTTTGCGTCGGCCGACGTCTTTTCTTCGTCGCCACCGGACGACCCGATCCCCACCCCGACGAAGAGGATCACGAACGCTGCCGGGATGACGAACCGCTTCTTCGCCCACTTCGGGCCTGAGGCGGGCGGGAAGCCCGGTCCGGTGAACGGCGGTTGCGGCGGCGGCGATTGGTTGTACGACATGAGCCCCCCAAAGGAAGTGCGATGACCCATGACGGTAGGGGCAGATGTAACGCCCATGGAGGAAAGATGCTGAAGTTGTGACGAGAATGTGAAGGTGCAACCAGTCGTGGCGACCTCCGTGCGCGGCGCCTCGCGCTCCGGCGGTGGGGGAGTGGTCGGCCGCGGCCGGAATCGCGGAGGTGCCCGCTCTGTGGAAGGGTGGGAGGCGAAATGTCCCGTATGTCCTGGCGGCTCCGTTGGGGGCCGTACCGCAGGGCGTGCGGGTGATCGTCCGTCCAAGCCCTAGGGAGGCGTCATGTCCTCGAAGCGCCGCCGCAAGAAGAAGGCCCGCCGCAAGCACGCCGCGAACCACGGCCGCAGGCCGCAGTCCTGAGCGGGTCAGGCCCTCTGCACGAGTCCTTCACCGGCCACCGAGGCCCACTCCGTGACCAGCGCCTCGTACTCCGCCCGGTCCTCCGCGGTCAACTGACCGCCGGTACGCGCCCAGAGGTCGCGGATCTGCTGGTTGACCACATCGGCGGAACGGGCGGAGCGCGGAGTGGGAGTGGAGGACATGTGAACGAGGGTAGGGGATCGGCGCCGTTGAGCGCGCCTCACCGTCACGTGGTCATCGCCATGTGTGATGTTCGCCATTCCGCGCAACCTCTCACGGTTTGCGCGCGACCCCCGCGTACAGCGGCACGGCGGTCCCGTCCCGCTCCTCGTCGACGGCCAGCTCCGCATGCCAGTCCGGCAACCAGACCACGCCCGGGTCCAGCAGCTCCAGGCCCGCGAAGAACTTCGCCATCTCCGCACGGGAGCGCGGCACCAGCGTGACCCCGCTCGCCGCGTACATGGCGACGGCCCGGCGGGTGCGCTCCTCGTCGTGGTCGGAGGCGAGTTGGGACAGGGCGAGGTAACTGCCCGAGGGCAGCGCGTCCACCAGCGTACGGACGATCTCGTACGCGCCCTGCTCGTCGGGGATGAAGTGCAGCAGCGCGATGAGCGAGACCGCGATCGGACGGTCGAAGTCCAGGATCTCCCGGGCCAGGTCGAGGATTTTTCGCGGTTCCCTGGCGTCGGCCTGGAGGTAGCGGGTCACGCCCTCCGGGGTGCCGCGCAGCAGGGCTTCCGCGTGGGCCAGCACGATCGGGTCGTTGTCGACGTAGACGACGCTCGTCTCGGGCGCCGCCGTCTGGGCGATGCGGTGCAGGTTCGGCTCCGTCGGGATGCCCGTGCCGATGTCGAGGAACTGGCGCACCCCGAGCCGCGCCGCGAGCATCCGCGTCGCGCGCTGCATGAACCAACGGTTGTGCCGGGCCCCGTACTTGGCCGTCGGCTCCATCGCCGTGATCTGCCGCCCGAGCTCCTCGTCGACCGGGTAGTTGTCCTTGCCGCCGAGGAACCAGTCGTACACCCGGGCCGGATGCGGCTTGCTGGTGTCGATGACGGAGGCGGCGAGGGACGGGTCGGTCATGGGTCAACTCCCGGGTCGGCGCGGCGCGTTCGAGCGTACGTCCGATCATCCTGCCGTACGGGTGTGACGTGCGGGGCGAGATCGGGGAGGATGGCCGGCGCCCGGCTCACGACAGGCGGGTGAGCGGGAGCGGTGCCGACGCGAACAGGAGCAGGCGCATGAATGAGGTCCCTGGGCGGCTCGACATCTCCCGGGCCGGTCCCGCCGACTGGCCGGTGATCCACGGCTGGGCCGCCGAGGAGGGATGGAACCCAGGCGACCGCGACGGCGTCAGTTTCTTCGCGCAGGACCCCGACGGCTTCTTCCTCGGCCGGATCGACGGCGAGCCCGTGTCGGCGGTCTCCGTCGTCACCTACGGCCCCGACTACGCCTTCCTCGGCTGTTACCTCGTCCGGCCCGACCTGCGCGGCCTCGGTCACGGACTGGCGACCTGGCGGGCCGGGCTCGCGCACGCGGGCGGCCGGACCGTCGGGCTCGACGGCGTCGTCGCCCAGCAGGACAACTACCGCAGGTCCGGGTTCCGGCCGGCCCACCGCACCATCCGCTTCACCGGCACCCCCGAGCGCCCGGGCCCCGCCGCCCCCGGCGGGGTCGTGCCCGTCGGTGACGACCTCGACCCCGTCCTCGCGTACGACCGCACCTGTTTCCCCGCGGACCGGCCGCGCTTCCTGCGGTCCTGGCTCACCACGGACGGGCACACGGCGCTCGCCCGCGTCGTCGACGGCCGCGTCACCGGGTACGGCGTGGTGCGCCCGGCGCGCGAGGGGCGGCGCATCGGGCCGCTCTTCGCCGACACCGCCGCCGACGCGCTCGCCCTGTTCGACGCCCTCGCGCCCGGTGCCGGGCCGGTCAGCGTCGACGTACCGGAGACGAACGCCGAGGCCGTCGCGCTCGTGACGTCCCGCGGCCTGAGCGCCGGGTTCGAGACGGCCCGTATGTACACCGGACCCGTCCGCCCCTTCGCCCAGGACCGCGTCTTCGCGGTGACCACCCTCGAACTCGGCTGAAAGCCTGGCGTCACCGCCCGTGCCGCCCCTCCCCGGCCGCGAACCGCTTCGCGCCCTCCAGTCCCTCCGTCAAGACGCCCGCCCCGTACCGCAGTTCGCCGCGCATGGCCGTCACCTCGTCCAGGCCGCCCTGCTCACGCACCGAGGCCCGGTCGCTGCGCAGGCAGGCCTGGGGGAGCGCCGCGAGTTCCGCGGCCAGTTCCTCGGCGGCGGCGCGCGCCCGGCCCGGCGGCACCAGGCGGTTGGCGAGGCCGATCTCGTACGCCTCGCGGGCGGGGACGGGGCGGCCGGTCAGGATCAGGTCCATGGCGCGGCTCTCCCCGATGAGGCGCGGCAGCCGCACCGTGCCGCCGTCGATCAGCGGGACGCCCCAGCGGCGGCAGAACACGCCGAACACCGCGTCCTCCTCGGCGACCCGCAGATCGCACCAGAGGGCCAGTTCGAGGCCGCCCGCCACCGCGTGACCGCTGACGGCCGCGATCACCGGCTTCGTCAGTCGCAGCCGGGTCGGGCCCATCGGGCCGTCGCCGTCGGGCGCCACGCGGTTGCCGTGCTCGGTGCCGACGGCCTTGAGGTCCGCGCCCGCGCAGAACGTGCCGCCCTCACCCCACAGGACCGCCACCCTCGCCGACTCGTCCGCCTCGAACTCCCGGAACGTGGCTGCCAGTTGAGCGGCCGTCGGCCCGTCCACCGCGTTGCGGGCCCCGGGGCGGGCCAGGACGACGGTGGTGACATGACCTCGGCGTTCGACGCGGACGGCAGGCATGGGGGGATCCTCCCACGCGCGCCGCGCCCGGGTACGTCCCTCGTTCTGTTGACCTCAAGATTGGTTGAGGTCCTAGTGTCTTCCCCATGAGCATGGAAACGACAGCCTGGACGCAGTTGCACAGCGTGATGAACGCGCAGAACGGCGGACCGGACAAACGCCCCTTCGCCCGCGCGACCCTGCGCCGGATCGCCGCCTTCGCGCGCCCGCACCGGCGCCGCATCATCCAGTTCGTGATCCTCAGCATCCTCGGCGCACTGCTCGCGGTGGCGACCCCGGTCCTCGCCGGTCATGTCGTCGACGCGATCGTCGGCGGCAAGGAACAGGGCGAAGTGATCCAGCTCGCCCTGCTCATCGCCGTCATCGCCGTCGCCGAGGCGGGACTCGGCCTGCTCGCCCGCTGGCTCTCCGCCAACCTCGGCGAAGGCCTCATCCTCGACCTGCGCACCGCCGTCTTCGACCACGTCCAGCGGATGCCCGTCGCCTTCTTCACCCGCACCCGCACCGGCGCCCTCGTCTCCCGGCTCAACAACGACGTCATCGGCGCCCAGCGTGCTTTCAGCAACACCCTGTCCGGGGTCGTCGGCAACATCGTCACCCTGCTGCTCACCCTGGCTGTCATGCTCACCCTGTCCTGGCAGATCACCCTGCTCTCCCTCGTCCTGCTCCCCGTCTTCGTGCTGCCCGCCCGCCGCATGGGCACCCGGATGGCCCGGCTCCAGCGCGAGGCCGCCGCCCACAACGCGGCCATGGGCACCCGGATGACCGAACGGTTCTCCGCGCCCGGCGCCACGCTCATCAAGTTGTTCGGCCGACCCGAGGAGGAATCGGCCGAGTTCGCCGCCAGGGCACGACGCGTCCGCGACATCGGCGTCCGCACGGCGATGGCCCAGTCGGCGTTCATCACGGCACTGACCCTGGTCTCCGCCCTCGCCCTGGCCCTCGTCTACGGCCTCGGCGGCTACTACGCCCTCGACGGCACCCTGGAAGCAGGCGCCGTCGTCTCCCTCGCCCTGCTCCTCACCCGCCTGTACGCGCCGCTCACCTCCCTGGCGGGCGCCCGCGTCGAGGTCATGAGCGCCCTGGTCAGCTTCGAGCGCGTCTTCGAGGTGCTGGACCTCAAGCCGCTGATCGACGAGAAACCGGACGCACGCGAGGTCCCGGACGGGCCGGTCGCCGTGGAGTTCGACGATGTGCGCTTCGGCTACCCCTCCGCCGACAAGGTCTCCCTCGCGTCCCTCGAAGAAGTCGCCTCGCTCGACACCCGGGGCGGCGCCGAGGTCCTGCACGGCGTGAGCTTCCGCGCCGAACCCGGCCAGACCATCGCCCTCGTCGGCTCCTCCGGCGCGGGCAAGTCGACCATCGCGCAACTGCTGCCCCGCCTCTACGACACCGACGCGGGCGCCGTCCGGATCGGCGGCGTCGACGTACGCGACCTGAGCGCACCGTCGATGCGGGCCACCCTCGGCATGGTCACCCAGGACGGCCACCTCTTCCACGACTCCGTCCGCGCGAACCTGCTCCTCGCCAGGCCGGAGGCGAGCGAGGAGGAACTGTGGGACGTCCTGCGCCGGGCCCGGCTCGACACACTCGTCCGCGACCTGCCCGACGGCCTCGACACGGTCGTCGGGGAGCGCGGATACCGCCTCTCCGGCGGTGAACGCCAGCGCATGACCATCGCCCGGCTCCTCCTGGCCCGCCAGCGCGTCGTCATCCTCGACGAAGCCACCGCCCACCTCGACAACACCTCCGAGGCAGCCGTCCAGGAAGCTTTGGCCGAAGCCCTCACCGGCCGCACCGCCATCGTCATCGCCCACCGCCTCTCCACCATCCGCTCCGCGGACCAGATCCTCGTCGTCGAGGACGGGCGCATCGTCGAACGCGGCACCCACACCGCCCTGCTGGCCACCGACGGCCGCTACGCCGAGCTCTACCGCACCCAGTTCGCCGGGGACGAACCGGACGGCACCCGGGAAGCCGCGTGAACAAGCCCCGCGCCGCCAACTCCCCCTGAAACGAACCCGTTTCGGCCCTGCGGCGAGGACCCGCCTCCGGTTACCCTGGGTCCATGCTGCTGGGTCGCACAGCGGAATGCGCACGGATAGCCACCCTCGTCGACGACGCACGCACCGGACGGAGCACCGCCCTGGTCATCCGCGGCGAGGCAGGCATCGGCAAGAGCAGCCTGCTCCAGTACGCGCAGTCCGTCGCCGGGGACCTCACCCAGCTCCGCACCCACGGCATCGAGACCGAGTCCCAACTGCCCTACGTGGGCCTCGCCGACCTCTTCCGCCCCGTCACCGACCACCTGCACCGCATCCCGGACCGGCAGGCGGCGGCCCTCACCGGCGCCCTCGCGCTCGGCCCGGCCGTCGCCCAGGACCGGTTCGGCGTCGCCGCCGGCACGCTCAGCCTGCTCGGCGCCGTCAGCGAGGCCGGACCCGTCCTGGTCGTCGTCGACGACGCGCAATGGCTCGACCCCTACTCCCTGGACTCCCTGGCCTTCGCCACCCGCCGCCTCGGCCGCGAAGGCGTCGTCGCCCTCTTCGCGACCCGCGACACCGGCGAGGCCGCCTCCCGGCTCGCCCCGGTCGAGACCCTCACCCTGCGCGGCCTCGACCCCGACGCCGCGCGCCGCCTCATCGCCGACGAACCCCTTCCCCCGCACGATCTCGCCTGGCTCCTCACGGAGGCCCGCGGCAACCCCCTCGCCCTCGTCGAACTGCCCGCCCTGCTCGCCCGCGGCGGCCACCGCCCCGACACCGGAGCACCGCTGCCCATCGGCGAGATCCTGGCCCGCACCTTCCACAGCGCCATCGCCCGACTGCCCGCACCGGCCCAGGACGCCATGCTGCTGCTCGCCGTCCTCGGCCCCCGCCCCCTCGCCGGCACCGAACGCGTCCTGCGCGCCCACGGACTCACCTACGCCTCCCTCGAACCCGCCGAGCGCGCCGGCCTGATGACCGTCGAAGAAGGCGCGTACGTCTTCCGCCACCCGCTCGTCCGCTCCGGCGTCTACCACGGGGCGTCCGCCGTCCGCCGCTGGCGCGCCCACCGCACCGTCGCCCACGCCCTCCGCGACGCCACCGCACCCACCGCCCTGGAGCGCTACGCCTGGCACCTCGCCGAATCCGGCGCCGACCCCGACGAACAGGTCGCCGCCGCCCTCGAACGCGCCGCGTCCGGCGGCCCCGGCAGCCTCACCTTCCCGATCGCCGCCCGCCTGTACGCGCACGCCGCCCGCTTCAGCCCCGAGGGCGAGCAGAAAGCGGGCCGCCTCCTCGCCGCGGCCCGCGCCGCCCAGGCCGCCGGCTCCCTCGACGAGGCCGCCGACCTCCTGGACCGCGCCCTCGGCCACGCCGCCCACCCGCGTACCCGCCTCGACGTACGCCAACTCCGCTGCTACGTCGACATCCAGCGAGGCCGCCCGGCCCGCGCCCGCGAGCAACTGCGCGCCGCCGTCGACGAGGCCCGCCGCGTCGACCCGGGCCTGGCCGCCGTCATGCTCGGCGGCATCACCCTCACCGAACTCGCCATCGGCGACCTCACCGCCGCCCGCGCCACCTCCGCCGAGTCGATGCAGATCACCGGCGCCTTCGGCGACACCCCCGCCGCCCTGCCCGTACGACTGCTGCACGCCCTCGTCGAACTCCTCGGCGGCGACGCGGACGAGGGCCGCGCCCTGCTGCGCGAACTGGAGAAGCCGCTCGCCGCACCGGACGTGACGTTCCCCTACCCCGTCTCCGGCGTCGGCGGCCTGTGCTACCTCGCCGCCGAGGAACTCGACGCAGGACACGCCCTCCTGGACCGCGCCGTGCACGCCGCGCGCGCCGCCAGCACCGTAGGGCTGCTCGCGCATCTCCTCGGCACCCTGTCGGTCGTGGAGTTCTGGCGCGGGCAGTGGACCTCCGCGCTCGCCCACGCCGACGAGTCCGCCCGCCTCGGCGAGGACACCGGACGCGTCATCGAGGTGTGCCGCGCCCTCGCCGCCCAGGCCAAGGCCGAGGCCGCCCTCAACCGCGAGAGCGACTGCCGCCGCCACGGCGACCAGGCCGCCGCGCTCGCCGCCAGCGCCGACCTGCCCATGGACGCCGCCCGCGCCCACGGCGCCCTCGGCCTCCTCGAACTGGGCCTCGGACGCTTCGAGGAAGCCGCCCAACACCTCCAGGCGGTGCGGGAGTTCTCCGTCGCCAACGGTCGCGGGGACGGCCTCTACCTCTCCTGGGCCGCCGACCTCGCCGACGCCTACGCCCACCTCCACCGCACCGACGAGGCGTACGAGGTGCTGCGCGTCCTGGAGCACGAGGCGGGCCGCGGACACCGCCCGATCGCCGCTGCCGCCGCCGCCCGCTGCCGGGGCATGCTCGAACCGGCCGACGCGGAACGCCACATGGACCGCGCGCTGCGCCATCTCGCCGGGGTGGGCGCCCCGTTCGAGCGCGGCCGTACCGAGTTCGCGCGCGGTGAGATGCTGCGGCGCCAGGGCCGGCGCAGCGAGGCGCGGCGCTGGCTGAAGCGCGGCCTCGGCACGTTCGAGCGGCTCGGCGCCGCCGGCTGGGCGGCCAGGGCCGCGGCCGAACTGCACGCGGCGGGCGGCGACCGGGTGCCGACGGGCCCCGCGCCGCTGGACGGCCTCACCCCGCAGGAGCTGCGCGTGGCCCTCGCCGTCGGCCGCGGCGTCACCAACCACGAGGCCGCCGAGCAGCTCTTCCTCAGCGTCAAGACGGTCGAGTTCCACCTCGGCAACATCTACCGGAAACTCGACGGCGTGCACCGCAGGGCCCAACTGGTGCGCCTGCTCAGCCAGTCCGGCGACCCCTGAGCCGCCGGGCCCTCGGCGACCGGGCCCCGACGCAGATCAGCGGGGGCGCTCCCTCGGGCGCCCCCGCTGATCTGTGTCCCCCGTGAGATCCCCCGTTGGTTCCCCCGTGGTCGAAAGCCCCCGTGTGCTTCCGTGTCTCCACAATGGACCCGGGCCGTCGGCGGGGCCACGGTGAAAACCCTGGTATCGCGGACCAGGGGCGTACGCCGGTTGCGGTAGTCGCGGCGGACGGGAGGGGCCGGCCGTCAGCGGCGGGCGAGCCTGCGCTCCCCGCGGGCGCCGGGCTCGAAGGGCAGCTTGTAGTGGTCGAAGACGGCCCACTCCTTCTCGGCGGGCAGCTCACCGTCGGTGTCGATCGAGGGCGCGTCCTTCACCACGTCCTTGGCGTAGTGGATCTTCAGGTACGCCGGTCCCACCGAGGCCCCCATCAGGGGAGCGAACACCAGGCGGCGTCTGGTCGGCAGCCCCACGGTGATGGTGCAGAAGAACGGTTCGTCGGAGACGGTGTCGACATAGACGGACTCCAGAGTGCCGATCTTGTGGCCCTCCGGATCCACCACATCGTGTCCGCGCCAGTCCCGGATGTTCTCTGCCGCGATCATGAGTGACCTCCTGTACCGAGTGGACCGTGTCCGTTGCTGCCTATGTCTTCAGTGTCACCGCTACCCGGTCGCGCGGCGATCACGACCCCGCTCCGGGGATGTCCGCCGATGCGTAAGCTGGCAGGTATGCGCACGCGCCCCACGCTGACCTGGGAACCCGTCGCCGGACTGCCCCCGGCCTCGACCGATCTCGCACCGGTGGTCGATGCCCTGCGGGCGGGCGGCGTCCTCGTGCTGAGCGGCGCGGGGCTCTCCACCGAGTCCGGCATTCCCGACTACCGGGGGGAGCACGGCTCCCTGCGCCGCCACACGCCGATGACGTACCAGGAGTTCACCGGTGACCCGTGGGCGCGGCAGCGGTACTGGGCGCGCAGCCAAGTGGGCCGGCGCGCCCTGACCCGGGCGCGGCCCAACGGCGGCCACCGGGCCGTCGCCACCCTGGCCGGAGCGGGTCTCCTCACCGGAGTGATCACGCAGAACGTCGACGGGCTCCAGCAGGCGGCGGGCCTCGACGACGTCGTCGAGCTGCACGGCAGCCTCCACCGCGTGATCTGCCTCGACTGCGGCGACCTGACGGCGCGCGACGCCCTCGACCGGCGTCTGCGCGCGGCCAACCCGGGGTTCGAGACCGCGGTCGAGCGCCGCGCCGCCGCGTCGCGCGTCAACCCGGACGGCGACGTGGAACTGCCGGACGAGGCGGTCGCGGAGTTCCGCACCGTGCCCTGCGCGGTCTGCGGCGGAGTGCTCAAACCGGACGTGGTCTTCTTCGGTGAGAACGTGCCGCGGGAGCGGGTCGCGACCTGCCGCCGCCTTGTGAGCGAGGCGGCGTCGCTGCTGGTCCTCGGCTCCTCGCTGACGGTGATGTCCGGTCTGCGTTTCGTGCGGCAGGCGGCGCAGGCCGCGACGCCCGTGCTGATCCTCAACCAGGGCCCGGGCCGCGGCGACGCGCTGGCCGCCCACCGCGTCGGACTGCCGCTGGGCCAGGCGCTGTCCGACGTGGTGGCCCGCCTCGGCCTCTGAGCGGCACCCAGAGCGCCGAAACACTGAAAAACCGGCTGCGGGAGCGCTCCCATGCTGAGACCGTGAACGGCATGACATCCGAGACCGCGACCGGCGGGGCCGCGCGGCCCTTCGTCCGCCCCTACCGCCCCGCCGACCGCACCGCGCTGGGCCACATCTGTGTCCGCACGGCACACCAGGGCGGGGACTCCTCGTCCCTCTACCCGGACCCGCAGCTCATGCCGTCGATATTCGCCTACCCCTACGTGGACCTGGTCCCGGAGTTCGCCTTCGTCCTGGACGACGGCGCGGGCACCGCGGTCGGCTACGTCCTGGGCGCGCCGGACACCGCCACCTTCGTCAAGAGGTTCCGCACGGAATGGCTGCCGCGCGTCGCCGAGCGCTATCCCGAGCCGGCGCACGAGGCCCGTACGCCGACGGAGGAGATGATCGGGTTGCTGCACGACCCGGAGCGCATGGTCCGTGACGAGCTGGCCGACTTCCCGGCCCATCTGCACATCGACCTGCTGCCCCCGTGGCAGGGCCGGGGACACGGCCGGGCTCTGATGCGGGCCCTCCTGGAGGCGCTGCACCGGGACGCCGTGCCCGCCGTGCACCTGTGCATGGTGCAGGCGAACACCGCGGCCCGCGCGTTCTACGACCGCCTGGGCTTCCGGCTCCTGACCGTGCCGGACCCGGGCCCCGTCCGGTACCTCGGCCGCTCGACGGCGACCCCGCTCTGACGTCTCACGCGGGAGCGGTCAGCGGGCCGCCGGGCGCAGGATGACGGGCACGCTGGTGTGCCCGTTGCTGATCAGGCTGGGCAGCGGTGCCAGCTCCTCGCGGGGCGTGGCGAGACGGGCGTCGGGGAAGCGGTCGAAGAACTGGGACAGGACGCTGACGACCTCCATCCGGGCGAGCGGGGCACCCAGGCAGAAATGGACGCCGTGCCCGAACGCCAGGTGCTCCTTGTTGGTGCGCGTCGGGTCGAAGCGGGCGGCGTCCTCGTGCCAGTCCGGGTGCCGGTTGGCCGCGCCGTAGGAGGCGAGGATCGCTTCCCCGGCCTTGATCGTCTGTCCGGAGCGCAGGGGGATGTCCTCGACGGCGTAGCGCAGCGGCAGGTGCTTCACGGCGGGCTCGTGGCGCAGGGTCTCCTCGACGATGTCCTGCCAGGTGCAGCGGCCGGCACGGACATGGGCGAGCTGCTGGGGGTCGGAGAGCAGGGTGGTGAGGGCCTGGTCGATGACGTTCACGGTCGTCTCGTACCCGGCGCTGATCATCAGCAGGAGCGTGTCACGCAGCTCGGCGTCGCTCAGGGCGCGGCCGTCGCCCTCCTCGTCGCGGGTGGCGATCAGCAGGGAGGTCATGTCGTCGCCGGGTTCGGCCCGCTTGGCCTCGATCAACTCGGCGAGGACCTGGTAGAGCGTGGCCGTGTTCGCCGCCGCCTCGTCGGCGGACAGGTTGGTGGCGAACACGCGGTCCACCAAGTCCCGGAACCGGTCCCGCCGTTCGGCGGGCACCCCCATCACCTGCCCGATGACGGCGATCGGCAGGGGATAGGCCAAACGCTCCCGTACGTCGACCACTTCACCGGCGGGCAGCGCGTCGAGGCCGTCGAGAAGCCCGGAGACCAGCGCGTCGACGTCGCCCTGGAGCGCGGAGGTGCGGCGCGCGGAGAGCGCGGGGGCGATCATGCGGCGCAGGCGGCTGTGGTCGCTGCCGTAAGCGGTGAACATGTTCTCGACCGCCACCCACAGCGCCAGCGGCCACGTGGCCACCGTGTCGGCGAAGTCCGGCCAGTGCGCACGGGCGTCCTTGGACACCTGCTTGCTCGTCAGGAGCTGCTTGAGCAGGACCGGATCGGAGACGGACCAGGCGCGCACCCCCAGCATGTCCACCATCGTGGCCGGACCCCGCGCGCGTAACGCCTCGTCCTCGGCGTGATGATCGGCGCTGGACGGGTCGAGAACGAGAATCTGCTGGTCGGACACGACGAACTCCTTCTGTGCGCAGGCGCGGGCGGCTCACGGGTGAGCTCCCGATATCGTCGATCAGGCCCGCGCGGCGGGGCAACCTCCTTGTGGGGACTCGGCGTGGGCTTGTTCTACGAGGACCGCGGCTGTGCCAGACCGTCCCGGTGCCCGAACCCGTACACGATCCGTTTCCGCCCCCGGGCTGTCATCCGGGGGAGGGGGTTCCGGTGGGAGTCAAGTGGGGGGATCTCGCCAATAGGTGGCCTGTGCATGAACCTTTCGGAGTCGGGGGAGGTGGCGACCGCATGCCTCCTGTCCTGCGTTGACAGTGGTATCGGCAGATCCGGAACCCCTCCCTCCATGCTGCATGTATGAGCCAAACATGTGGGGCGGTGATGACTTTCCGTGGGGCGCACATGAAGATCGGCGGAGTCGCAAGGAGGGCTCGATCGTGGGTGGTCGGCCGTGAAGGCAAACGGTTCGGCTTGCGACGTTCGGCCGCCCTGGGCCGGCTTTTCTGCGGCTTGCCATCCGCCGTTGCTGCCTGTCCCTCGATATGAGGGAAGAGGAGGACACATGTCACAGCAAGTAGTTGAGTACTCCGCCGAACAGATCGCCGAGGCCGACAAGGCCGCCGCCGCCATGGAGGCGCTCATCGAGCGCCTCAGCCAGGACGAGGACTTCGCGGTCCAACTGGCCAACAACCCGCGCGAGGCTCTCGAAGGCTCGGGCATGGTGATGGAGAAGGAGGCGGTCCAGGCGCTCATGGTGACTGCCCCGGAGCGCTTCGACAAGCTCTGTGAGTCGCTGTTCGACCTCGTCGACTCCGACTTCCTGCACGCCATGACGGCGCCCTCCTGCGCCTGATCGGATCACCGGCGCCGAGGGGCGGCGCGTAGCGCTGCGCTGACCGCCTCTCTTCCGCACGCGCCGGAAGAGCAATGCAAGGAGGGCGGGGGCAGGTCGCCTTGTGCGCCTGCCCCCGCCGCCCGTCTGCCCGTCGAGTACCCAGCGCCTTCCAGAGAGGACCGACATGGCCCGCGTCGCATTGGTCAATCTGGCCAGTCTCCCCATGCCCGGCAACGAGCCAATCTTCCCGATCGGGGTGCGGTGCGTTCAGGACGCTCTCGACCTGTCCGGCCACGAGACCCGGCTGATCGACTTCGTCCAGGACCCCGCAGCCGTGGACGACCTGGCGTGGGCCACCGAACCCTGGGACGTCATCGGGTTCACCATCCGCAACATCGACCCCATCGACCTCTCCTGCGATGGACACGTCGAGCACTACATACGCTTCCTCGACAGGGTGCGCGCGGCCCTCGACGCGACAGGCCGGCCGCGCCCGCTGCTGGTCGGCGGCGGACCGGGTTACACCCTGTTCGCCGACCAACTGAGGCCGCTCCTCGGCTTCGACGTCGGTGTGATCGGCCCCGGGGAGCAGGCCATGCTCGACATCCTCGCGGCCCCGGAGAAACACCGCGGACTGAACAAGAACATCACGGGCCGCCGCTACGAGGGTTTTCTGACAGAGGTGCTCCAGCACCCCGAACCGCTCATGAAGGTCTATACGCGGTTCGAGGGCGCGATGATCGGGGTCGAGACCCGCAGGAAGACCTGCTACCAGGGGTGCGTGTACTGCCCGTACGCCTATCTCAACGGCGACAACAGCGGCGACCTGAAGCCTCTTGATCTGATCGCCGCGGAACTCCGGGCGATCCACGCCTCCGGCATCCGCCGCGTCTTCTTCACGGACGGGATCTTCAACAGCGAACTCCGGTTCGCCAAGCAGGTCGTCCAGCTCATCAAGGAGTTGGGGCTGCCGGGGCTGACGTGGTCGGCGTACTTCACCCCCAAGCCGTTCGACGACGAGTTCGCCGCCCTGCTGGCCGAGAGCGGTGTGGAGTTCGTCGTCATCTCCCCGGACAGTCTCGACGACCGGGTCATGAAACTCCTCGGCAAGACCTTCGACACGCGGCACGTCGACCGCTGTCTCGAACGGTGCCGCAAGCACGGCATCCCGGCGCGGGTGAACGTCGTCTTCGGTGGGCCGGGCGAGGACGCCGCGAGCGTGCGCAACAGCATCGAGTACATCAACTCCAAGCTGCACGACGGCGAGTTGGTCATGCACGTCGGCTACCGCGTGCTGCCCCAGACCGGGATGGCCAGGCAGCTCGGCATGCCGGACGAGGACCTGCTCGCCCCCACGTTCTACCCGTTCCACCCCGACACGTTCTCGTGGATCATCCGTGATCTGGAGAACCGCTTCATGCCGCCCAGCGTGCTCTTCAACTTCATGGCGGCGCGCAGCTCCAGCAAGCGCATGGCCAAGGTGCCGCTGCCCGCCGATTCGCTCGAGGCGGCGCCCACGGAGTTCCCGTATCTGGCGCTGAGCCGAGAGCTGCCGCTCGCGTGAGCGCCACGTACGAGAACAAGCACGAGAAGCGCTCACCGGTACAGGCCGGGCCGGTGCGGAGGCTGACGGCCGACGACGCCGAGGGCGTCCTTCGGATCGTCGACCTCGAAGAACTGGACTCCGCCGCCCTCACGCGCGAACTCGCCCGCCCCGACGACTACCTGTGGATGGGCGTCGACCTGCCCGACGGCCGGCTGGGCGCCGTCCACCGCAGCATGCGGTGGGGCGACCACCTTCTCCTGAAGGGCGTCTTCGTAGATGAGCCCCTGCGCGGCAGCGGCGCCGCCCTGCAACTCGCCTTCGCGCTCCGTGACACAGCGCGCGCCGAGGGCTACGCGGGACTCGCGGCCTGGGTCGAACCGCACAAGCCCGAGGCAGCGCTCGCCCACATGCTGCGACTGCGGTCCGCCGGACCCCTCGTCCACCGCTTCGACATCCCCCTGCCCCCCGACCTGCCCTCCGACGGCCCGTACGCCGGAGGAGCCACCGCCCCCTCGAACGGCCGGCTCGTCGTGGAACCGGCGACGTCCGCGCCGCCGCTGATCGCCGACCTCCTGACCGGCGACGCGTGCGCGAGCGTGCGGTGGGTCCACGACCGGCACCGGCTCGTCCTGAGCGGCTTTCCCGCCGCCTCCGTCTCCGACCTCGGGCAGGTGCTCCTCGCCGCGGCTCCCCCGGCCAAGGCCGCCGGGGCTCGGCGCGTGGAGCTGCCCGTGCCTGCCGCCGACCTGCCCGCGGCGTTCTTCCTGGCGTCGTTGAAGGCCCATCGTCTCAGCCGCACCCCCGTCCGGCTCGGGCGCACGGACTTCCGCGCCACGCGTCGAGGACACGCCGTACAAGAGCTGAAGGAACAGGTCCGCGCATGATGCCGAGCGAAGCACGAGCCCTGGCCCTTCAGCCCGATGAGGAGAAGGCGCACGCCGAGCTGTCGCGGCTCGGCCTCGACGCGGCCCGCCTGCGCGCGTTGCTCGGCGCCCCCGACGACCGTCCTTGGCGGGCCTGGTCGGACACCGTGGAACTCGTGGACGAAGCGAGCGGCCGACGCACCGACATGGCGGTCCACGTACCGCCCCACCGGCCCGGCCGACGCCTCGGCGCGCTGATCGTCCTGCACGGCGCGGGCGGCACCGGCGAGCAGATCCTGCCGTACTTCACCGCCCTCGGGGACCGGCTGTCCCTCGCGGTCGTGGCGCCCACCGCGACGGAACCGGCCGCGCCGACGCACCACCTTGACGTGGCGGGCCTCTTCGGCAGCCGGTTCCGCATGCCGCGCTGGGACCTGACCGGCCAGGACTTCCCGCACGCCGCCCTGCGATGGGCCCGTACCGTGCTGGGCGCCGACCCGGACCGCTGCGTGCTCGCCGGCGTGTCCATGGGCGGACTGGCCACCTGGAACCTCGGCATGCGGTTCTGGCACTCCTTCGCCGCCGCCGTCCCGCTCAACGGCGCCCTCTCGATCTGGGAGTCGTTCGGGCCGGACCCGAGGACACGGGCACTGCTGCCCAATACGCTGCCGCTCCCGCTCTTCGTGATCCATGGAGCCGAGGACACCCAAATCCCGCCCCAGTTCGACCGCGAGTCCGTCGCCACGCTGCGCGAGCTGGGACACCACGACCTGGAGCACGCCGAGATCCCGGGCGGCGCCCACGGTCTGGACACCCTGGGGTTCACCGAGGCCAGCCCCCTGTTCCTGCGGCTGGAGCGATGGCTGAGCCGGGCCGGGCGCGCACGGCCGCCGCTGGAGATCCGCCACCGCGCCGACCAGGACGCACACGGCCGCGCCCACTGGGTGGCGCTCAGCGGGATCGCCCCCGAGACACGGGGCGAGATCCACGCTCGATGGATCATGCCGGGGCGCATAGAGATCGAGACGAGCGGCGCGCGGCACGTCACGCTCCACCTGCGCGGCGACCGGCTCCCCGCTGGTAGCGCGCTCTCGGTCACCGTCAACGGCAGGGAGTCCACCGTGGCCTTCACACCCGACGCGGACACGGTGCGCCGCACCTTCCGGGACACCGCCGACGCGGGACTCGTCGCCGAACAGGTCGTCCACCTCGACGTACCGCGACCGTCCCGCATCGAGCCCACCGAAACGAACGAACACGCGAGGTGTCGCAATGCTGACTCGATCTGACATCCGGGCGTACCTCACCGCCACGGGCCCGGCCCAGGAGGAACTCTTCGCCGAGGCCCGGCGGCTCAGGGAGGAACACTTCGGGCCGACCGTGATCCTGCGCGGCGTCATCGAGATCACGAACGTGTGCCGGGTGAACTGCGACTACTGCCCGATGCGGCGGGACAACACACCAGAGAACGACCACTACTTCATGAGCAGCGACGACATCGTCGCCCGCGCCCGCGCCATCCGCGACGCCGGCATCGACATCGTGCTTCTCCAGGGCGGCGAGACTCCGCGCAACGTCGCCACCCTGGAGCACGCCATCCCGCGTATCCGCGAGCTGTTCGACGGGCGCGTCGAGATTCTGCTGAACCTGGGCAACCTGCGGCGCGGCCAGTACCAGCGCCTGCGCGACCTCGGCGCCACCAGTTACATCCTCAAGCACGAGACGAGCGACCCCGACCTCCACCAGGCGATCCGCCACGAGCCGCTGGAGATGCGCCTCCAGTGCTTCCGTGACCTCGTGGACCTCGGCTACCGGGTAGGCACGGGCCTCATCTCCAGCCTCCCGGGCCAGACCCTGGACAGCATCGTCGACGACATCGAACTGGCCGAGGCGCTCGGTGCCGACATGTGCAGCGTGGCCCCCTTCGTCCCGGCGCCCGACACCCCGTTGCAGCTCGAGCCCGCCGGTTCGAACGAACTCGCGCTCAACACGATCGCCGTGCTGCGCCTGCACCGGCCGCAGATGCTGATTCCGTCCGTGAGCGCGCTGGAGAAGACCTCCGCCGGCGGCCAGTCCCGGGGCCTGGAGGCAGGCGCCAACGTGATGACCGTCAACTTCACCGGCGCCGACGACCAGCAGCGTTACCTGATCTACGGCAAGGACCGCTACGTGGTGAGAAAGCAGCATGTCGAGGAGCTGACCCGGGCCTGCGGCCTGCGCCTGCGCGGATCGGTGTTCCTGGACCCCGTAACGAGCACCGACGTTCCTGTGGGGGCGGGTGCTGGAAAGCCGGTGTCGTGAACCACCCCGTAGACCTGCACTCCGTATCCTCCACGAACTTCAGACGCTTCTGGTTCGGCCAGACTCTTTCGCAGTTCGGGACCCGCATCGGCACCCTCGGGCTCTCCGTCACCGCCGTCGAGCTGCTGGACGCCGACACCCGCCAGGTCGGCGTGCTCGCCGCCGCCTCCACGGTCTGCTACCTCCTCATCGGCCTTCCCGCGGGCGCGTGGGTGGACCGGCTGCTCAAGCGCAGGACGATGATGTGGGCGGCGCTCATCCGGTGCCTGGCCATTCTCATCGTCCCGCTGCTCTGGCTGACCGGCGGCCTCAGGATCGAGGTCCTCTACGGAGTCGCCGTCCTTGTCGGCGTGGTGAGCGTCTTCTTCGACGTCGCCTACCAGTCGTACGTACCCGTGCTGGTGCCCGAGCAGGAGATCGGCGCCGCCAACTCCCGCCTGGAGGCGACCGCCCAGGTCTCGACGCTCGGCGGGCCGGCGCTCGCCGGCCTGCTCATGCGGGTCGTCAGTGCCCCCGTCGTCATGCTCGTGGACTCCTTCACCTATCTCGTCAGCTTCCTCTCCCTCAGCGTGACCAAGGACGCCGAGCAGAAGCCCGTACCGGTCGCGGGGAAGGGGAACCGGCTGCTCGCCGACATCGCGGAGGGGCTGCGCTTCGTCCGGGACCAGCCCGTCATCCGGCGGCTCGCGGTCTCCATGGGAGTCTCCAACTTCTTCGCCACCGTGGTCTCGACCCTGGTGCCCGTCCTTGTCATCCGCACCATCGGCTTCGACTCGTTCATGCTGGGGCTCGTCATGACCTGTGGCGCCGCGGGTGGCGTGCTGGGGGCGCTGCTCGCTCCCAAGGCCCGACAGCGCTTCAGCGCCGGGACCGTGATGGCCTGCGGCCTGCTCACGGCCGCGTTCTTCACCGTCGCCAACCCCCTGGCCGCCGTCCTCGCCCCCCACAGCAAGCCGGCCGCGGGCGCGGTGCTGCTGCTCGGCGAGTTCGGCCTGACCGTGGGCGCGCTCCTCTTCAACGTCACGCAGGTCAGCCTGCGGCAGACCCTTTGCCCCAAGAATCTTCTGGGCCGTATGAACGCCTCGGTCCGCTTCGTCGTCTGGGGCAGCATGCCGCTCGCGGCGCTCCTGGCGGGCTGGCTCGGCTCGGCGATCGGCGTCACGGCCACGCTCTGGGTCGGCGTGGTCGGCAGCCTGGCCACGGTCCTCCCGATCCTCACCATCGACCGGCTGATGGACCTCCGTACGGACGCGACGCGGGCGCAGGAGACGGAGGCCGTCCGATGACCGCCCCGCGACGGCCGGATCTGGTGGCACGGGTCCTCGACCACCGGGTCCGGGTGGACGGCGAGCGCGTGGACGCGGCGGAGTCCGCCTTCCACCGGCTCACCGAAGCGCTACCGCGCGCCGGCGTCCGGCCCGGCGACATCGTCGTGCTGGACGGACTGCACGGCCGAGACCTGATCGTCGCCGCCCTGGCCGTCTGGCAGTCGGACGCCGTGCCCCTGCCCGTGCCGCCACAGGTCCCCGAGGCGGGAGCGGCGGAAGCGGCGGGAGCGAGGGGCGACGGCTGGGAAGGGGCCTGCCGCATCACCCGGACGCTGTCCGTACTGCCGGCCACGACCGCGCTCCGGGACGACCGGCTGGCGACCACGGCGGTGCTGCACCTCAGTTCCGGCAGCACCGACCGCCCGAAAGTCGTCCGCCGCGGAGTCGCCAGCGTGTTCCAGGACGCGGAGGGCTACCGGCAGGGCCTCGGACTGAGGCCCGACGACCGGGTCGCGGTACCCGTACCGCTCGCTCACTCCTTCGGCTGGGGCGTCACCGTCGCCGCGCTCCTCGCCGGGTGCGATGTCGATGTCACCCCGCTCGTCCGGGCGGGCACCCTGGCACGCAAGGCCGACGCCGGGACCGTGTCGGTGCTCGCCGTCACCCCGCCGGTGGCCCGCCTTCTCGTCGAGACCCGCCGCACCGGCTCGGCCCGCCCCCGGGCGGCGATGGCCGGTGCCGGCCCCGTACCGGCCGAACTGGATGCGGCGTTCAGGGACCGCTTCGGCGTCCCCCTGCTGCGCGGATACGGCTCGACGGAGACCGGAGGCACCTTCTTCGGGGACCGTGGCATCGGCCGTCCGGTACCCGGGATCGACGTCCTCGCACCCTCGCCGGGGGAGCGCGGTGAACTGGTGCTCAGGTCAGCCGCCCCGGTCGAGGGCCGCCTGGACGACGAGCGCGGGCCTCTCAGCGAGTGGCACACCGGTGACATCGTCCGGCACGACAGCGACGGCTGCCTGTACTTCGAGGAGCGCGCCCGCGGGCCCCTCCGCCTGAACGGCACCTTCATCAAGGCGGACCTCACACAACGCCTCCTGCGCCGCGTCCACGGCGTCCGGGACGTCTTCCTGCTGGTGCTGCCGCGCGAGGACATGCCCGAGTTCGAGGACTTCTTCGCGGTGGTGGAGGGCGGTGCCCCGGCTGCGGATCTGACTGCCGCCCTGACTGCGGCCCTGGCGGGGGCCGAGGCCGAGGTGCCCGTGCCTCGCGTTCTCGTGTGCGAGCGGCTGCCGAGGACCACGGTGGGCAAGCCGGACCGGCAAGCGCTGATCGACTGGGTACGGAGGGTGGGCGTATGACGGACCTCGCACAGCCCGAGCGGCTCAAGGAGTGCGAACTGCTGGTGGCCGGGCTGGTCGTGCAGGCCATGTCCGAACGAGGGATAGAACCCCCGGCCGCACGGGACCTGGCACAGGACGCCGAGCTGCGGACGCGCGACCTCGCTCTGCTCGGTCTGAGTTCGCTCGACTGGATCGCTCTCGCGACCAGGCTGGAGGAGACGATCGAGGCGGAGCTCCCCGACGAGGTGCTGGTCACTCCCGAAAGCCGCTCCGTGGCGGGTTGGGGTGCCGCGGTCCTCGCCGTGCGCCTCACCGAGCTTCCGGGCGCAGGACCCGAACCGATGACTCCTCGGACCCAATGACCTCGGAGGTGGGGATCGTGCAGGAAACAGAGCAAGGGCGCCGCTACATCGTCGTCGATGACTTTCTGAGTCCGCAGGACTTCGCGGCGGCGCAGGACCTCATGACGAACACCGCGTTCACACTGCGGGAGAGCGTGATCTCCCCGGAGGACGGACCGGCCCACCGCTCCCGGGGCGCGCGCTTCAGGCACGACCTCGGTCTCCCCGACACCCCACGGCAGCCGGGGGTGTACGAAGAGCTGGCCCGTACCGTCCGCGCGTACGCGCACTTCTTCGGCGAGGCGGGCGCCGACTGGGACAGGATCTCGTTCGCCTTCTGGAAGTACCCGGCGGGCAGCCGGCTCGGCTGGCACAACGACGCCGGCCTGGGCAGGCAGGGCGAGTTCATTCTGTTCCTCCACGACAAGTGGCGACCGTCCTGGGGCGGCGAGCTGAAGCTGGTCGACGAGGACCCTCTGCCGGCGACCGAAGCCGAGAATGCCGAGAAGGATCTGGTCCTGCGCATGGAGGCACGGATCGCCCGCAGCCGGACCAGCCCGGTCGCGATCGTGCCGAGACCGAACCGGCTGGTCATGGTCAAGGCGGACACCGTGCACACCATCAGCCGCGTGGACCACACCGCGGGCGACGCGCTGCGCCGCACGCTCACCGGCTTCGTCGCCAAGAGCCCCGTACGCGCACGGACGCGGGAGAGCGCGCTGGAGAGCCTCAGCGCGCTGCTCACCGCCGACTGACCTGGACCACCCGCTGGACCGAGACCCCCGATGCCTGGAGGACGACATGCAACCGTGGCTTGCCGAAAGTCCGGCCTATCTGGAGCGATGGATCGATGAGCAGGGAGTGGACAGGGCCTCGCTCGAACGGGTGATCGGCGGACTGGAGATCGCCCTCCAGGGAGAGGTGAAGGAACACGTGAGCGGCGGGCAGGCGCCCAACCTCTTCGTACCCGGTCTCACAGAGAAGGCATGGTGGGACAACCAGGACTTCCCGTGGCTGGCGGGCGTGGAGACAGCCACGCCCGACATCAGGGCGGAGTTCGAGAGCCTGGGGGGCCTCACCGGGAAGAGAGTGGTCGCCAACCCGACCGAACTGGCCGACGAGGGCCGCTGGTCGGCGCACTACCTCTACTACTCCGCCAAGTCCTACCCGCGGAACCTCAGCGCCTGCCCCGCGACCGTACGGGCACTGCGGCCCGCCCCCGGGGCACTCGGCTGCGGCATGACGTACTTCTCCGTGCTGGACCCCGGCACCCACATCGCGGCGCACACCGGCTTCACCAACGCGCATCTTCGGTGCCACCTGGGCCTTGTCACTCCCGAGGGGGCGCGGATGCGGGTCGGTGACCGGACGAGGACGTGGGAACCCGGCAAGGCGTTCGTCTTCGACGACTCCTACGACCACGAGGTGTGGAACGACAGCGACCAGGGGCGTGCCGTCCTCCTGTTCGACATCTGGCACCCGGAACTGACGGAGATCGAGGTCAGAGCGATCTCCTACCTGATGGAGGTCTCGCGCAAGCTGATCTACCGGTCTTTCTGGACGAGGGAATTCGTCGCCTGATCCGGGCCACGCCCTGATCCGCCGTACCTGGATGGCGCAGAAACGCGCAGGCGGGAATCCTGAACACGGCAGCGCACAATTCTCCTGGAGGCCTTCGGGCCGACGGCATGCCGTTGTACAGTGACGAACGCCCTTGACCTGCACAAAGCAGGCAGGGAGCCGTCCTCAAGGAGTCCAAAGTGCTGCGTACTCTGTTCAAGTCCAAGATCCACCGCGCCACCGTCACCCAAGCCGACCTGCACTACGTCGGCTCCGTCACCATCGACGCGGATCTGCTCGACGCCGCCGATCTGCTGCCGGGCGAACTCGTGCACATCGTCGACATCGACAACGGTGCCCGCCTGGAGACCTACGTCATCGAGGGCGAGCGCGGCTCCGGTGTCATCGGGATCAACGGGGCGGCGGCCCACCTCGTGCACCCGGGCGACCTGGTCATCATCATCAGCTACGCCCAGGTCGACGACGCCGAGGCGCGCAGCCTGCGCCCCAGGGTCGTGCACGTGGACCGGGACAACCGGATCGTGGCGCTCGGCGCGGACCCCTCCGAGCCGGTGCCGGGCAGCGACACCGAGCGGAGCCCCCAGGCCGTCTCCGCCTGACCCCTTCCCAGGAGCGCCCCATGAGCGACATCGAGATCCACGACGACCGCGACCGGGGCCTCCTGGCGGCCCGCGAGGGCGGCGGCGACGGCGGGATCGTCGGCCGCATCCAGTACTTCGTCCTCGACGAGCCGCGCCCCGCCCTCGTCGCCGCCCACACGCTCGTGGAACCGGCGCACGAGGGCAAGGGCATCGCCGGGTCGCTCGCACGCGAGCTGTACGCCATGGCGGCCCGCGAGTCGGCCGCCGTCGCTCCGCTGTGCTCGTTCGTCGCCCACTGGGCCGAGCGCCACCCCGGCGAGGCCCCGCCCGCACCGCCGGAACTCCTCCGGGCCGCCCGGGAGGCCCTCGCCGCCGACCCCGGAAAGTGGTGACCACGCGCACGGCCCGGGACAGGCCCTAGGGTGCCAGGCATGATCCTCACGCTCCTGCACACCTCACCCGCGCACATACCGGTCTTCGACGCGCTGCGCGACGCCGGTCACCCCGGTCTCACGCTGCGCCACGTCGTACGCGAGGACCTGCTGGTGCGGGCGGGGGAGAGCGGCCCGGACTCCGTCGCCGAGGACGTGCGTACGCTCCTGGAGGCGGCGGAGCGGGGCGGCGCGGACGCCGTGCTGTGCACCTGTTCCAGCATCGGTGCCGTCGCCGAGGAGCTGGCGCCCGCGCTCGGCGTGCCGGTGCTGCGCGTGGACCGTCCGATGGCCGCTCGGGCCGTCGCCGCGGGCTCCAGGATCGTCGTCGTCGCCACAGTGCGGAGCACCTTCGCGCCGACCGCCGCCCTCGTCGCCGAGGAGGCCGCGCGGGCCGGGCGCGCCGTGGACGTACGCACCGTGTTCGTCGAGGGGGCCTGGGACCGTTTCCTCGCCGGTGACCGGGAGGGCTACCTCGGCCGGGTCGTGGCCGCCGTAGACGCCGTCACCGGCGCCGACGCGATCGTCCTCGCCCAGGCGTCCATGGCCGACGCCGCGGACCGCGCCCGCACCGCGCTCCCCGTGCTCTCCAGCCCGCGCCCCGGACTCGACGCCGCCGCCGCGTGCGCGACCGCCCAAAAGGCGTAGCTCAGGCAGAATTGGCGCGCGGCAGCAGTGCACGAACCGAGCGAGAGGAGCCGACATGACGGATCACGACAGCGAGGTCGTCATCAGCCCCACCGGATGGGTGGCGGACCAGGCGCGCGTCTACGAGGAGTCCGGCGGCACGAAGGGCACCACGCTCCAGGGCGCCCCGTGCCTGCTGCTCGACTACAGGGGCCGCAAGTCGGGGCAGTGGCGGCGCACCGTCCTGATCTACGGCAGGGACGGTGACGACTACCTGATCGTGGCCTCGTACGGCGGCGCCGACGAGCACCCGCTGTGGTACCTCAACCTCCGGGCCGACCCGGACGTGCGGCTGCGTGTGGGCACCGAGCGGTTCGCCGCGCGCGCCGAGACCCTGTCGGCGAAGGACAAGGCGCGGGTCTGGGACTCCCTGGTCGCGTTGTTCCCGCCCTACGCGGACTACCAGAAGAAGACGAGCCGGGACATCCCCGTGGTGCGTCTGACCCGCACGGACGGCTGACCCGGCGCCGCCGGACGCGTGAGTCCGGCGGGCGTGGGCAGGCGAGGCGGGAGACAGTGGACAGGACCTTCCCTCCGAACCCGTGGAGGCAGTGCGATGACCCAGCCGTTCCCCGATCCCGTCCCGCCGCGCCCCACCCCCGTCCCGGGCCCCGGGCCGGACGTCCCGGACCCGGCGCCGCTGCCGGACCCCTTCCCGACGCCTGACCCAGGGCCCGTGCCGCAGCCCCCGCCGGCCCCGGCACCGCCGGGACCGGGACCCGCGCCCGACCCGACGCCGCCGGAGCCCGAACCCTCACCCGTGTGAGGCGCCCCCCTTAGGCGTCGGTCTCCGAGCGGTCGCCGCCCCACAGCGTGTGGAACGAGCCCTCGCGGTCGGTCCTGCGGTACGTGTGCGCGCCGAAGAAGTCCCGCTGGCCCTGGGTGAGCGCGGCCGGCAGGCGCTCGGCGCGCAGCGCGTCGTAGTACGCGAGCGCGGCGGCGAAGCCGGGCGTCGGCACGCCCTGCGTGGTCGCGGCGACGAGGACGGCACGCCAGTCGTCCTGCGCCGCGGCGATCTCGTCGGCGAAGCTCTTGTCGGAGAGGAGCGAGACGAGGCCGGGCTCGGCCTCGTACGCCGCCGTGATCCGGTCCAGGAACGCGGCCCGGATGATGCAGCCGCCGCGCCAGATGCGGGCCACCGCGCCGAGGTCGATGTTCCAGTCGTACTCCTCGCTGCCCGCGGCGATCTCGTGGAAGCCCTGCGTGTAGGAGACGATCTTCGACGCGTACAGGGCCTGCTCGACCTTGTCGGCGAAGGCCGCGGCCTGCGACTCGTCCATCGGCTTCGCCGTCGGGCCCGCCAACTCCCTGGAGGCGGCCCGCAGGTCGGCGTGGCCCGACAGCGAGCGCGCGAACACCGCCTCCGCGATGCCGGAGACCGGGACGCCCAGGTCGAGCGCGATCTGCACCGTCCAGCGGCCGGTGCCCTTCTGCTCGGCCCGGTCCTGGACGACGTCCACGAACGGCTTCCCGGTGGCCTCGTCCACATGGGACAGGACCTCCGCCGTGATCTCGATGAGGTAGGAGTCGAGGCGGCCCGTGTTCCACGTGCGGAAGACGTCCGCGATCTCCGCGGGGGAGTACCCGGCGACGTCACGCAGCAACTGGTAGGCCTCGCCGATGAGTTGCATGTCGGCGTACTCGATGCCGTTGTGCACCATCTTCACGAAGTGGCCCGCGCCGTCGGGGCCGAGGTGCGTCACGCAGGGGGCGCCGTCCTTGGCCTTCGCGGAGATCTTCTCCAGCATCGGGCCGAGCGACGCGTACGACTCGACGCTGCCGCCCGGCATGATGCTCGGTCCGTGCAGCGCGCCTTCCTCGCCGCCGGAGACACCGGTGCCGACGAAGTGGATGCCCTGTTCGCGCAGCTCCTTCTCGCGGCGCCGGGTGTCGGCGAAGTGCGCGTTGCCGCCGTCCACGATCATGTCGCCGGGTTCGAGGAGCGGCGCGAACTCCTTGATCACCGCGTCCGTGGGCTCGCCCGCCTTCACCATGACGACGAGCCGTCGCGGTCGTTCGAGGGCGGCCACGAACTCCTCGGCGGTCTCGGCCGGGACGAAGATCCCTTCCTCGCCGAACTCCTCCACCAGTCGGTGTGTACGGGACGCCGTACGGTTGTGCAGGGCGACCGTGTATCCGTTCCGCGCGAAGTTGCGGGCGAGGTTGCGCCCCATGACAGCGAGCCCGGTGACACCGATCTGGGCCGTAGTGCTCATGCGTGTCGCTCCTGTATTGGGAAATTGAAGGTTTCTGTTCAGTTGGCGCGTGCGGGGCGTTAGCGTGGGCCCCGGTCCCCCCACGAATACTCGTACGAACTCTCTACGATGTTGGAGCCGCGCGTGCCTCATTTCGATCTGCCGCTCGACGAACTGCGCGCCTATAAGCCCGCGTTGACGGCCCTCGACGACTTCGACGCCTTCTGGGAGAAGACCCTGGCCGAGGCCAGGGAGCACGACCTCGACGCGCGTTTCGAGCCGGTCGACGTCCCGCTCACCGCAGTGGACGTCTTCGACGTTACGTACGCGGGCTTCGGCGGGCATCCCGTGAAGGGCTGGCTGATCCTTCCCGCGGGCACGACGGAGCCGATACCGGCCGTCGTCGAGTACATCGGTTACGGCGGCGGCCGGGGCCTGCCGCACACCCATCTGAGGTGGGCCGCGGCCGGGTTCGCGCACTTCGTGATGGACACCCGCGGCCAGGGCAGCGGCGGCAGTGTCGGGGACACCCCGGACCCGGTCGGCAGCGGACCCTCCGCCCCCGGTTTCATGACGCGCGGTGTACAGGACCCGCACGACTACTACTACCGGCGGGTGTACACGGACGGCGTGCGCGCCGTCGACGCCGCCCGCTCGCACCCGCTGATCGACGCCTCCCGCATCGCCGTGACCGGCGGCAGCCAGGGCGGCGGCATCACGATCGCCGTGGCCGGTCTCGTGCCGGACCTGCGGGCGGCGGCGGCCGACGTGCCGTTCCTGTGCCACTTCGGACGCGCGGCCACCCTCACGGAGCGTCACCCCTATCGGGAGATCGCCCTGTATCTGAAGGCACACATCGGGCAGGACGAGCGCGTGTTCCGTACGCTCTCGTACTTCGACGGCATGAACTTCGCCGCCCGCGCCACCGCGCCCGGCCTGTTCTCCGCGGCCCTGGAGGATCTGACCTGCCCGCCGTCGACGGTGTTCGCCGCGCACAACCACTGGGCGGGCGCCGAGCGCTCCATGGAGGTGTACGCCTTCAACGACCACGAGGGCGGCGGACCCTTCCAGCAGGCCGTCCAACTCCGCTGGATCCCCGGCCACTTGCGGGGCTGAAAGCAGCCACGGTGGCGCACGGCACCCTTGTCACCACTGCGGGGGAGCGGCTAATTTGCGGCTCCTTGCCTGACAGGTTTCCGAGGGGGTTTCCATGGCGTTACGCGGCCGGCACCGCCGGTACCAGCCGAGCCGGGTCAACCGGGCGTCGCTGACCGTGACCGTCGGCGGCGCCGGCATGGCGATCCCCCTCATCGGCGTGGGCCCGGCCCAGGCCGCGGACGTGCAGACCTGGAACAAGGTCGCGGCGTGCGAGTCGAGCGGCAACTGGAGCGTCAATACCGGAAACGGCTATTACGGCGGTCTCCAGTTCACCCGCTCCACCTGGGCCGCGTACGGCGGCACGGCCTACGCGCCGCGCGCCGACGCCGCCACCAAGGGCCAGCAGATCGCGGTCGCCGAGAAGGTCCTGAAGGGGCAGGGGCCCGGCGCCTGGCCGGTGTGCGCGCAGCGTGCGGGCCTCGCCCGCACGGCCGAGCGGCCCGCGCCCGCCCGCACGGTCAGCGACGTGAAACCCCAGAGCACCCCGCAGTCGGCCGCGGGCCGCGCCGAGATGTACACCGTGATCGGCGGCGACACGCTCTCCGGCATCGCGGACGCCCGCAAGGTGCCCGGTGGCTGGCAGCGGCTGTACTCGGCCAACCGCGAGGTCATCGGTGCCGACCCGGACCTGATCGTTCCGGGGCAGCGGCTCTCCCTGTCCGGAGCGTCCACGAAGACCGTCGAACCGCGGACGGCCCCGCCCCGCAAGACCAAGCCCCCGAAGGCACAGCCCTCCAAAGCACAGCCCCCGAAGGCGCACCCGAAGAAGGCCGAGCCCAAGAAGGCGGAGACTGCCGGGGCCGCCTCGCGCGGCGCCGTCGCCCCCGTCGACGCCGCCCTCGGCACCCCGTACCACGCGGCCGGTTCCTCCTGGTCGAAGGGCTATCACACGGGTGTCGACTTCGCCGTGCCCACCGGCACCTCCGTCCGGTCGGTCGCGGCGGGACAGGTCGTCTCGGCCGGCTGGGGCGGCGCGTACGGCTACCAAGTGGTGATCCGCCACGCCGACGGCCGCTACAGCCAGTACGGGCACCTGTCCGCGCTGTCCGTCAAGAGCGGCCAGCGCGTGGTGGAGGGCCAGCGCATCGCCCGCTCGGGGTCCACCGGCAACAGCACGGGCCCGCATCTGCACTTCGAGGTGCGGACGGGGCCCGGCTTCGGCAGCGACATCGACCCGCTCGCGTATCTGCGGGCCCACGGCGTCAGGATCTGACGTTCCGGGACGCGCCCGGCCTGCCGCAGTACGGCCTCGGCCGGTGCGGCAGGGCGTCGAGCCCGGCCGGGCTGTCCGGCACGGTCGGACTGTCCGACAGGCCCGGCTCCCGTGCGTCCGCCGGTCCGGCCGGTGTGCGCTGGGTGACCATCCGGGGGGTGCGGTCCCGGCCGATGCGCTCGGTCGTCAGCAGGATCAGGCCGCCCGCGGCGACCACACCGCAGCCCAGCGCCAGGACCGTACCGATGGTGCCGTACCGGAACGTCTCGCCGAACAGGGTGATGCCGACGGCCGCCGCCGTCACCGGGTTCACCACGGTCGCGGTGGCCAGCGGCGCGGCCAGGCCCGCGCCCTGATAGGACGCCTGGGAGAGCAGCATGCCCGCGGCGGCCAGGCCCGCGATCGCCAGGAGGGTGCCGAGCTGCTCCAGGGGCTGCCCCGACCAGTCGACCGCCACCGACTTCGTGAACACCGACGCCATGCCGAAGGCGCTGCCCGCCGCGACCGCGAGCAGCACCGCGCGCACGACGGGGTGCCGGTGCGCGGCCCGCGCCGACATCATCAGGACCAGGACGCCGCCGGCCGTGATCACGCCGACCAGCAGGCGCTCGGCCCCGTCCAGCGAGTCCTCGGAGGGCGAGCCGGTCAGCGCCAGCAGACCGGCGAGACCGACCGTCGCCATGATCGCCCCGCGCCAGGCGGTGGAACCGGCTCGGCGACCCACGAACAGGGCCGCCATCGGCAGCGCCAGCACGATCGTCAGGGCGCCCAGCGGCTGCACCAGGCTCAGCGGACCGTACGCGAGGGCGACGACGTGCAGCAGCGCGCCCAGACCGTTCAGACACCCGGCGCCCCACCAGGCGGGCCTGCGCAGCGGCGCGTACGCCGAGCCGGGCGAGGTCTGGGCCACCCGCTCCTGGACGATCGCGCCGCCCGCGTAGGCGACCGCCGAGACCAGCGAGAGCACCACGGACCACGCCAGGGCACTCATCTGGCGCCTCCTGCCGTGCGACGCGGCGTGCGGTCGGTTTCCATACCTCCACGATCTCTCGCGCGGGCCTTTCTGTCGTCCGACCTGAGCAGGCATTGGGTCCTACTACCGATGGAGTACGCCGCCTCCTGAGTCATCCCCAGGGCGAATGCCCGCGGGGCGGAGGATGCCTCCCGGCGTCGGCACTCTTCCGCCCGGGGCGTCCATGGGTGACCATGAGACACGGAGCGAGCACGACCGACCTGGGCGAGTGGGGACGAGCGAAAACGGGGGCCGCGCGTGCGTGTGGGACTGCTCAGCAGGGAGTACCCGCCGGACGTCTACGGCGGCGCCGGAGTCCATGTCGAGTTCCTGGCGCGGGAGTTGCGCCCGCTCGTCGACCTCGATGTCCACACCTGGGGCGAGGGCGCGGCCGACGGGGTGCGCCGCCACCGTGCCTGGCCTGCCCTCGACGGGGCCAACGAGGCGCTGCGCACCCTCTCCGTGGACCTGTCCATGGCCGCCGCGCTCGAAGGCCGCGAGCTCGTCCACTCCCACACCTGGTACACCGCCCTCGCGGGCCACCTGGCCGCCCTGCACCTCGGCATACCGCACGTGATGACCGCCCACTCCCTGGAGCCGCTGCGCCCCTGGAAGGCCGAGCAGCTCGGCGGCGGCTACGCGCTGTCGGCCTGGGCGGAACGCACCGCGATCGAGGCGGCCGACGGCGTCATCGCGGTGTCGCGCGCGATGCGCGACGACATCCTCGCCTGCTACCCGGCCCTGGAACCCAAGCGCGTCCGCGTCGTGCACAACGGCATCGACGTGTCGGTGTACCACGCCGACCCGGGCACGGACGTGCTGCGCCGCTTCGGCATCGACCCGAAGCGCCCGTACGTCATCTTCGTCGGCCGCATCACGCGCCAGAAGGGCGTGCCCCATCTGCTGCGCGCGGCACGGGAGTTCGCGCCGGGAGTACAACTGGTGCTCTGTGCGGGAGCGCCGGACACCCCGGAGATCGGACGGGAGTTCCGCGAGCTGGTCGAGGAGTTGCGCACGCTCCGCGAGGGCGTGTGCTGGATCCCGTCCATGCTGCCGCGCGAGGAGGTCGTCCAACTCCTCACGCACGCCGCCGTGTTCGTGTGCCCGTCCGTGTACGAACCGCTCGGCATCGTCAACCTGGAGGCGATGGCCTGCGCCACAGCCGTCGTCGCCTCCCGGGTGGGCGGTATCCCCGAGGTGGTCGCGGACGGGGAGAACGGACTGCTCGTCCCCTACGCGCAGGAGGACCCCACCGCGTTCGAGGCGGGCCTCGCACGCGCCGTGAACGAGGTGGTCGGCGACCTAGGGGCGGCGCGCCGCATGGGGGAGGCCGGCCGGGAGCGGGCGGTGGCGGAGTTCGGCTGGGCCGCGGTGGCCCGGCGCACGGTCCAGGTGTACGGGGAGATCCTCGACGGCGCCTAGGGCGCCGGGAGACGAAGGGGACGGGTGGCGGGCATGGGTGGTGGGCCTTCGGTGCTCGGGATCGTACTGGCGGGAGGAGAGGGGAAGCGGCTGATGCCGCTGACGGCGGACCGGGCGAAGCCCGCGGTGACCTTCGGCGGCACGTACCGGCTGGTCGACTTCGTCCTGTCGAACCTGGTGAACGGCGACGTCCTGCGGATCTGCGTGCTCACGCAGTACAAGTCGCACTCGCTGGACCGGCACGTCACCACGACGTGGCGGATGTCGAGCCTGCTCGGCAACTACGTCACGCCCGTCCCGGCCCAGCAGCGCCTCGGCCCCCGCTGGTACTCGGGCAGCGCCGACGCCATCCTCCAGTCCCTGAACCTCGTCCATGACGAACAGCCGGACTTCATCGCGGTGTTCGGCGCCGACCACGTGTACCGGATGGACCCGCGGCAGATGCTCACGCAGCACATCGAGTCCGGCGCGGGCGTCACCGTCGCGGGCATCCGGGTGCCGCGGGCGCAGGCCCCGTCCTTCGGCATCATCACCCCGGCCCGGGACAGCACCCGCGTCGAGGCGTTCCTGGAGAAGCCGAAGGACCCGCCGCCGCTGCCCGGCACCGCGAACGAGGTGTTCGCCTCGATGGGCAACTACCTGTTCACCACGAAGACCCTCGTCGACGCGTTGCAGCAGGACGCGGAGGACGGGGACTCGGCGCACGACATGGGCGGATCGATTCTGCCGCTGCTCACCGAGCGCGGGGTCGCCCAGGTCTACGACTTCGACGAGAACCGGGTGCCGGGTGAGACCGACCGGGACCACGGCTACTGGCGCGACGTGGGCACCCTCGACTCGTACTACGAGGCCCACATGGACATCGTCTCGGACGAGCCGTCGTTCAACCTGGACAACCGGCGCTGGCCCATCTACACGCACTCGGGCCAGTTGCCGCCCGCGAAGTTCTGCGCGGCCGGCATCGCGAGCGAGTCGATCGTCGGTCCGGGCTGTGTGATCCGCGGCCAGGTCACCGGTTCCGTCCTGTCGCCGGGTGTGACGGTCGCCGACGGCGCGGTCGTCCAGAACTCGGTCCTGCACGACAATGTGCGGATCGGCAGGGGAGCGGTGGTGCGCGGCGCCGTCCTCGACAAGAACGTGGAGGTCCCGGCCGGGGCGACGATCGGCGTCAACCCGCAGCGGGACGCGGAGCTCTACACGGTGTCGAAGGGTGGCGTGATAGCCCTGGGCAAGGGCCAGGCGGTGCACTGACGGGGTCGGTCACACCGGGTCCGGGGCCGGTGGCTCGCCCTCGAAGCCGTTGGCCCAGTAGCGCCCGCGCAGGGACAGGTCGAGCAGCATCCTCGTGGCCTCCTCCGGTTCCATCGGGCGCGGATCCGTCTCCAACCACCAGTGCAGCACGGCGAGTTGTTCGCCGACCCAGGCGCGGGCCAGCACGTCGACGCTGATCCGGGGCGTGACGTTCTCGTGGGCGGCCCGCGCCCGGAACACCCCCGCCGCCGCCTCCGTCTGCGCCGCCGTGAACTGGCGCAGCGCGCGGCCGTCGCAGACCGTCGCCGTCAGCTTCATGGCCGCCTCACCGGGGGACGAGGGGTACGGGTTCGGCCTCGCCGCCTGGCAGATCAGCCTCTACGGGGTCCTCCCGAACATCACGGCGTTCGCCGGGTCCGCGCTCTGCGCCCCGCTCGCCACCCGCATCGGCTACCGGCGCCTGCTCCTGCTGGCGTTCGCGCTGCTCACGGGCGGCTACCTGGGGCTGATCGTCCTGCACGCGGGGCTCGTGCCGTTCGCGCTCGCCAACGCCCTGGTCGGTGTCGGCTGCGGGCTCGCGCTCGGCGGACTGCCCACCGTGATCGTGGAGGCCAGCCCGGCCGACCGCACGGCGAGCGCCACCGCCGTCTACAACAACTTCAAGACGCTCGGCGGCAGCGTCGGCGGCGCCGCCTTCGCCGTCGCCCTCGGCACCCTGGTCATCGGCTCCACGGACACCCCGACCCTGTCGGCGTACCTGACGATCTGGGCCGGTGGCGGACTGGCCTGCGCACTCGCGGTCGGACTCCAACTGCTCGCGCGCGGGCCGGTCATGAGCCGCACAGCGATGCCCCGGACGGGGGAGTCACTACATCGTTGAAAGGAGGCGGTCAGGGCTGCGCGCGCGGTGCGACCGCGGCGCGGAGAGGGACCTCAGCGGCGGCCCAGCGTGCTCTCCCGCTCGATCAGCCGGTAGGCGGCGGTCAGTTCGCGCCCCGGGTGCTCCTCGGGGCGTTCGAGCCGGCGCAGCAGCGACTCCACCGCGAGCCGGGCGATGGCCTGCTTGTCCGGCGAGATCGTGGTCAGCGTGACCGCCCCGAACCGGCCCTCCGCGACGTCGTCGAAACCGACCACCGCCACGTCCCACGGAACCCGCAGGCCCCGCTCGTGCAGCACCCGCATGGCACCGATCGCGACCAGGTCGTTGTACGCGAACACGGCGTCGGGACGCATCCCCGAGTCCAGCATCCGCGCCATCGCCTCGGCCCCGTCGCCCCGGTCCCAGCCACCCGTCGGCCCCACCAGCGCGTCGGGCGCGGGCAGCCCCGCCTCGGCCAACTGCGCACGCCAGCCCGCCAGACGCAGGTGCGCGGGCCGATTGGCCGCGTCGGTGCGCTCACCCAGGTACGCGATCCGGGTGCGGCCACGGCCGATCAGATGGCGCACGGCGGTGCGGGCGGCGGCGACGTTGTCGATGGCGATATGGTCGTAGGGCAGGTCGTACTCGCGCTCGCCGAGCAGCACCAGCGGCACATCGTCGTCCCGGCCGCGCAGATCCTCCGCCTCCAGCTCCAGCGGGCTCAGGATCAGCCCGTCGATCACCCGGGCCCGGAACCCCTGACTGACCAGGATCTCCTGCTCCCGCTCGCCCCGGGTGTGGTCGAGCAGCACCGTGACGTCGTGCTCCGCGGCGGCGTCGATCACCGCGCCCGCGAGCTCCGCGAAGTACGGGTTGCCCAGCTCCGGGACGGCGAGCGCGATGATTCCCGTACGCCCTTTGCGCAGGTGGCGGGCGGTCAGGTTGGGGCGGTAGCCGAGCTCGTCGATGGCGAGCTGGACGCGGGCGCGCATCGCGGGGGTGACGTGCCGGTAGTCGTTGACGACGTTCGAGACGGTCTTGATCGAGACGCCCGCGCGCTCCGCGACATCCTTGAGGCTCACTCGCACGCGCTCTCCCTCGGCTCGTCGCACCCGCGTCACGGGTGCGGCCGTCGTGCCCCTGGACAGCGCGCCGGATCGCGTGCTGTCATGCCAACTGCCGTTCCTTCCATCGTTGTACAGACGAGTTGTACCGACTCGAGCGGCGAGCCGCCACCCTTCCTCGACGTGTTCCACCGGACGCGTCCAGCACTGGAGGATCCGTGCGCACCAGAACTCTCAGACGACATGGCCGCCATCTGGCCCCGCTGCTCACGGCGGCACTCGGTCTCACCGCACTCACCGTGGCGCCCGGTGCCACGGCCGCGGACGAGCCGGTCGTGCCCCATGGGCTCAAGGGCGAGTACTACACCCAGTCCGCCCCGGGCGCCTTCGACTTCGACGAGTTGAAGGCCACCGGCTTCGACCCCCGGCTCGACTTCGCCAGCCTGGAGTCCAGGCTCCAGTCCGCGACGGGCCGTAACGACGACGTGAACGTCCGCTGGACCGGGAAACTGGTGCCGGAGAAGACCGGCATGACAACGTTTTCCCTCACCGGTGACAACGGCTTCCGCCTCTGGGTCGGCGGCGAGCTGGTGATCGACCACTGGGTGGACGACTGGGACAAGGAACAGACGTCCGAGGCCGTGCGGTTGACCGCGGGAGAGGCGGTCGACATCAAGGTCGAGTACTTCGAGCACTACGGCGGGTCCAATCTGCACTTGCGCTGGACCGAGCCGGGCGAGCAGAAGGAGGCGATCCCCTCCTCCGCGTTCCGCATCCCCGACGACTGGGCGTACGACGGCGCGATCGGGACCACCGTCCTCGGCGACGGCCGGACCCTCAAACTCGACTTCGCGCAGAAGCTCTCCGCCGTGCCGGGTGAGGTCGACGACCACCTCACGGCGGTGATCGGCGGCGCCAAGTGGCCGCTGGAGGGCGTCGAACCCGACCCCGAGGACCCGCGCGCCCTGCTCGTGGGTCTGAGCGAGCCCGTCGTCGGGAACAAGGACGGCGACGCGCCCGGCCTCGCCGACGTGACCTACGACGGCAAGGGCGGCCTGGCCGGCAGCGACGGAAAGGCCGTCGGCACCTTCTGGTCCAGCGGCCCGAACCACTCCACGTACCGGTTGAGCACCGCCTGGGGCGACGACGTCACCCCGGAGAACGCTCATCGCGAGTACCCGCGGCCCCAGCTCACCCGCTCGAACTGGCAGAACCTGAACGGGAGTTGGGAGTTCGCCGCCGCCGAGGACGGCGACCCGGTGCCGACCGGCAGGAAACTCGGCGAGAAGATCCTCGTCCCCTACCCGGTCGAGTCCCAGCTCTCCGGGATCGAGCGGCACGAGGACCGCATGTGGTACCGCCGCACCTTCACGGTCCCCACGAACTGGAAGGTCGGCAAGGGACAGCGCCTCCGCCTCAACTTCGGCGCCGTCGACTGGAAGTCCGAGGTCTACGTCAACGGCACGAAGGTCGCGGACCACAAGGGCGGCTACGACAAGTTCAGCGCCGACATCACCGACGCGCTGAAGCCGGGACGCACCCAGGAGCTGATCGTCGGCGTCTACGACCCGACCGACGCCGCGAACGGCGAGAACCCGCCGCTGGGCAAGCAGCGCCTGGATCCCAGCGGCATCTGGTACACGCCGTCGTCGGGCATCTGGCAGACGGTGTGGATGGAGCCCGTCGCCAAGGACAGCGTCACCGACCTGAAGCTGACGCCCGACGTCAAGAACGGCACCGTGGCCGTCGAGACCACGGGTGTGAGGGCCGGCCTCCCGGTCACGGCCACGGCCTACGCGGGCAAGCGCAAGGCCGGCACCGTCACCGGTGTCTCCGGCGAGCCGCTCACCCTCAAGGTGGACAAGCCGCACCTGTGGACCCCCGACGACCCGTTCCTGTACGACCTCAGGGTGAGCGTCGGCGAGGACCGCGTCGGCAGCTACTTCGGGATGCGCTCCATCGCCGTCGAGCAGGTGAACGGCACACCGCGCACCGTCCTCAACGGCAGGCCCACCTTCATGATGGCCACGCTCGACCAGGGTTTCTGGCCGGACGGCCTGCACACCGCGCCGAGCGACGAAGCGCTCGCGTACGACCTGAAGATGCACAAGCAGATGGGCTTCAACTCCGTCCGCAAGCACATCAAGGTCGAGCCCGACCGCTGGTTCTACTGGGCCGACAAGCTCGGCCTGCTCGTCTGGCAGGACATGCCCGCCATGACGGCCGGGGTGAACCCGTCGACCGCCGCCCGCGCCGAGTTCGAGCGCGAGATGAAGATCATGATCGACCAGCACCGCAACCACCCGTCGGTCATCATGTGGGTCACCCTCAACGAGGGCTGGGGCCAGTACGACGAGGCGCGCCTCGCCGACCAGGCCAAGTCCTGGGACCCGACCCGCCTCGTCAACGCGATGTCCGGCATCAACCTGGGCCGGGACGGCGGCACCGGCGACATCCTCGACGAACACGGCTACCCGAGCCCGGCGCTGCCCCCGAACCCCGACGGCAGGCGCGCCCTGGTCGCGGGCGAGTACGGCGGCCTCGGCCTCGCCGTGCCGGGCCACGCCTGGTCGGTCCAGCAGTCCTACGTCGACGTGGACCCGGCGACGTACACGGACGACTACCTCACCAAGCTGGACGAGGTGCACAAGCTGGCCTGCAAGGGCGGCAACGGGGCCGTGTACACGCAGATATCCGATGTGGAGGGCGAGCTCAACGGCCTCCTCACCTACGACCGCCGGGTCGTCAAGCCGGACGTGAAGCGCGTGCACGACGCACAGCGGGCGCTGATCGAGGACGCCTCCCAGGCGACGGTGCGCAACTGCGCCTGATCCGTGACTGACCCCGGGGCGGGCCCGGCACCGGGCCCGCCCCTTTCTCCACCGCCAGGACCCCGTGGGAGCCGGCAGCCGTGACATGACGCGGCGCCCGGCACCTTGACGGGCCACCGGGACGCACGAAGAATGAGCGCGCTCCCTGACAACGTTGTCGAAAGGCGCACGATGACAAGGCGTACGAGACGTACGACGAGAAGGCCGACGGTGGGCGGCCGTACCCGCCGGGCGATGGGCGGGCTCGCGGTCGCCGTCCTGCTCGGCACGGGGCTCGGCGCGCCGGCGGCGCAGGCCGCGGCCCCCGACACCGGCCGACTGACCGACCTGGTCAACCCGTTCATCGGCACCGAGAACGAGGGCAACACCTATCCCGGCGCCGCCGTCCCGTTCGGCATGGTGCAGTTCTCGCCGGACACCGGGCACAACACCGGCTACGACTACTCCGAGAACCACATCCGCGGCTTCTCCACGGTCCACATCTCCGGCGTCGGCTGCGGCCTCGGCGGTGACCTGCCGGTGCTGCCGACCACCGGTGACGTCACCAGCACCGACAACGCGGCCTACGCGGCCGAGTTCAGCCATGACGACGAGACGGCCTCGCCCGGCTACTACAGGGTCGGTCTCAAGACCGGCATCGACGCCGAGCTGAGCGCCACGAAGCGCACCGGCGTCCAGCGCTACACCTTCCCGGCCACCGACAAGGCCAACGTCCTGATCAACGCGGGCCAGTCGCTGCACAAGACGCTGCACACCGAGGTCGAGATCCTCGACAACCGCACCGTGCGCACCGCCATCACCGGCAGCGGCTTCTGCCAGGACACCAAGGCGTACACGCTCAACACGGTCACCAGATTCGACCGGCCCTTCACCGCCTCCGGGACCTGGAAGGGCGACAAGGTCACCGCCGGCGCGAAGGCCTCGGCCGCGGACGCGGAGCGCAACGGCGCCTACGTCCGGTTCGACACGACCAAGGACCGCACCGTCGAGGCGACGACCGCGATCTCCTACGTCGACGCCAAGGGCGCCGACCTCAACCTCCGCGCGGAGGGCGGCCGTTCCTTCGACAAGGTGCGCCGCGCCGCGACCGCCGCCTGGGAGGACCGGCTCGACGACGTACGCGCCCAGGGCGGCAGCCCGACCCTGCGCCGCACCTTCTACTCCTCGCTCTACCGCTCGTTCCTCGCGCCGAACATCGGCAGCGACGTCGACGGGCGCTACACGGGCTGGGACCAGAAGACCCACCGCGCCGCCGCCGACGGGGGATTCACGTACTACCAGAACTGGTCGCTGTGGGACACCTACCGCACCCAGGCACAGCTCCTGTCGCTGCTCGCGCCGCACGAGTCCCGTGACATGGCGCTGTCGGTCATCCAGATCGACAAGGACAGCGGCTGGCTGCCCAAGTGGGGCTACGGCACGGTCGAGACCAACATCATGACCGGTGACCCGGTCACCCCGTTCCTCACCAACGCCTACCAGCAGGGGCTGTTGAAGGGGACCGGCGAGGCCGAGGACGCGTACCGCGCGCTGAAGAAGAACGCCGACGGGGTGCCGCCGGCCGACTCCGCGCCGGTGGGCCGCGAGGCCAACAAGGAGTACCTGGCCGACGGGTTCGCGCCGTACATCAAGGACCGGGCGCATGTGAAGCCCGGCGACTCCGACTACGACCACGGGGCCTCGGCCACGCTGGAGTACGCCCTGTCGGACGCCATGCTCGGCCAGATGGCCAGGGACCTCGGCCACGAGGCCGACGCGAAGCGGTACACCGAGCGGGCGCAGAACTACCGGAAGATCTTCGACGCCTCGACCGGATTCTTCCGGGCGCGTGACGCCTCCGGCGCCTTCACCGGCCCGGCCGACCCCGCGCGGAGCGAGGGCTTCCACGAGGGCACGTCCTGGCAGTACCAGTGGCTCGTGCCGCAGGACCTGCCCGGCATGGTCTCGCTGATCGGCGGCACGGACGCGGCGAACGAGCGCCTCGACTCCTTCTTCGCCTACGACCAGCTCGTCGCGGACCCGGCGCGCACCGCCCGCGAGGTGTGGGTCAACGGGCCGTACGACTACTACAACGCCGATAAGTACAACCCGCAGAACGAGCCCGACCTGATCGCGCCGTACACGTACCTGTCCACCGGGCAGCCGTGGAAGACCACCGACGTGGTGCACGCCGCGCTGACCCTGTTCACCGACGCCCCGACCGGCATGACCGGCAATGACGACCTGGGCACCATGTCCGCCTGGAACGTCCTGTCGTCCATCGGTGTCTTCCCGGTGCAGCCCGGCACCGACACCTGGGGCCTGTCGACGCCCGTCTTCGAGCGGGTCGACCTCACCCTCGACCGCCGGTACTACCCGCGGGGGAAGCTGACCGTGCGGGCGCCGGGCACGTCCGACTCCGACCGGTACATCCAGTCGGCCCGCGCGGACGGTGCCGCGTACGGGAAGACGTATCTGACGACCGAGGATCTGCGCGGACTGCGCGACCTGTCCTTCACGGTGGGCGGCACGCCCTCGCGGTGGGGGACCGGGGCCGACGCGGCGCCGCCCGCGCTGAAGTGACGTACTGAACACGCCACCTGCGTCACATGAGACCCGCCTCTCCCGGAGAGGCGGGTCTTAACCAGTTGTTAACTGTGCGTGCGTAGATCGTACTTGACCGTAATCGACCGCGAGGGATTGACTGTGGCTTTCCCCGACCGCACCGTCTCCCCCCGTCGTCGACGCGAGAGCACTCCATGACCTCCAAGAGCTCGGACCTGCTCGCACCACTCGACCTTGCCTTCTGGAACATCGAGACACCCGAGCACCCCATGCACCTGGGGGCGTTGGGCGTCTTCCAGGCCGATGGGCCCGGCGCCGCCCAGCACGCCCACGAGCTGCTCGCGACCCGCGCCGCCGGGGTGCCGGGCCTGCGCATGCGGATAGCCGGGGTGCTCGTCCCCGTCGGCGGCGCCGCCCGGACGCCCGCCACCGGATTCGACCCGCTCGACCACGTGCGCCTCGCCGCGCCCGCCGAGGACTTCCACGCCGCCGCGGGCGCGCTCATGGAACGGCCGCTCGACCGGACGCGCCCTCCATGGGAGGCACACGTCCTGCCCTCGGCGGACGGCGCGTCGTTCGCCGTGCTGTTCAAGTTCCACCACGCCCTCGCCGACGGACTGCGCGCGCTGACCCTGGCCGCCGCCGTCATGGACCCCGTCGACCTGCCGGCCGCGCGAGCCCCCGGGGACCGGCCGGCCGCGCCCCGCGGCCTGCGCCTGCCCTTCCCCGGACTGCGGGAGATCACCCTCGGCGACCTCGACCCGCGGCGCTACCCCGACCACGTCCGCGCCCTGGTGGGCGGCGCGACCCAGGCCGTCGCCATCGGCGCCTCCGTGGCCCGCGCCACCTGGGGCGTGCGCACCTCGCCCGCGCTGACCTCCCGGCCCACCGGCGAACGCCGCACCGCGGGAGTCGTCCTCGACCTCGACGACGTGCACCGCATCCGCAAAACCGTGGGCGGCACCGTCAACGACGTACTCATCGCGATCGTCGCCGGGGCCGTGCGGCGCTGGCTCGACGAGCGCGGCGACGGCAGCGAGGGCGTCGAACCACGCGCCCTCGTCCCCGTCTCGCGGCGCCGCCCCCGCACCGCCCACCCGCAGGGCAACCGGCTCTCCGGCTACCTCGTGCGGCTGCCCGTCACCGAGGCCGACCCCGTGGAGCGGCTGCGCGCCGTCCGGGCCGCCATGGACCGGCGCAAGGACCACGGCCCCAGCCGCGGCGCGGGCGCCGTCGCACTCCTCGCCGACCACGTACCGGCGCTCGGGCACCGGCTCGGCGGCCCCCTCGTCGGTCAGAACGCGCGCCTCCTCTTCGATCTCCTGGTCACCAGCGTGCCGCTGCCCAGCCTCGGCCTGCGGCTCGGCGGCTGCCCGCTCACCGCCATCTTCCCGCTGGCCCCGCTCGCCCAGGGGCAGTCGCTCGCCGTGGCCGTCTCCACCTACCGGGGCCGCGTCCACTACGGTCTCGTCGCCGACGCCGCGGCCGTCCCCGATCTCGCCGTGCTGGCCCGCGCGGTCACCGACGAGCTGGCCGCGCTGACCGCCGCCTGCGCCCCATGATCACGACGAGTTTGGAGACTGGGCCCGCCGCTCCGTAAAATTCCGGTTTCGAAAGCTCGCGCGGATCGCGCGCGACGCGGCGGACCCTCAGGAACGGCAGCGGCGATGACGGTGACAGACGACAACCAGGCCCCGGGGGCGCCGGACTCCTCCGGGGCGCTCCACGGACCTGGCATCGACCCCGAGCGGCTCGCCGTCTGCCTCAGCGTGCTCGACGAGCTCGACCAGCTCGACGTGGACCACCCCGACGCGATCACGGTCCGGCGCGCCACCGCCGGCATCTACCGGACCGTGAAGCAGCGCCGCCGCCAGGAGCGCCGCGCCGCCAAGACCGCCCACGACAAGGCCGTCACCGAGTCGACGGCGACGGGCTCCGCGCAGCGCATCGACGACGAGACCGAGGGCCTGCTGCCCCAGTCGCGCACCGAGGAGGGCACCTTCGCGGGGATACTCCAGCGCCCGCGCTCCTGCTACACCTGCAAGGCGCGCTATGTCGAGGTCGACTACTTCTACCACCAGCTCTGTCCCGACTGCGCCCGCCTGAACCGCGCCAAGCGCGACGCCCGCGCCGACCTCACCGGCAAGCGCGCCCTGCTGACCGGTGGCCGCGCCAAGATCGGCATGTACATCGCGCTGCGGCTCCTGCGTGACGGTGCCCACACGACCGTCACGACGCGCTTCCCCAAGGACGCCATCCGCCGCTTCAAGGCGATGGAGGACTCCGCGGAGTGGCTGCACCGCCTGGAGGTCGTCGGCATCGACCTGCGCGACCCCGCCCAGGCCGTCGCGCTCGCCGAGCAGGTCTCCGCGCAGGGACCGCTCGACATCCTCATCAACAACGCGACGCAGACCGTGCGCCGGCTGCCCTCCGCCTACGCCGCCCTCGTCGACGGCGAGAGCGCGCCGCTGCCCGCCGGTGAACTGCCCGCCCACTCCGTCATCGGCGCCTTCAACTCCGGCGCGGTCGACGGCATCGCCGCGCTGCCCGTCGGCACCAGCGGCCTCGACGCGCAGAAGGTCGCCGACCTCGCGCTCGTCGCGGGCAACGCCAGCGTCGCCCGGCACCTGGACGGCACCGCCATCGACGCGGGCGGCCTCGTCCCCGACGTCGTCGACACCAACACCTGGGTGCAGACCATCGAGCAGATCTCCCCGGTGGAGCTCCTCGAAACCCAGCTCTGCAACTACACGGCGCCGTTCATCCTGATCAGCGCCCTGCGCCCGGCCATGGCCGACGCCGCGAAGAAGGCGTCCAGCGGCCGTTCCTACGTCGTCAACGTCTCGGCGATGGAAGGCGTCTTCGGTCGCGGCTACAAGGGCGCGGGCCACCCGAACACCAACGCAGCCAAGGCCGCGATGAACATGGTGACGCGCACCAGCGCCCAGGAGATGTTCCAGTCCGACGGCATCCTCATGACCTCGGTCGACACCGGCTGGATCACCGACGAGCGCCCGCACTACGACAAGCTGCGCCTCGCCGAGGAGGGCTTCCACGCCCCCCTCGACCTGATCGACGGCGCGGCCCGCGTCTACGACCCGGTCGTCCGCGGCGAGGCGGGCGAGGACGTGTACGGGGTCTTCCTCAAGGACTACGAACCCGGCAAGTGGTGACGCGACCGCTGATGGGCGGCGCCCGGGTCGCCGGTGGGTGAGGCGGCCCGCACCCGCGTGCCGCCGTCCACCAGCAGGTCGGCCCCGGTGATCCAGGACGCCTCGTCCGACACCAGCCAGCGCACGGCCCGCGCGATGTCGTCCGGCTCGCCGATGCGGCCGGTGGGCAGCCCCGCCGCCACGCTCTCCTCCGCCCCCTCCCAGACGAACCGGGCCATCTCGGTGCGGACCAGACCGGGGGAGACCGAGTTGACCCGCACCGACGGGCCCAGCTCGCCCGCCAGTTGAGCCGTCAGATGCAGCAGCGCCGCCTTGCTCGTGCCGTACGCCCCCACGTGCGGGCCGACATGGGACGCGCCCTCGGTGCAGACGTTGACGACGGCCCCGCCGTGCTCGCCCATCCAGGCCCGCCAGGCGCACTGCACCAGACGCAGCGGTGCCTCGACGTTGACCGTGAACGCCGTGCGCCAGGCGTCCGGGTCGGCGTCCATGAGCGGGCCGTACGGCTGGTTCGTCGCCGCGTTGTTGACGACGACGTCGATCCGGCCGTACGCGGTCATGGTCCGCTCCGTGACCTCCCACAGATGCGCCGGGTCCGCGACCGAGCCCACCACGCCCACCGCGTCGGCGCCCTGCGCGCGCAGCGCCGCGACCGTCTCGCGCACACCGTCCGGATCCCGCGCGGTCACGCACAACGCGGCCCCGGCGCGGGCCAGTTCCCCGGCGACCGCCCGGCCGATGCCGCGCGTGGCACCGGTCACCACGGCCGCCCTGCCGTCGAGGGCGCGGGGTGCGGCGGGGCGCGTAGTCATGCGCGTACGGTCTCACGGCGGGCCGGGGCGTGACGATGCGGCGCACGTGAGCTGTTCGTGCGCGGTCGGTGCCCACGCCGTGCGGGCGCGGGGCGCGATCAGCGGCTGGGCGCGGCGGTGCGGCGGCTGCCCGCCGCCACCAGTTCCAGCACGGGGCGCCAGTCCTCCATGACCCCGGCGTCCAGACCTGCGGCCTTGCCCGCGTCGGCCGCCTGGCGCAGCGCCACCGCGTCCTCGGCCAGCGGATCGGCCTCGAACGCGGCGATCTCCCGCGGCGTCATCGACTCGCCCCGCGCCGACCGGGCCCGGTCCGGCCCGACCGCGGTGAGGTAGCGCTCGGCCGGTACATGCAGGCGTACGAGGCGTGCCACCCGCTCCCCGAGCAGGCCGCGCACCGCGTCCGCGGCCCGGTCCGCGTGCCCGGCGTCGTCCTCCGGGCACAGGAAGCGCCCCAGATCGTGCACGAGCCCCGCGACCTGCAACTCCTTGTCGCTGGGACGGCCGCGCCGCAGCAGCGCCGCGGTCTGGAGCGCGTGCTCGTGCGGATCGACCGGGTTCCCGCCGCGGGCGGGGGTGCCCCGAGTGTCCCGGCAGGCGTGCAGCGCTGCCATCAGCTCCTCGACGGTGCGCAGCTCGACACGTTCCATGCCTGTGCCCATGGTCCCCTCCCGAAGCTTCCGCGCTGCCTGTCCGGTCCGTCCAGAAGGACAGCATGGCCACGGGACCGGCAGCCGACCGGCCGGGCAACGGCACGTTAACGCTCACCGCCCCGGCCCCGGCCCGGCGCCTACGCACCGTGACGGAGCAGAGCGAACCCGGCGAGGAGCTGAACACCGCCGCCGCCCCACCCGTATCTTCCCGTACCACCAAGTAGCCCGCCGCCTGGGCGGGTCGACGTCGGTCACCGGGAGGACTGCTTGCGTCGCGTCAACGGCACCACCCTCATCCTCGCCGCCCTGGTCGCCACCCTCGGTGCCCTGGCCTTCCCGATCTGGTCGTACGCCGACCGCTCGGGGACCGGACAGGCCGATCTGGAGGCGAGCACCGTCGCCACCCAGTGGGGACCGCTGTCGGCGACGGACCGGGACTTCCTCGTCAAGGTGCGGCTCGCCGGGCTCTGGGAGATACCGGCGGGCCAGCAGGCCATGGAGCGCGCCCCGACGCAGGCGATCAGGGACGCGGGGGACCACCTCGTGGTCGGCCACACCGATCTCGACCAGCGGGTGCGCTCGGTGGCCGCGCGGCTGGGGGTGGAACTTCCCAACCAGCCGTCCGCGCTCCAGCAGGGCTGGTTGAAGGAGATGTCGGCGGCGAGCGGCAAGGAGTACGAGCGCAAGTTCGCCAATCTTCTGCGCAACGCGCACGGCAAGGTGTTCGCGCTCGTCGCCCAGGTCCGGCACACCACCCGCAACTCCCTGGTGCGGGAGCTGGCCACCGACGCCAACCAGACGGTGCTCGACCACATCACCATGCTGGAGAACACCGGTGACGTGGACTTCGACGGCATCGCGAACGAGGCGGCGGGCACCGCGACCGCCAGCCCCTCGGGCCCGCCCCCGCCGGACGGCCACGCTCCGCCGGCCCCCACCCCCGCCCTGCCCACGGGATCACCGGACGCCACGTCGCGCCCCTCCGCACAGCCCACCGACGAGCCGGGCCGCGGCATCGACACGGCCCGTCCCGCACCGACCTGGTGAGGAGGTCGGACGGGGTCTTGGCCCACCTGACGCGGATGCACCGCCGGTCCGGAAAACCGTTCGCGCCCGCCGGGCCGCCGTGGCTGAATGAACACCCGGCGACCCGCACGGGAAGACCGGGTTTCAGCCCCATCGAGCGGACCCTCGCTCATTTGGTTACTCTGTAGCCGGACGGTTACCGCACGTGGGTCCCACCCGTACCCATGGAACCGTCCGGGGAGAGGCCGGTCACCACGGCCGATCCCACCAGCGACACCGGCGCCACCGCGCCCGAACTGGCCCTCTACTCAAGCCCGATCGGGCGTCCGGTGCCCCGCGCGACGCTGGGCCGGTCACGCCGGAGCGGGTTACCCGACACACAAGGAGTGCGCGGTGACACCAGAGAAGACGAATCGCGAACAACGCCCCAAGGAACGTACGGAGCGGGCCGGCCGCCGGCCCGAGAAGCTCGGCAGCCTCGATGTCTGGGCCCGGTCGGCCCCCATCCGTCTCGCCGGCTACGAGGACGATCTCGCCGAACCGCACATCCTGCCCAGCGTCGACTGAGCCCGCGGCCCCGTCCCGACGGCCGTTCGCCCGTATCCCCGGAGGCCCGGGGGTGCGGGCACACGTATGTCCGGGCCCGGGGCCCCGGCGGTTTCATCGGATTGGTTCGCCCAATCCCCCTCCTCGCAGGGCCCATTGACGGCTCTGGCGTATGCCAGCATCATCAGACATCCGATGAATGCGCGCCGGGCGGCCTCAGGGGGGGCGGGCACGAGCGCACCCCCGTACCGCCGCGGCCCCTGCCCGAAAGGCGTCCCGTGCCCGCAACCACCCCGCGCGTCACCACGGTCGACACCTACGACATCCGGTTCCCGACCTCACGGGACCTGGACGGCTCCGACGCCATGAACCCCGACCCCGACTACTCGGCTGCGTACGTCGTCCTGCGCACCGACGCCGCCGACGGACACGAGGGGCACGGCTTCACGTTCACCATCGGCCGCGGCAACGACGTACAGGTCGCCGCGATCAGGTCGCTGCGCCACCATGTCGTCGGCCGGTCCCTCGACGCCCTCTGCGCCGACCCGGGCACCCTCCACCGCGACCTCGTCGGCGACAGCCAACTCCGCTGGCTCGGGCCCGAGAAGGGCGTGATGCACATGGCGATCGGCGCCGTCGTCAACGCGGCGTGGGACCTCACCGCCAAACGGGCCGGCAAGCCGCTGTGGCAGTTGCTCGCCGAAGCCGAACCCGAGTGGCTGGTACGGCAGATCGACTTCCGGTACATCGCGGACGCCCTCACTCCCGAGAAGGCGCTGCGCCTCCTGAGGTCGGGCCGCGAGGGCGCCGCCGAGCGCACCGCCCGCCTCAAGGAGCGCGGCTACCCGGCCTACACCACCTCGCCCGGCTGGCTCGGCCACTGCGACGAGAAGCTCACCCGTCTCGCCCGGCAGGCCGTGGCCGACGGCTTCCCCCAGATCAAACTGAAGGTCGGCGCGGACCTCGCCGACGACATCCGCCGCTGCCGCACCGCCCGCGAGGCCATCGGACCCGGCATCCGCATGGCCGTCGACGCCAACCAGCGCTGGGGCATCGACGAGGCGATCCGGTGGACCCGCGCCCTCGCCGCGTTCGACCCGTACTGGATCGAGGAGCCCACCAGCCCCGACGACATCCTCGGCCACGCCGCGATCCGCGAGGCGGTCGCACCCGTCAAGGTCGCCACCGGCGAACACGTCCAGAACCGCGTCGTCTTCAAGCAGCTCCTCCAGGCCGGCGCCCTCGACATCCTCCAGATCGACGCCGCCCGCGTCGGCGGCGTCAACGAGAACCTGGCGATCCTGCTGCTCGCCGCCGAGTTCGGCGTCCCCGTCTGCCCCCACGCGGGCGGTGTCGGCCTGTGCGAACTCGTCCAGCACCTGTCGATGTTCGACTACGTCGCCGTGACCGGCACCACCGACGACCGTGTCATCGAATACGTCGACCATCTGCACGACCACTTCCTCGACCCCGTCGTCATCCGCGAGGGTCACTACACGGCCCCCGCCGCACCGGGCTTCTCCGCGACCATGCGGCCGCAGTCCATCGCCGCGTTCACCTACCCGGACGGGGAGTTCTGGGTCGAGGACCGGGCCGGACACGAACCGCCCCACACGAACGGAGCCACAGCATGACCGACAGCGCCGGCCGCCACGATCTCGCCGGTCTCAAGGCCCTCGTCACCGGCGGCGCCTCCGGGATCGGGCGCGCCACCGCCGATCTGCTCACCGCGCGCGGCGCCGACGTCGCCGTCCTCGACCGTGACATCACCGCCGTGGACAAGCCCCTGCGCGGCTACGCCGCCGACGTCACCGACGACGAGACCGTACGCGCCGCCGTGGCCACCGCCGTCGCCGACCTGGGCGGACTCGACATCCTGGTCAACAACGCGGGCATCGGCGCCCAGGGCACCGTCGCCGACAACGACGACGCCGCCTGGCACCGCGTCCTCGACGTCAACGTCGTCGGCATGGTCCGCACCACCCGCGCCGCGCTGCCCGCCCTGCGCCGGTCGCGGCACGCGGCGATCGTCAACACCTGCTCCGTCGCGGCCACCGCCGGGCTGCCGCAGCGCGCCCTGTACTCCGCGTCCAAGGGCGCCGTGTACTCCCTCACCCTCGCCATGGCCGCCGACCACGTCCGCGAGGGCATCCGCGTCAACTGCGTCAACCCGGGCACCGTCGACACCCCCTGGGTCGGCCGGCTCCTCGACAAGGCCGACGACCCGGCCACCGAACGGGCCGCCCTCGAAGCCCGCCAGCCCACGGGCCGACTCGTCCGCGCCGACGAGGTGGCGGGCGCCATCGCCTACTTGGCGAGCCCGCTGTCCGGCGCGACCACCGGCACCTCCCTCGCCGTCGACGGCGGTATGCAGGGCCTGCGCCTGCGGCCCGCGGGACAGTGACAGCGATGCGCACCCACGCCCTGGGGCGCGGCGGCGTCCCCGTCACCGCGCTCGGCCTCGGCACCGCGGCCCTCGGCAACCTGTACACGCCGGTCCGTGACGACGAGGCCTACGACGCCGTCGACGCCGCCTGGGACGCCGGGATCCGGTACTTCGACACCGCCCCGCACTACGGCCTCGGCCTCGCCGAGCGGCGCCTGGGCGAGTACCTGCGCGGCCGGCCCACCACCTCGTACACCCTCTCGACGAAGGTCGGCCGGCTCCTGGAGCCCCACGACGGCCGGGGGGACGACCGCAAGAACGGTTTCGCGGTGCCCGCCTCCCACCGCCGCGTCTGGGACTTCGGCGCGGCCGGGGTGCGCCGCTCCATCGAGGACAGCCTCGGCCGGCTCGGCCTCGACCGGATCGACGTGGTGTACCTGCACGACCCCGACGACCACGCGGAACAAGCCTTCCGCGAGGCGTACCCGGAGCTGGAGCGGCTGCGCGGCGAAGGGCTCGTCGACGCCATCGGCGCGGGCATGAACCAGGCGAGGATGCTGACCCGGTTCGTCCGCGACACCGATGTCGACGTGGTCCTGTGCGCGGGCCGCTACAGCCTGCTCGACCAGCGGGCCCTGCCCGACCTCCTGCCGGAGGCAGCCGCGCACGGCGTCCCCGTCGTCATCGGTGGCGTCTACAACTCCGGTCTCCTCGCCGACCCGAGGCAGGGCGCCACCTTCGACTACGCCCTCGCCGCACCCTCGGTCGTGGAGCGCGCGCTGAAGTTCCGGAAACTGGCCGAGCGTCACGGCATCAGCCTGCGCGCCGCCGCGCTTGCCTTCCCCTTCGGGCACCCGGCCGTCACCGGCGTCCTCGTCGGCCCCCGGTCCGTGGCCGAGGTCCTCGACGCCGCCGAGCAGTTCGCGACCCCGGTGCCCCCGGAGTTCTGGGCCGAGGCGCGCGCCCGGAACCTGCTCGCCGCCGACGTCCCCACCCCCGAACCGGAGGAGAGCGCGTGAGCGGTGGCCCCCGCCCGGGGATCATCGACGCCCACCACCACGTCTGGGAGCTGTCCGCCCGCGACCAGGACTGGATCACGGGACCCGCACTGGCGCCCCTGCGCCGGGACTTCACCCTGGACGACCTCACCCCGCGGGCGCGGGCCGCGGGCGTCGCGGCCACCGTCGTCGTGCAGACCGTCACCGTCGCCGAGGAGACCCCCGAACTCCTCGCCCTCGCCGGACGCGGCGACCTCGTCGCGGCCGTCGTCGGCTGGACCGACCTGACCCGCCCCGACGTGGCCGACACCCTCGCCGCGCTCCGCGAACTCCCGGGCGGACAGCACCTCGTGGGCATCCGGCACCAGGTGCAGGCGGAGCCGGACCCCGGGTGGCTGCTCCGCCCCGACGTGAGCCGCGGCCTGACCGCGCTCGCCGACGCGGGGCTCGTGTACGACCTCGTCGTGCTCCCGCACCAGTTGCCCGCCTGCGTGCGAGCCGCCGCCGGCCACCCCGAGCTGACCTTCGTCCTCGACCACGCGGGAAAGCCGCCGATCGCGTCCGGCGCGACAGAGCCCTGGCGTACCCACCTGCGGGCGCTCGCCGAGCTGCCCCACACGGTGTGCAAACTGTCCGGCCTGGTCACCGAGGCGGACCGGGCGGCCCGGACCGTCGAGGCGCTGCGGCCCTACGCGGACCCGGTCCTGGACGCGTTCGGGCCCTCCCGCGTGCTGTTCGGCTCGGACTGGCCGGTGTGCACGCTCGCGGCGACGTACGGCGAAGTGGTCGACCTTGCGGGGCAGTTGGTGGGCGGAATGGACGAGGACGTGTTCGCCGGGACGGCCCGGCGCGTCTATCTCAGCCGGGTCGGTGCCAGCAGTTCCCGCACATAGGTCCGCTCCCACCACGCCCCGGTCGCCCGCAGCTCGCGCCACGTCGTGTACCGGTAGCGGTAGACACGGGCCCGGACGTGGGCGGGCGGCGCGTCGGGGAAGGGGCAGTGCCGCAGCAGGCGCAGCGTGTCCCGGTCGCCTTCGAGCAGCCGCTCGACGAGCCCGTCGAACCAGGGACGGGCGTACGCGGGCGACAGCGCGGCGAACCACATCATCCAGTCGAGCCGCAGATGGTACGGCGCGAACGGGCGCGGCAGCCGGCGCGGATCGCCCGGCTTGCCCTTGAACTCGTAGGCCAGCCACTCGGAGTCGGGCCGGGGCGCCCGGTCCGCCGTGCCCTCGAGCACGATTTCCTGGCGGACCCGGCCGACCGTGCCGAACGCCCCGTACGTGTTGACGAGGTGCAGCGGGTCGTACGACCGGTTCATGGACTGGCGCCGGGAGAGCAGGTTGCGCACCGGCCGCACGCTGAGCCCCGCCACCAGCACGGTCAGGGCGAGAACGACGCTCTCGTACCAGAGCGGTGCTCCGGGCAGCTCGCGCGGCGGGTGCGGCGGGGTCAGGTCGAGGGCGGACGCGGCCAGCACGACGGTGAGCCAGTTCAGCCAGGCGAAGTTGCCCGACAGGATCAGCCAGAGCTGGGTGACGATCATCAGCCCCGCCGCCACCGTGGCGACCGGCTGCGGGGCGAACAGGAGGAAGGGCACGACGAGCTGCGTCACATGGTTGGCCGCCGCCTCCACCCGGTGCACGGGCCGGGGCAGGTGGTGGAAGAACCAGCTCAGCGGGCCGGGCATCGGCTGGGTCTCGTGGTGGAAGTACAGACACGTCAGCTTCCGCCAGCACGCGTCGCCGCGCAGCTTGATCAGCCCCGCGCCGAACTCCAGGCGGCACAGCACCCACCGCAGCAGGAACAGGACGAGGACCGGCGGCGCGACCTCGTCGTTGCCGAGGAACACCGCGAGGAACCCCACCTCCAACAGCAGCGACTCCCAGCCGAAGCCGTACCAGAGCTGGCCGACGTTGACGATCGACAGGTACAGCGCCCACGGCGCCAGCCACAGCAGCATCGCGCCCCACAGCGGCAGCAGCCCGTCCGCGCCCGCGAGCAGCGCCGCCGACAGGGCGGCCCCGGACCAGGCGCACCCCGCGAAGAACCGGTCGGAGTAGTGCAGCCGGAACAGCGTCGGCGCCCGCCGCCACGGCACCCGCGCCAGGAACCGCGGCACCGGCAGCATCCCGCGCTCACCGATCAGCGCCCGGAACTGGAGGGCGGCCCCGGCGAACGCGACGAGGTACAGCGCCGCGAGACCGCGCTGGAACACCAGGCGGCTCAGCCAGTAGTCCTGCGCGCCGAACCAGTGCACGTTCCCAGTGTGGGGCAGCGCGCCCGCCGAGGTCGTGCGGGGACCCGCGCGCCCGGGCCCGCCCCGCATGCGGCCCTCCGGGGGTGCGCCTAGCGTGGGCCCCATGGACGCGGGTCACGGGGGCGCCGAGGAGCCCGGCGATCCCCCGGGTGGGGAGAGCCCGGAGGACTCCCCGCGCGGATTTCTGGAGGCGTACGGGCGCGGCCTGCGCATGGGCGGCTTCGAATGGGACCTCGAATCCGGCCTGATGCACATGGACGCCACCGCCCACGAGGTGTTCGACATCCTGCCCGAGGAGTACGACGGCCGCCCCGAGACCCTCGCCGTGCGCGTCCCGCCCGGCGAGGGCAGCCGCCTCGACGCCCTCGTCTCCCAGGCGCTCAAGGGCGGCGAGGAGAACTACGGCGCGTACTTCCGCGTCCGCACCCGCGACGGCGACCTGCGCTGGACCCACACCCGCGGCTACATCCGCCGCGACGAGACCGGCCGCCCGCGCCGCATCGTCGGCATCGTGCGCGACGCCACCGACGAACTCAACGACGCCACCGTGCAGCACGAGCGCGCCGCCCGCGAGGCCCTCAGGCGCCGCGAGACCAGCGTCGTGCAGAACACCACCGCCGCCCTGGCCCACGCCCGCACCGTCGCCGAGGTCATCGACGTACTGCGCGAGACGCACGGCGTGGAGCACCTGGGCGCGACCAGCTTCGTCATGGGGCTCGTCCGCGCCGGCCGGATCCACCTGGTCGCCGAGGGCCCCTCCGGCAGTTTCGTGCCGGGCACCCACATCACCCGGGTCGACGACCCGTACCCGATGGGCGAGGTGGTGATGACCCTCGCACCCCGCTTCATCGAGTCGCCCGAGGACTTCGCCGCGTCCTACCCGCTCCTGTGGCCGCACATCACCCACCTCGGCATCCGCTCGGCCGCCTACCTCCCGCTGATCGCGCAGGCCAGACCGATCGGCGCCGTCGGCCTGCTCTACCACGACCGCAAGGGCTTCACCCAGTCCGAGCGCAACGTGCTCGTGGCCCTCGGCAGCAGCATCGCGCAGAGCCTGCAACGCGCCATGTTCTACGAGCAGGAGAAGGACCTCGCCCAGAGCCTGCAACAGGCGATGCTGCCGCGCACCATCCCGACCGTGCCGGGCGCCGACATCGCCGTGCGCTACCGCGCCGCCTCCAACCAGTCCCTCGGCCGCGACATCGGCGGCGACTGGTACGACGTCATCCCGCTGCCCGGCGGCCGGGTCGGCGCCGTCATCGGCGACGTCCAGGGGCACGACACGCACGCCGCCGCCGTCATGGGCCAACTGCGGATCGTGCTGCGCGCCTACGCCGCCGAGGGCCACACCCCCGCGACCGTCATGGCCCGCGCCTCCGTCTTCCTCGACGAACTCGACACCGAGCGGTTCGCGACCTGCCTGTACGCGGAGGCCGACCTGTCGACCGGCGTCATGCAGATCGTCCGCGCGGGACACCTCGACCCGATGCTGCGCCTGACCGACGGCACCTGCCGCAGACTGCCCGTCGAGGGAGGGCTGCCGCTCGGCCTCTCCGCCGAATTCGGGCAGCTCGAATACCCGGTGACCACCGCCGAGCTCGACCCTGGGCAGACCCTGCTGCTCTGCACGGACGGCCTCGTCGAGCAGCCCGGCGCCGACCTCGACGACGGCCTGGACGCCCTGGCCGCGCTGATCGGCGAGGGCCCCGCCGACGTGGCCCGGCTCGCCGACCGGCTGTGCGAGTCCGTCGGCGAGCGCGACGGCGAGGACGACGTGGCGCTGCTGCTCCTGCGCCGCCGGGGCGCGGGCACCCCACCGGGCGGCGGCCGGCTCACCGAGCACGTACCGCCCGGCGACCCGGACTCGCTCCGCGCGGCCCGGCACATGATCCGTACCGCCGTCCGTGCCTGGGGCGCGGGCGAGAGCGCCGACGAGATCGAACTCGTCGCCGACGAACTCATCACCAACGCGCTGATGCACACCGAGGGCCCCGCCGTCGTCACCGTGCGGGTGCTGACCGGGCCCGTCCGCAGGCTCCGGGTCGACGTGGAGGACACCTCCAGCGCCCTGCCGCGCCGCCGCGACGCCGGTGAGGCGGGTGTCTCGGGGCGGGGCCTGTTCCTGGTCGACCGGCTCGCCGACGTGTGGGGCGTGGAGGCGCGCGGCGGCGGCAAGTGCGTGTGGTGCGAGTTCGTCGTGCCCGCGCCCCGGTGACTCACAGGGCGCGGGCGGGCCATGCGCGGAGCGGCCATTCCCGGCCGTCGTCCCACTCGGTGAGGAGCAGGCGCGCACGGTCGTCCGCCTCGTGCTCCTTGCGCATCCCGTCGAACTTCCGGTCGGCGGTGTCCGCGTCGTCCCACCATCCGTCCAGGACGCGGGCGCCGTCGATGGTGAGGCTGAGGTGGTATCTGCCGGGCTGGTCGCTCACGTCCACCAGGATCGCGCGGCACCCGCTGCCGCGCGGCACCGGGGGTCCACGGGGGAACCGACGAGTGGTACACGGCAACCATTCACCCGTACGGCCCATCTCGCGAGGACAGCGCGGGAAGGGCCCACACCGGCTCTGCCGCACCATGAGCGACGGTTCGGCCCCGCCTTTCGACTACACGCAGTGAAGCTCCTTGTTGCACGGATCGCGGCCAGGACGCGCCATGGGTACGAGGCACATGGTCGAAGCGGCGACCTCCGTTCGCCCCCATGTTCCGGAGGGAGTGATCACGCATGACGCAGGGCGAAACCTTCAACACACCCGATGCCCTCGTGGGACTCACGGCGTACGACCGCACGGGAGAGAAGATCGGCAGCGTTGAGCGGGTCTATCTCGACGACGCGACGGGCCGCGCCGACTGGGTGACGGTGAAGACGGGCCTCTTCGGCATGAAGGAGAGCTTCGTGCCCCTGGCCGGCGCCAGCCGCGGCGGCGACGACACGCTGAAGGTGGCGTACACCAAGGAGGCGGTCAAGGACGCGCCCCGCGTCGATGCCGACCAGCACCTGGACCAGGACGAGAAGCAGGAGCTCTACCGCCACTACGGCCTCTCCGGGCCGTCGGCGGCCCCCACCGGGGACACCGGACGCACGGGCACGCGCGGCACCGCCGCGGCGGGCACGGCGGCCGGGGCCGGCGCGGGCACGGGCCTGGGCGGCGAGACCACGCACGGCCGGCACGCCGCCGGGGCGCGTGAGCCCGCCATGCGCTCCGGGGCCGGAACCGGCAAGGACGAGATGATCCGCTCCGAGGAGCGCCTGCGCGTCGGCACCGAGGAGCAGGAGGTCGGCCGCGCCCATCTGCGCAAGGTGGTGGAGACCGAGAACGTCACCACCTCCGTCCCCGTCTCCCACGAGGAGGTGCGCGTCGTCCGGGAGCCGATCCGCGAGGGCGACGCCAGGAGCGCGACCATCGGCGAGGCGGAGACCGAGGTGACGCTGCACGCGGAGCGGGCGGTCGTCAGCAAGGAGACCGTCCCGGTGGAGCGCGTGCGCCTGGAGACCGAGAAGGTCACCGAGACCGACGAGGTCTCGGGCACGGTACGCAAGGAGAAGATCGAGTACGACACCCCCGAGACCGACCGCAAGGGCATGCCCCGCGACGGCAAGTCCGGCCCGGGCCACGGGCCGCGTCACTGACCCCCTCCGGTGAATCGGCGGGCCCGGCTGCGAAGCCGGGCCCGCCGCCCTGTGCGGCGGAGCAACCGGAGCGGCCCCGCGCACGCTTCGATGGCACCCTGGACGTATGCCGGAACTGCCCGAGGTCGAAGCGCTGAAGGACTTCCTCACCGAGCACCTGGTGGGGCAGGGCGTCACGCGCGTCCTGCCGGTCGCCATCAGCGTCCTGAAGACGTACGACCCACCGCTCACCGCCCTGGAAGGCCGCGCCGTGACCTCCGTGGACCGGCACGGCAAGTTCCTCGACCTCGCCACCGACGGCGGCCCGCACCTCGTCACCCACCTGGCGCGCGCGGGCTGGCTGCACTGGAAGGACACCCTCCCCGACGCCCCGCCCAAACCGGGCAAGGGGCCCCTCGCGCTGCGCGTCGCCCTGGAGAGCGGCGCGGGCTTCGACCTCACCGAGGCCGGCACGAAGAAGAAGCTGGCCGTGTACGTCGTCCGGGACCCCGGCGACGTACCGGGCGTCGCCCGCCTCGGCCCCGACCCCCTCGCCGACGACTTCGACGAGGTGAGGTTCGCCGAGCTGCTCGACGGCGAGCGGCGCCAGATCAAGGGCGCGCTGCGCGACCAGTCGCTGATCGCGGGCGTCGGCAACGCCTACAGCGACGAGATCCTGCACGCCGCCCGCATGTCCCCCTTCAAACTGACGGGCTCCCTCACCCCCGACGACGTCCACACGCTCTACGAGTCGCTGCGCTCCACGCTCACCGACGCCGTGGAGCGCTCGCGCGGCGTCGCCGCCGGCCGGTTGAAGGCCGAGAAGAAGAGCGGCCTGCGGGTGCACGGGCGGACGGGGGAGCCCTGCCCGGTGTGCGGCGACACCGTGCGCGAGGTCAGTTTCAGCGACAGCTCGTTGCAGTACTGCCCCACGTGCCAGACGGGCGGCAAGCCGCTCGCGGACCGGCGGATGTCCCGGCTCCTGAAATAGGCGCGGCGCCCTCATCCGGGAACCGGCAGGGACAGCAGCCGTTCCCCACCCACCGCCCGGACCTCGAACCGCAGGATGCGCCCGGGCCGGTCCGCGGCCCCGCCCCGCACCTCCACCCGGCCGCCCCGCACCGCCCAGCTCGCCACCGTCTGCTCACCGCCGCCGCGGCCCACCGCGACCAGCTCGCACACCCGCGGCCCGCCGGGGTCACGGACGTCCAGGCCCACCTGGGTGCCCCAGTCCCGCCCGGCCGCGGAGAGCGTCGCGCTCACCCCGGTCGCCGGGTCACGGCCGCGCAGCGTCAGCTCCGCGCCGCGCGCGCCGTCGCCCCGGGAGAGCAGCGCGGCCATGGGCACGGCCGCACCGAGCAGCAGTAGCCCGGCGGCGACCGCGCCCCAGAGACGGTGCCGCGCCGTGCGGCGATGCAGCCCCGCGAGCCGGTCGACGGCCCGCTCCACCAGCGTCGGCACGGGCCGCGCGAACACCTCGACGCACGGCGGCGTCACGCGCGCGTACACGCCCAAGGCACCGGCCGCGGCGCCGAGTTCACGCAGCCGCGCCGCGCAGGGCGCACACTGCGGAAGATGGTCCTCGAAGCGGTCGCGTTCCGCCGCGTCCAGGACCCCCAGCGCGTAGGCGCCGGCGTCACGATGCCGTTCCAGGGACCTCATGCGTTCCTCCCGCTCTCGCCCACCGGTACGCACCCGGCGCCCGATCCACTCAAGCGACCACCCGATTACACTCCGCCGCATGCTGCGCGTACTGGCCGTCGACGACGAGGAACCCGCCCTCGCCGAACTCCTCTACCTCCTGCGCGCGGACCCGCGCGTCCGCGACGCCGAGGGCGCCACCGACGCCAACGAGGCCCTGCGCCGCATCGGCCGCGCCCTGACGGAAGGGCCGGGTGGCGACGACGCGATCGACGTGCTCTTCCTCGACGTGCGGATGGCGGGCCTGACCGGACTCGACGTGGCGCGGCTGCTCGCCGGGTTCGCCCGTCCGCCCCTGATCGTCTTCGTCACCGCCCACGAGGACTTCGCCGTACAGGCCTTCGACCTGAAGGCCGTCGACTACCTGCTCAAACCGGTCCGCCGCGAACGGCTCGCCGAAGCCGTCCGCCGCGTCGCCGAGCGCATGGCAAGCGCCCCGCCCCCGGCCACCGTCGCCGACCGCATCCCCGTCGAACTCGGCGGCGTCACCCGCCTCGTGGCCGTCTCCGACATCATCCACGCCGAGGCGCAGGGCGACTACGCGCGGCTGCACACGGCGGACGGCGCCAGCCATCTCGTCCGTATCCCGCTGACCACCCTGGAGGAGCGCTGGCAGCCGCTCGGCTTCGTCCGCGTCCACCGCAGCCACCTCGTCTCCCTGCACCGCATCGACGAACTGCGCCTGGACGGCGCCGGCATGACCGTCCGCGTCGGCCCCGCCGAGATAGCGGTCAGCCGCCGGCACGCCAGCCGCGTACGGGAGCTGCTGATGCGCCGGGCCACCGGCTGACCGGCCCCCCTTCCTTCGGCCGCCCACGCCTGCCTACACTCCGCCCGTGCCCGAACACTTCCCCGGTTACCGAACGCGCCCGAACAGGGGAGAGCCCCGGCGCGAGGTCGTGACCGGCGAGCCGCGCACCGTGCACGGCACACCCGGCCCGCGCACCCTGGGCGAGATCGACGAGCAGACGACACTCGGCGCCGCCTACGTCCGCTCCCTCATGCGCAGCCAACTGCGGGCCGCCTCAGCCGCGTTCGCGGTCCTCGCCCTGCCCGTCGCCGGGCTCCCACTCTTCTTCGGGGCCCTGCGCAACACGGCCGTCGAATGGCTCGTCCTCGGCTTCGGCTGCTACCCCTTCCTCACCCTCATCGCCTGGTGGTACGTACGGCGCGCCGAGCGCAACGAACGCGACTTCGCCGACCTGGTCCGAGGCCGCGACAGCGGAGCGCCGTGAACGAGGCGTACGCGGTCCCCGCGGTCTCCGTCGTCGTCCTCGCCACCGTCCTCATCGGCGGCTTCGGACTGCGCATCTCCCGCACGACCTCCGACTTCTACGTCGCCTCACGCACGGTAGGACCCCGCCTCAACGCCGCGGCGATCAGCGGCGAGTACCTCTCGGCCGCCTCCTTCCTCGGCATCGCGGGACTGCTCCTCGTCCACGGCCCCGACATGCTCTGGTACCCCGTCGGCTACACGGCGGGCTACCTCGTCCTGCTGGTCTTCGTCGCGGCCCCGCTGCGCCGCTCGGGCGCCTACACCCTGCCCGACTTCGCCGAGGGCCGCCTGGAGTCCCGCCGGGTCCGCCGCGTGGTCGGCATGTTCGTCGTCGGCGCGGGCTGGCTGTATCTCGTGCCCCAACTCCAGGGCGCGGGGCTGACGTTGCAGATCCTGACCGGGGCGCCGCGCTGGTTCGGCGGCGCGCTGGTCGCCGCGGTGGTCGTGCTCGCGGTCGCGGCGGGCGGCATGCGCTCGATCACGTTCGTCCAGGCGTTCCAGTACTGGCTGAAACTGACCGCGCTCCTGGTCCCCGCGTTCTTCCTGCTGCTGGCCTGGCGCGGCGGCGGACCGCCGGGCCACGTGCTGCCCGCCGACCTGCCCTCGGCGGGCGTCGGCGCGGGCCGGCCACTTGCCACCAGCCGCGCCGACCACCCGCTCTACGCCACGTACGGGCTGATCGTCGCGACGTTCCTCGGCACGATGGGCCTGCCGCACGTCGTCGTCCGCTTCTACACCAGCCCGAACGGCCGCGCGGCCCGCCGCACGACGGTGGTGGTCCTGGCCCTGATCGGCGCCTTCTACCTGCTGCCGCCGCTCTACGGCTGGCTGGGCCGCCTGTACGCCCCCGGGCTCACCGCCACCCACGACGCCGACGCCACGGTCCTGCTGCTGCCCGGTCTCGTCGTGGACGGCGTGGCGGGCGATCTGCTCGGCGCGCTGGTGGCGGGCGGCGCGTTCGCGGCGTTCCTCTCGACGGCCTCCGGACTCACGATGGCGGTGGCCGGGGTGGTGAGCCAGGACGTCCTTCCGGCGCGCGGCGTCCGCCACTTCCGGCTGGCCGTCGCCCTTTCCATGGCGGTGCCGCTGGCCGGGGCCCTCCTGGTGGCCGGTGTCCCGGTGGCGGACGCGGTCGGCATGGCCTTCGCCGTCTCGGCGTCCTCGTTCTGCCCCCTGCTCGTCCTCGGCATCTGGTGGCGCCGCCTCACCCCGCCCGGCGCCCTCGCGGGCCTCTTCCTCGGCGGCGGCTCGGCCCTGGTCGCGGTGACGTCGACGGTGGCCGGGCCGGCCACCGACGGCTGGCTCCACACGCTGCTCGCCTGGCCGGCGGTCTGGTCGGTCCCGGTCGGCTTCCTGGCCATGATCCTGGTCTCCCTGGCGACACCGGACGCGATACCCCCGCACACGACGGCGACGATGACCAGGCTCCATCTCCCGGAGGCGCTGTGGTCGCACGCCCCGGGAGGCCGCGAGCACCCAACCGCGCCCCGCACCCGCCCCCGGCCGACCCGGCCCACGACGACGGGCGGCCACGAGTGAGCGGCACCGTCACGGCGGCCCTCCTCGCCCTTGGCCCCGTCCTCCTCGCGGCCGGGTTCCTCGTCGGCAGACGCACCGCCCACCCCGCAGGACGCAGCGACGTCGGCACCCCGGTGGAGCGCGCCACCTTCGAGACCCTGCACACCGCCTCGCTGGCCGCCCCGGCGCTCCGCGCGGGCCTCACCGAGGACACGGCCCGCAAGTCCGCCCGCCGCCTGCGCACACTGCTCGGCACGGACGCGCTGGCCGTGACCAACCGCTCGACCCTCCTCGCCTGGGACGGCGCCGCCGAGCAGCAGCACGCCGCACACGTCATCGGGCAGGTCGTCCCCGTCCTGGCCGGGGGCCGCTCCGCCGCGTTCGACTGCGGCTGCGCCGACGTCGACTGCCCGCTGCGCTGGGCGGTGGCGGCCCCCGTGGTCGCCGACGGGCGCGTCCTCGGCTCGGTCGTCGCCTACGCGCCCAGGGAGTCCGCCGTCCTCGCGCGCGCCACGGACGAGGTGGCCCGCTGGGTCTCGGTCCAGCTCGAACTCGCCGAACTCGACCGCTCCCGCACCCGCCTCATCGAGGCCGAGATCAAGGCGCTGCGGGCCCAGATCTCGCCCCACTTCATCTTCAACTCGCTCGCGGCGATCGCCTCGTTCGTCCGGACCGACCCCGAGCGGGCCCGCGAACTCCTCCTGGAGTTCGCCGACTTCACCCGCTACTCGTTCCGCCGCCACGGCGACTTCACCACGCTCGCCGACGAGCTCCACTCCATCGACCAGTACCTGGCCCTGGTCCGCGCCCGCTTCGGCGACCGCCTCTCCGTCACCCTGCGGATCGCCCCGGAGGTCCTGCCGGTCACGCTCCCGTTCCTGTGCCTCCAGCCGCTCGTGGAGAACGCCGTCAAGCACGGCCTGGAGGGCGCGGTGACCCGCAGCCGCATCACCATCGGGGCGAGCGACGCGGGCGCCGAGGCCGAGGTCGTCATCGAGGACGACGGCGTGGGCATGGACCCCGCGGAGCTGCGGGCCGTCCTGCGCGGCGAGGGCGGCCCCTCGCACGGCATCGGCCTGTCGAACGTCGACGAACGCCTGCGGCAGGTCTTCGGCGACGCGTACGGACTGGTCATCGAGACGGGGATCGGCGCCGGCACGAAAATCACCATCCGGATCCCGAAGTACCGGGCCGGCGTGTACGCGCCCTGACCGTCGCCGCCCCCGGAACCGCGTCAGAACAGATGGATGGCCAAGTGGCCGAGCGGCAGACCCAGTTGCCATGCCGGGGTCCACACCTGCGGCCCGTCCTCCTCGTCCGGCACGGGCACGGCGTCGAGGTCAGGCGCGAGCAGCTCGGTCTCCTCCAGCCAGCGCCACGCGGCGGCGGCCAGCTCCAGGTCGGGCGAGCGGGACGCGGCGACGCGCGCCGGCGCCTCGCGTTCCCGCCGCACCTGCCGCTCCTGTCTCTCCATGAAGCGGGCCCGCACCCACGCCTGCCACGGCTGGTCGTAGGCCGTCAGCGACGACCACGTGTCCAACTGCGAGACGACCCGGATCCCGGACAGTTCCTCCTCGGAGTCGGACAGGAAGATCGTGAGGGCGAGCGCGTCGCGCCCGGCCCGGAACTCGAACGACGTGGGGGGCATCAGATCCCCGGTACGCAGCAGCTCGTCCGCGATGTACTCGGCGTACAGCCACGCCATGGGCACGACGAGTTCACCGCCGTCGGCACCCGGGGCGCCGCCCTGGCTCTCGTGGAACATCCTTTCCTGCCTTCCTCCGGTCCGTGCGCTTCGCCGGCCCCCGGACCCCACCCGTCCAACTCGCCGGGGAGGACAGCGGATTACTCAACCGAGGAAACCCCGCACTGAGCAAGGCGCTTTACCGATGCTTGACCTGGCCCACGGTTTCAGCGCAGGTCAGGCGCATAGCCCGGAAGTACGCTCCGCAACGCCCGCAACGCGTAGTACGCGCGGGACTTCACCGTACCCGTGGGGATGCCGAGCGCTCCCGCGGCCTCCGCCACACTGGCGCCCCTGAAGTAGACCTCCAGCAGAACCGCACGGTGCTCCGGGCTGAGCGTAGCCACCGCCTCCCGCACGTCGAGCGCGGCGGTCGAGCGCTCGGCGTGGTCCCCGCAGACCCGCACACTCTCCAGGGCCGCGTCGCCCACCTCGGCGGGCCGCGCCAGGCGGGCCCGGCGCGCGTCGATCGCGAGGCGCCGCCCGACCGTGAAGAGCCAGGGCCGCACCGACTCGTACCGGGGGTCCAGCGCCTCCGGATGCTGCCAGGCCCGTACGTACGTCTCCTGGACCAGATCCTCCGCCCGCTGCCGGTCCCCGTCGCACAGCCGCAGCAGGAACGAGAACAGCGGCCCGCCGTGCTCCCGCTGGACCTGGGCGAGGTCCTCCTCCGGAGTCGTGGATGTCGTGAGCGCCGTCGTCATGCGCGTATGGCAACGCAGGGCCGCCACGTCCGCCCAGAGGCCGTGCGCGGGTCTGCGGCGGACGGTCGATGCGCTCGGCGAGCGGTGCGGCGAACGGGCCGAGTGGCGCAACGACGTGACGGCCGATCAGGGGCGTGTCCGACATGGCTGCTTGACCCTGATCAACAACTGTATGGGGATGCGTGAGACGACATTCACCCCCAAACGCCCCCTTGTCCGGGTGCGCTCTGTCCAGGGAGCCTGGTCGATGACACGCAGCACGCGCAGTACACGCAGGACGGTACGGGTCCTCGTGGCGGCCCTGGTCGGTCTCGGCGCGGGCTGCGCCACCCCCGCCGACACGCCGCCGCCGTCGTCGGCGGGGGTGACCGGCCGCCCGGTCCCGGCGGCACCCCGCGGCTTCACGCTCGTCGCCTCCGGTGACGTGCTGCCGCACACCTCGATCATCGCCAGGGCCCGCGCGGACGCGGGCGGCGACGGCTACGACTTCCGCCCCATGCTGGCCGGTGCCCGGTCGGTCGTCGCCCCGGCGGACCTGGCGCTCTGCCACATGGAGACGGTCTACGGAGCGCACGGCGACTACAGCGGCTACCCGGCGTTCAAGTCCCCGCCCCAGGTCGCCGCGGGCCTGCGCGCCACCGGTTACGACTCCTGCTCCACGGCCTCGAACCACACCCTGGACGACGGCGCGGCGGGCATCGACCGCACCCTGGCCGCCCTCGACAGGGCCGGGGTGGAGCACGCGGGCTCGGGCCGCACGGCCGCCGAGGGGCGCGGCCCGGCCTGGCTGCGGGCGGGCGGCGCCAAGGTCGCCCACCTCGCCTACACCTACGACACCAACGGCTACCCGCTGCCCCAAGGACGCCCCTGGGCCGTCAACCTGATCGACCGTCAGCGCATCGTCGGCGACGCCCGCGCGGCACGGAAGGCGGGCGCGGACGTGGTCGTCGTCTCGCTGCACTGGGGCACCGAGTGGCAGGACGAGCCCGACGCCCAGCAGCTCGGCCTCGGCCGACAGCTCACCGCCTCCCGCACACGGGGCCGCCCCGACATCGACCTGATCCTCGGCACCCACGCGCACATCCCGCAGGCGTACGAGAAGGTCAACGGCACCTGGGTCGTCTACGGCATGGGCGACCAGATCGCCGGGGAGATGGTCAACCACGAAGGCGTCCGGGACGCCCGCGGCAACATGGGCACCATCGGCCGCTTCACCTTCACCCGGCCCGACCGGCCGGGCGAGCGCTGGCCGGTGACGAGGGCCGAGTTCGTCCCCGAGTGGTTCGACGTCGGCGCGGACCGCCTCGTGAACCTCGACCGCGCCGCCGGGCACCGCACCGGTCTCACCGGCATCCGCGACCGGATCCGCCGGGTCGTCCTGAGCCGGGGCGCCGCCGGGGACGGCCTCGTCATGGGGAGGTGAACACCGGCGGTCACGGCACGACGGTGACCGGCCAGCGCCCCGCCTTCACCAGCCGGACGGCGACCGAGCCGACGATGCGGTGCCCGGCCTGCTCGGAGGCGCCGACCACGACGGCGTCGGCCTTGAGCTCGTCGGCGGCCGTGACCAGCCCGTTGAACGGGTCGCCGCGGAACGTGTGGAACTCCCAGCGCACGTCGTATATGTCCTTCACCCGCTCCGTCGCCCGCCGGATCTCCGTGATGAGGCTCTCGGCGATCTCGTCGGTCGTCTCCGCGACGGGCACCCCGAGCGCCGCCCCGGCCGCCATCACGGGCTGCACGTAGACGACGGCGAGCAGCGCCCGTTGGCGCCGGGCGAGGCCTCCGGCGTACGCCGCGGCGCGGAAGGAGGAGTCGGAGCCGTCGACCCCGACGACGATCACCTTCGGTCCGTCCGTGCCGCGCTCGAACTGGTGTGGCTGCTGATCGGTCACGCGCCGAGGTTAGCCGAGACCCCGAGGGGGGCGGGGCGAGGGGCGGGGCGGAGCGGATTCCCCGGCTCCGGACAGCCCTGCCCGGTGGCGAACGGGTGGTGGCGCACAGGGCCGTCCAGGGGACCGGCTCTGAGCTGATCCGTTCTCCGTGAGCCTTTTCGGTCGCCTGTGACCTGCGGCGATATCGAATTGCACGAAATTCGCCCGACGGCTGGTCCGCCGACAGGAGCATTTTCCGAAATGCGGCTCCGCGCGCGACATCTGAGGGTTCGTCTGGGAAGTGTTCACGCCGACATTCCCGGGGCCGTTCCCCGGGACGCTTTCCGCGGAGGAATGTCATGCGTACCCCCCGTGCCCTTGCGGTGTCCGCCGTCGTGGTCGCGGCTCTCGGAGCGGCCGGCCCCGCCGCGTCCGCGTGGCCGGAAACGTCCGCCGTGACGGCCGCGCCGGGCGCCCTCCCGCACGACGAGGAGCGCCCCGCCCCGCAGAAGGGGGCCGAGGTGGGCGGCGTGCGCGGGACCGGGGCCACCCCCGCCGACATGGCGATCGGCGGAGTGCTCGTCGCCTCCTCGCTCGTCGGCGGCGGCGTGTTCTGGATGCGCCGCCGCGCCGAGGGCAGGGCGTAGGGGACGGGGAGGCGCAGGCGCGGCGCCGACCGTCAGGCGTCGCCGTGTCCGGAGCGGCGCCGGGCGAAGTAGTACGCGGCGCCGAGCGCGCCCGTGATCAGGGCCGCGCCGAGACCGATCTCCCGCAGGTCGAGGCCGCCCGAGCTGCCACCGACACCGGCCTCGACGCCGTGCTCGACGGGCGGGGAGCTCTGGTCGTCGGGCCTGCCGCCCGCGATCGTCAGTTCGACGGTCCGGCTCGGCCCGCCGGAGCAGGAGAACGTCACGGTGTACACGGCACCCTGCTTGGCGTCCTCGTCGACGGTGACGGACTCCGAGCTCTTCTCGCCGCCGAGCGGGACGGTGTCGAAGATCCCGGCGGTCACCGTGGTCCTGCCGGTGCAGCCGCGTTGGGACAGCGTCACCTGCCCGCCCGCCGCGATCGTGGTGGGCGAGGCGCTGACCTGGAAAGATTCGGCGTCCCCCGCCGCGGCGGACGGCACGGTGAGGGCGAGCGCGGTGCAGGAGAGCGCGGCGGCGGAAGCGGCGCGTATCGCGTGCATGAGGGTTCCTCCGGGTCCACGAGGAGCAGCCGCGGACCGTTTCCGCTCGCTGGGGACAGACCCCTCGATGCCAGAAACGCTAGGGAATGACCCGTATGGGCGCGATTCCTGTCGGGCGAACGGGGCACGCGCCCGCCCGACAGGACACCGGTCCCGTCAGGTGGCTCCCGGGAACAGCATCAGGAACGGCTCGGCCGTCGCCGCGACGCCGCGGCTGTAGGGGGCGTCGAAGTCCCAGATCAGGAAGAGCAGGAAGGCGATCAGGGACGAGAAGAGGCCCGCCAGGATCAGCTCGCGCGGCGTGCGCCGGATCTGTAGCGCGAAGATCATGCCGATGGTCACCAGGGCGCCCACGATCAGGCCGAACCAGACGACGCCCGGCATGGTGGCGCCGGTCGAGTCGGCGCGGGCGTTGCGGGCGTCGTCGGCCGCCGTGATCTGGTCGAGGAGCGGCTGGTAGGCCTGGGCCTGGAAGTCGTTCTTCGGCTCGAAGTCCGTGACGTCGTGGCGGACCGTGTCGAGCAGGCGCGTGCCCTTGTCCGTCAGCTCGCCCTTGGACCGCATCGCGTGCCACTCCGTGGTGACGACATGGCTGACATAGCGGTCGACGTCCGACCGGATCCTGTCCCTGACGTCGGCGGGATAGACGCGGACGCGCTCGTGGACCTCGTGCAGCGCCTGCGCCTCGTTGCGTACGTGGTCCTGGGCCGCGCTGCGCGCCTCCCAGGAGCCCGCGATGGCCAGGCCGAGGACGATCGCGTAGACCACGCCGATCATCATCGTCATGTACTCGATGACGTCGGGGGTCTCGGAGGGGTCGTCGTCCTCACTGATCCTGCGTTGTTGCAGGACCAGGACGATGAGCACGACCGCGCAGACGGCGACCATCGCGAGGGCGAGAACAAGCCATTCCGACATCGGAACCTCCACACGGGTTCAGCGGGGGCGCAGTGCGGCGACCGCGAGCACCGCGGGCGCGGTGATGAGCAGGGTGAGTGTGACCAGGGACGGTCCGCCGCGCGGTGGCGCGTTGTGCGGCGCGGGGCGGTGGACGGGGTAGTGCACCGGTTCGGGCGTGGGGCTGGGCTTCGGCTCGGGTTTCGGTTTCGGCGGCGGGGCGTGCGTCGGAGCCGGTGCGTGGTGGGCGGGCGGAGGCGGCGGTGGAGGCGGTGGAGGTGGAGGCGGTGGGGGAGGAGGCGGTGGCGGGGGCGGTGGCGCCGGAGGGGGCGGTGGGGGAGGCGGCGGCGCGGGCTTCGGCGGGGGCGGCTTGGGCGTCGGCTTCTTCGGCGGCGGTGTGCGCGGCCCCGCGGTGCAGCTCACCCCGGATCCGGAGACCGCGACGGCGCCACCGGTCGCGCCCCCGTCGACCGAGGCGTACGCGCAGTTGTCGGCCGGGGCGAGGGACGCCGTCGCGGCGGCGGCGGGCGCGGCGCACAGCCAGGCGGCGGCCACCGCCGCGAGGACTCGGGTGACCAGGGCGGACCTGGCCCGCTTGGTTCGGAGCACGACGGAGAGCATGAGCGGCGCCACGCCGCGGCACGCCGTTCCCGACCCGGGTTGCCCCGAAGGTGGGGAGTGGGAGCACTCGGGGTTTGAGCCCGGTCGTGTCCCTCGTCCGAGTCAATAAATGTCGGCCCGCATTGAACGCACCCACGGTCCCCACCCGTACCTAGAGCCATGTGCGGGCCCGACCGGGTTCTCACAACACCCAAGCACTATGCGGGAGTTGACGATGAAGACCTCCTGGCGGAGCGCCTCGCTCGTAGCGACAGCTGCGGCCCTTCTCGCGCTGACGACGGCGTGCGGTCAGGAAAAGGGCGACACGTCCGCGAACGGCCAGAACGTGGGCAACGCCGCCCCTGCCCAGGGCGGTTACGGATCCGACGGGTACGGCTCGTCCGGACAGGACGAGGCGGGGGCCGCCCCCAAGGCCAAGGCCGCCGGCAAGCTGGCCGTGTGGGACAGCAAGAAGCTCGGCAAGGTCCTCACGGACAGCGCCGGGTTCACGCTCTACCGCTTCGACAAGGACACGGCGCAGCCGCCCAGGTCGAACTGCGACGCGGCCTGCCGCAAGGCGTGGCCGCCCGTCCCGGCGGGCGGCGCCACCGCCGCGCCCGGTGTCGACCCGTCCCTGATCGGCGAGGTGACCGCGGCCGACGGCACCGGGCAACTGACCGTCGACGGCTGGCCGATGTACCGCTATGCCATGGACACCGCCCCCGGTGAGGCCAAGGGGCAGGGCGTGGGCGGCACCTGGTACGCGTCCGCGCCCGACGGCAAGAAGGCGAGCCCGGCGGCGGCCGAAAAACCCGCTGACCTCGCGGGACTCTCCACGCGGAAAGATCCGGAACTCGGCGAGATCGTCGTCGACAAGAACGGTATGACCGTCTATCGCTTCCTGAAGGATTCGGCCTGGCCCATCAAGTCCAACTGCGTCGGCGCGTGCGCGCAGAAGTGGCCCGCGGTCGCACCGGTCGCCAAGAACGACACCGCGAACATTCCGCTGAAGGGATACATGACCTTCGACCGGCCCGACGGCACCGAGCAGCAGACGTTGAACTGCTGGCCGGTCTACACGTTCTCCGGGGACAAGGCGCCCGGCGACACCAACGGGCAAGGTGTGGGCGGTACTTGGTACGCGGCGGCGCCGGACGGAAAGCCGGTCCGCGCCGCCAAGTGACCACGCGGTGACACACGGACGTCCCCAGGCGCGGCGCACGCCGGAGCCACCGGGCGACCGGGTGAATGACCGGTCCGTTTCCTGTATGGCCGAGTAGTGGCCATACGCCGGGAACGGGCCGGTTCTTTTCGGCTGGGAAAGAGACGGTTTCGGGCTGGTTCCGGATCTCCGCCAAATGGCACGTGCCGCAGGCAGTGACCGAGAACGGATGGTCAATTTCCGTTTTGGCTCGCTCCTTTGGCGGCTGATCAGTAGCCTCTGCTCGAACACCGGCTCGCCTACGCCATGGAGAGATTGATGGAGCGTCCCGCCTGGGCTCCCCTGGGCATCGATATCTCGGTGCCCAGTGTGTCCCGGATCTACGACTACTACCTGGGCGGTTCGCACAACTTCGAGGTCGACCGGGACGCCGCCCGCAAGGCCATGGAGTTCATGCCGGGGCTGCCCAAGATCATGCAGGCGAACCGGGCGTTCATGCGGCGGGCCGTGCGCCACGCCGTCGACGAGGGCGTGACCCAGTTCCTCGACATCGGCTCGGGCATCCCGACGTTCGGCAACGTCCACGAGGTGGCGCAGCAGGCGAGCCCCGGCGCCCGCGTGGTCTACGTCGACCACGACCCGGTCGCCGTCGCGCACAGCCGGGCCGTCCTCGACGGGAACCCGGACGCCGCGATCGTCTCGGCCGACCTGCGCAAACCCCAGGAGATCCTGCGCAGCCCCGAGGTCGGTGCACTCCTCGACCTGCGACGGCCGGTGGCGCTGCTCCTCGTCGCCGTCCTGCACTTCATCGAGGACGCCGACGACCCCTACGGCGCGGTGGCCGAGCTGAGCGAGGCGCTCGCGCCCGGCAGCATGCTGATCGTCACGCACGCCACCTACGAGGGCATGCCGATACCGACCGAACAGGCCGGCGCCGCCGTCGACGTCTACCGCGACGATGTCCGCAATCCGCTGATCATGCGGGACCGCGAGCAGATCGGCCGGTTCTTCGAGGGGTACGAGGTTCTCGAGCCGGGCATCGTGCCCATGCCGGTGTGGCGGCCGCAGACCGCGCCCGAGGACGAGGACCCGTTCACCTTCGCGGGCTATGTGGGAGTGGGGCGCAAGCCGTGACCGAAGAACCGGGCGGACCGGAGGACAGACTGCGCAGGTTCGCCACCATCTGGAGCCGGGCGATCTTCCCGGTGACGGCGACGTCCCTGACGCGGCCCGAGTTCGAGGCGGAACTCGTGCCGCTCGCCCGCCGGCTGCGCGACGCGCTGGCCGCGCGGACCCTGGACCCCGCGCAGGGACGGGCCGTCGGGGCCGCCCTGGTCGAGGTCCACTGCACCGACCCGGAGGCACTCAGCCGCACCCTCGCCGTCGTCGACGCCTACCTCGTCCTGTACTGCGGGGAGGAGGCACAGACCCCGGAGCGCGAGGATGATCTGCGGGCCCGCTGCGCCCGCGTCCAGCACACCGTCGCCGCCGGTTTCGCGGCCGCGCTGCGCGAACGCACCCTCGCCGAGCAGGAGGCCATCTCACGGGCCGCGCTCAACGCCCGCAGCGCCGTCGCCGAGGCGCTGCACGCGAGCGAGGCCCGGTTCCGCGCCGTGTTCCACGGTGCCGCCATCGGCATCAGCATCGCCTCCCTGGACGGCACGGTCCTGGAGGTCAACGACGCCCTGGTCCGGATGTTCGGCGGCGCCGAGGGAATGCTGCGCGGGCGTAACGTCGCGGAGTGGACCCACCCCGACGACGCCCCGCAGGTGTGGCACCTCTACCAGGAGCTGGTGCGCGGCGAACGCGAGCACTACCGGGTGGAGAAGGCGTTCCACCGGCCCGACGGCACCGCGCTGTGGACCAACCTGACGGTGTCGCTGCTGCGGGACGCCGACGGGGCGCCGCAGTACCAGCTCGCGCTGATGGAGGACACGACCGAGCGCCGTCTGCTCAACCTCCGGCTCCGGTACGAGGCCACCCACGACGCGCTCACCGGCCTGCCCAACCGGACCCTGTTCTTCGAGCGCCTGGAGAAGGTGCTCGGCGCGGGCGACAGCACGCGCTTCGGCCTCTGCTACCTCGACCTCGACGGTTTCAAGACCATCAACGACAGCCTCGGCCACGCGGTCGGCGACCGGCTCCTGGTCGAGGTCGCCGACCGGCTCCAGGCCTGCGCGACCGCGCCCGGCGAGATGGTCGCCCGCCTCGGCGGCGACGAGTTCGTGGCGCTGACCACCGGCGAGGACACCGCGGTCGAGGTGGACGAGCTCGCGGGCCGCATCATGCACGCGCTGGCCACCCCCATCCGGATCGACGGGCGCGAACTCGCCGTGCGCGGCTCCATCGGCATCGTCGAGGGCCCGGTCGGCGACCGCAGCCCCGCGGAGGTGCTGCGCAGCGCCGACATCACCATGTACCGGGCCAAGTCGGCGGGCGGCAACCGCTACGAGCTGGCCGACCCCGAGGCCGACGCCCGCGCCATCACCCGGCACGGGCTGACGACGGCGCTGCCCGCCGCCCTGGACCGGGGTGAGTTCTTCATCGAGTACCAGCCGCTCGTCCACCTCGGTGACGGCAGCGTGCGCGGTGCCGAGGCGCTGGTGCGCTGGCGCCATCCGCAGCACGGCGTCCTCGGGCCCGACCGGTTCATCCCGCTCGCCGAGCACACGGGCCTCATCGTGCCGCTCGGCCGCTGGGTCCTGGAGGAGTCGGTGCGCCAGGCCCGCGTCTGGCAGGACCGCCACGAGCAGGCGGGCCCGCTGCGCATCAACGTGAACCTGTCGCCGATGCAGCTCAACCACCCGGGCCTCGTCTCCGACACGGTCGACATCCTGGAGCGCTCCGGGCTCGCTCCCGGCTCGCTGTGCCTGGAGGTGACGGAGTCCGCGCTGATCGGCGCGGACGACGATCTGCTGAAACCGCTCAGGCGCCTCTCGGAGATGGGCGTCGACATAGCGCTGGACGACTTCGGCACCGGTTACTCGAACCTCGCGAACCTGCGGCGCCTGCCGGTGAACGTACTGAAACTGGACCGTTCCTTCACGCAGGGCATGCAGCAGTTCCCGGCCGACCCGGTCGACCTGAAGATCGTCGAGGGCATCGTGGCGCTGGCCCACAGCCTGGACCTGGCCGTCACGGTCGAGGGCGTGGAGACGGGGGCGCAGGCCGAGCAGTTGCGGGAGCTGGGCTGCGACACGGCGCAAGGCTGGTACTACGCCCGCCCCGGCCCGCCGGACCGGCTGCACGAGCTGGCATTGGCCGACGCGACCGGCTGACCACCGCGCCTTCCCAGGAAGGCGCGTGGAACGCGCCCTCCTGGGGCCGCGGCGAAGCCGCATGCCTCAGGGGCGCGGGGAACTGCGCGACCAGCCACATCGAGACGCGCACCCGGCGACGGACCGAGGACCCCGAGCCCTCACCCGTCCCGCTCCACGAGCATCCGCTGCAACTCCCGCGCGGCCCGCGGCGGAGCCACATCGCTGCGGTGGGCCAGCGCGATGGTCCGGTGCAGCCCGGGCCGCGCCAGCGGCGTGACATGCAGACCGAGCCCGGCCCGCAGCGCGACCATGCGCGGCACCACCGCCACCCCGAGCCCCGCCCGGACGAAACCGAGGACCGCGTCCATCTCCCCGCCCTCCACCGCGAAGTCCGGTTCGAATCCCTCCGCCCGGCACGCCGCGACGGTCAGCTCCCGCAGGTCGTAGCCGTGCCGGAACATGACGAGGCGCTCGCCCTCCAGGTCGGCGATGCGCACCGAGCGGCGCCCGCGGCCCGGCCGGGGCGCGGACGGTGAGGAGACCACCACCAGCTCCTCGCGCAGCAGCTCCCGCGTCGTGAGGGCGGGCGCCGGCGTCGGCAGGGGCAGCACGACGAGCGCGAGGTCGAGCGCGCCGCGCGCCAGTTCGCGTACGAGATCGTGCGAGCCGCCCTCCTCGATGAGGAGCTGGATGCCGGGGTAGCGGTCGTGGAAGGCGCGCAGCACGTCCGGCAGCAGGCCCGTGCAGAGCGAGGGCGTCGCCCCGAGCCGCACCCGCCCGCGCTTGAGCTGCGCCAGCTCCTGCACCTCGTGCCGCGCCGTGTCCGCGTCGGCGAGGATCCTTCGGGCCAGTGGCAGGAGCGCCTCGCCCGCGTCGGTCAGCGTGATGTTCCCGCGGGCCCGCTGGAAGAGGTCGACCCCGAGCTCCCGCTCCAGCGCCCGGATCTGCTGGGACAGCGACGGCTGGGCGACATGCACCTGTTCGGCGGCGCGCGTGAAGTGCCGGGTCTCGGCGACCGCGACGAAGTACTGGAGCTGCTGGAACTGCATAAACGCCAGAATAGTTCCCAGCATAGGCAATGCCTATGGAAATGAGCTGTTTCATGTCTTGGACCGATCGGGTCCTCGGGCCCTACCGTCTCGTGACATGGCACTGGCAACGCGGGCGGACCGACGACCGTCCATGACGCGCACGATCTGGGACAGCTCCCTCGGCAAGAAGACCGTGATGGCTGTCAGCGGCCTCGTGATGCTGCTCTACCTGGTCGCGCACATGATCGGGAACCTCAAGGTCTTCTTCGGTCCCGCGGAGATGAACCACTACGCCCACTGGCTGCGCACGATGGGCGAGCCGGTCCTCCACCACGAGTGGGCCCTGTGGCTCGTGCGCATCGTGCTCGTCGTCGCCGTCGTGGCCCACGCGACCTCCGCGTACCAGCTCAGCCGCCGCGATCTCAAGGCGCGCCCCAGCAAGTACGTGCACAAGAAGCCCGGCGCGAGCTACGCCACCCGCACCATGCGCTGGGGCGGGATCATCCTCGCCCTGTTCATCGTCTGGCACATCCTCGACCTGACGACGGGCACCGTGCACCCGGGCGGCTACGAGCACCTGCACCCGTACCAGAACGTCATCGACACGTTCTCGACCTGGTACGGCAATGTCGTCTACATCGTCGCGATGCTCGCCCTCGGCCTCCATATCCAGCACGGGTTCTGGAGCGCCGCGCAGACCCTCGGCGTCGGCAGCCGGACCCGGGACCGCGTCCTGAAGACCGCCGGCAACGTCCTCGCCGTACTGCTCACGCTCGGCTTCATCGCCGTGCCCGTGGGCGTGATGACCGGATTGGTGAGCTGATCAGCATGACCACGTACGCGCAGTACACGACCGGGGAGCCGGTCGTCGACACCAAGGCACCGGCCGGGCCCGTCCACGAGCGCTGGGATACGCGCCGCTTCGAGGCGAAGCTGGTCAACCCCGCCAACCGCCGCAAGCACACCGTCATCGTCGTCGGCACCGGCCTCGCCGGCGGCAGCGCCGGGGCCACCCTCGCCGAACAGGGCTACCACGTCGTCCAGTTCTGCTACCAGGACTCGCCGCGCCGCGCCCACTCGATCGCCGCGCAGGGCGGCATCAACGCGGCGAAGAACTACCGCAACGACGGCGACTCGGTGCATCGCCTCTTCTACGACACCGTCAAGGGCGGCGACTTCCGCGCCCGCGAGTCGAACGTGCACCGGCTCGCGCAGATCTCGGTGGAGATCATCGACCAGTGCGTCGCCCAGGGCGTGCCCTTCGCCCGCGAGTACGGCGGCCTCCTCGACACCCGCTCCTTCGGCGGCGTCCAGGTCTCGCGCACCTTCTACGCCCGCGGCCAGACGGGACAGCAACTGCTGCTCGGCGCCTACCAGGCCCTCAGCCGCCAGGTCGCCGCCGGGAACATCGAGCTGCATCCGCGTACCGAGATGCTGGACCTGGTCGTCGTCGACGGCAAGGCGCGCGGCATCGTCGCCCGGGATCTGATCACCGGAAAGATCGACACCTACTTCGCGGACGCCGTCGTCCTCGCCTCCGGCGGCTACGGCAACGTCTTCTATCTGTCGACGAACGCCATGAACTCCAACGCGACCGCCATCTGGCGGGCGCACCGGCGCGGCGCCTGGTTCGCCAACCCCTGCTTCACGCAGATCCACCCCACCTGCATCCCGCGCACCGGCGACCACCAGTCGAAGCTGACGCTGATGAGCGAGTCGCTGCGCAACGACGGGCGGATCTGGGTGCCGAAGGCCAAGGGCGACACCCGTCCGGCCAACGAGATCCCCGAGGACGAGCGCGACTACTACCTGGAGCGCATCTACCCCTCCTTCGGCAACCTCGTGCCCCGCGACATCGCCTCCCGCGCCGCGAAGAACGTGTGCGACGAGGGCAGGGGAGTGGGCCCCGGCGGCCAGGGCGTCTACCTGGACTTCGCGGACGCCATCCGGCGCATGGGACGCAAGGCGGTCGAGGCCAAGTACGGCAACCTCTTCGACATGTACCAGCGGATCACCGACGAGGATCCGTACAAGGTGCCCATGCGCATCTATCCCGCCGTGCACTACACGATGGGCGGTCTGTGGGTCGACTACGACCTCCAGACCACCGTCCCCGGACTCTTCGCGATCGGCGAGGCCAACTTCTCCGACCACGGCGCCAACCGGCTCGGCGCCTCCGCCCTCATGCAGGGCCTCGCGGACGGCTACTTCGTCCTCCCCGCCACCATCAACGACTACCTGGCGAAGAATCCGCACACCGAGCACGTGGACGCCGAGCACCCCGCGACCATCGCGGTCGTGCGTGAGACCGAGGAGCGGCTCGCCAAGCTGCTCGCCGTCGACGGGGACCGCACCCCGGACTCCTTCCACCGTGAACTCGGCGAGCTGATGTGGGAGTTCTGCGGCATGGCGCGCACCGAGACCGGTCTGCGCAAGGCGCTTGAGCGGATCCCGCAGATCCGCGAGGAGTTCTGGCGCCGCATCAAGGTGCCGGGCACCGGCGAGGAGTTCAACCAGTCCCTGGAGAAGGCGAACCGCATCGTCGACTACATCGAACTCGCCGAGCTGATGTGCCTCGACGCACTGCACCGCGCCGAGTCCTGCGGCGGCCACTTCCGCGAGGAGTCGCAGACCCCGGACGGCGAGGCCGAACGCCGCGACGAGGAGTTCTCCTACGCCGCCGCCTGGGAGTTCACCGGCACCGGTACGGCCCCCACCCTGCACAAGGAAGACCTCGTCTTCGAGTACGTCCACCCCACTCAGCGGAGCTACGCATGAAGCTCACCCTGCGCGTCTGGCGCCAGAAGAACGCCGACGCCGAAGGCGCCATGTCCACGTACGAGGTGGACGGGATCTCCCAGGACATGTCGTTCCTGGAGATGCTCGACACCCTCAACGAGGAACTCATCGTCAAGGGCGAGGACCCCGTCGCCTTCGACCACGACTGCCGCGAGGGCATCTGCGGCGCGTGCTCGCTCGTCATCAACGGCGACGCCCACGGTCCCGAGCGCACCACCACCTGCCAGCTCCACATGCGGTCCTTCCGGGACGGCGACACGATCGACATCGAGCCGTGGCGCGCCTCCGCCTTCCCCGTCGTCAAGGACCTGGTCGTCGACCGCTCGGCCTTCGACCGGATCATCCAGTCCGGCGGCTACATCACCGCTCCGACCGGCGCGGCCCCGGAGGCGCACTCCACCCCCGTCCCCAAACCGGACGCGGACTTCGCCTTTGAGCACGCCGAGTGCATCGGCTGCGGCGCCTGCGTGGCCGCCTGCCCCAACGGCGCGGCCATGCTGTTCACCTCCGCCAAGATCAACCACCTCAACGTGCTGCCCCAGGGCGCGCCCGAGCGCGAGACCCGCGTCCTGGACATGGTCGCGCAGATGGACGAGGAGGGCTTCGGTGGCTGCACGCTCACCGGCGAGTGCGCGACGGCCTGCCCCAAGGGCATCCCGCTGTTCTCCATCACCAGCATGAACAAGGAGTGGCTGCGCGCGAACCGCAAGGTCAGCCGGCACGCGTAGGCACAAGGACGTCCCGCGGACAGCGCGGGGTGGGCGGGGCCGGGAGTGGTGCTCATCCCCGGCCCCGTCATCGTGCCCGCCGCACGCCACTGACGCTGTGTCATACCGCGGCGTTACCGTCGCCCCATGTACCCGGGAGCGTACGACCCCGCCAGGCCGGCCGTCGTCACAGCCGACGGCACCACCACTCTCACGTACGGGCAGTTGGAGGAGGACTCGCTGCGGCTCGCCGATCATCTGCGGACGGCGGGGCTGCGCGCGGGAGACCACCTCGCGCTGCTGTCCGGGAACGAGCCGCGCGTCATGGAGGTCTACTGGGCCGCCATGCGCTCCGGTCTCTACCTCACCGCCGTCAACCACCATCTGACCGCGGAGGAAGCCGCGTACATCGTCCGTGACTGCGGGGCGCGGGCCCTGATCGTCTCGGGCGACCTGAGCGAACTCGGCCGCCGGGTGGCCGAGTTCGCGCCCGGGGTGACCCATCGGCTCGGCTTCGACGACGGTACGTACGACCGAGCGCTGCGGGCCGCGTCGGCCGAGCCGCCCGACGTGCAGCCGCGCGGCGCCGACATGCTCTACTCTTCCGGGACCACCGGGCGCCCCAAGGGCGTCCGGTCGGAGCTGCCCGGCGGTGACATCCGCACGGACCCCTCCCTTCTCCACCTGCTCTTCCAGCCCATGTACGGGTTCGACGAGGAGACCGTGTACCTGTGCCCGGCCCCGCTGTACCACGCGGCGCCGCTGCGCTTCTGCGGCACGGTCACGGGGACGGGCGGAACGGTCGTCCTGATGCGTTCCTTCGACGCCGAGGAGGCGCTGGCGGCGATCGAACGCCACCGGGTGACGCACAGCCAGTGGGTGCCGACGATGTTCGTGCGCATGCTGAAGCTTACGGACGCGGTCCGCGCACGCCACGACACGTCGTCGATGAAGGTCGCCGTGCACGCCGCCGCGCCGTGCCCCGTCGAGGTGAAGCGGCGCATGATGCGGTGGTGGGGGCCCGTCCTGTACGAGTACTACGCGGCGACCGAGGGCAACGGGATCACCTTCATCGGGCCCGACGAGTGGCTGCGCAAGCCCGGGTCCGTGGGCCGCGCCGGGCTCCTCGGTGAGCTGCGGATCTGCGACGAGGAGGGCAAGGTGCTGCCGCCGGGGGAGACGGGCACCGTCTACTTCGAGCGGGACGAGCTGCCCTTCCGCTACCACCGGGACGAGGACCGTACCCGCGAGGCGCAGCATCCCGACCATCCCCACTGGACCACCACCGGCGACATCGGCCACGTCGACGAGGACGGCTACCTCTTCCTCACCGACCGCAAGGCCTTCATGATCATTTCCGGGGGTGTCAACATCTACCCGCAGGAGATCGAGGACTGCCTGGTGCTGCACCCCGCCGTCGCCGACGTCGCGGTCGTCGGGGTGCCGGACGAGGAGATGGGGGAGTCCGTCCGCGCGCTGGTGCAACCCGCCGAAGGAAGCCTTCCGACACCGGACCTGGGGCGTGAACTGATCGCGTACGTACGGGCGAGGATGGCCCGTCACAAGGTGCCGCGCGAGGTCGAGTTCGTGACCGCGCTGCCCCGGACGCCGACCGGCAAGCTGGCGAAGGGAAAGCTCCGGTCACAGGCCGAGCGCCCGCGCTAGGTAGGGGCCCGTGCGGCTGTCGGGGGCGGTCGCGACGTCCTGCGGCGGGCCCGCGGCGACGACGCGCCCGCCCTCGTCGCCGCCGCCGGGGCCCATGTCGAGGACCCAGTCGGCGCCCGCGACCACCGCCATGTCGTGCTCGACCACGACCACCGAGTGGCCCGCGTCCACGAGGCCGTGCAGTTGCCGCAGCAGTACCTCCACGTCCGCCGGGTGCAGCCCGGTGGTCGGCTCGTCGAGGAGGTAGAGGGTGTGGCCCCGGCGCGTCCGCTGCAACTCGGTCGCCAGTTTGATGCGCTGGGCCTCGCCGCCGGACAGCTCGGTGGCCGGCTGGCCGAGGCGGAGATAGCCGAGCCCCACGTCGAGAAGGCTGCGGTGGACGGCCTGGGCCGCGGCGTCGTCGGCGAAGAACCCGGCCGCGGACTCCACGGTCAGATCGAGCACCTCGGCGATGTTCCGCCCCCGGTAGGTCACGTCGAGCGTCTCCGGGTTGTACCGGGCGCCCCCGCAGTCCGGGCACGGCGCGTACGTGCTCGGCAGGAAGAGGAGTTCGACGCTGACGAAACCCTCGCCCTGGCAGGTCTCGCAGCGCCCTCCCGCGACGTTGAAGGAGAAGCGGCCGACGCCGTAACCGCGTGCCCGCGCCTCTGGCGTGCCCGCGAAGACCTTCCGCACGACGTCGAACAGGCCCGTGTAGGTGGCCAGGTTGGAGCGCGGCGTGCGCCCGATCGGCTTCTGGTCGACGACCACGAGCCGCCCGACGCCCTCCAGGTCCTCGGTGATCTCACCGATCAGCGTCGACTTGCCGGACCCGGAGACCCCGGTGACGGCGCTGAACACGCCCAGCGGCAGCTCCGCCGTCACGTCCCGCAGGTTGTGCCGGCTCACCGGGCCCACCTTCAGCCAGCCCTTGGGCGCGCGGACCCGGCGCCGCACGGGCGGCGCGTCGGCGAACAGGAAGCGCGCCGTCGCCGAGTCCGCCACCTCGCGCAGCCCCTCCACGGAACCGCTGTGCAGCACACGGCCGCCGTGCTCCCCGGCCAGCGGGCCGACGTCGACCAGCCAGTCCGCGCGGCGCACCACATCGAGCTGGTGCTCGACCACGAACACCGAGTTGCCCGCCGCCCTGAGCCGGTCGAGGACGGTCAGGAGCGATGCGGTGTCGGCCGGATGCAGTCCCGCCGACGGCTCGTCGAGCACGTACACGACGCCGAAGAGACCGGACCGCAACTGCGTGGCGAGCCGCAGGCGTTGGAGCTCGCCCGAGGAGAGCGTCGGCGTCCCGCGGTCGGGGCTCAGGTAGCCGAGGCCCAGCTCGGTGATGGTCGCGATGCGGGCCCGCAGGTCGTCGGTGAGGACGCGGGCCGTCCCCGAGGTGTCCTCCTGGGCCGCGAGCAGCTCGGCCAGCTCGGTCAGCGGGAGCCGTGCCAGCTCGGCGACGGTCCGTCCCGCGAACGTCACGGCCAGCGCCTCCGCCCGCAGCCGGGCGCCCCCGCAGGTGGGGCACGCCTCGCTGCGCAAAAACTTCTCCGCCTTGGCGCGCAGGGTCTGGCTCTTGGAGTCGGCGAACGTCTTCAGCACATACCGGTTCGCGCTCATGTACGTGCCCTGGTAGGGGCGTTGGATACGGCCCGCGTCCCGCACGGGGTGCACCGTGACCACCGGCTGCTCGTCCGTGAACAGGATCCACTCGCGGTCCGCCGACGCCAGCTCCCGCCAGGGGCGATCCACGTCGTAGCCGAGCGTGTCGAGGACGTCCCGCAGGTTCTTGCCCTGCCAGGCGCCCGGCCACGCGGCGATCGCGCCCTCGCGGATCGAGAGCGACGGATCGGGGACGAGCAGGTCCTCCGTGGTGCGGTGCACCCGGCCCAGGCCGTGGCAGGCGGGGCACGCCCCGGCCGCGGTGTTCGGCGAGAAGGCGTCGGAGTCGAGCCGCGGCGCCCCCGGCGGATAGCTGCCGGCCCGGGAGAACAGCATCCGCAGCGAGTTCGACAGCGTGGTGACCGTGCCGACCGAGGAGCGCGACGTCGGCGCCGAGCGGCTCTGCTGCAGCGACACCGCCGGCGGCAGCCCGCTGATCGCGCCGACCCTGGGCGCGCCGACCTGGTGGATGAGGCGCCGCGCGTACGGCGCGACCGACTCGAAGTAGCGGCGCTGCGCCTCGGCGTAGATCGTGCCGAACGCGAGGGAGGACTTGCCCGACCCGGAGACCCCGGTGAAGACCACGAGGGCGTCGCGCGGCACGTCCACGTCGACCCCCTTCAGGTTGTGCTCACGTGCGCCGCGCACCCGTACGAAGCCGTCGTGACGGGGGTCGGGCGAGGTCGAGTGGGACATGGCTGCGGCTCCAGGTGATACGGCTGTCGCGGTCCGCCCCCCGCCGGTCCAGGGGGCAAATCACACGATTCTAGGCCGCTGCGCACGGTCCCGCCCCGGCCCGCCACCAGTACCGCTATCGATACTGCGGTGCTATTCTCCGTATCATCGAGATGAGGGAGGGGCCATGCCCGCTGATCGTGTACTGCCCGGTCCCGACGCCGTCGAGCTGATCGGCCGTGTCCGGGGACTGGCCGAGGACGTGCTCCTGCCGCGCGCCGCAGAGGCGGAGGCCGCCGGCGCCTTCCCCCGCGACACCTTCCACGCCCTGGGCCGCGCCGGTCTGCTGGGGCTGCCGTACGGGCGGGAGTACGGGGGCGGCGGCCAGAGCTACGAGGTGTACCTCCAGGCCCTCGAGGAGCTGGCGGCGGTCTGGGCGACCGTCGGCGTCGGCGTCTCGGTGCACGCCATGTCCTGCTTCCCGCTCGCCGTCTTCGGCACGGAGCGCCAGCGGCGCCGGTGGCTGCCCGGCATGCTCGGCGGTCGACTCCTCGGCGCCTACTGCCTGTCGGAGCCCGAGGCCGGTTCCGATCCGGCCGGCATGCGCACCCGGGCCGTCCTGGACGGCGACCACTACGTGCTCGACGGCGTGAAGGCGTGGACGACGCACGGCGGCCACGCCGACTTCTACACGGTGATGGCCCGCACCTCCGACCACCGCACGCGCGGCATCTCCTGCTTCCTCGTCCCCGGCGACACCCCCGGCCTGATCGCCGATCCGCCCGAGCGCAAGATGGGCCTCACCGGCTCCGCCACCGCCACCATGCGCTTCGAGGGCGTACGCGTCCCCGCCGAGCGGCGCGTCGGCGGCGAGGGGCAGGGCCTGCCGATCGCGCTCGCCGCCCTCGACTGCGGCCGCATGGGCATCGCCGCGGTGGCCACCGGACTGGCCCAGGCGGCCCTGGACGAGGCGGTCCGCCACGCCCGCGACCACACGGTCGACGGTGCGCCCCTCATCGCCCAGCAGGGACCGGCCTTCGCACTCGCCGACATGGCCGCTTCGGTCGCCGCGGCCCGGGCCACCACGCTCGCCGCCGCCCGCCGCAAGGACCTGGGGCTGCCCTTCGGCCAGGAGGCGTCCATCGCCAAGATGGTCGCCACCGACCACGCCATGAAGGTCACCGGCGACGCGGTGGACCTCCTGGGCGACGAGGGCTACTCGGGCGACCGTCCCGTGGAGCGCTACCTGCGCGAGGCGAAGGTCATGCAGATCTTCGAGGGCACCAACCAGATCCAGCGCCTGGTCATCAGCCGCGCGCTCGGCAAGGCGGGCCCGGGCGCGCTGACGGCCCCGGCCGTGCGGGCGCCGGGTCAGGAGGCCACGGCGTGCACGATGAGCGAGGCGAGTTCCGCGTAGGCCTCCGAGTCGCTCATCCCGGTGCGCGTGGCGACCTCGCCCCGCTGGATCGCCTGCATGGTGGCGGCGGCGACCTCACCCACGAAGGCCGCGTGCACCTCGCGGAAGGCACCCGCGGCGACCCCCTCGGTGATCAACTGCCGGATGCGGTCGGCCGCGTGCCGGGTGTTGGCCTCGTAGACCTCGCGGGTGGCGTCGAAGTCGGCCATGTCGTCGAGGAACCGCCGTGACAGCGGCCGCAGTTGGTCCGCGACGGCCGTGAGGTAGACGACCACCCGCTCCGCCGGGGCGGAGGTGTCGGCGACCTGCTTCTCGACCGCGGCCGTCGCGTTCTTGAAGTAGTGCTTCACCGCCTCGCGCACCAGGCCCTGCTTGCTCCGGGCCAGTTGGTACAGCGTCGTCTTCGAGCAGCGCAGCCGCTCCGCCAGGTCGTCGAGGGTGAAGGAGGCGAAACCCTCCGCGACGAGGAGCGCCACCAGCCGCTCCAGAAGGTCGGTCTGGCGGGCTGTGCGTCGGGTGGCGGGCGGCATGACCACAGGGTATCCGTCCGTCCGGCGCCCGCGATCAGGTGTCCGCGGCCGTCAGCCGTCCGCCTTGTTCTGGCGCGGACTCAGGCGCGCGACCCGGGCCAGCCGCCGGTAGGACTCCAGCAGGTCCTCACGGTCGTACGTACTCGTCGTGATCAGCACTTCCCGCGCGCCGCTCTCCTTGATGACGTTCTCCAGCTCGTCCGCGACCTGCTGTTCGGTGCCCGCGATGTGGCCGCGGAGCCCGGACTCGTACAGCTCGCGTTCCTTCGCGGTCATCTCCAGGCCAGTGATCCGCTCGGCGGGCGGCAGCGGCGGGAAGGTGCCGTGGGTGCGCGAGTACGCCATCGACCAGGCCTCCGGCACGAGCAGCCGACGGGCCTCCGGCTCACTGCCGGCCACGGCGACCGTCCCGGAGACGACGACGTAGGGCTCCTCGGCCCAGGGCGACGGGCGGAACTCGGCGCGGTAGCGGTCGATGCCGCGCAGCATCCGCTCCCGGCTCCGGAAGTCGCCGATCACCATGGGCAGGCCCGCGCGGGCGGCGATCGAGGCGCCCTCGCCCATCGCGAGCACGAACGGCGGCACGGTCAGCCCCTCGCTCGGGCGGGCGTGGGCGTGGCTCGGCGACGTGCCGGTGAAGAATGCGAGCAGTTCGTCCAGTTGCTCGGCGAAGTCGGCCGCCTCCGCGGCGTCCTTGTCGCGGCCGAGTGCCTTGCGCACCCCGTCCGTGAACCCGACGGAACGACCGATGCCCATGTCGATCCGCCCCGGGAACAGGGACTCCAGGACCCCGAACTGCTCGGCCACCACGAGCGGCCGGTGGTTGGGCAGCATGACGCCGCCGGTGCCGACGCGGATGGTCCGGGTCGCCGCAGCGACGGCCGCCGCGAGGACGGTCGGGGCGGAACCCGCCACCCCCGGCACGCCATGGTGCTCGGAGACCCAGAACCGGTGGTAGCCGAGTCGTTCCAGGTCCTGGGCGAGCGTCACGGTGTCGCGCAGCGCCTCGGGGCCCGTACCGCCCTCCCGGGTACGGGAGCGGTCCAGGACGGAGAATCGGGTCTCTTCGATCACGGTGGTCACGTTCATCTCAACACGGTGGCCTCGCCGGGATTCCCGGACACGGCTCCTAAGCTGCCGTCATGACCCGGGACGCACGGCCGCTGGCCGTCTTCGATCTGGACGGAACGCTCGCCGACACCGCCCACCGGCAGCGGTTCCTCGAACGCCGGCCGCGGGACTGGGACGCCTTCTTCGCGGCGGCGCCCCACGATCCGCCGCTGGCCGAGGGGGTGGCGCTGGCCCGGCGCAGCGCGCGCGAGTGCGAGGTGGTGTACCTGACCGGGCGGCCCGAGCGCTGCCGCGCCGACACCGAGGCGTGGCTCGCGGCGCAGGAGCTGCCCGCCGGGGCGCTGAGCATGCGGCGCGACGACGACCGCAGGCCCGCCCGGCGCACCAAACTGGAGGCGCTGCGCCGGCTGGCCCGGGGCCGCACCGTTCGCATGCTCGTCGACGACGACGAGCTGGTGTGCGACGAGGCGGAGCGCGCCGGGTTCACCGTCGTACGGGCCCGCTGGGCGAGCACGTCCGCGGCGCTCAAGGACGCCCAGGAACGCGAAGGACGTACCTGAGACGGGCGCCTGCCGAAGGTGTCGTGGGAGACACGGCGCGGGGTGCAGGGCGGCGCTCAGTCGTCGGCGTCCAGGCGGAAGCCCACCTTGAGGCCCACCTGGTAGTGCTCGACGTCCCCGTCGACGATCTGGCCGCGGACCTGCGTGACCTCGAACCAGTCGAGGTGGCGCAGGGTCTGCGAGGCACGCGCGATCCCGTTGCGGATTGCCTGGTCGACGCCTTCGTGGGAGGTGCCGACGATCTCGGTCACTCGGTACGTGTGATTCGACATGGTTCCACCGTGCCCCACGGGGGCGCCGACCGCGAGGGGGCGGGCGCCCGCATCCGCGCGCCGCGTCGACGCGTCTCCCGATTACTCCCAGGTAACTCTTGACCCCTCGATTGGTACATACCAAAATCCAGCCCCATACCCGTACGAGCCGCGCGCTCACCCCCACGTCGGGCCCTCCTCCCTGTCCGCAGGCAGAAAGAGACCCCCGTGAGATCCCGCCGTGCCGTCCTGTCCCTCGGTTCCCTCCTCGCCGCGACCGGCACGCTCGTCAGCGCGTGCGGAGCCCTGCCGGGCGGTGAACCGGAGCGCCGCACGGTCACCGTGTGGCTGATGCGCAACAGCGCGTCGGACGCGTTCGTCGAGCGCTTCACCAGGGAGTTCGAGGCACAACACACCGACGTGCGCCTGGACGTGCGCGTCCAGGAGTGGACCGGCATCGGCGCGAAGGTCACCGCCGCCCTGAAGCGCCGCCACGGCGGGGACGGCGCCCCCGACGTGATCGAGGTGGGCAACACCCAGGTCCCGCAGTACGTCGACGAGGGCGGGCTGCTCGACCTGTCCCTGGAATCCGCGCGCGACCTCGGCATGACGGACTGGCTGCCCGGACTCGCCGAGCCGGGCGTCGACAAGTCCCGGCAGTACGGCATCCCCTGGTACGCCGCCAACCGCGTCGTCATCTACAACAAGGACCTCTTCGCCCGGGCCGGCATCGACGAACCGCCGAGGACGCGCGACGAATGGCTCGACATGACGCGCCGCCTCGACACCGGCGGCACCCAGGGCATCTACCTCGCGGGACAGGACTGGTACACGCTGTCCGGGTTCGTCTGGGACGAGGGCGGCGAACTCGCCCACGCCTCCGCGGGCACCTGGACCGGCGCCCTCCACACGCCCGCCGCGCTGCGCGCCATGGACTTCTACCAGCAGCTCCAGGCGCTCGGCGACGGCCCGAAGAACGCCGACGAGGAACACCCCTCCCAGGCCGGGCGGTTCGCGAAGGGCGACATCGCGCAGATCATCTCGGTGCCCGGCGCGGCCCAGCAGATCATCGGGGAGAACCCGGCCCTGAAGGGGAAGCTCGGCTACTTCCCGATCCCCGGCAGGACGGCCGCACGCCCGGGCGCCGTGTTCACCGGCGGCTCCGACCTCGTCGTCCCGGCCAACACCGACGACCGGCCCGGCGCGGTCGCCGTGGTGAAGGCCCTGGCGGGCGAGAAGTGGAACACCGACCTGGCCAGGACCATGGACTACGTCCCCAACAAGACGACCCTGGCCGACGCCGTGGCCGGTGAACCGGGCGTCGCCGCGATGGCCGTCGGCGCCGCCCACGGCAAGGCGACCCCCGCATCGCCCCTCTGGGCGAAGGTGGAGGCCGCCGACAACCCCATCAAGTCCTACATGTCCCGGGTCCTGTCCGGCGCGGACCCGGCCACCGAGGCGAAGAAGGCGTCCCGCGAGATCACCCGCCGCCTGGACGACAGCGGCGAGTGACCCCCGGCGGGCAGGAGCGCCGCCGGGCGCGTCAAGGGGTGGGCACGGAACTCGACGACAACGCGAACCGCCCCGCCGCGTCCGCCCACCACCCCGTCAACTCAAGTCCCGAAGCCGCGAGTTCCGCCTGTACGCCCTCCCGGCGGAACTTGGCCGACACCTCCGTGCGCAGCTCCTCGCCCGCCGCGAACGTCACGGCCAGGTCCAGCGCCGGGATCTTCACGGTCTGCGCCACGGTGGAGCGCAGCCGCATCTCGATCCACTCCCGCCCGGCGTTCCAGACCGCCACGTGCTCGAACGCCCCGAGGTCGAAGTCGGCGCCGAGCTCCCGGTTCACCACGGCCAGGACGTTCTTGTCGAACGCCGCGGTGACGCCCGCCGCGTCGTCGTACGCGGCCACCAGCGTCGCCTCGTCCTTGACCAGGTCGGTGCCGAGCAGGAAGGAGTCACCGGGCGACAGCAGCCCCCGCACCGCCGTCAGGAACGCGGCACGCTCCTCGGGCAGCAGGTTGCCGATCGTGCCGCCGAGGAACGCGACCAGCCGCGGGCCCGGCGTCGGGGGCAGCTCCAGCGCCCGGGTGAAGTCGGCGACCAGGGCGTGAACGGCGAGCGCGGGATGCTCGGCGAGCAACGTCCGGGCCGCGCCCCGCAGCGCGCTCTCGCTCACGTCCACGGGGACGTAGTGCGTCAACTCGGGGAACTCCGCGAGCAGATGACGGGTCTTGTCCGACGAGCCCGAACCCAGCTCGATCAGGGTCCTCGCCCCCGTCGCCGCCGCGATCTCCGCAGCCCGCGCCACCAGGATCTCCCGCTCGGCGCGGGTCGGGTAGTACTCGGGCAGGGTGGTGATCTCGTCGAACAGCTCGCTGCCGCGCGCGTCGTAGAACCACTTCGGCGGCAGCGTCTTGGGGGAGCCGGTCAGTCCGGCCAGGACGTCGGACCGCAGCGCGGCCCCGGTGGCGTCCTCGGGAAGGGTGCGGGTCAGTGCGTACGGGCTCACGCGGACGGCTCCTTGAGCGGGGTCAGCAGGACATCGGTGCGGCTCGCCGCGAGCAGGGTGCGGTCGGGCACCTCGATCCAGTGCGGATCGTCGTCGTACGGCTCGGAGGCGACGACGGTGCGGCGCCCGGGCTCGGTCAGATACCAGAGGGTGTCGCCCCAGGCGGTCGCGGCGATCGACTCGCCGTTGCCGAGGAGGAAGTTGAGGCGGGCGCCGGGCGCGGCCTCGGCGACCTCCAGGACGGTGTCGGCCAGCGCCTGCGCCTCGGCGTCCTCTGCGCCCTCGGCGAGAGCCGCGCGCAGCCGGCGCAGCACCAAAGCCCACAGGAACGCCGAGTCGCAGCGGGCCTCCAGGGACAGCAGGTCGGCCGCGGGCAGCGTGGACACCAGCGGCGCCGACGAGTGCGGCCAGCCGGGCACCGCGCCGTTGTGGCTGAACAGCCAGCGGCCGGAGGCGTACGGCGCGGCGGCGGCCTCGCCGTCGGCCCCGGCGAGGGTGGCGTCCCGGACGGCCGCGAGCACCGCTCCCGAGCGGACCACCCGGGACAGGTCGGTGTAGGACAGGTCGCCCCAGATCGGCCCCGTGCGCCGGTAGCGGGCCGGGGCCGGGTCGCCCTCCGCGTACCATCCCACCCCGAAACCGTCCGCGTTGACCGTGCCGTGCCGTTGTCTGCGCGGCGCCCACGACTGGCGGAACAGGCTGTGCGGCGGGGCGTCGAGGACCTCGCCGAGCGGCACCGGCGGGCCCAGGTAGGCCAGGTGACGGCACATCAGACGGCCTCCTGCGGCTGGGCGTCGCGAGCCGTGCGGAAACCCGAGAAGATCTGACGGCGGACCGGGTAGTCCCAGTTGCGGAACGTGCCGCGGCACGCCACCGCGTCCACCGCGAACGAGCCGCCGCGCAGCACCTTGTGGTCGGGGCCGAAGAACACCTCCGAGTACTCGCGGTACGGGTAGGCGACGAAGCCGGGGTAGGGCAGGAAGTCGCTCGCCGTCCACTCCCACACGTCGCCGATCAACTGCCGTACGCCCAGCGGCGACACGCCGAGCGGGTAGCTGCCGACGGGGGCCGGGCGCAGATGGCGCTGGCCCAGGTTCGCGTGCTCGGGGGTGGGGTCGGCGTCGCCCCACGGATAGCGCGTCGAGCGCCCCGACACCGGGTCGAAGCGGGCGGCCTTCTCCCACTCCGCCTCGGTCGGCAGGCGGCGCCCGGCCCAGCGCGCGTAGGCGTCGGCCTCGTACCAGCTCACATGGAGCACCGGCTCGTCGGGCGGGACGGCCTCCGTGACGCCGAAGCGCCGGCGCAGCCACTGACCGGCCTCCCGCCGCCAGAACAGCGGCGCCTCGATGCCGTGGTCGCGGACCATGGCCCAGCCCTCCGGCGCCCACCAACGGGGCTGCCGGTAACCGCCGTCGGCGATGAACTCCAGGTACGCGGCGTTGGTCACGGGCGTCGTGTCGATGTGGAAGGCCGGCACGAACCGGGCGTGCGCGGGACGCTCGTTGTCCAGCGCCCACGGCTCCGCCGTCGTGCCCATCGTGAACGGCCCGCCCGGGACCAGCACTTCGGCCGGTCCGGTGAAGGGCGCGCCGGGCCGCTCGGGGTCGGGCGCCGTGAGCGCCGTCGCCCCTGTCCTGAGCTGATGCGTGATCAGCATCGTCTCGTCATGCTGCTGCTCGTGCTGGGCGACCATGCCGAAGGCGAACCCCGAACGCGTCAGGCGCGTCGTGGAGTCCGCCTCGAAGGACGCCTTGTCCAGGATGTCGAGCGCCCTGCCGCGCACGTCGGCCGCGTATCCCCGGGCCTCGTGCGGCGCGAGCAGCGGCAGCCGGGGACGCTCGGCCCGCGGGTGCTCGAACGCGTCGTACAGCGGGTCGATCTCCGGCCGCATCGCCTCGCGGCCCCCCACCGCCCGCACCAGCCACTGCTCCTCCTGGTTGCCGATGTGCGCCAGATCCCACACCAGCGGCGACATCAACGGCGAGTGCTGCGCGGTCAGTTCGGGCTCCTCCACACAACTGGTCAGCAGCGTGGTGCGGCGCCGCGCCGCGAGGAGGGCGTCCGCCGCGCGACGGCGCAGCGCCTCCGGATCGGTGCTGACGTTCTCCTCGGTGGTCATGAGCGGACGGTCCTCCCCTGGGCGGATTCGGCGAGCGAGTCGAGCACGTCGTCGGCGGGACACCGGCCGCGCACGACATGGCGGTGCGTGAAGTCCGCGACCGCCCGCCGCACGTCCCGGTCCGCGCCGATCCTGTCCAGCGCGTCCAGAGCCGTCGTGAAGCAGGCCGTCGCCGCCTCGCGCAGCTCGGGATCGGCGAGCCCGAGCCGGGCGGCGTCCCGCCACAGCGCGTTGTGCGGCGCGGGCCGCGGACCGGCGCGCTCCGCGAGGGGCTTCACGGCCCGGTACGCGGTCTCGGCGGCCTGCGGATCGTCGAACAGGGCGGTCGTCACGGCGAGCGGAACCATCCACCCGTCGTCGCCCGGCTGGGCGTCGATCATGCGCAGTTCGAGGTGGCCGCGCGGCCGTACCGGCGGGAACAACGTGGTCAGGTGGTAGTCGAGGTCGGAGCGGGTCGGGGGACGCGGTGCGCCGCCGCCGCGGGTCCACTCCCGGAACGAAAGACCCTCGGGGACGTGCCAGGGGCCGCTGTCCGAGCGGACGCACATCACGGGCGCGTCCAGGACGTGCCGCGCCCACGCGGAACGCGGATCACCGTCGAGCGGCGGCGCGCCCGAACGGCCCACGTCGATGCTCTCCCACAACCATTGCCGCGTGGAGCGCCACCCGGTCGAACGGCCGGACAGCATCGGCGAGTTGGCGAACGCGGCGACCAGGACGGGCCCGAGCAGATGGGCGAGGCGCCAGCGCCGCCCGTGGCCCAGCGGACCCGGCTCCTCGTGCCCGGCGTCCAGACACACCTGCACGGACGCGGAGGAGCACATCATGGACCGCCCGGCGGGGCCGGCACGGTCGAGGGACGCCTCCAGGGCGTCGTAGCGGGGTTGCCGCAACACGCGGCGCGGGGGCCGCCACGGGTCGGTGCCATGGCCGGCGAGGACGAGCCCGTGGCCGCGGAGTGCGGTGCGGACGGCGGTCAGATCGGCCCGCATGGCCGAGACACAGTCCATCAGCGTGGCGGCGGGGAACGAGCTCAGCTCCACCTGTCCGCCGGGTTCCACGGTGAGCGCCGAGCCCAGGGGCAGGGCGCGCAGTGCGACATAGGCCGCGTCGAGTCGTTCGGCTGGTACCGGGTCCTGCGGGCGGTCCGGTTCGTGGACGATCCACTCCAGCTCCACGCCCACCGTGCGGGGCGGGCCGGTCTTGAAGCAGATGCCCCGTACCAGGGCCTCCACCTCCGCCTCGGTGACCAGGTCACCGGAGGCCGTACAGTCTCCCTCGCTCATGCCGGGATCCTCCTGAGTCTCGTGCATCCATGGTCCCCGGTGGGGACCGTGTCGTCGATCCGGCCCGGTGCGGACCGTTTCGGGCAACGCTCGTCCCACCCAAGACGCTCACCGCGCTTCGCACAAGAGTGCCCCTGGACTTCCGGTCCCACGCCGACGACCAGCGGGTGCACACCCGGCGCACGCGGCGCACGGAGCGGGCGCATCCCCAGGACTCACTCCCAGCCGTAGCGCTCCCGCAGACGCAGCACCACCAGGTCGAACCGGCCCCGGTCCAGAGCACAGGCCTCACGGCGCATCCCGCGCTCGTGCACCCGCAGCACCCGGTCCACCCCCACCCACGACGCCCGGCCGCCGCTGTCCCACGGCCCCGAACCGATCGGCACCCACTCCCGGTCACGGTCGTGCCGCTTGCTCGACAACTGCACGGCGAGCAGCGTTCCCGCGGTCTCCCGCGCGACGACGAGCACCGGCCGGTCCTTGCCGCGCCCGTCGTTCTCCTCGTAGGGCACCCACGTCCACACGATCTCGCCCGGGTCCGGATCGCCGTCGTGCGCGGGCGCGTACTCGGTGCGCACCCGACCCACCCGGCGCGGGTCGGCCTCCACGGTGGCCGTCGCGCCGTCGCGGCCGGGATGGTCGTACGCCTGATCGTCCGTGAATGCGGTCACGCGGGTCACGTTAAGGCCTGGACGGCCCACTCCGCGCGGCGGGGGCGCCGGGCGCCCCACAGGCTCGCCCCATGGCACGCCGCATCCACCGAAGCGCCCTGTCCGTCCTCGCCGTGCTGCTCACCCTGAGCGCCGCGGCACCCGTCCGCTCCGCACCGCCGCCCCCGCGCACGGTCTCGGCCTGGCTGCCCCACTGGAACCAGGAGGCCGCCTACCGCGACGCCCTCGCACACGCCGAGCAGCTACGGACCGTCAGCCCCTTCTGGTACGAGACGAAGTCCGCGACCCGCATCGACGGCCACCCCGGAGCCGGTGACCGAGGCGTCGTCGACGGCCTGCACGACCACGGCATCCAGGTCGTGCCCACCGTCATGGAACAACTGAGGCCGGGCGCCCTCGCCGACGTCCTCACCAGCCCCGCCCGGCGCGCCGAGCACGTCGACGCCCTGCTGGCCGTCGCCCGCAGCCGCGCCTACGACGGCCTCGACCTCGACTACGAGTCCATCGCGCCGACCCCCCAGTCCACCTACCCGGCCGTGCGCGACGGCTACGCCACCTTCGTCACCGACCTCTGCGCCCGCCTGCACGCCCTGCGCAAACAGTGCTTCGTCACCGTCACCCCCAAGACCCGCACCACCGGCCGCGTCTGGGACTACGGGAAACTGGGCGCCGCCGCCGACCGGATCCGTGTCATGGCCTACAACCTGCACTGGGCCGAAGGAGCGCCGGGACCCCTGTCGACACCCCAGTGGTACGAGGAGATCCTGACCCACGCGACCGCCGAGATCCCGCGCGCCAAGCTGGAGATGGGCCTGCCCGCGTACGGCTGGGACTGGACCGTCGGCAGCAAGGCCAGGGCCGCACACCTGACGTCGGCGGAGGCCGAGGCACTGCGCCGCAAGGTCAAGGCGCCCTACACGCTCGACCCGGACTCCCGCACCCCGCACTTCACGTACAAGGCGGGCAGGACCCGGCACACCGTCTGGTACCAGGACGCCCGCGGCACCGCCGCCCACCTGCCCACCCTGCGAAAGTTCGACGTGCCCCACACCGTGCTGTGGGCCCTCGGCTTCGAACAGCCCGACCTGTGGCGCACGCTCGCCGCCGGATGACACCCCCACCCGGCGCACGGCCCGGAGCCCGCCCGCCGGGGCCCGTCTGGAAAGATGCCGGGGGTCATGGTGCAGATACCGAAGCAGCAGCCCGCCCAGCCGCCCGGAACCTCCGGGGCCGCACGCCCCGAGGCCGCCGGAGTCGCCCGGGGCGCCGTGCCGACGAGCGCGGACGTCGCACGCCTCGCCGGGGTCTCACGGGCCACGGTCAGCTACGTCCTGAACAACACCAGCGCCGTCCGGATCAGCGAACCCACCCGGCGCCGCGTCCACGAGGCGGCGAAGGAACTCGGCTACGTCCCGCACGCCGCCGCCCGCAGCCTGCGCGCCGGACACACCCGCATCGTCCTCATGCCGACCCCCGAGGTACCCGTCGGCCCGCTCTACAGCGCCTTCCTCAACGAGCTGCAATGGGCGCTGAGCCGCCTGGACTACACCGTCGTGCAGTACGGCAGCGTCGGCCTCGGCGGCGAGCAGGCGGCCCGCGCCTGGGCCGAACTGCGCCCCGTCGCCGTCCTCGCCCCCGTCGGCATGGGCCCCGACGGCATCGGCATCCTGCGACGCTCGGGCGCCAAGGCCGTCATCACCCTCGGCCCCGACCCCGTCGCGGGCGCACACGCCCTGATCATGGACCACCGCGAGGTCGGCCGCGCCGCGGGCGACCACCTCATCGCCCGCGGACACCGCAGGATCGGCGTGGTCATGCCCCGCGAGGAAGGCCTCGGCACCTTCGCGCTGCCCCGGCTCGCGGGCGTCGAGGACACCGGCGCCGAGGTCGTACGCCTGCCCCTCGCCTACGAGGAGGAGGACGCGGCCCGCGCCGCCGGACACCTGCGGGAACGGGGCCTCGGCGCCGTCTTCGCCTACAACGACGAATACGCCATGCTCCTGATGCGCGCCCTCCAGGACACGGGCGCCGCCATCCCCGACGACGTCGCCGTCATCGGCGCCGACGACCTCATGCTGGGCCGTCTGCTGCGCCCCCGCCTCAGCACCGTCCGCATCGACCTGCCCTCGGGCGAGGAACTCGCCGGCCTCGTCGACCGACTGGTGCGCGACCCCGCCGCCGAACCCGAGGTGCGCAACGTCCTCGGCGCGAGCGCCGTCCCCCGCGCGTCGACGTAGAACCGGCCCGACACCACGCGAAGAGGCGGCCACCGAACCGGTGACCGCCTCTACGCGTCTCCTGCGCGACCGTCGCGCCTCAGCCCTCCTCGGACTGCTGCGCGGCCTGCGCCTGCTGCTCGGCGACCGACTTGCGGACCTCGTCCATGTCGAGCTTGCGGGCCTGGCCGATCACGTCGTCCAGAGCCTCCTGCGGCAGCGCGCCCGGCTGCGCGAACACGGCCACCTGGTCACGGACGATCATCAGCGTCGGGATCGACTGGATGCCGAACGCGGCGGCCAGCTCCGGCTGCGCCTCCGTGTCGACCTTGCCGAAGACCAGGTCCGGGTTGGCCTCGGCGGACTTCTCGTAGACGGGGGCGAACTGCTTGCAGGGGCCGCACCAGGACGCCCAGAAGTCGATCAGCACGAATTCGTTCTCCGTGACCATCTGATCGAAGTTCTCCTTGGTCAGCTCCACAGTGGTGCTGCTCATGGTGATTTCCCTCTTCCTGCTTCCTGGACGACGGGCGAAGCCGTAAGGGGCAAAGCCGCTGGGCACAACGGTCCGCACGGCGGACGTATTCCGCGCACGTACCCATGTGGCTCACCGGCACACCTACGACCACACTGGGGCGTATGACGGAACCTCTTGAGTACGACGTTGTAGTGGTGGGAGCGGGACCGGTCGGCGAGAACGTCGCGGACCGCGCACGGGCCGGCGGGCTGAGCGCCGCGGTCGTGGAGAGCGAACTCGTCGGCGGCGAGTGCTCGTACTGGGCGTGCATGCCCAGCAAGGCGCTGCTGCGGCCGGTGATCGCCCGCGCCGACGCCCGCCGCGTGCCCGGCCTGCGCCAGGCCGTGCAGGGCCCGCTCGACACCGCCGCCGTACTCGCCCACCGGGACGACTACACCTCTCACTGGAAGGACGACGGCCAGGTCGGCTGGATCGAGTCCATCGGAGCCGACCTCCACCGCGGCCACGGCCGCCTCGACGGACCGCGCCGCGTCACGGTCACCGCCGACGACGGCACGGTCACCACCCTCACCGCCCGGCACGCCGTGGCCGTCTGCACCGGCACCCGCGCCGCCCTGCCCGACCTGCCGGGCCTCGCCGACGCCAAGCCCTGGACCAGCCGCGAGGCCACCAGCGCCGACCACGCGCCCGGCCGCCTCGTCGTGGTCGGCGGGGGAGTCGTCGCCACCGAGATGGCCACGGCCTGGCAGGCACTCGGCTCCCGGGTGACCCTGCTCGTACGCGGCGACGCCCTGCTGAACCGGATGGAACCGTTCGCCGGGGAACTGGTCGCGGACGCCCTCCGCGAGGCGGGCGCGGACGTCCGCACGGGCGTCTCGGTGACGGCCGTGCACCGAAAGGGCTCCACGGTCACCGTCACCCTCGACGACGGCTCGACCCTGGAGGCCGACGAGATCCTCTTCGCGACCGGCCGCGCCCCGCGCACCGACGACATCGGCCTGGAGACGGTGGGCCTGAAGCCCGGCTCCTGGCTGACCGTCGACGACACCCTGCGCGTCGAGGGCAGCGACTGGCTCTACGCCGTCGGGGACGCCAACCACCGCGCCCTCCTCACCCATCAGGGCAAGTACCAGGCCCGCATCGCGGGCGACGTGATCGCCGCGCGGGCCGCCGGTGTCCCGCTCCTGGAGACCGACCGCTGGGGCGCCCACGCGGCCACCGCCGACACCGCCGCCGTCCCCCAGGTCGTCTTCACCGACCCGGAGGCGGCGAGCGCGGGCCTGACCCTGGCCGAGGCCGAGCAGGCGGGCCACCGGGTACGCGCCGTCGACTACGACATGGCCGACGTGGCCGGGGCGGGCCTCTACGCCGACGGCTACACCGGCCGCGCCCGCATGATCGTCGACCTGGACCGCGAGATCCTTCTCGGCGTCACGTTCGTCGGCCCCGGCGTCGGCGAACTCATCCACTCGGCGACCATCGCGATCGCCGCCGAGGTCCCCATCGACCGCCTCTGGCACGCGGTGCCGTCGTATCCGACGGTGAGTGAGGTGTGGCTGCGGTTGCTGGAGACGTACCGGGGCTGAGGCCCGACGGGCGCGGGAGGGCCGGGGGCACCGCCCCCGGCCCTCCCGCGTTCCCCCGGGGGCTCGTCTAGTGCTGCTGCGGCTTCTGCGGTGTCGCCTCGCTCGGGCGGACCACCACGAAGCCCTCGCCCTCCAGCATCAACTGCACCGCCTCGCCGGAGCCGCCACGGATCATCGAGCCGATGGACTGCGAACGGTGCAGCGACGTGCGGAGGTTGGCGCTCCAGCCGACCACCGCGTCCGTGTCCACGTACACCGGCTGCTGCGGGGAGACCGGCAGGACGAGCGGGTTGCCCTCGCAGACCAGGCCCAGCTTGCCGTGGCCGCTGAAGACGCTGTTGAACAGGCCGCCGCCCGAGATACCGGCCCCCTTCACCGTCTTGATCTCGTAGGAGAGCGTGGCGTCGAAGCACAGCACGTTGCGGCCGTTGACCGTGAACAGGTCGCCGGGCTCGATGTCGACCACGAAGACGTTCTGCGCCTCCTGCGCGAACCAGGCCTCGCCCTGACCGTGCACCTTCATGAGGGCCAGGCCCTCACCGGTGACGGCCCGCTTCAGCATGCCGCCGACGCCCTGGCCCTTCCGTTCGAACTGGAGGTTCCCCCGGTAGGCGATCATCGCCCCCTGCCGCGCCAGCATCTCGCCGTTGACGACATACCGGATCGACTTGGCGTTCTGGACGGTCATGCCCGGCGCGACGGCGGGCTGCACCATGTACTCGCTTGCGAAAAGATCACCCTTCATGAGGGCATCGTCACCCGGACGAATCCGTTCCGACAAGCACGGGGAGGCGTCGATGGCACCTATCCCCGCCGGACCGCCTTCAGCACCACGAACTTCGGGTTGCCCGCGATCAGTTCGCTGCGGCCGAAGAGGCGGCGCAGCTTGAGGTGATGGCCGAGGTGGCGGTTGCCGACGACCCACAGTTCGCCGCCGGGCCGCAGCGCCGCGTGGGCCTGCGCGAACATCCGCCACGCCGTCGCGTCGGAGGTCGCCTGGTGCGTGTGGAAGGGCGGATTGTTCAGGACCAGGTCGACACTGCCGTCGGGCACGCCCGCCAGACCGTCGCCGACCCGGAAGACCGCCTTGCCCGGCCGGTCCCCGCAGTTCTCCGCGTACGTCGCCGCGGCGGACGCCACCGCCTGGTGCGACTCGTCGGTGAACAGGATCTCCGCGTCCGGGTCGGTCAGCGCGGCGCTCGTGCCCACGACGCCGTTGCCGCAGCCCAGGTCCACGATCCGGGCGGCCCCGGTGGCCCGCGGCAGGTGCTGGAGGAAGAACCGGGTGCCGATGTCCAGGCGTTCGGCACAGAACACACCGGCGTGGTTGACGACCGCCCGTCCCGCCACCACACCGACGTCGTCGGGGAGTCGGTAGCGCAGCGGCCACGGATCGCGGCCGGGGGACAACGACAGGTCCGGGGTGCTGAAGATGAGCCGCGCCTTCTTCTCGGCGAGCGAGGTGCGGGTCGGGCCGACGATCCGCTCGAACAGGTTCAGCGTCGAGGTGTGGATCTCCTTGACCATGCCGGTGCCGACGACCACGGTGCCCTCGTGCAGGGCGGGCCGCAGCCGGTGCAACTGGTCCTCCAGCAGAGCGAGACTCTTCGGCACCCGCACGAGCAGCACGTCGACGCGGTCCGGCGGGGTGTCCTGGGTGGTGAGCAGTTCGGCCCTGGTCCCGTGGCCCGTCCCGGCGGGGCTCTTGCGCGCGAGGTTCTCCTCCGTCGCGCGCTGCCCCAGGTACGAGTCCGAGATCAGTGTGGGCGAGCAGCCGTCGGCCCCCGTCAGCGCCGTGCCGAGGGCGCCCCAGCGGTCACCCACCACCACGACGGCCCCGGACAGATCGGTGCCGCTCTCGGCGAGGTGCTTCAGCAGGTACGTGTCGGCCGCGTCCCAGGCGCGCAGCGGATCGCGGGGGTCCGCCGGGAAACGGGTGAGGTCGACATCTCCCCAGGGGGTGGTCATGCGGTGGGCCGGGGCGGGCTGCTGCTCGGTGCGGTTCATCGTGTGCCAGGCTAACCGAGCCCCGGACCGGGGCGGTGGGGGGGGGGGGGGGGGGGGGGGCCCGCCCCCCCCCGCCCCCACCCCCCGGCCCGAGCGCAAGGACAGGCTCTCGCAAGGACAGGCGCTCAGTCCTGCGGGAACTCCCCGGCGAGCGCCGCCGCCATCCGCAGGTGCGGCGCCGCCTCGGCGTCCCGGCCCTGGCGCTCCAGCGTCCGCCCGAGCATCAGCCGGGCGTAGTGCTCGACCGGGTCGCGCTCCAGGACGATGCGCAACTGGTCCTCGGCGCGCCGCAGTTGGGCCGAGTGGTAGTAGGAGCGGGCGAGCAGCAGACGCGGGCCGACCTGCTCCGGGACCTCCTCGACGAGACCGTCCAGGATCCCGGCGGCGGTCGTGAACTCCTTCGCGTCGAAGAACATCCGCGCCCGCTCCCAGCGCTCCGCGGCCGTCCCGTGCGTGTAGTACTTCTGCTCCACGGTTGCCTCCTTCGGGGCCGTCAACCGAGGGGGCGTACGGCATATTCCCGGGGCCCTTCGCCGCAGGTCGTCGCGGGGGAGCCGGGGTGGCCCGGGCGTCGCGGGCGCCCGCGGTCCTGACAAGGATCCGGCCGTCCTGGCGCGCTCCGGTGACTTTCCGTGGCGCTGCCCCGTATGTTGCTGCGGGTCTCCGGCCCGACTCGCGCGATCGCCGGTCCCGTCCCCGGCCCGCGCATACGAGGCCCCGTCCCCGACCCGCGCGCCCTCCGGTTCCGCACACCCCTCGTGCCCTGGGAGTCCCATGGACACCACCCGTCCTTCCGGTCCCGCCTTCTCCCGCCGACACTTCCTCCGGACCACGACGGTCACGGCCGGTGCGGTCGCCACGGGTGCCGCGCTCGACCTGGGCGCCGCCGCGGCCGGCGCCGAACCCGCCACGCTGTCGTTCACCGCGGCCACAGGCGGCGCCGCCACCCTCGCCCCGTCCGGTGACCGCCTCGTCGCCGAGATCCAGAACGTCCTGTGGTCGATCCCGCGCGCGGGCGGGGCCGCGACCGCGCTCACCACCCCCGAACTCGAACCCACCAGACCGCAGTTCAGCCCCGACGGCGGCAGCGTCGTCGTCAGCGCCTACCAGGGCGGCGGCTTCCACCTGTGGCTCCTGGACGCCGACGGGGGTGCGCCGCGGCGGCTGACGGACGGCCCGTGGGACGACCGCGGCCCCGCCTGGTCCCCGGACGGCACCCGCGTCGCGTTCGCCTCCGAGCGCGGCGGCGACCCGGTCACCGGCAGCCCCTACCGCATCTGGGTCGTCGACGTGCGCGACGGCGGACTTCGCCGGCTGACCGGCGTCCCCGGCCAGTCCGGGCCCGGGCAGGGCGGCGCCTGGGAGGACTTCGACCCGACCTGGTCGCCGGACGGGACCCGCGTGCTGTTCGTCCGCGGCGTCGTCACGGCGGCCGGAACCCTGCGCGCCGCGACGATCGCCTCGGTCGCCGCCGACGGCCCCGGCCCCGTCACCACCGAGCGGAGCGACGACTCCGGTGCCCAGATCATGACCCCGGCCGTGTCGCCGCGTGGCCGCCTCGCCCATCTGCGGACCACCCCGGCGCCCGCCGCGAGCTGCACGCTCGTCGTCGACGGCGAGCCCGTCGCGGTGCCCGGCGACCTCGCGCCCGTGCCGCCGCGCTGGACCGGCGACGACACGCTGCTCCTCACCGTCGACGGCACCTTCCGCCTCGTCCGCCCGGACGCGCCCGCGGACGCCGAACACATCCCCTTCACCGCCCGGCACACGGTGGACCGGCCCCGGTACCGGGTCAAGCGGTACGACGTCGACGCCGGGGGAGTGCACCCGGTGCGCGCCCCGCACCTGCCCGCCCTCTCGCCCGACGGCCGTTCGGTCGCCTTCGCCGCCCTCAACTCCCTCTGGGTGGGCGCCACTTCGGGCGGTCGCGCGCCTCGCCGTGTCGTCCGCGCCCCGGCGACGCGTTACGTGCTCGCCCCGGCCTGGACCCCGGACGGCAAGGGGCTCGTCCTCGCCGACGACCGCACGGGACTGCTCTGCGTGTACCGCCACGACCTCGCCACCGGCAAGGAGACCGTCCTCGCCGAGGGCGGCCGGGTCTTCCCCGCCCTCTCACCCGACGGCACCCGTCTCGCGTGCCTGGACATGTCAGGCAACCTCGTGGTCCGCGACCTCGCCGCCCGGACGGAGCGGGTCCTCGCGAAGCCGCTGGGCGGCGGCGGTCTGCCCGGCAGGCCCTGCTGGTCACCCGACGGCCGCTACGTCGCCCTGTGCGGCCGGGGCCGCCTCAACCAGCGCTTCCGCGAGGGCTACAACCTGATCCGCGTCGTCGACACCGCCACCGGCGAGGCCGCGCTGCACGCCGTCGCCCCGCACGTCTCGCTGGCCGACCGGTACGACTCGGGGCCCGTCTGGTCCCCCGACGGCCGCACCATGGCCGTCGTGGTCGAGTCCGCGCTGTGGCTGCTGCCGGTCCGCCCCGACGGAACCCCCGACGGGCCGCCCCGCCGGATCACCGAGGAGGCGGCGGACCACCCGAGCTGGGCCGCCGACAGCCGCCACCTCCTCTACCTCGGCGCGGGACGGACCGGCGGCAGGCTCCGCCTCCTGGACGTCACCCGCGGCACCGTCCGCACGGTCCGGATCCCGCTCGACCGGCGCCGCCCGCGCCCCGCCGACACCGTGGTGCACGCCGGCCGCCTCTGGGACGGCACCGGCGCCCAGGTCCGCGACGACGTCGACATCACCGTCGAAGGTGGCCGCGTCACCGCCGTCGCGCCGCACCGCGCGGGGCACCGACCCGCCGCCCGCCGCATCGACGCCTCCGACCGTACGGTCCTGCCGGGCCTGTGGGACGCCCACACCCACCCCTGGCAGTCCACCTACGGGGGCCGCCAGACCGCGCTGCAACTCGCGTACGGCATCACCACCGCCGTCTCCCTCGGCGGGTTCGCCTACGAGCAGGCCCGCGTCCGGGAGGCGGTCGACGCCGGGGCGCTCGCCGGACCCCGTCTGCTGACCACCGGCGAACTCCTGGACGGTGCCCGCGTCGCGTACAGCATGGGCCGCGCCCACCGCACCCGCGCGGGGCTGCGCCGCTCCCTGGACCGGGCGGCGGCGCTGGACTGGGACTTCGTGAAGACCTACGTGCGGGCGCCGGGCTGGGTCATGAAGGAGGCGGCCCGCTTCGCCCACGAACGGCTCGGCGTGCGCAGCGGCAGCCACCTGTGCACGCCCGGCGTCCAGGCCGGACAGGACCTGACGACCCATCTCCAGGCTACGCAGCGACTGGAGTTCGGGCACGCCACGTCCGCGACCGGACGCTCGGCACAGGACGTCACGGAGATCTACACGCGCGCCGGGTTCCACCTCATCGCGACGCCCTTCACCGCGGCGCCCCTGCTCGGCGCGGATCCCTCGCTCGCGGACGACCCGCGCGTCACCGTGCTGATGCCGCCCTGGGACACCGCCGTCGTAAACCAACTGGCCGCCGCACCGCCCACCGGCGCCCAGCTCGCCACCCTGACCCGGGAGACCGACACCTACCGGCGCTTCCTCGCCGAGGGCGGCCTGGTCGCCCTCGGCACCGACCAGCCGCTGGTCCCGGTCGGCCTGCATCTCCACCTCGCCCTGCGCGCGCTGCACCGCGGCGGGCTCACCCCGGCGCAGGCCCTGCGCACCGCGACGGTGCTGCCCGCGCGGGTCTTCGGCGCGGACCCGGACCTCGGCACCGTGGAGGAGGGCAAGCTCGCCGACCTCACCTTCGTCGACGGCGACCCGTTCACCGACTTCGACGACCTGGTGCGTACGACCTCCGTACTGCGGGGCGGCATCGCCTACGAACAGGCCGATCTCGTCGGCGCGTTCGAGCCCGTGACCACCACGGCCCGCACCGCCGGGGCCCAGGACGACTGGCTGGAGGTCGGCCGCCTCATGCGCCGGGACGGCTGCTGCGACCCCGGCCTCTAGGATGCGAACCCCGGGCGCGGGCCCCGTCGTGCGAGGCAGAGTAGGGGCATGCACACCACGGTCACCCCTGAACCCCCGGGCGACGACGGGCCCGCGTACCGTCTCGTGCCCGGCGACCCGGCCTCGCCGGTCGTCCTGCATGTCCCGCACGGCTCCCGCACCGTGCCCGCGAGCGTCCGTGCCGGGCTCCTGCTCGACGCCGCCGCCCTGGAGCGCGAGCTGGACCTCATCACCGACGCCAGGACCCAGGACATCGCCGAACTGGCCGCGAACGCCGCGGCCGTGACCCCGTGGCGCTTCGTCAACGAGCGCTCCCGCCTCGTCGTGGACCCCGAGCGGTTCCCCGACGAGCGGGAGGAGATGCGCGCGGTCGGCATGGGCGCCGTCTACACCCGCACCACGCACCGCACGCCGCTGCGCCCCGAGCCGCCCGCCGACGAGGCCGCCCTCCTCACCACGTACTTCCACCCGTACGCGGAGGCGATGACCCGGGCCGTCGACGACCGCCTCGCGGCGACGGGCCGCGCCGTGATCATCGACGTCCACTCCTACCCGAGCCGCGCCCTGCCCTACGAGCTGCACGGCACGGACCCCCGCCCGGCCGTCTGCCTCGGCACCGACCCCTTCCACACCCCCGACCCGCTGCTCGAACAGGCCCGCGAGGCCTTCGCGCCGCTCGGGGAGTGCCGTACAAACACGCCCTTCGCCGGTACGTACGTGCCCCTGCGCCACTACGGCGGGGACGCCCGGGTCAGCGCCCTCATGCTGGAGCTGCGCCGCGACGTCTACCTGGACGAACCCGTCACCCCGCACGCGGGCCTGGAGAAGGCCGCGGCGTGCCTCGCCGAACTGATCGAGGCGGTGGGGCGTGACTGAGCCCGTCTCCGCTCCCTTCCTCTACGTCGTCGTGTGCGCGGCCGGGATCGCCGACGGCGTCGGCACGTTGCTCGACGGCGCACGGGCCGCGGGCTGGGACGTCGGGGTGATCGCGACGCCCACCGCCCTCGGCGGCTTCTTCGACGTGGCGGCCGTCGAGGAGCGGACGGGCCGCCCGGTGCGCTCCGCGTGGCGCACGCCCGCGACGCCCCGCCCGTTCCCGCCGCCGGACGCGATCGTCGTCGCGCCCGCCACGTTCAACACGGTCAACAAGTGGGCGGCCGGGATCGCCGACACGCTCGCCGTGGCCACGCTCTGCGAGGCGTACGGGGCGGGCGTGCCCGTCGTCGCCGTGCCCTGCGTGAACGAGCAGCTCGCGCTGCATCCCGCCTACCAGGACAGCGTGCGGCGGCTGCGGGGGATGGGGGTGCGGTTCGCCGAGGGCGGCTTCCGGTGGGAGGCCGCGACGGAACTGCTCGCGCAGGTCGGCGCGGACGCCCGCGGGGAGCCGGTCAGGGGCACGGGACGGTGACGAGCGCCTCGGGGGTCAGGTCCGCGAGCGTCGGATAGCCGTCCACCGCCATGATCAGATCGGTCTCGGCGAGCAGCGCGCGGAGCACGTGCACGAGACCGTCCTCACCGCCGACCGCGAGCCCGTACGCGTACGGTCGCCCGACGCCCACCGCCGTCGCGCCCAGGGCCAGCGCCTTGACGATGTCGGCGCCCGAGCGGATGCCGGAGTCGAAGAGGACCGGCATGCCGTCCGCGGCCTCGACGACTCCGGGCAGCGCGTCGAGCGCGGGCAGCCCCCCGTTGGCCTGCCGCCCGCCGTGGTTGGAGCAGTAGACGCCGTCCACGCCGCCGTCGCGGGCCCGGCGCACGTCCTCCGGGTGGCAGATGCCCTTGAGGATCAGCGGCAGGTCGGTGAGCGAGCGCAGCCAGGGCAGGTCGTCCCAGGTGAGCGGGTTGCCGAAGAGAGCGGCCCAGGTGGAGACGCTGGCCGTCGGGTCCTCGTCCGGCACCAGGGTCCGAAAGCGCGGGTCGGAGGTGTAATTGGCCAGGCAGTGCCCGCGGAGCTGCGGGAAGTTGGAGGTGGACAGGTCGCGCGGGCGCCAGCCCGTGACCCAGGTGTCGAGGGTGACGACTATGCCCCGGTAGCCCGCGGCCTCGGCCCGCTTGACGAGGCTCTCGGCGAGCGCCCGGTCGGTCGGCGTGTAGAGCTGGAAGAAGCCCGGGGTGGACCCGAACGCGGCGGCCACGTCCTCCATCGGGTCCACCGACAGGGTCGACGCCACCATCGGCACGCCGGTGCGGGCCGCCGCCCGGGCGGTCGCGAGGTCCCCGTGCCCGTCCTGCGCGCACAGCCCGATCACGCCGACCGGCGCCATGAACAGCGGGGAGGGCAGCCGGATCCCGAACAGGTCGACGGACAGGTCCCGTCGGGCCGCGCCGACCATCATGCGGGGCATCAGCCCATAGCGCTCGAAGGCCCGCACATTGGCGCGCTGGGTGTGCTCGTCGCCCGCGCCGCCCGCGACGTACGACCACACGGACGCGGGCAGCGCCGCCCGCGCCCGCTCCTGGAGGGTGTCGAACTCCATCGGGAGGGTGGGCACGACACCGCGCAGTCCGTCGAGGTAGATCTCGTACTGGTAGTCGCCGAACTGCGGGCTCATCGCACACCTCGTCATCGAAGTCCTGGGAGTGGCGCCGGGACCGGGGGCGGGTCCGGCGCGGCCCAATCTGCCAGCACTTCTACGTCCGGGAAAGAGCGAACTCCAGGGAGGCGCTGAAGATCCCCTCCACCTCGTCGTCGGCGAGGCCGACCCAGCCGTGCTGGGCGCCGGGCACCGTCCGCGACTCGGCCGGCGCACCGGCCGCCCGCAGCGCCGCCGCCAGAGCCTCGCCGTGGCCGCACGGCACCATGGTGTCGTCCTCGCCGTGCACGATCAGGAAGGGCGGCGCGTCCGCGTGCGCCTGGTGGACCGGGCTCGCGGCGGCGGCGGGCCCGGGGACGGTGGCGGGCGCCGCACCGAGCAGCAGCGCCTCCATGGTGGCCGGATCGGCGGGATCGAACGGCGCTCGCGCGGTCGTGAGATCGGCGGGGCCGTACCAGACGACGGCCCCGGCGAGCCGTGGCGCGGTGTGCGTGAGCGCGAGCAGCGAGGCGAGGTGGCCGCCCGCCGACTCGCCCCACACCACGGTGCGTCCGGGGTCGATGCCGAGTTCGTCCGCGCGGACGCCGAGCCAGCGCAGCGCGGCGCGCAGGTCCTCCAGCGGCGCCGGGAAGGTGGCTTCGGCGCTGAGCCGGTAGTCGACGCAGGCGACGGCGAGTCCGGCCGCGGCGATCCGCTCGAACGGCCCGGGCCGCCAGGCCCTGGTGCGGACGCCCATGTCGTCCCTGCGCCCGCGCCGCCAGGCCCCGCCGTGCACGAACAGGACGAGCGGCGCGGGGCGCCGGCGGTCGGCGCCGGGCAGCCACAGGTCGAGTTCGAGCGGCCGGCCGCCCTCGACGACGCCGTAGGGCACACCCCGCAGCTCGCGGACGCCGGCGGCGCGTTCGTCGGCCGGTGGCAGCGGCGCGACGTCCGGGTGCGGGGCGGCGATGAGCCCCCGCAGCTCGTCCGGCGTCACGAGGTCCGCCACTGCTGGTCGGGCAGGAAGCGGACGTCGTACTTCTGCGGCACGGTGCCGAACTTGTGCGGTTCGGGGACGAACGGCCGGTGCGGCAGGCCGTGCTCCTCGGCCGGGGTGCCCAGGTTCTCGAAGAACCGCTCGAAGGTGCCGCCGGGCCCGGCCGCGACGCCGACGACCTGCGTGTGGTGGCGCTCCATGCGGTAGGCGTGCGGGCAGTTCTTCGGCACGAACCCGAAGTCGCCCGGCGTCAGCAGGCGTTCGGTCTGCTCGCCCTCGGTGTCCTCGACGAACAGGCGGACCGCGCCCTGCGTCACGTAGAAGACCTCGTGGGTGTCGGCGTGCATGTGGGCCGGGATGATGTCGCCCTTGGGGCCCTCGACGGTGAAGAAGTTGAAGGTGTTCTCGGTCTGCTCGCCGCCCGCGTAGACGGTGATGAGGTCGCCGAACAGGTGGGCGCGGTCGCCCTCGCCCTTCTCGATGAAGTACGGCTTGCCCGGCTCGGGCGGGATACGGGAGGCGCTTCGGTAGCGTGTCGCGAATTCGATGGTCATGGCGTACTCACCCTCACTCGTGCCGGACACCCTAATGTCAGGCTGCCTGACGATTGACGTCAGGTAGCCTGACATGTGAGGTGGGCGGTGGGCAAGTGTCCTGACCGAGACCGTGGGCGAGAGCACGAGGAAGCGATGACCGGGACCCGACGTGATCTGCCGCAACTCCTGGGCGAGGCCAGACGCTGGTTCGAGGAGGGCCTGCTGGCCGCGCTGGAGAGCGAAGGCGTGGCGCCGGTGACGCCGCCGCAGATGCAGCTCTTCGCCGCGCTCGACGAGGACGGCACGCCCGTGGCGGAGCTCGCCCGGCGGATGGGGGTGGCCCGGCAGACCGTGCACCAGGCCGCGCACTCCCTGGTCGCCGCGGGGCTCCTCGAACAGGTGCCGGACCCCGCGTCGGCGCGACAGCGGCTGATCCGCCGCACCGCCGAGGGGCGGCGCGCCCACGAACGGGCCTCCCGCGCCCTCGACCGGCTGGAGGAGCGGCTCGCCGAACGCATCGGCGCGAGCGCCCTCGCCGCACTGCGCTCGGCACTGGAGGCACCCTGGGGCGAGCCGCCTGAGGCGCGGGTCAGTCGTCGACCGCGTCCGTGACCTCGCCCAGGTCCACGAACTTGAAGTTGGTGGAGGCGCGCTCGGGGTCGCCGGGCGCGTCGTGCCCGTCCTGCACCACCAGGAGGCCGTGCGGGTAGCGGCGGCCGAGCGGCGCGTCCAGCGCGGCGGCGCCGTCGCACTCCTCGGAGCCGTCGAGCGTCGCCGAGGCCGGGGTGATCCGGAAGCCGCCCTCGTACTCGTTGTCGTCGGAGACCTCGCGGTCGTACGCCGCGAAGGTGTTGTCGCCCTGGCTGGAGGCGAGCAGCAGCCCGTCGCCGTCCTCCTGCGCGACGAGGGTCAGGCCCTCCACGTCCGCGGTGAGGTGCTTGCCGCCGAAGCCGGGGTCGGCGCCCGCGACGCACTCCTCGGTCGCCTCGTCGTAGGTGCCGGGGACCCCGTACTCGCGCACCTTGTCGACCAGCTTCGGCGTGCCCGTGAGGTCGGCGCGCAGCCGCCAGATGCCGACGTCCTCCTGGCCCGCGTACAGCGTGCCGTCGGCCGGGTCCACCACCATGCCCTCGACCTGGGGGAGTTCGCCGGGCTCGTTGCACGGCGACCATGACGTGCCGTTCGGCAGGCGGAAGGCGGCGGGCAGGTCGAGGGTGCGCACGGGGCGGTAGCCGACGGTGCCGCCCTGCTGGGCGGTCAGCTCCAGGAGGGCGAGGCGGGTGCGCTCCCGCTGGCTGACGAGCGCGTAGGAGCGGCCCGTCGTCCGGTCGGTCCAGGTGGCCAGGCCGTAGGCGGTGCGCTGGTCGTTGATCTCCGCCTGGGAGGAGGAGAAGACCGCGGGCGCCTTCGGGTCCGTGACGTCCTTCAGGGGGCCGCCGACACGGTCGCGGTCGATGCGGTAGACGCGCAGCCGGTCGCTGCCGCGGTCCGTGGTGACGGCGAGGTCCGACAGGCGCGCGCTGTGTACCAGGTCGACGTTGTTGAAGCGTCCGGGCGCGTCGTCCAGGCCGGGCGCGGCGGGCGCCGGTACCGACTGGACCTCGCGCGCGTCCAGGTCGTAGACGCGCAGGCCGCCCTGTTTGGCGGTGGCGATGACGAGGCTGCGGTCCGGGTCGGCGCTGTCGCGCCAGATCGCCGGGTCGTCCGCGTCGGCGTCGCCGCCCGCCGCGTCGTCGTGCAGGGCGGGCGTCTCGGCGCGCGGCGGCACGGCGGGCAGCGAGGAGGCGGCGCCCGCCGGGGCGGTGGCGGTCACGGCGAGCGCGGCGACGGCGGTGGCGAGGACGGCCAGGGGCGTCCGGGTGATGACCACGAGAGGGCTCCTTCGTGTCGGGAACATGACGGCAGCATCCTGTGATCTTGGTGTGAGGCGTAAGGGTGCGGTACGTGAACCGCACCCGGACATGGCGTGAACACGCCGTACCGCACGGGCGAGGGGCAGGCAGCTCCTTCTTCGCCCGATCGGCCTCTTCTCGATGGTCCTCATCGGTACCGCGTCCCCGCGCAGGACGCGGCGGACCATCCCACCCGCGCGGCCCGGTCCTTCGAAAAGACCCCGGACCGGCCGTGGCGTACGCGCTGCTGTTCCTCGTCCTCGCGGGGGCGAGCTCCCCGCTGGACTCCCCCCGGTCCGTCGGTGCGGCCGAGGCGCGCCGACGCAGCGCCGCCGACGGACGGCCCGTCGTCCACCTGCGCCCCGGGTGCGCCTACTGGCTGCGCCTTCGCCCGCGACTGGGCCGCCGGGCCGGGCGGACGCACTGGGTGAACATGTGGCGCGACCCGGCCGGAGTCGCGGCGGTGCGGGCGGTCGACGACGGTGACGAGACGGTCCCGACCGTCCTTGTCGCGGACCGCCCGCACACCAACCCCGACCCCCGCCGGGTGCGGGAACGGCTTCGCCGGCCCACGGCTCAGTGGCGCGGCGCCGACCGCCCCCGCAGCACCGCCGCGGAGACGACCGCGCCGAGTGCGCACAGCACGCCCATCACGAGGACCGCCAGGTGCACACCGCTCATGAACGCGGCGTGGCTGCCCTCGGTCACCGCCGCCCGGAGCTGGGCGGGCATCGACCCGGAGACCGGCGCCGCGCCCATCGCCACCGCGTCCTTCGCCTCGGCGAGCCGGGAGACGGCCTCGCCGGGAACACCGGCCGAGGTGAGTTCGGAGCTGAGATCCGAACCGACCCGGCTGCTGATCAGCGACACCAGGACGGACGTGCCGAGCGCGCCGCCGACCTGGAGCGCGGTGGCCTGGAGCCCGCCGGCCACCCCCGCGTCCTCCACCGGCGCGTTGCCCACGATCGCGGCGGACGACGCGGACATCACCATGCCGACGCCCAGACCGAGCGCGACGAAGGGCGGCCACAGCGCCGCGTACCCGGAATCCGCGGACCAGCCGAGCATCAGGAACGACGCGACGCCCTGGAGCACCATGCCGAGCGGCATCGTCAGACGTGGCCCGAACCGGTCGGTGAGCGCCGCGCCCAGCGGTGACGCCACGACCGACGCGAGGCTCAACGGCAGCGTGCGGACACCGGCCTCGACGGGCGAGAACCCGCGCACGTTCTGGAGGTACAGCATCACGAAGAAGATGCCGCCGAGCAGGACGAAGAAGTTCAGCGCGGTGACGGCGGTGCCGACGGTCACCGCCGGACTGCGGAACAGCCGCATCGGCAGCAGCGGATGAGCGGCCCGCGACTCGTACCGGCAGAACACGACGAGCAGCACCACACCCGCGGCGATCGCGCCCAGCGTGCCCGCCGAACTCCAGCCCCACGTCTCGCCCTTGACCACGCCGAACACCACGACCAGCATGCCGAGCGCGAGCAGCACCACACCGGGGACGTCGAACTTCTCGCCCGCCGCCGCCGCGTTCCTGCTCTGCGGCAGCACCAGCGCGCTGATGACGAGGGCGAGGATGCCGACGGGCGCGTTGATGTAGAAGACGGACTCCCAGTTGACGTGCTCGACGAGCAGCCCGCCCACGATCGGGCCGAGCGCGGTGGAGACCGAGGACACCATGGCCCAGATGCCCACCGCCATGCCGAACTTCCGCGGCGGGAAGACCGCGCGCAGCAGGCCGAGCGTGTTCGGCATCAGCAACGCCCCGAACAAGCCCTGCGCGGCGCGGAAGACGATGACGAGCTCGATGGAGCCCGACAGGCCGATGGCCACGGAGGCCACGGTGAAACCGGCGACACCGACGAGGTAGACGGTGCGCCGCCCGAACCGGTCCCCGAGCTTGCCGCCCAGGATCAGCGCGGCGGCGAGCGCCAGCAGATAGGAGTTGGTGACCCACTGGAGACCCGCGGTGGAGGCGTTCAGGTCGCGGCCGATCGCCGGGTTGGCGATGGAGACGACCGAGCCGTCGAGCCCGACCATGAACAGGCCGAAGGCGACGGCGATCAGCGTCAGCCAGGGATTGGCGCGCCGCCCCGAGGGCGCGTCCGGCGGAGCGGCCACCGGGGCAGGGGAGGGGGCAACGGAGGAGGAGGGCATACGACTGCCTTGTCTTGTCTCGGTACGAAGGTGTGGCGTGCCGCCGGAGGGCGAGGAGCACGCGAGAGCCCTGCCCCCGACGCGTGGGCGCGGGGCAGGGCGGAGCGTGCGGCGGACCGGCCGGGCGTCAGCCCGCGGTCGGCCGCAGCAGGGTGTCGAGCGCGTTCAGCGCGCCCACGGCGGAGCCGAGCGCGCTCAGCTCACCACCGGTCAGATGCCGCAGCGCCGCGGCGAGATGCCGCCGGGCGATCCCCTCGACCTCGGCGATGCGCTCCCGTGCCAGGGCGGTGGTGTGCAGATGGGCCACCCGCCGGTCGGCGGCGTCGCAGCGCCGTTCGAGCAGACCGGAGCGGGTGAGGTGGGAGACGAGCGCACTGACGTTGTTCGGCTGCATCAGCAGCTCGTGCGCCGCCTCGCGCACGGTGATGCCGTCCCGGTCCGCCACCAGGCGGAGCAGGGCGATCTGCGCGTCGGGCAGCCGGTCGTGCGGGAAGTCCTCGAGGATCCGGCGGTCGAGGGTCCTGTGCAGCGTCGGCAGGGACGCCGCGAGCGCGGAGGCGACGCGGTCGATGTCCTTGCGGGCGGCACGGGAGGCGGGCATGAACCCAAGGTAGGTATGGAGACATAGGTATGTCAAAGCAGCCATCTCCGCGGACACGCCCAGGACCTGCGACTACGGTGGCCGACCCGGAGCCGCCACTCCGCCGAGGGGCCTACACGTATCGAACACAGCTCCTCCCCGGGGATGACACGCGCCGCCCGCGCCTACAGCGAACGTGGGTCCGTAGTCCGGCTCAGAGGCTTAGCCGTGGGCCGCTGGGAGCGGAGACGATGGAATCCGATCCTGCCGACCGGCCTGACGTGCGACGACGCACCGTCGGGCGGTCGACTCCTGCCCCACGACCCCGACGGGAGCCTCTTTCGCCGTGGCTACGTTCCTGTACAAACTCGGACGGCTGTCCTTCCGGCGCCGCCGCTATGTGGCCCTGTTGTGGGTGCTGTTGCTCGGCGGGATCGGCTTCGCGTCGTCGGCCGCGCCGGCCCCGCCCGCCGACTCGTTCTCGATGCCGGGCACCGAGTCGCAGAAGGCCTTCGACCTCCTTGAGGAGAAGTTCCCCTCGGCCGGTGCCGAGGGAGCGACCGCCCGCGTCGTCATCCGCGCCCCGCAGGGCGAGAAGCTGACCGACCCCGCGCCCAAGGCCGACGTCCGCAAGCTGGTGACCGCGCTCGGCGACGGCCCGCAGGTCTCCTCCGTCGCCGACCCCTACAAGGCCGACGCCGTCAGCAAGGACGGCACGACCGCCTACGCCTCCGTCTCCTACAAGGTGGCCTCGACCGAACTGACCGACGAGGCCCGCGACGCGCTCACCAAGGCCACCGACGACGCCCGCGCCGAGGGCTTCACCGTCGAGGCGGGCGGCGACGCCGTCCAGGCCGAGCAGGAGATGGGCGGCAGCGCCGAACTCATCGGCATCGCGATCTCCGCGGTCGTCCTGCTCATCACCTTCGGCTCCCTGGTCGCCGCGGGCATGCCGCTGCTCACCGCGATCATCGGCGTCGGCATCGGCGTCTCCGGCATCGCGGCGCTCGGCAGCGTCCTCAACCTCTCCAGTACCACCTCCACGCTGGCCATGATGATCGGCCTCGCGGTCGGCATCGACTACGCCCTGTTCATCGTGAGCCGCTACCGCGCCGAGATAGCCGAGGGCCGCGAACGGGAGGAGGCGGCGGGCCGCGCGGTCGGCACGGCGGGCTCCGCGGTCGTCTTCGCCGGGCTCACAGTGATCGTGGCCCTCGCGGGCCTGTCCGTCGTGAACATCCCGATCCTGACGAAGATGGGCCTGGCCGCGGCGGCGACCGTCGCCATCGCCGTCGTCATCGCCCTCACCATGATCCCGGCCCTGCTCGGCTTCGCGGGCAAGAAGGTGCTGCGCCGCAAGGACCGCAAGGCCGCCGTCCCCGCACAGGGCGCCGGCGTGGGCAGGCCGAACCTGGGCACCCGCTGGTCCCGCTTCGTGATGCGCCGCCCGCTGACCGTCCTGCTGGTCGCCGTCCTCGGTCTCGGCGCCATCGCCGTCCCGGCCACCAGCCTCGAACTCGGCCTGCCCGACGAGGGCACGTCGGCGCCCGACAGCACGCAGCGCAAGGCGTACGACCTGCTGTCCGAGTCGTTCGGCGCCGGCTTCAACGGGCCCCTGATGGTGACGGTCGACGGCAAGGGCGCGAAGGCCGCCGCCGCGTCGGTGGGCGCCTCGCTCAAGAAGGTCGACGGCGTCGCCGCGGTCGCCCCGGCCCAGGTCAACGAGGCGGGCGACACCGCCATCATGACGGTCGTCCCGAGCACGGGCCCCAGCGACCACAAGACCGAGGAGCTGGTCAGGGCGATCCGCTCCGAGGCCGGGGCGTGGGAGGCCGACACCGGCGCGGACGTCCTCGTCACCGGCCAGACGGCCATGACCATCGACTTCTCGCAGACCCTGAACGACGCGCTCGTGCCGTACCTCCTGCTCGTCGTCGGCCTGGCCTTCCTGCTCCTGATGCTGGTGTTCCGCTCGATCCTGGTCCCGCTCAAGGCGGCGCTCGGCTTCCTCCTGTCGGTGGCGGCGGCGCTCGGCGCCGTGGTCGCGGTCTTCCAGTGGGGCTGGCTCGCGGACGTCGTCGGCGTCGACCAGCCCGGCCCGATCATGTCGATGATGCCGATCTTCATGATCGGCGTGGTCTTCGGACTCGCCATGGACTACGAGGTCTTCCTCGTGACCCGTATGCGCGAGGCCTACGTCCACGGGGCACGCCCCGGCGAGGCGATCGTGACCGGGTTCCGGCACGGCGGCCGGGTCGTCGGCGCCGCCGCGATCATCATGATGAGCGTCTTCTCCGGCTTCATCATGGAGAACGACGACATGATCAAGATGATGGGCTTCGGTCTCGCCGTCGCCGTCCTGTTCGACGCGTTCGTGGTCCGCATGGCGATCGTGCCCGCGGTCATGGCGCTGCTCGGCACGTCGGCCTGGTGGCTGCCGCGCTGGCTCGACAGGCTGCTCCCCAACGTCGACGTCGAGGGGGAGAAGCTGCGCGAGAACCTGGTCGCGGCCCCGCCCACCGAGGACGACCGGGAGCTGGAGCCCCTGCGCGGCTGACCCCGCCGCGCCGACGCGCGAGGGTTCGCTCCGGTGACGTACCGGAGCGGGCCCTCGCGCGTCGGTCCGTGCAGACCTCGGCCCGGTCCACGCCGATGTGTGCCGCCCTAGGACCGCGGATCCGGCCCCGACGTCTCCTTGCCGCGGACCGGCCGCGTGTGGATCTTCGCGACGCAGGCCGGGACGGCGACCTCGCCCTCGTGCCGACGGGCCCGGTACGCGCTCGGGGTCTCCCCGACCAGCTCCGTGAAGCGCGAGCTGAACGAGCCCAGCGACGTACAGCCCACGGCGAAGCAGACCTCGGTCACCGACAGATCGCCGCGGCGCAGCAGCGCCTTGGCCCGCTCGATGCGCCGGGTCATGAGATAGCTGTACGGCGTCTCCCCGTACGCGGCGCGGAAGCTGCGCGAGAAGTGCCCCGGGGACATGAGCGCCGTCCGGGCCAGCTCCGTCACGTCCAGCGGCTCGGCGTAGTCGCGGTCGATCCGGTCCCGGGCCCGCCGCAGCCGGACGAGGTCGTCGAGCTCCTGCCGTTTCACCCCCCGATAGTGGCACAGGGCGCCCGGCGGCCGGGCCCTCGGCCGCCGTGTGGCAGAGTGCGGCGGACGACCGATCCATGGGGGAGAAGTGACGGACGATTCGACCAGAGCGACCTGGGGTCTGATGCTCGCGTGCCTGGGCGGTGGGCTCGGCGGGGTGCGGATGGTGACCAGGCCCGTCGGGCACGTGACCGGGACGCGCCGGGAGGCGCGCGAGGCACTCCACCGACACGTGCTCACCTTCGAGCCGAGGCACCCGGCCAACCTGCTGCGCCGCACGGTCTACGAGCACGGCGACGGGTACCTCGTGCTCGCCGAGGGGGTCACCCAGACGTACGAGTACGAGTTCCGGCTGGCCCGGGTCGTCCACGACACCCGGCCCGACGTGCCCGTGGTGCCGCCCCAGCCGCTCGCGCCGCCGCCCCCCACCGCGCCGCCGCGCTGACCGGCCGGCCCGACGCGCCCCGTCGGCACGGGGCGGTGCCCGGGGCGCCGACGGGGAACCACCGAACGGCCGTGTGCGCCGCCCCGTGCCTCAACCGCCGTCCCAGCGCCCCGTGCCCTCTCTCTGCGCGTGCTGTGCGCCCCCGTACGGAGGTTCGCCCCGGGCGGGCCCTGGTGATAACGCTGGAGAAGCAGGGTCGGCGGACGGGGTGATGAAAGGAATCGGCATGGCACCTCAGGCAGTGCTGGAGGCGGGGCGGCTGTCCGCCATAGCGAAGATTCTCGACCGGGCGGGCGGTCATCTCAGCGCCGCGGTCCACGACGACGCGGAGGCCTCCGGGATCACGTCGCTGCTCGCGTTCTCGCGGAGCGCGTCGTACGACGTGACGTGTGCGGTACGGCACGCGGTCACCGGTGAGATCGGCCTGGCGCAGGCGCACCTGGAGGCGGCCAGGACCGCCCCCGACCAGCACGCGGTGGTGGCGGCGGGGATGCCGAAACCATTGCCCACCGGGGTGCGCACCGCGCTGCAACTCCTGCGCGGCATCACGGGGTTCTTCAGCGCGGAGACCGAGGACGCCATCGTGCGCGCGCTGAGCATCGACGCCGGTGGGGGCCGGGCCATGGGCTGATCGGGCGCGGCCGGGCTCGGCCGGGTGAACAGGAAGACCTCCGTGTGGTGCGGTCGGGGGGGCCGCATCGCACGGAGGTCTTCGTCGTGTCCGGCTTCCCCGCACGCGTCTTGACAGGGGCACGACCGCTTGTATGGTCTAGTCCAAGCAGTAACGGCCGTTCCGCTTACGGGAGTTCGCCCTGTTCCAGGGCGGCATTCCCCTGTCCCTTCGCGCCTCTTGGCCCCACCCACGAGAGGCCGACCCGCTCTGCGCGCCCCCACGTATCGCGCCCCGCGGGAAGACCGTGAGTGAAGGAGTACGCATGCACGCCAGAAGGAAGACGGCTGCCCTCATCGGCGCCGCACTGGCCCCCGTCGTCGCCGTCAGCCTGCCCGCGGGACCGGCCGCCGCGCACGGCTACATCTCCACCCCGCCCAGCCGCCAGGCCCAGTGCGCGGCGGGCGCCGTGTCCTGCGGTGACATCACCTACGAACCGCAGAGCGTCGAGGGCCCCAAGGGGCTCACCAGTTGCAGTGGCGGCAACAGCCGGTTCGCCGAACTCGACGACGACTCCAAGGGCTGGATCGCCACGCCGGTCCAGCGCAGCACCGGTTTCCAGTGGAAGCTGACGGCTCAGCACGCCACCAGTACCTGGCAGTACTTCGTGGGCGGTCAGAAGATCGCCGAGTTCGACGACCACGGCGCGAAGCCCGGGGCCACGGTCACCCACCAGGTCGACTTCGGCTCGCTGACTGGCCGTCAGAAGGTGCTGGCCGTCTGGAACGTGGCGGACACCACGAACGCGTTCTACGCCTGCATCGACGTGAACGTCGGCGGCTGACACACGAAGCCGGGGGTCCGAGGGCCCCCGACCGGCGGCGCCGCGAGTCTTCCCCACGGCGCGCATGCGCGCATGCGCGGCACGGCTCGCGGCGCCGTACCCCCCACCTCCACACCCGATGGGAGCGCCTTCATGCGCCGTCGCATCCTCGCCCTGCTGACCGCCACCGCGTCAGCCGCCACCCTCGGCCTGCTCACCCTGGCCCCGCCCGCCTCCGCCGAGAAGGCCGACGCCCGGGCGGACTTCGTCGTCAGCCGGGCCCAGTTCGACCAGATGTTCCCGAGCCGGAACGCCTTCTACACGTACGACGGTCTGAACGCCGCCCTCGGCGCCTACCCGGAGTTCACCGGCACGGGCAGCGACACCGTCCGTAAGCAGGAGGCCGCCGCCTTCCTCGCCAACGTGAGCCACGAAACCGGCGGCCTCGTCCATGTCGTCGAGCAGAACACCGCCAACTACCCGCACTACTGCGACAGTTCACAGCCCTACGGCTGCCCCGCGGGCACCGACAAGTACTACGGGCGCGGGCCCATCCAGCTCAGTTGGAACTTCAATTACAAGGCCGCGGGCGACTCCCTCGGCATCGACCTCCTGCACCACCCCGACCTCGTGCAGAACGACGCGGCCGTCGCCTGGAAGACCGGCCTGTGGTACTGGAACACCCAGACCGGCCCCGGCACCATGACCCCGCACCGCGCGATGGTCGACGGCGCGGGCTTCGGCCAGACCATCCGCAGCATCAACGGCAGCCTGGAATGCGACGGCGGCAACCCGGCCCAGGTCCAGAGCCGTATCGACAACTACACGAAGTTCTCGCAGATCCTCGGTGTCGACCCGGGAACCGGCCTGAGCTGCTGACGCCCCTGCCCGCAAGCGGCGGCTCGGTACCCGCGGTTCCGAGTTCCCCTGTGGCGACGCCCGGTCGGCTGCGCCGCAGGGGGACGCGGAGGCGCCCGTCGCGCACCCGCCGCGCAATCCGGACACGGGGCGATTCCTCCGGGTGTGATGTGATCGAGCACTATGAGCGCGCAGCGGGGCCCCCATGACACGACCGACCTGGCGGCCCGGGCGGAGCGGAACCTCGCCGAGCACGCCGCCCATCTGCACCGCGGCCTCGACGGCGCGTCGGTCACCACCACCGACGACCTGCTGATCGCCGACAGCGGGCTCGACGACGACACCTTCAACATCGTCGCCGCCGCCCGCCTCACCCCCGACACCGCCGCGACCCGCATCGCCGAGACGCGCACGGCCCTGGCCGCCACCGGCCGCCCCTTCTCCTGGTGGGTGGGCCCGGCCTCGACACCGTCCGACCTGTGTGCCCGCCTCACGGACGCCGGCCTGCCCGCGACCGCGACCGAGACCGCCATGTGGGCCGGGCTGACCGACACCCTGCCCCAGCCCTACGTCGACGGCCTGGACGTCCACCCGGTGACCACGCCCGGACGGCTGGCCGACTACGCCGCCCTCCTCGCCGCGACCTGGGAACCGCCGTCCGCGACCGTCCGCCGCTTCCACGAACGCTCCGCGTCCCGGGCCCTGACCGCGGGCTGCCCGGCCCGCTACCTGGTCGGATACGCCGCGGGCCGCCCGGTCTGCACGGCCGAGGTCTTCCTGCACGCGGACGTCGCCGGGATCTACAACATCAGTACCCTGGCCGCCGACCGCCGCCGCGGCTACGGCGGCGCCATCACCCTCGCCGCCCTGCACACGGCCCGCCGCAACGGCCACCCCCTCGCCGTCCTCCAGGCATCGGCCGAGGGCGAACCCGTCTACCGCCGCCTCGGGTTCCGCCCCTTCGGCCGCTTCACCGAACACGCGATCGGCAAGGAGGCGGTGCGGCGCGGCTGACCCCTATGGAGCGGACCGACCGGCCGGGGCGGAGGCCGAGTCCCAGGGGGCCGACCAGGCGGCGAGGAGCTGGAGCTTGTCGTGGTCCGCGGTGTGCGGCGCGGCGCTGTAGGCGGTCAGGGTCAGACCGGGCTGGGCGGGCAGCTCCATCGCGTCGAAGTCGAGGAGGAGCTCGCCCACGACGGGATGCCGGAAGGCCTTGCGGCCGGTGTGGTGCAGACGCACGTCGTGCTTGGCCCACGCGGTGCGGAACGTGTCGCTGCGGGTGACGAGCTCCCCGATCAGCCCGGTCAGCTCGCTGTCGCCCGGCGCCCGCCCCGCCTCGGTGCGCAGCAGGGACACGGTGGTGTTCACGGACTCCTCCCAGTCGGGGAAGAAGTCACGACCGGCGGGGTCGAGGAACTGGAAGCGGGCGATGTTGACCGGGCGCCGCCCCTCGTCGTCGTGGAGCGGGCTGTACAGGGCGCGGCCGAGCCGGTTGGTGGCCAGGATGTCGAGGCGGCCGTTGCGGATGAAGGCAGGGGAGTCGGTCATGGAGCGCAGCACGCGCAGGACGCTCTCCGGCAGCGGGCCGCGCGGGCGCCTGCCGCGCCGGGCAGGTCGCTTGGCGGCGGCGCGGGCCAGGTCGTAGAGGTGGGCGCGCTCGGCGTCGTCGAGCTGGAGGGCGTTCGCGACGGCGTCGAGGACTTCCTCCGATGCCCCCGCGAGGTGACCGCGCTCCAGCCGGACGTAGTAGTCGATGCTGACACCGGCGAGCAGGGCGACCTCCTCACGGCGCAGACCCGGCACGCGCCGGTTTCCGCCGTAGGCGGGCAGCCCGGCCTGCCGGGGGGTGATCCTGGCGCGTCGGGAGGACAGGAACGCGCGGATGTCGCTCTCGGTGCTCACGCCTTCCAGGCTAGATCGGCAGCCGGACGGACGGCGTACCCGTGAGGGGTCCTGTCAATACCTGTAACAAGAGGCCCTTCTCGACGACGCTGACCCGCGTTTCCCTCGAAGGGTCCGACGATTCCCCGAGACCGGAGGAGAACCCCCGTGCCTGAACAGTCCGCACCGCGGGAGCTGGCCGAGATCGCGCCGAAGCTCGTCGACCTCACCGACGACGTCCTCTTCGGTGACGTGTGGGAGCGGCCCGGGCTCCGCCCGCGCGACCGCAGCCTGGTCACGGTCAGCGTGCTCGCCGCCCTCTACCGCACCGAGCAGCTCGACCACCACCTCGGCGTGGCCCTGGACAACGGGCTGAGCGTCGAGGAGCTGTCCGAAGCCATCACGCACCTCGCCTTCTACGCGGGCTGGCCCAACGCCATGACCGCGATCACCCGGCTCAAGAAGATCGCCGACGGGCGCGCCGCCGCCTGACCATCACCAGGAAGAGAGACAGGAAGCGCACATGAAGCACACCACTGCGACCCCCACGGTCAGGACCCCGGCCGACCGCTTCACCGGCGACGTCTACCTGAACCTGCTGGAAGCCCCCGCCGAACCGGCCCGCCTGGCCGTCGGCCTGGTCCGGTTCACGCCCGGCGCCCGGACCAACTGGCACTCCCACGCCAACGGCCAGACCCTCCACATCACCGACGGCGTCGGCCTCGTGGGCACCCGCGACGGCCACGTCGTCCGGGTCGCCGCCGGTGAGACCGTGAGCTGCCCGCCCGGCGAGGAGCACTGGCACGGCGCCACCGACACCACCTTCATGGCGCACCTCGCCATCGTCGTGGGCGACGGCGCCGGGGACGGCACCACCTGGCTCGAACCCCTCACCGACGAGCAGTACGCCGCCGCCCTCTCCGCCGCGACGGGCTGACCCGTCCGGGGGCCGGGGCCGATGGTGCGCGCGTAAGCGGGAGGGACAGGGGAAACCGTAGGGACATGACAGCAACGCTCGGTGGTTTTGTCCTCGGTACCCCCGACCCGCCCGCCCTGGCCGACTTCTACCGGGCCCTGCTGGGCTGGGAGGAGGTCGTACGCGCCCCGGAGTGGGTCCGGCTGCGCGCCCCCGAACAGGAGCGGCCCAGCCTGAGCTTCCAGCTCGAGACCGACCACACGCCCCCGGTGTGGCCGCAGGCGCCCGGCACCCAGCAGATGCAGGCGCACCTGGACCTCCAGGTGGAGGATCTGGACGCGGAGGTCGAGCGGGCCCGTGCCCTGGGCGCCACGCTGGAGGAGCATCAGCCGCAGCAGGACGTACGCATCCTGCGCGACCCGCACGGGCACCCGTTCTGCCTCTTCCTTCCCGGCGCCTGAGGGCCGCCCGCCCGGAGGTCCGCTCAGCCGTGCTCGGCGCCCTGGCGCTCGTCGGCGCGGTAGGCCTCGTCCTGCGCCAGCAGGGCCAGCAGGGAGGCGACGGTCAGCCCGGCCTCGGCCTCGGCGGGATGGCGCAGGGTCTTTCCCGGAGCGATCCGGTAGGTGTTGCCGCGCCCCTCACGCCTGTGCGAGAGGAAGCCGCTCCCCTCCAGATCCGAGATGATCTTCTGCACGGCTCGTTCCGTCAATCTGCAATGTGCGGCGATGTCACGGATACGTGCGTTCTGGTCGTCGGCGATGGCGGCCAGTACCCGCGCGTGATTGGTGATGAACGTCCATCCGACATGCGATTCCGGCACTCCACCCATGCCCGCAGAGTAGGCCCACCGATTCGTGCATCGAAACCCCTGAAACTCATTTCAGGTATCTCTTGACGTACGTCGCCGCGGAGCGGGAATCTGAGGCGGGACCCGCGAGGCTGCACCGAGGGAGACGGCCATGGCAGAGTCTGCACAGTCCGGGACCGGGCCGTCGACCACCGCCTGTGCCGAACCGGCCGTCGGCGACCGGCGACCGGGGCTGACGCTCTTTCACCACTGGGACGGCGAACGCCTGGTCATCAGCGTGCGCGGCGACCTCGACCTGCGCGAGGACCAGCGGCTCGACAGCGCCCTGCGCCCGCTCCTGCTCGCCTCGGACGGAAGCGTCGACCTGCGTCTGCACGACGTCGACCACTGCGACTGCTCCGCCGTCAACCTCCTGCTGGACGTCGACCCCGCGGCCACCAGCCCGCCCGCCGACCCCCCGGAAGGGGCGGAGACGGAGCTGAGCCGTGAGGTCGTCCAACTGCGCCGGGCGATGCGAAGCCGCGGCACCATCGACATGGCCCGGGGCATCCTGGTGGCGGCCTTCGGCCTCAGCCCGCAGGACGCCTGGTCGGCGCTGGTGGACGTCTCCCAGCGCACCAACATCAAGCTGCACCTCGTGGCGCGGCACCTGATCGACTCGACCACCGGCACGACCCCGCTGCCGCGGTCCGTGCAGAACCAGCTCTCCGCCGTGATCGCCCGGCGCGGCGACGGCGCCGACCCGGACCCGGCGCCGACGGCCGCCCCCGTCGAACCGGCCGAGGCGGACGGCCGGCCCGACCTCGCTACGGGCGCAGGGCCGGGACCGGCGCGAGCGTCGGCCAGCGGTTGAGCATGCGGTGGCGCAGTTCCGTACTGAGCCTGCCGAGAGCGCTCAGCGACGGGTGGCCGTCGGTCATCCGTCCGACGACACCGAGCCGGTGGACGAGACGTTGCCGGGCGGTCACCGTGCCCCACGTCCAGTCCTCGTCCGGGATCCGCGCCAGATGGTCGACGGTGCCGCGGTGGGCCCGCTCGACCAGCGCGTCCCCCCGGAGCAGCCAGCCCGCACAGGCGTCGGCGAGGTCACCGTGGAGTGCGGCGCCGGTCGCGGCGCGCCACGCCGCGCGGTACGCGCTCTCCGCCCGGTCCAGCAGCGGTGCGGGTGCCGACGTGACACACCAGCAGGTCGGGAAGCCGATGCGCAGATAGGCCAGTTCCATCAGGCCGCTGCCCAGTGAGGCCCCTTCGAAGTCGATGAACCTGACCCCGTCCGGGGTGTGCAGATCATTGCCGGGACACGGGTCCCCGTGCAGCAGGGCATGGCCCGCCGCCCGTCCGAGCCGGTCGACGAGGTCGTCGAGCTCCCCGCGGACGCCGGGCGGGGCCGCCACCCCGAGGACTCCGGCCAGCCCGAGGAAGGACGCGACGTCCGCCTCGTCAGGGCCCGACCAGCGCGGGAGCGCGCCGGCGTCCTCAGGGCGGGCGGCGGCATGCAGCCGGGCCAGCGCCGCCGCGTACCCGACGATCCAGTCCGCGGGCGGCGACCCCTCGTCCAGGTCCTCCAGGACCAGCACCCGGTTCCCCGGATCGGTGGCGAGCAGCGCGGGCACCACGGGCGCGTCGGACCGGGCGGCCAGCCGCAGTGCGGTCACTTCGCGGAGGTAGCGCTCCTCCGCGCCCGGGCTGTCGACGACGTGCTTCACCACCACCCGCCTCCCCGGCAGCTCGACGCGCCAGACGTGGGAGCGCGGGCTGCTGCTCAGCCGTCGGGAGCGCCCGGGGGAGCCGAACCGTGCACGCAGATCATCACCGAACGGCAGTCGCGGAGGCATGCGCTCATTCTCGCAGCCGCCCGCTCGGCCGACTGCCGTACGCGGTCGTATGGGGAGAGCCCCGCCGCGGTAGGCATCGGGTGTGCAGACCTTTCTCCCGTACCCCGACTTCCTCCGCACCGCCGCGGTCCTGGACCGCTCACGCCTGGGCAAGCAGCGGGTCGAGGCCCTCCAGGTGCTGCGCGGTCTGACCGTGCCCGGCTACGGCTGGCGGAACCACCCCGCGGTCCGCATGTGGATCGGCTACGAGGAGGCCCTGGTCCGTTACGGCCTCGACGTGTGCGCGACCTGGGTCGCCGAGGGGCGCGCCGACACCTGCGCGGCCACGCTCGTCACCGACTTCGCCCGGCACCGCCCAGGGGCCCCCGTACGCACCCAGGACCAGCTCGCCGACGACGGCGAACTGCCGCCCTGGCTGGGCGACCCCGCCTTCCACCTCAGCCACCGGTCGGCCCTGCTGCGCAAGGCACCGGAGATCTACGCGCCGCTCTTCCCCGACGAGCCCGACGACCTGCCCTACGTGTGGCCGGCCTCCGACCGGACCGCTGCCTGAGGCGCGGGAGCGAGGGCGCCGGAGCTGAATTTCGCCGAGCTTCGGGAAAGCGCTTTCCCGCACGGTTCCGATGCGGTGGGATCGGTGCATGCACCAACCGGCTATCGATCATCTGGACCACCGCTATCGCGGTGAGCATCCGATCCGCACCCTCGGCCACCTCTTCCGCCCCGACCGCCGCCGGCTCCTGCTGGCCGCGCTCCTCTTCGTCGTCAAGCACAGCCCGATCTGGCTGCTGCCGGTCATCACCGCCACCGTCCTCGACGTGGTCGTCCAGCACGGGGACCAGGCCGACCTGTGGCAAGCCACGGGCCTCCTCCTGTTCATCCTCGTGATCAACTACCCGCTGCACCAGTGGTACGTACGGCTGCTCGGCGGCAGCATCCGCCGGATGGGCACCACCCTGCGCTCGGCGCTCTGCCGCCGCATGCAGCAACTCTCCATCGGCTACCACGCCCGGGTCAGTTCCAGCGTCCTCCAGGCCAAGGTCGTACGGGACGTGGAGGCGGTGGAACAGATGGTGCAGCAGAGCTCCGACATGGGCCTGGGCGCCGTCACCACCCTCGTCGGCGGGCTCGTCATGATCGGCGTCCGTACGCCCGAGTTCCTGCCGGTGTTCCTCGTCGTCGTCCCCGCGGCCGGGTTCCTGGTGATGCGGCTGCGCGGGCGTCTGCGCAGCCACAACGAGGAGTTCCGCCGCGAGGTCGAACACCTCTCCTCACGCGTGGGCGAGATGACCACCCTCATCCCCATCACCCGCGCCCACGGCCTGGAACGCACCGCGCTCGGCCGCGTCGACGGTTCCCTGCGCCAGGTCTTCGCGGCCGGGCTGCGCCTCGACACCATGAACGGCCGCTTCAACTCGGCGGCCTGGGTCCTGCTCAACATCCTCGGCGTCTGCTGCCTGACCGGCTCGGCCCTGGTCGCCTACCACGGCTGGCTGGGCGTGTCGGCGGGCGACGTGGTCATGCTCAGCGCGTTCTTCACCGTGCTGACCGGCTCGGTGACGACGCTGCTCGGCCTCGCCCCGGTCATCAGCAAGGGGCTCGAGTCGGTGCGCTCGGCGGGCGAGGTGCTCCAGGCGCCGGACCTGGAGAGCAACGCGGGCAAGACCGTGCTGGAGCGGGTGACGGGCCGGATCGACTTCGAGGACGTCGGCTTCTCGTACGCCGGAGACGCCGGCACTCCGCAAGAGGCTCCGGGAAAGACCGCTGAGGACGCGGGAGGGCCCGCCGTCGCCGGGTTCACGCTCTCCGCGCGGCCGGGTGAGACCGTCGCCCTGGTCGGCGCGTCCGGTGCGGGCAAGTCGACGGTGCTGAATCTGCTCATCGGGTTCATCCGGCCGACGGCGGGGCGGATCCTCCTCGACGGCGTCGACATGGCCACGCTCGACCTGCGCAGCTACCGGCGGTTCCTGTCGGTGGTGCCGCAGGAGTCGATCCTCTTCGAGGGCAGCATCCGCGACAACGTCACGTACGGGCTCGGCGACACCGACGAGGAGACGCTGCTGCGGGCGCTGGGCGACGCCAACGCCCTGGAGTTCGTACGGCGGCTGCCGGACGGTCTGGACACGGTGGTCGGTGAGCGCGGCGCCCGGCTCTCCGGCGGGCAGAAGCAGCGCCTCGCCATCGCCCGCGCCCTGATCCGCGACCCCCGCGTCCTGGTCCTCGACGAGGCCACGTCGGCCCTCGACAACCACTCCGAGGCCCTCGTCAAGGAGGCCCTGGCCCGGCTCGTGCACGGCCGGACGGTCTTCGTGGTCGCGCACCGGCTCTCCACGATCCAGGGCGCCGACCGCATCGTGGTCATGGCCGACGGGCGGATCGCGGAGACCGGTACGCACGCCGAGCTCCTGGCCCGCGGCGGTGTCTACGCCGGGCTGCAGCCCGCCGCGACGGGCTGAGACGACCGGGGTTCTCCCGCGCTACGCGGCGGCCGGAAGGGCGACACGGTCCGCCTCGGCCGCCGCGTCCGACGCGGGCACCGGTAGGGACCTGACGGCGGCCGGGCGCGCCCGCGTGAGCGGCGCGGTCTCCCGGTCCAGGAGGAGGTCCGCCACCCGCAGCGCGTCCCCGACGCCGGTCGTGCCGGTCAGCACGCACAGCGTGTAGGCACTGTCCTCGCGAGCGCGGATCGTCTCGGGCGTCGAGCGGCTCTCGTCCCGGCCGACGGCCTCAAGGTGACGCGTCATCGCCCGACGCAGGTCGGAAGCCGTGGGAAGCAGCACGGTCATGTTCTTTGTTCTCCTTCGCCGATCCGTCCGGCCCCTGCGGTCGCGGAGCCTTCCTGACTACGGTCTGCCCTCTCCACGCCGCGTGTACCAGGACTTTGGTCCCGTTTTGCATATGCCGGACAACTAGCTGGATGTCCGCTACGGGCAGGGCCGGGGCGGGGACCGGGATCAGCGGGTCGTGGGGCGCCACTCGAACATGACGATCGTCGCGTCGTCGCGCAGCCGGTTGTCCTGCGCGTCGACGATGGAGTGGATGAGGCGGCGCAGCGTCTCCGGCGCCAGTTCGCCCGCGGCGGTGGCGCGGATGACGTAGTCGGCGAACCGGTCCAGGCCCAGCTCGTCGCCGTGCGGCGTCCGCGCCTCGGTGACCCCGTCCGTGTACATCAGGACCCGGTCCCCGGGCTCCAGATCCATCTCGTGCACGCGGCGCGCGGTGGGCGCGAGGGAGGCGGGCAGCCCCAGGGGCGGGTCGGCCTCGCGTGCCATCGCGTCGCGCATCAGGCGTTCGTCGCGGATGAGCAGCGGCGCGGGGTGACCGCAGTTGACCCAGCGCAGCCCGCCGGTGGCCAGGTCGAGCTGGCAGAGGATCGCGGTGCAGAACTGGTCGGGCAGCCACCGGGTCAGGGCCGTGTCGACGGACTCCACCAGTTCGGGCAGGTCGGCGCCGGTGCGCCGGGCGTTGCGGCAGGCGGCCAGGGACACCACCGTGGTCAGTCCTGAGGCCAGGTCGTGCCCCATGGCGTCCATGATCCCGGCGTGCAGCGTCGTCTCGGTCAGGGCGTGGTCGAAGGCGTCGCCGCCGACTTCGTAGGCCGGTTCCATGACGGCGGTCGAGACGGCGTGGGTCGTGCCGATGGTGCGGGGCGGCAGGTAGGCGCGCAGCATCTCCGCGGGCAGTTCCATGGGCCTCGTGCGGGCCCGGCGGACGTAGGTGTCCTTGTACGACCGTTTGGAGGTGATCATCATGGCGCACAGGTGGGCGAGTGTCCTGCCGCGCCGTAAGGAGACCGGGTCGAGGGAGGGGGAGTGCACGGCGAGCACGCCGATCCGTTCGGCCCCGTCCACCATCGGCAGCCACGCCGTCATGCCGCCCAGTTGCGACTCCTCCACGCGCAGGGACTCCGTGCGGTAGGTCCAGCCGGCCAGGGAGTCGTCGATGGGCAGGGTCGGCGTCACCTCGTTCAGCGGGGCGAGCTGGCGCTGCTGGAGATCGGCGAGGTAGACCACGGCGTTCTGGAGCCCCAGCGCCTTGGCGCACCTCTCCACCGCGGTGGGCAGGTCCAGCGGCGCGTTGTGGGGGTCGGCCAGGAACTCGCACAGGACACTGTCCGCGCTCTCGGGTGCCGCCACTTCATCACTCCTTGTCGGGCCGCACGGACGGCTGTCCGGGCAGTCTCGCACCGCGCCACGCGGCCCGCCTGCGCGGTCCTGCCGAACGGGTGGGGCTGGCCGGACCCTTGGTGCTCGCGTCCGGGGGTCGGCTCTCAGAGCGTCGGTGTCGCGATCCTCAGCGGCGCGCGGGCCGCCGCCGACCGCTCGCTCCGCCCGACGATCTCCGACCACCAGTCGGCGCCGTCCTCGATGTAGCGCAGGAGGACCCCTTCCCGCAGGGCCCACGGGCAGATCGTCACCGTCCTGACGCCGGTCAGCTTCATGACCGTGTGGCCCACGACGGCGCCGGCCAGGCTCTGTTCGGCCCGTGGTGGCGAGATCCCCGGGAGCCTGGCGCGTTCGGCGGCGGGCAGCGTCGCGAGCAGGTCGACGCAGTCGCGCAGATCGCGACGGGCCAGACGGCGGGCGACGAAGGGGCCCTCGCGTCCGTCGGCGGCACCGCCCAGGCGCGCCAGTTGCTGGAAGGTGCGGGAGGTCGCGGCGGATGTGCGCGGGTTCTCCCAGCGGATCCGGGCGGCGACGTCCCGCACCTGGTGGCGGACCTTGCGGCGCAGCGCCTGCACGCTCCGCGGCCCGGGCGGGTCCTGGCCGTCGGCGAACTCCCGGGTCAGCCGAGCGGCGCCGAGCGGCAGCGACGCCACGTAGTCGGGCAGGCGGCCCCGGCCGAAGGCCACTTCGAGGGAGCCGCCGCCGATGTCGAAGACGGCGAGCGACCCCGCCCGCCAGCCCATCCAGCGGCGCGCGCTGAGAAAGGTCAGTTCGGCCTCCAACTCGCCCGGCAGCAAGCACAGTTGGAGGCCGCAACGGGTGCGGACGGCTCGCAGCACCTCCGGCCGGTTGGGCGCGTGGCGGACCGTCGCCGTGGCGATGGCCAGTGGGTCGGCGGCCCCCCACCGCCGGGCCGTGACGACCGCCGCGGCGAGCGCCGCCGTCAGCCGCCCCACGGTCTCCTCCGCGATACGTCCCTCGGCGTCGACCCGTTCGGCCAGGCGCAGCCCCCACTTGGCGGTGTGCACGGGCAGCGGCACGCCCTCCTCGGCGTCGGCGATCACCAGCCGGACCGTGTTCGAGCCCACGTCCACCACGCTCAGTCGCATGCGGTGCGGGTACCCGCGAAACGCCCGCCGATCCGGTTCCACAGGTGTGGAGGCGCCGTCCACGGGACACCCGGTGCGTCGAGGATTTGCGTTCGCGCAGCCCGGTGGCGGCGAGCAGAGTGGGCCGTACCGGCTCCGGGAGCGCGGAGCACGCCGAAGCACATCGAACCGTGGAAAGGAAAGGAACAGCGACGATGGGTGGCACCCCGCAGGACCCCACGACGAAGCACCCCCAGCCGGAGTTCGACCAGCAGGACCAGCGGCACCCCGGCTGGAGCGGCCCGATGGACCCGCCGCCGGACCACGGCGAGGAGTCCTACCGGGGCAACGGACTGCTGCGCGACCGGGCGGCGCTCATCACCGGCGGCGACTCCGGTATCGGCCGCGCCGTCGCCCTGGCCTACGCCCGCGAGGGCGCGGACGTCCTCTTCGCCCACCTGCCCGAGGAGGCGGAGGACGCCCGGGAGACGGTCCGCCTCGTCGAGGAAGCGGGCCGCCGCGCGGTGGCCGTCCCGTGCGACATCCGCGAGGAGGAGCAGTGCCGGCGGCTCGTGGAGCGGGCCGTGACGGAGTTCGGCCGCATCGACGTGCTGGTCAACAACGCGGCGTACCAGATGTCCCAGCCGAAGGGCATCGAGGACATCTCCACCGAGCAGTTCGACCGCGTCGTCCGCACGAACCTGTACGGCATGTTCTGGCTGTGCAAGATGGCCGTACCGCACATCCCGTCCGGCGGCTCCATCATCAACACCACCTCGGTGCAGGCCTTCAAGCCCAGCCCCCACCTGCTGGACTACGCCACGACCAAGGGCGCCATCGTCACCTTCACGCAGGGCCTCGCCCAGATGCTGGTCGACAAGGGCATCCGGGTCAACGCCGTCGCCCCGGGGCCGGTGTGGACCCCGCTGATCCCGGCGACGCTCCCGGACACCAAGGAGTTCGGCAAGCAGGCCCCGATGGGCCGGCCGGCCCAGCCCGCCGAGATGGCGCCCGCGTACGTCTTCCTGGCGTCGGAGCACGCGAGCTTCATCACCGCGGAGATCATGAACGCCACCGGCGGCACACCGCTGCCGTAGCGGGCGGGGGGAACGAGGAGAGGCGAAGGCGAGGCGGAGGCATCGGCGGAAAGGAGGCGGTGACGTGAGCCATGACGTCGAACTGCGGATCGGGCGGCGCACGATCCCGGTGAAGCGGCCCGACAAGGAACTGTTCCCGCAGGACGGCCTCACCAAGGCCGACCTGGTCGAGCACTACCGGCGGGTCGCGCCCCGCATGCTGCCCGAGCTGCGCGGCAGGCCCCTGATGCTGGAGCGGATGCCGGACGGCATCGACAAGCAGCGCTTCTACCAGAAGGAGGTCTCGGACTACTTCCCCGACTGGGTCCATCGCGCGACGGTGGCCAAGGAGGGCGGCGAGGTGACGCACGTGGTCTGCGACGACGCCGCGACCCTGGCCTATCTGGCGGGGCAGGCGTGCATCACGCCGCACCGCTGGCTCAGCCGTGCGGACCGGCCGCGCCACCCCGACCGCCTGGTCTTCGACCTCGACCCGCCCGCCGACGACTTCGAGCCGGTCCGCGGTGCGGCACACCACCTGCGCGAACTGCTCGACGAACTGGACCTCGCCTCGGGCCTGATGACGACCGGCTCCCGCGGCCTGCACGTCGTCGTCCCGCTGAACCGGCGCGACGACGCCGACGACGTCCTCGCGTTCGCCCGCGCCGCGGCGGACACGCTGGCCGCGCGGTACCCGCGGGAGCTGACGACCGAGCCGCGCAAGGACGCCCGCAAGGGGCGGCTGTACCTGGACGTCGCGCGCAACGGCTACGCGCAGACCGTGGTCGCCCCCTTCGCCGTGCGGTCCAGGGCCGGCGCGCCCGTGGCCGTGCCGCTGGACTGGGACGAACTCGACACGCCGGGGCTGAGCGCCCGCCGCTGGACGGTCACCGACCTCGGCGACCGCCTGGAGAAGGACCCCTGGGAAGGGCTCGCGCGCCGGGGCAGGAGCCTGAGCGCGGCGAGCAGACGCCTGCGGGACCTGGATCCGGACTGAGGCCCGCCACATGGGTCCCGCTCGACACGTCGCCGTGGTCGCCTCGTACGACTTCACCCGCCGGGAGGAACTGGCCCGCTGGTTCCCACCGCACGTGCGCTGGACGATGGCGTACACCGACGAGGTCACGTACCGCGACAATCTGGAGCTCGTCTCCCGGCTCGGCCGGGCGGGTCTGCTGGCGGAGCCGGTCCGCGAACTCGTCGCGGGCGGCGCGGAAACCGTGGCCTACCTCTGCACGGCGTGCAGCTTCGTCGACGGCGTGGCGGGCGAGCGGGCGCTGCGGGCGGCGATGCGGACGTACGGCGCGCGGCGGGCGCTGACGACGAGTGGCGCGATCACCGACGCGCTCCGTGCCGTGGGCGCCCGCCGCGTCGCCGTCGTCCACCCGTACCAGGAGCCGGTGGACCACCTGTTGGCCGCCTACCTCACGGACCGCGGCTTCGACGTGGTGGCGCTCACCTCGCTGGGCCTGGACACCGTCGAGGACGTGTACGCGATCACGGACGAGCGGGTGGTGGACGCGGTGACGAGGGGGGACGATCCCCGGGCGGACGCCGTGCTCGTCAGTTGCACCGCGCTGCCCACCTACGACGCTCTGCCGCGCCTGGAACAACGCCTCGGCAAGCCCGTGATCGGTGCGAACCAGGCCACTGCCTGGGCACTGCTGGGCGCGGTCGGCGAACAAGGCTCGCCGTCCCTCACCTGGCCGTCCCGTCGGAGTTCACGGCGAAGCGCGCCCCGTCGGGATCGCTGAGGAACGCCTCCGTCGAGCCGTTGCCGCCCGGCAGGACCGCGCCGCCGTGGGCGACCGCGGCCTCGGCGCACGCCGCCACGTCGGCCACCGAGAAGTGGACCTGCCAGCGCGGCCGGATCGCGGGGTCGGGCGCGGCCTCCACCGCCCCCGAATGGATACGGGCCACGACCTCGCCCCGGCTGCGCAGCACGACCTCCTCGTCCTCGTACCGGACGTCACAGGCCCCGGGGGCGCCGGACGCCCAGCCGAGGACCTCCGCGTAGAAGATGGCCGCGTCGAACGCGTTCCGCGTGTGGAGCGCCACGAAGGCCGGTGCCGCGCGCCGCCATGCCTCCCAGTCGGCCACCAGCGCACCCTCCCAGATCCCGAAGACGGCCCCGTCCCGGTCCGCGAGCAGGGCCGCCCGGCCGGGCGGGAAGGAGAGGGGCCCCACGGCGGTCGTGCCGCCGCGCTCGTGGCTGCGCGCGACGGTCTCGTCGGCGCTGGACGCGGCGAAGAACGGCGTCCAGGCGACCGCCGTCTGCCCGATGCTCTTCGCCTCGGACACCCCCGCCACCGGCACCCCGTTCACACTCGCGAATCGGTACTGGTCGCCCATCGAGCCGGTGTGCCATTCCCACCCCAGTACGGCGTGGTAAAACCTCTCGGCAGTCCGTAGATCGAACGTGGACAGGCTCACCCAGCAGGGCGCGCCCAACACCGACCTGCTGGCGCGCTCCTCACTTGCGGGTGCTTCGTAGCTGCTCATTTGCGTACCGTTCTGAGGTCGATGGAGGCCCCCGCCCGTTCGGGGCTACCGGCGCCCGGCCCGAGACCGGAAGGCGACCGGCGGTCCGCGATCCGGGAAAGAGCGCGTGACCTCCAACGAACGACCGGCCCCCTGGGTACGTCGCCTTCACTCTCGTGGCTGCTCGAACCACGTCCATTAGACCCGGCCACTTCCCCTCCCGCCTCCTCACCGCGGCCCGGGGGAGCAGCGGGCCCCGCTCGACAGGACCACGGGTCCGCCCCGTGCCAGCATGGAAGGCGCAACCGTGCCCGGTCCGCGGACGGAGCACCGCACGACGCGAGGGAGCGATGGCCATGTCGAACCCGCAACAGCCCGAACAGCGGCGCAGTGACCAGGGCGGCGCGACGCCCCAGGACAGCGCCGAACTCAAGGCCCGACAGCCGGGGACGCCCGAGGGCGGGACCCGTGCCCACGGGACGGACAAGGGCGGCAAGGGCGGCGGCCGCGGCGGCGGGACCCCGCCCGAACAGCGCCCCGACCACCCGTAGCGCACGCCTCTCCCCGGATCACCACCGGGCGGCCCGGTGGTGGCCGCTCATCCGTTCGGTCGCCGCCTGCTCGCACACCGCGCGCCATCCGCGTCAGATGGGAACGCTCCCGGCCGGGTCGAAACCCCGCCGGAGGGTACGCGGAAGGTGATCGCTCAGCAGGCGCGGCCGAGCCGGCCGCCCCGGTCCGGAAGGAGAACGGCATGCCCCAGGGTTCCAACGCGAAGCGCGAGCGCCAGTACGAGCACATCAAGGAGGGCGCGGAGAAGCGCGGCACCTCCGAGGGCCGTGCGAAGGAGATCGCGGCGCGCACCGTGAACAAGGAGCGGGCCCGCTCCGGCGAGTCCAAGACGGCGAGCAAGACCTCCACACGCGACAAGAAGTCCGCTCCGCAGCGCGGTGGCGAGCGGTCCCACAGCGGTTCCCAGGGACCGACCAGGGACCAGCTCTACGCGGAGGCCAAGAAGCGCAACATCGAGGGCCGCTCGTCGATGAACAAGCAGGAGCTGGCCAAGGCCGTCGGCCGCTGACGAAGCGGCTCACGCGCACACACGACGAACCGGGCCCGGGCGGGGGGGGGGGGGCCCCCCCCGCCCGGCCCCCGGCGGGGGGGCGCCCCCCCCCCCGGGGGGGGGCCCCCGCCCCCCCCCCGGGGCCGGCCCGCCGCGCACCCCAACGGGGGCGGCCC
>NZ_JBIWKP010000004.1:166425-411228 GCF_044765725.1 Streptomyces sp. NPDC102406 | reverse complement strand
GGGGTCTTAAAACTACCCGTGGCTGCCACGGGCGGGGGGCCGATCCCTTGGGGGCGCCCGCCCCCCCCCCCCCCCCCGCCCCGCGCGCCGGCCCCCCCCCCCCCCCCCCCCGGGCCCGGTCGCGGTCGCGACCGTCACACGGTGGTGGCGAACCGCTCCCACACGCGGTGCCGGCCGAGCAGCTCCCGCATCTGGTCGAGCACCGCGGCACCACTGTCACCGAGGACGACCCCGGGGGCGCCGGTCGGCAGGCCCGCCGCTTCGAGGGCCGCCTCGGCACCCGCCCAGCCGCCGATGGCCTTGCCGTGGCGGAACGCCTCGTCGAGCAGGAGCCGCACCCGCGGGTCGAGTTCGGCGGCCGACGTCTTCGCCTTGGCGTCCCGCGCCGGGAGGGCGTCGGCGCCCGCGGCGGGCGTACCCACCACGAGGAGGGCGTCGAACTCGATGGACCGCGCCGTGGCGAACGTCCGCTGCACGGCGATGGGTTCGCCGCTCGCGTCCAGCTTCCCGCCGGCCGGGGCGACGATCAGCGGCACCATGCCCGCGTCCAGCACGGTCTGGCGGACCGCGCGTACGCCGTCGATGTCGGCGGAGCCGTCGGTCACGATGCCGATGAGCCGTCCGTCCAGCGGCCAGACCTGGCCGACCTGGGAGAGGGCCGGGCTGGGCGTCGCGTCCCTGAGCGGTTCCGTCGGCTGCGGTGCGGGCAGCCCGAGCGCGGCGGCGACCTGCTCGCACAGCTCCGTGTCGATGTTGGCGAGGGACTGCAGACCGCGTTCCTTGACCGCCTGCTCGTAGCACTTGCCGAGCTCGAAGGAGTAGGCGTCGACGATGTGCTCGCGCTCGGGCGGGCTCATGCTCAGCCAGAAGAGGCGCGCCTGGCTGAAGTGGTCGTCGAAGGTCGCGGGGGCCTCGCGGACCTTGCGCGAGGCGGGCAGCTCGACGGGCACCTCGATGTCCGCCCCGGTGGTGGCGCCGGCAGTGAACGGGCAGCCCCCGTCGAGCGAGTTGGGGCGGTAGGGGGCGACGCCGCGGTGCACGGCCGTCTGGTGCATGCCGTCCCGCAGCATGTCGTTGACGGGGGCGTGCGGCCGGTTGATGGGGAGCTGCGCGAAGTTGGGCCCGCCGAGCCGGCTGATCTGCGTGTCCAGGTAGGAGAACAACCGCCCCTGGAGCAGCGGGTCGTCGGTGACGTCGATGCCGGGCACGAGGTGGCCGACGTGGAAGGCGACCTGCTCGGTCTCGGCGAAGTAGTTCGAGGGGTTGCGGTTGAGCGTCAGCAGCCCGATGGGCTGCACCGGCGCCAGCTCCTCCGGCACGATCTTCGTCGGGTCGAGCAGATCGATGCCCTCGAACATCTGCTCAGGGGTGTCGGGGAACGTCTGGATGCCCAGCTCCCACTCGGGGTAGGCGCCCGCCTCGATGGCGTCGGCGAGGTCCCGGCGGTGGAAGTCCGGGTCGACACCGCCCGCGATCTGCGCCTCCTCCCAGACGAGGGAGTGCACGCCGAGCTTCGGCTTCCAGTGGAACTTCACCAGCGTCGTCTCGCCCGCCGCGTTCTCCAGCCGGAAGGTGTGGACGCCGAAGCCCTCCATCATCCGGTACGAGCGCGGGATGCCGCGGTCCGACATGTTCCACAGGGTGTGGTGGGTGGCCTCGGAGTGCAGGGTGACGAAGTCCCAGAACGTGTCGTGCGCGCTCTGCGCCTGCGGGATCTCCCGGTCCGGGTGCGGCTTGCCCGCGTGGATGATGTCGGGGAACTTGATGGCGTCCTGGATGAAGAAGACCGGGATGTTGTTGCCGACGAGGTCGAAGGTGCCCTCGGTGGTGTAGAACTTCGTCGCGAAGCCCCGGGTGTCGCGGACGGTGTCCGCCGAGCCGCGGGAACCGAGGACGGTGGAGAAGCGGACGAAGACCTCGGTCTCGACGCCTTCCTGGAGGAAGGCGGCCTTGGTGACGTTGGCCGCCCGGCCGTAGCCGCGGAACACGCCGTGGGCGGCGGCGCCGCGCGCGTGGACGACGCGCTCCGGGATGCGCTCGTGGTCGAAGTGGGTGATCTTCTCCCGCAGGTGGTGGTCCTGGAGCAGGACAGGACCGCGCGGACCGGCCTTGAGCGAGTGATCCGTGTCGTACAGGCGGTCGCCCTGCGCGGTGGTGAGGTACTCGCCCCGCTGCGCGACGGCCGCCTGGTCGTCGCGCGAGGGGGCCCCGGTGGGGCTCACGGGCCGCGGACCGCTCTGGTCGGCCTTGGGCGGCAGGGGCCCGCGCGCCTCGGTGGGCTCGTCGAACGTCGGTGACTCGGGGCCGGGCTTGCCGGGCACGCCGTCCTCGGGGCCCTGGGGGACCGCTTCGCCGGTGACGGTCTCCTTGACCTTCTCCGCCGCGTTCTTGAGGGGGTGGCCGTCGTCCATCTGGTTCTTCTCCTTCGGTCGCGCTGTGTCGTGTGCTCCGCTGCCGCGGCGGTCCGCCGGGGAAGCGGACGGAACAGGAGTACCCGCATCGCGCCGTTACGCACGGGGCTGTTCGGTCAGCTCGTCGCCTTCCGGCGGTGCACGGCGGCGATCGCGCCGAGCACCACGCCGATGGCGAGGATGATCAGCCCCCGCGCCCACACCGCGGCCTCGACCTGGGTGGCGAGCACCACGCAGGAGGCCGCGCCGAGCACGGGGATCACGGTGTACGCCCGGAAGTGGGGCGGTGCCTCGCGGTCCCGGCGAAGCACCAGGACGGCCGTGTTGACGAGGAAGAACACCACGAGCAGCAGCAGTACGAGCGTGGAGGCGAGGGTCTCCACGTCACCGGTGAGGGCCAGCAGGAAGGAGACGAGGGTCGTCACTCCGATGGCCGCCCACGGGGTACCGCGCCGGGGCAGTACGCGGGTCAGGACCCGGGGCAGCAGACCGTCCCGCGCCATGCCGTAGGCCAGGCGGGAGCTCATGATGCCGGTGAGCAGCGCGCCGTTGGCGACGGCGACGAGGGCGATGGCGCTGAACACCTTCGGCGGCACCCCGCCCGCCTCCTTCACCACTTCGAGCAGCGGGCCGCTGGAGTTCGCCAGGGTGTCGGTGGGCACGGCGGCCGAGGCGACGATCCCGACGAGGGCGTAGACGGCGCCCGCCGTGATCAGGGCGCCGAAGAGGGCGCGCGGGTAGGAGCGGCGCGGGTCGCGGGTCTCCTCGGCGACATTGACCGACGTCTCGAAGCCGACGAAGGAGTAGTACGCGAGCACGGTGCCGCTGAGCGCCCCGGCGACGGCGCCCGTGTCGGCGGTGCCGAGGTGCACGAGGCGGCTCGCGTCACCGTCCCCGCGCAGGAACAGCCATACGCCGAGGCCGACGACGAGCAGCAGCCCGCCCACCTCGATGAGGGTCGCGGCGACGTTGGCCCGGGTTGACTCGCTGATGCCGCGCGCGTTGAGGAGGGCCAGGGCGGCCAGGAAGACGGCCGCCACCAGGACGACGGGCAGGCTGACGAAGGCGGTCAGGTAGTCGCCTGCGAACCCGCGGGCGAGCGCGGCCACGGAGACGATGCCGGCGGCCAGCATGCAGAACCCGGCGAGGAACCCGGCGAACGGCCCGTAGGCGAGCGTCGCGTAGTGGGAGGCGCCGCCCGCCCTCGGGTACTTCGTGGCGAGTTCGGCGTACGAGGTGGCTGTCAGCAGTGACAGCAGGAGGGCCAGGACCAGGGGCACCCATACGGCCCCACCCGATTTGGCGGCGACCTGGCCGACGAGGACGTAGACGCCCGCGCCCAGCACGTCGCCGAGGATGAAGAAGTAGAGCAGCGGGGTCGTCAGAGTCTTCTTGAGCCCGGTGCTCGGACCCGCTGTGGTCATGGACGTCTCCCGGCGCGTAGCTCGTGCGGACACGCTGCTGTGTTCGGTGTGTTCGGTGTGTTCTCCACCCTCGGCCAGGTAGCCCCTCGCGGCCACTCGAAACGATCAACGGGAGATCTCGCGAGGATTCTTTCCTCGCTGGTCTGTGCGGTTTCGGCGTGGATCGGGGTACAGGAGCGCCATGCACACTCACAGCCACATCGTTCTGGCCGCCGAGGGCGGAGGCTCGCTGGTCTTCCTCGTGGTCGGCGTCGTCGTCGTTCTCGGCCTGCTCGCCATGTTCGTCAGCGGACGGCGTCGCGCGGCCCGCCGCACCGAACCCTCCAGGCCCGCCCCGGGCGCCCGTCCCGGCAGCGACGAGGCACAGCGCGGCACCACCTGGCAGACCCCCGACGACGACCCCGACCAGGGGCACCCGCACCCCTGACGGCGACGCTACGCCGGCGGGCGGGCCGCGAGGGCGGCCACTTCGCCGGTGTCCCCCCGCACGAGCCGGGTGATGGCAGGGCCGATCGCCGTGAGGGGGAGCACGAAGTCCGCCTGCCCGGTACGGATCGCCGCTTTCGGCATGCCGTGGAAGTCGGCGGTCTCGGGGTCCTGCACGAGGACCGTGCCGCCCTTCTCCTTGACCGCCCGCACGCCGCGGGCGCCGTCGCTGTCCGCGCCGGTCAGGACGCAGCCGATGACCGGGCCGAGCGCCTGCGCCGCCGACTCGAAGAGCGGATCGGCGGCCGGCCGGGCGAAGTTGACCCGCTCCTCGCGCGTCAGCGACAGCGTGCCGTCCGCTCGTACGCACAGGTGCCGGTCCGGGGGAGCGATGTAGACGGTCCCCGCCCGCGGGTGCTCACCGTCCTCGGCGAGCTTGACCGGCAGCTCCGTGGAGCGCGACAGGATGGCCACGATGTGTGTCTCACGGGACCGGTTGAGGTGCTGGGCCACCAGCACCGGCACGGGCAGCGTGGCCTCCACCCCGCCCAGGAGCGTGCTGAGCCCCCGCACGCCTCCCGCGGAGGAGGCGATCAGCACCGCCGCACACCGACCGTCGCCGTCGTCACCAGTGCCCGTCATTCGAGCAGGCTATCGCCCCTCGGGCAGACGGCGCGCGAGCGTGTCGGCGAACTCCTGGGCGCGCGCCAGTTGCGTACGCAGGTCGGCGATCCGTTCCCGGGTGGTGTGCCGGAACTCGCGGACGCGGGCGAGGAGCCGGTCGCGCTCGGCGTCGGGGAGGTCGTCGCCGGCGTCGAGGCGGTCCGTGGCGGCCAGCAGCTCGCGCATCTCGTCGAGGGTGAAGCCGAGCGGCTTCATGCGGCGGATCACCATGAGGCGGGCGACGTCGGCCTCCGTGTAGAGGCGGAAGCCGCCCTGGGAGCGGGCCGAGGGGATGACCAGGCCCGTCTCCTCGTAGTGCCGGATCGTGCGCAACGACAGCTCGGTCCGTGCGGCGACCTCGCCGATCTGCATGTGCTCGCCGCTCATGCGACCCGCCCTCCTCGTCCATGGCCCGGCCCACCAGGGCGACCATCTCTACCGTAACGTCAGGGTAGAGTTGTATCAGCACACCCTTCACTCGTCCGGTGTGCCCGACTCGTCAGGTACGTCTTCTTGTCTTCTCCCGCGCTCTCCGCCGCCGCCCGCCTGCGCGGGCTCAAGCCCGACTGGCTGTCCGACCCCAAGGTGTGGCGCACCGAGGTGCTCGCCGGACTCGTCGTCGGACTCGCCCTGATCCCCGAGGCGATCTCGTTCTCGATCATCGCCGGAGTCGATCCGGCGATCGGTCTGTTCGCCGCCTTCACCATGGCCGTGACCATCTCGGTGGTCGGCGGCCGACGCGCGATGATCTCCGCCGCCACCGGGGCCGTCGCGCTCGTGATCGCCCCGCTCAACCGCGAGCACGGCTTCGGCTACCTCGTCGCCGCCGTGATCCTGGCCGGGGTCCTCCAGATCGTTCTCGGGGCGCTGGGTGTCGCGAAGCTGATGCGGTTCGTGCCGCGCTCCGTGATGGTCGGCTTCGTCAACGCGCTCGCCATCCTGATCTTCATGGCGCAGATCCCCGAGATGCGGGACGTGCCCTGGGCCGTGTATCCGCTGATCGTCGGCGGTCTGCTCCTCATGGTGTTCTTCCCGAAGGTCACCACCGTCGTCCCGGCGCCGCTGGTCTCGATCGTCGTCCTCACGGTGATCACCGTCGCGGCCGGGATCGCCGTGCCGACCGTCGGCGACAAGGGCGAACTGCCCTCCTCGCTGCCGGTGCCCGGCCTGCCGGACGTGCCGTTCACCCTCGACACGCTCACCACCGTCGCGCCGTACGCCCTCGCCATGGCCCTCGTCGGGCTCATGGAGTCGCTGATGACCGCGCAACTGGTCGACGACATCACCGACACGACCTCCGACAAGACCCGCGAGTCCATCGGCCAGGGCATCGCCAACATCGTCACCGGATTCCTCGGCGGCATGGGCGGCTGCGCCATGATCGGCCAGACCATGATCAACGTGCGGGTCTCCGGCGCCCGCACCCGCCTGTCCACCTTCCTGGCGGGCGCCTTCCTCATGGTGCTGTGCGTCGTCTTCGGGCCGGTCGTCTCCCGCATCCCGATGGCCGCGCTCGTCGCGGTCATGGTGATGGTCTGCTTCGCGACGTTCGACTGGCACTCCATCGCCCCCCGGACCCTGCGCCGCATGCCCGCGGGCGAGATCACCGTCATGGTCGTCACCGTCGCCCTCGTGGTCGCCACCTCGAACCTCGCCGTCGGCGTCGTCGCCGGGTCGGTCACCGCCATGGTCATCTTCGCCAGGCGCGTCGCCCACCTCGCCGAGGTCACCGCGGCGCCGGGCCCGGACGGCACCGACGTCGTCTACACGGTGACCGGCCAGCTCTTCTTCGCCTCCGCCAACGAGCTGGTGACCCGGTTCGACTACGCCGGCGACCCGGACAAGGTCGTCATCGACCTCTCCGGCACGCACATCTGGGACGCTTCCTCGGTCGCCGCCCTGGACACCGTCGAGGCCCGGTACGCACAGCGCGGCAAGACCGTCGAGATGGTCGGCCTGAACCGGCCGAGCGCCGATCTGCACAAGACGCTCAGCGGCAACCTCACCGCCGGTCACTGACCCGCCACCGGCCGCCGGTTCGGATTCCGGGGCCGCCCGCACCGCTCGGATAACATGATCGGCCGCACGGCGACCGCCCGACCGAAACTCACAAGACGGCCAAACAATTGACGACGAAGACAGCGCGAATACGTTCGCGCATACGATGCAGAACCTCGCTCTCCGCGTGGCGCCAGCCGCGGGTGATGCTCTGGGTCGCGGCGGGTGCGGCGATCCTCGCCTTCCACGTCGCGCTGGAGATCGCCGCGCGCCACTACGGACTGCCGGGGCCGATCACCAACCAGGTGAGCGAGGTGATCCTCGCGCCCCGCTCGGGACCGCTCCTGTACGCCGGTCTCGCGCTGATGATGGTGGTGCTCACCTGGCGGCAACGGCTCGTCTCGCTGGGTGCCGCCGTCGGCATCGACGTGGTCTTCGCCCTGGTCCGATGGGCGGCCGGCGCCCACCAGTCCTTCGGCAACGGCGCGCTGTGGGTGATCATCGGCTGGGTGGTCGTCGCGCTCGTGCGCCGCACCGGCTCCGAACGGACCCTGCTCCTGAAGGGCGTAGGACTCGGACTCCTGCTGGTGGACGGCCACAAGACCGGCGACACCTGGCTGCTCATCACCTCCAAGTCCCGCCCGACGGTCCTGGACCCGTACGTCGCGACCGCGGACCACGCGCTGGGCAACCCCTCCTGGCTCATGGGCCAGTTGGTCACCGCGGGCGGCCCGGCCGCCGACCACGTCCTGCACCTGGTCTACGGACAACTCCCGCTGGCGGCGGCCATCCTCGCGCTGTACCAACTGCGCAACGTGGCGGTCGAGCGCCGCTTCCCCGGCCACCACCTGGTGCGCACCTTCCTGGTCATCGGCCTGCTCGGACCCGCCGTCTACATGATCTTCCCGGTGGTCGGCCCCGTCTTCGCCTTCGGCGCCGACGGCGGACCCTGGGCGGTGGCACAGCTCTGGCCGGACACCCCGACGCTGCTCAGCGCCCCGCACTCGGTCCCGTTCGACCAGATCACCCCGCGCAACTGCATGCCCAGCCTGCACACCGCGTGGGCGACCACCCTCTTCATCCACTCGCGCCAGGGCTCACGGCTCATGCGGTTCGCGGGCGCCTTCTGGCTGGTCGCCACGCTCACCGCCACGCTGGGATTCGGCTACCACTACGGTGCCGACCTCGTCGCCGGTGTCGTCTTCGCGGTCACCATCGAGACGGCGATGCGCGCCTTCGAGCGCGGCTGGGACGGCGCCGCGGTCCGGCTGGTCGCCTACGGCACGGCCGTCTTCACGCTGCTCCTGGTGGCCTACCGCTACCTGCCGCTGGAGATGGGCAGGCACCCGTGGGTGTTCGGGCCTCTCCTCCTCCTGGCGATGGCCTCCGTGGTGTACGGCTACGTACGGACCACCCAGCGGTGGCTTCCGAAGCTCACCCCGGCACCGCTCCCGGAGCCGCAGCTCGCCCAGGCCTGACCCGCCGCCCCGCCCCCGTGGACCCGCGCACAGGTCGACGGGGGCGGTTCCCGCAGCGAATCAGCGCATGCGGGGTGCGTGCCGGCGGCCTAGCGTGGTGGGGGCGCCGGGCCTCGTCGCGCCCGGCGCACCCGACGGAAGGGCGCGTCATGGCCGCACAGATCGAGGGCGCGCCCGTATGGGCCGACGCCATGTTCACTGACCTGGAGGCCGCCAAGGGCTTCTACGCCGAACTGTTCGGCTGGTCCTACGACACGGGCGCGGAGGAGTTCGGCGACTACACCCAGGCGCGGACGGCGAGCGGCAAGAACGCTGCCGCGCTGTCGCCGCAGATGCCCGGCATGGAAGGTGTCCCGGCCGCCTGGAATTTGTACTTCGCCACCACGGACATCGCGGCCACCGCCGAGCGCGTCAAGAGCGCGGGCGGCACGCTGTCGATGGAACCGATGCGGGTCGGCGACTTCGGCACGATGGTCACCGCGCAGGACCCCACCGGCTGCCTCTTCAGCGTCTGGCAGGCCGACTCGCACGAGGGCTTCGAGGCGGTCAACGAGCCCGGCGCCTTCTGCTGGGCCGAGGTCAACTCCCGCGACGCCGCGCGGACCGACGCGTTCTTCACCTCCGTCTTCCCCTACGAGGTGAGGAAGATGGCGGACGAGCACGTCGACTTCGACGTCTGGCAGCTCGCGGGCAGCCCGGTCCTGGGCCGGATGCGGATGACCGACGACTTCCCCGAGCACGTGCCGTCGTACGTGAACGTGTACTTCGTCGTCGAGGACTGCGACGCGGCGCTCGCCACCGTCCGCCGCCTCGGCGGCACGCTGCACTTCGGGCCGGTCGACAGCCCCTTCGGCCGGTTCGCGGCGGTGGGTGACCCGCAGGGCGCGGCGTTCACCGTCATCGACGTCACCTCGACCAAGGGGGAGATGCCGCGACCGGACTGACCATCAGTCGGAGGGCGGCAGGTCGAACCCCAGTTCCTGGGCGGCGAGCCGGGGCGTGGGCTGGTTCCAGCGCTCCTTCTGCGCGGGTGTCCCGACGGAGGCGAGCGAGCGGAGTTCGGCGCGGTCCAGGTAGAGCGTGCCGTCGAGATGGTCCGTCTCGTGCTGGACGATCCGCGCCGGCCAGCCACCGATCTCCTCGTCCACCGCGCGGCCCCGCTCGTCGAGGGCGCGCAACCGCACCCGCTCGTGCCGGGCGACCACGGCCTGGTAGCCCGGCACGCTCAGGCACCCCTCGTAGAAGGCGACCCGGCGCCCGCCCGCGTCGTCGTACGACGGGTTGATCAGGACGCGGAACGGCTGCGGGGCACGGCCGCGCGCCCTGCGCAGTTCGGCCGGCACGTCCCACTCGTCCTCGATGACGGCGAGGCGCAGCGGCAGACCGATCTGCGGCGCTGCCAGGCCCACCCCGGGCGCCGCGTGCATCGTGGCCCGCATCCGCTCGATCAGCCGGTTCAGGAGCGCGTCGGGGAGCTGCCCGTCGTACGGCTCGGCGGGCCGCCGCAGGACGGGGTCGCCCGCGAGGACGAGGGGCAGTGTGGCGGCGTCGAGCAGGGCCTCGGCGCGCTCGGACAGCGACATGGGCGGCATCGCGCCAGCATGCCAAGGGCGCTCACCCGCGGCAACGCCGACCCCTCGCGGGGGCGCGCAAGCCTGCGGGCGCATTGCGCGCGCATGAACGCGTTGCGACCTCGTGAACACTGCATGTATCGGGGAATGCAGGCTCTGACCTGGGGGTTTCATGGTGCGGCGCGACCATGGAACGCCGAGCCGAGTCATGAGAGAAGGGTCCGGATGACCGAGACGCAGACGTACGAAGGCCGCGCGTCGGTGCCCGCCCCCGGCGCGCCCGCGCATCCGCTCGACAACCCCGCGTACGCCGCGCTGACCGGCCCGCACGCCCATCTCGCCGAGCGGCGCGGCCGGGTGCTGCGCTACCCCGTCGACGTCTCGCCCTGGCTGGCGCTGCCCGACGATCCGGGGCCCGAGGACTGGGCGGACCTCGCCACGTTCGCGGGGCCCGGCGCGCAGGTGCCGCTGCCGGGCACGACCCGCCCCCTGCCCGCGGGCTGGGAGCTGACGGCGGACGTCCCGGGCGTGCAGCTCGTCGATGCCGGGGTGGCCGCGGCGCACGATCCCGAGGCGGTCCGGCTCACCCCCGCAGACGTGCCGGAGATGCTCGACCTGGTGGCGCGCACCCGGCCCGGCCCGTTCCTGCCGCGCACCATCGAGCTGGGCACGTATCTCGGCATCCGGCGCGGCGGCGTCCTCGTGGCGATGGCGGGGGAGCGGCTGCACCCGCCGGGCTGGACCGAGATCAGCGCCGTGTGCACCGACGCCGACCAGCGCGGTCAGGGCCTGGCCGGGCGGCTCGTGCGGGCCGTCGCCGCCGGGATCAGGGAGCGCGGCGAGACCCCGTTCCTGCACACCGGCGCGGGCAACACGAACGCGCTCCGGCTCTACGAGTCCCTGGGCTTCGAGCTGCGCCGCACGACCCGCTTCCGCGCCGCGCGCGTGCCCCGACTCACGGCGTCCGTATAGGGGTTCAGTTCTCGCGTGAAGCCTCGTTGTAGCGCTCCAGGTAGGCGGCGAACCGGGCCAGGTCCCGCACGGACCAGTCCGCGAGCCGCTCCCCGAACATCTGTCGGCGGCTGACGGTCACCTGCGCGAGGATCTCCGCGCCCGCCGGGGTGGGGAGCAGGACCTGGACGCGGTGGTCGTCCGGGTCGACGCGCCGCATGACCAGACCGGCGCGTTCCAGCGCGGCGACCTGCCGGCTGACCGTGGACTTGTCCAGCGCGTAGTGCGCGGCGAGGTCGGTGGCGCGGCACCCGCCCCGCTCGTCGAGATGGCTGAGCAGGGTGAAGGAGACGAGCGACAGCTCGGGGTGCATCCGGGCCGCCGTCGCCCTGGCGCGGCGGGCGAAGGACGTCAGCTCGCGCTGGATGGTCTCCACGGCCGACGCGCGGTCGGCGGGACGGTCGGGCTCTGCCACGTGCGGGTTCCTTTCCGAGGCGCTGGTTGCATACTACAACCCAGGCCGTGCGGTGCGGCCGGAACGGCGGGCGCGAGCGCGCGGCGCGCATTAGCCTCCGAACATGAGCCACGCAGCAGAGGTGCCCAGTCGTTGCACCGTCGTCCTCAAGCCCCGCCTGACCGACGCCGAGGGTCGTCCCGATCACGGCAATCCGTTGCGGACCGTGGCGGTGACCGCCACCGGCGCCGTGGGGGCGTCCGGTTACCCGCGCTACGAGGGTGAGGGGGTGCAGGCCGACATCGACCCGCGTACCCGCACCGTGGAGGCGGTGACCGTGGACGGCGAGGAGTTGCCGTACGGATGGGTGGCCGAGGTCGCCGACGTGGGCGCCTGATGCGCGGGTAAGGCTTGCCTGCGTGGCGCAGCTCTCTTTTGCAACTTGTTGCATAAGGGGTCCGGTGTCGTCTACAACAGTGACGACGTTCGCCGCGCACGGAGGGCCCCATGTCCCGTTACCCGCACCTGCTCGCCCCGCTCGACCTGGGCTTCACCACCCTGCCCAACCGCGTCCTGATGGGCTCGATGCACGTAGGTCTGGAGGAGGCGGAGAACGGCTTCGCCCGCATGGCCGAGTTCTACGCGACCCGTGCCCGCGGCGGCGTCGGCCTCATCGTCACCGGCGGCATCGCCCCCAACGAGGCCGGGCGCCCCTACGACGGCGGCGCCAAGCTCACCACCGAGGCGGAGGCCGAGCAGCACCGCGAGGTCACCGCCGCCGTGCACGCCGCGGGCGGCCGGATCGCCCTCCAGATCCTGCACTTCGGCCGCTACGCCTACCACGAGAACCTGGTCGCGCCGAGCCCGATCCAGGCGCCCATCAGCCCGTTCGTCCCGAACGAGCTGAGCGACGCCGAGATCGAGCAGACCATCGAGGACTTCGCGCGCACCGCCGAACTCGCCAAGGCGGCCGGCTACGACGGCGTCGAGGTCATGGGCTCCGAGGGCTACCTCATCAACGAGTTCATCGCCGCGCCCACCAACCGGCGCACCGACCGCTGGGGCGGCTCGTACGAGAACCGCGTGCGCTTCCCCCTGGAGATCGTGCGGCGCGTGCGCGAACGCGTGGGCCCCGACTTCATCCTCATCTACCGGCTGTCCATGCTGGACCTGGTCCCCGGTGGCTCGACGCTCGAAGAGGTCGTGCACCTCGCCAAGGAGATCGAGGCGGCCGGCGCCACCATCATCAACACCGGCATCGGCTGGCACGAGGCCCGCATCCCGACCATCGCGACCTCCGTGCCGCGCGGCGCGTACACGTGGGTCACCAAGAAGGTCATGGGCGAGGTCTCCGTGCCCCTCGTCACCACCAACCGCATCAACACCCCGGAACTGGCCGAGGAGTTGCTCGCGGACGGCGCCGCCGACATGGTCTCCCTGGCGCGCCCGATGCTCGCCGACCCGGACTTCGTGAACAAGGCCGCGGCGGGCCGCTCGGAGGCCATCAACACCTGCATCGGCTGCAACCAGGCCTGCCTCGACCACACCTTCAGCGGCAAGATCACCTCCTGCCTCGTCAACCCGCGCGCCTGCCACGAGACCGAACTCGTGCTGTCCCCGACCCGGGTGCGCAAGAGCGTCGCCGTCGTCGGCGCCGGTCCCGCCGGACTCGCCTGCGCCGTCTCCGCCGCCGAGCGCGGCCACGACGTCACCCTCTTCGACGGCGCGGGCGAGATCGGCGGCCAGCTCAACGTCGCCCGCCGCGTGCCCGGCAAGGAGGAGTTCGACGAGACCCTGCGCTACTTCCGCACCCAGCTCGAACAGCACGGCGTGCGGGTCGAGCTGAACCGCCGGGTCGGCGCCGCCGACCTCGACGCGTACGACGAGGTCGTCGTCGCCACCGGCGTCAGCCCCCGCATCCCGGCCATCGACGGCGTCGACCACCCCAGCGTCGTCGGCTACCTCGACGTCCTGCGCGACGGCGCGCCCGTCGGTGACCGCGTCGCCGTCATCGGCGCGGGCGGCATCGGGTTCGACGTGGCCGAGTACCTCACCGACGGCAGCGAGAAGGCGAGCCAGGACCCGGCGACGTACTTCCGGCTGTGGGGCGTCGACATGGACTACGCCGAGCGCGGCGGCCTCGGCCGCCCCGAGCGGCCCGTCCCGCCGCGCCAGGTGCACCTCGTCCAGCGCAAGACGACCAAGGTCGGCGCGGGCCTCGGCAAGACCACCGGCTGGATCCACCGCACCGAACTGCGCCACCGCGGCGTCACCATGGTCGCGGGCGCCACCTACGACCGGATCGACGACGCGGGCCTGCACATCACCGTCGACGGCGAACCGGCGCTCATCCCCGTCGACACGGTGGTCCTGTGCGCCGGCCAGGAGCCGAAGCGCTCCCTCTACGACGATCTCGTCGCCGCGGGCCGCACCCCGCACCTGATCGGCGGCGCGGACGTGGCCGCCGAACTGGACGCCAAGCGCGCCATCAAGCAGGGCACCGAGGTCGCCGCCGCTCTCTGAGCGGCCCCCAGGACCGGGCGGTCACGTGGCCGGGCCCGCCGGCCGCGTGACCGCCCTCCGCCCCCTACTCTGGCCCCATGTCACTGCCGCACGCGATCCTCACGGCCCTGTTGGAGAAGCCGTCGTCGGGGCTCGAACTGACCCGCCGCTTCGACAAGTCGTTCGGCTACTTCTGGTCGGCCACGCACCAGCAGATCTACCGCGAGCTCGGCAAGCTGGAGCGCGACGGGCTGATCCGCGCACTGACCCCGGAGGTTCCCGCGCGCGGACAGAAGAAGGAGTACGAGGTCCTGCCCGAGGGCCGCGCGGAACTGGCCCGCTGGACCGCCGCGCCGCAGGACCCCAAGACGCTGCGGGACCCGCTGCTGCTGCGGCTGCGCTCCGCCGCGGTGGTCGGCACGGCCGGGATCGACGCCGAACTGCGCCGCCATCTCGACCTGCACAGGCGGCAGTTGGAGACCTACCGGGCCATCGAGAAGCGGGACTTCCCGCCGGAGAAGGACTCGGTGGCGGACCGCTTGCAGCACGCGGTGCTGCGGGCCGGGCTCGACCTGGAGACCTTCTGGGTGGAGTGGCTGGAGCGGACCCTCGCCGACCTCGGGGCGGACGCCGACGACGAATGAGGCGCCGCCGCGGCGCCCCTCACAAGGTCGCCAGCGTCGGGTCCCAGTCCACCGGCAGCGGTGGCACCCCCGCCACTTGCGCGGGCAGCCGCGCGAACGCGCCCCGCGCCGCCGAGTCCGTCACCGCCGCCATCGTCTGGAGCACATGCAGGGCCAGCGCCCCCGACGCCCGCGGGACACCGCCCGAGCGGATCGCCCGCGCCATGTCGACGACGCCCAGCCCGCGGCCGTCCGTGCGGCCCCGCACGGGCAGCTCCGCCCAGTCGGCCGCGCCGTTGGCCCGCAGCCGCAGCGGCCCGCCGAACGTGTTCGGGTCCGGGACCGACAGCGTGCCCTCCGTGCCGATCACCTCGAAATGGATGTGCGGGCGCGCCGAGTCCCAACTGAACACGGTCGTCGCCGTCGGCCCCGCCGCGAAGTCGAGCAGCGCCGACACATGGGTGGGCACGGCGACGGGGAACGACTGCCCGGCCGCGGGGCCCGCCCCGAAGACCCGACTCTCGCGGGCCCGCCGCACCGACGCCGCGACCCGCTCGACGCCGCCGAACAACGCCACCAGCGCCGTCAGGTAGTACGGGCCGAGGTCGAACAGGGGGCCCGCGCCCGGCTGGTAGAAGAACGCCGGGTCCGGATGCCAGCCCTCGGGGCCCAGGCTGCGCAGCGCCGTCGACGCCGCGACCGGCGCACCGATGTCCCCGGCCCCGACGGCCCGCAGCGCCGACTGGAGCCCCGCCCCGAGGAACGTGTCCGGCGCGCTGCCCACCAGCAGCCCCCGCTCGGACGCCTCCGCCAGCAGTTTCTCGGCCTCGCCGGGCAGCAGCGCGAGCGGCTTCTCCCCGTACACGTGCTTGCCCGCCCGCAGCGCCGCCCGCGCCACCCCGACGTGTGCCGCGGGCACCGTCAGATTCACGACCAGCTCGACCTCCGGCACCGCGAGGGCCGTGTCCGGGTCCCCGGCGACCGGTATCCCGTGGGCGCGCGCCGCCGCCTCGGCCCGGCGCGCGTCGAGGTCGGCGACGGCGAGGACACGTACGTCCGGGAAGCCCGCCAGGTTGGCCAGATACTGCTTGCTGATCACGCCCGCCCCGACGACGGCTATGCCCACAGGACCTGAACTCACGCTGCCCCCACGCATGTCGGCGAACGATCACACGGCTCCGTGGACGGTAAGCCGGGGCGTGCCGCGCCGACAAGAGGGCCGTCGCCGGGGCGGGGGAGCGGTCAGGGGTTGGGCCGCACGGCGCGGCGGCGCAGGTACCAGACGGCGCCCACCGCGGCGGCGATCAGGGCTCCGCCCGCGACGAGCGCGGGCGTCCCGGCCTCCCGCACCGTCCCGCCGAGCCCGCCCCGCACGGCGCCGCTCGGGCGGGGCGTCGCGGAGCCGGCCGGGACCGCCCGGACGGTCACCGGCACCGGCCCCAGGGTCGTCCCGTCGGAGCAGGCGACCACCACCTGGTACGTCCCCGGCGCGACGTCCCGCCAGGTGGCCCCGCCAGAGCCGAGCGCGGCCCGGCTGCCCCCGGCGAAGTCGGCCTGCCCCGACCTCAGCAGCGCGGCGGTGCCGCCGTGCGGGCAGGAGTCCGTCGTGGCCGTCACCGCGGAACCGTCGGCCGCGACGTCGACCCCCGCGGCGGACGCCACCGGCGCCCCGAGGAGCAACGGCAGCGCGGTCGCCGCCGCGACGGTCAGAGCGCGGGGAGCGCGGAGCGATGTGGTGCGCATGATGGCTGCCCTCCGGCGGCACGGGAGGCGGTTCGTCCCGTGCCCCGCCCGAGTCGGCAATGCCCGTGCTGCCTGCCGCCCACTCAACGGACGTACGCCGCCGCCCGCACGCGGGCCGCCGCCGGGCAGGTGACGCGTTCCGTCGTCCGGCCGCCACCCCGGCGACGGGATCTCAGCGCCCGGTCGTCACCGTCCGCTCCGGGGAGAAGGCACCCCACGTACCGTCCGGCAACTGACCCCGGATCTTCACCCGGTGCCGGACGCCCGCCTCCGCGCCGATGTAGAAGCTGTACCGCGCCGTGCCCGACGGCGCGCCCTGCCCCCACATCACCGTCGTCGCCTGGCGCCCGTCCAGGAACACCTGGTACGCGGGGACCTCGCCCCCGGTCTCGGGCGGGGTCCACGCCAGTTCGAGGAAGTACGCCCCGTCGGCGCGCCGCGTCGTCGCGCGGAAGTCGTCCGGCGCGGTCCCCGGCCCGTCGTCCTTGCCGCGCGCCGTGGTCAGCCGCACCGGCTCGCTCGCGGGGGAGACGTTGTCGGCGGCGTCCCGCGCCCGCACGCTGAACGTGTACGCGGTCCCCGGCCGCAACCCGGTCAGCAGGGCCCGCGTCCGCGCGCCGCCGACGCTGTGGATCCTCGTGGCGCCCTGGTAGACGTCGTACGAGACGACGCCCCTGTCGTCCGCCGCCTTCCGCCACGACAGGGACACCGCCCGCGCCCCGTCCACGTGCCCGCGCACCCCCGCGGGCCTGCTCGGCGCGGTGCCGTCCGCGGCGACGGCGGCCGGGGTGGTGACGGTGACGCGGCGGCTCGCGGGGCCCAGGGCGCCGTCCTTGCCGCGGGCCCGCACCGTGAAGACGTAGCGGGACTCGGCGCGCAGGCCGGTGACGTCCACCATGTGCCGCTCGGCGGGCAGCTCCTGGACCCGCGCCGCACCCCGGTACACCACGTACCCGGTGACGTCCGTGGTGCTCACGGGACGGTTCCACATGACGTGCACGGAGGTGGCGCTGCCGGCCTGCGCCGTGACACCGACCGGTTCGGACAGGGCGGGGCCGGCCGCCTTGCCGTCATCGCCCGGGAACAGACCGCAGCCGGTCAGGGCCGTCAGCAGCGCGGCGGCGCAGGCCGCTCGCGGGAGCCAGGTGCGTGGGGGGACGCGTCGCACGGGCGTGCCTTCCGCTCGAACCGGATGGGCACAGACCTGTATTGGTACAGACCTGTAGACGACCTGTATGGCACGAGTCCCGGCTCCGCATCAAGGGGGCGGACGACGGGCGGCCACGGGCCGGGGACGGCGCGGGGCCACCCGTCGCGCATCGGCGGCTCTACTCCTTGCGGTACGTGTACGCCTCCGAAGCCGCCGCCACGACCGCGTCCAGGTCCGCCCCGGCCGACGCGGAGACCACCGCGGCCACCGCGCCCTCCAGGAACGGGGCGTCCACCAGGCGGGTGCCGTCGGGGAGTTCGTCGCCTTCGGCGAGCAGCGCCTTCACGGTGAGGACCGCGCTGCCGAGATCGACCAGGACCGCGACGCCCGAGCCGCGGTCGACCTCGGCCGCTGCCGCGGAGATCCGCTCCGCGCTCGTACCGAAGCCGCCGTCCTCCGTGCCGCCCGCGGCGGCCACGGGGGCGGTGGTGCCGCCCCCGGCGAGCCCCGTGGCCATGCGCGCCACCGCCTCGGCGACGTCGCGGCTGTGCGACACGAGCACGACCCCGACGGGCGCCTCGGGGGCGGTCACGAGGCCTCCCCGGCGGCCTCGGCCAGCGCGCCGATCAGCAGCGCCGACGACGTGGCACCGGGATCCTGGTGCCCGATGCTGCGTTCCCCCAGATAACTGGCCCGGCCCTTGCGGGCCTGGAGCGGCGTCGTCGCCTGCGCGCCCTGCTCCGCCGCCGAGCGCGCCGCGGCGAGGTCCCCGCCGTCGAGCGCGTCGACCGCCGGTACCAGCGCGTCCAGCATCGTCTTGTCCCCGGGCGCGGCTCCGCCCAGCGCGGCCACGGCGTCCACCCCGGTGCGCAGCGCCCGCGCCAGCTCCGCCTCGCTCACCTGTGCGGCGTCGCCGAGCGCCTTGCCGGTGCGGCGCAGCAGCGTGCCGTACAACGGCCCCGACGCACCGCCGACCGTCGAGATCAACTGCCGCCCGGCCAGGGCGAGTACGGCACCCGGAGTGTCGGGCGTGTCCTTGTCGAGGGCGGCCCGCACGGCCGTGAAGCCGCGTTGCAGATTGCTGCCGTGGTCGGCGTCCCCGATGGGCGAGTCGAGTTCGGTGAGCCGGGTGGCCTCGCGGTCCACCGCGGCAGCGGTCGCCGCCATCCAGCGCCGGAAGAAGTCGGCGTCGAGCACATGGTCTCCTTGCGTGGTAGGTACGTGGACGAGGGTGCGGGCTCTCACCTGCCCCAGCGCAGGCCGGCCGTGCTGACCGGCGCGTCCCACAGGCGCAGCAGCTCCTCGTCCGCCTGGCACAGGGTGACGGAGGCGCCGGCCATGTCGAGGGACGTCACGTAGTTGCCGACGAGGGTGCGGGCGACGGGCACACCGCGCTCGCCGAGCACCCGCTGCACCTCGGCGTTGAACCCGTACAGTTCGAGCAGCGGAGTCGCCCCCATGCCGTTGACGAGGACAAGGACGGGGCTCGTCGGGTTCAGGTCCTCCAGGACGGCGTTCACGGCGAAGTCGGCGATCTCCCCCGAGGTCATCATGGGCCGCCGCTCCCGGCCCGGCTCACCGTGGATGCCGATGCCCAACTCCAGTTGCCCGGAGGGCAGATCGAAGGTCGGGGACCCTTTCGCGGGTGTGCTGCACGCACTCAGCGCCACCCCGAAACTCCGTGAACTGTCGTTGACCTGCCGGGCGAGCGCCTCGACCCGCTCCAGCGGCTGCCCCTCCTCGGCGGCGGCGCCCGCGATCTTCTCCACGAACAGGGTGGCGCCCGTCCCGCGCCGTCCGGCCGTGTAGAGGCTGTCGACCACGGCGACGTCGTCGTTCACGAGCACCTTGGCGACCTGGATGCCCTCGTCCTCGGCGAGTTCGGCCGCCATGTCGAAGTTGAGCACGTCGCCGGTGTAGTTCTTCACGATGAACAGCACACCCGCCCCGCTGTCCACGGCGGCGGCGGCCCGCACCATCTGGTCGGGCACCGGCGACGTGAACACCTCGCCGGGGCAGGCCGCGGCCAGCATCCCCGGGCCCACGAACCCGCCGTGCAGCGGCTCGTGCCCCGACCCGCCGCCCGACACCAGCGCCACTTTCCCGGCGACCGGCGCGTCCCGGCGCAGGATCACCCGGTTGTCGACGTCCACGGTCAACTCGGGGTGGGCCGCGGCCATTCCGCGCAGCGCGTCGGCGACGACGGACTCGGCCACGTTGATCAACATCTTCATCAGTACCTCCGCATGACGTCGGCAGGCGGCCCCTGCTGCTGGTGCCACGTCAGTATCGGCGCACTCCCGGTGTCAAGCACCCGTCGCGACGTGGCGGCGCGGCCGGTCGTCGCGTCGGGGTCATCGGATCCGCAGCCGGGGCAGGAAGTAGCCGACGAGGGGACCGATGGCGAGGGCGAAGGCCACGGTCGCCACCCCTACGCTGCCGCCGAGCAGCCGGCCGACGATTAGCACGGACAGTTCGATACCGGCCCGCGCGACCCCTACCGGCGTCCCGCGCTCGGCAAGGCCCGTCATCACGCCGTCCCTCGGCCCGGCTCCGAGGCCGGCGCCCATGTAGAGGCCCGTGGCGACGGCCACGCCCGGTATCGCGGCGACCAGGAGGGCGATGCGCGCGGCCATCTGGTGCACGTCGGGGATCCACGCCATCCCCAGGTCGAGGAAGGGGCCGACGAGCAGGGCGTTGGCGAAGGTCCCCGGGCCCGGACGCTGGCGCAGCGGTATCCAGAGGAGCAGCAGGAGCAGCGATGTCCCGATGACGACCTGCCCGAGCGAGAGCCCGGTGAGCCGGGCGACTCCCTGGGTGAGCACCGTCCACGGGTCGGCTCCGAGATCGGCCTTCACCAGCATCGCCAGGCAGAACCCGAACAGGGCGAGGCCGCACACCATCCTGACGGCGCGCTCCACGGGCCGGTCGGTGAGGCTACGCATGGCGGTCGGCCGCCGCGGCGACGAGGGTCCGGGCCGCCCGCGCCGCGTCGGCGGTGGCGGCGGACGCGACCTCGTGCCCGTGGACGACGACGCGCGCGGCCACGCCGTCGATCAGCAGGAGGAGCTGGGACGCGACCTGCTCCGGGTCGGCGAGGCCCGCCTGCGCGCACAGCTCGCGCAGGACCCCGACCAGCCACGCCTTCTCCTCCTGGACGGACCCGGCGATCAGGGCGTCGGCCGGTGACGTCTCGGCCGCGGCGTTGATGAACGCGCACCCCCTGGCCCCCGCCTCCTCGTACCAGGCCGTGAGCCAGGCGAAGACCCCCAGCAGCCGTTCCTCGCCCGGCTCGTACGCGGCCAGCCAGGCGTCGAGTTCGGCCGTGCGTCGCTCGTGCCGCGCGCGGAGGGCTTCGGCGGCCAAGGCGGACTTGGACGGGAAGTGGGCGTAGAGGGTCGGCTTCGTCACGCCTGCCTCGCGTACGACGGTGTCGACGCTCGTGGCCACGATGCCGCCGGTGTAGAAGACGTCTTCCGCTGCGGCGAGGATGCGGGCGCGGGATGTCGTGTGGCGAACCATTCCCTAAACTTACCAGTTAGTTAGATTAAGCGCGGGGCGAGGGCTCTGGCCGCAGGGTGGAGATGGGCGGCGGCGAGGAGCGTGTGCAGCGCGGGCAGGGCGAGTACCGCCCAGAGCGGTGGCGCTACCGCGACCGGAGCAGTGCTTCCACTGTGTAGGAGATGTACGGGTCCGAGGTGACGCCGCCGAGCGCCGCCCCGCGCGCCACACTGCCCAGCGGCGCGGCGACCCGCCGCACCAGGAGCCAGAGGGCGCCCACGGACACGGCGCCGAGAAGACAGACGCCGGCCAGCCAGGGCAGGGCGGCGCGCCGCCGCATGAGTGTCGCCGAGCGGCCGGTCGTGTGAGGCCGCCGGAGCCGGCAGGAACAGCGCGCGGACCAGAGCCGCACCCGGGGCGAGCATCAGCGCGAGGCCGCCCAGAGTGTCGAACGGGCCTTCGCCACGGAACGGGTCGAGCCCGGTGCACGTGTCGAGCGCGAAGCCCACGCCCGCGCAGAGGGCCGCGCTCACCCGCATCGGCGACAGCGTGCGAACGCCGCGCAGCAGGAGCACGACGAAGACCGGGCCGAGCCGTGAGCGGGTGTGCCGCCACAACAGACGTACGCCCAGGGTGCGACCCGTTCCGTGGCGGCGACGCACAGCGCGCAGGCCGTCTGGACCACCGCGCCGACGAGGCCGACGATCGGCAGGGAGCAGTACGGCGGAGGGATCGGCCGAGAAGGCGTCCTCGGACTGCCGGGCGGCGATCCGATCCTTCCACGCCTGCGTGAGCGCGGGCCGGGCCAGCAGCAAAGCCCCCGCCGTCGGCAACGCCCCGGCCACGCCGCCGATCGCGACGACGCAGAGGACGAGCACGGGCAACGACCTGCCCTGACGCCGGACCGCGCCGAACACGGGCCGGGCGCCCTGCCCGACCGCGCACTGTTCCTGACTCTGTGCCAACTGACTCACCAGAGGTGTGACTCGGTTGAGTCCGTGTGCGGGGGCCGGGGGTGCGCCCCGCGCGTCTTTGCCGCGGCGAAAGGGGGCTCCGGTGGGTTCAGAACGTGGGGAGCTTCCCTGTCCTCGCCCAGTGCTCCATCACCGGCTTCGCGGCGGCATCGGCCAGTTCGATCCGGATTCCCTTGTCGTCGTACGACGTGATCGCGGCGATCGGGTCCGCGCCGGCGCCCATCCGCATGACGGCGTCCATGCCGAAGCCCTGGGAGCCCAGCCGGGCGAGCCGGGACGTCATGTCGGTTTCCCAGCAGGCGTAGTACATCAGGGCGCCCGCACGGGAGGGGCCGAAGACGCCGTCGCCGGTGGCCTCGATCAGTTCGATGTACGGCTCGCGGGTGCGGGATATCGCCTGGCGCTGGCGGAACGGCGCGTGGACGACGTCCCCCTCTTCCTGATGCGGGGACTCGGTCCAGGCCGCGTCGGTGAAGGGCACCCCGAACACCGTGGCGCATCGCTGGATCGCCGCGTCGATGTCCGGCACGACCATGCCCACGTGGTAGTAGGACGCGGGCAGGGGGCCCTTCGACGCCTCCTGCCTGGCCTTGTCGGTCATGCGGTCCCTCAGGGCCGGGGCCACGTAGCAGATCCGGGTCCCGCACAGATCGGCCTCGGTGATGATCATTTCGGGTGGCGCGTCCGCCGTCGCCGCGTACGTCGCGGCGATCCCGACGCCTTCCGCCTCCAGCTTCCGCAACCGCTCGGCGGGGTCCTCCTCCCACCAGCCCCAGTAGGCGAGGGAACCCACCTGCTCCCGGCCGAACACGTCGTCCGGCTCGTCCACCGCCTCGACCAGGACGAAATAGGGCTCCTGCGTGAGCGACACGCTCATGCGCAGGGAGGAACGGGCGCTGCCGCCCGTGAGGACGTGGTGCTCGGGACTGCTGAAAGAGACGCCGAACACGTCCTCGAACCTGACCGCCGCTTCCTCGATGTTCTCTACGACCAGGGCGGTGTGGGAGAACGAGGTGGGGAGGTCGTGTGCTGCTTCGTCCGTCGTCTCGGGCATGCTTCCGCTTTCCTCGCGCGCGACGCCCTCGTGAGAGGAGGGCCGCGACGTGTCCGTTCGTGGTGACACGTCACACGCTAGAACCGGCCGACCCGTCCACCGCTGCGCCCGCAGAGGGAGAAGAACGCCCCGCCTCCTCCTTGGGACCCCCTTCTCAGGAGGGAGGGCGCGGCTCCCGTCAGGCCGCCGGGGCGGGCGGCCCGGAGCCGAAGACGCTGCGGATCCACACCTCGGCGAGCGCGGCCACGCGCTGGTCGTCGGGGATGCGCGGCTCCATGCCGACCAGGGCGGCGTACAGGTTGCGCTCGCTCATCCACACCAGGGTGGTGGCGAGGGTGGCGGCGGGTGTGCCCGCCGGGGCGCGGCCCGTGGCACGCTCCTGCTCGATCCAGGCCGTGGCCGGTGTGATGAACAGGTCGAGCAGCCCGGTGTAGACGGCTCGCAGCTCCGCGTCCGACGCCATGGCGTCCGACGCGGCCAGCACCACCGGCGCGTGCTCCCGCCACAGGGTCAGGATCTCGGCGTAGTTGGTCTCGAACGTCCGCTGCGGTGTCGGGTCGGCCTCGGTGGTGCCGAAGCCGCGCAGCGCGATCTCCAGCTTGTCCTGCATGACCCGCTCCAGCAGGGCCGCCAGCAGGGAGTGCTTGGTGTCGAAGTAGAAGTAGAACGTGGGCCGCGAGATGCCCGCCTTGGCGGCGACCTCCCCGACGGAGATCTCCGCGAACGGCTTCTCCGCCAGCAGGGTCTCCGCGGCGGCCAGCAGCGCCTCCAGACGGCGGTCCCCCCGGCTCGCGGGGCGCGCCCAGCTACGGGGGGCGGCCTGAGCCGGTTCTCGGGATGCGCTCGTGTCGGTGCGTCGGGCTGCCACGCCAGTTCCTCTCGTTCCGCGGCTCCCGTCCCGCGCCCGCGGCGATGCCGGCCGGTGGGGAGCCTGCCCATCGTAGCCAGCGGGGGAGGTGGTCGGGTGGCGCGGACTCAACAGGTGTTGGTTTAAGGTGACACATGTCGAGCGGCGTGCGTCGAGTGACGCCGCATCCCATCGAAAGGGGCCCACGTGGCAACCATCCTGATCACCGGCGCGTCCGACGGCCTCGGCCGCGCGCTGGCCGAGGATCTCGCGGCGGACGGCCACCGCCTGCTGCTGCACGGCCGCCACCGGGGGCGGCTCGCCGAGGTCGCCGCCGCCACGGGCGGCGAGGTCTACCCCGCCGACCTGTCGTCCCTCGCCGCGACCAAGCGGCTCGCCGCCGACGTCCGCGCCCGCCACGACCGTCTCGACGTCCTCGTCAACAACGCGGGCGTGGGCTTCCGCGGCGCAAGCACCCAGCGGGACCTCTCCCAGGACGGTCACGAACTCCGTCTCGCCGTGAACTACCTCGCGCCGGTGCTGCTCACCCGCGAACTCCTGCCCCTGCTGCGCGAGGGCGCCCCCGCACGCGTCGTCAACGTCGCCTCCGTCGGCCAGCAGCTCCTCGACTTCGACGACCCGCAGCACGAACACCGCTTCACCCAGGCCGACGCCTACTGCCGCTCGAAGCTCGCGCTGATCAGCCACACCGCCGACCTCGCGGAGCAACTGGCCGGCTCCGGCATCACGGCGAACTCCGTCCACCCCGCGACGTTCATGGCGACCACCATGACCAAGTCCTCCGGCATGCCGAGCCAGGAGCCGCTGGAGAAGGGGGTGGCGGCCGTCCGACGCCTGGTGGACGCCGCCGATGTCGCCGACGTGAGCGGCGCCTACTTCCACAGCGAGGAGAAGGCCGACCCTTCGGAGCCGGCCGCTCTCGACCCCGCCTACCGCAGGCGTCTCGCCGCGCTCACCCAGAACCTCCTGGACGCCGCGGGCGTCTAGGGCGTGTTGCGAAAGCCCCGCCCCGCCCGCCTTCTTCCCTCTCCCACCTCTTCATCAGGAGCATCCATGGCACACACGTACGTCAGCGCCGTCGTCCCCGCCGGCGCCGCATCCGTATGGCAGGTCGTCCGCCCCTTCGACGGCCTGCCGCAGTGGCATCCGGCCATCGAGTCGAGCGTGCTGGAGGAAGGCGAGGCCGCGACGGTCGGCGCGCTGCGGCGCCTGCGCTTCGCCGGCGGGGACACCACGGTGCTGGAACGCCTGACAGCGCTCGACGACACCGCACGCGCCTTCACCTACGAACTGGTCGAGCACCCCTTCCCCGTCCGGCGCAGCGTCTCCACGCTGCGGGTGCTGCCCCTGACGGACACCGGCGAGGCATTCGTCGAGTGGTCGGCCGAGTCGCAGGAGGACGCGGGGGACTCCGCCGCCGCGCAGAAGCTCGTGGCGGACCTGTACGGCAGCGGCCTGTCCGCGCTCCAGCGGTATTTCGCCACCCGTTAGGGTTGCCGGGCGAGGACGGGCCGTCGTGAGAAGGCCCTGCTGGGAACGCGGCACGCACGTGGCGTGCGGGAGGGCACGAGATGGAAGCGCCGCCACACGGCACGGTCGCCGAGCGCGTGAACACGGCGAGGGACACCGCGTTCGTCGGCAGAAGGACCGAACTGGCGCTGCTGCGTGACTCCCTCGCCGGTCGCCCCGGCGCCGCCTCCGTGCTGTACGTGCACGGCCCCGGCGGGATCGGCAAGTCGACGCTCCTGCGGCAGTACGCGAAGGAGGCCCGCGCCCTCGGCCGCCCCGTGGTCCACGTCGACGGACGGGCCCTGACCGCGGCGCCGGAGGCGTTCGAGAAAGCGGCCGCGGCGGCCGTGCGCGCGCCGGGCACGCTCCTGCTCATCGACACCTTCGAACACTGCCAGAGCCTGGAGGGCTGGCTGCGCGAGGAGTTCCTGCCGGGCCTCGCCGACGACGTCCTCGTGGTCGTGGCGGGCCGGCGGGCGCCGACCGTCGACTGGGTGACGGACCCCGGCTGGGCCGGCCTGCTGGCGGTGGTGGAGCTGGCGGACCTCGGCGCCGACGAGGCGGAACTCTTCCTGGAGCGGCGGGGGATCGCCCCCGCCGAGCGGGGGCCCCTGCTCGCCTTCGCCTCCGGTCACCCGCTCGCCCTGGCGCTCGCCGCCCACACGGCGCGGACCACGGGCATCGACCTGCCCGCGTCCGGCGCCTGGAGACCCGCCCCGGAGGTCGTCGCCGCCTTGCTGCGCCAGATCCTGGGACACCTGCCGGGCCCGCGCCACCGCCTCGCCCTGGAGGTCTGCGCCCAGGCGCATCTGACGACCGAGACACTGCTGCGGGCCGTGGTGGGCGAGGACGCCCCGGAACTGTTCGCGTGGATGCGCGAGCAGCCGTACATCGACCACTGCGCCGAGGGGATCTTCCCCCACGACGTCGTCCGGGAGGCGCTGGCGGCCGACCTGCGCTGGCGGGACCCGGAGAGATTCGACCGCCTGTACCGGAAGCTGCACGGACACCTGCTGGAGCGGATCGGCTCCGCGCCGTCCGAACGGCTGCTGCACACGGTCGGTTCCCTCCAGTTCCTCTACCGAGGGGAGGGACACATGGACCAGAGCCACCTGTGGCACCTGCCCGGGCTCGTCGACGACCACCCGTACGGGCCGTCGGACGAGGCCCAGGTCCTCGCCCTCGCCGAACGGGCGGAAGGCCCCGACTCGGCCGGGACGGTCCGGTACTGGCTGCGGACCCGGCCCCAGGACTTCCGGGTGCAGCGGCTGCGCGGCACGGCGCCCGCCGTGGCCTTCTCCGCCTGGCTGCGACCGGAGCCCGCCCAGGGCCGCGAGCACGACCCGGTCGCGGCCGCGGCCTGGGACCATGTGACGTCCCACGGTCCGCTCGGGCCCGGCGAGCACATCGCCCTCGGCCGCTTCCACGTCCACCCGCGCCACTACCAGCGGCCCTCGCCCGTCATGGACCTGATGCTCTGGCGCATGTTCGGCGAACTCCTGCGGGACAGTGGACTGGCGTGGTCGTTCATCGTGCTGCGCGACGACGGGTTCTGGGACGCGCACATGGAGTTCTGCGACATGACAGCGCTGGAGCGGCCCGTCGTCGTCGGCGGATCGGCCTACCGGCTCTTCGCCCACGACTGGCGCGACCTGGCACCGCGCGCGTGGCTGACGGAGAAGCAGCGCACGCTGCTGTCCGGCACGGACCCGGGGACCGCGAGCGCGGGCGCTCCCGATCCCCCACCGCTCCCCGGCGCCCCCGAACCCGCGTTGAGCCGCCCGGAGTTCGCCGCCGCCGTCCGGGCCGCGCTGCGTGACCTGACGCGGCCGGAGGCCCTGGAGCTGAACCCTTTGCGGCACAGCCGCCTGGTCACCGACCACGGCACGAAACTGCGGGACGTGCTCACCCACGCCATGGCGTGCCTCGTCACCCGGCGCGGAGGGGACAAGGCACTGCGGGTCGCCACCCTCGCCTTCGTGGAGGGGGCACCCACCCAGGAGGCGGCTGCCCGGCGCCTGGGCATGCCGTACAGCACCTACCGGCGCCACCTGGCCGCCGCGATCTCCCACATCGAGGAGATCATGTGGCGCCACGAGGAGACCGGCCTACCGCTCCTGCCCCCGTGACGCCGCCGCGGCCTCCGGTCGCAGGACGACCTTGCCGACGGTGGCCCGGGTCTCCAGGGCGTGGTGCGCCCGCGCCGCACGGGCGAGCGGGAAGGACTGGACGACAGGGCTCAGCCGCCCCTGCGCCGCCCACCGCAGCGCTGTCTCCTCCAGTCGGCGGATACCGCCCGGCAGCCCGAACAGCGCCGGTCCCACCGCCAGTTGGGAGGTGATGCCGTACGCCTCCAGCTCCTCGGGGGAGAAACCGGTGAACCGGCCCTCGTCGGAGACCCAGCCGAAGTACAGGTGCCGGCCTCCCGCACCGAGCGACTCGGCCGCGGCCCGCCCGAGCCGGCCGCCCACCCCGTCGAGGACGACGGTCGACGGTACGCCGCCCAGCGCCTCGCGCAGGTGCTCCTCCCAGCCGGGCAGGGTGTAGTCCACGGCGCCGTTCGCACCCTGCTCCCGCACCACCTCCAGCTTCCGCGGGCTCCCGGCCAGGCCCACGACCACGGCACCCGCCCGCCGTGCCGCCTGCACGAGCAGCGTGCCCAGGCCCCCGGCGGCAGCCGTGACCACGACGACGTCCCCGGCGGACAACGCGGCCTGCTCCAGGATGCCGACCGCGGTCCGCCCGGTCCCGATCATGGTGACGGCGGTGTCGTCGTCGACCCCGTCGGGGACCCGGTGCAGGGAGTCGGCCGATGTCACGGCATGCGTGGCGTAGCCGCCGTTGCGCTCGTGCCCCAGGTAGGCGGCCACCCGCTGACCGAGCCATTCCTCGGCGACGCCCGCGCCGACCGCGTCGACCACGCCCGCCGCCTCCCGGCCCGGTGTCATCGGCAGGCGCGGCAGGGCCATCCCCATCTCGCGGCCCGCGCGCAGCACGGTGTCCATGACGTGGACCCCGGCGGCGGTGACGGCGACGCGGACCTCGCCCGGGCCCGGCGCCGGGGTGTCCACCTCCTCGTACACCAGCATGTCCGGTGCGCCGAAGGCGTGTTGCCGTATCGCGTACATGGTTCTTCCTCTTTCCGGCTCAGCTTGTGAAGGGCTCAGCCCCGGCGCTCGGTCAGCAGCGCCAGGACTTCGGGAGCCGGAGTCATCGCGGCGATGTTCCGGGCGGCGGCCCCGGCGGCGGTGCGGAACGACGGCTGGTCCAGCACCCGGGCGACCGCGTCACCGGCCTCGTCCGCCGCGCCGATGACCTCCGCGGCACCCAGCGCGGCGGCCCGTTCGGCGTTCAGGGGCTTGTCGAGGCCCATGGGCCAGATCACCATCGGGATGCCGTCACCGAGCACCGAGAGCACCGTTCCGGCGCCGCCGGAGGAGACGACCGCGTCGACACCCCGGAGCAGCAGCCCCATGGGCACGAACCCGGTCACGTGCACGCCGTCACCGGCTCCGTCGACGGGAAGCCTGTCTCCCTCGGCCGACGGCGGAAGGGCGACCACGACGTTCACGTCGTGCTTGGTGAGCGAGGTGACGATCCGGGTGAGCGCGTCGGCGTCGTCGATGATCGTGCCCAGGGTCACGAGGACCCGGGGCAGGTGCTCACGGCCGGGGAAGGACGGCACCTGCCAGTCCGTACCGGTCTCGGACTCGTGGGCCTCGGGCCGAATGGTGACGCGGTCCGCCGCCGGCTCCCAGTCGTCGCGCTGGAGGCAGTCGGGCCAGGGGTCGACCGAGGTCACGGGCCGGGCGAGCGTGACGCCCCGTCCGGCCGCACGGGCGGCGGCCGTCGCCCACATCGCCTCGGCCAAGGGGGCCTCCAGGGCGATGCCCACACCGTGGGAGGCCCACGCCACGCCCGACTGCGAGGCCACGAGCGGGCCGAGGAAGTCCGCGGTCTCCGCTATCACCAGGTCAGGGGCGAAGTCCCGGGCCGCCGCCAGGGCCTCGTCCGCGCCGAGGTCGACACGGGTCCCGCCGAAGAACTCGCCCGCGGTGGCCGGACTCATGTCGGTGGCGGCGTTCTTGCCCGTACGCCGCTGGAACTCGCCCAGGGTCTCCTCGAGCGTCGCGCCCGCGCCGAGGACGGGAGCCGGGGCCACCACCTCGCCGAGGGAGGCGTGGGTCAGGAACGCGGTGGTGTGACCGGCCTGTCGGGCCGCTCTTTCCAGGGGGAGCAGCGGCAGCAGGTGGCCGTAGGCCGGCGTGCCGGAGAACAGGATGCGCATGGAACACCTTCAGCAGAGAGAACAGGGGGCCCGGGACGCGGCAGGGCCCGTACGAGTCCGGCCGTCGCAGACCGCTCGGCCTGTTCCGGACCTCGTCGTTCCATCATGCGGGCGCCCGCCGCCCGTCCGGCGCCCCGGCGACTGCTCAACTCCGCTCAATTCTGCCCACGCGCGCGCCCCGACTTCCGTTGTGCCGGGTGGAATTGGGCCCCCGCCGCGACCGACCATTCACGCGATGTGAGACAAACCTCAACGGGGCGCATCGCGCAACCAGTTGATTCAGCGATGAAGTAACTTATGAGCTAACCGTCGATGGCGAAGTCGGCCCAGCGCGGTGCATTTCTAGAGAGGAAAGAAACGGAATGGCGCCGGAAGAATCCGCCTCCCGCTCCGCCGGTGAAGAGGACCACCCGCCCGTCCGGGACCGGGGCGGCCGGCTCGCCGACAGGCTCGCCTCGGCGAGGATGCACAACTTCGTCGGGCGCGAGGAGGAGATAGGTCTCTTCCGCGGGGCGCTGCGGGGCGAACCGTCCGCGCCGATGGTCATCGCGTTGCACGGACCGGGCGGCATAGGCAAGAGCGCGCTCCTCCAGCGGTACGCCGCCGAGGCGCGCGCCGTCGACAGGCCGGTCGTGTCCGTGGACACCCGCACGATCTACCCCTCGCCGACCGCCTTCGAGCAGGCGGCCGCGGCGGTCTTCGCCCGTAGCGACTCCGTCCTCCTGGTGGACGGGTTCGAGCGCTGCCGGGACATGGAGGAGTGGATACGCGACCGGTTCCTGCCGCGGCTGCCCGAGGGCGCGCTCGTGGTCCTCGCGGGACGGCTTCCCCCGAGCCCCCTGTGGCGGGCCGACCTCGGGTGGAGCAGCCTGATGACGGTGGTCCCGCTCACCGAGCTGGGGCCCGCCGAAGCCGCTGCCCTGCTCGCGGGGCAAGGCGCCGATCCCGCCGCGCACGGTGAACTCCTCGCCTTCGCGGGCGGCAACCCGCTCGCACTGCGGATGGCCGCCGAGGTCGCCGTCCACGACCCCGCGGACAGCGTCGAGTGGGCGCCCTCCCGCACGGTCGTGGAGCAACTGCTCTCCCACCTGGTCGGTGAACTCCCTTCCCCCGCCCACCGCCGCGCGCTCGAGGTCTGCGGCCACGCCCTGGACACCACGGAGGACCTGCTCAGAGCCGTCCTGCCGGAGGAGGACGCGACGGAGTTGTTCGCGTGGCTGCGCCAGCTTCCGTTCGTCCGGTCCGGCCGGTTCGGCGTCTACCCGCACGACGTCATCCGTGACTCGCTGGACAGTGACTTCCGCTGGCGGGACCCGGGCCGCTACAAGGCCATGCACCGCGCGGTGCGCCGTCATCTCGTGGAGCGCATCCGCAACGCGCCCGAGGACGAGGCGCTCAGGGCGACGGGCGCCTACAACTACATCATCTCCAGGGCTCCTTGGATCCGGAAGTTCCACGGCAGCCGCGAGGAGAGCGGTGCCTACGAGGACGTCGCACGCCCCGAGGACGTCCCCGAACTGATCGCCATGGCCCGCGAAATGGAGGGGGAGGAGAGCGCGCGGATCGTCGAGTACTGGCTCGACCGGCAGCCCGAGGCCTTCCGGGTGCACCGCCGCTACAGCTCCGACGAACTGCTCGGTTTCATGGCCTGGTTGCGTGTCGGCACCGTCGACGCGGCCCTGCGGCGGACCGACCCCGTCGTCGCGGAGGCGTGGGACGCCGTCCGCGCCACGGCACCGCCCCGCCACGGCGAGCACCTGGCCGTCGCCCGCTTCATGGTGCACCGCGCCACCCACCACCGCCCCTCCCGCTCCTGGGACCTGGTCCACATGCGGATCATCTTCGAACTCCTGCGGGCCAAGCACTGCGCCTGGTCCTGCGTCGTCCTCGCCGACGCCGAGTTCTGGGAACCGCTGATGACCTACATGGGCATGTACCAGCCGTCCGGCCGCGGCGAGGGGGACGTGGGGCTGTTCTGCCACGACTGGCGCGCCGTGCGCGTGGAGGAGTGGGCCGACGGCATCGACGAGCGGCTGCTGAGCGGGCCTCCCGGCAGGCCGGCCGACGAACCGAGGGCGGCGGCGCCGGTACTGACGCGCGAGGAGTCGGACGCCGCCGTCCGCGACGCTCTGCGCAACTGGCTCGATCCCGACGGGCTCGCCCTCAACCCGTTGCTGCGCTGCCGCCTCGTGGAGACGTACGGCGCGCAGGACCCGGTGACGGCTTTGCGGGACGTGCTCGGCAAGGCCGTCGCACGGCTGGAGGCCAACCCCCGTACGCAGCACCTCCATCCCGTGCTGACCATGACCTTCCAGTCGTCGCTCACCCAGGAGGCGGTGGCGCGCCGGCTCAACATGGCCTTCAGCACCTATCGCCGGTACCTCGCGCGAGGCGTCGACGTGGTCAGGGAACGCATCTGGCTCTGGGAGACGCAGGGGTACGTGTCGGAGTGAGAGCCGACGCGCCGGTCCGTCGGCCGTCATCGGCGCCCCGGTCCGTCGGCGATCCGCCTCCGACGTGCGGGCGCGGGCGGGCGCGGCCGGGTGCCGGCGTCCGGATCGCGTCTCCACCCACCTGCGTTCCGCGGCGATCCGGCCGGCGCGTTCCGTGGGGGCGTGCCCCGGGGGACGACGTCGGCGGCGTCCGCCCGCAGCAGGCCACGCAGTCCGTGCGGTCGGGGGCGAGGACCATCAGGGAGGCGATGTTGCTGAGCGCCCGCACGCGCCGCTCCGGATCCGGGGCCCCTCGCGGATCGGGCACGTCCAGGACGGCCAACGCCGCGCCTTTGCTTCCCATCAGCGCCGCACAAGCCGATTCCGAGCCCCAGGTGTGACTCAGCGCGGGCCGTACCTGCTGACTGCGCATCGAGCGCGGCGAAACCGCCGTCAGGTCACGCCGGAGCGAGATGACGGTATGGACGGGAAAGCTTTCCCGATTCTCGTCGGAGAGAAATCTTCCTTAAATTCGCGGAGTTCGGTGAGGGGCATGCCGATGCCTTAGATGCAGACGTCCTTGGGGAATGTCTCCATCATCTCGGGCCCGGCAGCGCAATTCCGGACGAGGGGCTGCCCCATTACTGTCCGGTCCTGTTCCGTCAGGGCGCCGTGCGGGGTGTCACCAGTCCGCAGTCGTAGGCCAGGACCACCGCCTGTACGCGGTCGCGCAACTGGAACTTCTCCAGAATGCGGGCGACGTGGGATTTCACGGTCGTCTCTCCGATGCCCAGTTCCCGGCCGACCTCCGCGTTCGACAGGCCGCGCGCCAGAGCGCGCAGCACGTCGAGTTCGCGGGCCGTGAGCGCGTCGAGCCGGGGCGGCACCGCGGGCGCGGACTCCGACGGCATCGCGGCGAACCGGTCGAGGAGGCGGCGCGTGACGCGCGGAGCGAGGACGGCGTCGCCCGTGGCCACCGTCCGGATCGCCTCCACCAGGGAGTCGGCGGGGCCGTCCTTCACCAGGAAGCCGCTCGCCCCCGCCCGTAGCGCGTCCACGACGTGGGCGTCCAGGTCGAAGGTGGTGAGGATGATGACGCGACTGGCCGGAGCGGAGTCGGCGATCAGCCGGGTGGCCTCGACGCCGTCCATGTTCGGCATCCGGATGTCCATGAGGACGACGTCGGGCGTCAACCGCTCGGTCTCCGTGACCGCCTCCTGGCCGTCGGACGCCTCCGCGACGACCTCGATGTCCCCTTCCGCCTCCAGGATGAGCCGGAAACCTGTCCGGATCATGGGCTGGTCGTCAGCCAGCAGAACGGTGATGCGCCGCATACGGTTCGCTTCCTTCGTCATGGTGCGGTCGGGTCAGGCCAGATCCAGGACGGCGTGCACGCAGTAGCCGCCGCCGGGCCGCGTACCGGTGTGCAGGGTGCCACCGACGGCGGCGATCCGTTCCCGCATACCGACCAGGCCGTGGCCGGTGCCGTTGGCGGGCGTGACCGGGGTCCGGGCCGCCGGTACGGTCGCGGCCGGACCGTCGTCGCAGACCCGGATCGTGAGGCGCTGTGGTCCGTCCTCCCAGATGAGCCGCACCTGGGTGTGGGTCGGACCGGCGTGCTTCATCGTATTGGTCAGCGCTTCCTGCACGATCCGGTAGGCCGTCAGGTGCGTTCCGGCCGGCAGGGGCAGCGGCGTGCCCGTCACCCCGTAGTCGACGTCCAGGCCCGTGTCCCGCACGGAGCCGATCAGCGCGGGCAGGGCGTCCACCGTCGGCTGCGGCGGCTCCTTGGAAGGATCGGCCCCGGCCTCCTCATCGGTCCGCAGGACGTCCAGGAGCCGGCGCAACTCGGTGACGGTGTCCCGGCCGGTCTGCTCGACCGTCGCGTGCAGCTCGTGGGCCTTCTCCGGGGAGCGGTCCTGAATCCGGTCGGCGGCGATGGTCTGCACGACCATGAGGCTCACGTTGTGGGCGACGATGTCGTGCAGCTCCCGGGCGATGCGGGCCCGCTCGTGCATCACCGCCGCCCGGGCGTTCGCCGACTGTTCGCGTTCGAGCGCGGCCGCGCGCTCCACGGCGTCGTCCCGGATCGCGGCCCGCGCCCTCGCGAGGCGCCCCAGGGCCCAGGCCGCCAGCAGCAGGACCGCCTGGGTCAGGAACGTGGCGATCCGGTGCCCCGGGGGCGCGATGAACCCTTCCACCAGGGAGTCGAGCGGGATGAACACGCCCGCGACGACCGTGGTGATCCAGGGCCCGCGGCGCACGGCCGTGAGGAACACCGCCGTGGCGACGGCCAGGTACGTCGGACCGATCGAGGTGCCCTGCGCTCCCGAGAGCTGGGGAACGTACGTCAGCGCCTGCACCGTGCTCGCCGCCGCCGCCGTCACCAGCAGACTGCCCAGCGGCAGCAGACGGTGCGCCGCCAGCGGCAGCGCGACCAGCAGCACGAGGACGAACCACCGGGTGTCCGGCGCCCGCAGGTCCTGGCCGTCCGCCGGGATCACCGTCGGCAGGGCGAGACAGCCCGCCGCGGCCAGGACGGCCAGCACGGCGTCCGTCACCGCGGCCGGTATGCCGCGACCTGCCAAGAAGCCTGTCACCTTCATCATTCAACTTTAAAGTGTGTTCTTCCCCGCGCCGCCACCCACAGGGTGGACGCCGCTCGCGGCTCCTCCTCCCTGCTGCCCCCTCCTCAGGGAGGAGACGACGCGCACTCCTTCGCGACAGGCCGCCCGCCCCCTCGTCCGGGCGGCGGAGAGCCCGCCCCGCCTCCGCCACCGGGCGGAGGCGGGGATTCGACACGAGGGCGGAGGAACCGGCGCCTTGTCGCGGATGGACTGGAGTCATCACTCACCGCAGCACTCGACGAGGGCCACTCATGCTCAGAGCACGCAGCCGGAAGTCACCGGCCCGCACCACCCCCGACACCACCGCGGTCAGCACCGCGACCGCGGTACGACTGACCCAGGTCACCAAGCGCTACGGCGACGGCGTCTCGGGGGCCGTGGCCCTCGACGACGTCAGCATCGGCATCCGGCCCGCCACCTTCACCGCCGTCATGGGACCGTCGGGCTCGGGCAAGAGCACCTTCCTCCAGTGCGCGGCCGGCCTCGACCGGCCCACCTCGGGAACCGTGCAGCTCGGCGGCCAGGACCTGGCCGAACTGAGCGAGAGCCGGCTCACCGAGTACCGCAGGACCCGTATCGGCTTCGTCTTCCAGGCCTTCAACCTGCTGCCGTCCCTCACCGTGGAGCAGAACATCACCCTGCCGCTGCGCCTGGCCGGTACCGCGGCCGACAGCGGATCGGTCGACAGCGTCGCGGCCGGGGTCGGACTGGCCGGTCTGCTGCGCCGCCGGCCCGCCGAACTGTCCGGCGGGCAGCAGCAGCGGGTGGCCATCGCGCGCGCCCTGATCACCCGGCCCGAGGTCGTCTTCGCCGACGAACCCACCGGCGCGCTCGACCCCGACACCGCCCAGGACATCCTGTACCTGCTCCGGCAGGCGGTCACCGACCTGCACCAGACCGTGGTGATGGTCACCCACGACCCGGTGGCGGCCCAGCACACCGACCGGGTCGTCTTCCTCGACGCCGGACGCGTGGTGCACCGCGTGGACCGGCCCTCCGCGGACCAGGTCAAGCGCGTGATGTCCGAGCTGCGGAGGACCCGCTGATGCTGCGCCTCGCCCTCACGACGCTCCGCGCCCGCAAGGGCCCGTTCGCCGCGACCTTCCTCGCCCTGCTGATGGCGGCGGCCGTGATCAGCGCCTGCGGAGTGCTCCTGGAGTCCGGGCTGCGCTCCGCCCTGCCGCCCGAGCGCTACGCGAACGCGCCGCTGATCGTCGCGGGGCGGCAGAGCGCGGAACTCGACGTGAAGTCCGCCGACGGCTCCACCTACCGCAGCTCCCAGCCGCTGCCCGAACGTCTCGTACTGCCCGCGGCCCTCGCCGACGACATCGCCGCGGTCGACGGTGTCGCCTCCGTGGTACCGGACCGCGGCACGGCGGTCCGGCTCCTCGCCGGGGACCGGGCGGTGACCGGGCACAACGGCGCCTCGCCGCAACTGCACACCTGGGCGAGCCGCTCCCTGGGCGGCTTCCGCCTCACCGCGGGCCACCAGCCGCGCGGCGCGCACGAGGTGGTGCTCGACTCCGACCTCGCCGCCCGCTCCGGCCTGCGGATCGGCTCGTCGGTACGCCTCATGGCGACCTCCACCCCCGTCACCTTCGAGGTGGCAGGGATCGTCGCACTCGACGACGACCGCGCACCCCGGCAGTCCGTCCTGTTCGCCGCCGACACCGTCCTCGACCGCCTCGCGCCCGACACCGTACGCGGCGTGTACGCCTTCGGTGTGCTGACCGCCGCGGGAGCCGCACCGTCCGACGTCGCCTCGGACATCGAGCACGCCTTGAGGAAGCAGCGGTCCGTCACCGTGTACGCGGGCGACGACCGCGGCCGGGCCGAGTTCACCGACATCGCCGTCGGCGCCGCCAACGTGGTCGAACTCGCCACCGGCATCGGAGGGAACGTCCTGCTGGTGGCCGTGTTCGTGCTCTGCGCCACGACCTCCCTCGCGGTACGCCACCGCCGTCGCGAACTGGCGCTGCTGCGGGCCATCGGCACCACACCGCGCCAACTGCACGGCATGATCGGCGCCGAGTCGGCCGTGGCGGGCCTGGCCGCGGGTGTCCTCGGCTGCCCGCTGGGGGCCGGCGTCGTGTACTGGCTCAGCTCCGAGTTCGCGGGCCGCGGCATCGTCCCGCCGGACTTCCGGCCGGTGCTCGGCCCACTCCCGTTCCTGGCCGCCGTCGTCGCGACCGTCGTCACCGCCGTCGTGGCCGCCTTCGTCGCCGCCCGGCGCGCGGCCCGCATCCGCCCCACCGAAGCCCTGGGGGAAGCGGCGTCCGAGCCCGCCCGCCTCGGCCGGGGACGCCTCGTCACCGGCGGTGTGCTGCTCGCCCTGGCCGTGTCCGTCTTCGGCCTGGGCCTCGGCTACCGGGCCGACTTCATGACCCTCGTGGGACTCGCCAACTCCCTGGTCCTGCTGCTCGCCGTCGCCGCCGCCGTGCTCGGCCCGCTGCTGACCCGTACGGCGATCCGGCTGCTGGCACCGCTGCTGAACCGGACCGGCGTCACCGGCTGGCTCGCCGCGGCCAACTCCCGCGCCGGGGCGATCCGGACAGCCGGAGCCGTCACGCCGCTGATCCTCGCCGTCTCGTTCGCCGCGACCGTCGTCTTCACGCAGACCACCCAGTTGCGCGAGTCGACCGACCAGATCCGCTCCGGCACCGTCGCCGACCACGTGCTGACCGCCCCGGCAGGTGTCTCCCCCCAACTGGCGCGCAGGGCGGCGGAGTTGCCCGGCGTCACCGCCGCGACCGGCTTGGTGCGCTCCAAGGCCGTCGGCGTGGGCTCCCTGCTCGGGGAGGAGGAGACCGTGTCACTGAGCGCCCAGGGCGTCGAGCCGCGAGCGCTCACGGACACCCTCGACCTGGACGCGCGCGAGGGTGACCTGTCCGCACTGAAGCGTGACACGGTGGCCCTCAGCACGACGGCGGCCTCGTGGCTGGGCCTCGACGTCGGCGACCGGGCACACCTGCACCTGGGGGACGGCACGGCCTTCGACGGCAAGGTGATCGCCGTGTACGGCCGCGGCTTCGGCTTCGCCGACCTCACCTTCGACCACGATCTGCTGCTGGCCCACACCACGGAGGCCGTCGACCGGTCCGTCCTGGTCCGGTCGGCGCCCGGCTCGGCGGACACCGGCCGGAAGCTGTCCGCACTGGCGCGCGACTATCCGGGCACGGTGCTCAGCCAGGGCCTGGCGGCCGACGCCCAGGTCGAGGAGCAGCGGGCGACCGCCTGGGTGAACTACCTGGTGGTCGGCCTGATCATCGCCTACACCGCCATCACGGTCGTCAACACGCAGGCCATGAACACCGCCGCCCGCAGGCGGGAGTTCGCCCTCCTGCGACTGACCGGCACCAACCGCTCCCAGGTGCTCGCCATGATGCGGCGCGAGAGCCTGACGGTGGTCGCCATCGGCGCCGTGGTGGGCGTGGCGCTGGCACTGCCGCCGCTGGTCCTCGTCGCGACAGCCCTGACCGGCGGCCCCGCCCCGGCCGCCCCGCTGCTTGGCTGGCTGGCGATCCTCGGCTCCACGGCCGCACTGGCGGTGGCGGGCGCGATGCTGCCCGCACGGCTGATGCTGCGGGCCCGTCCGGTGGAGGCGATCGGCATGAAGGAATAGCTACGCCATGTACTAGGACGCTTCTGGACGCCGAAAACGCCGCGCCCCCCTTTGAGGAGCGCGGCGTTTCTCCATGCCCGGCAAGCCGCTGCCACGCGGGTCCCCGCCTACCCGGGGACCTCCTCCCACGACGTGAGTACGCGCATCCGTTCGCCCTGGGCGCCGAAGAGACTCAGGAACTCGACGGCCTGCTCGCCCGCGTTGGCCAGCGCGTGGGGCAGGCGGGTGTCGAACTCCGTGGCCTCCCCGGCGGTCAGGACGATCTGCCGGGTCCCGGCGGTGATGCGCAGCCGCCCGTGCAGGACGTAGACCCAACTGTGCCCCTGATGCGTGTGCGGTCCCTGTCCCGATGCGGTCGTCGTGCCCGGTGGCAGCACGTGCTTGTGCGCGTGGGGGCCGCCGTGGTGGCGGACCAGCGGAAGGACCGTCTGCTGTTGCCCGGGCACGGCGACGGGGCGCAGGTGGAGGCGCGGATCGCCGGTCGGCGGGGCGCCGACCAGTTCGTCGAGCGGCAGGCCGTAGACGGCCGAGAGCGGCAGCAGCAGGTCGAGGGTGTACTTGCGCTGCCCGGACTCCAGCCGCGACAGCGTGCTCGGGGAGATACCGCTGCGCTCGCTGATGTCGTCCAGCGTCGCGTTCCGCTGCTGCCGCAGGGTCCGCAGACGCGCCCCGACCGAGCGCAGCACCTCCTCCTGTTCATGGTGGTTCACACCCGCATCTTGCCAGGTCGGCAAGGTGCCTTGGGTTTCGCCGTCGGCCGCCCGCAAGATCACCGCCGAGCGAAGGGAACACCATGGAACACACGCAGGACACGTACGACACCGAACCGCGGGCGGCCGCGGGACAGCAGGAGCCGGGCTACGACGTCGTCGTGGTCGGGGGAGGCGCCGCGGGCCTGAACGCGGCGCTCACCCTGGGCCGCGCCCGACGCACCGTACTGCTCGTCGACGCCGGGCAGCAGCGCAACGCCCCCGCCCACAGCATGCACAACTACCTGGGCCACGAGGGCATCGCGCCCGCCGACTTCCTCGCTCTCGCGCGGCAGGAGGTGGCGCGCTTCGGCACGCGCACGGTCCAGGCGTCCGTCGTCGCCGCCGAGCGTGCCGGGGACGGGCACTTCGCGGTCTCGCTCGACAACGGCACCGTCGTGCGCGGACGCCGCCTGCTCCTGGCCACCGGCCTGGTCGACGAACTCCCCGACGTGCCAGGGATCGCCGAGCGCTGGGCGCGGGACGTGCTCCACTGCCCCTACTGCCACGGCTGGGAGGTGCGTGATCAGGCCATCGGCATCCTGGCGACCGGCCCGGTCGGCGTCGAGCAGGCGCTGCTGTGGAGCCAGTGGAGCGAGGACATCACCCTGTTCACCCATGTCGGGCCGCCACTGGACGACACGGCGCGCGCACGCCTCGCCGCGCGGAACGTGCGCGTGGTGGAGGGGGAGGCGGTACGCCTCGACGTGCGGGACGACCGGCTGCGCGGCGTCGTCCTGGCCGACGGCCGGTGCCCGGAGGTGAGCCACCTGGTGGTCGCCCCGCGCTTCACCGCCCGCCTGGAGGGGCTGGCCGGACTGGACGTCGAGACCACGGAGCTGCGCCTGTTCGGGCAGGTCGCCGGGGAGCACGTGGTGACGACCCCGCAGGGAGCGACGAGTACGGAGGGCGTGTACGCGGCGGGCAACGTCACCAGCCTCACGGAGACCGTCATCGGCTCGGCCGCCGCCGGTCTCATGGCGGCGGCGGCGATCAACCTCGACCTCATCGCCGAGGACACGCGGCGCGGCGTCGCCGCCGCGGCCCCGACCGCCGCCTGACCCCGCCTCGGCGGTGATCCGCTGATCCGGTGAGCCGCCCCGTCGGCTCAGTCGCGGGCCACGACCACCACCGCGTTGTGGCCGCCGAAGCCGAAGGAGTTGCTGACCGCGAACGCCGAGGAGACCGGCCGGGCCCGGCCGGCGACCACGTCGATGTCGAGCGCCGGGTCCTGGTCGGTCAGGCCCGCCGTGGGCGGGACGACGTCCGCGCGCAGGGCGAGGACCGTCAGGGCCGCCTCGATCGCGCCGGCCGCGCCGAGGGAGTGGCCGAGCGCGCCCTTGGCGGAGGTGACGGGCGGCCGGTGGGGGAGGACCCGGGCGAGGACCGCCGCCTCCATCGCGTCGCCCCGGAGGGTGGACGTGCCGTGCGCGTTCACATGGTCCACGTCGCCGGGGGCGATCCCGGCCTCGGCGAGCGCGGCGCGCAGGGCCCGCTCGGCATGGCGCCCCTCGGGGTGCGGGGCCACGAGATGGTGGGCGTCGCTGCTCGCCCCGTACCCGGCGATCCGGGCGAGCCGGGGCGCCGAGCGGGCCGCCGCGTGCGCGGGCCGTTCCAGGACCAGGGCGCCCGCGCCCTCGGCGATGACGAAGCCGTCGCGGGCCCGGTCGAACGGGCGCGAGGCGACATCGGACAGCGCTCGGAGCTGGGCGAAGCCGGTCACGATGAGCGGGGTGACGCTCGCGTCGGCGCCGCAGACCACGGCGATGTCGCACTGGTCGGAGGCGAGCAGGTCGCGGGCGGTGCCGATCGCGGTGGCCCCCGAGGCGCAGGCGGTCGCCACGTTCAACGTCGGCCCGCACGCCCCGAGGTGCAGGGCGACGGTCGCGCACACCATGTTGGGCAGATAGCCCGTCAGGAAGTACGGGGAGACACTGGCCGGGCCGTCGGCGGCGAACCGCGTCGCGGCGGCCCGCTGGGTGTGCACCCCGCCGACGGAGCACCCGGTGACGACGGCGACGCGTGCCGGGTCCCACGCGGCGGGATCGAGCTTGGCGGTGTCCAGGGCCTGGGCGACGGCGGCCAGACCCATCCGGGCGGCGGGATCGAGGTGCGCGGCTCGGGGCAGCCGCGGACGCGGCGCGGGCACGTCGTCGACGCGGCAGCTCAGGGACGTGGCCAGGTCCCGCAGCTCGGGGTCGGGCCGCGCGGTGACGCGGCCCTCACGGACCGCGGCCCAGGTGCTCTCCGTGTCGGGCCCGGCCGAGGTGACGAGGCCGAGCCCCGTCACCACGACACCGGCGTCCCGCGTCATCCGGCGCGGCGCTCGTCGACGCGGGCGGAGAACTCGGCGAACGTCAACTCCCGCAGTTCTTCCTCGGTGGCGCTGACACCCAGTTCGTCCTTGAGCGTGATGGCCATCTCGACGACCATCAGCGAGTCGGCGAGCAGGTCGGTCATCCGGGCATCGGCCCGCACGGCGGCCGGGTCGACCTCGAACCGGTCGACGAGCAGGCCGGTGATCAGATCCGCGGTCGCGGAGGACGCGGAGGACGCAGAGACACTCATGGCGGGCCTTTCCCTGAACGCCGCCCGGCGGTCGGGCGCAAGGGAGAGAGACCACCTCAATGGCACCTTTAGTCTTGCGCCGCCCCATTTTCAGCAGAAAGTGGGATCTTGTGACCGAAGCGATGGAGCGACCACGGGACGAGGCCGGTGCGGAACTGGTCGACGGCGTCCTGCGCTGGCTGGCCGACGACTACTTCCGCGTCGAGGTGTCGGGCCTGGAGCACCTGGCGCGCCGCGGGCCCGCGCTCCTGATCGCCAACCACTCGGGCGCCTGGGGACTCGACGCGTTCGTCCTGCACAAACTGCTCCACCGCGAGCTGCGCCGGCCCGTCCACTTCTACGCCTCCGAGGTGGCCTTCCGGCTGCCCCCGCTCGCCGCCTACGCCCGCCGGCACCACGCCTTCACCGACGATCCGACCCTGGGCCGGGACCGGCTGGAAGCGGGGCAACTCGTCGCCGTCTTCCCCGAAGGGCTCGACGGGGTCGGCAAACCGTTCTCGCAGCGCTACCGGCTGCGGCCCTTCAGCCCGGGCTTCGCCGCCACCGCGATGCGGACCGGCGCCCCGGTGGTGCCCGTGTCGATCGTCGGCGCCGAGGAGGCGTACCCCAAGCTGGGCGAGGTCCGGGCGCTGGCCCGCCGGTTGCGCCTGCCGTACTTCCCCGTGACGACGGCGCTGCCGCTGCCGACGAAGTGGCGCGTCAGCATCGGCGAGCCGATCCCGGCCCCGGCCCCGGCCGCCTCCTACGCCGACCGCTCGGCCGCGGCGCGGCGGCTCTGCGACGAGGTCTGGTTCACCGTCCAGGGCATGGTCGACCGGGACCGCGACCGCCGGCCCTCACCGTTCTGGTGAGTGGCCGGGAGCGTGGCCCGCGGGCTCAGTTGGCCAGCCAGTCGGCGGCCCGGCGCGCGTCGGCCGCGGCGCGGGCGCAGCGCCGGGCGTGGGCCAGCAGCGTCATCCGGCAGTGTTCGCCGAACGCGTCGTGGTTCCAGCCGGACTGACGTGCGCAGTCGGCGAGCCTGCGGGCGTGCTCGTCCAGGCTCCGGGCCCCGGCCGCGACGAGGGTGGCGTAGCGGGCGGCGCTCTGTCCGGCGGCGAGCGGCCCGCTCCCGTCGGCCGTGGGGCGGGCGGCGGTGCGGTCCGGCGTGTGGTCGGCGTCCGCGAGGGCGAGGCGGAGTGAGGCGGCGGGCAGCTCGGCGGGGAGCGCGTCGGCGCCGAGGTGCGGGGCGAGGACGACCGGTTCGGCGTGCCGGACGAGGGCGCGGACGAGTTCGGTGGCGGCGAGGGCGGCGAGTTCGGCCGCGCCGCAGGGAGCGGGTGCCGCGCACAGGGACGCCGACGCGCCCCCGGCGCCGTGGCCCCGCGCCTCGTCCAGGTCGCGCAGCCAGGCGGTCGCGCACAGGAGGTCGGTGCCCGCCTCGACGTCCAGACCGTGCCAGGTGAACGGGGCGAGCACCTGGTGCACCGTGGCGGCCAGCGGCGGATAGCGGCGCAGCGCCTCGCCCACCGACCGCTCGATGCGGTCGTCGGCCGGTAGCGGCGGGTCCACGCTCACCAGGGCGAGGGCCTGCGCCGCCGTGTCGGTGAGGGCGCGCGTCACGGTCTCCAGGGCGTGCTCGACCACCGCGTCCGCGTCACCGGCGGCGAGCCCGGCCGTGAGAACTCCGCTCCGCTGCGCGCCATGGACGTACGGGTCCAGGCGGCGCCGCAGCGCGGCCACGCGCCCCGTGTACTCGGTGGGGTCCTCGGCCCTGGCGGCGACGTCCAGGATGGCGCTGACGAGACTGTCGGCGGCGGCGTCGGCGCCGAGGACGATCCGGCGGGCGCAGCGCGCGGCGAGGGCGCACCAGTCGGCGCGGGCGAGACTCCCGTCCGTGTGCCGTGCGGCGTGGATCGCGGCGGCTGTCTCCTCGGCCGCCGCCCGCACCTCGTCGCGCAGCGCGCCGAGGGGGACGGGCAGCGGGGCGTGGGGTGTCAGGCGCAGACGGCGGCCCTCGGCGGTCAGGGCGGTGACGGTGCCGCGCGCACCGGTCTCCTCGGCCCGGCCGACCAGGCCGGTGGCGTCGTCGGCGGTCAACGGCATCAGATAGGTGCCGAACGCGGTGCGCAGCCGGGTCGGCCGGCCCGACGTGCGGCGCCGCAGCCCGGCCAGGGCCTGCCGGGTCAGGTGCTGCCGCGTGAACGGCTTGAGGCCGAGGCTGCGTGCGGGGGCGTCGATCCAGGAGACGCGCTGGGCCGCGAGCGCGGCGCTGATCAGCGCGTTCTCCAGGGGCCAGGCCGTCGCGGGCCGGTGTGGAGCGGTCGTGGTGTCACTGGCGGTCATCGCCGGTCTCCCTCGGGGTGTGCTCGGCCTCGCGGCGTCACTTGTCGCGCAGCAGATAGGGCTGGTTGCCGACGATCTCGCCGTCGTAGCGGGTGATGAGCGCGTTGACGCTCGCGCGGTGCGGGACGTCGCCGCTGCGCAGGGTGTCGGCGTACGCCTGCGGGGCGTGGGAGAGCGGATAGTCGTACGTCTCGTCCAGCCAGGAGAACTCGACCCAGTCGGCCGGGATGTCGTTCGCGGAGGCGGGACCGCGCCCGTCGAGGCCCGGGATGACGTCGTGCTGGTTGACGAGGCTGACCACCCGCGTCGTGGGGTCGGCGGGGCGCTTGGTGTCGATGGGGGAGCCGACCGTGATCACGTGCGTCAGCCGGTACGTGGACACGAAGTCGAGGTCGCAGGCGAGGTTCATGGCGGTGATGCCGCCGAGGCTGTGCCCGACGATCATCAGCTCCGAGCCCTCCGGCACCCCCGCCCGCACCAGCATCTGCTTCACGGAGCGGCTGTACGTCGTGTCGGTGCGCAGCAGCGCGTCGAACGCGCCGACGAGGTCCTGCGGGGTGCTGTTGCTCAGCCGCCCGAAGCTGGTGCCCGGCAGCAGCACGACGTGGCGCCGGGTGCCGTCCGCGCAGGCCACGCTCCGCAGCAGGGCGAGACCGTGGTTGCCGAGGGCGGAGATGTCGTCGATGTAGCGGACGATGTCGTTGCCCGAGCGCTCCAGGACGCGGGCCAGCATCGCGTCTGCCTCCGTCCGCTCGGCGCGCCCCGCGCCCGGGTTGAGGTGCCGGATGAGCGCGGCGGGCAGACCGAGGAGCGGGTCGGTGGCGGGCACGCCTCCGGCCAGGGTGACCCAGGCGAAACTGTCGTTGGTCGGGTTCTCGTCCAGCAGCCCGGCGAGCGCCAGCAGCTCCATGATCACGGGGCTGATCGTGGTGAGGGTGCGGGTGACGCCGAGAAGATCGACCAACTCCCTTGTGGCGCGCAGCACTTCGAGTCGGCGTCCGGCGACCACGGCGTCCGTGAGTCGTTTGGCGAGCGGCGCCGCCAGGTTCGGGTGCTCGCGGGCCGCGGCCTCGATGCGCAGCGCGAAGGCGTCCACGGCCATCGCCACGCAGGCGGGCCGCCGACGCGTCACCGCGCCGAGCGAGCGGACCGTCTCACCGACCATCCCGCCGTTGACGGCGAGGCCGAGCCCGCCGGGGTTCGACAGCGCGCGGGCCGCCGACAGCGCGGTGCCCAGGGCCCAGCCGGGGCGCCGCAGCGCCTGGAGCCCGACCCGCCAGCTCGCGGCGGCAGCGGTCAGTTCCGCGCCGGTCCGCCGCGCCGCGAGCGCGGCGTCCGCGAGCAGCACCGAGGCCGCGACCAGCAACTCCGCGTCGGTCTGCGCCTGCGGTTCCTGTCGTACGGGCGTCCGCCCGCCGACGACGATGTCGGCTGTCGGGGCTGTCATCCCGCCACCTCGTTCCTGAGCGCGTCGGCGGGACCGTCCACGAAGGTGCGGCGCCCGGCGTGTCCCCCTCCAGCAGTAGAACCGGCGCGGGGTCGCTCGGCAGGACCTGGCCGCCGCTCGGGTGAATCACCCCGCGTGCGCGCGTGTCGGGGCGCCGCCCCGCGCGTGACTGTGCGCAGCTTGCCGGTGTGATCATCGCAGGAGCGGATGTGCGGGGGGACCGGTCGGCGCGGTGGCTGCTGGTGGCTCTCCTCCTCGCCGCGGGCTGCTGGTCGGCCGCGGGACCGTCCGCCGCCGACGGCGCCGGGACCCGCGGGCTGACCCTCGACGTCACCGTGAACACCCGGCCCGGCCTGGGCGCCCTGCGCCCCGGGATCAGGACCGGCGCCCCCGTCGTCAAGTCGTACCGCCTCGTCAACCGCGGCGGCGCCGACCTGCACGAGGTGCGGGTGCGGGACCCCGGCATGCCGGGCGCCGTGATCCGCTGCCCGGGCGGCCCCGGCCGGGTGCCGCTGCTGGCAGGACTGCGCTCGGCGCGCTGCACGGCGACCGGGCCCGCACGCCCCGGCCCCTGGATCGGCGACGTGCAGGCCACCGGACAGGCACGGCTGCGCGCGATCGTCCGGGCCACGGCCCGCTCCGGATACACCGGCGTCGGCGCCACCCTCACCCTCACCGAGACGGCCCGCGTCACCGGCCAGGACCGGGCACGGCTCCACTACGTCCTGGCCAACCACGGCAACCGGCCGCTCCACGGCGTCCGGCTCACCGACCAGGCCCTGCCCCGCGAGCGGATCATCTGCCCGGGCGGGCGCCCTGTCGTCGCCCACCTCGCCGCAGGCGCCCGCGCCGTGTGCACGGCCGTGGTCCGGCGCACCCCCGGCACCTACCTCAGCAGCGGGCGGGCCGACGGCAGCGACCTGCTCCGCACCCTCGACCCCCGCGGCGGTCGGGCCCCGGCCCCGCGGCTCACGGCGCACGCCTCGGCACGCTTCACGCTCCGCGCCCCGGCACACGCCACCCCCGCGCCGCCACCGAAGCACCCCGCGCCCGCGGCCCCCGGCAAGCAGCCGCACCCCGCGCCACCGCCCGCCCGGCACCCGCGCCCCGCACCACCCGTCGCCGCGCTGCTGCTCCTGACGCCCCCACCCCCGGGCGTCGCGGCCCCGGGCCTCGTACCGCCCGGCGCCGCGACCACGGGCCCGCTGCCGCCCGGAGCCGTACCACCGGGCTCGTCCAGGCCCGGGGGAGCGGTCCCCGGTGTGGGCGCCGACCCTGCCGTACCCGGCACCCGGAAAGGGGCCGCGAAGACCCCGGCGTCGGTCCCGCCGCCCACGGTGCCGACAGCCGCGGTGCCGTCGGCGGCCGAGTCCCCGACCGCGCATCCGCAGAAGCGGGCCGCGTCGAGACCCTCGCTGCTCAGGCGCTTCGTCCGGGAGGACCACCGCCCCACCGACCTGGGCGTGCTGACCGCGCTGTTCCTCGTCCTGCTGCCCGCGGCCGTCGCCGCCGCCGTGTTCGGCTCCCGCCGACTCTGACCCGCCCCCACGGAACAGGACCCGCAGATGATCGAAAGCCTCGCCATCGTCCTGGGCGTCGCCCTGCTCGCCGCGGCGGTCGTCCTGGTCAAACACCGCTTCTGGCCCCTCGGACCGGACGACGAGCCGCGCGAGGACGTCGCCGAGTACATCTCCATGATGGTCGGCGTCCTGTACGCCCTCGTCCTGGGCCTCGCCCTGGTGACGGTCTGGGACACCCACTCCGGCGCCGAGGAACACGCGGCCACCGAGGCCAGCGCCGCGCACCAGATCCATCTGCTCGCGGCCGGACTGCCCGCCGAGCAGGGCGACCGGATGCGGGACCGGATCGAGACGTACACGCGGCACGTCGTCCACACGGAGTGGCCCGCCATGGCCGAGGGCGCCGCGCTGGGCCCCGCGGGCTGGCACCTGCTGAGCGAGGTGCGCGCGACGAGTCAGGTCCCGGCGGACGCCACCCCGGCCCAGCAGGCGACAGGACAGGAGACGTTGGCCCAGTTGAGCACCCTGGACGAGGCGCGCAGGGGCCGGGAGTCCGACGCCACGCAGCGATTGTCACCGGCGATCTGGTTCGGCCTGATCGTCGGTGGCCTCCTCACCATCGCCTTCATGTTCATGTTCGGTGTGCAACGCAGCTTCACCCATGTCGTGATGGTGATGGGCCTGTCCGCCCTCATCACCTTCACCGTGCTGCTCATCTACCAACTCGACAGCCCCTTCGACGGGTTGTTCGCCGTCGCACCCGATCCGTTCACGCGCTACTTCCCCGTTTGATACGACTGGCGCCATGGACAGCGGGCGGGAATCGCGCGCGGAGAAGGACGCCATGACGGTGGAGATCATGTTCGCCCTGGTCACGGGCGCCGCGCTGGGCGCCCTCGTGTTCGCCGCGTTCCTGGTGCCCGTCCTGGTCCTCGACGCCTCCCGATCCGCGCGGGAGGTGCTCCTGACCGTGGGCGCCGTGCCGGCCTGCGGGGCCGCCGTGTGGCGGGTCGTACGGGTACTGCTCCGGTTCGACGCGCGGCGGCGGCTGGGGCGCTGACGGCGCGGCGCGGCCGCATGCCCCGCAACCCGTGAAAGTAACGCACCCATTGTGTGTTTGTCGGGTGGCGCCAAGAGCACACGAGGGCCAGGAGGTTGATAACGATGGTTCCCCTGCTTCTGGTTCTTCTTCTGGCTCTGATCCTCTTCGGCGCGGGTTTCGCGCTGAAGGCCCTGTGGTGGATCGCGATCATCGTGCTCGTGGTGTGGCTGCTCGGCTTCGTGATCCGGCCCGCCGCACACGGCAGCCGCAAGGGCCGCTGGTACCGATGGTGAGGCGCGCCGTCTGAGGACTCCGCGCGGCAAGCGCGCACGGACACCTGAGCGGCACCGCGCCACGGGCGGTGGCGTGCGTGCCAAGGGGTGGGCCCGGCCTGGGACGGCCGGGCCCACCCCTCTGTCGTAGGGGACCGCGCGTCAGCCGGCCCGCGTCGCCGCGGCGACGTCCGGGTGGAGGGCGAAGACCTGGTCGAGGCCGACGATGCGCAGGATGCGCAGGGTGTTGGCGGGGACGGCGACCAGCGCCATACCGGCACCGGCTGCGCCGGCGTGGTTGTGGGCGGCGATCAGGGCGCTGACGCCGCTGGAGTCGCAGAACGGCATCCCGGCCAGGTCCAGGACGAGGAGTTGCCCCGGCCGCAGGGCGATCGTCGGCAGCAGTTCGCGCAGTGTGGGCGAGGTGTCGTGGTCGAGATCGCCGACGATCCGCAGCACGGGCCCGGCCGCGTGCTCCTCGGTGGTGATCCGCAGCGGGCTCATGGCGTACTCTCCGTCGTCGCGGGCGGGGTCGCGGTGGAGGCGGGCACACCCAGCGCGAGCAAGGCGGTGTCGTCGTCGAGGCCGTCGCCGAGTCCGCTCAGCAGGCCGCTGAGCGCGGCGATCAGTGCTTCGGCGGGACCGGCGTGCTCGGCGACGAAGTCGCGCAGCGCCTCCTCCCCGAAGAGCTCGGAGCGGTCGGAACCGGTCCGGGCCTCGGTGACGCCGTCGGTGTAGAGCAGCAGGGTGTCACCCGGGGCGAGGACGGTGGTCGCCGCGGTGAAGTGAGCGATCGGCAGGGCGCCGACGAGCAGGCCGCCTGGGGTGTGCAGGAACTCGGGCGGCCCGCCGGACCGCAGGACGAGAGCCGGCGGGTGTCCGCCGGAAGCGAGCCGGACGGTGACGTGCCCGGCCTCCGGGCCGGGATCGAGGACACCGAAGACAGCGGTGCAAAAGCGCGGGTCGACCCCCGAGTAACGCTCGTGGAGGACCTGGTTGAGCGTGGTCAGAGCCGCCACGGGGTCGGGGTCGTGCAGAGCGGCGGCGCGCAGGGCGTACCGGGTCAGGGAGGTGACCGAGGCCGCCTCGGGACCCTTGCCGCAGACGTCACCGAGGAAGAAGGCGAAGCGCCGGTCCGCCAGCGGGAAGACGTCGTAGAAGTCGCCGCCGAGCCGGTCGGGGGAGGCGGTGTGGTAGTACGCGGCCGCCTCCATCCCGGGGATCCGCGGCAGCGACGCCGGCAGCAGCGACTGCTGAAGGACCGCCAGCGCCTGTTGCAGCCGGGCCCGGTCCTCGCGGGCCTGCCGCGCGGACTCCTCGGCCGCCCTGCGACTGCGCAGCAGCTCCTCCTCGTACGCACGCCGGTCGGTGGCGTCGAAGACGGTGATGCGGGTCAGGAGCGGCGTTCCGGTGCCGCCGTACTTGACCACACCGGAGACCAGCACCGGCAGACGGCCGCCGTCGGCCCGCTTCAGTTCGAGGGCCACCCCGCTGATCTCGCCCCGCATCCGCAGCAGCGGCGCGAAGTGCGTCTCGTGGTACAGCCGGCCGCCCACGGGCAGGAGGTCCGTGAAGCGCAACCGGCCCACCACCGCCTGCCGTTCGAGCCCCAGCCAGTCCAGCAGGGTGTCGTTGAGCTTGACGATCGTGCCGTCCATCAGCGTGGACAGGTAGCCGCACGGCGCGTTGTCGTACAGATCCTCGTGGCTGTCCTCCAGGAGCGCCGCGAACGTCGCGTCGGATGCCGTTCGGCCGTCGGCCTCCCCGGCCCCCGACCCGTTCCGGCACATCACCGCTGACCTGCCAGGAACTCGATGATCGCCGCATTGGTGGCCGCGGGCTCCGACAGGTGCGGGCAGTGCCCGGTCGCCTCCAGCGTGACCAGCGTCGAGCCGGGTATCGCCCGGTGGACGTAGGCGCCGACCTCCCGGGGAGCGATGGCGTCCTGGGTGCATTCCAGGATGAGCGTCGGCACCCGTACGTCCCGGAGCGCGTCGCGGGCGTCCGAGAGGAAGGTGGTCCGGGCGAAGACGCGCGCCATCTCCGGGTCGGTCGCGCAGAAACTGTTCTTGAGCTCGTCACCGAGTTCGGGCCGCTCGGGGTTGCCCATGATGACCGGGGCCATCGCCGCCGACCAGCCCAGGTAGTTCGCCTCCAGCGACTCCAATAGCTCCTCGATGTCGCTCTCGCTGAACCCGCCCCGGTACTCCTCGTCGTCGATGTACCGCGGCGACGGAGCGACCATCACCAGCGCCCCGACGCGCTCGGGCACCTGCCGGGCGGCCAGCACGCCGATCATCGCGCTGACCGAGTGGCCCACGAACACGGCGTCGCGCAGATCGAGCGCTTCGCACACCTCCACCACGTCCCGCGCGTAACCGTCGAGGGAGCCGTAGCGCTCCGCCGAGAACGCGGACAGGTCCGAGCGGCCCGAGCCGACATAGTCGAAGAGGACCACGCGGTGCTCCCGCTCCAGCGCGGGCACGGTCAGCCGCCACATGTTCTGGTCACAGCCGAAGCCGTGGGCCAGCACCACCGTCCGGCCTCGTGGGTTGCCGGTGACCGTGACGTTGTTCCTGCGGAGGATGTCCATACCCCCATGATCGCAGGGCCGCCGCGGACGGCGCCAAGCGCGGTGACCCCCTGTTTGTCGCCGGAGGCCGAGGGCAGGCGGGTGTCAGTGCTTGGGACCACAGGCGCATTCGTGGGGAGCACCGTGCCCGGGATGCGGGCCCCGCTGCCTCTCACGATGACTCACGGAAGCAGCGATAGGAGGAGACATCCTGATGGCCGTTCGCCGACTGCACGATGACGCGCCCGAGACCGCAGAGGCGTTCCACCGTCTCGCCGCCGCTCCCGAGGGACCCGAACGCGACCTGCTGTGCCAGGAGTTGGTGGAGGCGTGGCTGCCCATGGCCCACCGTCTCGCCACGAAGTTCCGCAACCGGGGCGAGAACCTGGAGGACCTCAAGCAGGTCGCCGCCATGGGCCTGGTCAAGGCCGTCGACCGCTACGAGCCGAGCCGCGGGGCCTTCGAGTCCTACGCGGTCCCCACGATCACCGGCGAACTGCGCCGCCACTTCCGCGACCACACCTGGGACGTCCGGGTCCCGCGCCGGGTGCAGGACCTGCGCAACAAGGTCCGCGCCGCACGCCGCGACGTCATGAACCGGCCGGGCCACGCCGGGGAGGCGAGCCTGGAGGAGATCGCCGCACAGGCCGGGCTCACCGTGGACGAGGTACGCGACGGCATGGAGGCGCTGGAGAGCTACCGCTCGCTCTCGCTGGACGCCGAGTCCGGCACCGCCGACGACGACGGCGTCAGCCTCGTCGACACCCTCGGCCACACCGAGACCGGCTACGACGTCATCACCGACCGCGAGGCCGCCAAGGAAGGGCTCAGGGCGCTGCCCGAACGGGAACGCACCATCCTCTACCTGCGCTACTTCGAGGACATGACCCAGGCCGGGATCGCGGAGAAGGTCGGCATCTCGCAGATGCACGTCTCGCGCCTCATCAGCCGAAGCTGTGCCCGGGTCCGCGACCACGCCAACCGGGAACCCGCCCAGCGGCAGGCCGCATGAACGGCCTGCCGCCGACCGGATGGAGCGGGAGCCGCTTCAGCCGTCCTCGTCCGCGTCGTCGTCCGGGACGTGGATGTCGAAGACATTGATGTTGATCTCGGTCACGTCGAGCCCGGTCATCGTCTCGACCGCCTGAATGACGTTGGCGCGGATCTCCTCGGCGAGTTCGTGGATCAGGACGCCGTACTCGACCTCGACATCGACGTCGACGGAGACCTGATCGCCGTCCACCTGCGCCTTGACCGAGCGTCCGGGTGACGAGGGCCCGGGCATCCGGCTCGTGACCGCGCCCAACGCCTTGGACGCGCCTTTGCCCACGGAACGTACGCCGTCCGTCTCGCGGATCGCCACCCCGGCGATGGTGGCCACGACGCTGTCGGCGATGGTCGTGGTGCCGCGCGTGCCGCCGGTCTTCCGGGCGCCGCCTGTCGTCGTGCTGCCGGTTCCGATTCCGATGTCGGACATGGCCGCCTCACAGTGAGTCGCTGGCACGGACGGGGGTGCCCGCCCGTGAGACCCCCTCACCACTCTGCGCTCCCTGCTCGCGACCTGCCATTCGAGTGACGCGCGCCCGGCACAAAGCCCCTGAGGTCCCGGGCTCTCGGTCGCGGGGGAGGAGGGAGCCGAGCGGGCCGAGATCCAGATTGAGGTCTTCGGGGCGCACTCCGTGCCGGTCGCAGAGTTCCCGCATCCGTCGTCGAGCAGCATCAGGGTCGTCCCGATCTCCTCGACCTGCTCGTCGCGCAGATCTCCCTGCTCGACCCGCCGGACGGCCTGCCGCTCCATCAACTGTCGCACCAGCTCGGCCACGCTCGACCACGGTCAGCACCAGGGTCACCAGCCGCCGTCGTCAGCGTCGTACGGCCGAGACGCCTTCGGTGCGGTGGCCGCTCAGTCCTTCCGGGCTCTGGCAGGCCGCCCGGGCCGCGTACCCGGGACCCTTCCTGACCGCGGGTCTTCTCCGTGTCGCCACCGGGGAGCCACCGGCAGGTGCTCTGCGTTGGTCCGCCATGCAGACCAGGCTTGTCACTGTGCGGCGCGTCGCATCTTGGGAGAGCGACACGAAGGCAGCACGAAGGGACCGCTTCGGGAGGGGACACCGAGCGGTCGGGTCAGGGACGGTGCGAGGGGAGCGCTTCGACGCGCGGGGCTCCGGTCAGGAGCCGGTGCGGCGAGGTGGTCGCCGCTTCGTCCGGTCCGTGTCGGACGATGCCGACAGCGGTCCCGGGAGGGTTCCGCGCAACACCTTCAGCGGCGCGGCCAAGGGCCGCGCCGCTGAAGGTGGTCGGGACAGGGGGAATCGGGACGGGCGATCGTTGTCCCGGCTCAGGCGACCAGCGTCTGGTCGGCCTGTTCCTGACCTGCCATGGGCCGCGTCTCCGGGGTCGACGGATCGACGGCCAGGAGCCGTTCTGCCGCTGCGAGAGCGTCTTTGATCTCGCGGGTGGCAGTGGTGACGCACAGTGTGTAGGCGACGTCCTCAAGGAGGCGACGATTCGCGACTGTGTCGTCCTCGACGAGCTGGAGGCGCGCCTTGGCGTAGCGGGAGAGCAGCGCGCGCAGCATCTGCGGGTGGGGAGTGATCATTCCGAGAGGCTCCTTTTGTCAAAGCAACTCGCTCCCCGAGTGTCCCGCCACGCACATTTCATGCACGGCTGCGTCGTGGAACACGGGAGCGCGCGGGGACCACAGGGCTGAACCGCGTCGCCCAGCGGGTCATTCGCCCTGGACGTCCTCCTGGGCGGCGGGGTTGGGCGAGGTCGCGTCGGCGCCCTCCCCGCGCTGCCGGTCCTTCCTCTCACGGTGCCGCGGATCCGTCTCGGCCTCCTCGAACTCGTGCAGGACCTCCTCCGTCGCGGTCCGCGGCGGACGGGACTCGTCGTGCCGCTGTTCGCGGTCGTTCGTCATGTCATGCGTCATCGTGGCTCGTCTCCGATCAAGGTGTCGCGTGGGTTGGTTACGGCGCGGGGCGGACGGGAGTTTGAGACAGGTCCTACGACGTTGTCTCCTGCGCGGTGCGGTGACGTTGGTTGTAGGCGCGGGACGACCGGTCGTTCAGGGCGCTGCCCAGCGAGCGCAGCCGCTCCCCGAACGTGCGCGGGGCGGCCGGTTCGACGTCGATCCCGGGACGCAGTTCGGGCTCACCCGCCGCCGAGGGCAGCAGGGTGTTCACGGCGTGGCTCAGCCGCGCGGTCAGCACCGGGGCGAGGCCGTGGGCCTTGTCGGCGACCCGGGCGGCGGGGGTGAGGACGAGGCGGACCCGGCGGCGCTGCACGGCGGTGACGATGCGTTCGGCCGCGCGCTGGGCGTCCATCGAGACCAGCGGGGTGCCGGCGAGAGCGGAGAACCAGGCGAACTCGCGGCGCCGGTCACCGCCGAACACGGCGTGCAGGTGCGAGCCGGTCCGCATGAGCCCGGGATGTACGGCGGTCACGGAGACACCGTCGCGCGCCGCCTCCACGTGCAGCCCCTCGGCCAGCGCGCCGACGGCCGCCTTGGCGCAGGAGTACGGCAGCAGATGCGGCACCGCGAGCAGCCCGCCCACCGAGCCGATCACGGCGAGCCGTCCACCCGCCCGGCTCTCCCGCAGGTGGGGGAGTGCTTCGAGGCTCGTGTGCAGCGCGCCCTCGAAGATGGTGCTCATCGCGTCGTCGAAACCGGCCGTGCCGACCGTCTCGGCAGGCGCCACCTGGATGATCCCCGCGTTGGCGACGACCACGTCCACGCCCCCGCAGGCCTCGGCCGTCTGCCGGAACAGGTCGGCGACGCTCTCCCGGTCGCGTACGTCGGTCACGGCGGTGCGCACGGCCGCCGCCGCGTGCCGGTCGTGGAGCAGCCCGGCGGCCCGCTTCAGCTCGTCCGCGTCCCGGGCGGCGAGCGTCACGGAGCAACCGCGGCGCAGCAGTTCGTCGGCGATGAGCAGGCCGAGACCGCGCGAGCCGCCGGTGACCACGGCGGAGAGTCCGTGCAGGGACCCGGACGGGTGCGGGGGCAACGTTGCCGGCATGGAGGTCACTCCCTGTCTTTGCGTCTTCGCGTCTTCGCGTCTTCGCGTCATCACGGATTCGCGTGTTCGCGGGCTGTCGGAGGGGAAGGGGAACGTGCGGTCCGGCGGAGGGCCGCTCACCGCGTGGGGCCCCGCACCGGAGAGGCGCGGGGGCGGTCGGACCCTTCCCGAAGGAGCCGCCGTTCTCGCTGAGTACCCTCCGGTCGCACGAACAATCCGGTGGTCGCCGGGCCCCGTCCGAGCGCTCTCGTACGGCCCTGGAGTCACCATAAGTCCGGCCGCCGATCGCCGCACCGCCGTGCCCGGGGCCGTCGGCGAGGGCGGCGTTCTCCGCGGTGAGCTGGGCCGAACGGGTTTGAAGAGGCATGTGCAGGACACCCAGTGCAGTGGCCGCCCGGCCACGAACGGCTGCGTCGTTCGCGTCCGGGCTTCCCCACTGAAAGAGAGGACCCGCCATGTTCAAGGCCATAGCTGACGTACTGCGCGCGATCGGCGGCGCGGTCGCCACCGTCGTCACGCTCCCCTTCCGCGCTGTCGCACGGCTTTTCGGCGGTGCCTCGGCCGGCGCGCACGGTCATCACTGAGAACCACGGCACTGCCGACGGCGTGAGAGCGGCGGGCGAGACAAAGAATGAGAAGGGGCGGACACATGACCACCGTGACGGCGCAGGACCAGACCCAGGTACCGGCCCGACAGAGGGAACAGGACCTGATCGATCGCGCCTATGCGGACCCGGCCTCGCTCGCGCCCAAGGACGCGCGTGAGGTCGGCAGGCGGTTCTTCGACCGGCTCGCCGAGCTGGAGGAGGGCACGCACGAGTACCAGTACGTGCGCAACTGCCTGATCGAGATGAACTTGTCGCTCGTGCGGTACGCGGCGTCGAGGTTCAGGCACCGCGGGACCCAGGAGATGGAGGACATCGTCCAGGTCGGCACGATCGGCCTGATCAAGGCGATCGACCGGTTCGAGCTGACGCGTGAGGTCGAGTTCACCTCGTTCGCCGTCCCCTACATCACGGGCGAGATCAAGCGCTTCTTCCGTGACACCTCCTGGGCCGTGCACGTGCCGCGCCGCCTCCAAGAGGCCCGCCTCGAACTGTCCAGGGCCACCGAGGAGCTGCGGACGCGCCTCGGCCGCTCCCCCTCCACGGCGGAACTCGCCGAGCTGATGCAGCTCGAACCCGCCGAGGTCGCCCAGGCCCAGATGGCGTCCAACGGCTACAACAGCGTCTCCCTCGACGCCGCGGTCAGCGGCAAGGACGACGAGGCCGAGACGATCCTCGCCGACTTCATCGGCTTCGACGAGGGTCGCTTCGAACTCGTCGAGGACTTCCACTCGCTCGCCCCGCTGATCGCCGGTCTCGACGAGCGTGAGCGCAGGATCATCCACCTGCGCTTCGTCGAGGAGCGCACCCAGCAGCAGATCGCCGACGAGCTGGGCTACTCCCAGATGCACGTCTCCCGGCTGATCACCCGTGTGCTGGGCAAGCTGCGCGCCGGTCTGCTGACGACCGACTGACCGCACCCGCCGGTCCGGCTGGCTCCTCCCCGCCCCCGGTCCGTGAGAGACCGGGGGCGGTGGGGTAGAGCTGCAGAAACGGGGTAACGAAACCACGCAAACCGGTACGAGACAGGAGGCTGTACGTTGACTTCCAAGGCCAAGGCCACCACTCCCCGCTACACCGTCCCCGGCATCTCGGTGGAGGACGCTGCCACCGTCATCGAGGTGTTGCAGCAGCGGCTGCACAGCCTCAACGACCTCCACCTGACGCTGAAGCACGTCCACTGGAACGTGGTGGGCCCGCACTTCATCGCGGTGCACGAGATGATCGACCCGCAGGTGGAGCAGGTACGCGACATGGCGGACGACGTCGCCGAGCGCCTGGCCGCCCTCGGCGGAGTCGCCCAGGGCACGCCCGGCTCGCTGGTCGCCGCGCGCACGTGGGAGGACTACAGCGTGGGCCGTGCCGACGCCATCTCCCACCTGGGCGCCCTCGACATCGTGTACACCGGGCTCGTCGAGGACCTGCGCGCCGCGATCAAGACGGTGGGGGAGATCGACCCGGCCACCGAGGACCTGCTGATCGGGCAGTTGCGGGACCTGGAGCAGTTCCAGTGGTTCGTCCGCGCCCACCTGGAGACCGCGGGCGGCACGCTCACCACCGCCGATGCCACCACCGAGAAGGAGGCCGCGAAGTCGGCGTGACGCCGCGCGCGGCTCAACTGCCTCGCTCCTTCGCACGGGGACGCGACCGACGACCGGTCGCGTCCCCTTCCGCGCACCTGTGGGCCGTTGCGGGCGACATGTCCGCCCCGGCGCTCCGCTGACCCGTTCGTTCCGCCCGCACCAGGAGAATCGCCAGCCATGACCACTCCGACCGCCCGTGCCGGCGCCTTCGTGCCCCGCCTGCTGCGTTCCTGCCTCGACGCGCTCGACCGCGTGGAGAACACCGAAGCACTCGACCGTGTCGCGACGCCCGTGCAGAAGGCCGTCCGCGCCCTGCCGCTCGGCTCCCTGCGCGACGTCCTCCACGGCCGCCAGCTCGGCCACCCGCTGCACCCGGTCGCGGTGCAGGTGCCGATGGGGGCCTGGATCTCCTCCGCCGTCCTCGACTTCGTGCCGGGCGCGCGCAGGCCCGCCCGCCTCCTCGTCGGCCTCGGCACCGCGGCGGCGCTCCCCGCCGCGCTCGCCGGCTGGGCCGACTGGGCCGAGCAGCACCAGCAGCAGATGCGTACCGGCCTGGTGCACGCCACCGCCAACATCGCCGCCGTGTCGCTCTACGGTGCGTCGTTCGTCGCGCGGGGACGCCGTCCCGTGCTCGGCCGGGCGCTCGGACTCGGCGGCCTGGCCTGCGCCGGGGTCGGCGGCTTCATCGGCGGCCACCTGGCCTACCGGCAGGCCGCAGGGGCCAACAAGGCGGAACCCGTGGCGCACCTCGTCGAGCCCGGCTGGCACCGGCTCGGCCCGGTCGCCGAACTGACCCCCGGCAAGCCGGTGCGCCGGATGCTCGGCGAGGTGCCGATCCTGCTGGTGCGCGGCGAGGGCGACACGGTCGACGTCATCGCCGACCGGTGCAGCCACCTCTCGGGCCCGCTGTCGGAAGGGGAGGTCGCCGACGGATGCGTGACCTGCCCCTGGCACGGGAGCGTGTTCCGCCTCTCCGACGGGTCCGTGGAGCGCGGGCCCGCGACCGCGCCGCAGCCCTGCTTCGAGACGCGGATCGAGCCGGACGGCGTCCTCGCTGTGTCCCTGCCCGGCGCGAGCTGACCGCGGGACGTGACACGTATGCGGCTCGACTGCCTCATCCTGGACGCCGCCGACCCCGAGCGGCTCGCCGCTTTCTGGTCGGCGGTGCTCGAGCGGCCCGTCGTGGGCCGGACCGGACCCTACGTGTGGCTGCGCCGCGAGGACGGCCTGGGCATGGGGATCCAGCGCACAACGGAGCCCAAGGCGGGCAAGAACCGGCTGCACCTCGACATCTCCTCGCCCGACCCCGCCGCCGAACAGGCCCGCATCGAGGAGCTGGGCGGGCGCCGCCTCCACGAGTACGACGACGGGGGCTTCCTGGTGATGGCGGACCCCGAGGGCAACGAGTTCTGCGTCATCCCCGAGGACTCCGTCGGCCTGGACGAGGAGGGACGCGCGCACTACCTGGACCAGAAAGACCGGTGAGAACCGGGCCCGGTGGGCGCTCGGGTGCCCGCGCTCTCAGCCCACCAGGTCCGGTGCGCGCAGCATCTCCGGCGGGATGCCCCAGGCGTCTACGAGGTCGGCCGCGATCGGCCGGATCTCACGGCAGAGGACGTTCACCTCACGGGTGATCGCCTTGGACCGCTGCGCGGAGAGCCTGCCGTGCTCCATGAACCACGCCCGGTCCGACTCGATCGTGGAGAGGGCGAAGAGGTGGCACAGCAGCTCCAGCGCCGCCTTGTTGTCCCCCTCGGGCAATGACCGCACCTTCTCCACGAACGCCTCGAGGACCAGCCGTTCGACGTGCGCGTCGGCCAGGGCGATCACGTGGTCCTGCACCTCGGAGAAGACCGCGCCGGGGCCGGCCTTCCCGTCCATGCCGCGCTTGAGCCGTCGGGCCGCGCCCGCGAGCATGTGCTCCTCGCGGAAGCGGAGCATGGCGAGGTGGTACTCGGGGTCGAGCAGCCCCGCCTCCTGGTCCCATCGGTCGCCGCCGGGCAGCAGGTCCCGTACCCGTTCGAGGAGGGTGTGCGCCGACGTCCTCTCGATGACCGTCTCGACGGCAAGACCGGTGACGTAGCGGACCATGTCGAGCTGGTCCATGTCGCCGAACTCACTGGCGTAGCCGGTGAGGAGCCCCTTCGCCACGAGCTGGAGCAGCACGTGGTTGTCGCCCTCGAACGTGGTGAAGATGTCGCTGTCGGCCTTGAGCGCGGCGAAGCGGTTGACGGCGAGGTAACCGGCGCCGCCGCACGCCTCACGGCACTCCTGGATCACCTTCGTGGCGTGCCAGGTGCCGAGCGCCTTGGTGCCGGCGGCCCGTGACTCCAGCTCCCGCCGGCTCTGCTCGTCGTCCTTGATGCCGGAGAAGACCTCGTGCAACTGCGTGCGCACGACGTCCTGGGCGAAGTGCAGGGCGTAAGTGCGCGCGAGGAGCGGCAGCAGGCGGCGCTGGTGCAGCCCGTAGTCGAGGAGGACCTGCTCCTCGGTGTCGGAGTCCGCCTTGAACTGGCGGCGGCGCTCCGCGTACGTGACGGCGATGGCGAGCGCGACCTTGGCGGCGTTGATCGCGCCGCCGCCCACGCTGACCCGCCCCTGGACGAGCGTGCCCAGCATGGTGAAGAAGCGGCGGCCCGGATGCTCGATCGGGCTCTCGTAGACGCCTTCCGGGGTGACGTCGGCGAACCTGTTGAGCAGCGCCTCACGCGGCACCCGCACGCCGTCGAACCAGATCCGGCCGTTGTCCACGCCGTTGAGGCCCATCTTGCGGCCGTCGTCCTCGATCCGGACGCCGGGCGCCACCTGACCGTCGACCCGGATCGGTACGACGAAGGCGTGCACACCCTCTGACCTGCCGCCCACCTCCAGTTGGGCGAAGACGACCGCGAGCTCGGCGTGGCGGGCGGCGTTGCCGATGTAGTCCTTGCGCGCCCGGTCGTCACTGGTGGTGATGACGAACTCCTGCTTCTCGGCGTCGTACGTGGCGACGGTGCCGAGCGCTTGGACGTTGGAGCCGTGTCCGGTCTCGGTCATCGCGAAGCAGCCCATCAGTTTCCCGGTGATGAGGTCCGGCAGATAGGCCTCGTGGTGGCGCTCGGTGCCCAGTTGCAGGAGGGCGCCGCCGAAGAGGCCGAACTGCACGCCGACCTTCACCAGCACCGACAGGTCACCGAAGGCGAGGGTCTCGAAGGCGGCGATCGAGGCGCCGACCGAGCCGCCCCCGCCGTACTCCTTCGGGAAGCCCATCCCGGTCTGGCCCGTCGCCGCCATCTCGACGACGAGCGTGCGCACGCGTTCGCGGAACTCGTCGATCCCGAGGTGCTCGGCGTCGTCGAGGACGGCGGCGTGCGTGACCAGATTGCTGCGGACCAGGGCACGGATGTCGGCGTATTCGCCGTCGAGGAGTTCGGCCAGAGCCGGGACGTCGACGGCGGGTGGCACGTGACCGCTCGGGGGCGGGGCGCTTGGGGTGGACATGCCGGTCTGTTACCCGTCCGTAGGACGATCAAGCAGCGGGCCGATGCGGCGCAGCGCCTCGTCGCGGTCGGCGGCGGGCGCCAGGACCTCGGTGACGCCGGTGATGTCGAACAGCCTCCGGACGGCGCTGCCCTCGGCGACGGCGAGGACGAGGGGGCGCCCCGCCCGGTCGTGCTCGGCCTTCGCCCGCAGGATCAGGTTGAGCAGGGTGCTGTCGGCGAAATCGAGTGCGCACAGGTCCAACAGGGTGACGACGGTGCCGGGCTCGGTCCGTGCGCGGTCGAGGACGGCGGCCACCTCGTCCCCGAGCTCGATGTCGATGTCATGGCGCAACATGACGACCGCCACCCGGTCCCGCCGCGTGAGTTCGATGTTCTCGCTGTCACTGACCATGCCCCGACCCTGTCATATGCCAGAACTCCTCGGGAACGGGATCGCTGTGTTCTTCGACTCCCGTTCGCACCCTCGATTCACTGCCAAAAGGCCAGGTCGGGCAGGTTTTCACAAGTGTGAACGGCATCTGGGGGAGTTGCCCGCCCGTGCGGGTGTGCGGATAGCAGCGCTGGGAAAGCGGGGTGAAAGCGACGATGAAGTGCGGTGTTTGCACGTGTACAGAGAGGATCACGTCTTGATGAGTGTTCCCGAGACACCTGCTCCGGAGCGCACCACTTGTGCGCAGGCCCGGGCGGAAGTCAGTTGGGTTCTCATGGAAGTGTGCTGCGGGCTTCCCCTGCCGCAGGCGCGGCGTCTGCACGACGACGCGCTGCTCGTGGCCACCGAGTTGACGGCCAACGCGATCCGCCACGCAGGGGGGACGACGGCGTTCGAGGCCGGACTTCAGGGTGACTCCCTCTGGATGCGGGTGAGCGACCGCAGCGGACGCGTGCCGCACCGCGTCGTCTCGGAGCCGAGCGAGCCCGGCGGGTTCGGCTGGATGGTGGTCCAGCGGCTCAGCTCGCACGTGGCGGTCGAGGTGGGGCCCTGCGGGAAGACGGTCACAGCCATACTCGACCTGCCCGCGCACCCGGGCCCCGCATGACCCGGGTGGGGGAGCGAAGAAGGTGTCAGGCCGCCGTCGACTCGTCGCCGGTACGGGACGCCGCGGCGTTCTCCAGGACGCGGTCGGCCGCCATCAGGGCATCGCGCACGGTCCGGGTACCGGTGCTGGCGCACAGCGTGTAGGTGACGTCGTCGAGCTGCCACTGCAGTTCCTGCGTCGGACGTTCCGAGAAGCGCAACTGCACGTCGGCGTAGCGGCTCAGAAGAGTCCGGATGAACTTCGGGTCGGGGTTCAGCACGAGACGCTCCCTGTTCTATTGTCCGATGGCTGGTATCGACGGGACATCGACTGCCCCGGATCGCCGCGGACATGCCTGATTTCTGTCCGACGCGGTCAGGCCGCGGTGCGGGTGGGCCGTGCCGCGCAGGCGCTCTCGTGCTCCGCGCTGCGCGACACGAACCACACCGAGCAGCAGGCGGCCTCCAGCTCGGCTTCCGCCCCGAAGACCGCGGAGGTCCCGAAGGCGGCGGAGCCGAGAAGCCGGCCTCCGCGCGCCCGCGGTCCGACGATGCTGCGTTCCTGGCTGCGGACTGTCATCTACGTTCCTCGCTCATCGGCTGCTGGTGCGCCGCCCGGCGCGTCCGGCGCGGCTCATCCCGGTTGCCCCGGATACCGCCGCCGACGCCCGTGAGCAAGGCCACTTCTGATCGACGCCCTCCTGGTCAGTGACGACGCAGCCGACCGAGCCACTGGCGGGCCTGGGCGCGCTTGCGGGGGTCGGCCGCGGTACGCCGGGCCGTCGCGATGTTGCGCCGACCCTGGGGGGTACGGCTGTACTGCTTGATCCGATTGAGAATGCCGGGCATGACGCCTCCATGGTGTGTGCCGTTCGACACGGGCCACGACGAAGTGCCGGGCTTGTGTTGCGGCTACCCGTGAAGCGGGCCGGAACACGGCCCGGCGCCCGCCGACTTGACGGCGCCCCGCGTCCGGCGGCGCTCAGGAGGTCTGCCGCGCCTGCTGCACGTCCTCCTCGTCCCAGGCGCTGGTGTCCCGGGGCTCGACGAACAGTTCCTCCTGACTCGGATGGCCGCCGCTGATCGCGCGCTGACGGGCGATCTCGGCGTCGAACGCGAGACCGAGCAGGAGGGCGAGGCTGCTCAGCCACAGCCACACGAGGAAGACGATGACGCCCGCCATGGTGCCGTACGTCTTGTTGTACGACGCGAACCCGGCCGCGTACAGCGTGAAGCCCGCCGACGCCACGAGCCAGACGAGCAGGGCGAGGGCCCCGCCCGGTGTGACCCAGAGCCAGCCGCTGCCCTTGACATTGGGCGCCGCCCAGTACAGCAGGGCGATCATCAGCACCAACAGGACGGCGAGCAGCGGCCACTTGGCGACGGACCAGACGGTGAGCGCGGTGTCGCCCACGCCGAACACCGAGCCGACCCGCCGCGCGACCCCGCCCGTGAAGACGACGATGAGGGCACTGAGCGCGGTGAGCACCATCAGGGCCAGGGTGAGGCCGAGGCGCAGCGGCACGATCTTCCACAGCGGCCGTCCTTCCGGCACGTGGTAGATCTGGTTCGCCGTCCGGATGAACGCTCCGACGTAACCCGACGCCGACCACACGGCGAGCACGATGCCGACGACGGCCATGACCGAGCCGGTGCCCGCGCGGCCCTGCAACTGCTCGACGGCGCGGATCAGGATTTCCCGCGCGGGGCCGGGGGCCAGGGCCTCCACGCTGTCGAGGACCTTGTGTGTGGCGGACTCGCCGATCACGCCGAGCAGAGCCACCAGGACGAGCAGGGCGGGAAAGAGGGAGAGGACGGCGTAGTACGTCAACGCGGCGGCCCTGTCGGTCAGTTCCTCCTTCTGGAACTCGCGCAGACTGTGCCGCAGCACCTGGCCCCAGGCGTGCCCGGACAGACCGGCCGGAGTGTCGGGAGCGGCCTTCTCCACCTCGGGGGAGGGGCCGAAGGCGGCTGCCTGGTTCTCGTCCGGTGCGTCGGGCAGGTCCGTGGCGTCGGTGGGCTCGGTTCCGCGCTGTTCGAGGTCGCTCTGCTGTTCCGGCATGCCTTCCGGATGTCCGCGGCGCGGGGATTCAGACGCACGGGGGTGCAACGACAGGCGCTCTCACAGCCTGTCCGCCGACATGGGTCCCCAGGGCGCCGGCCCACTGCCCTCCGCCCAGGCGGTGAGCGCGTTGCCGTCGACACAGCGGATGCCGCACGCCGCGGCGTACTCCTCCGCGGGCGCGGTGAACTCGCTGGTGGTCACCACGGCCGCCAACTGGGCTCCGTGCACCGTCCAGCAGGTGCCGCCGAAGCGCTGGAGATCCTGGGAGCCGACCTTGTTCGTTGGGCCGTACTGCTTGCACTGGAGGACGACGCGTCGGCCGTCGGGCGCGGTCGCGAGGACATCGGCGCCGAGGTCTCCCGCGCCGCCCACGACCTCGACCTCCGTGCAGCCGTCCCGCTCGCACAGCGCGGCGACGGCCGCCTCGAACCCGTCGGGGTCGAGGGCCGTGAAGTCGGGGGCGGGCTCCGGCAGTACGGCGGTACGACCGTCGCGGACCGTGCCGGGGCCCGTGCCGAGCCGTACCGTGTCCCGGTCCCCTGCGACCGGGCCGGGCGCGGACACGGCGGCCGTCCGCGCCGCCTCGGCCAGTTCCCGGTCGGCCTGTTCCATCCCGGCGCGGGCGGCGCGGCGCAGTTCGCGGGCGCGCGGCATGGCGCGGAACAGGACGTAGAGCACGGGCAGGGCGAGCAGGGCGAGGAACGCCGCGGTCAGCGGGTGGCCACCGGCCCAGTCGGCGAAGCGCAGGAAGAGCAGGACGGCGGCGCAGATCAGGGCGCCGATCAGGCCGAGGGCGACGAGGGGCCCCGACAGTCGCTCCGCGGGCTGGGGCCGGCCGGCGGCGCTCTTGGTTTTCCGTATCAGCACTGGCTCTCCTGGGCGTCGCTACGAATCTCTCCGAGCGACACATGCCCCGGCCGGGGCCTCCCATGATCAACAAGTTCGCGCCCGTGCTCCGGTCAACTGCCCTATGGAGATGGCCCACTTGACGAGCCTCCGAGTCGTAACACGGCGACGGCGGGGCATTCGTTCGCCGAGACGGGGGGCGCGGTTCCCACTCCGAAAATCGACAGAACCGTGAAGGTTTGGCCAGAGATTCAAGGGCACGCGGGGAGGAGATCGCCATGACAAACACATCTCATTCTTCAGACAACGAGTCCGACGGCACATCCGGGGAAACCGCCAAGAAGGGGAGCGGTACGAGGAAACGCGCCGCGGCCGAGAGTCCGCGACGCACCAGGAGCCAGAGCCTTCGTCCGACCGAGGCGCTGCGCGAGGCACGTGAGCAGTTGATGGAGCTGACCGGCAAATCGGTCGACTCGGTGTCCTCGTTCCGTGCCACCGAGGACGGGTGGCTGCTCGAGGTCGAGGTCCTGGAGCTGTCCAGGGTCCCCGACACCATGAGTCTGCTCGCCAGTTACGAGGTCGCCCTGGACGACGAGGGGACTCTCACCGGCTACCGGCGGCTCAGGCGCTACGAGCGCGGGCGCTCCGACGAACGCCGCTGACCGGCCGTCGCCGGCCGCCCGCCACGAGCGGGCCGCACCCGGCGAACGGCCCCCCGGAAGGCGAACGACAAGGAGGAACTGCACATGACAGTCGCAACGACCCAGCAGGGCGGTGGAGGCGGCGGCGGGACCAGCGGTCTCTACGACGTCCTGGAACTCGTCCTCGACCGCGGCCTGGTGATCGACGCGTTCGTCCGTGTCTCCCTGGTCGGCATCGAGATCCTGAAGATCGACATTCGTGTCGTGGTCGCCAGCGTGGACACGTACCTGCGCTTCGCGGAGGCATGTAACCGCCTCGACCTGGAGACCGGCAGCAAGAAGCCCTCGGGCCTGACGGACATCATGGGCGACACCGTGGAGTCCGGCGCGCGGGGCAAGACCAAGGGCGCGCTCTCCGGCGCGGCGGAGACCATATCGGACGCGTTCTCGCAGGCCCGGGACGAGGGCAAGAGTGAGCGACCGCGCCAGCGCCGCACCACGTCGAGCCGCCGTAAGGAGGAGCAGGAGTGAGCACGTACGTCTACGGCATCGCCGATGCCGACCACCCGAGCCTGCCCGACGGCATGGAGGGCATCGGAAGCCCCGCGCTGACCGTCCGGATCGTCAAGGGCGGCGGCCTGGCCGCACTCGTCAGCGACGCCCCCGAGAACCTGCGGCCCAAGCGGCGCGACCTGCTCGCCCACCAGAACGTCCTCTCCGAGGCCGGTGGCGGCGGCACCGTCCTGCCCATGCGCTTCGGCAGCGTCGCCGAGGACGACGCGGCGGTCGCGGCGGCCCTGGAGGAGCGGGTCTCGCACTACAAGGAGCGCCTGGCCGCACTGTGCGACCGCGTGGAGTACAACGTCAAGGTCCAGCACGAGGAAGAGGCCGTGCTGCGTACCGTCATGGCGGAGAACTCCGACGTACGGGCGATGGCGGACCGCAACCGGGCCGCCGGCGGCGGAAGCCACGAGGAGAAGCTGCAACTGGGCGAGGCCGTCGCCAAGGCCGTCCAGGCCCGTGAGGCGCAGGACGCCCAGACCGTGCGTGCGGCGCTGGAGCCGACGGCGGACGCCGTCAGCGAGGGCCCCGAGAGCACCGGCTGGATCACCAACCTCTCCTTCCTGGTGGACCGCACCTCCTCCGAGCGGCTGCTCGGCGCGATCGAGGAGATCCGCACGTCGGCCCCGCACCTCGTGTTCCGGGTCAACGGCCCCCTGCCGCCCTACAGCTTCGTGGAGGCGACTCCCACGGCCTCCGCCAGGGGATGAGGCTCTCATGGGGCTCCTGAGTGAGGTGCTCCTGCTGCCGCTGGCGCCCGTCAGGGGCTCCATGTGGGTCCTCGACCAGGTGGTCGCGGAAGCGGAGAGCCAGTTCTACGACCCCTCGGCCATCCAGGCGCAACTTGCCGCCCTCGAGAAGCAGTTGGAGGAGGGCGCCATCGACGAGGAGACCTTCGACCGGATGGAGGACGAACTCCTCGACCGCCTGGAGGCCAGCCGCAACAGACAGACAGGCGCGTGACGACCGGCGCGTGAGGCCGGGTCACCACTAGGCGCGTGAAGCGATACGTGCAGGAACGGACACACCATGAACCGAACAGCAGTCGGCCTCGCGGTAGGAGCCGGGTACGTTCTCGGACGTACCAAGAAGATGAAGCTGGCCTTCGCCGTCGGCACGATGATCGCCGGTAAGAAGATGCAGCTCAGCCCCAAGGCCGTCATGGACATGGTCCGCACCCGGTTGGACAGTGATCCACAGTTCAAGGAGCTCGGCGGGCAGTTGCGCGACGATTTCCGCGGCGTCGGCAAGGCGGCCACCGGAGCGATCCTCGAACGGCAGATGGAGGGCCTGGCCAGCAGGCTGCACAGCAGCACGGCCGGAGTGCGGGACCGCCTGGAGGGCGGGGCCCCGGCCGACGACGCCGATGACCCCGAGGAGGCAGAGGAGACCGACGAGCCCCACGCCTCCGACGAGCCCGACGACGGTGACGAGCGCGACGACGGTGACGAGCGCGACGATGAGTCCGGCGCGGACGAGGAGCGCCGGGCACCCCGTAAGCGCGCCCCCGCCAAGAAGTCCGCCCCGTCGGGCCGGCGCAAGGCGGAGCAGGGTACGCGTGGCCGGGGGACAGCCGCCAAGAAGGCGTCATCGGGCGGCGCCAAGAAGGCCGCGGGGACCGCCCGGCGGGCCCCGCGCAGCGCAGCGAAGGGGGCGCAGGACCATGGCTGAGACCAAGGCGAACCCGCTCAAGGGCCTCGCGCAGAGCGAGGCGGCCGACCGGCTGAAGGCCGAGGCGCAGGACTACCTCGCCGCCCAGGCGACCCAGTTGCTGACCGGCGTCGGCCGCAAGCTGGGGCAGGCCACGACCCGGCTCAACGACATAGCCGAGGGGAACAGCCCCGGCTTCACCAAGCTCGCCCTGGACGGCGGCCGCAAGCTCGCCGAGGGCAAGGGCCCCGTGCGCTCGGCCGTCGAGAGCGGCGCGGGCCACCTCAAGGACAACGTGGTCGACGGGGTGAAGGGCCTGTTCAACAAGGGCAAGGGCGGCAAGGGCAAGTCCAAGTCCGGCGGCGGCCAGAAGCCGACCGTCATCATGGAGAGCATCGACGTGGGCGTGGATCTGCGGACCGCCTACGACCAGTGGACCCAGTACCAGGAGTTCTCCACCTTCGCGCGGGGCGTGAAGAACGCCAACCGTGCGGACGACGTCACCTCCGACTGGCAGATGAAGGTCTTCTGGTCCACCCGCAGTTGGAAGGCGCACACCACGGAGCAGGTGCCCGACCAGCGCATCAGTTGGAGCTCCGAAGGGGCCAAGGGCACCACCAAGGGTGTCGTCACCTTCCACGAGCTGGGCGAGAACCTCACCCGGGTCCTGCTGCTCATCGAGTACTACCCCAAGGGCCTCTTCGAGAAGACCGGCAACATCTGGCGGGCCCAGGGCCGGCGCGCCCGCCTCGACCTGAAGCACTTCGCTCGCTTCATCTCCTTCAAGGGCGAGGCGAGCGACGGCTGGCGGGGTGAGATCCGCGACGGTGAGGTGGTCCGCAGCCACGAGGACGCGGTGGCCGAGGAGGAGGAGCGCGCCCAGGAGGAGGGGCAGGAGGACGAGGACCGGCCCGATGAAGAGGCCGCCGAGCCCGAGAACCTCGACGCGGACGACGACGCCGACGACGAGGCGGAGTACGTGGACGAGGACGAGCCCGTCTACGAGGACGACGAGGACGAGGCCGAGGCGGACGACGGCGAGTACACCGACGAGGAGGGGTACGCCGACGAGGAGCCGGAGGAGGAGTACGCCGACGAGGACGCCCCGGCCGACGAGACCGATGAGACCGATGAGATCGACGAGCCGGACGAGGCCGACGAGGTCGACGAGTCCGACCGGCGTGAGCGCGTCTCCGCCCGGAGCCACTGATGAGTACCGCAAGCAGCTTTCCCGACTCCCCCCTGGGCGGGGGGAGTTCGGGGGCCAACCTCGCCGACATCCTGGAGCGGGTGCTCGACAAGGGCATCGTGATCGCGGGTGACATCCGCATCAACCTGCTCGACATCGAACTGCTCACCATCAAACTGCGTCTGATCGTCGCCTCGATCGACAAGGCGAAGGAGATGGGCATCGACTGGTGGGAGGACGACCCGGCCCTCTCCTCCGGCGCCCGGCGCAAGGAACTCGCCCGGGAGAACGCCGAGTTGAGGGAGCGGCTGGCAGCGCTGGAGGGTGGCGGCACGTCCGAGGCGCTGGAGACGGCGCGCAAGGAGGAACCGCACCATGACTGATCTGCGGTACGTCTACGCGGTCTGCGGCGCCCTCGACGCCCCGCTGCCACCGGAGCTGACGGGCGTCGGCGGGGCCACGCCGCGCGAGATCCGGCACGCCGGTCTGACGGCCGTCGTCAGCCACGTGCCGGCCGACCAGTTCTCGGAGAGCGCCCTGCGCCGCAACCTGGAGAACCTCGACTGGCTCGCCGATACGGCCCGCGCCCACCAGAACGTCATCGCGGCGCTCACCTCGCTCACCAGTCCGCTGCCGCTGCGCCTCGCGACCGTGTTCCGGGACGACAGCGGCGTGTGCGCCATGCTGGAGGAGCAGGAGGAGCGCCTGCGCACCTCCCTGGCGCGCATCGAGGACCGGATCGAATGGGGTGTGAAGGTCTTCGTCGAGGACCAGCCGGCAACGGCCGCCGAAGCGAGCACCGGCTCCGGGACCGCGCGCCGGGAGCGGGTCTCCGCGCAGTCGCTCGGCAGCGGCTCGGGCCGTGACTACCTGCGCCGTCGCCGCGCCGAACGTGAGGGCCGCGACCAGGTCTGGCGGCACGCGGAGACGTTCGCCCAGCGCCTGCACGACCAGCTCGCCGAGCACAGCGTGGAGAACCGCGTCCACCCGCCGCAGAACCCGGAACTGGCCAAGAGTTCGGGGCGCAACGTGCTCAACGGCGCCTACCTGGTGCCGCGTTCCGCGTCGGAGGCGTTCGTGGACATCGTCGACGCCACCAAGGACGGACAGCCCGGCCTGCGCGTCGAGCTGACCGGGCCCTGGGCGGCGTACTCCTTCTCCGCCCCGCCCGAGGAACGCGCGGACGAGGCGGCGCCCTCCGGTCCTTCGGGAGGTGACACGGCATGACCGTCATCGAGCGGCGCGAGGTCGCCCTCGTGGACCTCCTGGACCGGCTGCTCGCCGGGGGCGTGGTCCTCGCGGGAGACGTCACGCTGCGCATCGCGGACGTGGACCTGGTCCGTATCGATCTGAACGCCCTGATCAGCTCGGTGAACGAGAACGTCCCGTCCCCGTTCGAGGATCTGCTGTGAGCCCGCACGACGACGCACCGCGCCACGCCCCGGACACCGAGCACACCGGCCGCGGCACCTGCCCGACCTGCGGCGGACAGGTCCCCGACGGCGGCAGCGCGAAGACCGCCCCCGGCCCCCCGGCGGCGGCCCCGGGCGCGCCCGTGGAGAGGGTCGAGAAGGGGCGTGGCCGCATTCAGATCGAGCCCGACACGGTCGAGCGGGACCTGATGAAACTGGTCCTGACCATCGTCGAACTGCTGCGCCAGCTCATGGAGCGGCAAGCCCTGCGCCGCTTCGACACGGGCGACCTGACGGAGGAGCAGGAGGACCGCATCGGTCTCACCCTGATGCTGCTCGAGGACCGGATGGCGGAACTGCGTGACCGCTACGACCTCGCGCCCGAGGACCTCAACATCGACCTCGGGCCGCTGGGGCCCTTGCTGCCACGCTGAAGGCGCCGCCGGACGGGCGCGGAAGGAGGGGCCGGATGACGGCCGATCTGTGGGGCTTTCTCGCCGTGGTCATGGTGGCCTACCTCGTCCCCGGACCTGACTTCCTCGTGGTCGTCCGGTGCGCGGCCGACAACGCCGCCAAAGGGCGGGCGGCGGCACTGGGCGCGCAGAGCGGGCTCTGTGTGCACATGGCCGCGGCGGTGGTGGGCCTCTCCGTGATCGCGGCGCGCTCCGCCCTGGTCTTCCAGACCATCAAGCTGCTGGGAGCGGCCTACCTCGTCCACCTCGGCGTGCGGGCCGTGCTGGCGGCACGACGGGTCCCGGGCACCGCGGGGGCCGCCGCCGAGACCGCGAAGGGCGCCCCGGAAACGGGCGGGGCCCGCGCGCTCGGCCCCCGGTGGCGCTCGGGCTTCGCCGAGGGGCTCCTCACCAACGTCCTCAACCCGAAAGCCGCGCTGTTCTTCCTCAGCGTCCTGCCGCAGTTCGTCGACGGCGACGGTTCGGCGACCCGTCAGATCCTCTTCCTCGGCGCCCTGGACATCGTCATCGGGCTCGCCTACTGGTGCGTTCTGGTGGCCGTGGCGGCCCGGCTGCGCGCCCTGCTCGCCCGGCCCGCGATCCGGCGCCGCTGGGAGGCGCTGACCGGCTGGCTCCTCATCACCGCGGGCGGGGGAGTGGCCGCCTCGTCCTGAACGGGCGTATCGGACGGATCGGTGGGTACTGACTGCTGCATCGGCCCCCGCGGGCACTCGCAGTGGGAACCCTGCGCCTCCACGCCCGCGGGGGCCGGTGCCGGTCGCGGCGGGCCGCGTCGTTCGCAGGCGTGGGAGCGGGCAGAGTGGATACTCGCAGCCCATGAGCAAGCGAACGGATCTCGGGGACGAACACGGCGCGCCTGAGGGGCAGAGCGGCGACGACCGGTTCGGCCCGGCTGAGCAAGTCGAGGAGCGAGCCCCTGACACCCCCAGCGACCTGCCGAAACGGTCATGGGGAGCAGTGCTCAAAGGCAGCCTGCGGGAGTTCCAGGACGACGAACTCACCGACCGCGCGGCAGCCCTGACGTACTACGGGGTGCTGTCCCTGTTCCCCGCCCTCCTCGTGCTGGTCTCCCTGCTGGGCGTCACGGGCAAGTCCACCACCGACAAGGTGCTGTCCAACCTCAAGAGCCTCGCACCCGGCTCGGCGCGGGACATCATCACGCGGGCCGTGGAGCAGTTGCAGGGCAACGCCGGCACCGGCTCGCTGGTCGCGATCATCAGCCTCGTCCTGGCGGTGTGGTCGGCCTCCGGCTACGTGGCCGCGTTCATCCGCTCCGCCAACGCCGTCTACGACATGCCCGAGGGCCGCCCCATCTGGAAGGTCCTGCCGGTCCGCGTCGGCGTGACCGTGGTCCTGATGGTGCTCGCGACGATGAGCGCCCTGATCGTGGTGTTCACCGGCGGTATCGCCCGACAGGCCGGTGACCTGCTGGGCGTCGGCGACAGCGCGCTCACGGTGTGGTCGATCGTCAAGTGGCCGGTCCTCGTCGTCCTGGTCACGATCATGATCGCGATCCTCTACTGGGCCACACCGAACGCCAAGGTCAAGGGCTTCAGGTGGATCACGCCGGGCAGTGTGCTCGCCCTCGTGGTCTGGCTGATCGCCTCCGCCGGGTTCGCCTTCTACGTCGCCAACTTCGCCTCGTACAACAAGACGTACGGGACGATGGCCGGAGTGATCGTCTTCCTCGTGTGGCTGTGGGTCAGCAACCTGGCCGTCCTGCTCGGCCTGGAGTTCGACGCGGAGACCGCACGCCAGCGGGCCGTCGCGGGCGGCCATCCGCCCGAGGCCGAGCCCTACACCGAACCCCGCGACACGCGCGCGTGGGACGAGCGCGACAGGCGGCGCATGGACGAGACGTGACGTGAGATCGCCCGCCGGGCCGGGGGCCACGCGCCGCGCGTACCCTCGTCCCCGTGCCCGCCTCCCGCCTGCATCGCGTCGCCGTCCTCGTCAGCGAGGGTGCCAAGCCCCTTGACGTCGGCATCCCGGCCCAGGTGTTCACGACCCGCGCGAGCATGCCCTACGAGGTACGTGTGTGCGGCGCGGCGCCCGGCCCGGTGACCGGCGGTGACGGTCTCTCGTACGTCGTCGCCCACGGCCTGGAGGCGCTCGCGTGGGCCGACATCGTCTTCGTCCCCGGCTACCGCTTCCCGGACCGTGAGGACCCGCCGCCCGCCGTCGTCGACGCGCTGTCCGCCGCCCACGAGCGGGGCGCGCGGCTCGCCGCCATCTCGACGGGCGCCTTCACGCTCGCCGCGACCGGGCTGCTCGACGGCAAGCGGGCCACCACCCACTGGCACTACACGAAGGCGCTCGCCGCCCGGCACCCGCGGGTACGCCTCGACGAGAACGTGCTCTTCGTCGACGAGGGCTCCGTGCTGACGTCGGCCGGCGCCGCCTCCGGCATCGACCTGTGCCTGCACATCCTGCGCGGCGACCTCGGCGTCGCCGCCTCCAACCACGCCGCCCGACGCCTGGTCGCCGCCCCCTACCGCAGCGGCGGCCAGGCCCAGTACGTGCCGCGCAGCGTGCCCGAACCGCTCGGCGAGCGGTTCGCGGCCACCCGCGAATGGGCGCTGCGCCACCTCGGCGAACCCCTCACCCTGGAAGCGCTCGCCGAGCACGCGGCGGTGTCCGCGCGCACCTTCTCGCGGCGCTTCGCCGACGACACCGGCTACACCCCGATGCAGTGGGTGATGCGGGCCCGGATCGACGTGGCCCGCGAACTCCTGGAGCGTTCCCAGCTCGGTGTCGAACAGATCGCCGCGGACGTCGGGCTCGGCACCGGCGCCAATCTGCGGCTGCACTTCCAGCGCATCCTCGGCACCACTCCCAGCGAGTACCGGCGCACGTTCGCCCGGGGCGAATAGGCCCGCACGAGCGCGAGAGGCCCGGGTGGCGGGATCCTTGCGGACCATGGCGATCATGCCGCTGTCACCGGCGCCCGCCGCGCGCGAGGCTTACGGCGAAGAGAGTGAAGAGAGAAGGGACCTCATTCATGACTCGCATCGCCATCAACGGTTTCGGCCGCATCGGCCGCAACGTCCTGCGCGCGCTGCTGGAGCGGGAGACCGACCTGGAGGTCGTCGCCGTCAACGACCTCACGGAGCCCGCCGCCCTCGCCCGGCTGCTCGCCTTCGACTCGACGGCCGGGCGCCTCGGCCGCCCGGTGAGCGCCGACGGCGACGCCCTCGTCGTCGACGGCCACCGCATCACCGTGCTCGCCGAGCGCGAACCGGCCCACCTGCCCTGGGCCGACCTGGGCGTCGACATCGTCCTGGAGTCGACCGGCCGCTTCACCTCCGCCAAGGCCGCCCGCGCGCATCTCGACGCGGGCGCGAAGAAGGTGCTGGTCTCCGCGCCGTCGGACGGCGCCGACGTCACGCTCGCCTACGGCGTCAACACCGACGCGTACGACCCGGCCCTGCACACCATCGTCTCGAACGCGTCCTGCACGACCAACGCGCTCGCCCCGCTGGCCGCCGTCCTCGACGAACTCGCCGGGATCGAGCACGGGTTCATGACGACGGTGCACGCCTACACGCAGGAGCAGAACCTCCAGGACGGCCCGCACCGCGACGCCCGCCGCGCCCGCGCCGCCGCCGTCAACATCGTGCCGACGACGACGGGCGCCGCCAAGGCGATCGGCCACGTCCTGCCGAACCTCGACGGGAAGCTGTCCGGCGACTCGATCCGGGTGCCGGTGCCGGTCGGTTCGATCGTCGAACTCAACACGACCGTCGCCCGCGACGTGACCCGCGACGAGGTCCTGGCCGCCTACCGCACCGCGGCGCAGGGGCCGCTCGCCGGCGTCCTGGAGTACTCCGAGGACGCGCTCGTCTCCGCCGACATCACCGGCAACCCGGCCTCGGCGATCTTCGACTCGGAGCTCACCCGGGTCGACGGCCGCCACATCAAGGTGGTCGCCTGGTACGACAACGAGTGGGGCTTCTCCAACCGGGTCATCGACACCTTGGAACTCCTCGCCCGTCCTTGAGAGTTCGCCTGTTTGTGCGCGCCGAATACGGCTAATCGCAGACCATGGCAACTCAACGAGACAACGAGAACAGGACGAAGACCGCGCAGAAGACGGCGACCGGAGCGGCGACCGGCACGGCCGCCAAGGCGAAGGACGCCGGGGAAGCGGCCGGGAAGGCCGCCGAGTCGGCGGGCTCCGGGGCCGCCAAGGCCGCGACCGGCGCGGGCGAGGCCGCGGGTCGCGCCGCGCAGACGACGGGCGCCGCCCTGAACACCGCCCGCGAGGGCGTCACGGCGGCGGCGGGGCAGGTGGCCTCCGTGGCCACCACCGCCTGGACCGTCCTGAAGAACCGCAAGCTGGTCGCGGCGGGCGCCACGGTCGGGGCGACCGCTCTGACCGCGGCCTCCTACGCGGCCGGGCGCCGCGCGGAACGCGGCAGCCAGGGACCGCTGACGCGGCTGACCGGAGGCCGCGTCTGATCCGGTGGTGCCCCACCCCGACGACTCGTCACGCGGGTGGGCGCACTGCTGTGAGCAGCCCGTACAGGACGACGTTGCCGCTGTAGCCGCCCCGTGCGCTGTAGCTGCCGCCGCAGGTGATGACGCGCAGCTCGGGCAGTCCCGTACTGCCGTAGACGCGACGGCCCGGGAAGCGGGTCTTGTCGACGACGTCGATGCCGTGGATCTCGAAGACGGCTGTCCTGCCGTCGGCGCGGTCGACCTCGATGTGCTGACCCTTCCTCAGGGAGCCGAGGCCGTAGAAAACGGCGGGCCCTTCCGCGTTGTCGACATGGCCGTCGATGACGGCCGTGCCCGATTCGCCGGGGCTGACCGCGCCGGTGAACCAGCCCGCCACGTTGTCGTCCTCGGGCGGCGGCGCCTCCAGCCAGCCTCCGCGGTCACGGCCGACACGGACCAGTGGCGCGTCCACCCCGATCTCCGGGATGCGGACCCGCACGGGAACGGCGGCGGGCAGCGGGTCGGCGGGCGGCGTCGTGGTGCCGAGCCGCGCCGCACCCGGATCGGGCTGCGGCGGACCGTCGGCGCGGGACGCGCCATGGTGCACGAGCAGCACACCGGCCAGCAGGAGCACGGCGAGCAGCGCCCAGGGCGGGCGGCGGCTTCCCGCTGCGGACGCCGGGGGCATGGCTGACGGCCCGGCCCGTCAGCCGCCGCTGCGGCGTCGGCGCAGCCGCCCACGCAGAAGAAGGGGCGCACTGGACAGGACGAGGAGCGCGGCCGCGGCACCGAGGTGCCGGGTCAGCCCCGGTCCGGAGTCCGAGGGCGGCGCAGGCGCGGGCGGCGCGACGGCGGCGGCTGCCAACTTGTGCGCCGCGGGCGCGTGTTGGGGACCCGCGTTGTGCGCCGGGTGCTTCGGCATGGCGACGAAACCCCAGTCGAGCAGGGTGCGCGCTTCCTCGTAGACCGCGTTGAAGGAGCCCTGTCGGGGGTTCATGACGGTGACGAGGACCGTGCGGTCCCCGCGGGTGGCGGCGGTCACGAGGGTGCTTCCGGCCTGGGACGTGTAGCCGTTCTTGACACCGATGAGCCCCGAGTAGGGCCGCACGCCGTGCGAGCCCACCAGCAGCCGGTTGGTGTTCTGGATCCCGAACGCCTTCGGGCCGCCGGAAGCCGGGAAGCGGGCCCACTTGGTGCCCATGTAGCGCCGGAAGTCCGGGTTCTTGAAGCCCTCACGGGCGATGAGCGCCAGATCGTGCGCGGAGGAGTACTGGCCGGGGGTGTCGAAGCCGTCCGGCGACCGCACCTGGGTGTCACGGGCGCCGATCTCACGCGCCGTGGCCTGCATCTGGGAGAGGGTGCGCGACAGCCCGCCGTTCATCCGCGCGAGCGTGTGCACCGCGTCGTTGCCGGAGCTCAGGAAGACCCCGCGCCACAGATCGGCGACCGTGTAGACGCTGCCCTCGTCGACCCCGACAAGGCTGCTGCCCGCGGCGACCTGGGCGAGGTCGGCGTGGGTGGCCTTGTGGGCGGTGTCCTGGCGCAGCTTCGGCAGCAGCGTCACCGCGAACAGCGTCTTCAGTGTGCTGGCGGGCGGCAGTCGGCGGTGCGGTGCCTTCGCCGCCAGCACCTGCCCGGACCGCGCGTCCATGACCTCCCAAGACAGCGCGGACAGGGAGGGTGCGGCGGGCGGTGCGGGGGAGGGGGCCGCGGCCCCGGCGGGGCCTGCGACGGCACCCGCGGCGAACGCCGCACACAGTCCTGACACCACGCACACCCTGGAGATGCCGGCGCGAAAGCCGAAGAATGTCGCCATGCCGGAAACGTAGGTGCGTGAGCACGCACTCGCGCTCCGCTTACGCCATGTGGTCCAGATGCGCCGGACAGGGCGGAGGAACTACTCTTTTCGGGCGATGGTCCGCCATCCCGGCCCCGGTCGTGGCGTACGTACGCTGGAACGACACGACGGTGGAGGTGTTGCGCCATGACGGCTCGGACACGACTGCTGAACCGGCTCCCGCGTGCCTATCGCGAGCGGCTGATGGCCCTGGCGGAGGAAGTCTCCTTCCCCCAGGACACCCGCATCTTCGACGAGGGGGAGCGGGCCGACCGGTTCTGGATCATCCGCACCGGCATCGTCACGCTCGACGTGCGGGTCTCCGACCGCACCACGCTTCCCATCGAACCGCTCGAACCGGGCGACCTGCTCGGCTGGTCCTGGCTGTTCCCGCCCTACGAGTGGGACTTCGGCGCCGAGGCGTTCAGCCCGGTGCGGGCCTACGAGTTCGACGCGGGCGCGGTGCGCGGCCTCTGCGATCTGGAGCCGGCCCTCGGCATGACCCTGCTGCACGGCGTGGCCGAGGTGATGGCGCACCGCCTCGAGTCGTCCCGGATGAAGCTGGTCGAGGCGCACCGGATGCACGGGCACCTGTAGCGAGGTGCCCGTGCGAAGCAGCGGAGGTGGTCAGCCCTTGCGGGTCTTGATCTCCTCGGTGAGCTGGGGGAGGACGTCGAAGAGGTCGCCGACGACGCCGTAGTCGACGAGGTCGAAGATGGGGGCTTCGGCGTCCTTGTTGACCGCGACGATGGTCTTCGAGGTCTGCATACCGGCCCGGTGCTGGATCGCCCCGGAGATACCGTTGGCGATGTAGAGCTGCGGCGAGACGGCCTTGCCGGTCTGGCCGACCTGGTTGGAGTGCGGATACCAGCCCGCGTCCACCGCCGCCCGGGAGGCACCCACGGCCGCGCCCAGCGAGTCGGCCAGCGCCTCGATCACGGAGAAGTTCTCCGCACCGTTCACGCCCCGGCCACCGGAGACCACGATCGCGGCCTCGGTCAGCTCCGGGCGCCCGCTGGACTCCCGCGGGGTCCGCCCGGTCACCTTCGTACCCGTCGCCGCCTCGGAGAACGACACCTCAAGCGCCTCGACCGCACCCGCGGCCGGAGCCGCCTGGACCGGCGCACTGTTCGGCTTGACGGTGATGACCGGCACCCCGGAGGAGACCCGCGACCTGGTGGTGTAGGAAGCGGCGAACACCGACTGCGTGGCCACCGGACCCAGCTCACCGGCCTCCACATCGACGGCGTCGGTGATGATGCCGGAGGCGATCCGCAGCGCCAGACGCGCCGCGATCTCCTTGCCCTCCGCCGACGACGGCACCAGGACCGCGGCCGGCGACACCGCCGCGACCGCCGCCTGCAGCGCCTCCACCTTCGGCACCACCAGATAGTCGGCGTACTCGGCCGCCTCGTGCGTGAGCACCCGGACCGCACCGTGCTCGCCCAGCACACCCGCCGTGTCACCGGCACCGGCACCCAGCGCGACGGCGACCGGCTCACCGATCCGGCGGGCCAGCGTCAGCAGCTCCAGCGTGGGCTTGCGGACCGCACCGTCCACGTGATCGACGTAGACCAGAACTTCAGCCATGGGACTTCAATCTCCTGCAAGTCAAAGAAGGATGAGAAGGGGGGACCTGAGCGAGCGGCCGCACAAGGCCGCCGTTCGGGCCTAGATGAACTTCTGGCCCGCGAGGAACTCGGCGAGCTGCCTGCCGCCCTCACCCTCGTCCTTCACGATCGTGCCCGCCGTGCGCGCCGGACGCTCGGCCGCCGACTCCACCGCGCTCCAGGCACCCTCCAGACCCACCTGCCCGGCCTCGATACCCAGATCCGACAGGTCCCAGGACTCCACCGGCTTCTTCTTCGCCGCCATGATCCCCTTGAACGAGGGGTAGCGCGCCTCACCGGACTGGTCGGTCACCGACACCACCGCCGGCAGCGCCGCCTCCAACTGCTCCGAGGCACTGTCACCGTCCCGGCGCCCGGTCACCGTCCCGCCCTCGACCGCGACCTGCGACAACAACGTCACCTGCGGCACCCCCAGACGCTCGGCCACCAGCGCCGGCACGATCCCCATCGTGCCGTCCGTCGACGCCATCCCCGAGACCACCAGATCAAAACCGGCCTTCTCGATCGCCTTGGCCAGCACCAGCGACGTCCCGATCGCATCCGTGCCGTGCAGATCGTCGTCCTCGACATGGATCGCCTTGTCCGCACCCATCGACAACGCCTTGCGCAGCGCGTCCTTCGCGTCCTCGGGACCCACCGTCAACACGGTGACCTCCACATCGTCATCGGAGTTCTCCGAGATCTGCAGCGCCTGCTCCACCGCATACTCGTCCAGCTCCGACAGCAGACCGTCCACGTCATCACGGTCGACAGTCAGGTCATCAGCGAAGTGCCGGTCGCCGGTGGCGTCGGGCACGTACTTCACAGTGACAACGATCCTCAAGCTCACGCCGGCTCTCCTCGCTCAGAGCGTCCTCGCACGTCTACGACGCCAACGTATGGCACTCAGTTCCCTGTGTAAAGGTACGTAGTGCCAAACCGCCGTGCGCGGTGTTACGTTCCCGGCATGAGCGAGGCGCGCGAGGTCACCGGGGCACAGAAGAAGGCACCCATGCGGGAGGTGCTGGCCGAGGCGGCGTTCGCGCTGTTCCTGGAGCGCGGCTTCGAGCGGACGACCGTGGACGACATCGTGGCGCGGGCCGGGGTCGGACGGCGCTCGTTCTTCCGCTACTTCCCGTCCAAGGAGGACGCCGTCTTCCCGGACCACGAGAGCTGTCTGGCCGACATGACGGCGTTCTTGGACGCGGCCGGGGACGACCGGGACGCCGTCGAGGTGGTGTGCGGCGGCGCGCGGCTGGTCCTGCGGATGTACGCCGCGAACCCCGAGTTCTCCGTGCAGCGCTACCGGTTGACCCGCGAGGTGCCGGGTCTGCGCACCTACGAGCTGTCCGTGGTGCGGCGCTACGAGCGCACGCTCGCCGGGTATCTGCGCCGACGCTGGCAGGAGAGGCCGGACGGCGCGCTGCGGGCCGAGGTCGTGGCGGCGTCCGTGGTCGCGGCGCACAACAACGCGCTGCGCACCTGGCTGCGTTCGGGCGGCGAGGGCGATGCCGAGGTGGCCGTGGACCGCGCCCTCGATCTCGTGCGGCAGGTGTGGGGCTCGGCCCCGGCGGCCCCCGCTCCGGCGGACGCCGACGAGGAGGTGGTCGTCATGGTCGCGGCCAAGGGGGCCCCGATGTGGCGCGTCATCCAGCAGGTGGAGGCGGCCCTCAGGGACGGTTGAACCGCCCTGGAGGGGTACTCGGTGTCTTTACGCGCGGCACTGAGTGTCATACGCTGCGAGAGCGCCGTGGCCGCAGCCCGGCGCGCGGCGGACGAGCGCGGGGAGACCGAGTGATGTCAGCGACGACCGGGACGTTCAGGAGCGGCGTCGGCGTCATGACGCCGACCACGGAGACCGGTGCGGGCTTCGCCCATCAGCGGTGTCGCTGGTGCGGCACCGCGTCGTTCCGGCGGCTGCTGTGCCCGGTCTGCGCGTCGAGCGATCTGGAGACGGAGCACAGCGCGGGGCCCGGCGTCGTGATGCAGTCCCGCGTCGTCCACCGCGGCACCGGAGTGGCACGCAACGAGGCGCTGGTCCGGTTCCCCGAGGATTTCGTGGTGCCCTGCCGGATCGTGGGGACGGCCCCGCACATGGTGTGGGTGGGCGCCACGGTGCGCCCCGCGCGAGGCGCCCACGCCGACCCCGGCTGCGGGGAGGTCGTCTTCGAACTGGTCGACCAGGCCGGGGACGACGACCTGCGCTGAAGAGGGGCGCCACGGCCGCGCGCCCCGCTCTCTCACGCGCCGGCCGCCTCCCGGCCTATCCGGTCGAACTCCTCGCCCATCGCAGCGGCCAGCGCCTGCGCCGCCGACAGGGGCCTGACCATCACCATGAAGTCGTCGATCAGGCCGTCCTCGTCGACATGCAGGAAGTCGCAGCCGGTGATCTTCCGGTCGCCGACCCGCGCCTCGAAGACCAGCGCGTGGTCCCGCCCGTCGGCGTCGCCGATCTCACGTACGTAGCGGAAGTCCTCGAAGACCCGCGTGACGCCGCGCAGGATCGCCGCGGTGATCGCCTTGCCCGAGTACGGCTTGAACACGACCGGGCTGGTGAAGAGCACGTTCTCGGCCAGCATGGCCTCGACGGCCGCCAGGTCGCCCTTCTCCACCGCCGCGCGGAAGGGATGCATGGACCCCGCCTCCCTCTCATAGACAACTATTTGAATAGGTGTGGGTGAGAATAATCGCCTCGTTGTAAGGTGTCCATATGTCTCTCAAGTACGCGGTCCTGGCCGCCCTGTTGGAGGGTGAGGCGTCCGGATACGACCTGGCGAAGATCTTCGACGTCTCCGTGTCGAACTTCTGGGCCGCGACGCCGCAGCAGCTCTACCGCGAGCTGGACCGGCTGGCGGGCGAGGGACTGATCGACGCGCGGGTCGTGCCGCAGGAACGCAGGCCGAACAAGCGGATGTTCGGGCTGTCCGAGGCGGGCCGCGCCGATCTCGCCGCGTTCACGGCCAGGCAGCCGAAACCGATGGCGATGCGCGACGAACTGATGGTGAAGGTGCAGGCCGCCGACGCCGGTGACCTCGACGCGGTGCGCGCGCACGTCGAGGAGCGCATGTCCTGGGCCCAGGGCAAGCTCGCCCGCTACGAACGGGTGCGGCACCATCTGCTTGGCGGCCTCGGCGAGGACGAGTTCCTGGCGGAGGCGGAGCGTGTCGGCCCGTATCTCACGCTGCTCGGCGGCATCGCGTTGGAGCAGGAGTACCTGCGCTGGGGCAGGCGCGTCCTCGACGTCCTGGACCGCCGCGCCTCGCGGGTGTCCTGAGCGATATCGCCCTGGGCGAAGCCCGGTCCCCGTGCGAACGGCCCGCCGTAATCTGGGCCGATGAGCAGCTACCCCGAACCCCGCAGGCCCCGTCCCGCCACCGCTCAGGAGCCGCTGTGGCGGCATGTCGTCGGAGCCGTGCTGCGCCGTCGGCGGCGGGCGCAGGGCAGGACTTTGCAGGACGTGGCCGATGTGGCGGGGATCTCCATGCCCTACCTGTCCGAGGTGGAGCGGGGTCGCAAGGAGGCCTCCTCGGAGATGCTCGCCGCGGCGGCGGGCGCACTCGGCCTCGGGCTCGTCGACGTACTGGCGCTCGCGCAGGGCGAGTTGGCGCGCGCCGCCCAGGTCCGCGGGCCGGTCTCCGTCACCGCGGTCACCGCGCTCGGCGCGAGCGCGGGCGGCTCCCGGGGGCGCGGCACGATGTGCCTGGCCGCCTGAGCCGCCTCAGATCCGTCCGGCGGACCCCTCCCCGGGCTCCCCGGGCTCCCCGGGCTCGCCGGGCTTGCGTTCGAGATGGCGTACGAGCACGGGTACGTGGCTGTGCTCGATGTCCTTCACCGCGGTCACCAGGGTGACGGAGCCCCGCCGGGCAAGTGCGCGTACGTGCGCGACCAGCTCGGCGCGGACCGGCTCGGCCAACTCCGCGCCGTAGCGCTCGGCGAACGCCTCGTACCGCCTGTCGCGGTCCTCGTGGTACCAGGAGCGCAGCTCCCTGGACGGCGCGATGTCCTTGAGCCACTCGTCGACCGCGGCCCGCTCCTTGGAGAGGCCGCGCGGCCACAGCCGGTCGACCAGCAGGCGGGCGCCGTCGGACGGAAGGGCCGGATCGTAGACGCGGCGGACCGGGAAGGAACCGGGCGCCGGAAGGGCGGTCATACGTCCATTGTGCTGCTCCCCCTGCTCCCGGTCGCGTCGTCCCGCGCCGAAGCCGCGGCACGAGGAGCCCTCTGCGCCTCCACCGCGGGGCGTCACCCGTTCGGCCCTATCCCGGTGGCGTGCGGCGGACGCCGGCGCGAACAGTCGGACATGACCCAAGCACCGCACGAACCGCAGAGCCGGCACCGGAGCACCGAGCACGACGGGCCGCCGCGCGGCCCCGAGGGCCCGCTCGGCAGACTCGCCGACGTCGCGTGGCAGGCGGTCCTGCTCGCGGGCGTCGCCGCGCTGATCCTCGGGGTGCTCGTCCTCGTGTGGCCCGGCGCGTCCCTGTGGGCAGCCGGTGTCCTGTTCGGCGTCTACCTCGTGGTCAGCGGCGTCTTCCAACTGGTCACGGCGTTCGGCACCCATGTGACGGCGGGGCTGCGCGTGATGGCGTTCATCAGCGGCACCGTCTCGATCCTCCTCGGCCTGTTCTGCTTCCGGGGCTCGATGCAGTCGATCCTGCTGCTCGGCCTGTGGATCGGTATCGGCTGGCTGTTCCGCGGCATCACCCAGACCGCCGCCGCCGCGTCCGATCCCGCGATGCCCGCGCGCGGCTGGCAGATCTTCCTCGGGATCGTCAGCGCGATGGCGGGCATCGTGCTCATCGTGTCGCCGTTCCGATCGGTCGCCGTCCTCACCCTGGTCGGCGGCTGCTGGCTGGTGGCCATGGGCGTCGTGGAGATCGTCGAGGCGTTCATGCTGCGCGGCCGGGCCAAGAAGGTGTCGCACGGCGTCTGAGAGCCTGTACGCGACCGGGCCCCGCGCCGTCGGATGCGCGGGGCCCGGTGCTGTCCGGGGGAGCGGCGGTCAGACGCCGACCGCCTCCTCCAACTCCTCCTCTTCCTCGTCCTCGGCCGGGGCCTTCTTTACGGCGAGCGCGCCGCGCTGCCGCCGTTCGGCCGCCGCCGCGACCGCGAGGACGACCGCGCCCACCGCGAGCCACGCGACCAGCGTCCCCACGTAGTGACCCAGGTCGTAGTGGTCGAAGTAGAGAAGACTGCGGGCCCCCTCGACGAAGCCGGCGCCGTTCCAGAAGGCGTGCAGGCTCCCGAAGAACCCGTTCTGGAGCTCGGGGCGGAAGACACCGCCGGAACTCGTGAAGTTGAGCATCACGAACAGCACCATCACGGCGAGCGTCGTCCAGCGCTTCAGGAACGTGTGCAGGCCGACGCCGATCAGCAGGATCCCCGCCGAGTAGACCCAGGCCATGCCCCACAGGCCCCACAGGCCGGTGTGCGCGAGATGGAAGACCGGCCCCGCGAACGCCGCGCCGAGCAGGCTGACCACCGCGGAGACGCCGACCACGAGGAGCGCCCGCGTCCGCATCCGCAGTGCGCCGCCCGCTCCCCCGAGCACCGCCACCGAGGCGTACGAGCCGATGCTCAGGGCGACGAGCAGGAAGAACAGGCCCTGACCCGTGGGGTCGTCGGAGACGGGCGGCGCCACGTCCGTCACCTTGAGCGGAACACCTTGCCGCGTGGCGATCGGTGTGAAGACCTTCTGGACGACGGAGACCGTGGTGTCGGAGCCCGCCGAGGCCACGACGAGTTCCGGCGCCTTGTCGCCGAGCACGTACGCGCCGTCGATGTGCCGCGTCCGCAGCTCGTGCACCGCCGCGTCGCGGGAGTCGAGCGTCGTCACGTCGAGGGCGTCGCCCGCCTTGTCCTGCACGGTCTGCGCGAAGACCTTCGCCTCGGGGCCCGGACCGACGACGGCCACCGGCAGGTGGTGCGGCTCGGGAGCGGCGAAGGCGCCGAGATAGGCCAGACCCATGCCCACGCACATCAGGAGCGGGGTGAGCAGATGGGTCAGGACGTGGCGCAGCGCCGCTCTGTTGTCGGCGGGCATGGGCAGGACCTCCACGGGGTTGGCATATACAACTCTAACCAAGTTGTACTGTACAACCACATGGGCGGGGCGGGGCGCCGAGCAGGTGTGAGAACCGGCACGCGGTCAGGCGGGGCGGATGAGTGAGCTGCCCGCGAATTCGGGGGAGGCGGTGGGACGGTTCTCGTCGTTCTCGTACGTACGCAGGCGCTCGCGCAGTGCGCGCAGTCGTGCGCTCGTCTCGTACAGATAGCGGACCTTCGTCCGCATCACCCACGGTTCCACCGGCTTGACGACATAGTCGGCGACGCCGAGTTCGAAGGCGCGGACGGCGAGCGCGGGGTCCTGACCCGCGCCCGTGATCATCATGATGGGTATGTCCTGGGTCTGCTCCAGGCGCGCCATGTAGTGGGCCACCTCGAAACCGCTGACGTCGGGCATGAGCACGTCCAGCAGGACCAACGCTATGCCGCCGCGCAGCACCGCCTTGAGCGCGTCGTCCCCGGTGTTCGCCCGGTCCATCGGGTAACCGAGCGGGGCGAGGGCGCTCTCCATCGCGAAAAGGGTGTCCTCGCGATCGTCGACGACCAGGATCTTGGGCCGTTCAGCGGTGGGCATCGCCGGGTGCCTCCCCTCGGTCGGCATCACAGCATATGCCGGAACGCGGTCGAGGCGGAGACCCTCAGTCCTCCCCGCGCACCAGATTCCAGTCAGAATCCCGCTCGGTGTCGCCCCCGCCGGTCTCGTCCCTGTCACGGCGGGCCGGGAGGCAGGTGCGGACACGGCCCCTGACCTCGTGCTGGGTCTCCGCGGGGTGCGGGGCGCGCGGACTGGCGCTCATGAGTGAACCTCTTTTCGGACAGAAGCGGGCCGGTAGAGCCCAAGGACGGGCATGCGGCCACAGCGCCGACCGCATGGGGCCGAGTACCCCGCACCGTCCTCGTGACGCGCCCGGTCAGCTCGCCTTCGGCTTCACGAACTCCTCCGTGCTGCGCAGCGAGAACGGGTGCCCGGCCGGATCGGCGTACAGGCGTGACTCGGTGCGGCCCTTGCCGCGCGTCTCCAGCGGCCGGGCGCCGAGGCCGACGATCTGCCGCTCCACCTCGTCCAGGTCCTCGGCCGCCACCAGCAGGTCCAGATGGGCCTGCTGGGAGTCGTCGGGGCGGGGCCAGCTCGCGGGGACGGCGTTCAGGTCGCGGCGGAACGCCATCCGGGTGCCGCCCGCCCCGACCAGCTCGATCCGGCCGCCGCCCTCCTGCGACTGGATCTTCCCGTCGAGGAGCACCCGGTAGAACTCGCAGAGCTCCTCGGGTTCCGCGCAGTCGAGCACCAGCACCGCCGCCGTCACGTGGCTCATCGGACCTCCCCTGCCGGCCCCTGCGGCCGGCGTACGCGTGGCTGCACCAGTACCCGGGTCCGCACCCCCGAATCAGCCGGGCGGTGCGGTCACTCGCGCACCCCGGCCGGCACCTCCACCACGTCCAGGAAGATCTGGTCGGCCTCGGGCCAGGCGTCCTTGATGGCCTTCTTGATGCGCTCGCTGACCAGCTCGAGGGCCTCGCTCTCGATGCCGGGGGCGAGGTCGATACGGGCCGCGACGAGCGTCGAGTCCATGCCGAGCCGCATGGTGTGCAGCGCCGCCACGTAGTCGATCTCCGGCTGGGAGTCGAGGAGTTCGAGGATCTCGCGGCGCAGCTCCGGGTCGACGGCCTCGCCGATGAGCTGCTCGCGGGCGGTCTTGCCGAGGCGGTACGCGACGTACACGAGGAGCGCGCCGATCGCCAGGGACGCCGACGCCTCCCACACGATGCCGCCCGTGACCATGTGCAGGACCATGCCGCCCGCGGCGAGCAGCACGCCGAGCACCGCCGTGCTGTCCTCGGCGAGGACCGTGCGCAGCGCCGGGTCGGAGCCGATGCCCTCGCCGGGCTGGGCGCGGACCTGGAGGACGGCGCGGACCAGGGAGCCGCCCTCGGCGAGGAGCGCGACACCGAGGACCACGAGACCCGCGACGTACCCCGAGTGCGTCTCCTTCGGCGCGGGGCCCGTCAGCGCCTCGAAGCCCTGGAAGAACGAGAAGCAGCCGCCCATCACGAAGATGCCGACCGCGGCGAGCAGCGACCAGAAGAACCGCTCCTTGCCGTAGCCGAAGGGGTGCTGCCGGTCCGCCGGGCGGCGGCTGCGGTGCAGCGCGGCGAGGAGGAAGACCTCGTTGAGGCTGTCGGCCACCGAGTGCGCGGCCTCGGACAGCAGCGCGGGCGATCCGGCGATGAGGCCGCCGACCGCCTTGGCCACGGCTATGAGCAGATTCGCGGAGAGGGCCACCAAGACCGTCAGACGGGTCTTGCGGTCCTCCCGCGTACCGGACTTCTCGGGATCGGCCACCGGGCGACTCGCAATGTGTGAAGGGTGATCACGGAAAGGTGAGCGGGCGCGCGGCGACGGCGAGGCGATCGTGGGGTGGTTCGCCGGTGCGCGCCGACATCGATGGTGAGTAACCGGCCCGGTGACGCCGTAAACCACGGCGCCGGTCCGCAGGTGCTTCTTCCGGAGCGGCACGCCAGGGGGAGCGCGGGTGTGACGGATGCGCCGGAAGTGCCCCTGTGCGCCGCCTGTGGTGGGGGAATTGAGCGGTCTCCCGCCGTCGAGCCAGTTTGGCCACCGGCGATGCGGCTACCCGGCCGGTCAGCAGACCGTTCCGTGGAGAGGAGCCGGGCCGGTGACCCCCCTGGCGAAACAACCGCGTCTTGGCACCGAGACCACCGAGACCACCGAGGGCGCCGAGGGCGCCGAGCCCGCCCTGATGACCGACCCGCCGAAGGACGCGCTCGTTCGCTTCCTGGAGGCCAGGTTCGCCTGCGCCCAGGCCTGCACCGAGTGCGCCCGCGCCGGGGCCGTGCGCGTCAGCGCCCTGGAGCCCGGCCCGGTCGCCCCGCCGCTGCACGGCCCCGTACGCCGCGCACCGGCCGTCGACACCGAGCGGGAAAGCACACGGCACGGCCTGCGACGGTCCCTGCTGCTGTGCGTGGAGGTCTGCGACGCGACCTGCCGCCTGCTGTCGGAGGACGGCATCCAGGACGAGTACGGGCTGCGGCTCCAGGTCGAGTGGTGTCGCGCCGTCGCCCTGGAGTGCGCGCACGCCTGCGACGCGGTCCCCGAGGCCGCGGACTGCGCCGAGCGGTGCCGCGCCTGCGCACGGGCCTGCACCGACTTCCTGGCGATCCTCGCCTGACGGGCATTCCCAATTTCTGGAACGGGTTCTACTGTGTGCGCCGTCAACACCGCGCCGACGCCGCTCAGTCGACCGCCAGGAGGGGCCGTGCACCTCGCATACACGCCCGAGCAGCAGCAGTTGCGCGCCGAGCTGCGCGACTACTTCGCCGAGCTCGTGCCCGACCACGCGTACGCCCGCTACGAGGAACCGGCCGCCCAGAAGTGCTTCTACCGCGAGATCGTGCGCCGTCTCGGCGCCGACACCTGGCTCGGGGTCGGCTGGCCGAAGGAGTACGGCGGGCGCGGGCTGACCCCGATGGAACAGTTCATCTTCTTCGACGAGGCCGCCCAGGCGGGCGTGCCGCTGCCCCTCATGGCGCTCAACACGGTCGGTCCCACGATCATGCGCTACGGCACGGACGAACAGAAGGAGTACTTCCTGCCGAGGATCCTCTCCGGAGAGCTCGACTTCGCGATCGGCTACAGCGAACCCGACGCGGGCACCGACCTCGCGGCCCTGAAGACCCGCGCCGTCCGGGACGGCGACACCTACGTCGTGAACGGGCAGAAGATCTGGACGACCAACGGCGACACCGCCGACTGGGTCTGGCTCGCCGTGCGCACCGCCTTCGACGATCCAGCCGCCCCGCCCCACCAGGGCATCACGATGCTGCTCGTCCCGACATCGGACCCCGGCTACTCCTGCACCGTCATCAACACCCTCGCCTCGCACGACACCACGGCGAGCTACTACGAGGACATCCGCGTCCCCGTCTCGCGCCGCGTCGGGGAGGAGAACAAGGGCTGGCGCCTGATCACCAACCAGCTCAACCACGAGCGCGTCACCCTCGCCGCGCACGGCACCACGGCCATCCGCGCCCTGCACGACGTCCAGCGCTGGGCCATGGAGACCAAGCTCGCCGACGGCCGCCGCGTCATCGACCTCGGCTGGGTCAGGAAGCGGCTCGCCCAGACCCACACCGAGCTGGACGCGATGAAACTCCTCAACTGGCAGATGGTCGACGCCGTCCACCAGGGCACCCTCCAGCCGCAGGACGCCTCCGCCGTCAAGGTCTACGGTTCCGAGGCGCGCCGCCGTGCGTACAGCCGGCTCATGGAGGTCGTCGCCGCGCCGGGCGCCCTGAAGGAGGGCAGCGCAGGGGCCGTGCTCCACGGTGAACTCGAACGCGGCTACCGCTCGGCCGTCATCTTCACGTTCGGCGGCGGCAACAACGAGATCCAGCGCGAGATCATCTCGTGGATCGGGCTGGGGATGCCGCGTGTACGCCGCTGACGCGCCCGGCGCGACCCGGACGGGCACCCCGGACCCAGGACTGTTCGGACCCGGCTCGGTGACCTGGCAGGTGCATTCCGACCCCATGATGTGGGTGGCGGGCATCCGCGCCCTGTACCTCCAGGCACTGCACCCGCGCGCGGTCCGCGGCGTCATGCAGAACTCCGACTTCCGGCGCGACGCCTGGGGCCGCCTCATGCGTACCGCGAGCTTCGTCGGGACGACGACGTACGGCACCAGCGAGGCGGCCGAGAAGGCCGGTGCCCGGGTCCGCGCCATCCACCGGCGGCTGACCGCCACCGACCCGGACACGGGCGAACGGTACGGCGTCGACGAGCCCGCCCTGCTCCTGTGGGTGCACTGCGCCGAGATCGACTCCTACCTGCACGTCGCCCGCCGCTCGGGGTTCCGCCTCACCGACGCGCACGCCGACCGGTACATCGCCGAACACCGCACCAGCGCCCGCCTCGTCGGTCTCGACCCGGACCGGGTGCCGGGCAGCCGCGCCGAGCTGGCGGCGTACTTCGCGTCGGTACGGCCGGAGCTGGCCGCGGGACCCGAGGCGCGCGTCGTCGACGACTTCCTGCGACGGCCGCCCACCCACCCGCTGCTCGTCCCGGCGCGCGCGGCACTGTGGCGGCGCGTGGCCCACCTGGCGTACGCCTCGCTGCCCCCGTACGCCCACGAGCTGTACGGCCGACGTGCTCCGGCCCCCGCCGTCACCACCCGCCGCCTGCGGGCCACCGGCACCGTGCTGCGCGCTGTCCCCGCCCGTGTGCGCTGGCAACTGCCCCCCAAACACATCCTGCGCGCCATGGCACGACTCGGTCCCGACGCCCGCCCCGCGCCGTACAAAGTCGGCACCGGGGTAGCCATACTGAGCCAGGGGAGGGCGCGGCGAGGCGACGGGGGCGACGAGGGACCATGTCGGAGTCGGGGGAGACCCGGAACGTCCAACTGATCCACGGGCGGTACCGGCTGCTCGAACAGATCGGCCGAGGCGGCATGGGCGAGGTGTGGCGCGCCCGCGACGAATCGCTCGGCCGCCACGTCGCCGTGAAGTGCCTCAAGCCGCTCGGACCGCAGCGCGACCAGTCCTTCACCCGGGTACTGCGGGAGCGCTTCCGCCGGGAGGCGCGGGTCGCGGCGGCGCTCCAGCACCGCGGTATCACCGTCGTGCACGACTTCGGCGAGTACGACGGCATTCTCTACCTGGTGATGGAGCTGCTGGAGGGAAAGAACCTCAGCGAACTCCTGGAGGCCAACCGGCACCACCCGCTGCCCGTGGACGACATCGTCGACATGGCCGGACAGATCGCCGACGCCCTCGCCTACACCCACGACCAGGGCATCGTGCACCGCGACCTGAAGCCCGCCAACATCGTGCGGCTGGCCGACGGCACGGCGAAGATCTGCGACTTCGGCATCGCCCGCCTCGGCCACGACATCGGCTTCACCGCTCGCCTCACCGGCACCGGCATCGCCATGGGGACCCCGCACTACATGTCCCCCGAGCAGATCGGCGGCGCCCACGTCGACCGGCGCAGCGACCTCTACTCGCTGGGCTGCGTGCTGTACGAGATCGCCACCGGCGCGCCGCCCTTCGACCTCGACGACGCCTGGGCCGTCCTCGTCGGGCACCGGGACACCCCGCCCGAGCCGCCGCGCAGCCACCGCCCCGAACTCCCCGCGTACGTCGAACGCATCATCCTCGACCTGCTCGCCAAGGACCCGGGGCAACGGCCGCGCGACGCCACCGAGCTGGGGCGCCGCATCGCCACCGGACGCGCCGCCCGCGGGGTGTACGTACCCACCGTGCGGGCCCCGCGGATCGTGCCGGACGCGGACGCCCGGACCGTCGCCGAACAGCCCCTCTCGCGCGAGCCGCGCCTGCCGTCCTGGACGCGGGGCATGACCACGGGACACAAGGCCACCGGTGGCGCGGGCCCCCTCCAGGGCCCGCCGGAACCCGCGACCGCCCTGTCCGGCGAGTGGATCCCGCGGCCCGCGGGAGCCTGGCCCGCGCCCGACGAACGGACGGAACGGCCCGCGCCCGCACCGGAGTTGCTCGCCACCCTCGTCTCCCGCCACCAGGCGGGGCTCAGCCTCGGCAGGCTCGGCCGCTGGGCCGAGGCGGGCGAGGTGCACCGCGCCGTCGCGGCCGAACGGGAGCACGCCCTCGGCCCCGACCACCCCGACACCCTCGCCAGCCGCTACGAGGTCGCCTTCTCGCTGAGCCGCACCGGCCGCGCCGCCGACGCGCTGCGCGAGTACCGGCGCGTCGTCGACGGACGCGCCCGCGCGCTCGGCGCCGACCACCCCGAAACGCTCGGCGCGCGCCAGGAAGTGGCCTACGTCCTGGGCAAGTTGAGCCGCCACCTCGAAGCGCACGAGGTCTACACCGCGGTCCTCGCCGCCCGTGAGCGGGCCATGGGGCCCGACCACCCCGACACCCTGCGCTGCCGCCACAACCTCGCCTTCAACCTGAGCCGTCTCGGACGCCTGGAGGACTCCCACCGCATGGCGAGCGAGGTCGCCGAGGCGCGCGCCCGCGTCCTCGGCCCCGACCACCCCGACACCCTCGTCACCCGCTGCGAAGTCGGCTACACGCTGGGCCAGTTGGGGCGCTGGGGTGAGGCGCTGCGCACCTACCGCTACGTGGCCGAGGCGCGGGCGCAGGCGCTCGGCCCCGACCACCCGGACACCCTCGCCGCACGGTACGAGGTGGGCATCGCTCTGGGCCGGCTCGGCCGCAGCGCCGAAGCGCTCACCCTCTACCGCGACCTGATCGAGGACCGGACCCGGGTCAGCGGCCCCACCGACCCCGAGACGCTGCGCGCCCGGCACGGCCTCGGCGTCAACCTCGGCCGCATGGCCCGCTGGGAGGAGGCCCTCGCGGAGGCCCGCGACGTGTGCGCGATCCGGCGGCGGGTGCTCGGCGCCGACCACCTCGACACCCTCGTCAGCCGCCGCGAGGTCGCGGTCGGCCTCGGTTGGCTGGGGCGCTGGGACGACGCGCTGGCCGAGTACCGCGCGGTGGCCGACGCCCGGCAGCGTGTGCTGGGGGAGGCCCACCCCTCCACGCTGGCCAGCCGGAACGACGAGGCGCACTGCCTGGAGCAGTTGGGGCGGGGGACGGAGGCGGTGCGGCTGCACCGGCGGGTGGCCGAGCTGCGGCAGCGGGGCGCCTGATCCCGGCGCCAGGGGTGCCGCCCGCTGCCGGGAGTGCTACCAAGGGGCATGCCCGTACAGGATCAGTACGACGTCGTCATCGTCGGCGGTGGCCACAACGGTCTCGTCGCCGCCGCCTACCTCGCCCGCGCCGGTCGCACCGTCGCCGTGCTCGAACGCCTCGGGACGACCGGCGGCGCCGCCGTCTCCACGCGCCCCTTCCCCGGCGTGGACGCCCGTCTCTCCCGGTACTCCTACCTGGTCAGCCTGTTCCCCAGGAAGATCCTGGCCGAGCTGGGGCTCGACTTCGCCGTCCGGCGGCGGACCGTGTCCTCGTACACGCCGACCGTCCGCGCCGGCCGCCCCACGGGGCTGCTGGTCGGGGGCGGCGCGGACCGCACCCGCGACGCGTTCGCCCGGCTCACGGGGAGCGAGCGCGAGTACGAGGCGTGGAGCCGGTTCTACGCGACCACCCGGCACGCCGCCGAACGGATCTTCCCCACCCTCACCGAACCCCTGCCGACCCGTGCCGCGCTGCGGGACCGCGTCGGGGACGACGCGGCCTGGCGGCTGCTCTTCGAGGAGCCCCTCGGTGTCGCCGTCGAGGAGCGTTTCGCGGACGATCTGGTGCGCGGCGTCGTCCTCACCGACGCGCTGATCGGCACGTTCGCCGACGCGCACGACCCCTCGCTCGCCCAGAACCGCTGCTTCCTCTACCACGTGATCGGCAACGGCACGGGCGACTGGGACGTGCCCGTCGGCGGCATGGGCGCGCTCACCGACGCCCTCGCCGCCACGGCCCGCGCGGCCGGCGCCGACCTGGTCACCGGGCACGAGGTCACCCGCGTCGAGACCGACGGACGGCGCGCCGAGGTGACGTACAGGACGGAGGACGGTGAGGGCACCGTGGCCGCCCGGCACGTGCTCGTCAACGCCTCCCCGCAGGACCTCGCCCGGCTCCTCGGCGCGCCCGCGCCCCCGCCCGCCGAGGGCGCCCAGTTCAAGGTCAACATGCTGCTGAAGCGGCTGCCGCGCCTCAAGGACACGTCCGTCGACCCGCGCGAGGCGTTCGCCGGTACCTTCCATGTCGCCGAGGGCTACGCGCAGTTGGCCGCCGCGTACGCCGAGGCCGCCGCCGGTACGGTGCCGAGCGTCCCGCCCTGCGAGCTGTACTGCCACTCCCTGACCGACCCGACGATCCTCGCCCCGGAACTGGTGGAGCGCGGCCACCAAACCCTCACCCTCTTCGGACTGCACACCCCCGCGCGCCTGTTCAGGCAGGACAACGACGCCGCCCGCGCCGCTCTCCTCGCCGCCACGCTGGCACAGCTCGACGCCCACCTCGCCGAGCCCCTGGCCGACTGCCTCGCCGAGGACGCCGACGGCCGCCCCTGTGTCGAGGCGCGGACGCCGCTGGACCTGGAGCGCGACCTGCGCCTGCCCGGCGGCCACATCTTCCACCGCCCCCTGTCCTTCCCGTACGCCGGGGACGGCACCGGCCGCTGGGGCGTGGAGACCGCGCACGCCAACGTGCTGCTGTGCGGCGCCGGAGCCGTGCGCGGCGGCGGGGTCAGCGGCGTCCCCGGGCACAACGCGGCCATGGCGGTGCTCGGCCGGTGACCCCGGCCCCGCGTCAGTCCCGGGACGCGGTCCAGCCCACCGCCTCGATGCGGGAGGAGTCGGCCGGGCGGGCCTCGTCGAAGACGACGCGGCGTCCGTCGGTGACCCGTACGCCGTCCACGTAGACCCCGCGGCCCACGTACAGCTTGTCCGTCGTGTACCGCCACCGCACGCGCACGGAGGCCGCGTCGTGTCCGCCGAGGTCCGCGGTGAGGCGGTGCCAGACGCGGTCCGCGTAACCGTCCACCGTGCCCGTCGGGTGGTCGTCACCGCGGTCCGTGGTGAAGGGCAGCGCTGTCCAGGTCGTGCCGCCGTCCGTCGAGACCTCCAGGAAGAGGCGGTCGGCGTGCGGTTCGGTGTCCCACCACAGGGCGCATGTCAGCCGGGCGCCGGATGTGCTCAGGCGCAGGTCCGGCAGGGTCAGGGTGGCCGAGGCGGCGCTCGCCGTGCCCGAGAACCAGGCGGTGCGGCCGTGCGCGGGGCGCACCGCGACGGCGCGGGCCATGTTGTTCCCCGCGGCGACCCGGGGAGCGGAGCCGGATCGCCAACTGCGCACCGGGTGGACGGAGTTGCCCAGGACGATGAGGAAGGAGTCGGTCGTCGGGTCGAGGACGATCGAGGTGCCGGTGAAGCCGGTGTGGCCGGCGGTGCGCGGAGTCGCCATCGCGCCCATGTACCAGTGCTGGTAGAGCTCGAAGCCGAGGCCGTGCTCGTCGCCGGGGAAGGCCGTGTTGAAGTCGGTGAACATCAGCTCCACCGACTTCTCGGAGAGGATGCGGGCGCTGCCGTAGACCCCGCCGTTGAGCAGGGTCCGGCCGAGGATCGCCAGGTCCCAGGCGCTGGAGAAGACCCCGGCGTGACCCGCGACGCCACCGAACCCGAACGCGTTCTCGTCGTGGACCTCGCCCCATACGAGGCCGCGGTCGAGCCCCGACCACGGTGCGCGGGCGTCCTCCGTCGCCGCGATCCCCGGCTTCCAGTCGGCGGGCGGGTTGTAGCGGGTGCGGGTCATGCCGAGCGGCCCCGTGATCCGCTCGCGCAGCAGCACGTCGAGACGCTTGCCGGTGAGCTTCTCCAGGACCAACTGGAGCGAGATGAGGTTCAGGTCCGAGTAGAGGTACGCGGTGCCGGGCGGGTTGAGCAGGGCCTCGTTCCAGATCAGGCGGAGCTGTCCCTCCCGCGTCGTCTCCTTGTACAGCGGGATCCAGGATCGGAAACCCGAGGTGTGCGTCAGGAGTTGACGAACAGTCACGTCCTGTTTGCCCGCGCCGGCGAACTCCGGAAGGTAGGAGGCGACCGTCGCCTCCAGTTCCAGCGCGCCGTGCTCGATCTCCTGCACGGCGAGGATCGACGTGAACAGCTTCGACACCGAGGCCAGGTCGAAGACGGTGTCCTCGGCCATGTCGATCTGCTGCTCCGCGGGGAACTCGACACCGGTGTCGGCCGTCTCGTCGTAGCGCGCGTAGCGCACCGCCTTGCCGATGGGCTGGTGCAGTGCCACCGTGCCGCCGCGGCCCGCGAGCAGGACGGCCCCCGCGTACCACGGGTGGGTGGGGGAGGGGCCGAGGAACTTCTCGGCGTCGGTGACCAGTTGCCGCAGGTGGCCGGCGAGCAGGCCCGCGCGCTCGGGGGAGCCGTGGCGCAGGGTGGGTCGCCGCTTCGTGTGCCGCTCGGCGGCAGCGGCGGGGCCCGCGGGGAACGGGGTGAGGGCGAGGGCGCCGCCCAACGCGAGCCCGGCCGCACCCAGTTGGCGCCGGGTGAGGCCGCCGCGTGATCTGTCCTGGTCCCCTGAGCTCATGAACAGGCCTCCTGAAAGTATCTTTCGGGATCTCCTTGGACTGGTGAAACTTTCATGTCAGCGCTGCCTCGTGTCAACCACCCCGCGCCCGCCGGGCGCCCGCCGGGCGCCCGCTCCAAGAAACTGACGCGGCATCAGAAAAGCCCTTCCGTCGTCCGGCCCGCTGCGGCATCCTGCGCGCATGCAGACGGAGCTGAGCAACACACTGGGGATCGAGCACGCCGTCTTCGGCTTCACCCCCTTCCCCGCGGTGGCCGCCGCCATCAGCAGGGCCGGAGGCCTCGGCGTGCTCGGCGCGGTCCGCTACACGGCGCCCGAGGACCTCGCCCGCGACCTGGACTGGCTGCACGCGCACGCCGACGGCCGCCCCTACGGCCTCGACGTCGTCATGCCCGCCAAAAAGGTCGAGGGCGTCGGCGAGGCGGACGTGGAGGCGATGATCCCCGAAGGCCACCGGCAGTTCGTCCGGGACACCCTCGCCAAGCACGGCGTGCCCGAACTCGAAGCGGGCGAGGCGTCCGGCTGGCGCATCACCGGCTGGATGGAACAGGTCGCCCGCGGCCAGCTCGACGTCGCCTTCGACTACCCGATCACACTCCTCGCCAACGCGCTCGGCTCACCCCCGGCCGACGTCGTCGCCCGCGCCCACGAGCACGACGTCCTCGTCGCCGCGCTCGCGGGCAGCGCCCGGCACGCCCGCAAACACGCCGCGGCGGGCATCGACATCGTCGTCGCCCAGGGCTACGAGGCAGGCGGCCACACCGGCGAGATCGCGTCGATGGTGCTGACCCCCGAGGCCGTCGAGGCCGTCGCCCCGCTGCCGGTACTCGCCGCCGGCGGCATCGGCAGCGGCCAGCAGGTCGCGGCGGCCTTCGCGCTCGGCGCGCAGGGCGTCTGGCTCGGCTCGGTGTGGCTGACCACCACGGAGGCCGACATGAGTTCGCCCGCCCTCACCCGCAAACTCCTCGCGGCCGGCTCGGGCGACACGGTGCGCTCCCGCGCCCTCACCGGCAAGCCCGCCCGACAGTTGCGCACGGAGTGGACGGACGCCTGGGACGACCCGTCGGGCCCCGGCACCCTGCCGATGCCGTTGCAGGGACTGCTCGTCGCCGAGGCGGTCTCGCGGATCCAGAAGTACGAGGTCGACCCGCTGCTCGGCACACCCGTCGGCCAGATCGTCGGCCGGATGAACGAGGAGCGCAGCGTCCAGGCCGTCTTCGACGACCTGACGCGGGGGTTCGAGCGGGCGATCGACCGGATCAACCGGATCGCGGGCCGCTGACGGCACCCGCCCGCCGAGCAGCCGCACACCCCTCCTCGCAGAAAGGAACGCCCCCATGCCCGACCCGACCCCACCGAACGGCTTCTGGGCGCAGGCCACCGCCGACCCCGACCGCGTCGTCCTGCACGCCCCGGACGGCGAGGAATGGAGCGCGGGCCGCCTCCACGCGGCCGCCAACAAGCTGGTGCACGGCCTGCGCGGGGCCGGGATGCGGCGCGGCGACGTGTTCGCCGTCGTGCTCCCCAACGGCGTCGAGTTCTTCACCGCCTACCTCGCCGCCTCGCAGGCGGGGTTCTACCTCGTACCGGTCAACCACCACCTCGTCGGCCCGGAGATCGCCTGGATCGTCGCCGACTCCGGGGCCAAGGTGCTGATCGCCCACGAGCGCTTCGCCGAGCAGGCCGGGGCCGCCGCCGACGAGGCGGGGCTCCCCGGCACCCACCGCTACGCCGTCGGCGACATCGACACCTTCCGCCCCTACGCGGAACTCCTCGACGGGCGACCGGAGTCCGCGCCGGACGACCGGACGCTCGGCTGGGTCATGAACTACACGTCCGGCACGACGGGCCGCCCGCGCGGCATCCGGCGCCCCTTGCAGGACAAGCTCCCCGAGGAGGCCTACCTCGGCGGTTTCCTCGCCATCTTCGGCATCAAGCCGTTCGACGGCAACGTGCACCTGGTGTGCTCGCCGCTCTACCACACCGCGGTGCTCCAGTTCGCGGGCGCCGCACTGAACATCGGGCACCCGGTCGTCCTCATGGACAAGTGGACCCCCGAAGGCATGCTGCGCGCCATCGACACCCACGCGTGCACGCACACCCACATGGTGCCGACGCAGTTCCACCGCCTCCTCGCACTCCCGCAGGAGGTGAAGGACCGCTACGACGTGACCTCCATGCGACACGCCATCCACGGCGCCGCGCCCTGCCCCGACCATGTGAAGCGCGCGATGATCGACTGGTGGGGCACCTGCGTCGAGGAGTACTACGCGGCGAGCGAGGGCGGCGGCGCGTTCGCCACCGCGGAGGAGTGGCTGAAGAAGCCCGGCACGGTCGGCAAGGCCTGGCCCATCAGCGAGCTGGCCGTCTTCGACGACGACGGGAACCGGCTGCCCGCCGGTGAACTCGGCACCGTCTACATGCAGATGAAGACCGGGGGATTCGCGTACCACAAGGACGAGGCCAAGACACGGCAGAACCGGATCGGCGACTTCTTCACCGTCGGCGACCTCGGCGTCCTCGACGAGGACGGCTACCTCTTCCTCCGCGACCGCAAGATCGATATGATCATCTCCGGGGGAGTCAACATCTACCCCGCCGAGATCGAGTCGGTGCTCCTGACCCACCCGGCCGTCGCCGACGCGGCGGCGTTCGGCATCCCGCACGACGACTGGGGCGAGGAGGTCAAGGCCGTGGTGGAGGTCGTCGAGGGCCGCGAGGCCGATGACGCCCTCGCCGCCGAGATCCTCGCCCACTGCGCGACCCGGCTCGCGGGCTACAAACGGCCCAAGAGCGTCGACTTCATCGAGACGATGCCCCGCGACCCCAACGGCAAGCTGTACAAGCGGCGGCTCCGCGACCCGTACTGGGAGGGGCGTACCCGGACCGTGTGACACGGGCGGCCCCTCCCGACGGGCGGTACCGCGCCGTCAGCCGCGCACCCGCACCACCTTCAGCACGGGCGAGCGCAGGATGTCCTTCGCGCAGAAGCGCTCCGTGACCCACTTCTTCCCCGAGAACAGGCGCGTCTGGTCACCGGAGTGCGACGACGCCGGATTCGAGGACTGCGAGTACGTCAACAGGGTGCGCGCCACCGGGCAGCGCCCGCCGTCCCAGCCGACGGCCTGGATGTAGCTGGAGCCGTGGGCGACCTCCGTGTAGCCGCCGCCCGCCGGGTCCCACACCGGCTCGACCTTGTTCCACACGCCGAGCGACTCGGTGCCGCCGTGGACGGGGATCCGCTCGCCGCCGCGCACCACGAACTGGTGGTCGCCGAGGCGCGCGTCCAACGGGATGCCCGCACCCCGCAGCTCGGCCACCGCGTCGGCGAGCGCCGTGCCGAACGCGGGCTGCCGCGTGTCCAGGGCGCGCGGTGTGCGGACCGGGTCGGCGGCGGAGAACGGCACCTTCCACAGCTTGTCCGGCGTGACCGCCGCCGTCAGCTTCCGCCAGAACCGGTCGAAGAGCAGCGCGCCCCGGCTACCGGTGTTCATGGTGCGGTCCCAGTCGGCGAGAACCGCGCACGCCTGTCCGACCTCGACCGCCGCCCCGCCGCTGCCCGTCGCCGTGCCACCCGGCAGCGCCGCGCATGCCGTCGCCGCGTCCGCCGCCGCCAGCTCCCCGGCGGGCACCCGGTCGGCGAACTGCTGTTTCTGGAGATCCGCGACCGTCAGGCCGCCCTCGTCCGCCATCGCCGCGACGGCCTCGACCGCGCCGCGCGTCCGCATCGAGCGCGGGGTGCCGACCGTCCCGAAGATCCGCTCGTACCCGGTCAGCGGCCGGTCCGCGTTGGCCAGCCAGGCGCTGTCGTTGGAGTTCTCCACGTACGGGGCGTCCTTGAGGACCGGCATCCTGGAGGGCCCGAAGATACCGGGCTGCACCGCGTCCCCGTCCCGGCCGAGCGCGCAGTCGCCGCGCGAACCGTCGAGCACGGCGACGCCCGAGGCGGGATACGTGACCTTGCCGAGCGGCGTCGAGCAGCGCGCCGCGAGATCGTCGGTGATGCGCGGCAGGACCTGCGACTGGGTGAACAGCGAGTGGCCCGCGGAGTCCGCCGCGATCGTGTTCACCCACGGAATGCCCTGGCTGCGGCGCAGCGCCCGCAGCACGTCGTCCGTCGAGCGCGCTTTGCCGAAGCCGAGCGCGGTGTCCGAGGCGCGCAGGTTCGCCGCGTTCGGATCGTTCAGCGCGTACGCCGTCGTCGCCGTCCACGGCAGCGGCAACTGGGCGCCGAGCGAGGTGACGACCGGCCCGTACCGCGTCCACCACTGCGTCCGCGTCACGTCGGCGCCGCCTCGCACAGGCACCGTGACGGTCCGCTTCGTCATCTTCTCCCGCTCGCCGTCGATGACGTACGCCGTCGGGTCGGCCGGGTCGAGGGTCAGTTGGTGGAGGTTGAGGGTGACGCCCGTCGCGACCGTGTGGCTCCACGCGACATGCGCGTTGTGGCCGATGGATATGCCGGTCGTGCCGAGCAACGAGCCCCCCATGACGTCCAGTTCCCCGGGGATCGTCTGCTGGGACTGCCAGAAGCGACGGCCGCCCTGCCACGGGTAGTGCGGGTTGCCGAGCAGCAGCCCGCGCCCGTTCGCCGTCGTCGCGCCGCTGAACGCCACCGCGTTCGAGCCCATGTCGGAGTCCTCCTGGGAGAACAACGCGCTTGCCGCAGCCGCCAGTTCGGCCTTCGAAGGCGCCGGTTCCGGCCGCGCGCCCGCCGCCGGCGGCTGCGCGGCCGTGATGCCGTCGACACCGCGTCCCTGCCCGCCGAGCACCGAGATCGCGAAACCGCGCGCCGCCACGTCCAGTGCCGTCACCGGCCTCACCCAGCCCGCGCCCTTGCACGCGGGGTCGGTGATCCGGTGCTGCCGCAGCCAGGCGTTGTACCCGGCGGCCCAGCCGCGCATCGCGTCCTTGACGTCCGCGCTCGGGCCCGCCGGGGCGGGGGTCGCGAGCAGCTTCTCCACCGTGTGCGCGTCCCGCACGCCGCGGAAGTACAGGTCGCTGGAGAGGTTCCTCGTCGCCGAGGAGAGCGACCCGTCGGGAGCCGCGTCGGGACCGAACCAGCGCGAGCGCTCGCCCCGTACGGTCAGGAACCCGTCGGCGAGTGTGCACACCTGGTCCGCGGCCTGCGCCCAGCCGGTACCGAAACCGAGGTCCGCGTAGTCCTTCGCGAGGATGTGCGGAATGCCGTACTCGGTGTAGCGGATCGTGGCGGAGAAGCCGCCGTCGTGCGGGCGCTCGTGCCGGTCGGCCGCGACCGACGGCAGCGAGGCCGTGGCGGTGAGCGCGGACAGCAGAGCGACAAGGGCGACCGTGCGACGCCGTTGTCTCGAACGGATGCGCATCGTGCTCCCAACTGCGAAGCGGACAGAGGCGGTTGAGCGTACCAACCGGTATGTCGCCTGCCGAGGGTCGTGCGCACACGTCTTGACCTGGCGTCCGTCTGCGCACAGGATCACGCCATGACGACGTCACCGGCGGCCGGAGCGGCGGACAGCACCGTGGACGGGGTGCTGCGACGCAGTGCCCGCCGCACCCCGGCCCGGCTCGCCCTGCGCTACGGGCCCCGCGTATGGACGTACGAGGAGTTGGACGACGCCGTCTCGCGCGCGGCCGGTGTCCTGCGCGCCCTGGGCCTTGCCCCCGGCGACCGGGTCGGCGCCTACGGGCACAACTCCGACGCCTACCTCATCGGCTTCCTGGCCTGCGCCCGCGCGGGTCTCGTACACGTCCCCGTCAACCAGAACCTGACCGGCGACGACCTCGACTACATCGTCCGGCAGTCCGGCAGCGCCCTGGTGCTCACCGACCCCGCGCTCGCGGACCGGCTGCCCGAGGGCGTCAGAAGCCTGGCGCTGCGCGACACGGACGACTCGCTGCTTGCGCGGCTGGCGGCGAGCGCGCCCCACGACGGGCAGCGGCCCGGCGCCGACGATCTCGTACAGCTTCTCTACACCTCCGGGACGACGGCCCTTCCCAAAGGGGCCCGCATGTCGCACCGCGCGCTCGTCCACGAGTACGTCAGCGCGATCCACGCGCTCGACCTCAGGGCCACCGACCGGCCCGTCCACGCGCTGCCGCTGTACCACTCGGCGCAGATGCACGTGTTCCTGCTGCCGTACCTCGCGGTCGGCGCCACGAGCACGATCCTCGACGCGCCGGACGCCGGACGGATCTTCGATCTGGTCGAGGCGGGCGAGGCGGACAGCCTCTTCGCGCCGCCGACCGTGTGGATCGGCCTCTCCCAGCGCCCCGACTTCGCGACCCGGGACCTCAGCGGCCTGCGCAAGGCGTACTACGGCGCGTCGATCATGCCGGTGCCCGTCCTGGAGCGGCTGCGCGAGCGGCTGCCCGGGCTCGCCTTCTACAACTGCTTCGGGCAGAGCGAGATCGGCCCGCTCGCCACCGTCCTCGGGCCGGACGAGCACGACGGGCGGATGGACTCCTGCGGGCGGCCCGTCCTCTTCGTCGAGGCGAAGGTCGTCGACGAGGACGGCAAGGACGTGCCCGACGGCACGCCGGGCGAGGTCGTCTACCGCTCCCCGCACCTGTGCGACGGCTACTGGGACAAGCCCGAGGAGACCGCGCGGGCCTTCCGTGACGGCTGGTTCCGCTCCGGTGATCTCGCCGTGCGCGACAGCGAGGGCTACTTCACCGTCGTCGACCGGGTGAAGGACGTCATCAACTCCGGTGGCGTACTGGTCGCCTCACGCCAGGTGGAGGACGTCCTCTACACGCATCCGGCGGTGGCGGAGACCGCGGTGATCGGTCTGCCCGACGCACGCTGGATCGAGGCGGTGACGGCCGTGGTCGTCCGGGCGCACGACGTCACCGAGGACGCGCTGCTCGCCCACGCGCGCGACAGGCTCGCCCACTTCAAGGCGCCCAAGCGGATCGTCTTCGTCGACGAGCTGCCGCGCAACGCCAGCGGCAAGATCCTCAAGCGGGAACTCCGCGACCGCTTCGCCCGGCCGGACTGATCACACGTTCCGCAGGTCCACGATCCGTTTGAGCTTGCCGACCGAACGCTCCAGCGTCTCCGGGTCGACGATCTCGACGGCCACGCTCACCCCGACCCCGTCCTTCATGCCCGCCGCGATGGACCGCGCCGCGGCGGCCCGCTCGTGCGCCGTCGCGTCCGGCCTCGCCTCCGCGCGGACCGTCAGCGCGTCCATCCGGCCCTCGCGGGTCAGCCGGAGCTGAAAATGCGGGGCCACCCCGGGCGTGCGCAGGACGATCTCCTCGACCTGCGTGGGGAACAGGTTCACCCCGCGCAGGATCACCATGTCGTCGCTGCGGCCGGTGATCTTCTCCATGCGGCGGAACGCGGGCCGCGCCGTCCCCGGCAGCAGCCGCGTCAGGTCCCGCGTGCGGTAGCGGACCACGGGCATCGCCTGCTTCGTCAGGGAGGTGAACACCAGCTCGCCCGGCTCGCCGTCGGGCAGTACCTCGCCCGTGACCGGGTCGACCACCTCCGGATAGAAGTGGTCCTCCCAGATGTGCAGCCCGTCCTTCGTCTCCACGCACTCCTGCGCGACCCCCGGCCCGACGACCTCCGACAGCCCGTAGATGTCCACGGCGTCGATCCCGGCCCGCTCCTCGATCTCCCGCCGCATCTCCTCGGTCCACGGCTCCGCCCCGAAGATGCCGATCTCCAGGGACGTGGAGCGCGGATCGACGCCCTGCCGCTCGAACTCGTCCAGCAGCGTCAGCATGTACGACGGCGTCACCATGATGATCTCGGGCCGCAGATCCAGGATCAGCCGGACCTGGCGGGCCGTCATGCCGCCGGACGCCGGGACGACGGTGCAGCCGAGCCGCTCCGCGCCGTAGTGCGCGCCGAGCCCGCCCGTGAACAGGCCGTAGCCGTAGGCCACATGGACCGTGTGGCCGGGCCTGCCGCCCGCCGCGCGGATCGCCCGCGCCACCATGTCCGACCACATCGACAGATCGTCCTCGGTGTAGCCGACGACCGTGGGTACCCCCGTCGTCCCGCTGGAGGCGTGCAGCCGCCGCACCCGCGACCGGTCCACGGCGAACATCCCGAAGGGGTAGTTGTCCCGCAGATCCGCCTTCGTCGTGAACGGGAAACGCGCCAGATCGCCGAGCGTCCCGCAGTCCTCGGGGCGCACCCCGGCCTTGTCGAACGCCTCGCGGTAGAACGGCACCCGCTCGTACACCCGGCTCAGCGTGCCGCGCAGCCGCTCCAACTGCCGCGCGCGCAGCTCCGCCGCGCCCAGGCGCTCGCCCTCGTCCCACCATCGCGTCGTCATCGACGTCATCGACCGCACTCCCGGACTCCCGACCGATCATTCGGTTGACCTGCTGGCCGTCAGTAATGCAAGACGGGGCCGTCCCCGTCAAGACATGCGACGTCACGTGAGGCATCGGTTCGGCCCGGCCCGGGCCGAAAACGTTGCCGCCAGGACCACCCGGCTGTGATGATCACGCCATGTTCACGTTCACCGCACCGGACGGCACCGAGCTGGCCTGCCACGTCCGCGGCTCGGGACCACCCCTGGTGTGCCTGCCCGGCGGCCCCATGCGCGCCTCCGCGTACCTCGGCGACCTGGGCGGTCTCACCGCCCATCGGACCCTGTACCTCCTCGACCTGCGCGGCACGGGGGATTCGGCGGTGCCGGACGACGAGGCGACATACCGCTGCGACCGGCAGGTCGCCGACGTCGAGGCGCTCCGCGTCCGTCTCGGTCTGGAGCGGATGGACGTCCTCGCCCACTCGGCGGGCGGCAACCTCGCCGCCCTTCACGCGGCCCGGCACCCCGAACGGATCGCCCGGCTCGTCCTGGTCACCTCGGCGCAGCGCGCCCTGGGCCACGCGGCGAGTCCGGAGGAACGGCGCGCGGCGGCTCGGCTGCGCCGCCACGAACCGTGGTTCGAGGCCGCGTACCCCGAGTACGAGAAGATGCTCGCCGGACGGGACGACGCGGACTACCTCTACGACGCGTTCTTCTACGGCCGGTGGGACGAGCGGGCCAGGGCGCACGCGGCCCGCACCGACGAGCAGACCAACGAGCGCGCCGAGGCCCGCTACGCCGCCGAGGGCGCCTACGACCCGCCCGCCACCCGCGCGGCGCTGACCCGCCTCGCCGCCCCGGTCCTGCTGATCGCCGGTGAACTGGACGGCGGCCCCTGCCCCGAGCTGGTGCGCCGCGTCGCCCGGTGCTATCCGCGGGGACGCGTCGTCGTGCAGCCGGGGGCCGCGCACTATCCCTGGCTGGACGACGAGGAGTTCTTCGTGGCGAAGGTGGCGGAGTTCCTGTCGGCCGCCTGAGCCTTGAGCACGTACGGCGTGGTCGTCCCCAGCGCCACGAAACCCGACCGTTCCAGGATGGGCCTGCTGTACGACGAGGCGTCGACGTGCACGTACCGGAATCCGCGCTCGGCCGCGATCCTGACCCGGTACGCGACGAGCGCCCGGTAGATGCCGCGCCCCCGCCACCCGGGCACGGTGCCGCCGCCCCACAGGCTCGCGAAGTCGGTGCCGTCGTGCAGTTCGAGCCGGGCCGCGCCGACCGGCTCGGCATCGTGCAGCGCGACGACGGCGGGCACGGTCGCCGGATCGTGGGCGAGCTGCTGACGCACCTGGTGCCCGATCGAGGAGCGCCCGCCGTCGAAGGCCCGGTCGTGCACGCGCTCGACCAGTTCGACCTGGGCCTCGTCGGTGACGGGCAGCAACCGGATGCCGTCCGGCGGTGCGACGTCGCATGCCGGCCCGGTCGTCGCCGCCACGAGCAGCGTCTCCGTCTCCTCGGCCACGAACCCGGCGGCGGTCAGCCGCGCCCCCAGGTCGCCGGGCCGGTCGTGCCCGTAGGACTTCCACTCCGCTTCGACGCCCAACGCGTGGTAGAAGCGGACCTGTTCGGCGATGGCCGCGTCGGCGCCGGCGGCGTCGAGCCCCGACCAGAGCACCCCGTTCCACCCGGCGCCCGGACCGACCTGCCGCACGACGTCACCGACCCGCTCGACGCGCGCGCCGGGCTCGTCGGGCCGGGCCTCGCGCCGCATCTGCCGGTCGAACAGGGCCAGCACCGCTTCGTGATCCATGCGGCCACTCCAGCAGGCGGCCGAGCGGCGGGCAACCGCATAAAGTCCGGGCTCCCTGCTCGGTGTTCTACCGCTCGCCGTCGGACTTCGCGGCCACCGCGCGCGCCCAGCGGTAGTCCGCCTTGCCGCTCGGCGACCGCTGGATGCCGTCCGACAGGACGAGCCGGCGGGGGATCTTGTAGCCCGCGAGACGGGCGCGGCAGTGGCTCTGGAGGGCGTCCAGGGTGAGGGCGGGGGCGCCGGGTCTGAGCTGGACGACGGCGGCCACGCGGTTGCCCCACTTCGCGTCGGGAACCCCGGCCACCAGCGCGTCGTAGACGTCCGGATGGGACTTCAGGGCCTGCTCCACCTCCTCCGGGTAGACCTTCTCGCCGCCCGTGTTGATGCACTGGGAGCCGCGGCCGAGGACGGTGACGATGCCCTCCTCGTCGACCGTGGCCATGTCACCGAGCAGTACCCAGCGCTCGTCGCCCTTCTGGAAGAACGTCTCGGCGGTCTTCTTCGCGTCGTTGTAGTAGCCGAGCGGGACGTGCCCGCGCTGGGCGATCCGCCCCACCTCCCCGACGCCGACCGGCTCGTACGTCGCCGGATCGACCACCCTGGTACGGGAGTTGACGCGTAGCCGGAAGCCCTGGCCCGCGCCCGAGTCGTCCGTCGCGGTGCCGTTGAAGCCGGACTCCGACGAGCCGAAGTTGTTGAGCAGCATCACATGCGGCACCAGCGCCTGGAACTGGGCGCGCACCGTGTCCGACATGATCGCGCCCGACGACGAGACGCTGAACAAGGACGAGCAGTCCGTGCCCTTCGACGGGCCGCTGAGCGCGTCGATGAGGGGACGCAGCATCGCGTCGCCCACCAGCGACATGCTCGTCACCTTCTCCTTCGCGATCGTGCGCAGCACTTCCTCCGGCACGAACTTGCGGTGGATGACGACGCGCTGGCCGAAGTGGAAGCCGATGAACGCCGTCAGGGTGGACGTGCCGTGCATCAGCGGGGGAGTGGGGAAGAACGTGATCCCGTCGCCGCCCGCCGCGACCCGCTCGGCCAGCTCCTCGGGGCGTGCCACCGGCTCACCCGTCGGCGCTCCGCCGCCCAACCCGGAGAAGAACAGGTCCTCCTGACGCCACATCACGCCTTTGGGCATACCGGTCGTGCCGCCGGTGTAGATGATGAACTGGTCGTCCGCCGAGCGCGGGGCGAACCCGCGCCCGGGCGACGCGGCGGCCACGGCCTCCTCGAAGTCGACGCACGTGAGCGGCGGCGCGTCCGGTGCGGGGACGCCCACCCGCACCAGGTGGCGCAGCGTGTCCGTTCGCGGCAGCGCCCCCGCCACGCGCTCGGTGAACTCCGCGTCGAAGACCAGGGCGGCGAGGTCGGCGTCCCGGTAGAGGTAGACCAACTCCTCCTCGACGTAGCGGTAGTTGACGTTGACCGGGACGATCCGTGCCTTGAGGCAGCCGAGCACCGTCTGGAGGTACTCGACGCCGTTGTAGAGATGCAGCCCCAGATGTTCGCCCGGACGCAGCCCGCTGTCGATCAGGTGGTGGGCCACGCGGTTCGCCGCCGCGTCGAGGCGCGCGTACGTGAGCCGGCGTTCGGCGCCCGTGCCGGGGTGGTCGAGGTGGACGAGTGCTTCGCGGTCCGGGACCACGTCGACGACCGACTCGAACAGGTCGGCAAGGTTGTACTCCACCGCTCCTCCTGACCCTGGCCGCATCTCGTGTGGCCGTCATCAGAGCAGAGGCGGCCGGTAGGGGGAAGGGGCCCCGCGAAAGAATCTGACTGCCTGTCAGAAAACTCTTGTACTGGCTCGTCCGCTCCTGCAACCTGTTCTGGTCCCGCGCGGGACTTGGGGCACCGGCGGCCGACTGGAGGTCAGCTATGGACGGGACCGAACACCTGGATGTGCGGCGCGAGGGAGCGACGCTCGTGCTCACGCTCAACCGGCCCGAGGCCAAGAACGCGCTGTCCCTGCCGATGCTCGTCGGCCTGTACGACGGATGGCTCCTCGCCGATGCCGACGACGCGGTCCGCTCGGTCGTGCTCACCGGGGCGGGCGGTTCGTTCTGCTCGGGGATGGACCTCAAGGCGCTGGCCGGCGACGGCATGGACGGCGAGCGGTACCGCGACCGCCTCAAGGCCGACCCGGACCTGCACTGGAAGGCGATGCTGCGCCATCACCGGCCGCGCAAACCGGTGATCGCGGCGGTGGAGGGCCACTGCGTCGCGGGCGGCACGGAGATCCTGCAAGGCACCGACATCCGCGTCGCGGGGGAGTCGGCGACGTTCGGACTCTTCGAGGTGGTGCGGGGGCTGTTCCCCATCGGCGGCTCGACGGTGCGGCTGCCCCGGCAGATCCCGCGCACCCACGCGCTGGAGATGCTGCTGACCGGCCGGCCGTACCCCGCGCCCGAAGCGGCGGCGATCGGCCTGGTGGGGCGCGTGGTGCCGGACGGCACGGCACTGGAGACGGCGCTGGAGATCGCCGAGCGGATCAACGCGTGCGGGCCGCTGGCCGTGGAGGCGGTCAAGGCGTCCGTCTACGAGACGGCGGGGCTGCCGGAGGCGGAGGGCCTGGCGGCGGAGCTGAAGCGGGGCTGGCCGGTCTTCGACACGGCCGACGCGAAGGAAGGTGCCCGTGCTTTCGCCGAGAAGCGGTCTCCGGTGTTCCGGCGGGAGTGATGGTCGCCCTGCGCTGCGCGTGCCCTCTCGGTCTCGCGTCTGCCGGACGGGCTCGCGTCGCCGGGTGCGGGTCGTGGTCCTGCTTCGCGCAGTTCCCCATCCCCTGGGATGGGCCGCGGCGGAGCCGCATGCCCCAGGGGCGCGGGGAACCGCGCGACCAGCCACCCACAACCCGCACCCGGCAACGCACCCCGACCTGGCAGATGCGTCCCCGCCCCCAACCCCCTGCACCTCTAGAGGAGCCCAGATGACAACCACGCCCCGACCGGAGGTACTCCGCGCACCCCTAGTCGTGGAGTTCCCCTTCACCCGCTCCCTGGGCCCCGTGCAGAGCGCCTTCCTCACCGCCCTTCGCCACCGCACGGTGCTCGGCGTACGCACCACGAGCGGCAGCGTCCTCGTACCGCCGGTCGAGTACGACCCCGTCACCGCCGACGAGATCCGCGACCTGGTCGAGGTGGGCGCGACCGGCACCGTCACCACCTGGGCGTGGAACCCCGAACCCCGCCGCGGGCAGCCCCTCGACACGCCCTTCGCCTGGGTCCTGGTCCGGCTCGACGGCGCCGACACCGCCCTGCTGCACGCCCTCGACGCACCGGGCCCCGAGGCCGTCCGCACCGGTCAGCGCGTCCGCGTCCGCTGGGCCGCCGAGCGGGTCGGCGCCATCACGGACATCGCCTGCTTCGAGCCGGACGACACCGGCGCCCCACAAGGGCGGGCCGTCGCGCACAGCGGGCAGTTCGACGACCCGGTGACGGGCATCGTCGCGCCCGCCCGACTCGACTACACCTACAGCCCCGGCGGCGCCCAGAGCCGCTACATCAACGCCCTCGCCGAGCACCGCACGGTCGGCGAACGCTGCCCCTCCTGCCACAAGGTCTACGTCCCGCCCCGCGGCGCCTGCCCCACCTGCGGGGTCGCCACCACCGAGCAGGTCGAGGTCGGCCCGGCCGGCACCGTCACCACGTACTGCATCGTCAACATCAAGGCGAAGAACCTCGACATCGACGTGCCCTACGTCTACGCCCACATCGCACTCGACGGCGCCGACCTCGCCCTGCACGGCCGCATCGCCGGCATCCCCTACGACGAGGTGCGGATGGGCCTGCGCGTCGAGCCGGTGTGGAGCGAGGGCGGTCGCCACCCGGACCACTACCGGCCGACCGGCGAGGCGGACGCGGACTACGACACGTACAAGGAGCTGATCTGAATGCGGCCGCCGATCCGGGACATCGCCGTCGTCGCCTTCGGGCAGACCGATCACCGGCGCACCACCGACGAGGAGTCGGAGGTCGAGATGCTGATGCCCGTGCTGCACCAGGTGCTCGACGCGACGGGCCTGAGGACCGGTGACATCGGCTTCACCTGCTCCGGGTCGAGCGACTACCTCGCCGGGCGCGCCTTCTCCTTCACCATGGCGCTCGACGGCGTCGGCGCCTGGCCGCCGATCTCCGAGTCGCACGTCGAGATGGACGGCGCCTGGGCGCTGTACGAGGCATGGACGAAACTGCTCACCGGCGAGGCCGACACCGCGCTCGTCTACGCGTACGGGAAGTCGTCGCCGGGCTCGGTGCGTGACGTCCTGACCCGGCAGCTCGACCCGTACTACGTCGCCCCGCTCTGGCCCGACGCCGTCGCGCTCGCCGCCTTGCAGGCCCAGGCCCTGATCGACGCGGGCGCCACCGACGAACCCGCCCTGGCGAAGGTCGCCGCCCGCAGCCGCCTGGCCGCCGCCGACAATCCGCACGCCCAACTGCGCGGCGCCGACATCCCGCACGGTGCGTACCTCGTCCACCCGCTGCGGACCGGGGACTGCCCACCGATCGGGGACGGCGCCGCCGCCGTGATCCTCGCCGCCGGGGACCGGGCCCGCGACCTGTGCGAGCGGCCCGCCTGGATCCGCGGCATCGACCACCGCATCGAGGCGCACGGCCTGGGCGTACGCGACCTCACCGACTCACCGTCGACGCGGCTCGCCGCCGAGAACGCGGGAGCCTTCGAACGGCCCGTGGACACCGCCGAGTTGCACGCCCCCTTCACCGCGCAGGAAGTCGTCCTGCGCAAGGCACTGCGGCTCGGCGACGACGTCATCGTCAACCCGTCCGGCGGCGCGCTCGCCGCGAACCCCGTCATGGCCGCCGGGCTCATCCGCATCGGCGAGGCCGCAGCCCGTGTCCACCGCGGCGACTCCCACCGGGCACTCGCCCACGCCACCTCGGGACCCTGCCTCCAGCAGAACCTGGTCGCCGTACTCGAAGGAGAACAAGGAGGCGAGCAGCGATGAGCAGCACAGCCAAGGAGCCCGTGGCCGTCGTCGGGATCGGGCAGACCCGGCACGTCGCCGCCCGGCGTGATGTGTCCATCGCCGGACTGGTCCGGGAGGCTGCCCGCGCGGCGCTGGACGACGCCGAGCTGACCTGGGCCGACATCGACGCCGTGGTCATCGGCAAGGCGCCCGACTTCTTCGAGGGCGTCATGATGCCGGAGCTCTACCTCGCCGACGCGCTCGGCGCCGTCGGCAAACCGATGCTGCGCGTGCACACGGCCGGGTCCGTGGGCGGCTCGACGGCGCTCGTCGCCACCAACCTCGTCGCGGGCCGCGTCCACGGCACCGTCCTCACCCTCGCCTTCGAAAAACAGTCGGAATCCAACGCGATGTGGGGGCTCTCCCTGCCCATCCCGTTCCAGCAGCCGCTCCTCGCCGGGGCCGGCGGATTCTTCGCGCCGCACGTACGCGCCTACATGCGGCGTACCGGCGCCCCCGACACCGTCGGCTCCCTCGTCGCGTACAAGGACCGGCGCAACGCGCTGAAGAACCCCTACGCCCACCTCCACGAACACGACATCACCCTGGAGAAGGTGCAGGCCTCACCGATGCTCTGGGACCCCATCCGCTACTCCGAGACCTGCCCTTCGTCCGACGGCGCCTGCGCGATGATCCTCACCGACCGCGCGGGCGCGGCCCGCGCACCGAGGCCGCCCGCCTGGGTGCTCGGCGGCGCCATGCGCAGCGAACCCACCCTCTTCGCCGGCAAGGACTTCGTGTCACCGCAGGCCGGCAAGGACTGCGCCGCGGATGTGTACCGGCAGGCGGGCATCGCGGACCCGCGCCGCGAGATCGACGCCGTCGAGATGTACGTACCGTTCTCCTGGTACGAGCCGATGTGGCTGGAGAACCTGGGCTTCGCCGCCGAGGGCGAGGGCTGGAAACTCACCGAGGCGGGCGTGACCGAACTCGACGGCGACCTGCCGGTGAACATGTCGGGCGGCGTCCTGTCCACCAACCCCATCGGCGCCTCCGGCATGATCCGCTTCGCCGAGGCCGCCCTCCAGGTACGCGGACAGGCGGGGGAGCACCAGGTCGAGGGCGCCCGCACGGCGCTCGGGCACGCCTACGGAGGCGGCTCGCAGTTCTTCTCCATGTGGCTCGTCGGCGCCGAACCGCCCTCGCGCTGACCCCCGCTGACCGGCCGTCGGGCGATCGCTCCGGTCGCGGCCTGTGCGGGGTACGAACCGATCGCTAGGCTGGCGCACGGACGACGAACCGGGAGGAGCACGGACGTGGCCGAAAGCACCATCGACCAGCACCCGCTCACGGGGTGGGACAAGCCGGATCTGGACCTGAGCAAGGCGGACTGGCGCTCCAGCAGCAGGGGCGCGGGCGATGTCCAGATCGCCTTCGTGGAGGGATTCATCGCCATGCGCAACAGCGGGAGCCCACAGAGCCCGTCGCTGATCTTCACACCGGACGAGTGGGGAGCGTTCGTGCTGAACGCCCGGGAGGGCGAGTTCGATCTGACGTAGGGACCGAATTCTCCATTCGGTTTCCGACACGTGACCCTCGGCCCTGTCCTGTGGCTCCCGGGTGCGCGAGCCTGGCCACAGGAACAGCCGGTCAATGAGGGGCACGTCGGGCGTGCCCTGTGTCGGAGGCGAAGAAGTCATGAGCACGCCGCACCCGCAGCCCGTCGTCGCCGCCGTCGACGGGTCCGAGCACAGCAACCGCGCCCTGGAGTGGGCACTCGCCGAAGCGACCCGGCGCGGCGCAGACCTGCGCATCGTGCATGTGCGGCAGTACGCGCCCCACCTCCAGCCCGCCGTGCTCGTCGCCGGGCCCGACGAACCCGCCGACGACCCGGTCATCGGGAACGTGCGCAAGGCGCTCGAACACCGGCAGGGCCCGCCGCCGCTGGAGTTCATCAGCCGCGAGGGGGTGCCCGCCGCGGTGCTCCCGGAGATGGGCGCCGAGGCGCAACTGGTGGTGCTCGGCTCGCGCGGGCGCGGCGGTTTCGCCGGCCTCCTGCTCGGCTCGAACGGGGTGGCCGCCGCCCGCGACGCCGTCTGCCCCGTCGTCGTGGTGCCGCCACCGGGCCGCGTGGTCCACGGCGAGGCGCCCGTCGCGCCCGGCCCGCGCGTCGTCGTCGGCCTGCGCCTCGACGACACCGGCGGCCCGGACGAGACCGTGCTCGACTTCGCCTTCGCGCACGCCGCGCGCTCCGGCGCACGGGTGCGGGTCGTCGCCGCGTACCCGTGGCCGCCGCTCGTCTGGTCCGCGTTCGGCGACTTCACACCGACCACGATCGACGAGGAGGCCGCCCGGCAGGAGACCCTGCGGCTGGCGGAGGAAGCGATCGCCGGCCGGCGAAAGTCTCACCCTGAAGTAGAGGTCGACCTCTATGTGGCACCGGGTGACGCGGCGGGCCACCTGGTCGAGAACTCGCGCGGCGCCGACCTGGTCGTCGTCGGCCGTCACCGCCGCCGCCTCACCCGCCCCGCCCCGATCCTCGGCTCCGTCACCCACGCGGTGCTGCTGCACGCGGCGAGCCCGGTCGCGGTCGTGCCGCCCGACGGCCGGGCGCAGGGCTGAGGCTCCACCGGTTCAGCGCAGCACGACGCACCCGCGCCCGGTCAGCTCGGCGAGCAGACCGGGCGCCACCTCTACGTCGTTCCAGCGCAGATCGAGCTTCTCCAGCGCGGGCAGTTCACCGACCCAGTCCGGGAGTTCGCCGATCCGGTTGCCGCGCAGATCGACTCTGCGCAGCGACGGCAGACCGCGCAGCGGCTCCGGGACGGCGTCGAAGGCGTTCTCGCGCAACTCCAGTTCCCGCAGCTCCCGCAGGTCCCCGACCGAGGCGGGCAGGGCGGAGAGCCGGTTGCCGCGCAGCCACAGCTCCCGCAGTGAGGCGAGTGCGCCGACGCTCCCGGGCAGCTCGGTCAGGTGGTTGTGCTGGGCGCGCAGTTCGACGAGGCCGGTCATCGAGCCGAGCGTCGCGGGCAACGCGCTCAGCCGGTTCTCGCCGACGTTCAGATACGCGAGCCGGTCCAGGGCGCCCAGCGTGGCGGGCAGCTCGGTCAGCAGGTTGTCGTGCAGATAGAGGAACCGCGTCAGGCCGGTGAGGTCACCGAGACTCGACGGCACCGAGGTCAGCCGGTTGTGTCCCAGGTCGAGAGTGTGCAGAGCGGTCAGCGTGCCGATGCGGTCGGGCAGACGCGTGAGCCGGTTGTCGGGCAGCAGCAGGACATCGAGCGCCGGATGGCTCCACACCTCCTCCGGTACGGAGTCCAGACCGGCACGCCAGTAGGAGAGTGTGCCGTCCACCATGATCCTCAGCCCCCTCGGCGGCCCGCACACCGCCGTGATGACCGGCCGTGAATCTAGCATCGGGGGCGCCCGCGGTCCGATCCCGGCCCGCCGTCCGCGGCACAACTTCCTTGCGCGGAAAGCCACATGACACTCCGGGCCGGGTCGTTCGGCGTAGGCTGGGAGACCTGGAACCCGCGGCGTGCACCGGCTCCCCGCGCCGGGCGCACCACCGCGACTGGGGGTGCGCCATGGGGCAGCGCGGAGGCCGGGGCAGACGGACACTGTTCGAGCGCGACAGTGAACTCGCCGCCGTCGACGAGGCGCTCGGCGAGCTGACCGGACTGCGCCCCGGCGGCGTGGAGCCGACCGAACGACCGCGCGGCGCGCTGCTCGCCGTCGCCGCACCCGCCGGACTCGGCAAGACCTCGCTGCTCGCCGAGGTGCGCAGGCGCGCCGCCGCCAAGGGCTGCACGGTCCTCTACGCCCGCGGCGGCGACCAGGAGCAGGGCGTCGCCTTCCACGTCGCCCGCCAGCTCGTCCAGCCCCAGCTCGCCGGGGTGCCCGAGGCCGAACTCCGCTCCCGGCTGGGCAGTTGGTACGCCATCGTCGGCCCCGCCCTCGGCCTGTGCGCCCCCGCCGACGGGGCGACGCCCGACCCGCAGGGCCTGCGCGACGGCCTCGACTGGGTGCTCACCCACCTCGCCGTGCGGCGCGCCCCCATGGTCCTCGTCCTCGACGACGCCCACTGGGCCGACCCCGAGTCCCTGAGCTGGCTCGGAGCGTTCGCGCCGCGCGCCGAGGAACTGCCGCTGCTGCTCGTCGTCGCCTACCGCCCCGAGGAACTTCCCGATCACGCCGAGGCGCTGCGCGGGCTTCCCGGCCGCGCGGGCCGAAGGCCCCTCGGCCTCGAACCGCTCAGCGCGCCCGCCGTCGCCCGCCTGGTCCGCGAATCCCTCGGCTCCCACGCCGACGACGCCTTCTGCCGCGAGTGCTGGGCCGTCACCGCCGGCAACCCCTTCGAGGCGGTCGAGCTGACCGCGAAGGTGCACGACCGGGGCCTCGCCCCGACCGAGAACGGCGCCCACCTGCTGCGCGATCTCGCCGCCGCCGTCAAGGGCAGCGGACTGATCGCCCGCCTCGAACGACTGGGCACCTCCACCGTCCGCTTCGCCTGGGCCTGCGCCGTCCTCGGCACCGAGATCTCCCCCGAACTGGCCGCGGCCGTCGCCGGACTGGGGGCCGAGGAGGCGGCCGACGCCGCCGACCGGCTCCGCACGGCCCGCGTCCTCACCGGCGTGGACACCCTGGAGTTCGTCCACCCGCTGATCGCCACCGCCGTCTACCGCGCCATCCCGGGCGGTGTTCGCGTCGCCCTGCACGGCCAAGCCGCGTGGACCGTCGTCGATGCCGGACTCGGGTCGTCCGCCGCCGCCCGCCACCTCCTGGAGACCCACCCCGACGGCGACGGCTGGGTCGTCAAGGAACTGCGCTCCGCCGCCCGCGAGACCGTCCGCGCCGGCGCCCCCGAGGCCGCCCGCCGCTATCTGGCCCGCGCGCTGCGCGAACCCCCGCCCTTCGAGGACCGCGCCGCCGTCCTGTACGAACTCGGCAGCGCCTCCCTGCTCACCGAACCCGCCACCACCGTCAACCACCTGCGTGCCGCCCTGGAGGAGCCCATCACCGACCCGGCGCTGCGCACCGGCATCGTCTACCGGCTCTCCCAGGTCCTCGCCCACAGCGACCGGCTCGCCGAGGCCTCCGAGACCCTCGGCCGGGAACTGTCCCGCGCCACGGACTCCCGCGTGCGGCTGCGCCTCCAGGCCGAACAGTTCATGTGGGACGCCTTCCGCGCCGACGAACCCGAGTCCCCGGCGCGCTCCCGGCGCCTGGCCGCACTCGCCGACCGGCTCACCGGACGCGACCTCACCGAGCGCTACCTCATCGGCCTGCGTGCCTGGGACGCCACCCTGCGCGGCGAACCCGCCGCCACCGTCCTCCGGCACGCCGAGCGCGCCCTGGCCGGCGGCCTGCGCTGGGCCGCCGACGAGGACCGCGGCTTCGAGGTCCCCGTCCTCGTCGCCCTCTCCTTCCTCTACGCCGACCGCCCCGGCCGCACCGAGGAGCTGTTCGTCGAGGGCATCGCCGACTTCGAGCACGCCGGCTGGCACGGCGGCCATCTCTCCTTCGCGTACACCCTGCTCGGCTATGTCCGCTACCGGCGCGGACGCCTCGCCGAGGCCGAGGACTTCGCCCGCGCGGGCCTGCGCCGCGCCGAGCGCGTCGGACCCGGCACCCCCGCCCACTGGTACGCCGTCGGCACCCTCATCGAGGTGCTGCTCGCCCGCGGCCGGGTGAGCGAGGCCCGGAGCGTGGCCGAGACGTACGCCTTCGGGGCCCCGTTCCCCGCCGCCGTCGTCTTCCCCGACGCCCAGACCGTCCACGGCGAACTGCTCCTCGCCCTCGGCCGCACCAAGGACGCCGCCGTCGAGCTCGCCGCCGCCGGGCGCCGGCTCGAACCGCGCGGCATCCGCAACCCCTCCTGGTGCCCCTGGCAGCTCCACCTCGCCCGCGCCGAGGCGCACGACGCCCCCAGGGCCGCCGTCGTCACCGCCCGCAGCGCCGTCGACCGCGCCCGCCACTTCGGGGCGCCGTCCGCGATCGGGCAGGCCCTGCGCGTCGCCGCCGAGGTCTCCCACGGAGCGGCCCGCGCCGAACTCCTGGAGGAGTCCGTCAGCCACCTCGAACGCTCCCCGGCCGGGTACGAGCTGGCCTGCTCGCTCGTCGCCCTCGGCGCGGAACTGCGCCGCACCGGCCGCGCCGAGGAAGCCGCGGACCAGCTCTACCGCGGACTCGACGCGGCGGTCGGCTGCGGCGCGGACGGTCTGGTGGAGCGGGCCCGGGACGAGCTGGCCGCCGCCGGACTGCGGCCCCGCCCCCTGCGGGGCGCGGCGTCCGACACGCTGACCGCGCCGGAACGCAGGGCCGCGGGACACGCGGCCCGCGGCCTCGGACCCGCCGGGATCGCGGCGGAACTGCGCCTCGACGAGCGGACCGTCGTACGGCTCCTGTCGGCGGTCTACCGCAAGCTGGGCACCGATCGCAGCGGCCTCGCCGCGGCCCTCGGGGAGTAGCCCGGCCGGCCAAACCCCGGGGCTGCCCATCGCCCGCGGCGACGTACGATGGAGGGCATGTCCTTCCTCCGCCGCCGCGCAGCCACCCCCGCGGGCCCCGACTTCGACGTCCTGGCCATGGATCCGGGCGACTGGCCGGGCAATCTCGGCGCGGGCCTGCTGCCCGCCCCCGACGGAAGCTGCCAGGGCGTGTTCCTGCGCTACGACCTGTTCGGCGGCCGCGGCCCCGCGATGATCATCGGCAATCTGCCCGAGGGGTCACCGGCCCGCGACACCGCCGAGGGGGAGATCCCCTTCGAGGTCGCGCAGCTCCTCATCGCGCTGGAGAACGACGAGGAGGTCACCGTCACCGGCGTCGAGGACGTCCCGGTGATGCAGGGCGACAACCTCCTCATCGTGCGGCGCCTCAAGCTCTCCGAGACGCGTATCTCCTGCGTCCAGTTCGACCGCAGCGACAAGGTGCTCGTGACCATCGCGTCCTGGGACCGCCCGATCACCGACGACCTGTACGCGCTGCTCAAGCCGCTGCCGGCCGAACTGTTCCAGCAGGGCTGACACCCCCGGCTACGACCCCGTGGACGGCGCCACCCGCACGTCGGCGGCGCGCACATAGGCGACCCGGTGGCCGAACTGGATCTCGTAGTACACGTCCTCGCCCTTGACCACCCGGTGCGTCGACGTGTCGAACGTCGGCGAGTAGAAGTACTCGCCCGTCGTCCGCCCGCCGATCACATAGCGCTGACCGGGGAGCAGCTTGTACGGCAGGGGTGACACCGCCTGCGGCGTCATCCCCGCCGGATAGGCCGCGGCCTCGGGGTAGGCCCGCCCGTACACCGGCACCTGGGTCGCGCCCTCCTTCGGCGTGACCACCAGCCCCTTCGCGCCGACGGCGGTCGGCTGCTTCGCGGGGTTCCTGAACCAGGCCTTCTGACCCAGGTACCAGATCGCCGTCCAGTCACCCTCGCGGCCGGCGACCGCGTACTGCTGGCCCGTGGAGACACGCGACGCCATGTCGTTCACGTCGATGGTCGAGTCCTGGCCGCCCGGCCGCAGACCGATGTCCTTGACGAGCGGCGCGTCCTCGCTCGGCGCCGTGTACAGGCGCACCGCGCTCGACCCGTGCGGCGCGCACGCCTCACCCGCCTTGACGCAGCCCGTGAAAGTCGGCTGGTTCTTCGCGAAGTCGGGCCTGATGGTGACGACACCCGCATGCCCCTTCGCCGTCGGCCGGAACGGCCGCCCCATCAGCGCGAAGTAGTGCGCCCAGTCCCAGTACGGGCCGGGGTCCGTGTGCATGGAGGGGACCGTCGACGCCGTCGGGCCCGGCACCGTGTCATGGCCGAGGATGTGCTGCCGGTCCAGCGGGATGTCGTACTTCTTGGCGAGGTACGACACCAGCCGCGCCGACGAGCGGTACATCTCCTCCGTGTACCAGGAGTCGGGCCGCGCGAGGAAGCCCTCGTGCTCCAGGCCGATCGACTTGGCGTTCACGTACCAGTTGCCCGCGTGCCAGCCGACGTCCTTGGCCTTGACGGACTGCACGATGTGCCCGTCGGTCGAGCGCAGCGAGTAGTGCCAGGCCAGATACGTCTTGTCCTGGACCAGCTTCAGTGTCTGCTCCCACGTCGCCTCCGTGTCGTGGATGACGATGTAGTCGATGCTCTGGTCGTTCGGACGGTCCGCCAGGTCGTGGTTGCCGTAGTCGCCGTCGCCGAACTCCTCGTAGGGCGCCGGGATCCACTCGCACGACACCGTCCGCGGGCACTCCGTCCCCGACGTGTCCGCCTTGCGCAGACCCGTCCGCGCGAGCTGCGCCGCCCGCGGCTTCGCGGCCGGGTCGGCGGTGAGTGTCAGACGCTGGCCCGCGTCCGTGGTCCGCCGCTCGCCGTCGCGGATCACCGCGAAGACATCGTTGGCGTACGTCGCCGCGGTCGCCGTGTCGTCCGCGCCGGAGAACGAGGCGACCGCCCCGTACCAGTCGGCCGGGGTGTCGCTCAGCGGATTGCCGAGCCGCTTCTGCGCCGCCGCGAGCAGCGCCGCGCCACCGCGTACATTGGCCGCCGGATCACCGCGCAGCTTCTCGGCCGGGATGCCGGTGAGGTCCGCGGCGCGGGTCAACGTCTTCAGCCGGGCCGGGAGTTGGGAGGCGGTCGGCACGGACGCCGAGGTCCGCAGCGGGGCGCGGGAGTCGTCGCCGCGGGCGTCGCCCTCGGCGTGGCTGTGCGCCACGGTGTGCGCGATCGCGGTCCGGGCGTCCGTCAGGTGCATGGGTCCGTAGCCACCGGTGACGCTGGGCGTGCCGTCGTGGCTGTCCCAGCGCGACTGGAGATAGGAGACGCCGAGCAGCACGCTCTGCGGTACGTGGTACTCGGCCGCCGCCGCGGCGAAGGCGCCCTGGAGCCGGTCCGAGGGGGCGGGTCCGGCGTCCTGGGGCGGGGCCGCGCCGAGCAGGGGGAGCAGCAGCGCCGCTGTGGCGAGCGTGCCCGCCGCCGCTCGGGGACGTCTGCCGGGGATGGAACGGGTGGACCGGTGCAACGGTGCCTCCTGGGGCGCGGGGAAACGGATGGGAGCGCGGGCGTCACGGGCGCCTTGTGCGTCAGTGGTATCGGCTGGCCGACCATCCGTCAATCACCCGAGGAGCAACGAAACTTCCCGGAAATTCGCATGTCAGCGGGCGTGTGCGGGGGCGGCCCCAGGGGTTTCCCGTGCGGTGGTGGCTCCGCCTGCGACGCATCAGTGGCGTAGACCAATAAGGGCGCGCGGGGACGGGAGTCTCCTCGACCGCCCCGGCCCCCGGACGACACGACGACACAGGTCCGCGGTGCGCCCCGTCCTCGGGCGCACCGCGGACCTGTGTCGTCCCTCTCAGCGAGTGCCGACCGCGGCCCGGACCGCCTTGCGGGCCATGTTGCAGTCGTCGTGCAGACGGCGCAGCAACAGCCGCTGCTCCTCGCCGGACGGCGCGGCACCGGGCTTGGCAGGCCCCGGCAGCGTCGGCGTCTGCTCGTGCAGAAGGCGCTGCGCGGCCGTCTCGTACGTACGGATCTCCCGGGTCAGTACGAGCATCAGGTTGACCAGGAACGCATCGCGCGAGGCCGGACCGCCGGACTGCGCGAGCTGACTGATCTGACGGCGCGCCACGGGCGAGTCGCCCAGGACGGCCCAGAGGGTCGCCAGGTCGTAACCCGGCAGATACCACCCCGCGTGCTCCCAGTCCACGAGCACCGGCCCGGTCGGCGACAGCAGGATGTTCGACAGCAGCGCGTCACCGTGGCAGAACTGGCCCATGCCGCCGCGGCCCGCGGTGTGCGCGATGCCGTGCAGCAGCTTCTGGAGATCGCCCATGTCACGGTCGGTCAGCAGACCCAGATCGTGGAACCGGCTGATCCGCTGCGCGTAGTCCAGCGGCGCGTCGAAGGTGCCCGCCGGGGGCCGCCACTGGTTGATCCGGCAGATCGCGCCGAGCGCGGCGCGCACGTCCGCCCGCGGCGGTGCCTCGGCCGGGTGGCGGTGCAGGGCCGCCACCCGGCCGGGCATCCGCTCGATCACCAGCGTGCCGTTGTCCGGGTCCGCCGCGATGAGACGCGGCACCCGCACCGGCGGCCGGTGTCGGACGAACGACCGGTACGCGGCTATTTCGTGCCGGACCCGCTCCGTCCACACGGGGGAGTGGTCCAGTAAACACTTCGCGACGGCGGTGCTGCGCCCGGTCGTGCCGACGAGCAGGACGGAACGGGGAGTGCGCCGCAGCACCTGCACCGGATGGAACTCCGGACAGATCCGGTGCACCGAGGCGATCGCCGTGCGCAGTTGGGCGCCCTGAGGGCCGGACAAGTCGAGTCTCCCGCTGAGCGGAGGTGTGCCGGCCCCCGGGGCGCGACGCGGCCGGCCGACGCCGCCGAGCGTCCCGTTCGCGGGCCGCAGGGGGTCGAGGTACGGGCCACTGCCGGGCACCGCCGGACGGGTGGAGCGGGGCGACCGGAGCGGGGCGGACACGGAGGACGATGCTGCGTACATGGGCGATACAGATCCCTTCGCGTGCCGACGAGTTGCCTGCGCCGCCCGGCCCGGCCGATTCGGTACACCCTGGGGAATGTCCCGCGGCGACCGGGTCGGGGTGGCGCATTCCTACCTGACACCGCGGGGGCAGGAGCACAACAGCTGGCGCACCCTGGCGAACCCTGGCGAATAGTCGCTCTGCAACTGACAGAGGGCTACTGTCATTTTCAGCCGAGAACCTGGGGGCTTACGTGAACGGACAACCCAACACCCGCCTGAACGACCTGTTCGGCCTGGCCGGCTGGTCCAAAGGTGAACTCGCGCGACTCGTCAACCGGCAGGCGGCGGCCATGGGCCACCCCCAACTGGCGACGGACACCTCGCGGGTGCGGCGTTGGATCGACACGGGAGAGATCCCGCGCGATCCGGTGCCCCGGGTGCTGGCGGCGCTGTTCACCGAGCGACTCGGCCGTGTCGTGACCATCGAGGATCTCGGTCTCGTCCGGCGCGGGCGCACGGGGAAACGGCAGAGCGACGGAGGCCTGGAACAACAGGGCCCCGACGGCGTGCCGTGGGCGCCCGAGCGGACGGCTGCGGTCCTCACCGAATTCACGGGAATGGACCTCATGCTCAACCGACGCGGCTTGGTGGGCGCGGGTGCCGCGCTCGCCGCGGGTTCCGCACTCAGCAGCGCCATGCACGACTGGCTGCACACCGACCCGGCCCTCGCGGCCGACGCTCCCACCCCCCACGATCCCCTGCACGCCGACCCCGCTGGGTTCGACCGCTACGAGGCCGCCCCCATCGGGTCGCAGGAGATCGAGGAACTGGAGCGCTCGGTCGAGGTGTTCCGTGCCTGGGACGCCTCCCGCGGTGGCGGGTTGCAGCGCAAGGCAGTCGTCGGCCAACTCAACGAGGTCGGCGGGATGCTCTCCTACCGACACCCCGACCATCTCCAGCGGCGCCTGTGGGGCGTCGCCGCCAATCTCGCGGTCCTCGCGGGCTGGATGTCCCACGACGTGGGCCTCGAACCCACGGCCCAGAAGTACTTCGTCATCGCCGCGCACGCCGCGCGCGAGGGCGGCGACCGGCCGCGGGCCGGCGAGGCCCTCTCACGGGCCGCCCGTCAGAAGATCCACCTGGGCGCGCCCGACGAGGCGCTCGACCTGATGAAGCTCGCCAAGTCCGGTGCGGGCGAGGAGGTACTGCCCCGGACGCAGGCCATGCTCTACACCATCGAGGCCTGGGCACAGGCGTCACTGGGCAAGGGGCAGGCGATGCGCCGCACCCTCGGCCAGGCGGAGGACCTCTTCGTCTCCGACCGGGGCGACGTGGAACCGCCGAGCTGGATGCAGATGTTCGACGAGGCGGACCTGCACGGCATGCAGGCCCTGGCCTACCGCACCCTCGCCGAGCACGAGCCGGGCGCCGCGATCATCGCGCAGCGCCACGCGAAGGAGGCTCTGGCGCTGCGCGCGGGCGGGCGCGACCGTTCGAAGATCTTCGACCATCTGTCCATGGCCTCGGCCTGCTTCATCGCCGACGACCCCGAACAGGCGGACCGGTACGCACGGTTGGCGCTCTCGTCGATGGGGTCGAACTCCTCCCATCGCACCTGGGACCGGCTGCGTGAGATGTACCGGCTCACCGGCCAGTTCGCGGGCTATCCGAAGATCGAGGACCTGCGCCAGGAGATCAAGCTGGCCCTGCCCAGGCCGTCCGGGAAGCGCGTCCAGGCGTAGGGCTCTCGGGAACGCCCCGCTATCCCCCCGCCACCTGGGCGACGAGCACACAGGCGTCGTCCTCGCGCTCCTGCGCGCCGAACGCGTCCACGATCACCCGTAGGCACTCCTGTGCGCCTCGGGCCGTGGTCAGAGCCGGTGCCAGGGCGAGAAGCCGGTCCCTGCCGAGGTTCCTGCCGAGCCGCGCCGTCAGATCGTCGGTGTGGAGCACCAGGACGTCGCCGGGGCGCAGGGTCTCCTCCGCCTGCCCGTACCCGGCACGGGAGGCCGCTCCGAGGGCCGCGCCCTCGGGTGACGTGAGCGCACGCCCCGCCCCGTCGCGGAAGAGCAGCGGGGGAGGGTGTCCCGCCTGCGCCCACGCCAGCGTGCGGGCCGCCGGGTCGTACCGGCAGCACACGGCGGCGGCCGGGGAGGACGCCGGGGAACCGGAGTGGAGATCGTTCAGCCGGGAGAGGAGGTCGTCCGGGGCGGTGTCGCAGAGAGCCATGGCGCGCACCGCGCCGAGCAGCATCGCCATGGCCGAGGCGACCGCGACACCGTGGCCGGTGAGAGTACCGGCCGTCAACTGCACGCGGCCGTCCGGTAGTTCGGCTACGTCGTACCAGTCGCCGCCGGACGGGGCGCCGGCGAAGGAGGGAAGGTGCCGGGCGGCCACGTCGAGGCCGTCGGTCGTGTCAGGTGCGTCGGGTGTGCTGCGCGGGAGCCGCAGGGAGCCACGCCACGGCGGCAGCACGGCTTCCTGGAGCTCGACCGCGAGCCGGTGCTCGGTCTGCGCGATGTGCCGCTGACGCTGGAGCGAGTCACGGGTCTCGCTCACCGCGCGCTGGCTGCGCCGCAGTTCGCTGACGTCCCGCACGACCGCCCACATGGAGGCGGTCGAGCCGTCGGCGTCGAGCACGGGTTCGCCCATCATGTGCACCGTGCGCAGGGACTCGTCCGGGCGCACGACGCGGAACTCCCCGTCGATCGGTTTGCCGTCGATCAGGCAGTCCGTGACCATCGCCGTCAGCATCGGCTGATCCTCGCGGTGCACCAGGGCGGGCAGCTCGTCGAGGGTCAGGGCGGGCGCGTCCGGGTCCCGGCCGAGGATCCGGTACAGCTCCTCCGACCAGGTGGCCTCGTCGGTGAGCAGGTTCCACTCGGCGCTGCCGACCCGGCTGAGCAGTGATCCCCGCTGCCGCTGGGCCGCGCTCCGCGGGGGCGGGGGTGTGGCGCGGGTGGCGGGGCCGTCGCGCAGTTGCGCCAGATGCCTGTCCAGGTCGTTGAGCTGATGCACCGCCAGCTCGTACAGGGCGCGCTGCCACCGGGCCTCGGGGTCCGTCCCGTCGGCGGTGGGCCCCGTGGCCTCGCGGCGCACCGCGTCGACGTCACCGAGCAGGCGACGCGTCTGCGAGATCAGCGCGTCGACCGTGCCACGCTCCGGCGGTTGGCCGGGCGGGCGGTCCGCGAAGACATGGGGGGACATGACGCACTCCGATGCAGGCGCAGGGGCCACGGCGAATGGGAGGACCGGTTACGACTGTGGCACAGGCCGCCGGGGCTCGTAAGGCATTTCGCCATACACGATGCGGTGGTGCTTCTGGCATATGTCAATGTCCTTCGGGACGCCCGTCCCGGCCGTCACGGTCGAACGGACGACCGGGTGGGGCGTATGCCGTGTACGTCCGTCCGCCGGGGCGCGGCGGTCCGGACGTCGTAGGGGCTCCTACGACGCGGAGGCGGTCCGCAGCCAGACCGCCGTGTCGCGCGGCAGCCGGCCCGCGTGGTCGAGGGCGTTGCTGGACAACAAGATCCTCTCGTGCGGAGGCAGCCGGACGGGTTCCGCGGCGCCCAGGTTCACGACGCAGACGAGGCCGTCCTCGCGCGTGAAGGACAGCGCACCCTCGGGTGCGGGGAGCCAGGTCAACTCGGCCCCGGTGAAACCCGGTTGGTTGCCGCGCAGACGCAACGCCGCACGGTAGAGGGACAGCATCGAGGTGGGATCGGCGGCCTGGTCCTCGGCCGCGTACGCCCCCCAGTCCGCGGGCTGCGGCAGCCAGGGTTCGCCCGCGGGCCCGAAGCCGTACGAGACCCCCCGCGCGGACCACGGCATCGGCACCCGGCAGCCGTCGCGCCCCGGGTCGACACCGCCGGAGCGGAAGTGCATCGGGTCCTCGATGTGCTCGCGCGCCACCTCGACCTCGGGCAGCCCCAACTCCTCGCCCTGGTACAGGTATACGGCTCCCGGCAGGGCGAGCGAGAGCAGGGCCGCGGCGCGGGCGCGGCGCAGTCCGAGCGTCAGGTCGCTCGGTGTGCCGAACCGCTTGGTGGCGAAGTCGAAGCGGGTGTCGGCGCGGCCGTAGCGGGTGACGGTGCGGGTCACGTCGTGGTTGCAGAGCACCCAGGTGGCGGGCGCGCCGACCGGCGCGTGGTAGGCGAGGGTGCGGTCGATCGAGGCACGCAGTTCGGCCGCGTCCCAGGCGCGGGTCAGGAAGTCGAAGTTGAAGGCGGTGTGCAGTTCGTCGGGGCGCAGGTAGCGGGCGAAGCGCTCCGGGTCCGGTACCCACAGCTCGCCGATCAGGACGCCGTCGTACTCGTCGGCGACGGCGCGCCAGGCGCGGTAGATGTCGTGGAGTTCGTCGCGGTCGACGTAGCCGCTCTCGTCGCCGTCGGCGGCGTCGGCCAGCTCGGGGTCCTTCGCGACGAGCGCGGCCGAGTCGATCCGCACCCCGGACGCGCCCCGCTGGAACCAGAACCTGAGGACGTCCTCGTGCTCCTGACGGACCGCGGGATGCGCCCAGTTGAGGTCCGGCTGCTGCGCGGTGAACAGGTGCAGGTACCACTCCCCGTCGGGCACCCGCGTCCAGGTGTCGCCGGAGAACTGCGAGGGCCAGTTGTTGGGTGGTAGCGAGCCGTCCTCGCCGCGGCCGGGACGGAAGTGGAACAGCTCCCGCTCGGGGCTGCCGGGGCCCGCCGCCAACGCCGCCTGGAACCAGGGGTGTTGGTCGGACACGTGGTTCGGGACGATGTCGACGATCACGCGGATGCCGAGGTCCCTGGCCTCCTCGATCAGCTTCTCCGCCTCGGCGAGCGTGCCGAAGGCCGGGTCGATCGCGCGGTAGTCGGCGACGTCGTAGCCGCCGTCCGCGAGCGGCGAGCGGTACCAGGGGGTGAACCAGATCGCGTCGACGCCGAGCTCCGCCAGGTAGGACAGGCGCGCTCGGACGCCGGAGAGATCTCCCGTCCCGTCGCCGTCGCCGTCGGCGAAGCTGCGGACGTACACCTGATAGATGGCTGCGGAACGCCACCAGTCGTCGGCCACCACGAAGGGTCCTTTCGGGCAGGGGGAGGCGCGCCGCGGCGGACCGCGGCGGCGCACACAGGAGAGGTGAGGGGAAGGACCGGGGCGTCAGCCTTTGAGGCCGCCGGCGGTCAGGCCGCTCATGATGTTGCGCTGGAAGAGCAGGAACAGGAGCAGCGTCGGCACCGAGGCGATGGTGAGCGCGGCGATGAGCTGATTCTGCGGAACGCCGTTGGCCAGTGAGTAGATCCCGACGTTCAGGGTCTGCTTGGCCGGGTCGGGCAGGGTCAGCATCGGCCAGAGGAAGTCCTTCCACACGCCGATGACCGCGAAGATGGAGACCACGCCGAGGATCGGCCGGGAGATCGGCAGGACCACGGAGCGCAGGGTGCGAAGCGCCGAGGCGCCGTCGATGGAGGCGGCGTCGAGCAGTTCTTGCGGGATCGAGTCGAAGAACCGCTTGAGCAGGAAGATGTTGAACGCGTTGGTGACGGACGGCAGCCAGATCGCCCAGGGGCTGTTGAGCAGGTTGCGCTCGAAGATCGGTACGTCGAGGACGGTCAGGTACTGCGGGACGACGAGGACGGTCGCCGGGATCATCAGGGTCGCCAGCATCATGCCGAGGATGACGTTGCCGAACAGGGGCCGCAGCTTCGACAGGGAGTACGCGGCGGCCACGTCGAGGACGAGTTGGAAGGCGAGCGCGCCGAACGCGTAGTAGACGGTGTTGAACAGGAGCTTGGCGAGGTCCATCACGCGCCAGGCGTCCTGGTAGTTCTCCGGGTGCGTGCTGTGCGGCACCAGGGTCGGCGGGGACTGGACGATCTCGGCGGTCGTCTTCAGGCCGCCGGTGACCATCCAGTACAGCGGGCCGAGGAAGACCAGGGTGAACAGGGCGACGGTCACGCCGAAGACGGTCCAGTAGATGATCTTCCCGCGGCGCCGGCCGAGCGACGCCGGGGAGATCAGGGTGCGCGGGCGCATCGTGTCGGTTGCCATGTCGGTGAATCCCCACTCCCGTGGCGGTCAGTCGTCCGATGAGCGGCTGAGGCGTACGTACACCGCGGAGAAGGCCGCGAGCAGGACGAGCAGGACGAGGCCGAGAGCCGCCGCGCCGCCGTAGTTGTTGAAGTTGAAGGCGTACTGGTAGATGAGGTAGACGACGGTCGTCGTGGAGCCCTCCGGTCCCGCGCCGTTGGTCAGCAGGAAGGGCTCCGTGAAGACCTGCATCGTCGCGATGATCTGCATGAGGAACATCAGGGAGAGGATCAGCCGCGTCTGCGGGATCGTCACGTGCCAGATCTTGCGCCACAGGCCCGCGCCGTCCAGTTCGGCGGCCTCGTACAGCTCGCCGGGGATGCCCTGGAGCGACGCCAGGTAGATGAGGGTCGCCCCGCCCATGTTCATCCACGTCGCCGCGATGACGACGGAGAGCATCGCGGTGTCGGTGGACTGGAGCCACTGCTGTTCCGGTATCCCGACGATGCCGAGGACCCGGTTGAACAGGCCGTACCCGGGGTCGTAGAAGTACTTGAACAGCAGGACGGAGGCGACCGGCGGGAGCATCACCGGCAGGTAGACGAGCAGCCGCAGGTAGCCCTGGCCGTGCCGGAACTCGTTGAGCAGCACCGCCACGAAGAAGGGCACGGCGAAGCCGAGGACCAGGGCCAGGGCGGTGAACAGGAGGGTGTTGCGCCAGGCCTGCCAGAAGGCCGGGTCGTTGAGGACGTAGGTGAGGTTGGACCAGCCGGCCCAGGTGGTGCGGCCGTCCTTCGTCTTCTGGAAGGCCAGGACGAACTCCCTGACCATCGGGTACCAGGAGAAGAAGGAGAAGCAGAGCACCGCGCCGATCAGAAAGCCGTGGGCGGAGAGGTTGCGTCGCACGGCGCGCGCCAACGAGCCGTCGCTCGGAGCGGGTTGGCGCTTGACAAGCGGTGCGGCCTGCGGGGACTTCGCGGGCAGCGTCGGGGCCGACATGGTCACTCCTCGGATCACGGACACCTTCGGGGCGGTGGCTTACTGGTTCGCCAGCACCTGGTTGACCTGGCTCTCGGCGGTGGACAGGAGCTTGTCGATGTCGGCGTCCTTGTTGGTCAGCACGCCCGACATGACGTTGTCGAGGACCTTGTAGATCTCCTGCGCCTTCGGCGGCTCCGCCTTGCCGGGCACCGGGTTGTCCATGAACGGCTTGAAGTTCTCCACCGGCATGGTGGCGTTGTCGGTACGGGACTTCAGGTCCCGCTCCTTGACCTCACCGGTGAAGAAGTTCGGCTGCGGCAGTCCGACGGGCAGCTTGTCGGCCTTGGTGCGCTCCCACTGGAACTGGCCCTTGCCGGGGGTGAGCGTCCTGAAGTTCAGCCAGGCGACGGCCGCCTTGATCTTGTCGGGCGACGACCCCTTCTTGATCATGTAGTCGTTGCCACCGAACAGGGTCGCCTTGCCGCCGGGGATCGGGCCCATCCCGAAGTTCGCGTACGCGGCGCCCAGTTGCTGCACCATGTACGTCACGTCGTCGGGCGCGGCGAGGAACATGCCGAGTTTGTCGGAGGCGATCTGCTTCTGGAGGTCGCCCCACTTCAGGAGCTGCGTCTTGCCCATGCTGTTGTCGGTCCAGCGCATGTCGTGGAGCTGCTGGACGACCCGCTTGCCGGTCGCGTCGTTGAACGCGGCCTTCTTGCCGTCGGCGGTGACCATGTCCCCGCCGAGGCCGTACACCGTCGCCGCGAAGTGCCAGCCGCCGGTGTTCTCCGCGCTGTACTCGCCGTACCCGGCGATGCCGTTGCCGAGCCCCGCGATCTTCTTCGCGGCGGTGCGGACCTCGTCCCAGGTGGCCGGCGGCCGGTCCGGGTCGAGCCCGGCCCGCTGGAACAGCTTGCGGTTGATGAGCAGGCCCATCGTGTAGTTGCTGGTCGGCAGGCCGTACAGCTTGCCGTCCTTCTTCAGGGCGTTCATCACGTTCGGGTCGATCGAGTCGATCGCCGGGACGGTCTTGGGCGTGACGTACGCCGATATGTCCTCGGCGCCGTTGTTGTCGAGGACCTGCTGGAGATCGGTGAAGTACGTGTAGAAGACGTCGGGCTGCGACTTCGCCTTGAGGGCGGCGGTGAACCGGGCCGGTTCCTCGCACTGCCCCGCGGTCGCCTTCCCGTCGATCGTGACGTTCGGGTACTTCTTGTTGAACTCCTTGACGTCCTCCTGCCACTCCTTCAGCTCGGCCGCCTTCGCCTTCGGCGGCATGCAGTCGATGGTCAGCGTGACCTTGGTCCTGGGGTCGAGCGGGGCGCTGATGTCGGCCTTCGACCCGGCGCCGCCCGATCCCTCGTCGTCGGAGCTGCTGCTGGTGCCGCAGGCCGCGAGGGAGCCCAGGGCGAGAGCGGTGGCGATGGCCACCGCGGACGTTCGGCGGGCAGGGCGTGACCAGGTGCTGCTTCTCATCGGTGGGTCCCCTTCGGGCCTGAGCCTGTGCAGGCAGGAACGTGGCGGCCTGCGGCACTGGATGCACGGGGAGGTGCGTGCCGGGGCGTGCCACACTCAAGCACCGACGACGGATGTCCGCAAGATGTCGCGCGTACTCCGCAAAAAATGAACAGGCGGGGTGCGTGGGGGAGTTGACGCCGGGAACCGCTGACGCGCGGCGGACCCGTCACGTCCGTTTCCGGGCGGCCCGGCGCCACCGCTCAGGAGAGGCCGCTCAGGTGGTCGCCGACGGCGGCGCCGTCGAGCCCCGTACCACCAGCTCCGGTTCGAAGAGCAGCTCGCCGGGCGGGACGGCGCCGCCCTGGATCTGCGCGACCAGCAGCTCGACCGCCGCGCGCCCCATCGCCTCGATGGGCTGGCGCACCGTCGTCAGGGGCGGCTCCGTGCAGTTCATGAACGCCGAGTCGTCGTAACCGACCACCGAGACCTCGCCGGGGACCGCGAGCCCGGCGCGGCGGGCGGCCCGCACGGCACCGAGCGCGAGGGGGTCGCTGGCGCAGATGATGCCGGTGATGCCGCGTTCCAGGAGGCGGGCCGCCGCCGCGTGCCCGCCCTCCAGCGAGAACATGGCCCGCTCCACCGCCTCGTCAGGGAGCTTCCCGCCGGCGGCGCGGGCGGCGGCGCGCGCCGCGGTGAGCTTGCGGCGCGAGGGCATGTGGTCGTCGGGGCCCAGGACCAGGCCGATGCGCTGGTGCCCCAGCGAGGACAGATGCCGCCACGCCTGCTCGACCGCCACCGCGTCGTCGCAGGACACGCACGGGAAGCCGAGCCGCTCGATGGTCGCGTTGACCAGCACCACCGGCACCTTGCGCTCGGCGAGGCGCCGGTAGTGCCCGTGCTCGGCGTCGGCCTGCGCGAAGAGGCCACCGGCGAAGACCACACCGGACACCTGCTGTTGCAGCAGCAACTCCACGTAGTCCGCCTCCGAGACCCCGCCCTTGGTCTGTGTGCAGAGCACGGGGGTGAGTCCCTGCTGGGCGAGAGCGCCGCCGATCACTTCCGCGAAGGCGGGGAAGATCGGGTTCTGGAGCTCCGGCAGCACCAGGCCGACCAGCCGGGCCCGCTCACCGCGCAGTTGCGTCGGCCGCTCGTACCCGAGCACGTCGAGCGCGGTGAGCACCGCCTGCCGGGTGGCCTCCGAGACGCCTGGCTTGTTGTTGAGCACCCGGCTGACCGTGGCCTCACTGACTCCGACCTTCTTCGCCACCTGGGCAAGTCTGCGCGTCATGGAACGCAAGATTAGCGCAAGGCTTGCGGTTCGTTTGCGTGACGGAGACATCCGCCTTCGGGGCGGATGGCCGGCGGTCCGACGGGTGTCCGGTGGGCTGGGCGGTCAGCGCGCCGCGGCGCCCGTGGGGAGGCCCGAAGCGATCAGTTCGAGTACGCGCCGGTCGTCGTCGGCGCTGCCGCGGGACGCGGGGTCCCCCGGATACGTGTCGAAGAGTACGTGTGTCGCCCCGAGTTCCGCGAGCGTCTCCACGTCGGCCCTGATCCGCTCGATGCTGCCGTGCCCCAGCGGCCGGTCCGCCGTGTCGGGCACGGCGCCCACCGCCACCTGGACGCGGGGCGCGAACTCCGGTGTCGGCCGCCCCGCCCGGTCGGCCTCCTCCGCCAGCCGGGGCAACTGCCGGCGCAGCGCCGCGAGCGTCGGCCGGAACGGGTGCCACGCCTCGCCGAGCCGCGCCGCCCTGCGCAGCGCCGCGGGGGAGTCACCGCCCACCCAGACCGGCAGATGCGGGGTCGTCGCGGGGGCCGGCGCGGTGCGGACGCCCTCGAAGGACACGTACCGGCCCTCGAAGTCGCACGGGTCCTGGGTCCACGCCGCCCGGATCGCCGTCAGGTACTCGTCCGTGATCGCGCCGCGCTCCTCGAACGGCACGCCCAGGGTGCGGTACTCGGCCGCGGACCAGCCGACGCCCGCGCCGAGGATGAAGCCGCCGTCGGTCATCCGGTCGAGGTTCGCGGCGAGCCGCGCCGTCTGCAACGGATGCCGGTAGGGGATCACGGTGATCGTCGTGCCGAGGGTCAGGCCTGGTACGCGCCCGGCGAGATGGGCCGCGGCGAGGAACTGGTCGTAGAACGGGGCCGGATAGACCGCGTGCACGTCCTCGGTGACCGCGATGTGGTCCGAGATCATCGCGAAGGCGAAGCCGAGGTCCCGGGCGTCCGTGGCTTGCCGGACCATGCTCTCGGGGGTCGTTCCGGAGCCGAAGTTGAGGAGGTTCACGCCGTATCGCATGGGAGGAAGTCTTGATCATCAACGGCCGTGTGTCGATCCGGACCTCGTGCCTGCTTACCCGTCGCGATCGTCGCGATCGTCGCGAACGGCCCGACGGCGGCCGGACAGCACCGCCCGGCAGCGGCTCCCCGGTGTCGTCGAGGACGATCGTCCCGCGGATGTGCGCTCATCGTCGCGGTGCTGTCTCAGTCCTTCGCCAACGCGAAGACGCCGTAGCCGAACCCGTCCGCCTCGACCGCCGTGCCGTCCGCTCCCACGCGCACCCCGGACACCTCCACCGCCCGCGCCCCCGCGAGCCGCCCGCCGTCCGGCGCCTGCCAACCGCGCCGCTTCGAGCCGGGGTTGACGACCACGAGGAACCGTCCGCCGCGCACGTACACGAACGGATGCCCCTCGTGCAGCACCTCGACCGGCGAGCGCGGGCCGAGGGCCGGGGTCGACGTGCGCAGCGCGACGAGACGGCGCACGAGATGCAGGAGGGAGCGCTCGTCGGCGCGCTGCGCCGCGACCGAGGGACGCCGCGGGTCCGGGTCGAGCGGCAGGTAGAAGCGGTCCTCGGGCGCGGCCGAGAAACCCGCGCCGGGGCCTTCGTCCCACTGCATCGGCGTACGGGAACCGGCCCGGTTGTAGTACGGGCCGAGCACACTGCCCTCGGTGTCGGGCAGACCGGGCACGTACCGCATGCCGATCTCGTCGCCGTAGTAGATCGCGGGCAGCGTCGGCCAGGTCAGCAGAAAGGCGAAGGCCGCCGGGAGCTGAGCCGCGTCGCGCGGGCCGCAGTTGAGGCGGGAGAAGTCGTGGTTGGCGGTGGGCAGGGAGACGAAACCGGTCTCGCCCAGGGCGGTGGTCGCCGCGCGCCAGGCCTCGACGAACGGCCGGGGCGAGCCGAGCCCCGACGCGTCGAAGAAGCAGTCCAGCGGGTCCCACGCCTCGTTCCGCGTGCCCGCCCCGTTGTTCCACAGGGAGCGCATCGCGAGCCCGTCCGTCGGGCCGCCGAACTGGAGGAAGAAGTCGGCGTGGAAACCGGCCGGCACGGACACCTGCGGATCGCCCCACTCGGACAGCAGCACGGCCTCGGGGTGGGCGCGGTCGAGCCAGTGCCGCAGCTCGGTCCAGAGCTGCGACGTCGCCCGCTTGTCCGGGTCGTCCTTCACCAGGGACGCCGCCATGTCGACCCGGAACCCGGCGACCCCCAGACGCAGCCAGTGGTCCATGACGGCGCGCAGGGCAGCCCGGTTGGCGCGCGGACCCTCGGCGTCGACCGGCTGCCGCCACGGCTCGGCCGGACTCTCGCGCGCGTAACCGAAGTTGAGGGCGGGCTGGGAGTCGAAGAAGTTCGGCAGGTACCCGCCGGGCCGGGGCCCGGGGGAGGGCACGAACCCCTCAGGCACCCCGTCCGCGCTCCAGATGTACCGGTGGTCGGCGCCGTCGCGCACGGCCGCGCGGAACCACGGGTGCTCGTCGGAGGTGTGCCCGGCGACCAGGTCGAGGAGGACCCGGACACCGCGCCGCCCGGCGAGCTCCACCAGGGCGGCGAGCTCGTCGTCGGTCCCGTAGCGCGGCGCCACCGAGAAGTAGTCCGCGACGTCGTAGCCCGCGTCGCGGAAAGGCGACACGAAGCACGGGTTGAGCCAGACGGCGTTGACCCCGAGCCAGGCCAGATGGTCGAGCCGTTCGGCGATACCGCGCAGGTCACCGATGCCGTCGCCGTTCGAGTCGGCGAACGACTGCGGATAGATCTGGTAGAACACGGCCTCGGACAACCAGGCCGGGGCGGGGCGGAACGAGGACATGCGGCGCCACTGCCTTTCGGTCGAGGAAGACCGAGCCTACGAGCGGTGACGGGGGGAGCGCAGCCCGGAGGCGCTCACGTGTGCGGGACGATCGCCACGGGGCTGGTCACGTGGTGCACCACCGAGTGCGCCGTACGGCCCAACCGGTCCGCGTCGATGTCGCGCCCGATCACCGTCAGACCGGCCGCCGTGGACGCCTTCAGCAGATGGTGGCCCGGCTGCCCGTACAGCAGGCGCTCCACCACCCGCACCTCCGGGTACTTCGCGCGCCACACCTGGAGCGCGCCCTCCAGAGCACGGCGGCGCAGCGTCTCGCGGCGCGCCGCGTCCCCCGGCGCCACCGTCACGCCGGACGCGTCGGCCCGCAGCGGCGGCAGCGTCCAGGCGTGCAGCGCGTGCAGTTCCGTACCGCGCAGGGCCGCCGCCTCGAAGGCGTAGGACAGTATCTCGTCGGACGGACCGGTCACGTCCAGGCCGACGACCACCGGCAGGAACGCGCCACCGGCGCGGGCGCGTTCGTCCTCGGGGAGTCCTCCGGCCCGTACCAGGACGACGGGCCGCTCGGCGCTCGCCGTGACGGCGAGCGCCACCGAGCCGACGAGGAACCCGGAGTACCCGGTGAAGCCGCGCGAGCCCAGCACCAGCGTCTCGGACTCGGCTGCCGCCGCCAGGAGCGCGGCGACCGCGGGCGCCGGGCGGCGGCGGGCGATGATCTCCAACGACGGGTACAGGTAGGAGAGTCGGAGGGCGGCGCGGTCCAGGACGCCCCGTCCGGGAAGGTCGACGTCGTGCGGTGGCGGGGCCGGGCGCTCGCCGCAGTCGGCGTGCAGCAGGCGCAGGGGCAGACCACGGCGAAGCGCCTCGCGAGCCGCCCAGTCGGCGGCGCTCATGCTCTCGTGCGAACCGTCCGTCCCGACGGTCAGGATGCGCATGCTGGTCATGGCGGAACCTCTCGATGGCATGGGTGCGGTGCTCCGTGACGGGTTCCACGCAGGAGGGCGGTCACGCGTGTCCGCCCGAGGAACCGGATGCACGGTGCGGCGCGTGCGCCGGGCAGGCGACTGCGCGCAGGTCGAGGTCGTGCCACGGACCCTGTCACCCGCGCCGGGCGCGCCGCGAGAGGCGAACCGGCTCTGGAACAGGGGTCGTTCGGCCCCTGTGTGCGCGGGGCCCGGCCGCGCCACCGTAGGGCAGGGGGCCGCCATGACGAGGTGCAGGCCGAACCGGACAGCGCGCGACAACCCGTTGCGCCGCAGGTCGGACGTGATCGAGGCCCGGGCGGCGCTGCTGCTCGCCGTGCTCGCCGTCCTGGTGGCACCGCTCCTCGGAGCGCTGAGCGGCTGGGCGGCCCACGCCGACGCCCGCGACCGGGCCCGCGCCGAACACGGCGCCCGCCACATGCAGCGGGCCCGACTGCTGGAAGCGGCACCGGAGTTCGTGCCGTCCACCACCGGCGTCCAGGACGCCGCCACCTACCCGGTGACGGTGCGCTGGAGCGACGGGCGGGGCCGCACGATCACCGCGCTCGCCCCCGTCGAGGCGGGGCTCGACCGCGGCGACCCCACCACCGTCTGGCTCGACCTCCACGGGGGCGTCACCACGGCGCCCTGGGGCAGCGGCGACATCTGGTCCCACACTCTCGCCGCGGGGTTCCTCGTCGCCGCGGTCACGGCGGGGTTCGCCGTCACGAGCCGTCTGGTCCTGCACCGCGTCCTGGACCGGCGCCGCCTCGCCGCCTGGGAACGCGACTGGCTGCGGGTCGCACCCGCGTGGGACCCCAGGCGCTGACCGTCCTGCCCGCCCGGCGCGCCCGCGGACCCGACCCGGATCCGACAGGCCCCTGGCCAGAGCCGTTCGGCCCCTGGCCCGTGCGGCGCGGGTCCCCGATCGTCGGAGGTAGCGCACGGCGGCAGTCCGGAAGTTGCGACGACCGTCGGCCGGGGCCACGCGCCGACCCACACGGCCCCGGCGGAGGACGCCGGAGGGAAACGTTCCCGGCCGTCGTGCGGTGCCCCCGAAAGGAGGCAGCTCATGACCACCATGGCCCCGCGCATGAGCCAGACCCTGCCCGACGAACACCGTGGCCGGCTGATGCGGATCTCCCGCGAGGTGGCCTTCCCGCAAGGCCGCCGGCTCTTCGAGGAGGGCTCGCGCGCGGACCGCTTCTGGATCGTGGCCAGCGGCAGCGTCGCCCTCGACATGCGGGTGCCCGGACAGCGGGCGCCCATCGTCGAATCGCTCGGACGCGGCGAACTGATCGGCTGGTCCTGGCTTTTCTCGCCCTACGTGTGGCAGCTCGGGGCGCAGACCGAGACCCCGGTGCGCGCCCACGAGTTCGACGCCGTCACCGTGCGTCTGATGTGCGCGTCGGACCTGGGACTCGGCTCGTTCGTCGCCCAGTGGGTCGGCGGCATCCTCGCCCACCGGCTGAGCATCACCCGCTCCCGGCTGCTGGATCCCTACGTCCCTTACGGTCACGAGGCGGCGTGACGGCCGCGCGGCGAGCCGATCGGGACCGTTCGGCCCTGGCGGATCACCGCGCAGGCCCCCATGATCGAGGGACATCGCATCCGAGGGGGACGTATGCCACAGCCACCCGGTTCCTCCGCGGACCGTCCCATTCGCATCCTGCTCCTCGACGACCACGAGGTGGTCCGGCGCGGCCTGCGCGATCTGCTCGATGCCGAGCCGGACATGGAGGTCGTCGGAGAGGCGGCCACCGCGGCCCAGGCCCTCGCCCGGGGGCCCGCCCTGCGGCCGGACGTCGCCGTGCTCGACGTCCGGCTGCCCGACGGCGACGGCATCACCGTCTGCCGCGAACTGCGCTCGAAGCGGCCCGACTTGAGCTGTCTGATGCTCACGTCGTTCGACGACGACGACGCGCTGCTCGACGCCATCATGGCGGGGGCGGCCGGCTATGTGCTCAAGCAGATCAAGGGCTCCGACCTGGTCTCCGCCGTACGCACCGTCTCCTCCGGCCAGTCGATGCTGGACCCGGCGACGACGGCGCGGCTGATGCGGAGCCTGCGCGGACCCGAGGCCGCGAGCGCGGAACAGGACGACAGCGCCACCGCGGCCGACGGCCGGGTCGCCGACCTCACCGAGCGGGAACGGGACATCCTCGTCCTCGTCGGGGAGGGGCTCACCAACCGGCAGATCGGCCTCAGGCTGTTCCTCTCCGAGAAGACGGTGAAGAACAACATCTCGCGGCTCCTCGCCAAGCTCGGTGTCGAGCGGCGGATCCAGGCGGCGGTGCTGGCCAGCCGGTTGCCACCGCGCCCCCGGTAGCCGCCGTCACTGCCCCGGCCGCAGCGGCACGTGCCACTCCAGACGTGCGCCGTCGCCGCTCGCCCGGGTCGTGGTGGTCAGCGTGCCGCCCCGGCCGCGAGCGCGCGCCGCCATGTTCGCGAGGCCGCTGCGGTGCTCGGTCACCTCCTCCGGGATGCCGACGCCGTCGTCCTCCACGGTCAGGGCCAGGGCGCCGCCCCGTACGACGAGCGCGACCTCGGCGGAGGAGGCGTGCGCGTGCCGCGCCACGTTCGTCAGCGCCTCGCCGAGCACGGCCACGGCGTCGTCGGCGACGGGCGGCGGTACGTCCACGTCGATCAGTCCCTCCATCCGCAGGGCCGGGGTGAAGCCGAGCACGCGCGCCGCGTCCTCCACGGCCCGCACCGTGCGGATCCGCAGCCCGGCACCGGTCGGCCGTGCCTCCTGCTCCCGCAGGCCGAAGATGGTCGAACGGATGATCTTGATGGTGGTGTCCAGGTCGTCGACGGCCCGCATCAGCCGCTCCGAGGCCTGCGGATGCTGCACGAACCGTTGTGCGCTCTGCAACGTCATACCTGTCGCGAACAGCCGCTGGATGGCCAGGTCGTGCAGGTCCCGGGCGATGCGGTCACGGTCCTCGAGCAGGCTCATCTGCTCCGCGTCGCGGCGCCGGTCCGCCAGCTCCAGGGCGAGCGCCGCCTGCCCGGCGAACCCGACCAGCGGTACCAACTCGGCGGCGGAGAAGGGCTGTCGCTCCGCGCGGCGGGCGAGCGTCAGCACGCCCCGCACGGTCTCGTGGGTGCCGATGGGCACGGCGACGGCGGGGCCGAGCCCCTTCCAGCGGGCCGGCTGATAGGTGATCCTCGGGTCCGCCAGCACATCGTCCGACGTGACCAGTTCGCCGGCGGCCAGCGCGGCGCCCGCGAAGGTGCCTTTGCGCGGCAGCGTCACGTCGTGGTGGGGCGCCGCGTACTGTCCGAGCGCCAGCGTCTCGTGCAGCTCGTCGGTGCCGGGGATGACCAGTGCCACCATGCCGAGGTCCGCGGCGGCGATCTCCCGGGCGCGCTCCACCATCAGCCGCAGCACCGGCATCTCCGCGGTGCCCGACAGCAGGCTACCGGTGAACTCCGCGCTCAACTGGAGCCATCGCTCACGGAGTTGGACTTCCTCGTACAGGCGCGCGTTCTCGATCGCGACGCCCGCGGCGGCGCCGAGGGTCTGGAGCACCGCCACGTCCTCGGCGTCGAAATCCATGCCTCCCCGCTTCTGGGTGAGGTACAGATTGCCGAACACGTGGTCGCGCACCCGGATGGGAACGCCCACGAAGGTGTGCATCGGCGGATGGTGCGGCGGGAACCCCGACGACGCCGAGTGGTCCGCGAGTTCGGGCAGCCGCAGCGGCTCGGGGTGGCGGATCAGCTCACCGAGCAGGCCGTGCCCCGAGGGCAGGTCGCCGATGCGGGCCCGCAGGGTGTCGCTGATGCCGACGGGCAGGAACTGCGAGAGCTTGCGCCGGTCCTCGCCGATCACGCCCAGGGCGCCGTACTCGGCGTCGACCAGGACCACCGCCGCCTCCACGATGCGGCGCAGCACCTGCGAGAGGTTCAGCTCCTGGCCGACCGAGAGGACCGCCTCCAGCAGGCCCTGGAGACGGTCGCGGGTGCCGCGTACGGCGTCGATCCGCGCCTGGAGTTCTTCGAGCAGTTCGTCGAGCCGCAACCTCGGCAGCGGCCCGGGCCCCCGTGCAGCATCGTTGCCCATCCGTCCTCCGCGGGACTTCGGCGCACGTCCGTCCTCCTCACGGTAGCGGCCCGGGCCGCCGTCATGACCTGCCTTGTCGCACCCGGGACGGTGGAGTGCGGGCGTCCGGTGCGGATCGCCCCCACGCGGCGGTGCCGTGGCGCGCGCGGAACCTCGTCCGTGCGGCGAAGGAAAAGAGGAAACTGCCTTCTCCCGCGAGCCTGGCGCGTGCCAGGATCAGGATGCCCCGGGCACATTCTGTGCATGCTTCGGGGAAACCGTCACACAGAGCGCCCGGATGACTACACTCTCCGGGACATCGAAACGGCCGCGCTCCCCTCCCGCCGGAACCGCCCGCCCGGCCCGCCCCCGGAAGGCTCCCATGACCACCCGCCCGCGTACGACGAGCTCGCTCCCGGAGACGGTCGGCACCCTGAGCGTCTGCGCCCGCCGCCTGACCTCGGGCGCCCGGCAGGACGGCAGGGGCGGCGACCTGCACGGCGCCGTCGCCACCCCGTTCGGCACCCGGCTGCTCATCGGGGACGTCATGGGGAAGGGCCCCGAACTGTCCCGTACCGCCGATGCCGTACTCCGCGCCTGGCATCAACTGGCCGGGCGTCAGCGGTCGTTGGAGGTGCTCGCGGTCCGGCTCCATTCGCTGGTCGCCCACTCCGACGAGCCCGACCGGTTCGTCACCGCCACGTTCGTGAGCGTCGCCGACGACGGCTCCGCCGAGCTCGTCTGCTGCGGCCATCCGCCACCACTGCTCCTGCGGGGCGGCGGCGCGGTGCCCGCCGCCGTGCCGGCCCCCGCGCCCCCGCTCGGCCTGCTCGACCTCGCCCACGGCTGGTGCGCGGCCCAGCCCGTCCCGCGCACCGCCTGGGACCGGATGCTGCTGCACACCGACGGGGCCTCCGAGGCGCGTGATGCCACCGGCACCTTCTACCCCCTCGCCGAGCGCGCCGCCGAACTGGGCCGGGCAGCCCTCGCCGCCTTCACCGCCGCCCTCGCCGCCGACCTGATCCACTACGCGCGCGGGCCCTTGCAGGACGACGCCACGCTCCTCGCCGTCGAGCCGGCGCCCGCCCCCTGACCGCGGGTCCCGCGACGGGCCGGCACCCGTCCGTTTGCCCGATGATCGGCAGGGCACAAGGGCGAGGACCCCGCGACGACAAGGAGCCCTCACGATGCTGCTGGCCCACCCCGCCCTGCTGGCCGATCTCGTCCGCGAGTACGAGGCGCTCAGCCTGCTCGACGCCGACGAGGGCGGCGCCGAGGCGCGGCGCCGCCTGGACGACGTCTCCTACACGCTGTGCGTCGCGACCGGCACCCGCGACATCGACGCCGCCCTCGTCGCGGCCAGGCACCGGCTGCCCGGTGCCCGGGTCCACGACGACTCGCTCATCGGGGCGGCCCGCCCCAGGACGGCGCGGATGTCGAAGGTGTGAGACCGGTCAGGGGTAGGACACCACCGTCGACGGCACGGTGGACGTCCCCGAGGTGGCGGCCCCGATGTTGTTGATCACGTGCTCGTACTGGCCGTTGCCGCCCAGTGAGACCACCAGCAGATCGTGGAACTTCACGCCCGCCGTGTTCGGCGCCGCGAAGCCGTGGTCCTGCCGGATGGTCGGATCCACGTTGTAGTAGCAGTACGAGCCGAGCCCCCAACCCTCGTGACTGGTCACGGAGTTGGCGACCTTGTACGCGGCGTAGCCCCGCACCGAGCCGTTCTGGATCGCGGCCTGGTTCGGGGCGTCGTAAGCCTTCTCGTTCTGGAAGAAGATCGTGCGTCCCCGCTGGCCGTTCCACTGCACGTCGTACTTGTTGAAGTGCTCCACGAACAGGCCGGTGGCCAGCACGTCGTCGCCGTTGACGACGATGCCGTAGTCGGCGCGGTTCGTCTCCCAGCCGACGCCGGTGCCGTGGTCGGCGCGCCACACCCAGGTGTGGTCGACGATCGTGTGCCGCGCGTTGATCACCATGCTGGTGGTGGCCTTGCCCGCGCCCGCGCCGCCGATCCGTACGAACACGTCCTGCACGGTGATCGGGTCGGCCGAGTGGTCCGCGGACGCGCCCTGCGGGCCGACCTCCAGCAGGACGGGGGAGTTGACGGGCCCCGCGTCGATGAGGAACCCGGCCAGCCGCACCCCGCCCACGTCCGCCACCTTGAGCGCGGTGACCCCGCCGTCCGGGACGAGCGTGGCATAGCCGAGACCGAGGACGACGGTGCCCGCCCGGTTCACCCGGATCGGCGCGTCGAGGTGGTAGATGCCGGGCGTCAGAAGCAGGTGCAGCCCCTGGGACAGGGCGGCGTTGATGGTGGCCGCGCTCACCCCGGGCTTGGCGACGTAGAACTGGCTCAGCGGGACCGACGTGCCGCGCGGGGTGCCGCTGCCCCAGCTCGTACCGCGTGCGTTGGTCCGCTTCTCCGGCAAGAACACCTTGTACTCCGCGCCGTCCAGATACAGGAACGGCTTCTCGCGGGAGACCGGTGTGGTGTTCAGGGTGGTGTACGGCGGGTTGGGGAAGCTCTGCGCGGGCGCGCCCTCGACGCCCGAGAAGACCATGTTCCAGACGGCGTTGGCCCAGCCGCCGACGGACGAGTCACGGGTGTACCACTGCTGCTGGGAGTAGGGTCCCACGCTGCCGTCGATGCGGCTGTCGGCGATGTAACCGCCACTGGCCCAGCCGTATCCGGCGGGTGCCAGGTTGAGGCCGCCGCGCACATGCATCCGGCGGAACGGGGCGGCCTGCGCGACGGCCCACCGGTTCGTGCCGTTGACCGGCACCAGCGCGAGGTTCTCGGCGCTGCGCCAGAAGTTCTGCGTCGCGTTGCCGTCGAACCAGCCCGCGTCGACCGTGACGTCCCCGTTGATGGTGGTGTTGTCGGGGGACAGGCCCAGGCCCGCTATCGAGGTGTAGAAGCCGAGTTGGGCGTTGAGGCCGTGGTAGGTGCCCGGCTTGAACAGGAGCGCGTAGCGCCCGGTGCCGAACTGCGCCGTCTCCTGCTTCTTAAAGATCTCGTCGAGCTTGGCCTGGATACCGGGGGTGGAGGGGTCGAAGACGATCACGTTGGGGCCGAGATCGCCGCCGCCGGCCAGGGGTGCGCGCGACTCGGCCGACGGCTTGGCAGGTGCGGCGGAGGCGACCGCCGAACCGAGCACGGGCAGGGCGGCCGAGGCGGCGACCGCGCCGAGGACGGTCCGACGGGAAGGGGGCGGGGGGAGGTGGGACACGGCGGCTCTCCTGGTTCATGAAGTGAACGAGTGGGGGTGGTGGGAGCGCTCTCCTGGCGACGCATGCTTCAGGCGTGTGAAACGGGCGTCAAGAGTTGTGACCGAAGTTCGCGGCGATTCGGGGGGCGCAGCCCCAACAAAACGCCCAAAGTGGGCAGTTGCTCGTCGTCGGCGATTCAGGAAGTGACGGAAGGAGTCCTTCACATCCGTCCCCTCCGGCACGCTTGACACTCGGAGACGGGGACTCATACCTTCCGCCGAGAGCGCTGCCCGGTCAACGGCGGGTCGCAGGCCTGCGTCGACTCCACCGACTCCGTCCGCACGCAGAACGGCAACCTGGTCCTCGCCGCCAAGTACTGCGAGGGCACCTACGGCAAGGTCAGCGTGCGAATGAGGCTGCCCGTCGGCGACGGGTTCTGGCCCGCCTTCTGGCTGCTCGGCAGCGACGTGGACGACCCCTCGGTGTCATGGCCCGCGTCGGGCGAGACCGACATCATGGAGAACATCGGCTACGGCGACTGGACCAGCCCCGCGCTGCACGGCCCCGGCTGCTCCGCGGACGGCAGCATCGGCGCGCGGCAGCACTGTCCCGACGGCGGCCTGGCCGACCAGTGGCATACCGGTGGAGCGCTGCACGACCTGGTCGTCGACGGTGAAGCGCAGTTCGGGCGGGGTCCACTCGACCCCGTAGGCGGCGCCTGTCCGGCGGGCTGGAACAAGGTCACCCAGCCCTGCTGGGGGCTTCCGCAGTCCAGCGTGGACGCGATCGCGCGCGGCGGTGTCCAGGCGGAGGTGGACCGGGTCCGCGTGGAGCAGAAGCGGTGAGCGCCTGAGAGCCTCCTAGACGGCGAGGATGCCCCGGCCGGTCGTCTCCTCGTGGAGCACCTGCGCCGCCCGCTCCTGGGACGTCTGCCAGAGCGTGGTCACCGGCTCGAAGACGCGCAGCCCGGCCGGGGCACCCAGCTTCAGCACCTGGAACGTACGGCCGTCGTGGTCCGGCACGGCGGCCACATGCACGGACAGGACGGTACGGGCCTCCTCCTCGGCGTCCTTGGAGTCCGACAGGGAGCGGACGGCCGCGTAGGCGGTGCTGTGCCCGGCCAGTTCCCGCCCGGCGTGCGGCAGGGCCGGCACGGGCAGGGCGGCCCCGTCGAGATCGCCGTAGGTGACGGTGGGGACGCGGTCGACGAGGCAGGCCCGCGCCGAGTCGTTGCGCACGCTCAGCCTCAGCACGCCGTCGCTGTCGTCGGACGGCTCGGCGCGCACCGTCAGATCCTTCTCGGCGCAGGGTGCCGGTTTCGCGGCGGACGGTCCCGCCCAGGCGGCGGGGATCGCGAGGGAGATGAGGGCGACCGCGGCGACGGCGGCGGCCACGACAGGACGTGCGTGCGTCGGATGCATCGGGAACCCCACATCGTTGCCGCAATACGGACATACCAGGCTAGCCCGGAGGGCGGTCTCCGCGCATCGCCAGGGATCGGGACGGGGTGGAGGTGGGCGGGGCGGGGTGGAGTGACCGCAAGTTTGCACGGTGTGCAAGAATCCTCCGCGTGATCACCACCGACCCGCAGCCGAGCGCCCCCACCGAGGGGCTGCGCGCCCGCAGGCGCCGCCGTACCCGGGCCGAGCTGCACGCCGCCACCGTGCGGCTCGTCCGCGAACTGGGCTTCGCGCACGTCACGGTCGAGATGATCAGCACCGAGGTCGGTGTCTCACCCCGTACCTTCTTCAACTACTTCCCCAGCAAGGAAGCCGCGCTGTTCGCCCTGCCCGGCAGTCTGCCGCCCGCCCTCGCCGACCGGTTCGCCGAAGGGACCGGCCAGGACACCGACGCCGTCCTGCGCGACCTCGGCGACGTGCTCGCCGACCACCTCCAGGAGGCGGCCCCCAGCCCCCAGGAGCTGGAGGACATGCTGCGTATCGCCGAGGGTGTGCCGTCCGTCCTCGCCACCTTCCTCGCCCAGTGCGAGGCGGCGGAGCGCGAACTCGCCCGCACGATCGCCCGGCGTACCGGCACCCCCGCCCAGGGGGAGAGCGCCGAACTGCTCGCGGGCATCGCCATGGCGACCGTCCGCAGCGCGCTCAAGAGGTGGTCGCGGACGGGCGAGAACCGCGGCGGCCCCGCGGTCTGCGTACGGGAGTCCTTCACGACCCTGCGCACGCTGCTCGGGCAGGCCGCGGTGCGGTAGGCACGCCCCACGACGCACCTCTCCCAGGACCCCGCACCACCCGTACGCGGCCACCGCTCTCCCCATGCCGCACGGTCAGCCGAACCATCCACACCCGTACGTACATCGGAGAACCACGCAATGACGCACGCCCCCGCGACCGAGGGCATCGACAGCGATCCCACCGAGAGCGCAGAGAGCGCAGAGAGCGCAGAGAGCGCAGAGAGCGCGGAGAGCGCGGAAAGCACGGTCAAGCCGGCCAACTTCGGGCTGATCTTCGCCGCGCTGATGCTGACCATGCTGCTCGGCGCCCTCGACCAGACCATCGTCTCCACCGCCCTGCCGACCATCGTCGGCGAGCTCAACGGCATCGAGCACATGGCGTGGATCACCACCGCCTACATCCTCGCCGCCACCATCGGCATGCCGGTCTACGGCAAGCTCGGCGACCTCATGGGCCGCAAGAACATCTTCCTCGCCGGTATAGCCCTGTTCCTGGTGGGCTCGGTGGTCTGCGGACTCGCCCAGAACATGGGCACGTTGATCGCGGGCCGCGCCCTCCAGGGCCTCGGCGGCGGTGGCCTCATGATCACCTCGCAGGCGATCATCGCCGACCTCGTGCCGCCGCGTGAGCGCGCCAAGTACATGGCACCGATGGGCGCCGTCTTCGGTCTGTCCTCCGTCGTGGGACCGCTGCTCGGCGGCTGGTTCACGGACGAGCACTCCTGGCGCTGGGCGTTCTGGGTCAACCTGCCGCTCGGTGTCCTCGCCCTCTTCGTCGCCGCCGTCGCGATCAAGCTGCCGCGCAAGACCGTCCAGGTCACGCTCGACTACCTCGGCACCGCCCTGATGGCCGCCGCCGTCACCTGCACCGTCCTCTTCGCGAGCTGGGGCGGCACCCAGTACGCCTGGTCCGACCCGCTGGTCATCGGTCTCGGCGTCGGCGCGGTGATCGCCTGGGTCCTGTTCTTCGTCGCGGAGAAGCGCGCCGAGGAGCCGGTGATCCCGCTCCACCTGTTCCGCAGCCCGATCTTCAACGTGGCCACGCTGCTCGGCATGATCGTCATCGGCCTCGGCATGTTCGCGATCGTCGGGTACATGCCCACCTACCTCCAGATGGTCTACGGCAAGTCCGCCACCGAGTCCGGGCTGCTGCTGATCCCCATGGTCGTCGGCATCATGGGCACCGCCCTGCCGTCCGGCGCGATCATGTCCAGGACGGGCCGCTACAAGATCTATCCGATCGTCGGCACCGCGATCATCATGCTCGTCGCGTACCTGATGTCGACGCTCGACGTCTCCGACCCGGTCTGGCTCGTCTGCCTCTACGTCGGTCTCGCGGGCGCCGGTGTCGGCCTGATGATGCAGACGCTGGTGCTCGCCGTGCAGAACGACTTCCCGGGCTCGGAGGTCGGCACGGCCACCTCCGCGAACAACTTCTTCCGCGAGATCGGCGCGACGCTCGGTGTCGCCGTGGTCGGCGCCGTGTTCGCCAGCCGCCTCACCGACAAGCTCGCCGCCGGCCTCCCGGCGGAGGCCGCGGCCAAGGTCGGCGACAGCGACTCGCTCACCCCCGCCCTGGTCCGCGATCTCCCGCCGGCGCTGCGCGAGACCGTCGTCAACTCCTACCAGGAAGCGCTCGTCCCGATCTTCCTGTACCTGTTGCCGGTCTTCGCGGTCGGCCTGGTGCTCGCCTTCGTCCTGAAGGAGAAGCCGCTCGCCGACAGCGCCGACTGGCACGCCGAGAACACAGCGCCCGGCGACGCCTCCGCCGAGAAGGAGCCGACCCCGGTCGGCTGACCCACCCGGCCACCCCCGTGCCCCTCGCCGCCCGCGCGGCGAGGGGCACACGCGCGTGTGCCTCGTGCGCGGTCGGTTGTCAGTCCTCGACGAGCCATTCCCCGTCGCGCATCAGGTCCCGGTCGGCGATCTCGTTCACCTCGCGCCAGGCCTGGACGAGCAGCGGGCGGATACGGAAGTACGGGTACGGGCCGGCGGAGTCACGCGGGTCGAACCCGCACTTCGCCGCGAACGTGTCGCAGAACGCGGTCGTGGCCTCCGCGTCCGGCACCACCTCGGCCTCGCCCACGATCCGCACGACGTCCCGGGTCTCCCCGAGGGTGAGCTGCACCCGCCCGGTCGCGAGGAGATTGCGGGCGAGCGGATTCGTGGCACGGGTCGACACATGGACATGCCCGTCCTGCCACAGGAACGACAGCGGCATCAGATACGGCTGCCCGCCCTCGGCCCCGGCCGTCGCCACCCACGCGTCGACGTCCGTCTCCAGCCGGGCGAGAGTGTCCTGCTTGCGCTGCTTCGCCGAACGGGCGGGCGCGGCCTGCGTCATCAAGGCTCCTTCGTGCGGGACCGGTCGAAAGGCGGCGCCGTCGTCACGACGGCGGCGCCGCGTAACACCGTACGTCCACCAACTCGCCAGGCCCCCAGCGTTGTCGCGTCGCGCCCAGGCATTCCCAGCCGAGCCGTTCGTACAGGGCGACGGCCGCGCTGTCCGTCGCGACGACGTCGAGGACGGCACGCGCGCCGCGCCGCCGTGCCTCCCGCACGGCCCGGTCGAGCAGCGCCGCCCCGATCCTGTGCCCCCGGGCCGCGGGGTCGACGAACAGCCTGCTGACGACCGCCACCTCGGTGTCCACCGAGCCCGGGAGCACGGTCGGCGCCACATCGCCCGCGCCCGGTGGCACCAGCATCACGTGCCCGACGACCCGCCCGCCCCACTGCGCGACCCAGGCCGCGGCGTGCCGGTCGCCGGTGAGCCAACCGGCGGGGTCGGACGGCCAGTTGACGGGGTAGCCGTCCGCCGCGTGCACCGCGCCGAGGACGGTGGCGCACGCGTCGAGGTCGTCGGTGTCGCGCGCCCTGACCAGCGGTTCGGCGGCAGTGGTGATCTTTCGCACGGCCTCATGGAAGCACGTTCCGCCCGCGGCTACTGGCCCGACGCCTGACCTTCCACGGCAGGGACCCGTCCCCGTACGCCCCGCCGTGCCACCAACGCCCGCCGCCAACCCGGGAGTTCCTGCGCCGGGGCCGGTTCGGCCCGGCGACCGCCCCGGGCGAAGAACCCCGCGAGCGGCAGGGTGGCGGCGCCGACCGTCACCGCGTCGGGGCCGAGGCGGCCCAGCTCCACACCGACCCGGCCCACCGGATAGTCGAGCGCGTACGTGCCGATGTGCCGGCGCACCGACTCCAGGAAGCGGGGTCCGAGCCGCAGCCCCGCCCAGCCGCCGATCAGGACGCGCTCCGGCTGGAAGAGGTTGATCAGGTCGGACAGGCCCGCCCCCAGGTACTCGGCGGTCTCCGCCAGGACCGAGAGCGCCAGCGCCCGTTCCCGCTCGGAGGCGTCCGGGCGGCCTTGCCCGTAGGCGGTCTCCAGGAGTTCGGTCAGCGCCGCCTCCTCGCCGCCGTCGCCGCTCGGGGACCCGCCCGCCTCCCGCCACCGCTCGACGAGCGCCTGCGCTCCCGCGTACGCCTCCAGGCAGCCCAGCGCCCCGCACCGGCAGCGCCGCCCCCGCACCCGCACCGTCAGGTGGCCCCATTCGACGGCCCGCCCCTCGGCGCCCTCCTCGGCGACCACGCAGGCCCCGACGCCCGAGCCGAACAGCACCACGACCGCGCTGCCGGCCCCGCGCCCGGCCCCGAACCACATCTCGGCCTGACCGAGCGTCTTGGCGCCGTTGTCGATGAAGTACGGCACGGAAGAGGGGAGTTGGGAGCCCTCGCGCAGCAACTGCTCCAGGGGAACCGCCCGCCAGCCGATCGTCTGGCCGTGCACCACGGCGCCGCGCTCCGGCTCCCGGGCCACGATGCCGGGGACGCCGACGCCCACCCCGAGCAGGTGCCCGGGGTCCGCGTCCGCCGCCGCCAGGACATCGGCGACGCCGTCGCGGATGTGCCGCACCACGAGATCGACGTCGTAGCGGTCCCGCACGGCCAAGGGCCTTTCCACCCGGGCGAGTTCGGTGAGGACCAGGTCGAACAGCTCGACGCGGACCAGGTTCTCGCCGACGTCCACCCCGATCAGCAGGCCGCAGTCCGGCGCGATCCGCAGCAGCGTGCGGGGCCGTCCGCCGTCGGACTCGACGCTGCCCGCCTCCTCCACAAGACCCTCGGCGGCCAGCTCCGCCACCACATTGCTGACGGAACCTGAACTCAGGCCGGTCGCCGGGCCCAGCTCGTACCGGCTCAGCGGACCGTCGAAATACAACTGTTGCAATAGGGCCGCGCGATTCTCGCGCCGCAGGTCGTGCACCGTACGCCCGTTCCGCCCGGCCATGATCTCCCTCTCCCTGCGTCGACAAGACGCCAACAACCCCCGACCCGCGCAAGATACCCGTGCGCGAGCCCTTGACGCCCTCTTCCTGTGCGGCTTAACTCACAGCCTAAATTAAGCCCTGAGGGCGTTCATTACCTGAACGCGTCGGGGTTCCTCCGGATAAGGGACACCTGGAGCCATGAGCAGAATCCGAGCCGCAGCCGTCGGCGCCGCCACCCTCTCGCTCGCCCTCGCCGCGACCGCCTGCGGCGGCGGCTCGTCCTCGGGGGGCGGGTCCGACGCCTCCCCGAAGACCCTCACGTACTGGGCCTCCAACCAGGGCCCCAGCATCTCGGTCGACAAGAAGGTCCTCCAGCCCGAACTCGACAAGTTCGAGCAGCAGACCGGGATCAAGGTCAAGCTCGAGGTCGTCCCGTGGACGGACCTGCTCAACCGGATCCTCACCGCCACCACCTCCGGCCAGGGCCCCGACATCCTCAACATCGGCAACTCCTGGAGCGCCTCGCTCCAGGCCAGCGGCGCACTGCTGCCCTGGGACGCGAAGAACTTCGAGAAGATCGGCGGCAAGGACCGGTTCGTCGCCTCCGCCGTCGAATCGGCCGGCGTCCAGGGCAAGGACCCCGCCGCGGTGCCGCTGTACTCGCTGTCGTACGCGCTCTTCTACAACAAGAAGATGTTCAAGGACGCGGGGATACCGAAGCCCCCGACCACCTGGGACGAGATCGTCGCCGACGGCAAGAAGATCTCCAAGAACGGCAAGTGGGGACTGGCGGCCGAGGGCTCCAACCTGTCCAACAACATCCACCAGGTCTTCGTCCTCGCCAAGCAGCACGGCGCCGACTGGTTCACCGCCGACGGCAAGCCGGACTTCACCTCCGACGGCGCCGTCGCGGCCGTCAAGCAGTACGTCGACCTGATGGCCAAGGACAAGATCATCGCGCCGGGCAACGCCGAGTACGCGCAGAACCAGTCCCTGAGCGACTTCTCCAAGGGCAAGACCGCGATGGTGCTGTGGCAGGCCGCCGCCTCCACCTTCGCCTCCCAGGGCATGAAGGACGACGAGTGGGGCGTCGTGCCCGCACCCGTCCAGTCCGGCGCCCCCGGCCAGGGCCGCAACATCAACTCCATGGTCGCCGGCATCAACATCGCCGTGTTCAAGAACACCAAGAACCTCGACGGCGCCACGAAGTTCGTGAAGTTCATGACGAGCGACGAGGAGTCGAAGATCCTCAACAAGGCCTACGGCTCGGTCCCGCCGGTCAAGGCCGCCCAGGGTGACGCGGCCTTCGACACACCCTCCACGTCCGTCGTCAAGGACACCCTCGCCAAGAGCGCGGCCCCGCTGCCGCAGGTCGCGGACGAGTCGCAGTTCGAGACCGCCGTCGGCACGGCCGTGAAGGAACTGTTCGCGGACGCCGCCGCCGGCAAGCCGGTCACCACGGACTCCGTGAAGGCCGCGCTGACCAAGGCCCAGCAGTCGATGCCGACGAAGTGAGTCCGGAGACCCTCATGACCACGACCGCCACCACCCCCGCCGAGGCGGGGGAGGGGCGGGCCGTCGGCGAGAAGACCCCCGGAGCGGCGCGCGGCAAGAACCGCCGCCCCGGGCGGATCCGCCGCATCGGCCTGCCGTACCTGCTGCTCCTGCCGGCCCTGGCCCTCGAACTCCTCGTGCACCTCGTGCCGATGGTCATCGGCATCGTGATGAGCTTCCGCGAGCTGACCCAGTTCTACATCCGCGACTGGACCACCGCCCCCCGGACCGGCCTCGACAACTTCGAGGTGGCCGTCGACTTCGACGCCCCCGTCGGCCAGGCCCTGCTCCACTCCTTCTTCGTGACCGTCCTGTTCACCGTCCTGTCCGTCGGCCTGTGCTGGGCGATCGGCACGGCGGCGGCGATCTACATGCAGGAGACGTTCAAGGGCCGAGGCATCCTGCGCGCCGTGTTCCTCATCCCGTACGCGCTGCCCGTCTACGCCGCCGTGATCACCTGGGTCTTCATGTTCCAGCACGACAACGGCCTGGTGAACCACGTCCTGCACGACCAACTCGGCGTCACCGACAAGCCCTCGTTCTGGCTCATCGGCGACAACAGCTTCTACGCGCTCCTCACCGTCTCCGTGTGGAAGGGCTGGCCGTTCGCCTTCCTCATCGTGATGGCGGGACTCCAGAACATCCCCAAGGAGATGTACGAGGCCGCCTCCCTCGACGGCGCCGGCCTGTGGCAGCAACTACGCCGCATCACCCTGCCCTCACTGCGCCCCGTCAACCAGGTCCTCGTCCTCGTCCTGTTCCTGTGGACGTTCAACGACTTCAACACGCCGTACGTGATGTTCGGCAAGGCGGCGCCGAAGGCCGCGGACCTGATCTCGGTCCACATCTACCAGTCGTCGTTCGTCACCTGGAACTTCGGCAGCGGCTCCGCCATGTCCGTCCTGCTCCTGCTGTTCCTGCTCGTCGTGACCGGCGTGTACCTGGCGCTCACCTCACGGGGAAGGAAGACCGCCGATGTCTGACACCCACGTCGCCCGGGCCGCGACCGGCGCCCCGCACCGCTCGCCGACGGCCGCGCCCCGCTCCTTCGTCTGGTCCCGGCGGATCTTCCTGACGCTGCTCACCGGCTTCGTGCTGCTGCCCGTCTTCGTCATGGTCTCCAGCTCGCTCAAGCCGCTCGAAGACGTGCAGGGCGAGTTCCACTGGATCCCCAGCGGGCTGACGATCCGGCCGTACATCGACATCTGGTCGACCGTCCCGCTCGCCCGGTACTTCACCAACTCGCTGATCGTGGCGGGCACGGCGACGGTCTGCTCGGTCGTCATCGCGGTGTTCGCCGCCTACGCGGTCAGCCGCTACCGCTTCCGCGGCAAGCGCGTCTTCACGGTGACCGTCCTGTCGACGCAGATGCTGCCCGGCATCCTCTTCCTGCTGCCGCTGTTCCTCCTCTACGTCAACATCGGCAACGCCACCGGCATCGCCCTGTTCGGCTCGCGCGGCGGACTGATCCTCACCTACATGACGTTCACGCTGCCGTTCTCGATCTGGATGCTGATCGGGTACTTCGAGTCGGTGCCGCGCGACCTCGACGAGGCCGCCCTCGTCGACGGCTGCGGCCCCCTCGGCGCCCTGTTCCGCATCATCGTGCCGGCCGCGATCCCCGGCATCGTCGCGGTCGCCGTCTACTCGTTCATGACGGCCTGGGGCGAAGTGCTGTTCGCCTCCGTCATGACCAACGACACGACCCGCACCCTCTCCGTCGGCCTCGGCGCCTACGCCAACCTCAACGACGTGTACTGGAACCAGATCATGGCCGCCTCCCTGGTCGTCAGCGTGCCCGTCGTCGCCGGCTTCCTGCTGCTCCAGCGCTACCTCGTCACCGGACTGACCGCCGGCGCCGTCAAGTGACCGACGCCCGTACCAGCGCACGCCCTTGTGAAAGGAACCCTGTGTCCGACCCCCTTGACCTCGCCGCCTTCCCGCACGACTTCCTGTGGGGCACGGCCACGTCGGCGTACCAGATCGAAGGTGCCGTCAGCGAGGACGGCCGCTCGCCCTCGATCTGGGACACGTTCTCGCACACCCCCGGCAAAGTCGACAACGACGACCACGGCGACATCGCCTGCGACCACTACCACCGCTGGCGCGAGGACATCGGCCTCATGCGGCAACTGGGCACCAACGCCTACCGCCTGTCCGTCGCCTGGCCGCGCGTCGTGCCCGGCGGCGACGGCCCGGTCAACGCCAAGGGCCTCGACTTCTACGACGAGGTCATCGACGCGCTGCTCGCCGAGGGCATCACCCCGTCGGTCACCCTCTATCACTGGGACCTGCCGCAGACGCTCCAGGACCGGGGCGGCTGGCCCGCCCGCGAGACCGCCGAGCACTTCGCCGCCTACGCCGCCGTCGTCGCGGAGCGGCTCGGCGACCGCGTGAAGCACTGGACGCCGCTCAACGAACCGCTCTGCTCCGCGTGGATCGGTCACCTCGAAGGCCGGATGGCGCCCGGCTGGACCGACCTGACCGCCGCCGTCCAGGCCTCGTACCACCTGCTGCTCGGCCACGGCCTGGCCACCCAGGCGATCCGCGCGGCCGTGCCCGGCGCCGAGATCGGCATCGTCAACAACCTCGCCCAGGTCGAACCCGCCACCGACCGGCCCGAGGACGTCGCCGCGGCCCGCCGCATGGACGGCCACTCCAACCGCTGGTGGCTCGACCCGGTGCACGGCCGCGGCTTCCCCGCCGACATGGTCGAGGTGTACGGCGTCGAACTCCCCGAACAGCCGGGCGACCTGAAGACGATCGCCGAACCCCTCGACTGGCTGGGCCTCAACTACTACTTCCCGTCCACGATCGCCGACCACCCCGCGGGGCCCGCCCCCTACGCGCAGGCCGTACGCCGGCTCGGCCTGCCGCGCACCGGCATGGACTGGGAGATCGACGCGGACGGCATCGAGACGCTGCTGCTGCGCCTCACCCACGAGTACGGCGCCCGCAAGCTCTACGTCACCGAGAACGGCTCCGCCTTCCCCGACGTCGTACGCCCCGACGGCGCCGTGGACGACCCGGAGCGCGAGGAGTACCTCGTGAACCACATCGCGGCGTGCGCCCGCGCGGTCCGCAAGGGCGCCCCGCTCGCCGGGTACTTCGCGTGGTCGCTGCTCGACAACTTCGAGTGGGCGTACGGCTACGACAAGCGCTTCGGCCTCGTCCACGTCGACTACGCGACGCAGACGCGCACCATCAAGGGCAGCGGCCACCGCTACGCGGACCTCGTGCGCCGCCACGGGGCCCGGGCGCGGCGCGCCGCCTGAGAGGCCGGGGGCCGGCGGGGCCGCCGGGAACGGCCCCGCCGACACGGTCACGCAATCCCGACAGAAGATGTCGGGATTTACCGAGACGCTTGACGACGCTTGACCAAGAAGCCGCTGACGAGGCGGCGGACAGCGCCGAGACTCGGGAGACACACGTGACCCACGCGCAACCACAGGACCGCCAGGACAGCCCGGCGCCGCTCGACGGAAAGGTCGCACTCGTCGCGGGCGCCACCCGCGGCGCGGGCCGCGGCATCGCCGTGGAACTCGGCGCGGCGGGCGCCACGGTCTACGTGACCGGCCGCACGACGCGGGCCCAGCGCTCCGAGTACGACCGCGCCGAGACCATCGAGGACACCGCGGAGATGGTCACGGCGGCGGGCGGACACGGCATCGCCGTCCCCGCCGACCACCTGGAACCCGACCAGGTCCGCGCCCTCGTCGAGCGCGTCGACGCCGAACAAGGCCGCCTCGACGTCCTGGTCAACAACATCTGGGGCGGTGAACTCCTCTTCTCCTGGTCCGCCCCCGTCTGGGAGCACGACCTCGACAAGGGCCTCAGGCTGCACCGCCTCGCCGTCGAGACACACGCCATCACCAGCCATTTCGCGCTGCCGCTCCTGCTGCGCCGGCCGGGCGGCCTGGTCGTCGAGATGACGGACGGCACGGCCGAGTACAACCGCGCCCACTACCGCACCTCCTTCTTCTACGACCTGGCCAAGAGCTCCGTGCTGCGGATGGCGTTCGCCCTCGGCCACGAACTCGGCCCGCGCGGCGCCACCGCCGTGGCCCTCACGCCCGGCTGGATGCGCTCCGAGATCATGCTCGACCACTTCGGCGTCACCGAGGACACCTGGCGCGACGCCGTCGCGGCCGAACCGCACTTCGCCATCTCCGAGTCCCCGCGCTACGTCGGCCGTGCGGTCGCCGCGCTCGCCGCGGACCCGGACGTCCGCCGCCACAACGGGGAATCCCTCTCCAGCGGCGGCCTCGCCCAGGTCTACGGCTTCACGGACCTCGACGGCAGCAGGCCCGACGCGTGGCGCTACCTCGTCGAGGTCCAGGACCCGGGCAAGCCGGCGGACGTCACCGGATACCGGTAGCCCCAGGTGTATTGATCAGCTAGATCCCGTCGTCCGGAGTGTCGACGCGGGTGGGCCAGACCGCGCTGCCGCCGCCGCGCCACTCGATGAAGTCCGGATCGTCGAGCGGCGCGTCGTCGAGGCCGGCGCGGCGCAGGAACTCCACCACGTCCGCCCGCGAGGTCGCGAGGCCCGCGTCCTCGCCGTGGATGGCGACCCGCCGCCCGCCGGGCTGCGCCGCGTGCACGACCACTGAGGGGTATCCGTCACGTCCGTCCATGCCCCTCAGCTTCGTACCCCGCGGACGACTCCGCACCCTCAGCCGGCCGGCGGCGCGGCGGGGGACAGCCGCTCGCCCTCGTCCGCGGCGGCCCGCACCAGCACCCTCGCCACATCGAGCGGAGCGGACAGCATCGGCCAGTGCCCCGTCGCCAGCTCGAAGCAACCGACGGTCGGCCGCGCCGGCACCCCCAGCGGCATCGGTGCCGCGAACCCCGACAACCCCTCCCGCTCGGCGGGCCCGAGGTCCTGGAGATCCCCCCCACACCCGTGTCTTCGCCGGCGCGGGCGGCGGCGCGCGCACCCCCTCGCCCTCGGTGCGCGCCCGCTCCAGGAGATATCCGCGTACGTCCTCGGTCACCAGGTCCATGGTGCTGTCCCCGTCGCCGGGCGGCCCCGCGTCGAGGCAGACGAGCCGGGGGACCCGCTCCGGCCGGCGCGACGCGGCGCCCAGCGCCGGATGGATGCCGTAGCAGTGCCCGACCAGGACCACATCGGGCTCCGCGACGTGATCGACGAGCTGCACCAGATCCTCGATGTGCGCGTCCAGGTCCGTGGTGGCCGACGCCAGATGACGCCGGTCGCCCAGACCCGTCAGAGCCGCCGCGACGTCCCGCCAGATCCGGCCCGCCGTGCAACCCCCCGACACCAGCACGAAAGCCGCCATGAGCGTGCCCCTTCTCCTTCGATACGTGTGGAACGGCCGTACCGTAGGAACGCCCCCGGAGGGAGGTTCAAGCGTGACGCCGCACGACGAACCGGGTGACATGGGCATCGGAGAGCTCGCCGAGCGGGCCGGTACGAGCGTGAAGACGGTCCGCTTCCACGCGGACCGGGGCCTGCTGCCGCGGCGCCCGCGCACCCCCGGCGGGCACCGCCGCTTCGGCGACGAGGCGCTGCACCGGCTCCGCACGATCCGCGGGCTGCGCGCACTCGACGTGCCGGTGCCCGACATCGAGCGCGCCGTGAAGGAGGAGGACGCGCTGCGCGTCGCCGTCGCCCGCCGCCTCACGGCCGTCAAGGGCGAACCGGCCGCACTGCGCCGGCGTGAGAGCGCGCTGCGGCTGGTCGAGGAGTCCGGCGCCTCGGCCGAGCGCGCCGACCGGCTCGCCGTGCTCGCCGCCGCGCCGCTGCCGCCGACCACCACCGAACTCGCCCGGTCCTGGCGGCGCAGACCGCCGTCGCGCCGCCTGCCGAGACCGCTCGCCGCGGCCATCGTCGACGCCGCCGTCCGCACCCCGGCGCCCGACCCGGCCCCGGGCCCGCTCCTCGCCTACGCCCGTCTGCACGCCCTGGCCCGCACCGCCGCGGCGCCCGCGCCGCCCGCCCGTGACCCGGGCTGCGACCCGGTCGCCCTGTACGAAGGCCTGGGCGTGGCCCACGAGTCGGGGGCCGCCGCCGTGGCCGCGGGCCGCACCCCGGGGCCGGGTCCCGCCCTCGACGCGTTCGTCACCGCGCACGCCGACGCCCAACGCACGCGGAACAGCGCCGACTTCAGGCGGCGCCTGCGCACGCTCCTCGCCCGCACCACCGACCGGGCCGTGGACCGCTACGGGCGATTCGCCGCCGCCGTCGACCCCGCCGCGCCCCCCACCATGGGCGCGGCCCACGACCGGCTCGGCGCCGCGCTGCGCGCCGACCCGGGACCGAGTGCCGAGGCGGGGCGCGGGCCATGACGGATTCCGGTTACGGTGCTGGGGTGATCAACCCGCAAGGCAATTACGAGGCACACCCCAGCGAGCCGGGGACGGCGCTGCTGCTCGCGGCGGCACCCGCGGGCAAGGGGTGCCTCATCGACGCGGCGTCCGTGCTCCCGTCGCTCGCGGCGGTCCCGCCCGGCGCGCTCACCGGCACGGCGACGGCCACCGTCGTCGAACTCGCCGACCCGCTCGACCCGCAGGCCGTCCTCACCCGTCTCCGCACGGTCGCCGCGCTGCCCGGACCGCTGCACCTGTACGTCACGGGCCAGCTCCACCTCGACCACCGCCAGCGCCTGCTGCACCTCGCGCTGGCCCGCACCACCCCCTCCACGCTGCGCTACACGGCCCTGCCCTGGCACTGGCTGACCGGCGAACTCGCCCTGCGCCGCCCGCACACCACCACCGTCGTCGTCGACCTGGTCACCGACGCCGCCGCCTGGCACCACGTCCGCGCCGGCGGCCTCGGCCTCGGGCACGGCACCGGCCTCTACGGCCGGGTGAGCCCGCCCCCGCCCCGGCGCACCGTAATGACCCCTGCCTACCTCAAGACCTACGCCGACATCTGGCGCACCGGTGAACGGCCCACCCAGGCCCATCTCCACGAGACAGCAGCCGCCCGCTCGGGCCCCCAGGGCGCGCTGTTCCTGTCCCAGGCCGCGCCCGCGCGGACGGTGCCCGCGCAATCCCCGCCCCCCGCTGCCGCGGTCGTCCGGGCGGCTCAGGCCCCGGCTGCCCCGGTGCCCGTCGTTCCCGCTCCCGCCCGGCCCGGCCCCCTCCCTCCGGAGCCCCCGCGATCAGCCCCCCGGCCCCCGGCGCAGGGTGAGGACCCGCACGTCGTGCTGCTCGCGGCCGCGCAGGCGGGGCGGCACGGGGAGGCCGCCGCCATCGCCGCCCTGTGGGAGAGCGAGGCGCTGCGCGCGCACGGGGCCGGGTCGGCCCAGGCCATCCACTGGCTGGAGGTGCGGGCGGACCTGGCGCGGCTGGCCCAGGACCCGCCCCGCAGTTGCGAGTTGTGGACGGCGGTCGCCCAGGCCCGGCTCGCCCGCGGCGAAGCACCGGCCGACGAGGACGTGGAGGCGGCCGTCGACCGGGCCCACCACCAGTGGGAGCAGGTCGAGGACCCGGTCAGGGCCAGGTCCCAGGCCACCGCCCTCACGGCCCTGCGCCGCCAGGTCCCGGGACGGCGCCCCGGCGCGCTGGAGGCGATCCAGCGCCGCCTGGACGCGCTCGCCGCGGCGCCCGTCAACAGGCCTTCCGCACATACCCCTCGGACCCCGCCGGACGCACGTCCAGGTCCCGCAGCACGATCGACAGCCGCGCGCCCCACGCCCGGCAGGCCCGGGTGAAGTCGGCGGCGCGGTACTCGATGACGAAGACCCGGTCGTCGTACGCGGACGCGTAGGCCCCGCACTCGTCGTAGCGGGCGCACTCCTCCGCCACCGCGAAGTCGAAGCCCACCGCGGCATGCTCCGGCAGCAGCTCGGCCGTGTTCTTCTGGCCGACGGCGAGCCCCGCGGTGTGCGCGCGGCGGGCGAGCAGTCGCGCGAAGGCGACCGCGTCGGCGGGCTTCAGCAGGCCGTCGGAGCGTTCGTAGGAGTCGAGGTTGTCGGGCTCGACGGCCTGGTAGCCGTCGTCCGCGCAGCCGTCGATCCACGCCCCGACGATCTTCGCCAGCCGTACCCGCTTGTCCGCCGTGGACAGGTCCAGGAGCGCCTCGTCCCAGTCCTCGTCGATCACCAGGTCGCCGTCCCCGTCGCGCAGCAGCAGGTCGGGGTGGTGGCTCCGCCACCAGCGCAGCGCGTCGGGCTGGGCCTGGAAGGCGTTGACGTAGCAGACGTTGTAGCGCCCGCGGGCCGGTCGCGCGCTCCGGTCGCGGGCGAGGGCGCGCACCCCGGACGGCGGTCCGTAGGCACCGCCGATCTGGTAGTCGAAGTCCATGTCCGCCGTGGGGCGCTCGACGCGCGGTGGCCGGTCCTCGGCGGACGGAGGCGACGAGCAGGCGGACAGCGGGACGGCGAGGCCGAGGACGAGGCACAGGGCGGACAGGCGACGCAGGGTCCGGGAGAGCGGGGCGGAGATCACCACGGCACCCTACGGCCCTGTGAGCGGCGGGGCGCGGGCCGGTCCGCACCGGCCGTGGCGCACCTCACGCCCCACCCCCGGACGCCCGGGAACAACTTCGGCCCGGCGCCCGTTGAACCCACCGTGGGCACGGATGGAACAGTGTCCCCGGGCCTCACCTATCGCCCGCAGGGAAGATCGTTCGGCTGAAGCCCTGCGGAGCCCCCCGCCGAGAGGCGACCGCCATCCGTGCTCACCTCGGGCCGCCCCGGCCGTGATCCCCCGTCACGGCCGGGGCTTTCCGCTGCCCGGGTGCCGTCAGCCGCGGGCGAGCGCCGCGACCGCCGCGTCGAACGCCGTGTCACGGTTCTTCGCGAACTCCTCGTCGGTGAAGACCGGGGTGCGCACGTGCGGCGGGATCCCGGTGCCGTCGAAGGTCTGCCCGGAGCGGGTCAGGAACTCCTCGTTGGGCAGCAGGACCTCCATGCCGTTGGGCAGCCTGCGGTCCATCGTGTCGGAGAAGACGCCCTGGGTGGCCTCCCCGACGCGGATCGTCCTGCCGGGCCGGTCGATGAGCGCCTGGGTGAACGTCTCGCCCGCGCTGATCGTCGAACCGCCCGTCAGCAGGGCGATCGGGCCCGTGTAGCGCGGCACACCCCGCGCGGGCTCCACCGTGATCGGCTGCGGACGGGTGTATCGGGTGCGCTTGCGGTACGCCGTGTACGAGGTGTCCGTGAGGCGTTCGGCGATGTGCAGACCGAGCGAGTCGTAGCCGCCGCCGTTGACCCGCAGATCGATGACCAGCCCCTTGAGGGAACCCGCCCGCCGTGCGGTGAGGACCGTGTCCAGCGCCTTGTCGAGCTCCTTGACATGGACGTCGTACGAGCGCTCCTGCCCGGCGTAGCCCGCGAACGCGGAGATACGCAGGTACCCCTGCCCGTTCGGCAGATCCGCGTAGCCGATCCGCCCGCCGGCGAACTCGCGCAGCTCCTTGCCGCCGAGGTCGCGCCGGACCACGTACTCCGTGACCTTGGCGTCCAGCTCGGCCCCGGGCATGGTGGTGCCGGGCCGGACCTGTGCGAAGCGGCGGTCGCCATCGAGGACCGCGACATGCGCGTCGTACAGCGGCGCGACCATCTCGCTGAGGACGGCGAACAGCTCGTCCCGCGTCGTTCCGGCGTCGATCCTGGGCCGGTAGGTGTCGCGTACGGCGTGCCAGTCGATGCCCTTGGCGGCGAAGAACGGGTAGTTCTCCTCGAAGGACTGCCAGAAGACGTCGAACGCCGCCACCGGGCTGTCGGGCAGCGGACGGCGGCAGTCCTTCGGCAGTGCCGCGATCCGGCGCAGTTCCCGGTGTCCGGGTGAGCCCGCCACCTGGAGGGTGCCCCGCGGTCGCAGGGTGAAGACCGATCCCTCGCTGTCCGTGTACGTGCCCGGCCCCGTGCGGCGTGCGGTGTCGCCCTCCATGCAGCCGGCCGCTGTCGTCTGGTACTCCCGCAGCCGCCCGTGGGTCACCGACAGGACCGTGCCGTAGCCGGTCACCCGCCAGACGCCCTCGACCGACGGCCGCCCGGCCGTCCCCGCGGCGGATCCGGGCGCCGCCGCGCCCGCGAGCGCCAGTGTCACGAGCGCCGCGGTCGTCGCCGTCACCGTTCGGAAGTGCTTCTGTCGCACCGTCATCTTCTCCCCGTCCACGCCCTGTCGAGGCCGTGCTCATGTCGTGTGCCTGCTGAGGGGAGTGACGATTCCGGACCGGGGAGCCCGGCACCATCGGGTGACCCGGTCGATTCGGCCTGGGGCTGACCCCCGGCTGGGACAGGCCCTAAAGTGCGGGCATGTCGCGTGCCCAGGAGACCAGACACCGCATCGTCACGACGTTCCAGCGCCGGGTCGCCAATCCGCTGTCGGTACGGCTGCCCGGGCAGGTCCTCGTCGAGACCACCGGCCGCGTCTCGGGCCGGGCCCGCCGCACCCCGGTCGGCGGTCGGCGCGTCGGCGACTCGTTCTGGCTCGTCTCCGAGTTCGGCCTCGCCTCGCAGTACGTGCGCAACATCCAGGCCGATCCGAGGGTCCGGGTCCGGCTCCGGGGCCGCTGGCACACCGGCACCGCACACCTGCTCCCCGACGACGACCCCCGCGCCCGCCTGCGGACCCTGCCGCGCTACAACAGCGCGGCCGTCCGCGCCCTCGGTACGCAACTGCTCACGATCCGGATCGACTTGACCGACTGAACCGGCCGCCCCTTCGCCGGGCCGGGGTATCCGCCCACCCCTTGTTGAAGCAATGAATCAGTGCTTCACTCCTTGTGTGCCCTACCGACGAACACCTGCCGTGCAGGCCCGCATCGACGCCCAGCGCACCACCGTCCTCGACGCGGCCACCGCCCTGCTCGCCGAGCACGGTTACGCGGGCTGCTCCATGTCCGCGGTCGCCGCGCGCGCGGGCATCGCCACCGGCAGCGTCTACCGGCACTTCCCGAGCAAGGCCGAGCTGTCCGTCGAACTGTTCCGGCGCGTCGTCACCCGCGAGGTGGCCGCCGTACGGGAGGCGGCGGCCAGACCCGCGGGGTCGCCCGCAGAGCGGGTCGTCGCCGTCGTCGAGACCTTCGCGCGCCGCGCCCTGAAAGCGCCGCGCCTCGCGTACGCCCTGCTCGCCGAACCGGTCGACCCGGCGGTGGACGCCGAACGCCTCGTCTTCCGGCGCGCCTTCCGCGACGTGTTCGCCGAGCACATCGCCGACGGCGTACGCGCGGGGCAACTCCCGGCACAAGACGCGCAGGTGACGGCCGCCGCGCTGGTCGGGGCGGGCGCCGAGGCGCTCATCGGACCGCTGTCCGACCCGGACCGGGGACCCGACGCCGTCCCCGCCCTGCTCACCTTCACCCTGCGAGCCCTCGGAACCTTGGGAGCCGTCGATGCCGACCACGCATGAAGTCACCAACCAGGTACCGCCGCTGACCGGCCACGACGCAGCCGCCGATCCGGCGCTCCTGGAGAGCCTGCGCCGCGAGGGCGCCGCCTGGGCCGAACCCGACCTGCACGACCTGGGTACCCTCGCCGGTTCCGCGCAGGTCCAGGAGTGGGGGCGGCTGGCGGAGCGGAACCATCCCGTCCTGCACACCCACGACCGCTACGGCCACCGCGTCGACGAGGTCGAGTTCCACCCGTACTGGCACGCCCTGATGACCGTCGCCGTCGAGCGCGGCCTGCACGCCGCGCCCTGGGCCGACGACCGGCCCGGCGCCCACGTCGCCCGCGCCGCCAAGATCTACGTATGGGGACAGGCCGACCCCGGCCACCTCTGCCCGGTCTCCATGACCTACGCGGCCGTCCCCGCGCTGCGCACCACACCGCGCCTGGCCGCCGTCTACGAGCCGCTGCTCACCTCCGGCGTCTACGACTTCGGGCTGCGCGAGCCCACCGGCAAGCGCGGCCTCATCGCCGGGATGTCGATGACGGAGAAGCAGGGCGGCTCCGACGTCCGCGCCGGCACCACCCGCGCCGTGCCGACGGGGGAGGAGGGGCAGTACGCGCTGACCGGCCACAAGTGGTTCACGTCCGCGCCCATGTCCGACGTCTTCCTCACCCTCGCCCAGGCGCCCGGCGGCCTCTCCTGCTTCCTGGTGCCGCGCGTCCTGCCCGACGGCACCCGCAACGCGATCCGCCTCCAGCGCCTCAAGGACAAGCTCGGCAACCGGTCCAACGCCTCCTCCGAGATCGAGTACGAGGGCGCGCTCGGCACGCTCGTCGGCGAGGAGGGCCGGGGCGTCGCCACCATCATCAAGATGGTCAACATGACCCGCCTCGACTGCGCCGTCAGCTCCGCGTCCGGCATGCGCCAGGGCCTCGTCCAGGCCGTCCACCACGCCACCCACCGCAGCGCCTTCGGCGCCCGCCTCATCGACCAGCCGCTGATGACCAACGTCCTCGCCGACCTCGCCGTCGAGGCCGAGGCCGCCACCGTCGCCGCCCTGCGCCTCGCGGGCGCCGTCGACCGGTCCGCGCGCGGTGACGACTCCGAGGACCCGCTGCGCCGCATCGGCCTCGCCGTCACCAAGTACTGGGTGTGCAAGCGGGCCCCCGCGCACGCCGCCGAAGCCCTGGAATGCCTCGGCGGCAACGGCTATGTCGAGGACTCCGGCATGCCGCGCCTGTACCGGGAGGCGCCCCTGCCCTCGATCTGGGAGGGCTCGGGCAACGTGGCCGCGCTCGACGTGCTGCGCGCCATGGCCCGGCAGCCCGCCACTGTGGAGGCGTACTTCGAGGAGGTCGAGCGGGCGAGCGGCGCCGACCGGCGGCTCGACGAGGCCGTGGCCCGGCTGCGCAAGGACCTGGCCGGACTCGGCGGTGACCCGGGCGCCCTCCAGTTCCGGGCCCGCCGCCTCGTCGAGACACTGGCGCTCGTCCTCCAGGGCTCGCTCCTCGTACGCCACGGGGCCCCTGCCGTCGCCGACGCCTTCTGCGCCTCACGGCTCGACCGCGACTGGGGAGTGGCCTTCGGTACGCTTCCATTGGGCGTGGACACGTCAGCAATCCTCGATCGGGCGCGGACCCTGGCATGATCGAGGCATGGCAGAACGTGTGATCGCCGCGTGTGACGGCGCGTCGAAAGGAAACCCCGGGCCCGCGGGCTGGGCATGGGTCGTCGCCGACAGCGACGAGCGCCCCGTCCAGTGGGAGGCCGGCGCGCTGGGCACGGCGACCAACAACGTCGCCGAACTCACCGCGCTGGAAAGGCTGTTGAGCACCATCGCCGCCGATGTGGCGCTGGAGGTCCGGATGGACTCCCAGTACGCCATGAAGGCGGTCACGACCTGGCTGCCCGGCTGGAAGCGCAAGGGCTGGAAGACCGCGTCCGGCAAGCCCGTCGCCAACCAGGAGCTGGTCGCCCGGATCGACGCGCTGCTCGAAGGCCGCGAGGTCGAGTTCACGTACGTGCCCGCGCACCAGGTCGACGGCGATCCGCTCAACGACTTCGCCGACCGCGCCGCCAGCCAGGCCGCGATCCAGCAGGAGGACGCGGGCAGCGCCCTCGGCTCGCCCGTGCCGCCGCCGTCGCCCGCGTCGAGCAAGTCCGCGCGGCCCTCGGCGTCCTCGGGCGGCTCCACCCGCGCCGGATCCGCCAGGAAGCGGACGTCCGGCTCCGCGCAGGCCTCCGGTTCCGCCTCGCGCACCCTGAAGGCGAAGTTCCCCGGCCGCTGCCGCTGCGGTCGCTCGTACGCCGCGGGCGAGGAGATCGCCAAGAACCCCGACGGCTGGGGCCACCCGGAGTGCCGCGCGTCGGCCTGACGGGCCCCGAGGCCCTGCCCGCTCGGCGGCAGGGCCTCACTCACCACGCGAACCGGGTCTAGTTGGACACCCGCACGTAGTCCACGACCAGTTGCTGCGGGAACCGCGTGTTGCCGTCCGGGTCGCCGGGCCAGTAACCGCCGACGGCCAGGTTCAGAATGATGAAGAACGGCTTCTCGAACACCCAGCGGTTGCCGCCGAGATCCGCGGGCGTGCGCGTCTGATAGACCGTGCCGTCCACCGACCACTTGATGGAGTTCGGCGACCAGTCCACCGCGAACGTGTGGAAGGCGTCCGCGAACGCCTGCCCGCCGGGCAGCGAGTAGCCCGCGCCGATACCCCCGGAGCCCGAGTACCCGGGTCCGTGGATCGTGCCGTGCACCGTCGACGGCTCGAAGCCGACGTTCTCCATGATGTCGATCTCACCGGAGTTGGGCCAGCCGACCGAACCGAGGTCGTCGCCGAGCATCCAGAACGCCGGCCACATGCCCTGCCCGCGCGGAATCTTCATCCGCGCCTCGACGTGTCCGTGCGTCGTCGTGAACTTGCCCGCCGTGTTCAGCCGTGCCGAGGTGTACTGACAACTCCCGTACCAGCACTGGTAGTTGCCGGGGTTCTCCTTGCGGGCGGTGATCACCAGGTGGCCCTGGCCGTCGAGCGCCGCGTTCTTCGCGCCGGACGTGTAGTACTGCCGCTCGTGGTTGTTGACGTTGTCGCCGGTCTCGATCTGCCACTTCGACCCGTCGGCCGCCGCGCCCGCGGGCCCGTCGAACTCGTCGGAGAAGGTGATCGCGGCAGCCGCGGCGCGGCCGTTCGTGTCCGTGTCGGCGGCGTGGGCCGCGGGCACCAGGCCGGCGCCCAGACAGAGGAGGGCGGCCGTCGCCAGGGGCAGCCTGCGGCGGAGGGGTATGCGCATGAGAGATCACGTCACTTCGGGTAGGGGGATCGCGCCTGTCTCGGGCGCGCCAGAAAGTGAAGACGAGGAAGGTGCACGTGGTGCGTTAACTTCAAGAGTTGATTTAAGGGAGAGGCGGAAGACCCGTCAAGGGATACGACACACCTGGACCGGCCGGGAGCGCGCGAGGGCCGCCGCCACGAGGACGGCGACCCGGGGTGCGTCAGGTGGCTCTTCTCAGGTGCGGGTCCAGCGCTGGTTGCTGCCGTTCGAGCAGGAGTAGAGCTGGATCTGGGTGCCGTTGGCGGTGCCGTTCCCGACGGCGTCGAGGCAGAGGCCGGACTGGACGCCGACCACGGAACCGTCGGAGTTGAGGCGCCACTTCTGGTTGTCGGCGCCCCAGCAACTGTAGATCTGCACCTTGGCGCCGTTGCCCGTACCGGCGGCGTCCAGGCACTTGTTCCCGTAGACCCTGAGTTCACCGGCGGCGGTGTACGTCCACTGCTGGTTGGTGCCGTTGTTGCAGTCCCAGAGCTGGATCTGGGTGCCGTCGGCGCTGCCGGTGCCCGGCACGTCGAGGCAGCGGCCCGAACCGACGCCCTTGATCTGCCCGCCGTCCGCCGGGGGAGTGGAGGTGCCTCCGTTGAGCGCGTTGAGGACGGAGGTGTACGCGGGCTTCTTGCTGCCGTCACCGTTGAACAGCAGCGGCGTGTCCCCCGAGCGCCAGGAGTCGGTGTCGCGCACACCCCAGACGGTGATGCCGAGGCAGCGCGAGACGGCCAGGCAGTCGTTGGTCACGTTCGCGTACGTCGTCGGCGAGGCGCCCTGGATGTCGAGTTCGGTGATGGCCACGTCGACGCCGAGGGCGGCGAAGTTCTGCAGGGTGGTGCGGAAGTTGCTGTTGTAGGGGCTTCCGCTGTTGAAGTGCGACTGGAAGCCGACGCAGTCGATCGGCACACCGCGCTGCTTGAAGTCCTTGACCATGGCGTACATCGCCTGCGTCTTGGCCCAGGTCCAGTCCTCGACGTTGTAGTCGTTGTAGCAGAGCTTGGCGGCCGGGTCGGCGGCGCGCGCGGTGCGGAAGGCGACCTCGATCCAGTCGTTGCCGGTGCGTTGCAGGTTGGAGTCGCGCCGGGCGCCCGAACCGCCGTCCGCGAAGGCCTCGTTCACGACGTCCCACTGCGCGATCTTGCCCTTGTAGTGGGCCATCACGCCGTTGATGTGGTCGATCATCGCCTGGCGCAGCGCGCCGCCGCTGAGGCTCTGCATCCAGCCGGGCTGCTGGGAGTGCCAGGCCAGGGTGTGGCCGCGCACCTTCTTGCCGTTCTGCACCGCCCAGTTGTAGACGCGGTCGCCGCCGGAGAAGTTGAACTGGCCGCGCTGCGGTTCGGTGGCGTCGATCTTCATCTCGTTCTCGGGCGTCACCATGTTGAATTCACGGCCCGCGATGGACGTGTACGCGGAGTCGCCGAGCCTGCCCGAGGCGATGGCGGTGCCGAAGTAGCGGCCGCTCTGCGCCGCCGCGGCGCCGAGCGTGCTCTCGGCGGCGTGTGCGGACGCCGGCGCGGCCAGCGCGGCGACCGCGCCGAGGATGCCGGCGGCCAGCGCCAGCAGCAGGCCGCGGATCTTCCGGCGGACGACGGATCTGGGAAGGGCGTACGAGCCCATGGCTGTGCCTCCAAGGTAGAAGTCACGGAAGGACCGAAGTGCGAGGAGGGGACGGCCGGGCGGCGTCGCGGACCTCTCGCCGGTTCCTCAGACAGGGATGATTGAGGTTTTGACGGTGGATCGTCAATACCTCACGCAGAAGAAGTTTCCGTTTCAGCTCCGAAACTTTCCGGTATCTCGGTGAGCTGGGCGAAAAAGGCCCGCCGCCCGCAGAGGAGGCGCAATTTGTGGACAGATTGGCGCTCGTTCTTGACCGGGGAGCTCCGCATTCCTACTCTGCGGCGCCGCTGTCTCCGGAAGTTCTCCGAAAACCTTTCGGCGGTCGATGGCTAAGGTGGGCGGACAAGATCGATCCGGGGAGTGTTGATGACCATGCTGCGTTGTGCCGTACTCGACGACTTTCAGGACGTGGCCCGTGAGCGAGCCGACTGGGCGCGCCTCACCCACCGGGTCGACGTCCGCTTCCTGCACCGCCACCTCACCGCGCACGACGACCTCGTCGCCGAGCTCGGCGACTGCGAGATCGTCGTCGTGATGCGGGAACGCACCCCGTTCCCCGCCGAGTTGTTCGCGCGCCTGCCCAAGCTGCGGCTGCTGATCACCTCGGGGATGCGCAACGCGTCGATCGACCTGGCCGCGGCGACCGCCGGCGGCGTCACCGTCTGCGGCACCCCGAGCAGCTCCGAGCCGCCCGCCGAGCTGACCTGGGCCCTCATCCTGGGGCTCGCCCGCGGCATCGTCACCGAGAACGGGAACCTGCGCTCCGGTGGCCCCTGGCAGTCGACCCTCGGCGCCGACCTGCACGGCCGCCGCCTCGGTCTGCTCGGCCTCGGCAAGATCGGCACCCGCGTCGCCAGGGTCGGCGCCGCCTTCGGCATGGACGTCGCCGCCTGGAGCCAGAACCTGACCCCGAAACGCGCCGCCGAGGCCGGGGTCGCGCTCGCCGGGTCCAAGGAGGAACTGTTCGAGACCAGCGACTTCGTCTCCGTGCACCTCGTACTGAGCGAGCGGACCCGCGGCCTCGTCGGCGCCGGGGAACTGCGGCGGATGCGCCGCGACGCCTACCTCGTCAATACCTCGCGCGCCGCGATCGTCGACCAGGAGGCGCTGCTGCGGGCGCTGTGCGAGGGCTGGATCGCCGGAGCCGGCAGCGACGTGTTCGAGACCGAGCCGCTGCCCCTGGACGACCCGCTGCGCACGGCGCCGAACTTCCTCGCCCTGCCCCACCTGGGGTATGTGACCCGCCGCAACTACGACGGCTACTTCCAGGGCGCGGTCGAGGACATCGAGGCGTATCTGGCGGGCAGCCCGATCCGCACCCTGAACTGACGTTCCGGCCCGCTCCTACGTGCGCACGAACTCCCGCAACTCCTCGGCGAGATGCGGGAACTGCGCCAGCACCGAAGGCGGGGCGAACTCGTGGTCCGCGTAGTCGAACCCGGGCGTGACGACCTCCGCCACCAGGCCGTGACCGGCGCCGCCGACCAGCCGCGACGCCTTCCACCAGGAGCCGGGCACCAGCAGGAACCGTTCGGCGTCGGCGCCCAGCACGGTGCGCGACAGCGTCCCCGCGGGGTCGACCGTGACGTACTCCAGCGGGCCGCCGTCGATGAGGAAGTGCAGGATGTCGCTGCGATTGCGGTGCAGCAGGCCGCTGGGGTGGGCCGCGTCGAGCAGGTAGTAGATCGACGTGGCCGAGGGGCGCGGGCCGTGCGGCGTCGCCATCTCCCGCGGACCGGTGTAGACGCGCCGGAACCAGCCGCCCTCGCCGTGCTCCTCCAGGCCCAGTTCGTTTCGCCAGTCGCGCACGGCGGCTCCCTCCTGCGATGTACGGATCCACGCGCACCGGGCGCGCCCGGTAACCGTACGGGCGCCCGGCGACCACGGCACGTCGGGGCCGCCGCACGGCGCGGCCGACGCCACCGTCCGCTGTCGGACCCGTACCCCCCGTGCACGCCCAACGCCCTGGTCGGTGCCGGGAGTTGGCATGGCAGACTGAGACCAAGGTCATCCGACACCCCGCCCCTCGCGACCATGGAGCCCCCCATGACGGCACCCGCCCCCCGGCCCAGAATCGACACCAGCCAGGCGCACCCCGCGCGGGTCTACGACTGGCTCCTCGGCGGGAAGGACAACTACCCGGTCGACGAGGCCGTCGGCGCGCAGCTCCCGCCCGAGGCGCGCGAGGGGGCGCGGCAGAACCGGGAGTTCATGCAGCGGGCCTCCGCCTGGCTCGCGACGCAGGGCGTCGACCAGTTCCTCGACATCGGCACCGGCATCCCGACCGCGCCGAACCTGCACCAGATCGTGCAGCGCGTCGTCCCCGCCGCGAAGGTCGTCTACACGGACAACGACCCCATCGTGCTCCGGCACGCGGAGGCGCTGCTCGTCAGCACGCCCGAGGGTACGACCGACTACATCCAGGCCGACGTCCGTGAGCCGCGGACGATCCTGGAGCACGCCCGTACCGTCCTCGACTTCGACCGCCCGATCGCGCTCTCGCTGATCGCGCTCATGCACTTCATCTCCGACGAGCAGAACCCGTACGACCTCGTCTCCACGCTGGTCTCCGCACTGCCCTCCGGCAGCTACCTCGTCCTCTCGCACGCCTCGTCCGACATCTTCCCCGAGCTGTCGGACCAGGTCACCGCCGAGTACGCGAAGGGCGGCATCACGCTCGGCTTCCGCGACCGCGCGGGCGTGGCCCGGTTCCTGGAAGGGCTGGAGCCGGTGGAGCCGGGTCTGGTCACGGCGTCCGAGTGGTACCGCGACGAGGCCGCGCCGAAGCCCGAGGACAGCGGGATCTACGCCGTGGTGGCCCGCAAGCCCTGAACCGGGCCGGGGTCATGGCGCATCGGTGGGAAACCCGTGCTCGTTACCTATTGGTATGCATCGACTTGTACGGCGATCAACAGTAGAACTCGTTCTCATTCACCCGAGAGTGAGGACCCCACGATGACTGACGCAACCCGCCCTGAAGTGGACCGTACCGGGATCTCCCGCCGCGGCTTCCTCGCAGGAACAGGTTCTCTTCTGGGCGCCGTGGCCCTGGGGGGCCGCGCCGCGGCCGTGGAGCGCGACGCGGACTCGGCCGTCGCCGACGGTGCCCGCATTCCCGCCCTGGTCATCGGCACCGGGTACGGCGGTTCCGTCGCCGCGCTCCGGCTCGCCGAGGCCGGGGTGGACGTGCACATGGTGGAGATGGGCATGGCCTGGGACACTCCGGGTGCCGACGGCAAGATCTTCGCCAACACGACCAGCCCGGACAACAGATCCTTCTGGCTCAGAACCAGGACGAAGCAGCCCCTCAGCAACTTCCTCGGCTTCCCGATCGACCGGGACATCCCCCGCTACACGGGCATCCTCGACGCCGAGGACTTCGCCGGGATCACCGTCTACCAGGGCCGTGGTGTCGGCGGCGGCTCGCTGGTCAACGGCGGCATGGCCGTCACGCCGAAGCGGGAGAACTTCGGTGCCGTCCTGCCCTCCGTCGACGCGGGCGAGATGTACGGCACGTACTACCCGCGGGCCAACGCCGGCCTGGGCGTCGCCACCATCGACCCCGACTGGTTCGAGAGCGCCGAGTGCTACCAGTACGCGCGCGTCGGCCGCAAGCACGCCGAGCGCTCCGGCTTCCCCTTCGTCTTCGTGCCGGACGTCTACGACTGGGACTACATGAAGCAGGAGCAGGCGGGCACGGTGCCGAGATCCGCGCTGGCCGGCGAGATCCTGTACGGCAACAACCACGGCAAGAAGTCCCTCCAGAAGACCTACCTGCCCCGCGCGCGGGCCACCGGCCGAGTCGCCATCTCGCCCCTGCACAAGGTGACGTCGGTGGCGCCTGCCTCCGGCGGCGGCTACACCGTGCGCGTCGACCAGCTCGACACCACGGGCGCCGTCACCGCCACCAAGGAGATCACCGCGGAGCGCGTGTTCTTCGCCGCGGGCAGCGTCGGCACCAGCAAGCTCCTCACCAAGCTGAAGGCGACGGGCGCGCTGCCCGCGCTCAACGACGAGATCGGCAAGGGCTGGGGCGACAACGGCAACGTCATGTGCGGTCGCGCCAACCACCTGTGGGACCCGACCGGCGCCCTCCAGTCGGCGATCCCCACCGGCGGCATCGACAACTGGGCCGCGGGCGGCGCGTTCGCCGAGGTGGCGCCCCTGCCGACCGGCATCGAGACGTACGCCTCGTTCTACCTGTCCATCACGAAGAACCCGCACCGCGCGCAGTTCACGTACGACCCGGCGACGGGCGGGGTCGGGCTGAACTGGCAGACCGCGTGGAAGCAGCCGGGGATCGACGCGGCCAAGACCATCTTCGACAAGATCAACGCGAAGGAGGGCACGATCTACCGCACCGATCTCTTCGGCACGTACAAGATCTGGGGCGACCACCTCACGTACCACCCGCTGGGCGGCGCCGTGCTCGGCAAGGCGACCGACAACTACGGCCGCCTGCACGGCTATCAGGGCCTCTATGTCATCGACGGCTCGCTGATCCCGGGCAATACCAGCGTCAACCCGTTCGTGACGATCACGGCGCTCGCCGAGCGCAACATCGACCGTATCGTCGCCACCGACCTGTGACGGCCTTGCCCTGCTCAAGCCCCGTGCGCCGCACCGGCGTTCACGGCTTGGGCAGGGTACACACCGCGTCGAGGCCGAGCACGTGGTTGAGCCGCCCGAACGCCAGCCACGAACCGATGGCCATGCTCAGCTCCACGATCTCGGCCTGGCTGTAGCACGCCGTCATCCGCCGCCAGAACGCCTCGTCGAGCCCGTGGTGGTCGACGGTGTACCGCTCCGCGTACTCGGCGGCCAGCCGGGTCCGCTCGTCGAACGCGATGGTGTCACGCCAGTCCGCCACCGCGTCGGCGAACGACTCCTCGACCTTCTCGCCGTCCCGCTCGGTGCGCCAGTCCAGGCAGAACAGACAGCCGTTGAGCTGCGCGACCCGCAGCCGCGCCGCCTCGAACTCCCGCAGCCCCAGGGACGAGTGGTCGTACACCGCCATGGAGAACTGCGCCGCCACCGGACCGATGCCGGGCACCATCTCGCCCCACACGTACGGGATGGGCTCCTGGCCGTCGGGTATGTCGATGCTCATGCCGGTCATGGCTGCTTCCTTCCGAGTCGGCCGACGGCGGGCAGGACGGGTACGTCGAGTGCGTCGTACAGGCCGGGCGGCGCCGCGAGCAGCCACTCGATCGCGCCGACGAGCCGCCCCACGGCGGTCGCGTTGCCGCCCGCCGCGTGGTTGCCGCCCTCGTCGGTGGCCTGGACGGTCACCTCGATGCGCGGGCGGCCCTCCACGATCACGCGGTGCGCGCCGGCTCCGCCACCGGGCGGCACCGGCCAGTCGGGCGCGCACGAAGGGTGGATCCGGGTCACGTGCTCGACGACGATGCGGACCTCGCCCTCCACCACGCCCTGCACCTCGAAGCGGACCGCGCCCTGGGTGCCCGCCGCGAAGTCGCCCATGGCGGCCGTCGTGACGTCGCTCTCCAGGGGGCGACGCTCCACGGTCTCGCGGATCTCGTCGAGTTCGGCCCCGAGCGCCCTGGCCAGCAGCCGCAGTTGCCCGCCCCACACCATGGTGGGGACCGACTCGGCGAGCATCAGCGGTTGGTACTCCATGGGGTGCCCCATGCCGACGAGGTGGCGGACCGAGTCCTCCTGGTCGTACGTCGAGTAGTCGAAGATCTCCTGGCAGCGCAGGACGTCGATCCGGGCGCCGAGGCCGCTGACCAGGAGGGGCAGGACGTCGTTGGCCCAGCCGGGGTCGACGCCGGACACGAACAGCGAGCCGCCGCCCTCCTCGATGGCCGCGCGCACCGGACCGGTGAACTCGGGGGGCGCGCCGCGCGGATCGTAGAGGGGGTACAGGGCCGGGCTGACGACGACGGCGCCGGCGCGCAGGGCCCGGCAGATGTCGGCGAGGGCCTCGTCGGGGCGGAGTTCGCCGGAGGCGGCGTAGAGGACGGCGCCGGGCCGTGCGGCGAGCACCGCGTCGACGTCGGTCGTCGCGGTGACGCCGAGGGCGTGGTCGTGACCGGCCAGGTCGCCGGCGTCGCGGCCGTCCTTGGCCGGGTCGTGCACGAGTACGCCGCAAAGTTCGAGCCCGGGGTGGGCGTCGACGGCTCGGATCGCCGCGCGGCCCACGTTCCCGGTGCCCCAGACCACCGTGGAAGTCATGGGCCGGAGGGTAACCTGACGTACCGTCAGTTCATAGCCCTAACGGGCGAGTTGGTGGTGGGCCGCGGTCAGGGCCTGCTCGGCGTAGCCGCGGCCGAAGAGGACCGCGTGGACGAGGATCGGAAACAGTTGGTGCAGCGGGACGCGGTCCTGCCAGCCGGGTGCGAGGGGCGCCGCCTCCTGGTAACCGTCGAGGATCCGGTCGAGGTGCGGGGCGCCGAACAGGCGCAGCATCGCGAGATCGGTCTCCCGGTGTCCGCCGTGCGCGGCCGGGTCGATCAGCCACGCGCCGCCGTCCGGGCCCCACAGCACGTTGCCGTTCCACAGGTCGCCGTGGAGCCGGGCGGGCGGCTCGGCGGGCCCCGCGAGCCGGGGCAGCAGATCGGCGACCTTCTCGAAGGTCGCGGCCTCGGCGGCGCGCAGGGTGCCCGCGTCCACCGCGAGCCGGACGTAGGGGAGCACGCGGTGCTCGGCGTACCAGCGCGGCCAGTCCCGACCCGGGACGTCGCGCATCGGGGCGAGACCGATGAACGCGTCCGTCGGGCCGCCGGGCGGGGCCGCGCCGAACGCGGGGGCGCCCGCGGCGTGCAGAGCGGCCAGGTCCGCGCCGAACCGCCGCGCGCTCAGATCGGTCGCCCGCCCCTCGGTGACACGGTCGGTCACCAGCCATCCCTCGTCCTGCCCGTGCACCCGGGGGACGGCGACGGCCCCCGCGTCGGCCAGCCAGCGCAGCCCGGCCGCCTCCGCCCGCGAGGCGTCGGCGGTCTCGGACTTCTTGACCATCACCACGCGCCCGTCGTCGAGGACCACCTCGGACAGCGCGGAGGAGAGACGGCGCTGCTCGGCGGCCCGGCGGCCCGTGCAGCGTGCGACTGCGGCGGCGACTGCGGCTGAAGGGTGGGACATGCGTCTCAGCGTACGACCGCGGGCGGGCCGTCGCCGTGGTGTGCGGGGGCCCCGGGATCTCCGTGACGTGCGGGGGCCTTCGCCTGCTGCCGGCGGCGGCCGAGCGCGGCGACGACGCTGGTGAGGACCCCGGCGAGCAGCCCCCAGAACGCCGAACCGATGCCGAGCAGTGTCACGCCGGAGGCCGTCGCGAGGAAGGTGACGGCCGCCGCCTCCCGGGAGCGCGGGTCGGACAGGGCCGAGGCCAGCGACGTCTCGATCGTGGCGAGCAGACCGACGCCCGCGACGGCCAGCACCAGCGCGTGCGGCATCGCGACCAGCAGCGAGGCGACCGTGGCGCCGAGCAGCCCCACGCACAGGTAGAAGATCCCCGCCCACACCGCCGCGAGGAAGCGCCGCTCCCGGTCGGGGTGGGCCTCCTCGCCGGTGCAGATCGCGGCGGTGATCGCCGCCAGGTTGAGCCCGAACGCGCCGAACGGGGCGAGCACCGCCTGCACCGCCCCCGTCATCGTCAGCAGCGGCGACACGGGCACCTGGTACCCGGAGCCGCGCAGCACGGCGACGCCCGGCAGGTTCTGCGAGGCCATGGTCACCACGAACAGCGGTACGCCGACGCTGACGAGCACCTTCCAGTCGAACTCCGGCGTCGTGAACACGGGGTGCGCCAGGGAGAGCCGCACCTTCTCCAGGTGCCAGCCCCCGGTCATGACGGAGGCGACGACACCGCCGCCCAGCGCGACCAGGACCGCGTACCGGGGCAGGAACGCGCGCCCCAGCAGGTACAGCACGAACATGGGGAACGCGAGGGCGAAGCTGCCGTCCATCTCGGTGAACAGCCCCGTGCCGAACTTCAGCAGGACCCCGGCGAGGAGCGCCGCCGCGAGCGGGACCGGGACGCGGTCCATGACGCGGGCGAACCAGCCGGTGAGCCCGCTGAGCAGGATCAGCACGCCGCTGAGGACGAACGCCCCGACGGCCTGGCCCATCGACACCCCGCTGAGCCCCGTGGCCAGCAGCGCCGCGCCCGGCGTGGACCAGGCGGTCACCACCGGCGCCCGGAAACGCAGCGAGAGGCCGACGCTCGTCACGGCGAGCCCGACGCCCAGCGCGAGCATCCACGACGAGATCTCCCGCGCGTCCGCGCCCGCCGCCCGCGCCGCGGTGAAGACCAGGGCCGCCGAACTCGTCACACCGACCGTGACGGCGATGAGTCCGGCCGCCACGGCCGAGGGCGGTGCGAGGGCGCGTATGCGGGCGAAGAGGGACATGCGGGCATCACTTCCGAAGGGCGCGACGAGGAACGGAACGCTCCGCGCACGGCGTTCCATAAACGGAACGTTCTGTATATGGAACACTAGGGAGCCGGACGGTGAGCCGTCAACAACAGCGCGGACGGCGGACGGGAGCGGAGGCGATGGGCCTCAACGACGAGGTGGGACGCAGACTCAAGGCGCTGCGCCGCGCACGGGACCTGTCCCTGTCGGAACTCGCCCGCCGCTCGGGCGTCGGCAAGGGCACCCTCTCGGAACTGGAGAGCGGCCTGCGCAACCCCACCCTGGAGACCCTCTACGCGCTGACCACCGCGCTCGGCAGCCCGCTGAGCGCCGTCCTCGACGACCCTCCCGCGGGGGCGCGCGGCGGCGTGTCCGGCAGTGCGGTGACCGCGGTGCTCCTGGAGCGGTACGACGACCGGGACGCGGCCACCGACGTCTTCCGCGTCACCATCGCCGCCGGCGCCACCCAGGACTCGGCCGCCCATGCCGCGCACACCACGGAGAGCCTCATGGTGCTCTCCGGCACCGCGCTCGTCGGGCTGCCCGACGCGCCGCAGAGCGTCGGCCCGGGCGGCCACGCCCACTGGCGGGCCGACGCCCCGCACCGCTACGCCGCACCGGACGGCGAAGTCCACGGCATCCTCTTCGTCCGGTACCCCAAGCGCCGCCCATAGGGCGGAAGTTCGGGCGTCAGGTGCCGTCGCCGCACACCCGGAGTCCGACCGGTGTGCCGCAGGGCAGGTGGCCGTGGGCGGCGATCACCCCCTTCCCGACCCCGTCGTCGACGGCGTACGCGAGGAAGCTCGACGCCAGTGAGCCGGCGGGCGGACGGCCGTAGGTGTACGCGTACTCGATCTCGCGGTACGGGTAGCCGTTGTCGGCGAGCCGGTCCGGGTCGGGCGCCCGCCCGTCGAGGGTGACGCGGTGCAGACCGCGGGGCGCTTCCGGCGGGGTCGCGGCGCGCAGCTCGCTGTAGCCGATGGCGCCCGGGGTGCCCGCCACCGTGGAGAGGACCTGCTCCGTCGAGTCGAGTTCGCAGCGCAGCACCGCGGCGGCGCGGACCGTGCGGTCGACGCAGTCGTCGGAGGAGGCGGGTGGCTCCTCGGCCCCCGCGAGGACCCGGCGGCCGAGCGCGCCGCGGGTGCCGGAGCCCGAGGTGCGGCTGACGAGGACGACGGGCAAATCGGGGCCGCCGAGCCGGGACCAGTTGCGGATCTCGCCCCGGTAGAGGCGGCGTACGTCGGCGACGGACAGGTCCGTCAGACGCACGTCGTCCTGGACGACGAGGGTGAACAGGGAGACCGCGACGCGGCTCTCGCCGAGCCGGGTGTAGCTCGCGGGACGCGGCCCGTCCGAGAAGGCGATCACCGCCCCCTGCTCGGGCCCGCCCCCGGACAGGGCGAGCTCCCGCACCCCGGTACGGCTGCCGTGCGCGGCGACCGCGATGTCCGGACGGCCGCCGCAGTGCTCCCGGTACTTCGCCGCAAGCTCGGACAGCACCGGCGCGAACGCGGTCGACCCCGTCAGGCGCAGCGTCCCGCTCTCGCAGTCGTCGGGCAGCGGGGGCGGCATCAGCAGGGGCAGGGTGGCCGCGGCGATCAGCGCGAGGCCGAGCACGACGGTCGTCCAGCGGGCCTGTCGGCTGAACACCGGCGGCTTCTCGTCCGGGGTGAGGCTGTGGTTCTCGTGGAGCGTGCCGTCCTTCAGATCACCGGTGACGACGACCCGGTCGCCCTCCCGGCCGCCCGTCAGAAGCACCAGGATCTTGTAGTGCGCCCCCGGCTTCAACGGGACGCGCGGTATGCGCAGGGTGCTCGGTCCCGCGACGAGCAGACCCGGCTGGTTCTCGAAGTAACCCATCAGGTTGGCGTGTTCGGCGGGCAGCGTGACGTCCTTGGCCTCGATGCGGCGCCCCGGGAACTCGGCGGTGAGCCCGTACTGCGCGGAGGGGTCGATGTAGTCCGACTCCTCGATGTGCCGCGAGCCGTCGTTCTCGACACGCAGCAGCACGAGGGTGGCGTCCCGCATCGCGGGCAGGTCGTTGAAGAGGCCGAGCCGCGGATCGGCCGCGCTCACCTGCCCGTTGTGCCCTATGGCGATGTCCATCTGCTTGCGGAAGCCGATGCGTCTGCTGCGCCGCGCCCGCCGGTCCGCGACGAACGGCGTGACGATGGAGACGGCGCCGAGCAGCAGGCCCGCGGCGGTGAAGGTGATCTCGAGCCATCCCATGGAGGCGACGGTACGGACCCGCCCGATCGCCGCGACGGGGCCGCCGCCGACCTTCGCCCACTGTTCGTCAGGCGTTCAACCGCGCTCGCCCGGCCGCGTCGTCGCCGCCTTCCGCGCCTACCGCGACAGGGCCTGTCCCCGGCGGCGGCGTGTCCAGGCGTACAGCACCACCGAGCACACTGCGGCGCAGGCGCACCAGGTCGACAGGAACTCCCAGCGCCACAGCGCCGCGCAGACGGCGGCGGCGACCGCGACCAGCGCGCCGAGCAGCACCAGGCCCGCGTCGCCCGACAGGAGCAGCGAGCCGACCGTCGCCAGCAGGTATCCGGCGATGAGCCATCCGGCGTGCGGCAGGCCGATCGCGTAGGCCATGGTGTGACCGCGGATCGTGGCCGTGACGGTCTTCGTGACCAGGACGTACGCGAGGGCGGCGCCGGTCACGACGCCGCACGCGAGCGGGAGCGCCAGGCGCCGGCGGGCCCGCGGCGGCGCCGCGCACAGCACGCCCGCCGGTACCCACAGCGGCAGCAGCGGCAGCGCGATCACCGCCCAGACGAGGACCGCGGGTCCGCGGCCACCGCCGTCGTCCCAGATCACCGCCTCGGTGATCTGGTGCGCGCCGAGGAGCAGCGGGAGCGCCGCGAGCGGCAGCGCGCGCGGCCGGGTGCGGGCCGCGCGCACCACGCAGGCGACCCCCACCGCGGCGATCGCGCTGCCCGCCACGAGATCGGCCGTCGCGCTCCAGCACATGCGGGCCACGCTACGTTCCCGCAGCTCATACGGCGCGTCGACGCCCGCCCGGTGGGTCAGGGGACGGTCAGGGCCGGGCCTCGTAGCGGGCGGCCGGGTCCGGCTCGATGTTCTGGTTGAGGCGGAAGACGTTCTCCGGGTCCAGGGCCGCCTTGACGCGGGCGAGGCGCGTGTAGTTGCCGCGGTAGCTCGCCCGCACCCGCTCCTGCCCCTCGTCCATCATCATGTTGACGTAGGCGCCGCCCGCCGAGAACGGGTGCAGGGCCTCGAAGTAGTCGATCGTCCAGCGCTTGACGAGGTCGGCGTTGGCCGGGTCGGGGTCCACGCCCGCGTAGACGCTCGCCCACCGCGCGTCCCGGTAGTGGAAGGCGGTGTCGCTCGCGCGGTGGTCGTGGACGGCTCCGTCGATCGGGTACAGGTGCATCGTGGACTGCATGCTGGGCGCCTCGGGACCGAACTTGGCGTGCAGCGCCACGGCCTCGTCGGGGATGTCCCGCACGAAGTCGGCCCGCCAGTACCACTGGTCGCCCGGCGGGTAGAGACCGTCGAACATCGACTGGAGCGCCGGATGCGGCATCGGCGCGACCGCGTGCAGCAGCGGCGCCGGGAGCCCGTCGAGGAGCGGCGCCATCGCCCGGCCGGCCGCCTCGGGGTCGTCGTGCGTGTGGCACCACACGACGGCGCACACCTTGCGCAGATGCAGCTCCTCGGGGAACGGCGGCGCGGGCGGCACGGTCGCGAACATGAAGAAGCCGTTGACGTCGCGGGGCGCCGAGGGGAGGAACTCCCGGTAGGCGGCGAGGACCTCGGCGCCCTGTTCGGCCGGCCAGAAGGTGGGGCCCGCCACGACCGTGCCCACCTCGTGCAGGCGGAACGTGAACGCGGTGACGACGCCGAAGTTGCCGCCGCCACCCCGCAGCGCCCAGTACAGGTCCGGGTCCTCGTCGGCGTCCGCGCGCACGTGGCTGCCGTCGGCGAGGACGACCTCCGCGGCCAGAATGTTGTCGACGCTCAGGCCGCAGCGCCGGGTGAGGTGGCCGATCCCGCCGCCGAGTGCGAGGCCGCCGACCCCGGTGGTGGAGATGATGCCGCTGGGCGTGGCCAGACCGTGTTCGTGCGTGGCCGCGTCGACCTGGCCCCAGGTGGCGCCGCCGCCGACGCGCACCGTGCGGGCCGCGGCGTCGACCTCGACGGAGTCCAGCGGCGCGAGGTCCGCGACGACCCCGCCGTCACAGGTGCCGAGCCCCGCCCCGTGATGGCCCCCGCCCCGCACCGCGAGCGGCAGCTCGTGACGGCGCGCGAAGGCGATGGCACGCGCGACGTCGTCGGCGTCGGCGCAGCGCGCCACGAGCGCGGGACGCCGGTCGATCATCGCGTTGTAGACGGCACGCGCCCCGCCGTACCCGGGATCCTCCGGGCCGATCAACTCGCCGTGAAAAGCGCTGAGTTCGCTGCGTGCCGCTTGTGCGGGCGTGATGGTCATGCGGTCCCCCGTGGAGCGATGGATGTGGTCCGACCGTTCTACGGCCTCGGGGAGCGCCCCGGCATGCGTGCCGGACACCCATCTCGGGCCCGGCGCCTACCTACGTTTCGGCGTCCCCGAGCAGCCCGAGTTCGCGGGCCCGCGCGGCGGCCAGGCGCCGGGTGGGGGCGTCCAGCTTCTCCAGGACCGCGCGGACGTGGTTGTCGACCGTACGCACGGAGACGACGAGCCGGTCGGCGATCTGCGGATTGGTCAGCCCCTGCGCGAGGAGCCGCACCACCTGGAGCTGACGGCCCGTCAGCCCCGCCGGGTTGCGTCGCGTCGCCGCGTGCGGCCCCCGGGGCACGCGGCGCACCCCGAGCGCCCGCAGCCCGGCCCTGACCAGACGGGCCAGCGGCACCGCGCCCAGGGCGTCCAGGGTCGCGAGCGCCCGCAGCCGGTCCGCCGGGTCGGGGCTCTCCGCGAGGGCCGCCGCGTGCTCGTAGGGGCAGCCCGCCTCCTGCCACAGCCGGGCCGCCTTGTCCCACTGGCCCGCCGCCTGCAACGCGTACGGATGGCCCGAGCCGTCCCGCGGCACCGGCCGGCCCGCCTTGGTCAGCCAGTAGCCCAGCTCGGCCCCGTGCGGTGAGCCGGTCGCCTCCCTGGCCCGCGCGTACACCGGCTCGACCGCCGCGACGACACCGGCCGGGTCGCCGCGCAGCCAGGCCGCCTCCGCGCGCGCCGCCGCCACCGGACCGGTGCGCTGGAGCTCGCGGGTGCCCTGGGCGATCCGCCACGCCTGGTCGAGGAGCGCGCCGCCGCCCGCGACGCCGCGCCGGATCCTGACCCGGGCGAGGACGGTGAGCGCCGGACAGCGGGCGGGCGGGAAGACGTCGGTGCCGAGCAGCGCGAACCGCTCGGCCGCCGCCCAGTCGCCCTCGGCGAACCGGTGCAGTGCCCGCTCGACCTGGAGGTAGGTGAGGAAGCCCAGGTGCTCGGCGCGGTCGGCGAGCTCGACGGCGGGCGTGAGGAACCGGTCCGCCTCGGCGAGGCGCAGGTCGTCGAGGAGGAACCAGATGATGTTGGCGTACGCGCGACAGGCGTGCTCCACCTCACCGGCGGCCAGCGCCACGCGCAGGCTCTCCTCCAACTGCCGCTGCCCCGACGGGTCGCCGCACCGCCAGCGGGCGCTGCCCACGTTGTTCAGCGCGTGCGCGAGGATCGCCGTGTCGCCCACCGAGCGGGCGAGCGCCATCGCCCGCTCGCCGTAGTCGACCGCCTGCGCGTACTCGTCGGACAGCATCCGCAGTTGGGCCGTGTTGCTCAGGGCGAGGGCCAACAGGCGCGCGTCCCCGGCCCGTTCGAGGACAAGGAGTGCTTCGCGAGCGGCCTCCTGCGCCGCGTCCGCGTCACCGGCCCACCAGTGGATGCGCGACAGCCAGCGCAGATCCGCCCCCAGCGCCCGCAGATCGCCCAGTTCCCGGCGCAGCGCGACGGCGTCGCCCTGCGCGGCGACCGCGGCCACCGAGTCCCCGATGGTGTAGCTCTCGACCGCGTACCGCTCCAGGAGATCGGCCCGTTCGGCGGGGCCGAACCGGCTCCGGTGCCGCAGCACGAGCCGCAGGTGGGCGGCGGCCTCCCGGTGCGCCCCCGCCCGCGCGGCGTCCCGGGCGGCCCCGGGGCCGAACCGCGTCACGGCCCCGGTGTCCCCGGCCGCCGCCGCGTGGTGCACGATCCGCGAGCGGTCGGTGCCGGGTGCCGCCACCAGCGCGGCGAGCACGGCCCGGTCGAGCGCGATGCGCCGCGCCGCGGGCAGGGAGTCGACCACCGCGCGGCGGATGATCTCGTGCCGGAACGCCACCCGGTCCACCGCCACCACCAGGAGTCCGCCCTGCTCGGCCGCCGCGAGTGCGTCGTCGCCGTCCCGCAGCAGGGCGTCCGCGAGGGGGCGCTCCACCGCCGAGGGCACCACGGCGAGCTGTTCGAGGGCGTCCAGGGCCGCGTCGCCGAGGCCGCGCAGCCGGGCCAGGACGGCGTCGACCACGGTCGGCGGGACCACGCCGGTACCGCCCGCCGCGATCACCTCGGCGACGAAGAACGGATTGCCCGACGTCACGGTGTACACCTGCGCCGGATCGAGGTCCGCCGCCGCGCTCAGCGCGCGGACCGCCTCGGGGGAGAGGGGAGCCAGCGGCAGCCGGTGCACCCGGGCCGCCCCCGACACCACCCCGAGCAACTGGCGCAAGGGATGGCCCCGGCCGAGCTGGTCGTCCCGGTAGGTGAGGACGAGGACCGCCGGCAGGTCCTCGACCCGGCGCACCAGGTAGCGCAGCGCGTCCAGGGACGCCTCGTCGGCCCAGTGCACGTCCTCCACGACCAGTACGGCGGGGTGCGGAGCGCCGGCCAGCTCGGCGCGCAGGGCCTCGTGCACCCGGTGCCGGTCACCCGCGTCGCGCACGGCCCGCGCCAGCTCGGTACCGACGCTGCCGACGAGGTCCCGCAGCGGCCCGAGCGGGCGGCCGGTGACCAGGTCGTCGCACTGCCCGACCAGAAGCCGGGCGCCGGGCGGCAGCACGCCCGGCAGGGCCCGTACGAGGGACGACTTGCCGATCCCGGCCTCGCCGAGGACGAGCACGACGGAACCGGCGCCGACCGTGGCGTCCCGCACGGCGGCGGCCAGCCGCTCCAGTTCGAGATCCCGTTCCAGGATCCCCCCGTCCACGTCCGGATCCTCCCACCGCGCCGGGTTCGGCGGGCGCGGTGGCGGGACGGATACGCCGATCGTCCCGGGCGTGCTCGTCAGCTCTGCGCCGTCGGCCGGACGACGATCTCGTTGACGTCCACGTCGGCCGGCTGCTCGACCGCGAACGCGACGGCGCGGGCGATCGCCTCGGGCGCGATCCCCACCCGGTCCCGCATCCCGGCGACCTCCGCGCGGACCCGCTCGTCGGAGGCGTGGTCGCGTACGACTACACCGCGTTCCACGTGGCCGGGCAGCCGGAGCACACGCTGGTGATCTACGCGGAGACGGGCGCCGGTTAGGTATTTGTATCCACCACGTATATAGTTTCCGTATGCATCTATCCTCGGGGTCCGCCGGACCCGCTGAGGCTCTGCGGATCGAAGGCGCCGCCCGCGGCCTCCTGCGGGGGATCGGGCACCTCACCCAGACCCTGTTCAAAGCCGGGGACTTCGGACTCACCCGCAGCCAGGTCGCCGTGCTCGACGCACTCGAACCAGGAGCGTGCCGGGTGACCGGACTCGCCGCCCGCACCGGAATGGCGCAGCCACGGGTCACCGTGCTCCTCCAGAAACTGGAGGAGGCCGGACTCGTCGCACGGCAGCGCTGCCCGGACGACCGGCGCGCGGTGCGCACGGAGCTGACGTCCGCCGGACGCGACCTGCTCGAACGCGGTCGCCGTCGCATGGCGGGCGCCCTGCTCGCCGCCCTGGACGGCGGCATCGAGGACTCGGAGCAGGCGGTCAGGGCCGCCAGGGATGCCATCGCCGTACTCGTCGACGCCATGGAATCGGAGACCAGTTGACCACCCCGGACACACTGCCGGACACCGCCACCCCGCCCGCGGCCCCCGCCGCGGACCTCGCCCCCCACCGGGTCGCCGGACCGCGCAGATGGTGGGACTGGGTCCTCGCCGCCGACCCGGGCCTAGGTCAACTCCAGGCGGGCTGGCGGTCGTTGGTCGCCATGGTCACCTCGCTCGCCGTCGGCTACGGGATGGCCGAGGCGCTGCGGATCCCGGCCATGATCGGCATGATGGTCGCCGGGATGATGGGCCTGATGAGCGCCTTCGCGGTCGCCGAGAACACCTGGGACCGCCTCGCCCGCGCCATCCTGTGGATGCCGTTCCCGTACACCGCCGTGCTGTGGCTGTGCGCGAACCTCACCGGACACCGCGCCGCACAGATGGTCCTGATGATCAGCGCGCTCGCGCTGACGTTCTTCCTCGCCAGGTTCGGGCCGATGGCCCTGATCACCGGCATGATGCTGTTCAACGGCCTGATGGTCGGCATGCTCGCCGGCATCCTCGCCGCTCTCGTCGGCAAGACGTTCGCCGTCGCCCTGGTCGCCGCCGCGGCCGTCCTCGCGACCCGGCTGCTGCTCTGCTTCCCCATGCCCCGTGAGGACCTGCTCCGCACCCAGCGGGCGTTCGTCGTCGAGGCCCGGCGGGTCGCGGACGCCGCCGTCGACGCGCTCGACCCCGACGCCGACCCCGAGCGGGCCGTGCGCCGCATGGACCGCTCCCTGCGTCGCCTCAACATCACCACCGTCACCATCGACGGACGCCTCGCCCAGCCCGAGGTGGCCGCCGACCCCGCCGCCGCCGAACTCCTTCACCGGCACCTCTTCGACGCCGAACTCGCCCTGCGCGGCATCGGCCAGGCCACCGCCGAACTCACCCGGCGACCCCTGCCCCCGCCGCTGCGCGAAGCCCTCGCCGTCGGCCTCGTCCTGGCCCGCGACACCCCGCTCGGCCGGGCCGAAGGGCTCCGCCCGGTCGCCGCCCGCGTCCAGGAGCGGGCCGAGGCGATCCTGCGCGACCCGGCCGCCCCGGCCGACGACGTCGAGGCCGCCGTGCTCGCCCGCCGGATCGGCCACCTCCTCGACTCGCTCGCCGCGTCCCTGCACGCCTGGCTCACCCTCGGCCGCACCACGTCGGCCGGCCCGGCCGATGTCCCGTTCCGGCCCACCGTCGCCCTGGAGAACAACCGGCTGCCCGGCTCGGCGGGCCCCGCCCGGCGCGTCCTCGCCGCGGGCTCGGAATCCGGCTGGCGCCGCGTCGTCCCCTTCGTCCGCGTCCCCGTGCACGCCGCCGTGGCCGCCGCCATCGTCTGCCCCATCGCCGACGCCATCGACCCACGTCGCTTCTACTGGGGCCTGGTCGGCGTCATGATCACGCTGTTCGGCACCAACACCACCCACGAACGCCTGCGCAAGTTCGGCCACCGCATGGTCGGCACCGTGATCGGGGCCGTGCTCGGCATCGTCGTCCTGCACCTCATCGGCCGCGACCACGTCTACGCCACGCTCGCCGTCATCGTCGCCGGACTCGCCTTCGGCGCCTGGGGCATGCAGCGCGCCTACGCCTGCTGGGTCGTCGGCCTCGTCGTCGCGCTCACCCAGCTCTACGGCCTCACCACGCCCGACAGCGGCATGAACCACCTGCTGGGGGAGCGGCTCCTCGACAACGGCATCGGCGTGCTCGTCGCCACCGCCTGCGCCGCGCTGATCTTCCCCCTGTCGCGCCGCACCGTCGTCAAGGAGGCCGAACGCGGCTACGTAGACGCGCTCGCCCAGGTCGTCATGCAGGTCGAACAGCGCTGGACCCACCCGGACGAACCCGTACGCCTGCGCGGAGCGGCCCGCTCGGTGGACGCCGCGCTGATCCAGGTGCAGAGCGTCGTACGCCCGCTCGTGCGGATGCCCGTCGGTGTCCGCGGGCCCGCCGCCGAGCACCGGGCCGCACTCCTCGCCACGGCGACGGGGCACGCCCGGGCGCTGGCCGTCGCCGCCGACGTCGACGTGGACCTGCCGCCGCGCCTGGCCGAACGGGCCCGGCTGATCACCGCTACCCTCACCGCCTCCCTCAAGGAACTCGACCGGTTCTTCGCGAGCGGCGCCCCCGAAAGCGCCGACGCCGGCGCCTGGCGCAGGGTCGGCCCGCTCGTGCGCGAACTGGAGGCGGAACTCGCCCCGGCCCCGCCAGGACCCCGCGCCCGGCGCCTGGCCACCGCGCTGCGCGAGCTCGACGCCCTCGACGAGACCCTGGCCGCCTACGCCGAACAGGCCGGCCTCCCGGTCGCCGCCGAAGGCCGCACCGCGCAGGCCCCCGCCTCACCCATGCAGCGGCGCACCCGCTCGGTGATGGCGGCCTGGAACGAGCCGCGGCACCGCGAACCCGCGCTCACCGGGACGGCCCGCGTCGAGGGCCGCGTGACGTGCGCCGCGCACCCCGAGGGCTGTGCCGCGTGGGTGACGGTGATCAGCGCCCGCGGCAAGCGGCTCGCCAAGTCCCCGGTGACGGCGGGCGGTTACGCCGTGGACGCGCTGCCACCCGGCACGCACACCCTGGTCGTCTCCTCCTCCCGGCACGCGCCCCGCGCCGACCTGGTCACCCTGGACGGCCCGTCGGGGACGGCGCGGCACGACGTCGAGCTGGGTGCCTAGGAAGACGGTGCTCCATGGGCCCGGCGCCCCACGGTGAACGACGGGCTGTAGGCGTGCTCGCCGCCGTCGCGGGCCACGACCTCGATGGCGTAGTCCGACCCCTGCGGGACATCGGGCAGGACGGCCGCCTTCTCGCCCGAGGGCGCGGCGCTGAGCTTCGCGGCGAGCTGGGCCACCCGGGCCGTCTTGTCGCGCACGAGCCACATGTCGACCTCGCGCCCGGTGCTGTTGCGCCAGGCCACGAGGACGCTGCCGCCCGACGGGTACACCGAGCCCGCGGACGGCGCGGTCACCGTGACGGCGGGGCCGGCCTCCGTCGCGGGGCCGAAGGCGAACAGCAGGGGCGCGACGGCCAGGGCCAGGAATCCGGTACGGCGCATGCGACGACCTCGTTCCGAAGAGGGGAGACGACATGGTCACCCATCCCACCCCGGCAAGATCCGTAAGGCCGTCACGGGCAGCGCCACTCCATGGGGGACGACCCTGTGCCCGAAGCGGACGCCTCGACAGGACAGGGCGGGCGGGGCCACGCACCCTGTACCGGCGCCGGGCCACCGCCCCACCCGGGGCGTGCACCGGACACGGGGCCGCCGGTAGCGCTTGCGTGGAAAGATCACCGGATGACGATTGAGTACCTCCGCTACCAAGCGGCCACGGCCAATGAACGCGGCCACTTCACCGGCGTGTTCGGCCTGGTGAACAATCTCGGGCGCACGGGCCGGCTCGACGCCGTACAGGAGCGGTTCCGGCGGGAGAACAACGCCTGGTACGACGCCGCGTACACCGACCCCTCGACGCTGGACCCCACGGTCTACGACCCGGAGGTCAACCCGGGCGCCACCGCCTGGTTCAAACCGGCCGCCACGCACCTCGTCGAACGGATCGACGGCTATCTGGAGATCCTCGACGCGCACGGCGTCCCCTGGACGAAGGTGACCTCGGCCGACCCCGGCTGCGTCGTCTACGAGGACGACGTACAGATAGTCGTGGTGCCCCACGGGACCTGAGAGGTGATTGCGCCCCGCGGAAACGGATAAGGGGCCGACATGCGTGACCTGGCGCAGGCTGGTTACGTGACGGGGGCGGGGACCACCGCGACGGGGGAGAAGGAGAAGAGGTGACACGGGATGACCGACGGGAACGACGAGACCCTCATGGGCGACGAGGTCTACCAGCCGAGCGACGAACCCGAGGCGCGTGACGACGAGGGCACCCTCGAGGCGGAGGACATGCTGAGCGACCGCGGCGTCGACCCGCACGACGAGGGCTGGTCGCCCCCGGAGCGTCCGCTCGGTGTCGAGCACACCGGCACCACCGCGGCCGAGCAGCGCGAGGGCGAGAGCCTCGACGAGCGGCTGGCCGAGGAGCGCGCGGACCCCGTGGTCGACGAGTACGAGGCCCTGGAGTCGGGTGAGGACGTCGGCGACGAGGTCGGCGACCTCCGGGACGGCGAGGGCGAACCGCTCGACGACGAGGTCGGCGCCGACCGTTCGGGCCGGCTCGTGGCACCGGACGAGGGCGCCCATGAGGACGCCGAGAAGGACATGCTCGCCGAGGACGTCGGTATCGACGGGGGCGCGGCGTCGGCCGAGGAGGCCGCCGTCCACCTGGTCGACGAGGACGAGCTGCGCTGACAGCGCCCCGGGGCCGGGGGCGTCAGTGACCGTAGGCGGTGGCCGTGAGCATCAGCGCGACCGAGGCGAACGCGGCCAGGAGGGCGAGAACCGGCGGCCCCGGCGCGATGTCGTCCGTCGCGCACTGGCGGGCGGTGATGCCGACGCAGAGCACGCTGATGCCTGCCAGGACCATGGCGACGATGATGAGCACGGCGTCGATCTCCTCGTCTCGGCACTCCGCCCCCGGCCGGTCCACATCCTCGCGTGCCGCGCGGCGGTGCGCACGCGGACGGCCGACCCACCGAGAAAGGACATGGCGGAACATGCGGATCGATCTGACGGGGCGCACGGCGCTGGTCACCGGCTCCACCCAGGGCATCGGAGCGGCCATCGTCACGGGCCTGGCCCGGGCCGGCGCGCGGGTGGGCGTCAACGGGCGATCGGCCGAGCGGGTGGAGCGGAGCATCGCTCGGCTGGCGGCCGAGACCCCCGGGGCGGACCTGGTGCCGGTCGTCGCGGACGTCGCCACCGAGGACGGCGCGCACCAGGCCGCCGAGGCGCTCCCGGAGACCGACATCCTGGTCAACAACCTGGGGATCTTCGGCTCCGCCGAACCCCTGGAGATCAGCGACGACGAGTGGCGCCGCTACTTCGAGGTGAACGTCCTCGCGGGGGTCCGGCTCACCCGGATGTTCCTGCCCGGCATGATGGAGCGGGGCTGGGGGCGGGTGCAGTTCATCGCGAGCGACTCGGCCGTCGCGGTGCCCGCCGAGATGATCCACTACGGCATGTCCAAGACGGCCCTGCTGTCGGTGAGCCGCGGCTTCGCCAAACGGGCCGCGGGCACGGGCGTCACCGTCAACTCGGTGCTCGCCGGGCCCACCCACACCGGCGGCGTCGAGGACTTCGTGTACGAACTCGTCGACCGTGACCTGCCGTGGGAGGAGGCGCAGCGCGCCTTCATGCGCGAACACCGGCCGCAATCGCTGCTCCAGCGCCTGATCGAGCCGGAGGAGATCGCCAACATGGTGGTCTACCTCGGTTCCGACCAGGCTTCGGCCACCACCGGAGGTGCGGTACGGGTCGACGGCGGGTACGTGGACTCCATCCTGCCGTGAGCGAGGGTGTCCGAACCGGGACCAGGACAGGGGTGGACGACTGATGGATGAGCGGACATGGTTCGTCCTGGCGGCGGTGGCGGCCCTCATCATGCTGGTGGCCGCCGGTTACCTCCTCGTACGCGTCTTCCAGGCGCGCAGACTGCTGCTCGACGCCGGGATCCCGCTGCGCAGCAAGGCCCTGTTCTGGGTCGCCGTGATCTACACGATCTCGCCCGTCGACCTGCTCCCCGACCCCGTCTACCTGGACGACATCGGGCTGCTCCTGGTCGCGCTGAAGTCGCTGCACTCGGCGGCCCGCGCCGTCACGGCGGGACGCGGCGGGTCCACACAGCTCAGCTCCGAGGAGCGGGCACGCCCTCGATGAGCGCGGTCAGTTCGGCGAGTTCCGCCCCGGTCAGATCGGTCAGCGGTGGGCGGACGGGACCGGCGCCGTGCCCGGTGGCGGTCAGGCCCGCCTTGACGATGCTGACGGCGTACCCTCCCCGCCGGTTGCGGATCTCGGTGTAGGGCAGGACGAAGTCGGCGAGGTGCTTGACGACCGTGTCGTGGCGCCGTTCGCGTACCGCGCGGTAGAAGTCGAGGGCGAACTCGGGCAGGAAGTTGAAGATGGCGGACGAGTAGGTCGTGACGCCGAGTTCGAGGTAGGGCAGGGCGAACGTCTCGGCGGTGGGCAGACCGCCGATGTACGTGAGGCGCTCGCCGAGGCGCGTGTAGATACGGGTCATGGCGTCGATGTCGCCGATGCCGTCCTTGTACCCGATGAGGTTCGGGCAGGCGTCGGCGAGCCGGGCCAGGGTGTCGGCGTGGTAGGCGGCGTTGGCGCGGCCGTACACGACGACGCCGAGCTTCGTGGCGCGGCAGACCGCTTCGACGTGCCGCGCGAGCCCTTCCTGGTTGGTCTCGGTGAGGTAGGGCGGGAAGAGCAGGAGGCCGTGGGCGCCCGCGCGTTCGGCGGCCAGGGCGTACTCGATCGCGGTGCGGGTGCCGTACCCGGCGGGCGCCAGGATCGGGGTGTCCTCAGGGGCCGCCCGCACGGCCGCGCGCACCACCCGCTCGGTCTCGGTGGCGGTCAGCGAGAAGAACTCGCCGGTGCCGCCCGCGGCGAACAGCCCGCCGACCTCGTATGCGGACAGCCGCTCGATGTGGGCGCGGTAGGCGTCCTCGGCGAACGACAGGTCGTCGGCGTCGAAGTGGGTGACGGGGAAGGAGAGCAGGCCCGAGCCGATGCGCCGGCCGAGCTCTGACGGGGTGAAGGACGTCATGGTGGAGTGCTCCGGGGAGGAAGGCGAAGGGGAAGGAAGATCGGACGGGGCGGGCCGGGCCGGGGCGGAACGGCGCCGGTCAGGGGCGCTTGCCGACCTCGTGGGTGCCCTGGGTCCAGGCGCGGGCCTGGTCGGTGAGGGTCACCCCGAGGCCGGGCCGCGCCGGGACGTGCATCCGGCCGTCGCTGATCGTCAGCCGCTCCTCGAACAGCGGCTCCAGCCAGTCGAAGTGCTCCACCCACGGCTCGATCGGATAGGCGGCGGCCAGGTGCAGGTGGATCTCCATGGCGAAGTGCGGGGCGAGTTGCAGGTGGTGGTGGTCGGCGAGCGCGGCCAGTTTGAGGAACTGCGTGATGCCGCCGATGCGCGGGGCGTCGGGCTGGATGATGTCGGCGGCGCCCAACCGGATCAGTTCGTAGTGCTCGGCGACGCTGGCCAGCATCTCGCCGGTGGCGATCGGCGTGTCCAGTGAGGCGGCGAGCGCCGCGTGCCCCTGGGCGTCGTAGGCGTCGAGCGGCTCCTCGATCCAGCCCAGGCCGAACTCCTCCAGGGCGCGGCCCATCCGCTGGGCCGTGGGCCGGTCCCACTGCTGGTTGGCGTCGACCATCAACGGCACGTCGTCGCCGATGTGTTCGCGCACGGCGGTGAGGCGGGCGAGGTCCTGCTTGCCGTCCGGGTGCCCCACCTTGATCTTGATGCCGCCGATGCCGTGGGCGAGGGAGGCGGTCGCGTTGTCCAGGACCTGCTCGGTGGGCGTGTGCAGGAAGCCGCCGGAGGTGTTGTAGCAGCGGACCGAGTCGCGGTGCGCGCCGAGGAGTTTGGCCAGCGGCAGACCGGCCCGCTTGGCCTTGAGGTCCCACAGGGCGATGTCGAGCGCGGCGATCGCCTGGGTGGCGACGCCGCTGCGGCCCACGGACGCCCCGGCCCACACCAGCTTCGTCCACAGTCGGCCGATGTCGCTCGGGTCCTCGCCGATGAGGTTGTCCGCTATCTCCTTGGCGTGCGCGAACTGGGCCGGGCCGCCGGCCCGCTTGGAGTAGCTGAAACCGATACCGGTCTGTCCCTGCGCGGTCTCGATCTCCACGAACAGGAAGGCGACCTCGGTCATCGGCTTCTGGCGGCCGGTGAGCACCTTGGCGTCACTGATCGGCGTGGCCAGCGGCAGGGCCACCGAGGAGAGCCTGATCCAGGCGATCGAGTCGAGAGTGGCCTCGCCCCGGAGGCCGGCGACGGGGGTGGCTGCGTGCTTCATGGTCACCACTTCGTGTTGCTGGGAGGTACCGACGGCGGGGCGGGAGGCCCGCCGCTGACGTTCTTGACGCTAAGGTCGGCGATTGATCCACGTCAAACATAGTTTTTGGATGCGTCGATACCCGGAGGGCATCATTGTTCACGCTCGCTCAGCTCGTGAGTTTCGTGGCCGTCGCCGAAGAACTGCACTTCACACGGGCCGCCGAACGGTTGCGCATGACGCAGCCGCCCTTGAGCCGCCAGATCCAGCTCCTGGAGCACGAGTTGGGCGTGCAGCTCCTGGACCGCACCAACCGCACGGTCCGGCTCACCCCGGCGGGCCGTGCCTTCCTCAGTGAGGCGCGCACCATCCTGCGCCAGACCGAGGCCGCCACGCTGGCCGCGAAGCAGGTCTCCGCGGGCGAGGCCGGGGCCATCGCCGTCGGGTTCACCGCGGCCAGCGCCTACTCCGCGCTCGGCACCCTCCTGGACGTCGCCCGCTCCGTCATGCCGGGCACGGAGATCGTGCTGCGCGAGAAGGTGACGCGCGACCAACTGGAGGCGATCGCCGACGGCTCCCTCGACCTCGGCATGATCCGCCCCTCCAGCACGGGACCCGACCTCGTCACCCGGCCCACCATCCAGGAGGGCCTGCTCGCGGCCGTACCGCTGGACCATCCGCTGGCCGGGGGCGAAGGGGCGCTGCCGATGCGGGAGTTCGACGGGCAGGAGGTGCTGATGTACTCGCCGGTCGAGGCCAGGTACTTCCACGAACTGCTGGTCAGCGTCTTCCGTACGGCGCGGGTCACCCCCCGGTTCAGCCAGTACCTCAGCCAGGTGCACAGCCTGCTCGCCATGGTCAACGCGGGCTGGGGCATCGCCTTCGTACCGGAGTCGGCCGCGCGGATGCGGTTCTCCGGCATCACGTTCAGAGCGCTCGAACTGGCCGACCCCACCCCGGTCGAACTGCATCTGGCCTGGCGGAGGACCAACGACAATCCCGCGCTGCACGCCCTGCTCCAGCACCTCTGACCCCGAGCCGATCATATAGGGAAGGTATCGCAGCCTACAAAAATCGATCTAGACGGGAATGGGCGCCGAACCTACGGTCAACTCCAGCCACTGGCTCGGACCACCCGCGGCAGAGCCGCCGCCCCTCCAGGTCTAGGAGAACGACCGCACATGACAGCGCTCAACCGGCAGGACCGCCCGGCGACTTCGGCCGCCCCCGCACGGACCGGCCGCCTCAGGTACGCCATCTTGGCCATGCTCTTCGTGGTCACGACCATCAACTACGCCGACCGGTCCACGCTGTCGATCGCCGGTGACACCATGCAGAAGGACCTGGGCATCAGCTCGGGGGAGCTGGGCGTGCTCTTCTCCGCGTTCTCGTGGTCCTACCTCATCGCGCAGATCCCCGGCGGCTGGCTGCTGGACCGCTTCGGCTCGAAGAGGGTCTACGGCGTGGCCATCTTCCTGTGGTCCGTGTTCACGATGGCGCAGGGCGCCATCGGGTTCTTCGCGGGCGCCGCGGTCGTGCTGCTGTTCGTCCTGCGGTTCGTCGTCGGCTTCGCCGAGGCGCCCTCCTTCCCCGGCAACTCCCGCATCGTCGCCGCCTGGTTCCCGACGAAGGAGCGGGGTTTCGCGTCGGCCCTCTTCAACTCCGCCCAGTACTTCGCGACCGTCGCCTTCGCCCCGCTGATGGGATGGCTGGTGACCGCGCTGGGCTGGGAGCACGTCTTCACGGTGATCGGCGGCGCCGGTGTCGTCCTGGCGCTGATCTGGACCCGGGTCATCCACCCGCCGCGCAGCCACCCCAGGATGACGGCCGCCGAACTCGACCACATAGGCGCGGGCGGCGCGCTGATCGACATGGACAGTCCTGCCGGTCCTGCCGGTCCTGCCGGTCCTGCCGCGTCCGAGCGCGACGGGGGCCTGCGTCACCTGAAGACGCTGCTGAGCAACCGCAACATGCTCGGCATCTTCATCGGCCAGTACTTCATCAACACCATCACGTGGTTCTTCCTGACCTGGTTCCCCGTCTACCTGGTCCAGGAGCGTGGCATGAGCATCCTCGAAGCGGGGTTCGTGGCGTCGCTGCCCGCCCTGTGCGGATTCACCGGCGGCGTCCTCGGCGGCTACCTCTCCGACCTGCTGGCCCGGCGCGGCGTCAGCCTCACCAGGGCCCGGAAGATCCCCATCGTCACCGGTCTGCTGCTCTCCACCACCATCATGGTCTGCAACTACGTGACGGCGTCGTGGCTCGTCGTCTGCATCATGTCGCTCGCCTTCTTCGGCAAGGGGCTCGGCGCCCTCGGCTGGGCCGTGATCGGCGATGTCGCCCCGAAGCAGATCGCGGGCCTCGCCGGCGGTGTCTTCAACGCCTTCGGGGCCGTCGCGGGCATCGTCACCCCGCTGGTCGTCGGCTACCTCATCGACGCCACGGGCTCCTTCGACCTCGCTCTCGCCTTCGTCAGCGTCTGCGCCGCCCTGGCCGTCGTCAGCTACGCCGTCGTCGTCAAGGACATCAAGCGCCTGGACCTCGGCGAACTCGCCGACGCACCCCGCGGCCCGGGGACCGTCTGAGCCCCTGACCTCCGGGGCCACCGCACACGGGAGGGCGGGCCGTCGCGCACGGCCCGCCCTTCGTCGCGTCCGCTTCTCAGACCCGCACCGGCCGCGCGTCCTCGGCGTCCACGGCGCCGGACCGCCGCTCGCCGAGGAGTTCGGTCGGCACTTCATGGGTCTCGCGCGCTGTGACACCGGCGATCATCGGCGGCACGCACAGCGCCGCCGTGAACAGCGCCACCGCGAACCAGTCGGTACCGTCCGGGCCCGCGATGCGCGCCGCGAACGTCACCGCGAACCCGGCCACCGCGAAACCGATCTGCGTGCCGATCGCCATGCCGGACAGCCGGACACGGGTCGGGAACATCTCGCCGTAGAACGAGGGCCATACCGCGTTCGCCGCGCTGTAGACGACGCCGAAGGCGAGGATGCCGAAGACGAAGGTGAGCGGGTACGAGCCGGTCGAGATCGCCCAGAGATAGCCGAACATCAGCAGGGCACTGCCCGCGGCGCCCGCGACGTAGACGGGGCGGCGGCCGACGCGGTCGGCGAGGCGTGCCCAGAGCGGGATCGCGCCGAGCGCCACGAGGTTGGCGAGGGCGCCGACCCAGAGCATCGCCGAACGGTCCATGCCGACCGCGTCGCTCGTCGCGTAGGACAGGGCCCACACGGTGAAGATCGTGCTGACCGAGGCGACGAGCGCGCCCCCGATCACCCGCAGCACGTCCGCCCAGTGGTCGCGGAGCAACACCAGCAGCGGCAGCCGCGCCACCCCGTCGGAGGCGGTGGACTGGCGGGAGAACTCCGGGGTCTCGTGGAGCGTGCGGCGGATGACGTAGCCGACGACGGCGACCACGATGCTCAGCCAGAACGGCACGCGCCAGCCCCAGGACAGGAGTTGGTCCTCGGGCAGCGCGGCGACGGGCAGGAAGACGAGGGTCGCGAGGAGCTGCCCGGCCTGGGTGCCGCTGAGCGTGAAACTCGTGAAGTAGGCGCGACGGCCCGCGGGGGCGTGCTCCAGCGTCATCGACCCGGCGCTCGCCTGTTCACCGGCGGCCGAGACGCCCTGGAGCACCCGGCACAGGACGAGCAGCACGGGCGCGAGGGAGCCGACCTGGTCGCGCGAGGGCAGGCAGCCGATGAGGAAGGTCGACAGGCCCATCAGGACCAGGGTGAACACCATGATCTTGCGGCGGCCGAGCCGGTCGCCGACATGGCCGAGGAAGAACGCGCCGACCGGGCGGGCCGCGTAGGCCACACCGAAGGTGGCGAGCGAGAGCAGCGTCGCGTTCGCGGGGTCCGACTCGTCGAAGAACACCTTCGGGAAGACCAGCGCGGCGGCGCTGCCGTAGATGAAGAAGTCGTAGTACTCCAGGGCGCTGCCGATCCATGCGGCGAGCGCGGCCTTGCGCGGCTGGCCCTGCGGAGGGCGGGACGGCGCGGCGGGGACGGACACACTGGCTCCTTCGGGGGACGGGAAGGGGAGAGGTGCCGGGGCCCGGTGGGGTGAGCGGGTCGGCGGGCCGGAAGCGCGTCCGGCTAATTAACCCACTGGATAGTTAGTAGCGGGTGGCTTCGGATGGTGCGCCGGTGTCACCCGCCTGTCAAGGGGGCGTGCAGCGGTCGCCGCCCGCTCAGGCGCCGGCCGGGCGCTCCGCCGTCAGATAGGCGATGACCATGTCGCCGAGCATGCTGCGGTAGTGCTCCCGCCGGTCTTCCGCGGTCAGGTCGCGGCCGAACAGGGCGCCGAAGGTGTGCCGGTTGGAGACCCGGAAGAAGCAGAACGAGCTGATCATGGCGTGCAGGTCCACGGCGTCCACGTCCGCTGTGAACAGCCCCTGCGAGCGGCCCGCTTCCAGGATGCGGCGGATGACGTCGATGGCGGGGGAGTTGAGGGAACTCAGCGTCTCCGAGGCGCCGATGTGCTCGGCCTCGTGGATGTTCTCGATGCTCACGAGCCGTATGAAGTCCGGGTGGGCCTCGTGGTGGTCGAAGGTCAGCTCGGCCAGCCGCCGGATCGCCGCCACCGGGTCGAGGTGCTCCACGTCCAGGTCCCGCTCCGCGCGGCGGATCACCGCGTACGAACGCTCCAGGACGGCCGTGAACAGTTGCTCCTTGCCGCCGAAGTAGTAATAGATCATCCGCTTCGTGGTACGGGTCCTGGCGGCGATCTCGTCGACCCGCGCCCCGGTGTACCCGGCGCGGGCGAACTCCTCGGTGGCGACCGCGAGGATCTCCGCCTTCGTGCGGGCCGCGTCGCGGATGCGGCCCGTGCCTCGCGCCGGTTCTTCGACAGTGGTCATCGGGTTCCTTCGGGCGGGCGGACGGCGGGCCTGTGGAGCGATTGTAGAAGCAGGTTGCGCGGTCCCCGCGGGCGTGGCCCTTCCCCTCGCAGCGCTCGGCTTGATATGAGTAACGAACCAGTTCGTACATTAGCGCCGGGCTCCACCCCGGCCGGGAGGTCCCACGTGCCCCAGGACTCGTATCTCATCGGCCTGATCGGAGCCGGTATCGGCCCCTCGCTCACCCCAGCCCTCCACGAGTACGAGGCCGACCGGCAAGGGCTGCGCTACCTCTACCGCCTCCTCGACATCGACACCCTCGGCCTGCGGCCCGAGCGGGTGGGAGAGCTGCTGCGCGCCGCCCGCGACCTCGGCTTCGACGGCCTGAACATCACACACCCCTGCAAACAACTCGTCATCGAACACCTCGACGCCCTGTCACCGGGGGCCGAGGCGCTCGGCGCCGTCAACACCGTGGTGCTCGCCGACGGCCGCGCCACCGGGCACAACACCGACGTCACCGGGTTCGCCGCCTCCTTCGCGCGCGGCCTGCCCGACGCCCGTATGGACCACGTGGTGCAGCTCGGCGCCGGGGGAGCGGGCGCCGCCGTCGCACACGCCGTGCTGACCCTCGGCGCGGGCCGGATCACCCTCGTCGACGCGGCGCCCGAGCGGGCCGCCGCACTGGCCGCCTCCCTCGAAGCGCACTTCGGCGCCGGACGCGCGAGCGCCGCCGCGCCCGACGCCCTCCGCGCCCAGCTCACCGGCGCCGACGGCCTCGTCCACGCCACCCCGACCGGCATGGCCGCACACCCCGGACTGCCGCTCCCCGCCGCCCTGCTGCACCCCGGGCTCTGGGTCGCCGACGTCGTGTACCGGCCCCTGGAGACGGAGCTGCTGCGCACCGCCCGCGCCCTCGGCTGCGCGGTGCTCGACGGTGGCGGCATGGCGGTCTTCCAGGCCGTCGACGCGTTCCGGCTGTTCACCGGGCGCGAGCCGGACGCGGGACGGATGCTCGACCACTTCGCCCGACTCACGCTGCCGGACGGCGACCTGCGGACCTCCGCGGCCGCGACAGGCACCGACTGACCCCACCCCGCCGAGCCCCCGTCCGCCCCGAACCGCAGGAGCCCGCCGTGCGCACCGCCATCGCCACCGTCTCGCTCAGCGGGTCGCTCACCGAGAAGCTCACCGCCGCCGCCCGCGCCGGGTTCGACGGCGTCGAGATCTTCGAGAACGACCTGCTCGCCTGCCCCCTCACCCCCGAGGAGATCCGCGACCTCTGCGCCGACCTCGGCCTGAGCATCGACCTCTACCAGCCGATCCGCGACATCGAGGCCGTGCCCGACGACCTCTTCGCCGACAACCTGCGCCGCGCCGAGCACAAGTTCCGCGTGGCGCGGCGTCTCGGCGCCGACACCGTCCTCGTCTGCTCCAGCGTCTCCCCGCACGCCGTCGACGACGACGCCCTCGCCGCCCGGCAGCTTCGCCGACTCGCCGAACGCGCGGCCGACTCCGGGGTCCGCGTCGCCTACGAGGCACTCGCCTGGGGCCGCCACGTCCACACGTACGACCACGCCTGGCGCCTCGTCGAGGCCGCCGACCACCCCGCCCTCGGCACCTGCCTCGACAGCTTCCACATCCTCTCCCGCACCCGCGACCCCAAGGAGCTCGAAGGCATCGCGGACATCCCCGGCGAGAAGATCTTCTTCCTCCAGCTCGCCGACGCGCCGCTGCTCGCCATGGACGTCCTGCAATGGAGCCGCCACTACCGCTGCTTCCCCGGCCAGGGCGACCTCGACGTCGCGGGCCTGCTGCGGCAGGTGCTGCGCACCGGCTACGCGGGACCCCTCTCCCTGGAGGTGTTCAACGACGTGTTCCGCCAGGCCGAGGCAGGACCCACCGCCGTCGACGCCCTGCGCTCCCTCCTCGTCCTGCAAGGGACGGTCGGCGAGGGAGAGTTGCCGCCCGCCGCCGCCCCCACCGGCGTCGCGTTCGCCGAACTCGTCACGCCAGACGTCGAACCCGCCGCCGCCCTGCTGAGCGCGCTCGGCTTCACCCGCACCGGACGCCACCGCGGCAAACCCGTCGACCTGTGGGAGCAGGGCGCCGCCCGCGTCCTGCTCAACACCGGACCCGGCGCCCGCCGCGACGGCACCGTCCTCGCCGCCGTCGGCCTGGAGAGCCCCGACCCGGCGGACGCCGCCCGGCGGGCCGAGGCCCTGCTCGCCCCCGTGCTGCCGCGCCGCCGCTCCACCGGCGACGTCCTGCTCGACGCCGTCGCCGCCCCCGACGGCACCGAACTCTTCTTCTGCGCCACCGGCCGGCCCCCACTGCCCGACTGGACAACCGACTTCGCGCCCACCGGCGAGCGCCCGGCCGAAGACGCCGGTGTCCACGGCATCGACCACCTCGCACTCAGCCAGCCCTGGCACCAGTTCGACGAGGCCGCGCTCTTCCACCGCGGCGTCCTCGGCCTCGACGCCCAGCGGAGCGTCGACGTCGCCGACCCCTACGGACTCCTGCGCAGCCGCGCCTTCACCAGCGCCGACGGCGCCGTCCGGATCGCCCTCGGCGTCGGACCCGCCCCCGGCGACGAGCACGCCCGCGCCCAGCACATCGCCCTCGCCACCGACGACGTCGTCGCGGCGGCCCGCCGCTTCCGCGCGGCCGGCGGACATCTGCTGCCCATGCCCGCCAACTACTACGACGACCTCGCCGCACGCCACGACTTCGCCCCGGGCGAGCTGGAGACGTACCGGGAACTCGGCATCCTCTACGACCGCGACCGCCACGGCGTCTTCCGGCACTGCTACACGCACACCCTGGGCCGGGTCTTCTTCGAGCTGACACAACGCGACAACGGCTACCGCGGCTACGGGGCCCAGAACGCACCCGTACGGCTCGCGGCCCAGCACAGCACGGGGGCAGCACCACGGACCGCGATCGGATGACGAGCCCGGCGATCTCATCGAGCCCCAAGAAAACCGGCCTACGCTCAAGAAACGACGGGATCGACTGACGCGACGCCGGGCGGGGCAGGGCCGGCGCGGCTAGCGTGACGTCGCGGCCTGCTCGGCCACCTTCTGGAGACGGTCGCGGTACGCCTGCCACCACTGCGGATCGTCCGAGGCCAGGCTGTCGTTGTCCGCGCGCCACCCCACGGCGCCGTCCAGGCCCTCGCGCAGGATGTCGGCGTGCCCGGCGTGCCGCTGCGTGTCGCCCAGCACCCGCACCAGCGCATGGTGGAACGTCACCTCGTCGCGGCCCTCCGGCCACCACGGCACCTTGCCGACCGTGTCCAGGGGGAGTTCGCGCACCGAGGCGTCGGTGTGGGTCCAGGCGCGCCGGTAGCGGTCCACGATCAGCTCGCGCGTCTCGTCGGCGGTGGCGTACAGGTCGTCGTCGGGACCGGGCATCGGTTCGCCGTGCGACCTGCCGAAGACGTCGCAGAGGTAGCCCAGTTCCACGGCCGTCGCGTGCTTCACCAGGCCGAGGAAGTTCGTGCCGGTCGGCGTCAGGGGGCGGCGGACGTCGTACTCGGACAGCCCCTCCAGCTTCCACAGGAGGGCGTCGCGGGCATCCTGGAGGTACCGCAGCAGGTCCGTCTTCTGTTCGATCTCGCTCATGCCAGGAGTCTGCCCCGCGTGCCCGGCCGGGCCAAGAGCCACCGGCGGCCGATGTCAGTGGCGCCTGCGAAGGTGGAGGGCATGGACGAGGAGGAGTTCATGCGGGGACGGGTGTACGGCGCGGACCACGAGGACGCGGGCCCACGGCCGTGGCGTGCCTACGCACAGTTGGTGGGCGGGCCGTTGGACGGTCTGCTCCTCGACGTCACCGACCGGCTCGCCGAGGAGGCGCGCGGCGTCGTCGCGCTCCCCACCGAACTCGGCGCGTTCGGCCCGGGGGGCCGCGCGCTGTACGGGCCCGTGGACGCGGCCGGGCGCCGCCTCGCCTGGCAGGGCGATGCGCCATGACGCCGGACGATGGCAGGGCCGGAGGGGGCCGACATCATGACCGCGTGACCTCCTCGCCGTCTCCCGGCCCCGGTTCCGCGCAGCGTGTCCCGGTGGTCATCGTGGGCGCCGGCCCGGCGGGACTCACCGTGGGCAACATCCTCAGGGCCGCCGGTATCGACTGCGTGGTCCTGGAGTGCGAGACCCGTGCGTTCATCGAGCGGCGCCCGCGCGCCGGCTTCCTGGAGGAGTGGGCGGTGCGCGGCCTCGACCGGCGGGGCCTCGCCGGGAACCTGCTCGCCAGGGCGGAGCGGCACGCCGCGTGCGAGTTCCGCTTCGAAGGAGAACAACACCGCTTCCACTACGGCGAGCTGACGAACAGCCACCACTACGTGTATCCGCAGCCACTGCTGGTGACCGACCTGGTGCGCGAGTACGCCGACGTGCGCGGCGGCGACATCCGCTTCGCCGTCCGCGACGTCCGCCTGCACGACCTGGGCACCGACCGGCCCCGCGTCTCCTACACCTGCCCGCGGACCGGCCGCGTACAGGTGCTGCGCTGCGACTTCGTCGCGGGGTGCGACGGTGCCCGCGGGGTGAGCCGCGGCGCGCTGCCCCCGGGCCGGGCCCGCGTCGCGCGGCACGACTACGGCATCGGCTGGCTGGCGCTGCTCGCCGAGGCGCCGCCGTCCGCGGACTGCGTACTGTTCGGCGTCCACCCCGACGGCTTCGCCGGCCAGATGCCGCGCAGTCCCGACGTCACTCGCTACTACCTGCAGTGCCCGCCCGGCGACACCCCCGGCGACTGGCCGGACGACCGCGTCTGGGAGCAGCTCCACCGCCGCCTCGCGGCGACCGGCGCCGCACCGCTCACGCGCGGCCCCCTCATCGAGAAGCGCGTCCTCGACATGCATGACTACGTCGTCGAGCCGATGCGCCACGGCCGCCTGTTCCTGGCCGGTGACGCCGCCCACCTGATCGCGCCGATCGCCGCCAAGGGCATGAACCTCGCCCTGCACGACGCCTTCCTGCTCGGCGACGCCCTCACCGCGCGACTGCGCGGGCTCCCGGGCGCCGAAGCCCTGTCGGACGCGTACTCACCGGCGTGTCTGCGCCGCGTATGGGACTACCAGGAGTTCTCACAATGGCTTTCGGACATCTACCACGGGGCGGCCACCGGCGACCCGTTCCGCGCGGGCGTCACCCTGGCGCGGCTGCGCCGCCTGTTCACCTCGCCGCGCGCCGCCGCCGCCTTCGCCGAGCAGTACCTGGGCGCGGCGGAACGCTACTGACGGGCCGCGCGGCCGTGGCCCGGTCGGAGTGGCGCCATGTATGAGACGCGGATGTCCCACCACGTGGACGCCCCGCCCGGCGCCGTCTACCGCGCGCTGCTGGACGCCGACGCGGTCGCCGTGTGGCGCGTGCCCGACGGGATGCGGGGACAGGTCCATGTGTTCGAGGCGCGCGAGGGCGGCAGGTTCCGCGTCTCGCTCACGTACGAGACGCCCACGGGCACCGGTAAGACGGCCGCCCGCACCGACACCTATGGCGGCAGCTTCGTCCGGCTCGTCCCGGACGAGCAGGTGGTGGAGGAGCTGGCCTTCGAGACCGACGACCCCGCCCTGCGCACCACCATGAGGATCACCACCACGCTCCGCGCCGCCGACGGCGGCACCGACGTCCTCCTCGTCCACGAGGGCGTCCCCGACGCGGTCCCGGCCACCGACAACGAGACGGGCACCCGCATGGCCCTGACCCATCTCGCCCACTACGTGGAGGACCGCGCACGCCGGGCCTGACACCGGCACATCGAGGCCTCACGAAAGTTTTCGCCGCGTCGCGCGTCGTGTGTCCGGCCGCCCCTGACCGGCGGCCGGACACACGGACCGGTCAGGCGCTCGGCACCGGCTCCGTCACCAGTCGCGCATGCAGTCGGCGACGGTGGTCGACCTCCCGGACGGCCCCCGTGAGGGTGACCCGCGCGGTCAGCAGCGGCCGAGTGCTCGACGCGCTCAGACGCAGCTCCAGTTCGCCGGGCTCGACGATCCGGCGGCCCGCACGCCCGGTGAACGAGGCCAGATCGGCCGGGACCCGCGCCCGCACCCGCACCGCCTCGCCCGGCGCCAGTTCGGCAAGCCGCAGATAGCCGACGAGCCGCTGGACGGGCTGCACCACCGAGGCGACCGGGTCGTGCAGATAGAGCTGGACGACCTCGGTGCCGGGCCGCTCCCCGGTGTTGCGGACGGTGCAGGAGATCTCGAACTCGCCGTCCGTGGGCGCCGCCTGCCCCGCCACCTCCAGGTCGCTCCACTCGAACGTCGTGTAGGAGAGCCCGTGGCCGAAGCCGAACGCGGGCCCCGGATCGAGGTTCGACACCTCCGAGGCATGCCCGAGCCGCGCCGCGAGATACGTCGCGGGCTGCGCCCCGGCCTGCCGCGGCACACCCACGGGCAGGCGGCCCGAGGGCAGGACGCGACCGCTGAGGACTCCGGCCAGCGCACGCGTCCCCTCCTCGCCGGGGAAGAAGGTCTGCACGACGGCGGCGGCCTCGTCGACCGCCCGGCCCAGGACGTAGGGCCGGCCCGCGAGCAGCGTCACGACGACGGGGACCCCCGTGTCCAGCAGGGCGTCGAGCAACTCGCCCTGGGCCCCGGGCAGATCGAGCGACGCGACGTCGCAGCCTTCGCCGCTGGTGCCGCGACCGAACAGTCCGGCCCGGTCGCCGAGCGCCGCGACGACCACGTCGGCGCCGCGCGCCAGCTCGACGGCCGCGGCGAACTCCTCGCCGCGCGGCGCGTCCACGGCACCGAGCCCGGGCGCCGTGACGATCTCGGCACCGGGGTACTCCGCCGCCAACGCCTCGCGCAGGGTGGGCAGTTCGATGCCGAGCGGGGTGTCGGGCGTACGGCTGCCGACGTGGACGGGGAAGGAGTAGCAGCCGAGGACGGCCGTGGGGACCTCCGCGAGAGGGCCGATCACGGCGACGCGAGCGGGCGGCGTCGCGAGGGGAAGCGTGCCGTCGTTGGCCAGGAGCACCACGGACTCCTCGGCGACGCGGCGGGCCAGCTCGCGGTTGTCCGCGGGGTCCAGGTCGACCGTGCCCCGCGCCTGCCGCGCGTCGACACCCGTCAGGGCGGCGGGGGTCGGGTCCCAGTCCGGGTCGAGGAGACCCAGCTCGGCTTTCTGGGCGAGGACCCGGCGGGCCGCGCGGTCCACCAGGTCCTCCGGCACGAGCCCGTCCGCGATCGCCTTGCGCAGCGGCTCGCCGAAGGCCTTCACCGTCGGCAGCTCCACGTCGACGCCGGCGGCGAGCGCGGCGCCCGCGGCCTCCCCGAGCGAACCCGCCACACCGTGCAGGGTCTGGAGGAAGGCGATGCCGAAGTAGTCGGCGACGACGGTCCCCCCGAAGCCCCACGTGTCACGGAGCAGCCCGGTCAGGAGCTGTTCGTCGGCGGCGGACGGGATGCCGTCGGTGTCGGTGTAGGCGTGCATCACGGACCGTACGCCGCTCTCCCGCACGGCCATCTCGAACGGGGCGAGCACCACGTCCGCGAACTCGCGGCCGCCCATGGAGACCGGGGCGAGGTTGCGTCCGGCCCGGGACGCGGAGTATCCGGCGAAGTGCTTGAGCGTGGCGACGATCCCGGCGGACTCCAGGCCCTGGATGTAGGCGGTGGCGACCGTGCCGACGAGATAGGGGTCCTCGCCGATCGTCTCCTCGACCCGGCCCCAGCGGGCGTCGCGCACGACGTCCAGGACCGGGGCCAGGCCCTGGTGGACGCCGACCGAGCGCAGGTCGCGGCCGATCGCCGCGGCCATCTCACGGACCAGCGCGGGGTCGAACGTGGCGCCCCACGACAGCGGCACCGGATAGGCGGTGGCGCCCCAGGCGGCGAACCCTGCCAGGCACTCCTCGTGGGCGAGCGCGGGGATGCCGAACCTGTTGGCCGCGGCGATCCGCCGCTGCGTCCGCGCCAGCGACAGGGCGCCGACGGCCGGGTCGACGGGCGCGGTCCCGAACGGCCGGGTCAACTGCCCGAGCCCGTGCGGGAGCAGCTCGTCGAGGTCGACCGCCTCCTCCATGTCGTGCTGGTACGGGGCGACATCACCGCCCTCCGCCGAGGCCCCCACCCAGACGCCGAAAAGCTGGGCGATCTTCTCCTCGAGGGACATCTCGGCGAGCAGGGCGTCGGCCCGGTCCGCGGGGGCGGCCTCGGGGTCGCGCCACAGCGGGGCGGGGGACGCGTCGGGTGCTCGGTCCGCTCGGGTCATGTGGTCGGTCACTTTCCTCCGACTCCCATCAGCCCCTGGACCAGGGCACGACGGGCGAACAGGTAGACGATCAGGATGGGGAGCATGGACAGCACGACCGCGGAGAGCAGGCCGGGGATGTCGACGCCGTGCTCGGTCTGGAAGTCGTAGAGGCCCATGGTGATGACCTTGGACTCCGTCGACTGCGTGAGGACCAGCGGGAAGAGGAAGCCGTTCCACGCCTGGAGCGCGGAGTACACGGTGATCGTCGAGAGGCCGCTGCGGGACAGGGGCAGCACCAGGCGGAAGAAGATCCGCCACGGTGACGCGCCGTCCATCGTCATCGCCTCGTACAGCTCCGGTGTGATGTCCCGCATGGCGCCGGTCAGGATGAGCGTGCACACGGGCATGGCGAAGGCGGCCGTCGGCAGGATGACGCCGATGAGGTTGTCGTAGAGGCCGGCCTCGCTGATCACGTAGAACATCGGCACGATGACGGCCTGCGCGGGGATGGCGAGGCCCAGCAGGAACAGCCGGAACACGCCGCCGGTGAGCCGGCCCTGGCCGCGCACGATGGCGTACGAGAGCGGCGGCACGAGCAGCAGGACGATGCCGACCACGCAGACCGTGACGAGCAGGGTGTTGACGAAGTACTGGCCGAAGCCGCTGTTGAAGTTGTTGATGTAGTTGTCGAGCGTGAAGTGGTGCGGAAGGGACAGGGGCCCGTTGCCGCCGTAGTCGGAGCGCGACTGGAACGTGGCCACCAGCATCACGTACAGCGGCAGCCCGACCAGGAAGAGCCAGACCAACGAGCCGAATCCGGCGAGGTAGTTGGGGCGTTCCCGGCGGCCGGTGCCGGTTCTCGTGCCGATCACAGGCCCTCCATCTGGCTGCGCATCTTGTCGTAGCCGGACAGCCGCACCATGACGAGCGAGACCACCGTGGCGACAAGGACGAGGAGGAGGCCGACCGCGGAGGCCGAGCCGTAGTCGAAGCTCTTGAACGCCTTCTGGTACATGTAGTACGCGCTGATGGTGGTGTCCGTGCCGGGCCCGCCCTGGGTGAGGATGAGCACCGTGTCGAACGTGGTGAGGCCGCCGACCACCATCAGGATCGTCGAGGTGATGATGCTGTTGCGCAGTTGCGGCAAGGTGATGTGGAAGAACTGGCGGACCGTGCCCGCACCGTCGATTTGCGCCGCCTGGTAGAGGACCGGCGGCACCGCGCGGGCCGCGCCCTGGTAGATCAGCGTGTGCAGCGGCGTGAACTGCCAGGTGCTCACGAAGACGAGGACGCCGATGGCGGTGGTCTGGTGCCCGAAGAGGTTGCCGTCGCCGAACAGCCAGGTGGCCTGCGCCGGCACACCGAAGTTCGGGTCGAGGACGGCGCGCCACAGGACGGACACGGCGGCGGCCGACAGCAGCAGCGGCACGAAGTAGATCGCGGACAGGACGGCCCGGTTGCGCTGGTGCCCCGCGGCCCAGACCCCGAGGAGCAGGCTGAGCGGCGTCTGGACGGCGACGCCGAGCACGGTCAGCAGGAGGCTCAGCCACAGGCTCTTGAGCATCACGGGGTCGGCGAAGAGCTTGTGCCAGTTGTCGAGGCCGACGAACTCCGGGTCCGTCAGGCCGTTCCAACTGGCGAACGACAGGACGGCGACCAGGACCAGCGGTACGAGGGCGAAGAGACCGAAGAAGAGCGCGGCGGGGACCGCCCAGCCGACGCCGGGGCGACCCACCCCGGTGCCGCGGGCCTCGTGGCGCTCCGGGTCGGCTGAGGTGCGCACGCGCTGGTCCCGCGTGCGCTTCTCGGTCATGAGATCACTGGTCATGACGTGGGCAGCGCCTGCATCGCCTTGATGAAGCCGTCCTCGTCCAACTGGCCGTTGAAGAACTGCTGGACGGCCTGGTACATGGAGGTCGCCGCGGACTGCGGGTAGGCCTGGTCCCACGACAACTGGAAGGAGGGCGCCTTCTTCACCAGGTCGTACTGGAACTTCGCGTACGCGGGGCTCGCCGCCTCGTCCAGGTGCTCGGCCGTGTTGGTCGTGGTGGGCAGGTTGCCGATGCCGAGGTGTGCCTTCACGAACGTGTCCGAGTACTGCATCTTCAGGAACTCCGCGACCGCCTCGGGGTGCTTGGTCTTCTTCAGGACGGAGTAGAAGTTGTTGGTGTTGCCGACAAGGTCGTCCGCCTCGCCCTTGCCGCCGGCGACGGTCGGGAAGGCGGTGTACCCGAAGTCCTTCTTCGCGAACTCGGGGTGGGCCTCCTGCTGCGTCGAGTACTCCCAGGAGCCCATCAGCTCGAACCCGGCCTTGCCGGTGGCGAGCAGGGTGGGCGAGCCCTGATCGGTGAACTTCACGGAGTCGTAGTTGGAACCGAACGCCCCGGCGTCGACCAGTTCGCGGATCATGCCGAGCGCCTTCTTGCTGTCGGCGCTCTCCCAGGCCGACTTGTCGCCCTTGACGGCCTTCTGGAACAGGTCGGGCCCGGCGATGCGGTCGTAGAGGTACTCGAACCACATCAGGGTCGGCCACCGGTCGCCGCCGCCGAGGGCGATCGGCGTGACGCCCTCGGACTTGAGGGCCTTGACGGCGTCCAGCAGCTCGTCCCAGGTCTTGGGCGGCTTGACGCCCGCCTTGTCGAGGACCTTCTTGTTGTGGAAGAGGAGGACCGGCTGGGTGCCGCGCATGGGAACGCCGTACGGCTTGCCGTCGACCAGGGCGCTGTTGAACACGGACGGCAGGAAGTTCGACCTCAGCCCCGGGTCCTTGGCGATGAAGTCGTCCAGGGGGAGCAGCAGGCCCGCGTCGACGAACGGCTTGATGCTGCCGCCGCCCCAGTTGTAGAAGACGTCCGGGGCCTGCTTGCCGCTGATGATCGTCTGGAGCTTGGCCTGGTAGTCGGCGCCCGGGATGGTGTCCAGGACCGCCTTGACCTTCGACTTCTTGTTGAAGTCGGCGATCAACTGCTTCTCCACCTTGTTCGCCGAGTCGCCGTAGACAAGGACGTGGATCTTTCCGTCGTCACCGCCGCCGACCGAGTCGGAGCCTCCGCAACCCGACAGGGTGAGCAGCAGGGTCAGCGCCGCCCCGCCCGCGGCGACAGATCTCGGCAGCCGTACGCGTAGAGTCATGGTTTCGCCCTCCCGAAACTCTTTCGGTCGAAGTACCGAAAGTTCACACGTCGGGACGCTAGGTGTCGTCCACGGAGGGGTCAACCCCGCGTAGTCGAGTTACCAAAGTGTTACGAGGTGGGGGCGGTCGGCCGGTGCCTTATGCTCCTCCACATGCGAGATGACGAGGAGTTGGGCCGGATCACCCTGGCGCAGGTGGCCCAGGAGGCGGGGGTCTCCATTTCGACAGTTTCGAAAGTGCTCAACGGGCGTCAGGACGTCGCGGGCCAGACCCGGATCAGGGTGGAGCGCCTCCTGGAGGAGCACGCCTACCGGCGCACGACCCGGGCCGCCCGCGAGGCCCCGCTCATCGAGCTCGTCTTCCACGAGCTGGAGAGCGTCTGGGCGCTGGAGCTCATCCGCGGCGTGGAGAAGGCCGCCAAGGCCCACCAGGCCAGCGTGGTGCTCACCGAGAGCGGGACGCGCCAGGCGCCGGGTCCCGAGTGGATCGAGGGCGTGCTCCAGCGCAGGCCGCGCGGTGTCGTCCTCGTCTTCTCCGCGCTGCCCACGGAGGTCAAGCAACGGCTGCGGTCGCGCTCCATCCCCTTCGTCATCATCGACCCGGCAGGCGACCCCGACCCCGACGTGCCCTCGGTCGGCTCGGCCAACTGGAACGGCGGCCTTGTCGCCACCCGGCACCTGATCGAACTCGGGCACCGCAGGATCGGCATCATCACCGGCCCCGGCGACATGCTCTGCTCGCTGGCCCGCCTCGACGGCTACCGCTCGGCGCTGAGCATGGCCGGACTCCCCGCCGATCCCGACCTCGTGCACTACGGCGACTTCCACGTCGAGGGCGGCAGGGAACGCACCGTGGACCTCCTCGACCTGCCCGACCCGCCCACCGCGATCTTCGCGGGCAGCGACCTCCAGGCACTCGGCGCCCTGGAGGCGGCCCGGCTGCGCGGCCTGCGCGTCCCCGAGGACCTGTCCGTGGTCGGCTACGACGACGTGCCGCTCGCCCAGTGGTCGAGCCCCGCCCTGACCACCGTGCACCAGCCGCTTCGGCGGATGGCCGAGGAGGCCGTGCAGATGCTCATGCGGCTGCGGGTGCGGGAACCGGTGACGACGCGGCTCGAACTGGCGACGAGCCTGGTCGTCCGCAAGAGCACGGCGGCACCGGCCGCGACCACATGAATCACGTGTACATGCCTTGACTGTCGGTCTCGGCCGCACGCACCGTTGCGGGGTCGCTCCCCGTCGACCGGTGGCGACACCCTGCCGCTCGTCCCCGGCCGCCACCGACCGCACCGACGGGAGCCGCCATGACCCCCGCACCGACGATCCGCCGCCTGCTGCTCGCCCTGGCCGCGCTCCTGTGCACCCTCGTACCGCACGCGCCGACAGCGGCGGCGGCCCCCCGCGGCGGCGCCGAGGTCGTCGCGGTCGAGCGGGTCGCCGACCGCCAGGTGGATCTGTCCGTCCGCTCGCCGGCGCTCGGCGACCGCACGGTGAACGTCCGCCTGCTCACCCCCGACGGCTGGAACCCGAAAGACCGCCACCGGCACTGGCCGACGCTGTGGCTGCTGCACGGATGCTGCGGTGACTACACGTCATGGACGAGCATGACCGACGTCGCGAACATCGAGAGCCTGCGCGACGTCCTCGTCGTCATGCCCGAGGCCGGCTGGAACGGCTGGTACAGCGACTGGTGGAACCACGGGCAGGGCGGCGCCCCCGCGTGGGAGACCTTCCACACGCAGGAGTTGCGCCGGCTCCTCGAACGCGACTGGGGAGCGGGTGGACGCCGCGTCGTGGCGGGCCTGTCCATGGGCGGCCAGGGCGCCCTGATGTACGCGGCCCGGCACCCGGGCATGTTCAGGGCGGCCGCGGCGTACTCCGGCTCCGCCCACCCGCTCCTGGACGACGAGTCCGTCCACCGTCTCATGGGCTTCTTCGCGGGACAGGGCGGTGACCCGCGCGACGTCTGGGGCGACCCCGTCGCGCAGCGCGCGATCTGGGCGGCCCACGACCCCTACCACCTGGCCCGGCGCCTCACGTCGCTCCCCGTCTACCTGTCGTGCGGCGACGGAACCACCGGCCCCCTGGACCCGCCCGGCCCCACCAGCGACCTCGAAGCGGACTTCGACCGCCAGAACCACGCCCTCGCCGACGAGCTCCACCGCCTCGGCGCCCGCCGTCTGACCACCCACTTCTACGGCCCCGGCACGCACGCCTGGGCGTACTGGCAGCGCGAACTGCACGCGTCGCTGCCGATGCTCCTCGACGCACTGAGCCCGGAGCACCCACCGGTACCGTGAGCGGTGGACGCGGACGACGGGCATGGCGCACATCACAGGAACTCCGCCGGGGCGGCGGAGAGATAACGACTGTGAGGGACTCAGAAAACGATCTGCGCGCGCGGGTGCGGGCCGGTGAACGCGGTGCGTTCGCCGAGCTGTACGAGCAGTGCGCCGGCCCCGTCCATCAGCACGCCCTGTGGCTCACCGGCGACTGGTCGACGGCCGAAGACATCATGTCGGAGACGTTCCTGACCGCATGGCGGTCCAGGGAACGGGTGCACCCGGAGGGAGGTTCCCTCCGTCCCTGGCTCCTCGGGATCGCCACGCACAAGGCGGAGAACGCCCGGCGCGGCCTGCGCCGCCGCCTGGCGTTCCTGGCCCGCCAGCCCCGGCCCGCCGACGTCGCCGACTTCGCGCCCGAGGTCGCCGGACGCATCGACGACGCACGCCGCCTCGCCGCCGTCCAGAGCTCCCTCGACCGGCTGCGGCGCCACGAGAGGGAAGTACTGACGCTGTGCGTGTGGTCGGGCCTCGACTACCGGCAGACCGCCGAGGCGCTCGGCGTCCCCGTCGGCACCGTGCGCTCGCGCCTGGCGCGGGCCCGCGCGAAACTCGCCCGGTTCGCCGACGAGGCACAGGAGAACCCGGAACCCCGCGCCGCCCGCGGAGAGATGACAGGTGAAGCCGCGCTCGCGGCCCTGCCCGTGAGGGAGGAAACGGCATGAACGACAAGCGTGTCGACGCACACGCCGAGGCGGACTCCGACGCGGACGTCGAGGAGATCGCCCGGCTGCTGCCCGCCCCGGCCCGCCGGCACCTCCCTCGCGAGCAGCACCTTCACCACAAGGAACAACTGATGCAGCGCATCGACCACGACCAGGTCGCCTCTCGCCCCCGCCCCACCCGCCGTCTGCCGCGCCCCGCCCTCCTGGTACCGGTGACGGCGCTCGCCCTCGGCGGCCTCCTCACCGCGGGCGTCGTCGTCGCCACCGGCGACGACGCACCGGCCACCACGGCGACCCGGCGCCACGATGCCCACGGCACCCGGCCCGCGACGGTTCTGCTGGACCAGATCTCCGTCGCCGCCGGCAAGGGCGACGCCCTCCAGGTGCGGGACGACCAGTTCGCCTACACCCGGGAGAAGGGCACGGGCGCGGATCTGACCAGCGGCAAGGCGGTCGTCGGCCCCCTCCGGGAGACCGAGACGTGGAGCGCGCAGCGACCGGGCCCGCTCCGCAAGCTCGGCATCACCAGGACCGACGGCGAGACCCTGCCCATCAACGCCGAACTCGGCGACACCGACGGCACCCCCGCCGGTCTCAGCCGGCCCACCTACCGCTGGCTCGCGTCCCTGCCCACCGACCCCGAAAGACTGCTGACGTACCTGTACGCCAAGACCCCGAAATTCGAGGGACAGGAGCGCGACCAGGAGGTCTTCGAGTGCATCGGCGCCCTCGTCGGCGGGGTCATGCCGCCCGGGACCGCCGCCGCGCTCTACCGGGCCGCCGCCATGATCCCCGGCGTCAGCGAGGCGCCCGCCGCGCATGACGCCATCGGCCGGCACGGCGTGGGGATCTCCCGCGACGACACGACCTTCGGCACCCGCACCGAGTGGGTCTTCGACAAGCGGGATCTCACCTACCTCGGCGCCCGCAGCTATCTGATCAAGGACACCCGCTACGGCAAGGCCGGCACCCTCATGTCGAGCACGGCCGTCCTCGCCCACGCGGTGGTCGACAAGGCCGGACAGGAACCGGCCACCACACGGCGGAGCTGAGGTACGGCACGTGGGCGCGGCCCGGGGTCAGCGCCCGCGCCGCACCTGCGCGGCCTTGCGCGCCTCGGCCAGCTTGCGGGCTTCGCCCGACTTGCGGGACTTGCCGCCGCGGGAGGCGTCCTTCGAGGTGCCGAGACCACGGAACGGCGTGTTGGTGTTCTTGGGCTTGGCGGCCCCCGCGGGCGCGCTGTCCAACGGGTTGCCGGAAGGAGTCATCGCCCCGGTGATCCGGCTCAGCTCCGCCTCGCCGGAGCGCACCTTGGTGACCGTCGCCTCGATACCGGCCTCGGCCATGATCCGGCTCACCTCGCGGCGCTGCCCCGACAGCACCAGCGTGACGACCCGGCCGGACTCCCCGGCCCGGGCGGTGCGGCCCGCGCGGTGCAGATAGTCCTTGGGATCGGTCGGCGGGTCGACGTTGACGACGAGATCGAGGTCGTCGATGTGCAGGCCGCGGGCCGCGACGTTGGTCGCCACCAAGGCGGTGAGGTGACCGTCCTTGAACTGGGCGAGGGTCCGGCTGCGCTGCGGCTGCGCCTTGCCGCTGTGCAGGGCGGCCGCGTGCACACCGCTGGCCCGCAGATGCCGGGTGAGCTGGTCGACGCCGTGCTTGGTGTCCAGGAACAGCAGGACGCGGCCGTCACGGGCGGCGATCTCGGTGATGACGGCGTAGCGGTCGGGGCCGTGCACGACCAGCACATGGTGGTCCATCGTCGTGACCGCGCTCGTCGACGGGTCGGCCGAGTGGACGACGGGGGAGTTCAGATAGCGGCCCACCAACGCATCGACGTCGCGGTCCAGGGTGGCCGAGAAGAGCATGCGCTGACCGTCGGGACGCACCTGGTCGAGCGCTTCGGTGACCTGCGGCAGGAAACCCATGTCGCACATCTGGTCCGCCTCGTCGAGGACGGTGATCCGTACGCGGCCGAGACGGCACGCCTTGCGGTCCACGAGGTCGTGCAGCCGGCCGGGGGTGGCGACGACGACCTCCGCCCCGTCGCGCAGCGCGGCGATCTGGCGGCCGATCGACACACCGCCGACGACCGTGGCCATCCGCAGCCGCAGCGCCTGCGCGTACGGCGTGAGCGCCTCCGTGACCTGCTGCGCGAGCTCCCGGGTCGGTACGAGGACGAGGGCCAGGGGCTGCTTGGACTCCGCGCGCCGCCCGGCCGTCCGCACGAGCAGCGGCAGGCCGAAGGCGAGGGTCTTGCCCGAACCGGTGCGCCCGCGTCCGAGGACGTCACGCCCGGCGAGGGCGTCGGGCAGCGTCGCGGCCTGGATCGGGAACGGCTCCCGCATGCCGTGCTCGGTGAGCGTGCGCAGCACCTCGGCCGGCAGGTCCAGGTCGGCGAAGGACGTGACCGGGGAGCTGTCGCGGTCCGGGTGGTTCATGGGGAGCCTTCCGTGAGGGGAACGTGCGGGGAAGGCCCGACAGGGGTGACTGACCGATGAACTGGGACCGCCCAAACGGTTGAGACTAACACCGAAGCGAGCACACCGTCCGCTCTGGGCCTGTCTGTGCCTGTTTGGTTCTTTTTGGTCCTGTCTGAAACTGTCTGGGCCTGTCTCAGCGACCGCGGAAGGCGTCCAGGATCCGCTCGGCGGCCAGGGTGGCGGTGAGCTCGCCGTCGCGCACCCGCCGTTCGAGCCCGGGTGCCAGGGAGCGGACGGCGGGGTGGGCGGTCAGGCTGCCCAGCAGTTCGTCGCGGACCATGGCCCAGGCCCAGTCGACCTGCTGGTCGCGGCGCCGCTCCGCGAGTCGGCCCGAGGTGTCGAGCAGGGTGCGGTGCTGTTCCAGGCGTTCCCACAAGGCGTCCAGGCCGGTCGACTCGCGGGCGCTGCAACTGAGCACGGGCGGCGTCCAGAAGGCGTCCCTGCCGTGCATGAGCCGCAGCGCGCCCGCCAGTTCGCGCGCGGCGGCGCGTGCGTCGCCCTCGTGCGGGCCGTCCGCCTTGTTGACGCCGACCACGTCGGCCAGTTCCAGGACGCCCTTCTTGATGCCCTGCAACTGGTCGCCCGTCCGCGCCAGGGTCAGGAGCAGGAAGGAGTCGACCATGTTCGCGACGGCCGTCTCCGACTGGCCGACCCCGACCGTCTCCACCAGCACCACGTCGTGTCCTGCGGCCTCCATGACGACGATCGACTCGCGCGTCGCCTTGGCGACACCGCCGAGCGTGCCCGCGCTGGGGGAGGGGCGGACGAACGCCGCCGGATCGACGGCGAGGCGCTCCATGCGGGTCTTGTCGCCGAGGATCGACCCGCCGGTCCTGCTGGAGGACGGGTCGACCGCGAGCACGGCGACGCGGTGGCCCAGCCCGGTGAGCATGGTGCCGAAGGCGTCGATGAACGTCGACTTGCCCACCCCGGGCACCCCGCTGACCCCGATCCGCCGCGCCCGGCCGCTGTACGGCAGCAGGGCGGTCAGCAACTCCTGCGCCAGCGCCCGGTGTCGGGGGCGGGTGGACTCGACGAGGGTGATCGCGCGGGCGACGACGGCCCGCTTCCCGTCGAGCACACCCTTGACATACGTGTCGAGGTCGATGGCCATGGACTCACCGGCTCACAGGTCTGTGGCCGGACGGTGCCCGAGGTCGGCCGCGAGGCGTGACACCAGGTCGTGGGCCGCGTCCGGGATGACCGTGCCGGGCGGGAACACCGCGGCGGCGCCCATCCCGAGGAGCGTGGCCACGTCCTGCGGCGGGATGACACCGCCGACCACGATCATGATGTCCTCGCGCCCCTCCTCGGCGAGCGCCTCGCGCAGCGCCGGTACGAGGGTGAGGTGCCCGGCGGCCAGCGACGACACCCCGACGATGTGCACGTCCGCCTCGACGGCCTGCCGCGCCACCTCGCCCGGGGTCTGGAAGAGCGGGCCGACGTCGACGTCGAAGCCGAGATCGGCGAAGGCGGTCGCGATCACCTTCTGCCCGCGGTCGTGCCCGTCCTGGCCCATCTTGGCGACCAGGATGCGCGGCCGGCGCCCCTCGGCCTCGGCGAACTCCTCGACGCGGGTCCTGGTGCGGTCCACGGCCCCGGACGCGCCTGCTTCGTTGCGGTACACGCCGGAGATCGTACGGATCTGCCCCGCGTGGCGCCCGTACACCTTCTCCAGGGCGTCGGAGATCTCCCCGACGGTGGCCTTGGCCCGCGCGGCGTCCACCGCGAGTTCCAGCAGGTTGCCGTCGCCCCCGGCGGCGCGGGTGAGGGCGTCGAGCGCGTCCCGGCAGGCCCTCTCGTCGCGTTCCTCGCGCAACCTGCGCAGCTTGGCGATCTGCTGGGCCCGCACGGAGGAGTTGTCGACGGCCCGTACGTCGATCTGCTCGTCGGACGCCACCCGGTACGTGTTGACCCCGATGACGGGCTGGCGGCCGGAGTCGATACGTGCCTGGGTGCGGGCCGCCGCCTCCTCGATCCGCAGTTTGGGGATGCCCGCGTCGATGGCCTTGGCCATGCCGCCCGCCGCCTCGACCTCCTGGATGTGCTGCCAGGCGCGGCGGGCGAGGTCGTACGTCAGCTTCTCGACGTACGCGCTGCCGCCCCACGGGTCGATCACCCGTGTCGTCCCCGACTCCTGCTGGAGCAGGAGCTGGGTGTTGCGGGCGATGCGCGCGGAGAAGTCGGTGGGCAGGGCGAGCGCCTCGTCGAGGGCGTTGGTGTGCAGCGACTGGGTGTGACCCTGGGTCGCGGCCATCGCCTCCACACATGTGCGTGTGACGTTGTTGAACACGTCCTGCGCGGTCAGCGACCAGCCCGACGTCTGCGCATGGGTGCGCAGCGAGAGGGACTTGGCGTTCTTCGGCTCGAACCGACCGACCAGCCTGGCCCACAGCAGCCGGGCGGCGCGCAGCTTGGCGATCTCCATGAAGAAGTTCATGCCGATCGCCCAGAAGAACGACAGGCGCGGTGCGAAGGCGTCCACGTCGAGGCCCGCCGCACGGCCCGCCCGGAGGTACTCCACCCCGTCGGCGAGGGTGTACGCCAGCTCCAGGTCGGCCGTCGCGCCCGCCTCCTGGATGTGGTAGCCGGAGATGGAGATGGAGTTGTAACGGGGCATCCGCCGCGAGGTGTACGCGAAGATGTCGGAGATGATCCGCATCGACGGCTTCGGCGGATAGATGTAGGTGTTGCGGACCATGAACTCCTTGAGGATGTCGTTCTGGATGGTCCCGGCCAGTTGCTCGGCGGGCACACCCTGCTCCTCGGCCGCCACGATGTAGAGGGCCAGTACGGGCAGCACGGCGCCGTTCATCGTCATCGACACCGACATCTTGTCCAGCGGGATGCCGTCGAAGAGCTGACGCATGTCGTAGATCGAGTCGATGGCCACACCCGCCATGCCGACGTCACCGGTCACACGCGGGTGGTCGCTGTCGTAGCCGCGGTGCGTGGGCAGGTCGAAGGCGACCGACAGGCCCTTCTGGCCCGCGGCGAGGTTGCGCCGGTAGAAGGCGTTCGATTCCTCGGCCGTCGAGAAACCCGCGTACTGCCTGATCGTCCAGGGCTGGTTCACGTACATCGTCGGGTACGGGCCGCGCAGATACGGCGCCACACCCGGGAAGGTGTCCAGGAAGTCCAGGCCCTCCAGGTCCTGCCCGGTGTAGAGCGGCTGGACCGCGATGCCCTCGGGTGTCTCCCAGCGCAGGTCGTCACCGTCGGCGGCCCGCTTCACCGCGTCGCGCCACTCGTCGGGACCGGTGTCCGGCGCGGGGGTGCCCAGCTCGACGCCGGTGAAGTCGGGGATGCGGGGGGCGGTCATCGGGAGACTCCCATGCGGTCGAGCGCGGCGGACAGCACGGCCACGGCGTCGCAGCCGGCGAAGACATATGTGTCGACCCCGGCGTAGTCGCCGGGGCGGCCCGCGAGGAACACGTGCCGGGCGCCCGCGGCCCGCAGGTCCCGCGCGACGGCCACGGCCCGCTCCTCGTACAGCGGGTCGCTGGAACACAGGCACACGTCGCGCGCGCCGCTCTCCTCGAACGTGCCCGCGGTGACGGGCTCGACGCCGCCCGCCCGGAACAGGTTGGCCGCGAAGGTGAGGCGGGCCGTGTGCGCGGCGGCCGGGCCGAGCGCGGCCAGATACACGCGGGGCCGGGCACCGGTCGCGGCGAGGTGTGCGTCGGAGCGGGCCCGCAGCGCCTCGAACGCCTCGTCCCTGCGCACCCGGGGCAGCCCGCCGGACGAGGTCTCGGGAACCGGCTCGCGCGGGACGGGCTTCTCCTCCAGGTGCGGGAACTCGCTGACGCCGGTGACCGGTTCGCGCCGCGTGGCGAGCTTCCGGCTCCGCGCCGACCACGTCTCGGCCAGCCGGTCGCGGACCATGCCGGAGCGCAGGGCGGCGGCCTGACCGCCCGTCCGCTCGATCTCCTGGAAGAACTCCCAGCCCGCGTGGGCGAGTTCGTCGGTCAGCCGCTCCACGTACCAGGAGCCGCCCGCCGGGTCGATCACCCGCGCCAGGTGCGACTCCTCGATCAGGATGCTGGAGGTGTTGCGGGCGATGCGCCGGGCGAACGCGTCCGGCAGGCCGAGCGCGTGGTCGAAGGGCAGCACCGTGACGGAGTCCGCGCCGCCCACCCCCGCGGCCAGGGTCGCCACCGTGGTGCGCAGCATGTTCACCCACGGGTCGCGGCGCGTCATCATCACCGGCGAGGTCACCGCGTGCTGGAGCTGCGCCCCCGACCGCGGCGCCCCGCAGGCCTGGGCGACGCGCGCCCAGAGCCGGCGCGCGGCACGGAACTTGGCGACGGTGAGGAACTGGTCCGCCGTGGTCGCGTAGCGGAACTCCAGTTGCGCGAGGGCCTGTTCGACGTCGAGACCGGCGCCGGTCAGCTCACGCAGGTAGGCGACACCGGTGGCGAGGGAGCAGCCCAGTTCCTGCGCGGCGGAGCCGCCCGCCTCGTGGTACGGCAGCGCGTCGACGGTCAGCGCGCGCAGCCCCGGGTACCGCCGCGCGCACAACCGGGCCAGTTCGACGACGGGCGCGGTGTCGCAGGTGCTGCCCGTACGGGCCTCGTGGCCCAGCGGGTCCGCGCCCAGGTTGCCCCGGGCCGCGTCGGGGGCGAGTCCCCTGTCCTCGTGCAGCCGCAGCAGGTGGCGGGCGGCGGCCTCCGTCTCCGCGCCCGCGTCGAGCACGACGGGGGCCAGATCGAGATGGACGCCGTCGAGAGCGTCGCCGAGGGCGGTGACGGGGAGGGCGGTGCCGTCCCCGACCGTCAGCCACAGCGACGTGACGCCGTTCTCCAGGTCGGCCAGCACGGTGGCGGGGTCGGCGACGGTGTGCCGCTGGCGCACGTCCCAGCCGCCGCCCGTGTTCCCTGCGGCGCGGCCACCGCGTACGAAGGGGGCGAAGCCGGGCAGGCCGGTGGGTGGCGCGTCGTCGCGGGCCGTGTACAAGGGGCGGGCGCGCAGCCCGTCCTCCAGCGTGGTGGACAGGGCGTCTTCCGCCTCGGCGGCCGAGACCTCCTTGCCCGACCTGCGCAGGACACCCGCGACCAGGTGCTGCCACTGCTCATGCGTCGCGCCGGAGAACTCGGCTGCCAGGGAAAGCCCGTCGTCAGGCAGGACCGTCATGCTCGGATGCTAGGTCAGGTCGACAGACGAGCAGCAGAGGGCAGAGGTGTGACCTTGTTTACCTTGCCCGTAGGGCGCCGACCCTCTATCGGTGCAAAAACTGGTCGCGACCGTTGACACCTCTAATGCATGACGCGAATCTGTCACTCGAAAAGACGCAAAAAATTGACAGAGTAACTCAATACTTGGATGACGGACCGGCTGAACCGCGCCGTGCCGGACCTCCGAGGAACCCCTCAAGGAGTGTCATGGTGGGAATGACAGGGGCACGTCATAGATGGCGATGGCTGGCCGGCGCGGTGACGGCGGGGCTGCTGACCGTCGGCCTCGTACCGGCGACGGCCCAGGCCGCCGAGGCGCAGAACGTGGCGCTCGGCAGACCCGCCACGGCGCAGGCCACGCACGACGGGTACCCCGCGGGCAACGTCACCGACGGCAGCCAGGCCACGTACTGGGAGGGCCCGGCCGGGGCGTTCCCGCAGTGGGTCCAGATCGACCTGGGCCGTACGGTCGACATCGACGAGGTGGTGCTGAAACTCCCCGCCTCCTGGGAGGCCCGCACCGAGACCGTCGCCGTGCAGGGCAGCGCTGACGGGCAGGACTTCACGACCCTCTCGGCCGCGGCGAAGCGGGCCTTCGCCCCGGCCTCCGGCAACCGGGTCGCCGTCGACGTCACCGCCGAGACCCGGTACGTGCGCGTGCGGATCAGCGACAACACGGGCTGGAACGCGGCCCAGTTGTCCGAGGTGGAAGTGGTCGGCACGCCCGGCGGAGGAGACCCGCAGGACCCGCCGCCCGCAGGGACCAACCTCGCCCTGCGCAAGCCCATCGAAGCGACGTCGACCACGCAGAACTACGTGGCGCCCAACGCCAACGACGGCAGTACCGACACCTACTGGGAGGCGAGCGGCCAGTCCGCCGCGCTGACCGTCCGGCTCGGCTCCGAGGCGGACCTGACCGGCGTCGTCCTCAGGCTGAGCCCCGACGCCGCCTGGAGCACCCGTACGCAGACCCTCCAGATCCTGGGCCGCAAGGCCGGCGCCACCGACTTCACCTCGCTGAAGGACCGTGCCACGTACACCTTCGACCCCGCGTCGAACCGGAACACCGTGACCGTCCCCGTCACCGGCCGCTACGCGGACGTACGGCTCCAGTTCTCCGGCAACAGCGGCGCCGGCGGTGGGCAGGTGGCCGAGTTCGAGGTCGTCGGCTCGGCCGCGTCCGCCCCCGATCTGACGGTGAGCGCCCTGACGTGGTCACCCGCGACTCCGTCCGAGGCCGACCCGGTCACGGTCGAGGCGACCGTCCGCAACACCGGGAGCGCCGCCGCGCCCGCGGGCACGGTCGACGTCAGCCTGGAGGGCACGGTCGCCGGGAGCGCCCCCGTCGGCGCCCTGGCCGCCGGCGCGTCGGTGAAGGTGCCCGTCAAGGTCGGCACCCGCCCCATGGGCAGCTACAGCGTCTCCGCGGTCGTCGACCCGACCGACGCCATACCCGAACTGGACAACTCCAACAACAGCCGCAACGCCGACACGAGACTCGTCGTCACCCAGGCGCCGGGGCCGGACCTCGAGGTCACCGGGATCGCCACCACCCCCGCCGCCCCGGCCGTCGGCGCGAAGGTCACCTTCGCCGTCACCGTGCGCAACCGCGGCACGAGCGCGGCGCCCGCCGGGACCGTCACCCGGCTCACCGTCGGCGGCACCGCGCTGACCGGCGCGACGGACGCCATCGCCGCGGGCGCCTCGACGACCGTCCCCGTCACCGGCAGTTGGACCGCCACCGACGGCGGCGCCGCCCTCACCGCGACGGCCGACGCCACGAACAAGGTCACCGAGACCAACGAGGACAACAACACCTTCGCCCGCACCCTCGTCGTCGGACGCGGCGCCGCCGTGCCCTACACCGAGTACGAGGCCGAGGACGGCCGCACCAACGCGACCGTGCTGACGACCGACGCGAAGCGCACGTTCGGACACACCAACTTCGCCACCGAGTCCTCAGGGCGCAAGTCCGTCCGTCTCGCCTCGACCGGCCAGTACGTCGAGTTCACCTCCACCACGCCCTCGAACTCGATCGTCGTACGCAACTCGATCCCCGACGCCGCCGCGGGCGGCGGACAGGAGGCGACGCTCAGCCTCTACGCGAACGGGACGTTCGTCCGCAAGCTCAGTCTCTCGTCCAAGCACAGTTGGCTCTACGGCACCACCGACGACCCGGAGGGGCTGACCAACCGGCCCGGCGGCGACGCCCGCCGCCTGTTCGACGAGTCCCACGCCCTGCTCACCACCACCTACCCCGAGGGCACGACCTTCCGGCTCCAGCGGGACAGCGGGGACACCGCCGCCTTCTACGTCGTCGACCTGATCGACCTGGAGCAGGTCGCCGCCCCGGCCGCCAAGCCCGCCGACTGCGTCTCCATCACCGAGTACGGAGCCGTGCCCAACGACGGCGTCGACGACGCCGACGCCATCCAGCGCGCCGTGACGGCGGACCAGGCGGGCACGATCCCGTGCGTGTGGGTCCCGGCCGGACAGTGGCGCCAGGAGAAGAAGATCCTCACTGACGACCCGCTGAACCGGGGCCAGTACAACCAGGTCGGCATCCGTGACGTCACTCTCAAGGGCGCCGGCATGTGGCACTCCCAGCTCTACTCCCTCATCGCGCCGCAGGACGCGGGCGGCATCAACCATCCGCACGAGGGCAACTTCGGCTTCGACATCGACGACAACACCAAGATCTCCGACATCGCCATTTTCGGCTCGGGCACGATCAGGGGCGGGGACGGCAACGCGGAGGGCGGCGTCGCGCTCAACGGCCGCTTCGGCAAGGACACCAAGATCTCGAACGTCTGGATAGAGCACGCCAACGTGGGCGCCTGGGTCGGCCGCGACTACTCCAACATCCCCGAACTGTGGGGCCCCGGCGACCGCGTCGAGTTCAACGGCGTCCGCATCCGCGACACCTACGCCGACGGCGTCAACTTCGCCAACGGCACCCGCAACTCGACGGTCTTCAACTCCTCGTTCCGCAACACCGGCGACGACGCCCTGGCCGTATGGGCCAGCAAGTACGTCAAGGACACCTCGGTCGACGTCGGCCACGACAACCACTTCCGCAACAACACCGTCCAACTGCCCTGGCGCGCCAACGGCATCGCGATCTACGGCGGCCACGGCAACACCATCGAGAACAACCTGGTCTCGGACACCATGAACTACCCCGGGATCATGCTGGCCACCGACCACGACCCGCTGCCGTTCTCCGGCACGACCCTGATCGCCGGCAACGGGCTGTACCGCACCGGCGGAGCCTTCTGGAACGAGGACCAGGAGTTCGGCGCGATCACCCTGTTCGCGCAGGGGCAGAACATCCCGGGCGTCACGATCCGCGACACCGACATCCGGGACTCCACGTACGACGGCATCCAGTTCAAGACGGGCGGTGGTGAGATGCCCGATGTCCAGGTCACCGACGTGACCATCGACAAGTCGAACAACGGATCAGGCATCCTCGCCATGTCCGGTGCCCGCGGCAGCGCCACACTGACCGACGTCACCATCACCGGCTCGGCGCAGGGCGACATCCTGACCGAGCCCGGATCGCAGTTCGTCATCAGGCGCGGCTGACACCCACATGACCCTTCGTCGCCGGCGTGTCCGAGGCCCCGCTGTCCACGCCGGCGACGAAGGCCGACAGAAGACGGCGTCACAGCGTGACGGCGATGCCGATGTTCGGTTTCCGCCGCAGGCGCAGAAGCCTGGCGAAGCCGTTGCCGACCCGGGACAGCACGTACTTCCTGGCGAGGAGGGACTGGGCGGCCTCGGTACCGGCCGCGTCGAGGAGGCGGGCGGTGCCGGTGAGGGTGGCGGCGCCCGGGGCGACCTTGCCGCGGACCGTGCACACGGCGACCGTCACGGCACTGTCGTTGCGAAGCCGCTTGACCTTCCAGGAGTCCGCGGGCGTGACCACGAGCAGTTCCCGCTCGTCCCGTGCCACGTGCCAGACGGGCGTGGCGACCGGCGTCCCGTCCTTCCGGTACGTCGTGAGGCTGATGTACTTGCTGCGTCGGATCTCGTCCATGGCGGTCACCCGCGGAGTCTATGGCGCCCTCCGGCGCGCCGGAGACCGATCGAAGATGCTCGTCCAGCCGTCAGAGCCGATCGTTTAAGGCCGTTTCTCGTGAGAGGATCCAGCCGCCCGCCCCGGCACGGCAGGATGGCACCGTGGTAGGCAACCTTCCCGTCATGACGACGAGTTTCGTCGGTCGCGTCAGCGAACTGGGCGCCGTCAAAACGGCGCTGACCGAGCACCGGTCGGTCACCCTCACCGGGGGCGGCGGCGTCGGAAAGAGCCGGCTGGCCCTGCGCGTCGCCGAGGAGGTGCGGGACGCGTACGCCGACGGCGTCTGGTGGGTCGATCTCTCCCACCTGTACGACGACCGGCTGTTCACCGCCACCGTCTGCGACGCCGTCGACCTCCTGGACCACAATCCGCGGGCCCCCATCGAGGCGCTGTGCGAATGGCTGGCCGGACGGCACGTCCTGCTCGTCCTCGACTGCTGCGAACGCGTCCTGTCCTCCAGCCGGCTCATGGTGAGCGAACTGCTCACCGCCGCACCCCGGCTCACCGTCCTCGCCACCAGCAGGGAATCACTCGGCGTCCACCGCGAGCGGTGCATCGAGGTCAGCCCCCTGTCCACGGACGACCACGCCGCCGACGCGGTACGCCTCTTCCGCGACCGGTGCGCGTCGACCGCCCCGGCCGTCTCCCTCGACGCACCGGGCGCCCCCGAGACCGTCGCCGCCGTCTGCCGCCGCCTGGAGGGCATCCCGCTCGCCGTCGAACTCGCCTGCGCGCGCCTGCGCGACCTCAGCCTCACCGAGGTCGCCGAGCGCCTGAGCTCCCGGCTCGACACCCTCGTCGACGAGACCGCCTGGCCCAAGCGCCACCGGGCCCTGCGCACCGCGATCGGCTGGAGCCACGAGCTGTGCACGCCCCGCGAACGCCTGCTGTGGGCCCGGCTCTCCGTCTTCCACGGCCCCGTCGAGGAGGCGGACGCGCAGGCCGTGTGCGCGGGCGGTCCCCTCAGCGACCACGACATCCCGCGCCTCCTGGAGCGGCTCGCCGACCAGTCCGTCCTCCAGCGCACCGGCACCCGCTACCGCATGCTCGACACCCTGCGCGAATACGGAGCCATGTGGCTCGCCGAACTCGGCGAGCGGGACACCCTCACCCGGCTCCACGCGGCACACTTCGCCGCACTCCTGGAACAGGCCGAGGCCGAATGGCTCAGTGACCGGCAGGTCTCCTGGTACACCAAGGTGTCCGACAGCCACACCGACGTACGCGCCGCCCTCGACCACCTCATCGCCGAGGACCCCGACGCCGCTCTCGACATGGCCGGCCGCACGGGCCTCTTCTGGCCCTGCTGCGGGCACCTCCACGAGTCCCGCGACTACCTCGAACGCGTCCTCGCCCTCGACACCCCCGAAGGCCCCTCCCGCACCCGCGCGCTCTGGGCCCTCGGCATCACCCTCACCCTCCAGGGCGACCACCGCGCCGCCCTGCGCACGGGAGAGCGGTGCGCGCAGGCCGCGCGGCGCGACGGCACAGCGGCCTCCGCCCTCTTCGCCGCCCACACCCTGGGTCTGACCCACCTCATGGCAGGCCGCCCGCAGGCCGCGTACGAGGTGAGCGACCGGGCCCTGATCGCCCACCGGACCTCACCCCCGGCGGGCGCGCCGCAGTTGTGCTGCATGGTGATCCGGACGTTCGCCCACTCCGCGCTGGGCCGACTGGCCGAGGCCTACGAGGCCGCCACCGGCCTGCGCCGCCTCAGCCTGCGCTACGGCGAACACTGGGCCCGCTCCTACGCCTTCCACCAGCTCGCCTTCATCGACCTGCTCCAGGGCCGCCCCCACGACGCGGAACGCCACGCCCGCGCCATGCTCATCAGCAAGCACAACCTGCGGGACAACCTCGGCATCGCCCTCGCCCTCGACCTCCTCACCGGCGCCAACGCCGCGCAGGGCAACGGCATAGGAGCCGCCCGCACCTCCGGGACCGGGAACACGTACTGGCGCATGCTCGGCCACCCGAACCACGGCACCCCCGAACTCTCCGAGGTCCGGGACCAATGGGAGCGCCAGGCCCGCACGGCCGCCGGGAACGACGCCTACGAGAAAGCCTTCCGCGCCGCCCTGAACGACGACGCCGAGGACGGTCTCGCCCTCGTCCTCCACGGGCCCACCCCCTCCTGAACCGCGCCCCGGCGAAGCGGCACGTTTCGTCTCCGCCGAACCCGGTACCCAGAGTCCGCGTCCGCGACCGGGCGTGCGGACCCGTGCCGGGTGACGAACAATGGAGGCTGCCATGACCGATCATCGACTCGAAGGCGCAGGCGAGGACGGGAAGCCCGTCCCCCGGGACATGCCCGACCAGCAGGCCGACGGGGACGAGCAGGTCGACGCGCCCGTCGAGCAGGCGGACCGCGGCGACGACGTCCCCGACACGGACGAGGCGGGCACGGGGCGACGCGGCGGACCCGGTTCCGGGACCGTGCACCCCGAGCACCCCGACCCCGACGAGCCGACAGCCTGATCCCGCCCCGCCTAGGAGCCTCCATGGGTGTCACCGACCGAATCCGTGACTGGCCCGTCTACCGGCAGCTCACCGGGGACGACCGGCTCGGCCGGGGAAGCGCGGCCAAGTCGCCGACCACGGCCGGGCTGCGCCCGCGCACCGACACCGCCGACCGGGTGACGCAGTCCGTCTGCCCGTACTGCGCCGTCGGCTGCGGCCAGCAGGTCTACGTCAAGGACGAGAAGGTCGTGCAGATCGAGGGGGACCCCGCCTCTCCCGTCAGCCGCGGCCGGCTCTGCCCGAAGGGCTCCGCGACGCTGCAACTGACCACCGGCGCGGCCCGCCACCACCAGGTGCTGTACCGGCGCCCGCACGGCACCGACTGGGAACCGCTCGACCTGGAGACGGCCATGGACATGGTGGCCGACCGCGTCGTCGCGACCCGCCGCGCCACCTGGGAATGGGAGAAGGACGGCGTGCGCACGGCCCGCACCATGGGCATCGCGAGCCTCGGCGGCGCCACGCTCGACAACGAAGAGAACTACCTCATCAAGAAGTTGCTGACCGGCCTCGGCGTCGTCCAGGTGGAGAACCAGGCGCGCGTCTGCCACAGCTCCACCGTCGCCGGTCTCGGCACCACGTTCGGCCGCGGCGGCGCCACCACGTTCATGCAGGACCAGCAGCACTCCGACTGCATCGTCATCCAGGGCTCGAACTACGCCGAGGCCCACCCCGTGGGCTTCCAGTGGGTGATGGAGGCCAAGGCCCGCGGCGCGACCGTCATCCACGTGGACCCCCGCTACACGCGCACCAGCGCCCTCGCCGACCTCCACGTGCCGCTGCGGGCCGGCAGCGACATCGCCTTCATCGGCGGGATCATCAACCACGTCCTGACCGAGGAGAAGGACTTCCGCGAGTACGTCCTGCACTACACCAACGCCGCGACGCTGGTCGGCGAGGACTTCCGCGACACCGAGGACCTGGACGGCGTCTTCTCCGGCCTCGACGAGGACAAGCGCCACTACGACCAGCACAGTTGGCAGTACGAGGGCGCGCAGGTGCAGCAACCGACCGGCGAGGTCGACGAACAGTACGAGGACCGCGTCCGCTCCGCGGGCCGCCCGGAGACCCACGGCTCGGGCGGCGCCCGCACCACCCCGGACGCGCCCAGCGACCCGACCCTGCGGCATCCGCGCTGCGTGTACCAGGTGCTCAAACGGCACTTCGCCCGCTACACCCCCGAGATGGTCGAGGAGGTGTGCGGCGTCCCGCGCGAGACGTTCCTGCGCGTGTGCGACGCGCTCACCGCCAACTCCGGCCCCGAGCGCACCAGCGCCTTCGTGTACGCGGTCGGCTGGACCCAGCACTCCACCGGCTCGCAGTACATCCGCGCCGCGAGCATCCTCCAGCTCCTGCTCGGCAACATCGGCCGCCCCGGCGGCGGCATCCAGGCGCTGCGCGGGCACGCCTCCATCCAGGGCTCCAGCGACATCCCGACGCTGTACAACCTGCTCCCGGGCTATCTGCCCATGCCCCACGCCCACCAGCACATCGACCTCGACAGCTTCATCAGGACCTCGCGCACCGAGAAGGGTTTCTGGGCCGAGATGCGGTCCTACTTCGTGAGCCTGCTGAAGGCGTACTACGGCGACGCGGCCCGCGAGGACAACGACTTCTGCTTCGACCACCTCCCGCGCCTCACCGGTTCGCACTCCACGTACGAGACGGTGATGTCGCAGCTCGACGGCGAGTGCAAGGGCTACTTCCTGATGGGGGAGAACCCGGCCGTCGGCTCGGCCAACACCCGTCTGCAACGCCTGGGGATGGCCCAGCTCGACTGGCTCGTCGTCCGGGACTTCTCGCTCATCGAGTCGGCCACCTGGTGGCAGGACGGCCCGGAGATCGAGAGCGGCGAACTGCGCACCGAGGACATCGGCACGGAGGTCTTCTTCTTCCCCGCCGCCGCCCACACCGAGAAGTCCGGGTCGTTCACCAACACCAACCGCTGGGTCCAGTGGCACCACGCGGCCGTCGAACCCGCGGGCGAGGCGCGCAGCGACCTCTGGTTCATGTACCACCTGGGCCGCCGCATCAAGGAGCGGCTGGCCGGTTCCACCGACCCGATGGACCGCCCCGTCCTCGACCTCACCTGGGACTATCCCGTCGACGGGCCGTTGCGGGAGCCCGTCGCCGCGGCCGTGCTCGCCGAGATCAACGGCCACGGCCCCGACGGCGCCCCGCTGTCCGCGTACACGGAGCTGAAGGACGACGGCTCGACCTCCTGCGGCTGCTGGATCTACTGCGGCGTGTACGCCGACGGCATCAACCAGGCCGCCCGCAAGAAGCCACAGCAGGAACAGGACTGGGTGGCCGCCGAATGGGCCTGGGCCTGGCCCGCCAACCGCCGCATCCTCTACAACCGGGCCTCCGCCGCCCCCGACGGAACCCCGTGGAGCGAGCGCAAGGCCCACGTCTGGTGGGACCCAGAGGCCGGACGCTGGACCGGCTACGACGTCCCCGACTTCGTGCCCGACCGCGCCCCCGACCACGTACCCGACAAGGACGCGAGCGGCCCCGACGCCCTGCGCGGTGACGACCCCTTCATCATGCAGGCCGACGGGAAGGGCTGGCTGTACGCGCCCGCGGGCCTGGAGGACGGCCCGCTGCCCGCCCACTACGAGCCGCAGGACTCGCCCTTCACCAACGCGCTCTACCCGCGCACCCCGCGCTCCCCGGTGCGCGAGGTGATGCCCCGCGAGGGCAACCGCTACCACCCCAGCGGCACCGAGCCCGGCGCCGACGTCTACCCGTACATCCTGACCACGCACCGGCTCACCGAACACTTCACGGCGGGCGGCATGAGCCGCTGGTCGCCGTACCTGTCCGAGCTCCAGCCGGAACTGTTCTGCGAGCTGTCCCCGCAGCTCGCCGCCGAGCGCGGACTCGAACACGGCGGATGGGCCACGATCGTCACCGCGCGCAACGCCATCGAGGCCCGCGTCATGGTCACCGACCGCATCAAGTCCCTGACGGTGCAGGGCCGCACCGTCCACCAGATCGGCCTGCCCTTCCACTGGGGGCCCAACGGCGTGGTCACCGGCGACGCCGCCAACGAACTCTCCGGCATCACCCTCGACCCCAACGCGCACATCCAGGAGGTCAAGGCGCTCACCGCCGACATCCGCCCGGGCCGCCGCCCCCGCGGGCCCGAACTGCCGCGCCTGGTGGCGGAGTACCGGCGCCGCGCGGGGATCACCGAGACCACCGGAACGGAGACCCGCGCATGAGCGAGGAGAGGGTCGGGTTCTTCACCGACACGTCCGTGTGCATCGGATGCAAGGCCTGCGAGGTGGCGTGCAAGGAGTGGAACGCCATCCCCGAGGACGGCCTCGAACTGACCGGGATGTCGTACGACAACACGCAGGCGCTCGGCGCCTCCACCTGGCGGCACGTCGCGTTCATCGAACAGCCCGCACCCGAGGGGCGTACCCAACTACCCGTCGTGGACGGCGCGCCCGGCGCGCCCGGGTCGTCCGGGACGGACATGCGCTGGCTGATGTCGTCGGACGTCTGCAAGCACTGCACCCACGCCGCCTGCCTCGACGTGTGCCCCACCGGCTCGTTGTTCCGCACCGAGTTCGGGACCGTCGTGGTGCAGGAGGACATCTGCAACGGCTGCGGGTACTGCGTCCCTGCCTGCCCCTACGGCGTCATCGAACAGCGCCCCACCGACGGCCGCGTCTTCAAGTGCACGATGTGCTACGACCGTCTGGGCGCTGGCCAGGAACCGGCGTGTGCCAAGGCGTGCCCCACGGACTCCATCCAGTTCGGACCCCTCGACGAACTGCGGGAGAGGGCGGCGCTGCGCGTCGACGAACTCCATGAGGCGGGCGTGCCCGAGGCCCATCTGTACGGGCACGACCCCGAGGACGGTGTGGGCGGGGACGGTGCCTTCTTCCTGCTCCTGGACCGCCCGGAGGTGTACGGGCTGCCACCGGACCCCGTGGTCACCACCCGTGACCTGCCGGCCATGTGGAAGCACGCCGCAGGGGCGGCGCTCGCGCTCCTCGGAGGCGTCGCGGTCTCCTTCGCGGCGGTCGGCAGGAGGCAGCGATGACGGCTCAGGACCGGTCGGCGGGACCGCGGCGGCGTGGCCGTCGCGGCGAACAACTCATGGTTCCGAAGGCGGAGTTCGACTCCTACTACGGCCGACCCGTGATCAAGCCGCCGTCGTGGCAGGCGCGCGACATCGCCGGATACTTCTTCCTCGGCGGGCTCGCCGGGGCGGGGTCCGTCGTCGCGGCGGCGGCGCAGCTCACCGACCGCCCGCGCACCGAGAAGGCCCTGAAGGTGTCCTCCCTGGCCGCCGTCTCCCTCTCCGCCGCGGCGCTGATCCACGATCTGGGCCGGCCGTCCCGTTTCGCGAACATGCTCCGGGTCTTCAAGCCCACCTCGCCGATGAGCATGGGCTCCTGGCTGCTCAGCGCCTACGGACCGGCCGCCGGAGCCGCCGCGGCCACCGCCGTCACCGGCCGGCTGCCCAAGATCGGCGCCGTCGCCACGGGCACCGCCGCCGTGCTCGGCCCCGCGGTCGCCGCGTACACCGCCGTCCTCGCGGCCGACACGGCGGTGCCCGCCTGGCACGGCGCCCACCGCGAACTGCCCTACCTCTTCACGGCGTCCGCGACGGCCGCCGCCGCCGGAATGGCCCTCGTCGTCGCCCCCGCGCACGAGAGCACACCCGCGCGGTGCGCCGCCGGGATCGCCGCCCTCGCGGACACCGTGGCCATGAAGGCGGCGGAGCGACGCCTCGGCCCCGTCGCCGAGACGTACCGGCAGGGGCGGGCGGGCACGCTGCTGCGGACGGCGCAGGCGCTCACCCTCACCGGCGCCGTGGGCGCCGTCGCCCTCGGCCGCAGCCGACCGGCCGCGATCGCCTCGGGTCTCGCGCTGCTCGCGGGCTCGGCGTGCACCCGCTTCGGGATCTTCGACGCGGGCGTCGCCTCGGCCGAGGACCCGAAATACACCGTGGGCCCGCAGCGCGATCGGATCGAACGGCGGCGGGCCCGGTGACGGTGGCGGTGTCGGTCAGCGTGAGGTGAGGCGGAGCTGGACGTCGAGTTCCTGGTCACCGGAGGCGGACCCCGCGTCCTCGACCTGGAACGCCCGGCCCAGCGCCTTGCGGACGGTGTCGACCTCGTGCGGGACGCCCTGGGCGGACACGGAGACGGTGCCCTCCAGCTTCTCGCCGCTCGCGGAGCCGGACGCCGCGTCCGAGGAACCGGCGCTCACGTCGAGTTCGGCGGTCCACACCGTGGTGGGCGTCCCCGAGGCGTCCGAGCCGTCCTTGGTGGGCGCACGGTCGGGGAACTCCGAGGTGAGGTAGGTGAGGACCGACTCGGCGTCGCGGGCCGAGCAGTTGCTCAGGGTCACGGTGACGAGGGTGTGGTTGTCGTCGGCAGCGCTGTTCATGGAAAGGATCTCCCGGATCGGGTCGTCGGCCGGCCCGCTGATCGGGCCGTCGCCGTGTCGGTCGTTCGGGTCACAGAGCTGCCCGCAGGGCGGGCAGCAGCTCGTTCTGGGCCCAGGGGAAGAAGGCGTCCTGGTGGTTGCCGCCGATCTGGACGAGAGCGACCTCGGTGAAGCCCGCCTCCGCGTAGGGCCGTACGGCCTCGACGAACTCGGTGACGTCGTTGCCGCACGGGATCGTCTTGGCGACGTCCTCGGGGGACACCAGCTCGGTCGCCCCGGCGAACGAGACGGGGTGGGGAAGCTCGGCGTTGACCCGCCAGCCGCCCGCGAACCAGCGGAACTGTTCGTGGGCGCGTTTGACGGCCGCCGACCGGTCGGGGTCGTAGCAGACGGGAAGCTGGCCGACGCGGGGCTTGCCGCTGCCCCCCGCGCGGTCGAAGGCGTCGAGCAGGTCACCGCGGGGTTCGGTGGCGATGACCAGATCCGCGACGCGGCCCGCCAACGCGCAGGAGGCGGGGCCCGACACGGCCACGCCGATCGGGGGCGGGGTGTCGGGGCGGTCCCACAGACGGGCCCGGTCGACCTCGTAGTGGCGGCCGTGGTGGGTGAGTTCCTCGCCGTCGAGCAGGGCGCGGATGATGCCGACGGCCTCCTCGAACTTCTCCAGGCGCACGGCCGGTGCCGGCCAGCCGCCGCCCACCACATGCTCGTTGAGGTTCTCGCCGGAGCCGAGGCCGAGTCGGAACCTGCCCTCCGACAGCAGTTGCAGCGTGGCGGCCTTCTGCGCGACGACCGCCGGGTGGTAACGCGTGGTCGGACACGTCACATAGGTCATCAGGGGGATGCGCGAGGTCGCCTGGGCGGCGGCGCCGAGCACGGCCCAGGCGTAGGGGGAGTGGCCCTGTTCGGCCAGCCAGGGGGAGTAGTGGTCGGACGTGACGGAGAAGTCGAAGCCCGCTTCCTCCGCCGCCACGACGTGGCGTACGAGGTCCCGGGGTCCGGCTTGCTCGGTCATCATCGTGTAGCCGATGTCCACCATGGTCGCCTCCAAATTCGTTCTGAGGTTCAACGCGGGGCGTCGTTGGCGTGTGGGGCGTCGTCGGTGTCGTGTTCCTCCTCGGTGTGCCGTCTGCGGACGTAGACGGGCAGGACGAACCAGCAGAGCAGGTACCAGGCGAGCACCCCCGCGACGAGCAGCGGCGTGAGCCCGTCGTGCGTCGCGACGCGCAGGATCAGGAACAACGCCGAGGTCAGGGTGGCGAGGAGCAGGAGAAGGCCCACGAACGTGAGGCGCGACGACCAGAGCACCGCCTGCGGTTTGATCCGGCGCCCGGAGATCTGCCGGTGCAGCGCGACCGGCCCGATCAGGGCCCCGGTCGCGGCCGACCCGATGACCACCGTGACGATGTAGATGGTGCGGTTGGTGTCGGAGAGTTCGGTGAAGCGGGGTGTGAACACGACGGTGAGCAGGAATCCGAAGAGGATCTGCACCCCCGTCAGGGCGACCCGCAGCTCCTGGACGAGTTCCGCCCACTGCCGGTCGGCCTTCTCCTCGACGGTCTCCCGCCGGCCGTGCCGGCGACCGGCCCCATCGGCCCCGTCCCGCTTGTTCAGCCCGGCCACTGCCACTCCACGATCTCGGGCATGTCCGTGCCGTGCTCGCGGATCCAGCGGTGGTGCCTCGTGCGGGCGTCCGCCATCCGCTGCCGGGTCTCGGCGGCGCGCACCGCGAGCCCGGGCACGCGGTCGATGACGTCCATGACCAGGCGGAAGCGGTCGAGGTCGTTGCGGACGACCATGTCGAACGGCGTGGTCGTGGTGCCGGACTCCTTGTAACCGCGGACATGCACGTTGTCGTGACCGTCCCGCTTGTAGGCGAGGCGGTGGATGAGCCACGGGTAGCCGTGATAGCCGAAGACCACCGGCTTGTCGCGGGTGAACAGGCCGTCGTACTCGGCGTCGCTCATGCCGTCGGGGTGCTCGGAGGCGGGCAGGAGGGTCGTCATGTCGACGACGTTCACGACCCGCACGGCGAGCTCGGGCAGATGCCGGCGCAGCAGTCCGGCCGCCGCCAGGACCTCCTGCGTGGGCACGTCGCCCGCGCAGGCCAGGACCACGTCGGGGCCGTCGCCGCGCTCGGTGCCCGCCCAGTCCCACACACCGGCCCCCCGCGCGCAGTGGGCGCGCGCCTGGTCGAGGGAGAGCCAGTCGGGGCCGGGGTTCTTGCCCGCGACGATGACATTGACGTGGTCGCGGCTGCGCAGCGCGTTGTCGGCCACCGCCAGCAACGAGTTGGCGTCCGGCGGCAGGAACACCCGGACGATGTGCGGGCTCTTGTTGAGGACGTGGTCGACGAAGCCGGGGTCCTGGTGCGAGAAGCCGTTGTGGTCCTGGCGCCAGACGTGTGAGGTGAGCAGGTAGTTGAGCGAGGCGACGGGGGCGCGCCAGGGCAGTTCCGCCGACGTCTTCAGCCACTTGATGTGCTGGTTGACCATCGAGTCGACGATGTGGACGAACGCCTCGTAGCACGAGAAGAGACCGTGGCGACCCGTCAGCAGGTAGCCCTCCAGCCAGCCCTGGCACAGGTGCTCGGAGAGGACCTCCATCACGCGGCCGTGCGGGTCCAGGTTCTCGTCGACGGGCAGCAGGCCTTCCTGCCAGGCCTTGCCGGTCGCCCGGTAGACGGACTGCAACCGGTTGGACGCCGTCTCGTCCGGACCGACCAGCCGGAAGTTGCGCTCGCGCGCCGTGTCGGCCATCAGGCGCGCGAGGAGGTCGCCGAGGAGCTGGGTGGGGGAGTGGGCCGCGGCGCCGGGCTTCTCGACCGGCACGGCGAAGTCCTCCAGGGGCGGCAGGGGCAGGGCGCGCAGGCGCAGGCCGCCGTTGGCGTACGGCGTGGAACCCAGGCGACGCGTGCCCTCCGGCACGCAGGCCAGCACCGGCTCCGTCGGACCGCCGTCGTCGTCGAAGAGTTCCTCGGGCCGGTACGAGCGCAGCCAGCTCTCCAACTGGGCGAGGTGCTGGGGGTTCTCACGGACCTCGGGGAGGGGGACCTGGTGGGCGCGCCAGGTGTTCTCCACCGGTACGCCGTCGACCTCGCCGGGTCCGGTCCAGCCCTTCGGGGTCCGCAGCACGATCATGGGCCAGCGCACGGGCCCGGCCGCCTCACCGGTCCTGGCCGCCCGCTGGTGGTCGGTGATGAGGTCGAGCGACCGGTCGAGGGCGCGCGCCAGGGCCTGGTGCACTTGCGCGGGGTCGTCACCCTCCACGTAGAGCGGGAGGTGGCCGTAGCCGCGCAGCAGTGCGTCGAGTTCGTCGTGCGGCATCCGGGCGAGCACGGTCGGGTTGGCGATCTTGTAGCCGTTGAGGTGCAGGATCGGCAGGACGGCGCCGTCGTGCACCGGGTCGAGGAACCTGCCCGAGTGCCAGGACGCGGCCAGCGGACCCGTCTCCGCCTCACCGTCGCCGACCACGCAGGCGACGAGCAGGTTCGGGTGGTCGAAGGCGGCCCCGTAGGCGTGCGCGAGGGAGTAGCCGAGTTCGCCGCCCTCGTGGATCGAGCCAGGCACCTCGGGGGCGACATGGCTCGGCACGCCGCCGGGGAAGGAGAACTGCTTGAACAGCCGGGTCATGCCCGCCTCGTCGCGGGTCACGTCCGGGTAGATCTCGCTGTAGCTGCCCTCCAGCCAGGCGCCCGCGAGCACGGCGGGGCCGCCGTGTCCGGGGCCCCACACGCACAGGGCCTCCAGCTCGCGCTGCTTGATCACCCGGTTCAGGTGCGTGTACACGAGGTTCAGGCCGGGGGAGGTGCCCCAGTGCCCCAGCAGGCGCGGCTTCACGTGTTCGGGGCGCAGCGGCTCGCGCAGCAGCGCGTTCGACATCAGATAGATCTGGCCGACGGCCAGGTAGTTCGCGGCGCGCCAATGGGCGTCCAGCGCACGCAGTTCGTCGGCGTCCAGCACCGGGGCGTCTCGGTCGGCCGTAGTCATCGAATGCTCCAGAACCGTGTCGGCGGGCGTCATCGGGCGGATGCTGCTGCTGACGGGCCCAGTATGGCTGCTTCGGCCGTTTCGACCGCTTCGTCTGCCGGGACCCGCACCTCACCGCGTTCCCACACACGCCGACGGCACTCACCTGAATTTCCCGTCGTTTCCCATCGTGACCTGCGCGGATGGTGGACGCACGTGCTGCGCGTCCGCGCGCATCGCGTGAGCGCCTCCGGGGTACCCGGGGTGATCGTCGGCGTAGGCCGTCCTGTGGCGGGGCGGCGCCAGGTGTGACCAGCCTGGTTGTGGAGCCGAGCACGAGGAGAGCCGCTGAGCCATGGAACAGCAACCGTGTGCCCTGATCGTCATCGACATGATCAACACGTACGACCATCCGGACGCGGACCAGCTCCTGCCCTCGGCCCGCAAGATCGTGCCCGTCGTCGCCGACCTGATCCGGGAGGCGCGTGCCCACAGCGTCCCGGTGATCTACGTCAACGACAACTTCGGGCAGTGGCGGTCCCATCAGGGTGAACTCGTCGACGAGGCGCTGGCGGGCCCGCACGCCGAGCTCGTGGAACCGATCAAGCCGGACGACCAGGCCCTCTTCGTGCTGAAGGCCCGGCACTCGATCTTCTACGAGACCCCGCTGACGTATCTGCTGTGGGAACTGGGCGCGGGCCAGGTGATCCTGTGCGGCCAGGTCACCGAGCAATGCGTGCTGTACTCCGCCCTCGACGCCCACATCCGCCACCTGGACGTGACCGTGGTCTCCGACGCCGTCGCGCACATCCACCCCCAACTGGCCGACGCCGCACTGGAGATGATGCGCCGGAACATGGGCGCGCAGATCGTCGCGGGCCAGGACGTGGCCTTCGGCGACAAGGACGGCCGCCGCGCCCCGGATCTCCAGGACTGAGCAGGATCGAGACGGCACCGGGTGATTGGCCCTCCGTCGTCATGGGTACCCGCGCCGCTCCTGATGACTGAGAGGGAGAAGACAATGGAGTGGCTCGACGGAGCGGCATGCGTGGGCGAGGACCCGGAACTGTTCTTCCCCGTGGGGCACAGCGGCCCCGCGCTCCAGGACGTCCATGAGGCGAAGGCGGTGTGCGAGCGCTGCCCGGTCAGGAACGCGTGCCTGGAGTGGGCCCTGCGGACGGGGCAGACGACCGGCGTCTGGGGCGGCACCTCGGAGCACGAACGCGCCCCCATGCTGCGGGCCTGGCGCCGCAGGGTCCGCCAGGAGGCGCACGCCGGATGACCCGCCCGACCAGGCGGCCCGTGCTCCGGCCGACACGAAGACCGGCACGACGGCCCCGCCCGGCCGCGCACCACCTCCACCGGTGATGATGGATCCCATGGACGAAGCCCACGACACCGGTCTCCCGGCGCCCCGCGTACGCGCCGAGGAAGCGTTGAACAGTCTGCTCGCACGCTACGAGGACCGAATCCGACAGCACCGGCGCGCCGCCGTCCCCGACGCCGAACGCCTCGGACAACTGGCGCACGAACAGCAGGAGTTGTTGACCGACAGGGACCTCCTCCCTGAGCTGAGCGAGGAACAACTGCTGCAGGTGACCGCCATCTACGAGACGCGCAACGAGGCCCTGGACTCCACGCAACCGGACGCCCAGTGATCTACACCTGGCCGGGCCCAAGGCCCTAGGCTCCTCGCATGCTGAGACTCGGATTCCCCGTCATCGGAGTGACCGACATCCCGCGCGCGGTCGCCTTCTGGACGCAGGCGCTGCACCTCGTCGTCGCCGAGGAGTGGGAGAGCGAGACGTGGCGGACCCTCCACCACGCCGACGGCTCCGGCCGGGCCCTCGCCCTCATGCGCAGCGAGTCGCCCGCCGAACCGCACCCCCGCCTCCACCTGGACCTCTTCACGGAGACGGCGGAGGAACAACGGGCGGAGGTGGAGCGGCTGATCGGCCTGGGCGCGAAGGCCGTCCCCTGGGACCTCTATCCGCCCGACCCGGACTTCGTGGTCCTCGCCGATCCCGACGACAACATCTTCTGCGTCGTCGACCTGAGCAGCGCCCCGAGCGGCAGCGGCGGCCCGCCGTCCTGACGGGGGTCAGCCGGTGGTGATGCGGCGCAGGGCCAGCAAGGTGGCGTCGTCCGTGCGGTGCGGCCCGTCGAGCCGCGCGACGACCCGTTCGGCGTAGTCCTGGAGAGCCTCGTGGCCACCGACCGGCGGCGCCTCGGCGAAGCACCGCTCCGCGGCGGTGAGGAAGCGCCGGGTGTCCTGGTCGGGGTCGGAGTCGCGCTGCTCGGTCAGACCGTCCGAGTACATCAGGACGATGTCGCCGACCTCCAGGGTCGCGGTCGCCGCGACATAGGTCGTACTCGGCAGGACACCCAGCGTCAGGCCGGGGCCGCCGACCGGATCGGGCAGTTGCGTGGCGACCCCGTTCCTGACCAGGACGGGGCGCGGATGACCGGCGCACGTCCAGCGCAGCAAGGCGTGCTCGGGGTGGTAGCGGGCGATGATCGCCGTCGCCGTCGACTCGTTGCCGTCCGCGCAGGCCACCTCGTTGAGCCACTGCGTCAGGCGCTCCACGGGCTGCTCGGTGTAGGCCAGCCCGGCCAGCGCGTAGCGCAGTTTGGCCATGAGCGTGGCGGCTTCCAGACCGTGCCCGCGCGCGTCGCCCAGCGCGATGAGCGGATGCCCGTCGGGCAGCTTGCGGGCCTTGTACCAGTCGCCGCCGACCCGGGCCTCACGCGCGTCGGGCCGGTAGACGGCGGCCGCGTCGAGGCCGAACGAGGCGAGTTCCCCCTGGAAGTGCGGGAGGACCACGTCGCGCAGCACATCGGCGACCTCCGTGACGGCCTCCACGCGTTCGAGCTGCCGCTGCGCCTCGCGGGCGGCACATTCGGCGCTCTCCCGGCGACGGCGTTCGGCGGTGACGTCGATGAGCACCGCCCGCAGCGCCCAGACCAGGCTTCCGGGGGCGATGCGCACCGGTTCGGCGACCATGCGGAACACCCGCTCACCGGCGCCGGTCAGGCACAGTTCGCACTCCGTCGTGCGTTTGCGCAGGATCACGTCGTACAGGATCTGGTACAGCCGGGGCAGGCTGCCGCTGGTGACGGTGTCCGCCAGCTCGGAGAGGGTCGGCACCGGCGCGCTCTCCGGCAGACCGAGCACGTCGCGGAATCCGCGGGACGGCTCGACATGCTGATCACCGAGGTTCCACTCGGCCCAGCAGGTCCGCATCAGCCGCTGGGCGTCGGCGGCCATGCGCGTCCGCTGGCCGCTCTGCCACGTGATGAGCAGATGAGCGCCGCAGGGAGCCACCCGCACCTCGTCGTGCAGCCGCACCGGGCCGGAGGGAGCTTCCACGAGCCATTCGACCGTCTCCGGGCCCTGGGGTGTCCGGTCGTGGTGGGCGCGGGCCAGCATCGCGGGCAGGGCGCTGGCGGCGAGGGCGGGGAACCGTTCGAACAGCGCCACCGGGCCGGACCAGCGCGGCAGAGCGGCTTCGGGCAGGCGGCTCGCTCCGTAGGCCCGGGCCGGCGCGCTCCCGCCGACGTAGAGGAAGTCCCGGATCTCGCCGTCCTCACCGAGGAGGGGGGCCACCAGCAGAGCGGGCGTGGGAAGCGCGTCGAGCACGTCGAGCCCCGCGGGCGGTGGTGGAGCCTGGGACACGTCGGGGACCGAGTCGGGCACCGAGGCGGAGCCCCACTGGAGTTCGACGTATGTCTGGATGCGCCGCCGTTGTGCCTCCAACAGGGCGCGGATCGCCTGGAGTTCCAGGCGTGAGCGTGCGTCGCGTCTGGAAGGGGCGTCGGACATACGAACACGATCGGCGCGGGGGGCTTAGACGGCCAGCCGGCCTCCGCCAGGTGGCGGTATCCGGCGACGGCCGTCTCCGCGGGGCGCGGAGAGGGGCGGCGACCGTGTGGTCACCGCCCCGCTCCGTCGGTGTTCCGTGGTGGTTCAGCCGCGCACGATGTTCTCGGCCTGGGGGCCCTTCTGGCCCTGGGTGATGTCGAAGGTGACCGTCTCGCCCTCGACGAGTTCACGGTAGCCGTTGCCGGAGATGTTGCTGTAGTGGGCGAACACGTCAGGTCCGCCGCCGCTCTGCTCGATGAAGCCGAAGCCCTTTTCGGAGTTGAACCACTTCACGGTGCCGCTGGCCATACTGCTGTCCTTCGTCTTCTTTCGCCCGGCTCGGAGACGGGCGGGGATGGAGTGGGCCTGTCCCATGATCAGACCGGCCCTGCACCGTCCTACCCCTGTTCGAACGCCGTCACACCAGCCTTTTCGGACGTACTCGCGCGGGATGCTGTCCGGCGCCCGCGCACAGGTCGGCCGTGCGGTGTCCGGCCCGCTCCACGTCGGGCGCCCCGCCCGGGCGGGGCCTGCCGAGAGCGGCGTCGTACGTGGTCATGATCGTGCCCGCGTGGTCCGTGTCGAGCAGGGCCAGATTGGCGTCCCAGTCCTGCTCCCGGAGCCGGGCCGCGAACTCCTCGGAGTGCCGCGAGGGCACCAGCGCGTCGGCGCGGCCGTGCACGAGCCGCACGGGAACGGGGTGCGCACGGGTCGTCCCGAGGCTGTCCAGCGGAGGCCGCCCCGTGGTGCGGGCGGGCACGTCGTAGCGGCCGGATATCGCCACCACGGCCGCGGGCCGCCACCCCGCCACCAGCTCCGGGTGCAGGGCGACACCGACGGCCGCGCCCGCCCCGGCCGACCAGCCCGCCAGGACGACTCGCTCCGGGTCCCCGCCCCAGACGGCGCCGTGCTCGCGCACGGAGGCGAGCGAGGCGAGGAGATGGGCCCGGCCGCCGTCCGGGGCGTCGGCGCGCCAGTCGGGCACGACCACGACCTGGCCGCGGCGTGCGACCTGCTCGGCGAGCGTGCCCATGACGTCCTTCTCGTCCGGGCCGACCCCGTGCCAGAGCAGGACGAGCGGAGCGGGCGCCCCCGTCGACGGCCGGAAGACGTCCAGGTGCTGGTCAGGGCCGCCCGCGCCGACGGCGTAGGGCACATCGCGCGTGACGGTGATCTCGTACATGGTGGGGCTGCGTCCGTTCCCGTGGTGGCCGTGAAGCCGCCACGGTAACGCCCGCCGGGGGAGCGCGGTCAGGCCGCCGCCACCTCGTCGGCGATCATGCGGTCCTCGCCCACCGGGTGCGTCACCCGGTGTGCCAGCGCGGCGAGTACGCCGCCGACCAGCGGCGCCACGATGAACAGCCACAGTTGCGAGAGGGCGGGACCACCGGCGAACAGGGCCGGGCCGAGGCTGCGCGCCGGGTTGACCGATGTGCCGGTCAGCGGGATGCCGACCAGGTGGATGACGGCGAGGGCGATTCCGATGGGCAGTCCGTCGAAGCCGACGACGGCGACCCGGTGCGTCACCGCCAGCACCACGAACACGAGGAGGAAGGTGAGGACGACCTCGGCGAGGAACGCGCCACCGGTGTTGATGTGCACCGCCGACCGGTCCCCGTAGCCGTTGCTGCCGAAGGCGCCCTTCGCGTGGAAGCCCGGGACCTGCTTGGCCAGGAGGAACAGGAGAGCCGCTCCGGCGATGCCACCGACGAACTGGGCGACCCAGAAACCCACCGCCGTGCGCACGTCGATACGGCGCGCGCACAGCATGCCGAGGGTCACCGCGGGGTTCACGTGGCACCCGGAGATGGGACCGAGCGCGTACGCCAGCGCCAGGAGCGTGAAGCCGAAGGCCAGTGCGATGCCGAGGGTGCCGATGAACTCGACCCCCAGGACAGCGGAGCCCACGGCGAAGAAGACCAGGAGCAGAGTTCCCAGGAACTCGGAAGCCAACGCTCTCGTACGCATCGCCACCACCCTCACCACCACGTCGGGACCAGTCGTAAGACGAGCCTTGGCCCGGCGCGGTACGGGCGCCCGCCGGGAGCCGTGATGCGGGGCCGAACGGGTGAGTCGCCGGGTGCGACGGGCTGTTTTGGACACATCCGGGGTGTGTCTGGCAAGGTCGCCCGTCCGTTCCCCTACAGAGACGGAAGGACGTGGCGCGGTGACCGAGGTGAGCACTCGCAGTGTCCAGGAGGCCGCTGCGATGGAGCGGCTGCGTGCGAGCACCACGACGATCGACATCCCCCGGGGCTTCGGCGAGTGGCAGCCCGAGGAGATGGAGGAATGGCTGAACGAGGTGGAGGACGACCCCGGTGTCTCGGACGCCGACTTCTACGAGGCGCGTCAGGCGGTCCTCGGAGCGATGGGCAAGGACGCCGAGTGAGAGCCCGTCCATGAACCCCGGCGCCGCGACACGACCGCGAAGGCCGGACGCCCGTCCTGACGTCCGGCCTTCGGGAGCCGCGGCGGCGGTGCGCGCAAGCGTCAGCTCTTGGGCATGAGCACGGAATCGATGAGGTAGACGCGGGCATTGGCGGTTTCGACGTTGCCGCAGACCACGTCGGCCGTGTCGTTGACCTTGTAGGACTCGCCGGAGCCCGCGGTGGTCAGCTTCGACTTCTCCAGCGTCTCGAACGAGCCGTTCGTCAGGTCCTCGGGCGCCAGTTCCTGACCCACCACGTGGTACGTGAGGATCTTGGTCAGCGTCGCCTTGTCGTTGAGGACCTTGTCCAGGTCGGCCTTGGGGATCTTGGCGAAGGCGTCGTTCGTGGGAGCGAACACCGTGATGTTCTGCGCGTTGTTGAGGGTGTCGACGAGGCCGGCCTTCTTCACCGCCGACACGAGCGTGGACAGTGCGGGGTTGTGGGAGGCGGCCGTGGCGACAGGATCCTTGGCCATGCCGTCGAAGGACCCCGCACCGTCCTCGGGCACCGAGGAACAGGCCGGACCGAACGGCTCGCTCATGGTCCCCGTCGAGCCGGAAGGGCTTACCGCGTCCGCACTCTTGGAGGAACCGGCCGAAGCGCTGTCGGACGCCTTGTCCTTGGAGTCGCTGTCGGAGCAGGCGGTCAGGGTCAGCGGCAGGACGGCGCCGATCGTGACGGCGACGGCGATACGACGGATTCGGGTACGCATGGCAACTCCTCGACGGGGTGCTTCACGAAGGCGATCTGCCTTCCTCGCGGGGAATCCGGAATGGTGCGCCGTCCGGATTGGTCGAGCACCCGTAAGAGTGAGAAGCGGTGCGGAGTGGACGGCGTGGTCAGTCGACGGTGACCACCACGGAGTGCCATCCCGACGCTCCGTCAGGGATGGTGGGGGCGCGTTCCTCGGTCTGGGTCTCGCCGGTGCGGTCGGTGGCCCGGACGGTCAGCGTGTGCGTCCCCTTGGTGGCCCGCCACGGGATCGACCACTGGCGCCAGGTGTCGCGGCTGTCCTCGGCGGCGAGCCGGGCCTCTTGCCAGGGACCGTCGTCGACCCGTACCTCGACCTCGCCGATACCGCGGTGCTGGGCCCACGCGACTCCGGCGATCATGACGGTGCCGCTGCCCGGGCGGGCGAACGGCTTCGGCGTGTCGATCCGTGACTGCGTCTTGACCGGGGCGCGCCGGGCCCAGTCCCGCTGCACCCAGTAGGAGTCGTACGCGTCGAAGGTGGTCAGCTCGATCTCCTTGATCCATTTGCAGGCGGAGACGTAACCGTAGAGGCCGGGCACCACCATGCGGACGGGAAAGCCGTGCGCGAAGGGCAGCGGCTGTCCGTTCATGCCGACGGCGAGCAGGGCGTCACGGCCGTCCATCACGTCCTCGACGGGGCTGCCGATGGTCATGCCGTCGACGGAGCGGGCCACGAGCTGGTCGGCGGAGCCGCCCTCCGACGGCGGTCGCACCCCGCAGCGCCGGAGCAGGTCGGCCAGGCGGACACCGAGCCAGCGGGCGTTGCCCGTGTACGGGCCGCCCACCTCGTTGGAGACACACGTCAGCGTGATGTCGCGTTCGACGAGCGGCATCCGCAGCAGGTCGTCGAAGGAGACGGTCAGCTCGCGCGTGACTCCCTCGCCGTGGACGCGCAACCGCCAGTGCGCGGCGTCGATCCTCGGCACGGTCAGGGCGGTGTCGACACGGTAGAAGGCGTCGTTCGGGGTCATGAACGGGCTGACGCCGCCGATCCGCGGTGCGGCACCGCGGGGCACGGGCGCGGCCCTCGACGCCGGGGAAGGCAGGACGACGCGCCCGCGAGAGGCCACCGCGTCCCGCCCCCGGGACGCGCCGAGCACCCGGCCGGCCAGACCCGCACCGGTGGACGCGGCAGCCGTGGCGGAGGCGGCGACGAGGAAGCCGCGCCGGTCCCACCCCGCCTCCCCGGTGGTGGCGGTCCGCCCGCGCGTCCCGCCGACCGGTGCCAGGCGACCGACCAGCCAGAACAGGGTGCCGGCCCCGACCGCGGCGCCGACGACGGACGGCAGGGCGTCGACCGGGCTCGTCGAGTCGGGCCGCCCCACCGCGGCGAGGCCGCCGACGGCGCCGAACGCCAGAACGCCGAGCGATCCGGGCAGCCGCCACCGGGTGGCCAGCACGCCCAGGGCGAGCGCCAGCAGGGTCAGTACGGCGAGGATGCCGAGCCGCAGCACCAGCTTGTCGTCCGTGCCGAACTCGCGGATCGCCCAGTCCTTGACCCCCGGCGGCGTGCGGTCGATCGCCGCGCCGCCCACCGCGACGACCGGCCCCGACTCGGGACGTACGGCGGCGGAGAGGAGTTCTGCGACGGCGATCGCCGCGTACCCGGCCAGCAGACCGCTCAGGGCCCCCAGCGACAGCCGGGTGAGGCGGCGCGGCGGCCGTTGTGTGATGTCGTCCATGTGCGGGAATCCGTCCCCGCGCCCCGCCCGGATTGGTCGTTCACCCCGATGCCCCGGTCAGGCGGGCAGCCGCATCAGCGCCACCGGCTTCGACGTCGGGTGCCGCGACCCGCCCACCGGCTCGACCGTGACGCCCATGCCGGAGGCGGCGCCCACCGCACCGTCCATGAGGACGGCCTGCGCCGTCCGCCCCGGATCCATCAGCCCGGCGGGCCGCATCGTGCCGCCGTCGTCGAACCACAACTGGTACGTCTTGCCCCGTGGGGGCGGCGCCATGGACGCGGCCACGAACACGGCCCTGTCGCGCGACGCGGAGACGACGACCGTACCGCTCGCGCCGCCCGCCAGCCGCGCGCTGCTGCTTCTCGCGTCGGGCGCCGCGAGGACGTCGGTCACCCGGTCCGTCGCCTGCTGCGTCTGCCGGGCTTCCTGCCGCGCCTCCCGGGCTTCCATGTGCTGCCACACCGTCGTCCCGCCGAGCGCGGCCACGGCCGCCAGGCACGCCGCCAGCGCCCAGGCCGGCACGCCGCGGCCACGACGGACCGCCCCGGCCACCGGGTCCGCGGAGGTACGCGGTGACTCCTGGCGCACGGTGTCGATCCGGCGCAGCACCGCCTCCCTGAGACCCTCGGGCGGTGGAAGCGCGAGGGCGCCGCCGAGCCGGGCCGCCGTGGCGGACAGCTCCCGCACCTCCTGGGCGCACGCGGGGCACGCGGCGAGATGCCGCTCGAACTCGGCGCGTTCGCCGGGGTCGAGGGCGTGCAGGACGTAGGCCCCGGTCAGTGTGTGCAGTTCGGCGGTCATGCGCTCACCCCAAGGCAGTCGCGCAGCCGGATCAGTCCGTCGCGCAGCCGCGTCTTGACGGTGCCGAGCGGCACGGCGAGCAGTTCGGCGACCTGACTGTAGGTGAGGCCGCGGTAGTAGGCCAAGGACACGGACTGGCGCTGGAGTTCCGTCAGCGTCCGCAGACAGCGCCGCACCTGTTCGTGCTCCAGACGTCTCTCCACCGCCTCGGTCACCTCGTCGAACTCCGGCGTCCGCTCCAGGAGGGCCGCCTTGTGGTCCCGCGCGGCGGCGGACTCCACCGAGCGGACCCGGTCGACGGCGCGGCGGTGCGCCAGCGTCAGCACCCAGTTGATCGCCGTACCGCGGTCGGTGCGGTAGTGGGCCGCTTTGCCCCACACCTCGACGAGCACTTCCTGCGCCACCTCCTCGGACTGCGCGCGGTCCCGCAGGACACCGCGCACCACCCCGAGGACGGAGCCCGCCACGGCCTCGTACACCGAGGAGAACGCGTCCTTGTCCCCTTTGGCCACCTCGGCCATGAGCTCCTCGAGGCCGGGCCCGGTCCCGGGTGCGGGGCCGATGCGGACGGCTTCCTTCACGTTGACGACCTCCGACTAGGACCAGTGCGCACGAGAACACGTGCGCACTGGTGATACGGAGCCGGAGGGAGGGCGGATGGGTCCGCGGACGTACATCTTTTCCGCGCGCGCGGAAAGGGCGTCAGGAACGGGCGGGACCGCGTTCCGCGGCGGCGGCGATGTTGCGGGCCATGCCGCCGAAGACCACGGAATGGAAGGGCGCCACACTCCACCAGTACGCCTGCCCCGCCAGGCCCCGGGGGTGGAACAGCGCCCGCTGGCGGTAGCGGGACCGGCCGCCGTCGACCGGCTCCACGGACAGCTCGAGCCAGGCGAGTCCGGGCAGCCGCATCTCGGCCCGCAGCCGCAGCAGCCGGCCCGGTTCGATCTCCTCGACGCGCCAGAAGTCCAGCGAGTCACCGGCCCGCAGCCGGGCCGCGTCGCGCCGCCCCCGGCGCAGTCCGACGCCGCCCACCAGCCGGTCGAGCCAGCCGCGCACCGCCCAGGCCAGGGGGAAGGAGTACCAGCCGTGTTCACCGCCGATGCCCTCCACCACGTCCCACAGCCGGCTCGGCTCGGCGTCGACCAGGCGCTCCCGCTCGTCGGTGTAGAGGCTGCCGCCCGCCCAGTCCGGGTCCGTGGGCAGCGGGTCGCTCGGCGCGCCCGGCAGCGAGGCCGAGGACCAGCGCGTGGCGACCTGGGCCTGCTGGACCCGGCGCAGGGCGAGCGCGACGGCCTCGTCGAAACCGATCGGTGCCCCCGGCGGGTCCGGCACCCACTCGGCGATGTCGTGCTCGTGGCAGACGACCTCATGGCGCAGGGACTCGCACAACGGCCGGGCGATGGAGGCGGGGACGGGGGTCACCAGACCGACCCACCGGCTGGACAGGCCGGGGCTGAGCATGGGCACCGGGAGCAGCAGACGCCGGGGCAGCCGCGCCGCCGCCGCGTACCGGACCATCATGTCCCGGTAGGTGAGCACGTCGGGGCCGCCGATGTCGAAGGCGCGGCTGATCCGCGACGGCATCGTCGCGCTGCCGACGAGCACACGCAGCACGTCCCGCACCGCGACGGGCTGGATCCGGGTGCTCACCCAGCTCGGCGTCACCATCACCGGCAGCCGCTCGGTCAGGTAGCGCAGCATCTCGAACGACGCGGAGCCCGAGCCGATGATGACGGCGGCCCGCAGGACCGTGGTCGGCACCCCGGAGGCGAGCAGGATGTGGCCGACCTCGGCCCGTGAGCGCAGATGCGGCGACAGCTCGCGGATCGGCACGCCCGCCGGGGTGAGGCCGCCGAGATAGACGATGCGCCGCACCCCGGCCCGGCGGGCCTCCTCGGCGAAGATCCGCGCGGCCTCGCGGTCGGTCCGCTCGAAGCCGTCACCGGAACCGAGCGAGTGCACGAGGTAGTAGGCGACGTCCACGCCCTCCATCGCGGCGGCGACCGAGGCGGCGTCCATGACGTCACCGCGCACGATCTCCGTGTCCTTGGCCCACGGGTGGTCGCGCAGTTTCCCGGGGGTGCGGGCGAGGCAGCGCACACGGTGTCCGGCGGCGAGCAGTTCGGGTACCAGTCGGCCGCCGATGTAACCGCTCGCGCCGGTCACCAGCGTGCGCATTCCGCCGTCGGCCATCTCCACGACCACTCCTTCGTTCGCTGCTGACGCCTCCACCCTGTGATGTCAGGCCCGGCTCCGCCAGTCCGGCGATGCCGGACGCCGCCCCGCGGGGGGGGGGGGGGGGGGGGGGGGGGGGCGGGGCGGCCCCCCCCCCCCCCCCCCCCGCGGCGGGGGGGGGGGCGCGGGCCGCCCCCCCCCCCCCCCCCGGGGCGGGGGGGGGGGGCGGCCGGG
>NZ_JBIWKP010000004.1:0-166415 GCF_044765725.1 Streptomyces sp. NPDC102406 | reverse complement strand
CCACCTGTCGTCGTCGGGGCCCCCCCCCCCCTCGGTTTTGTCCCCCCCCCCCCCCCCCGGGGGGGCCCCCGCCGCCCCCCCCCCGGGGGGGGCCCCCCCCCCCCCCCCCCCCCCCCACCCCGCGAGGTCAGTCCCGCGCCATGGCGGGCGGAGCCGCGTCGACGCCCCACCTCGTGGGCCGGTCGGAGAGCTTGATCCTCATGGTGCCGGAACGGAGCAGCTCCTTGTGGGTCAGCCAGCTCCGGCGCAGCTCGCCCGCGCCCGTCCGCACGGACGACACGTACTGGAGCTTCGACGCGTCGGCGCCCGGCGCCTCGATGGTCACCTTGCGTCCGTGCCCCGGCCGGATCTCGACCTTCTCGAACATCGGCGCGGAGACCAGGTAGTCGGCCGAACCGGGCTGCGCCTCGAAGACGCCCGCCATGGCGAAGACGAGCAGCGACGAGGTGGCGCCGAGGTCGTCGTTGCCGGGCATGCCGTACGCGTCGTCGGTGAACAGCGTCCGCTGCGCGCGCAGCACGGCCGACGTCTTCCACGGCGCCCCGGTCCACGCGTACATCCACGGCGTGTGGAAGTCGGGCTCGTTGTTGGGGTTGAAGGCGAAGTTGTCGTGGTAGTCGTACGCGCCCGTCACCCAGGACTCCGAGGCGGCCTTCGCCGGGTCGGTCAGGACGGTCGGCATGTCGAAGAACGTGTCGAGGCGCTGTTCGGCTCCCTTCTGCCCGCCCATGAGACCGAAGAGGGTCCGCGGGTCCTGCTGGGCGAGCCACTGGTACTGCCACGCGGTGCCCTCGTGGAACGCGCCGGACTGCGTCGGGTCGGGATCGCCGGCCACGGTGCCGTCGGCGTTCCTCGTGACGGGGAAGCCGGAGTAGCCCTTCGACGTGACGGAGGGGTCCCAGAGCTTGGTGAAGTTGTCGCAGCGCGAGGCGAGCGTGTCGGCCTTGTCCCGGTACCCGAGACCGTCGGCCATCGTGGACAGCGCGCAGTCCGCGAGCGCGTACTCCAGGGTGGCCGAGCCCGCCTGGCGGCTGTCCCCGTACAGGTAGCCGGGCAGGTTCCGGTAGCCGACGAAGCCGTTCGCGACGTACGACGGGTTGCCGTCACGGCCGCGGAACACCGACTGGTCCGCCGGTACCTCGTTGGCGTTCTCCCAGAGCGCGTCGAACAGTCGGCGCGCCGTGCGGTTGTCGAGCAGACCGCGCCGGTAGAGGTCGACGACCCACGGGGTGACGGGGTCGCCGCTCATCACGTTGGTCTCGCCGCCGCCGAGCCCCCAGCGCGGCAGCCAGCCCCCGTCCTGGTGGATGCGCAGCACGGACTTGGCCATGTCGGTGGCCTTGTCCGGTTCGAGCAGCGCCACCAACTGGTTCTGGGAGCGGTAGGTGTCCCACAGCGAGAACATCTGGTAGTACGGCGAGTCCGAGCGGTGCACCTTGTCGTCGAAGCCGCGGTAGCGGTTGTCGACGTCCGAGCCGACCGAGGGGTGCAGCAGCGAGTGGTAGAGCGCGCTGTAGTACGTCCGCTGGTCGGCGGTGCTGCCACCGGCCACCCGCATCCGGTCCAGCTCGTCCCGCCAGGTGTCGTGCGCCCGCGCCCGGGCCCTGTCGAACGACTTCGGCTGCTCGGCCACGCGGTTGAGGCGCGCGCCGTCGACCGAGGTGTAGGACAGACCCACCGAGGAACCGACCCGGTGGCCGTCGGCCGGGTCGAACGACAGCCAGGCGCCCGCGCGCTCGCTGCCGCGCGACGCTTCGCGCCGGCCCGGGGTGAGGGTGTCGTCGGTCCAGGTGCCGAACGTCGAGAAGGTCCGGTCGAACTTGGCGCTGAAGTAGACCCGGTAGCGCTCCTTGCCGGTCTCTCCGCAGAAGTTGCCGCCCTGGACCCAGCCCTCGACGGTGTCGTCGCCGACCACCTCGATGTCGCCGGCGTACGTGCTGCCGTTGCTCTGCCCGGCCTCGATGAGCACGTTCTGCGTGCCCGAGCCGCCGGGATAGGTGTAGCGGTGCTGGCCGGTGCGCTGGGTGGCGCTCAGTTCGGCCCGGATGCCGTTGTCGAAGGTGACCCCGTAATAGCCGGGCGCCCGCTCCTCGTCGGCATGGCTGAACCTGGCCGCGTACCGCGCCGGGTCGGACGAGGTGACCGCCCCCGTGGTCGGCATGAACCGTATGTTGCCCATCGTCTGGCAGCCGACGCCCGAGAGATGGGTGTGACTGAAGCCCAGGATGGTGTCCTGCGCGTAGTCGTAGGAGGCGTACTTGCCGAGCTGTGTGTCGGGGCTCAACTGCACCATGCCGAACGGGGTGGCGGCGCCCGGGAAGGTCGTGCCGTCACCGTTGTTGCCGATCGACGTGTCGACCAGCGCGGTGGGATCGTCGGCGAACTCCGGCCCCCGCTCCCGGGCGCTCGCCACGCCGGTGGTGACGGAGACACTGGCCATGGTGGCGATGGCCAACAAGGCGGTGGACAGGCGTTTCCACGCTCTCATCAGGGCCCTCTCGTACGACAACGTTGTCATAGTCAATGCCCGTCGATCTTTGTTCTTCCTGCGGGCGTTCGTCAATGCATCGTTGCGAAAAACGTGGGCGGCACCCCCCGGTGAGGGTGCCGCCCACGCCTGCGCTCGCCGTACGGCCTACCTGCGCGGCGCCTTGCCGGCGTCCTCCGGCGGGCAGGACAGGACGACGAGGCTCCGCTCCTGCACGAGCAGCGAGGTCTCCGCCTTGTACTCCGTCTCGTCGGACGTGCCGTTCGGTTCGGCCGTGTCGATCAGCTTGGTCCAGCGGGAACCGTAGACGGCGTCCGGCAGCACGAACTCCGTGGGCTCCCAGTAGCAGTTGAACAGCACCAGGAAGGAGTCGTCCACGACCGTACGCCCCTGGAGGGCCGGCGCCGAGAGCTCGTCGCCGTTGAGGAACACCCCGATCGCGTGGGCGTCGGGCCTGCTCCAGTCCTTGGGCGTCATCTCCTCGGCGTCCGGCCGCAGCCAGACCAGATCGGGCAACTGCCGCCCCTCCTGGGTGGCGTCCCCCTCGAAGAAGTGGCGCCTGCGTAGCACGGGGTGGTCCATGCGCAGGGCGATGAGTTCGCGGGTGAACCGCAGCAGGTCCCGCTGCTCCTCGTCGAGGTCCCAGTCGATCCAGCTCAACTCGTTGTCCTGGCAGTACGCGTTGTTGTTGCCGCGCTGGGTGCGGCCGAGCTCGTCGCCGTGGCTCAGCATCGGGATGCCCTGCGACAGCATCAGCGTCGTCAGGAAGTTCCGCTGCTGCCTGGCACGCAGCTCCAGGACCGCCGGGTCGTCGGTGGGGCCCTCGGCACCGCAGTTCCAGGAGCGGTTGTGCGACTCGCCGTCGTTGTTGTCCTCCCCGTTGGCCTCGTTGTGCTTGTCGTTGTACGAGACGAGGTCGCGCAGGGTGAACCCGTCGTGCGCGGTGACGAAGTTGACGCTGGCGCGCGGGCGCCGCCGCTCGTGTTCGTAGAGGTCGGCGGAGCCGGTCAGACGGGACGCGAACTCCGGCAGGGATCCCTCGTCGGCGCGCCAGAAGTCCCGGACGCTGTCGCGGTACTTGCCGTTCCACTCGGACCACAGCGGCGGGAAGTTGCCGACCTGGTAGCCACCGTCGCCGAGGTCCCAGGGCTCGGCGATCAGCTTCACGCGGCTGATCACCGGGTCCTGCTGGATGACGTCGAAGAAGGCGGAGAGCCGGTCCACCTCGTGGAACTGGCGGGCGAGGGTGGCGGCGAGGTCGAAGCGGAAGCCGTCGACATGGCACTCGGTCACCCAGTACCGCAGCGAGTCCATGATCAGTTGCAGCACGTTGGGGTGGCGCATCAGCAGGCTGTTGCCGGTCCCCGTGGTGTCGTAGTAGCGGCTGAAGTCCTCGTCGGACAGCCGGTAGTACGAGGCGTTGTCGATGCCGCGGAAGGAGATCGTCGGACCCTTCTCGTTGCCCTCGGCCGTGTGGTTGTAGACCACGTCGAGGATCACTTCGAGTCCCGCGGCGTGCAGCTCCTTGACCATGCTCTTGAACTCGGTGACCTGTTCGCCGAGTGTGCCGTGCGCGGCGTAGGCGTGGTGGGGCGCGAAGAACCCGATCGTGTTGTAGCCCCAGTAGTTGGAGAGGCCCTGGTCGAGGAGGAACCCGTCCTGGATGAACTGGTGGACGGGCATGAGCTCGACCGCGGTCACGTTCAGGGACTTCAGGTGCTCGATGACGGGCGGGCTCGCCAGTCCGGCGTACGTGCCGCGCAGCTCCTCGGGCACGTCCGGATGGGTGCGCGACAGCCCCCGCACATGTGCCTCGTAGATGACCGAGTCGGTGTACGAGTACGACGGCGGCGCGTCCGCGCCCCAGTCGAAGGCGGGGTCGACGACGACTCCGCACAGACCGTGCCCCGGCCCCTCGCCGGGCGGACGCTGTTCGTGGACCGCGAGGGCGTAGGGGTCGAGCAGGAACGCCGAGGCGTCACAGCGGTGCCCGGAGCTCGGCTCCCACGGGCCGTGCACGCGGTAGCCGTACCGCTGGCGCGGGCCGACGTCCGGCAGATAGCCGTGCCACACGAAGCCGTCGACCTCGGGCAGGGTCACGATCCGCTCGGTGCCGTCCGCTTCCAGGAGAACCAGGTCGACCTGCTCGGCGACGGCGCTGAACAGGGCGAAGTTCGTTCCGTGGCCGTCGTAGGAGGCGCCGAGCGGGTAGGGGCGTCCGGCCCGGACGCCCCCGGCCTCGCGGACCGTCGGACGTCCCGTCACGACGCGGTTCCGGCCGTCTCGGACGCACGGGCGGCACTGGCGTGCGCGACCGGAGTCTGCGGCACGCTGAGGGCCTCGCTCGACCAGGGCTCGGGCTGCTTCGCGCTGAGCGGCTCGCGGTCGTGGTCGGACTTGCGCAGGGAGAACCAGACGATGTGCTGGTTGTTCGTGGTGCACCGGCCCCAGCCGTCGCACAGGGAGGCCAGTTGACGCAGATGGGGGTGGGCGTCCTTGCGCTGTCCGGCCTCGGAGGGGTCCCGGTGCGACACCGCGGTGATCAGGTGCTGACCGGTCCACCACGTCTCGATCTCCACCCGCTCCACCGGGCCGGCCGCGGCCGCCTCCATCAGCAGCCCGACACCGCGCGCCGCCGACGTCACCAGTTTGTGCAGCCCCCAGTACCGCAGGTGGGCGGCGACGATGCGCTGCATCTGTCCGACGCGCTCAGGCGAGGACTCCACCTCGACGTGGTAGTAGCGGGGCTCTGTCCGGGTCATGGTTCATGCTCCTCACCGCGTGACTCACGCCGTCGCCGCGGCCACGGGGCCGTCGTCCGTACGGAACGTGAGCAGGGGTCGCTCGAACGTCATTGATCAGCCTTCACTCCGTACTCCGTTCGTGCAACACGAGAGTGATCGGGTGGTGACTCTCGGCTCAACAGGACGGATCGCCGATCACACCGCACCATGGTGAAAAGCGGCCGAGCGTGATCGTCCGCTGTCGCTCCGTGCATGTCCGGCGAGCCGCGCACGCATGAGGTCGCGGAATCCAGGAGGTCGACGGATGCCATGGACGCATCACAGGTCGGCGAGGAGATCGAGGCGAAGCTGAAGCACTACCGGTGGTGGCAGCGGCGCTATCTCGCCGCTCCCACAGATGCGCGGGTCCGCGAGCGGTTCGAGCGGACCGTCGCGGCGCTGTGCGCCGCGACGGGCGAGCGATGCGGCCGCGAGGCGGCGTCCACGGCCGAGCGCCGCCTGCGGGCCGACCGTCCTCCGCGCCGGGACGGCCGACCGGAGACGAGGCCGACCGCATGACCGACTGCCGCGCAGAGCACTGGAGGTGAGGGCGATGACGACCAGGACGCAACGGGTTCCGGTCCAGATCGAGGACGTGCGTCCCCGTGTCCACGGTGGCCGCGGCACGGCCAAGGCCGTGGCCGGCGAGACCTTCCCCGTCACGGCCCTGGTGTTCGTCGAGGGGTCGGGCATCGTGCGGCCGCACGCCGTGCTGCGTGACCCCGAGGGCCGCACGGTCCAGTGCGTCCCCATGCGCGAACTCGCCCCGGGCGAGGACCGCTGGAGCGCCCTCGTCACCCCGACGACGCCGGGCCGCTGGAGCTACTGCGTACAGGCGTGGTGCGACGTCGTGGCCGCCTGGCAGCGCGACGCCGCCATAAAGGTGCCGGCGGGTGTGGACAGCGACATCACGCTGGAGGAAGGCGCCGTGCACCTGGAGCAGGCGCTGGGGCGGGTCACCGACGAGGCGGCCCGGCGCATCCTGTTCGAGGCCATCCGGGTCCTCGGCGACGGAACGCGCGACGACATGGACCGGCTGGCGGCCGCCCTGGCGCCGGAGGTCCGTGAGGTGCTCGACACCCACCCGCGGCTCGACCGCCTGACCGAGAGCGCCCCGCTGCCGCTGCTCGTGGAGCGTGAGCGGGCCCTCTTCGGGGCCTGGTACGAGTTCTTCCCGCGCTCGGAGGGTGCCGTCGTGAAGGAGGGGGAGCCGCCGGTGAGCGGTACCTTCGCCACCGCCGCGCGACGGCTGCCCGCGATCGCCGCGATGGGCTTCGACGTCGTCTACCTGCCGCCGATCCACCCCATCGGCACCACGTTCCGCAAGGGGCCGGACAACAGCCTCACTCCTGGCCCGCACGATGTCGGGGTGCCCTGGGCGATCGGCTCGGCGGAGGGCGGCCACGACGCGATCCACCCCGACCTCGGCACGCTCGACGACTTCGACGCGTTCGTGGCACGGGCCCGCTCCGAGGGGCTGGAAGTGGCGCTGGACTTCGCGTTGCAGTGCTCGCCCGACCACCCGTGGGTGGAGAAGCACCCCGAGTGGTTCCACCACCGGCCCGACGGTTCGATCGCCTACGCCGAGAACCCGCCGAAGAAGTACCAGGACATCTATCCGATCGCCTTCGACCAGGATCTGCCGGGTCTGGTCGCGGAGACGACGCGGGTGCTGCGCCACTGGATGGCGCACGGGGTGCGTATCTTCCGCGTCGACAACCCGCACACCAAGCCGGTCGCCTTCTGGGAGCAGGTGATCGCGGAGATCGGCCGCACCGACCCGGACGTGATCTTCCTGGCCGAGGCGTTCACCCGCCCGGCCATGATGCGGTCGCTGGCCGAGGCCGGTTTCCAGCAGTCCTACACCTACTTCACCTGGCGCAACACGAAGGCGGAACTGACGGAATACGTGCGGGAGTTGGCAGGGGATTCGGCGGCGGTCATGCGCCCGAACTTCTTCGTCAACACCCCTGACATCCTCCACGAGTTCCTTCAGCACGGCGGCCGTCCCGCCTTCGAACTGCGCGCGGTGCTCGCCGCGACGCTTTCGCCGTCCTGGGGTGTCTACAGCGGATATGAACTCTGCGAGAACACACCGCTGCGGCCGGGCAGCGAGGAGTATCTGCGTTCCGAGAAGTACGAGCTGAGGCCGCGGGACTGGGAGTCCGCCGAGCGCGAGGGGCGGACGATCGCCCCGCTGATCACCGCGCTGAACGACATCCGGCGCCGCAGTCCTGCCCTGCGCGGACTGCGCAACGTGCACTTCCATCACGCCGACAACGACGCCGTGATCGTGTACTCCAAACGCTCCGGCCCGAACACGGTCCTGGTGGTCGTGAACCTCGACCCGCACCACACCCAGGAGGCGACGGTTCGCCTCGACTGCGCGGAGCTGGAGGTCGACCCCGACTCCACCTTCCCGGTGCGCGACGAACTCAGCGGGGCCACCTACATGTGGGGAGCGACCAATTACGTGCGCCTCGTCCCGGGGGAGTCACCGGCCCACGTCTTCACCGTCGGCTAACCACCCACCTCATTCTCCTGATCGCGGTACGGAGGCCGAACTGTATGTCCACGGACGAAATGGCGCAGTTGCCGTACATGCCCGCCAAGACACCCGACCCCGAGTGGTTCAAACGTGCCGTCTTCTACGAGGTGCTCGTCCGCTCCTTCTACGACAGCAACGGCGACGGTGTCGGTGACCTCAAGGGCATCACGGCGAAGCTGGACTACCTGCAATGGCTGGGGGTGGACTGCCTCTGGCTGCCGCCCTTCTACACCTCCCCGTTGCAGGACGGGGGCTATGACGTGTCGAACTACATCGTCACGCTGCCCGAGTTCGGTGATCTGGCCGACTTCGTGGAGTTCGTGGACGCGGCGCACCAGCGCGGCATGCGGGTCATCATCGACTTCGTCATGAACCACACGAGCGACCAGCACGAGTGGTTCCAGCAGTCCCGCTCGGACCCGGACGGCCCCTACGGCGACTACTACGTCTGGTCCGACGACGACACCAAATACGCGGACGCCCGGATCATCTTCGTCGACACCGAGGTGTCCAACTGGACCTTCGACCCCGTCCGCAAGCAGTACTACTGGCACCGCTTCTTCTCCCACCAGCCCGACCTGAACTACGAGAACCCGGCCGTGCAGGAGGAGATGCTGGCCTCCCTGCGCTTCTGGCTCGACCTCGGCATCGACGGGTTCCGCCTCGACGCGGTGCCCTACCTCTACGCCGAGGAAGGCACCAACTGCGAGAACCTGCCCGCGTCCCACGCCTTCCTGAAGCGGGTCCGCAAAGAGATCGACGCGAACTATCCCGACGTGGTGATCCTCGCCGAGGCGAACCAGTGGCCGGAGGACGTCGTCGACTACTTCGGGGACTACGCCTCGGGCGGCGACGAGTGCCACATGGCGTTCCACTTCCCCGTGATGCCGCGCATCTTCATGGCGGTGCGCCGCGAATCGCGCTACCCGGTCTCGGAGATCCTCGCGAAGACACCGGAGATCCCGTCCGGCTGCCAGTGGGGCATCTTCCTGCGCAACCACGACGAGTTGACCCTGGAGATGGTCACCGACGAGGAACGCGACTACATGTACGCGGAGTACGCCAAGGAGCCGCGGATGCGGGCCAATGTCGGCATCCGTAGGCGTCTGGCCCCGCTCCTCGACAACGACCGCAACCAGATCGAACTCTTCACCGCTCTGCTGCTCTCCCTGCCGGGCTCGCCGATCCTCTACTACGGCGACGAGATCGGCATGGGCGACAACATCTGGCTCGGCGACCGCGACGCCGTGCGGACCCCGATGCAGTGGACCCCGGACCGCAACGCCGGTTTCTCCTCCTGCGACCCGGGCCGCCTCTCCCTGCCCACGATCATGGACCCGGTCTACGGCTACCAGGTCACCAACGTCGAGGCGGCCATGGCCTCACCGTCCTCGCTGCTGCACTGGACGCGCCGGATGATCGAGATCCGCAAGCAGAACCCGGCGTTCGGCCTGGGCTCGTACACCGAACTGCCCTCCTCCAACCCGGCCGTCCTCGCCTTCCTGCGCGAGTACAAGGACGACCTGGTGCTGTGCGTCCACAACTTCTCCCGCTTCGCCCAGCCCACCGAACTCGACCTCCAGGCGTACGACGGCCGGCACCCGGTGGAGCTGATCGGCAACGTCCGGTTCCCGGCCATCGGCGAACTGCCCTACCTCCTCACCCTCGCGGGGCACGGCTTCTACTGGTTCCGGCTGCGCGGCACGAGCCTGACGCCACGCATGGCACACCACGATTGGACCTGATCCATGACATCGCCTCTGCTGTCCGACACAGGCGTGGGTCCCTCGCAGGTACCCGCCTCCTCCCTCGCGGCGCTCCTGGCGCGCTGGCTCCCGCGCCAGCGGTGGTTCACCGGACAAGGCCGCGACATCTCCGGCGTCTCCGTGGTCGCGGCGACGGCGCTGACGGCCGACTGCTACCACCTGCTGGTCCGCGTCGACCAGCGCGGCTCCTCGGGCGGCGACCACTACCAGGTGCTGCTCGGCGTCGCCGCCCAGATGCCGCCGCGCATGTCGCCCAGCCTGATCGGCGAGGTGGAGGCGCGAGCCGGCGAACGGCTCATGATCTACGACGCCGTGCACGACCACCGCGCCGCGATCGTGCTCCTCGAACGGCTCCGCAGAGGCGGCACCGCGGGACACCTGCGCTTCGAGTCGCTGCCCCGCACCGCGGTCCCGTGCGGCCTCACCCCGCGCGTCCTCGACGTCGAACAGTCGAACACGTCGATCGTGTACGGCGACGAGCTCATCCTCAAACTCTTCCGCCACATCCAGCCCGGCATCAACCCCGACCTGGAGGTCACGGGAGCGCTGGCGCGGCACGGTTTCACCCAGGTCCCCGCGCCCATCGGCTGGTTCCAGACGGAGGCCCCCTTCTGGTCCACCCTCGGCATGGTGCAGCCGTTCCTCACCGACTCGACGGACGGCTGGGCCCTTGCCCTGGAATCCGGCCGCCGCAGGCAGGGCTTCACCGACGAGGCCCACGAGCTGGGCCGCACGACGGGCGAATTGCACGTCGCCCTGGCCAGGGCGTTCCCGACCGACGTCGGTCCGGTCGACCAGCCGGCCCGCATGGCCGACGCGATGAGCCACCGCCTCCTGCGGGCGGCGGCACGCGTACCGGCGCTGCGCCCGTACGTGCCGGACCTCCAGGAGATCTACGCGGCCGTCGTCACGGCGGGCGGTGAACGGCCGCTGCAACGCACCCACGGCGACCTGCACCTGGGACAGGTGCTGCACGCGCACGGACGCTGGCACATCGTCGACTTCGAGGGCGAGCCGGCGAAGCCCGTGCCCGAGCGCCGGTCCCTGCGCTCACCCATCGCCGACGTCGCCGGCATGCTCAGGTCCTTCGACTACGCGGCCCAGTCCGGTCCGGAGTTCCACCCGCAGTGGGGCGAAGGCTGCCGGAACGCGTTCTGCGCGGGCTACGGCGAGTCCGGCGGCTTCGACCCGCGCGCCGTCCCCGCCGCCCTGCGCGCCCACGAGGCCGACCGCGCGGTCTACGAGGTCGTCTACGAGTCGGTGTACCGGCCCGACCTGATGGCGGTGCCGATGCAGGCGGTGGCACGCCTGTGCGCCACCCGGGGCACCCACCCGAGCGCCTCCTCCGTCATCGCCGCCCCGTCCGCCCCGCCCGCCGTATCCGGCTCGTCCGACCGCCCCGCCCAGGAGACCTGACATGTCCGTCGCCGACCCCGTCCTGCCCGTCACCCACACACCCCGCGTGGCTCCTCTCCCGGCGCTCGACGACGACGCGCGCCGCCGACTGCTGGACGGCGCCCACCACGACCCGCACTCCGTCCTCGGCGCCCACGGGATGCGCGACGGACTCGCGGTGCGCTGCCTGCGCCCGCACGCGCTGGCGGTGTCCGTCGTCATCGGCACGGGCGAGTGGGAACTCCACGACGAGGGCGACGGCCTGTTCGGGGGCAGGATCCCGGGCCAGGGCTTCGCGCCCTACCGCCTGCGGGTGACCTACCCCGAGGCCGTCACCGAGACGGAGGACCCCTACCGGTTCCCGCCCACGCTGGGCGAGTTCGACCTCCACCTCATCTCCGAGGGGCGCCACGAGGAACTGTGGACGGCCCTCGGCTCCCGGGTCCTCACATGCCGCGGGGTCGAGGGCACCCGCTTCACCGTGTGGGCGCCGAACGCGCGCGGCGTCCGCGTCCGCGGCGACTTCAACCACTGGGACGGCACGTCGCTGCCGATGCGCTCCCTCGGCTCCTCCGGGGTGTGGGAGCTGTTCGTCCCCGGCATCGGCGCCGGAGCGCAGTACAAGTACGAGCTGACCGGCCCGGACGGGACACACCTCGAACGGGCCGACCCCATGGCCCGCCGCACGGAGACCCCGCCCGCGACGGCGTCGATCGTGGACCTCAGCCAGTACGCCTGGGGCGACGAGGAGTGGCTGCGACGGCGCGCCGAGCACCCGGTCCACACCGCCCCCATGTCCGTCTACGAGGTCCACCTCGGCTCCTGGAGACCGGGTGCGACCTACCGCCGTCTCGCCGACGAACTGACAACGTATGTGCGGGACTTGGGCTTCACCCACGTGGAGCTGATGCCGGTCGCCGAGCACCCCTTCGGCGGTTCCTGGGGCTACCAGGTCACCGGCTTCTACGCGCCCACGGCCCGCCTCGGCACCCCGGACGACTTCAAGTACCTGGTCGACGCCCTGCACCAGGCGGGCATCGGCGTCATCCTCGACTGGGTCCCGGCCCATTTCCCGCGCGACGAGTGGGCGTTGGCCAACTTCGATGGGCGCCCGCTGTACGAGCCGCAGGACCCGCGGCGCGCCGCCCACCCGGACTGGGGCACCCTCGTCTTCGACTACGGGCGCAGGGAGGTCCGCAACTTCCTCGTGGCGAACGCCCTGTACTGGTGCGAGGAGTTCCACATCGACGGCCTGCGCGTCGACGCCGTCGCCTCCATGCTCTACCTCGACTACTCGCGCGAGGACGGGCAGTGGTCCCCGAACCAGTACGGCGGGCGCGAGAACCTCGACGCGGTCGACTTCCTCCAGGAGATGAACGCCACCCTGTACCGGCGCGTCCCCGGCGTCGTCACCATCGCCGAGGAGTCCACCGCCTGGAACGGCGTGACCCGGGCGACCCACGAGGTCGGACCCGACGGCTTCGGGGGACTGGGCTTCGGCCTGAAGTGGAACATGGGCTGGATGCACGACTCCCTCGACTACGTCGCGCACGAGCCGGTGCACCGCAAGTACCACCACAATGAGATGACCTTCTCGATGGTGTACGCGTACAGCGAGAACTACGTGCTGCCGATCTCCCACGACGAGGTCGTCCACGGCAAACAGGCCCTGGTGTCGAAGATGCCGGGCGACTGGTGGCAGCGACGCGCCAACCACCGCGCCTACCTGGCCTACATGTGGGCCCACCCGGGGAAGAAACTCCTCTTCATGGGACAGGAGTTCGCCCAGGGCGCCGAGTGGGTGGAGGACGAGGGCCCGCAATGGTGGGTGCTGGACGAGAAGCACGACGCCCACGAGGATCACCGAGGCGTGCAACGTCTGGTGGGCGACCTCAACGACCTGTACGCCTGCCACCCCGCGCTGTGGGAACAGGACACGCACCCCGACGGGTTCGCGTGGAGCGCGGCCGACGCCGCCGAGGACAACGTCTTCGCCTTCGTCCGCCGATCCGCCGACGGCACCCCCCTGCTGGCCGTGGTGAACTTCTCCCCGGTGGTCCGCCACGACTACCGACTCGGGGTCCCGGCCACCACGACGGGGCAGTGGCGGGAGATCCTCAACACGGACGCCGCGCGCTACGGCGGCAGCGACGTCCGCACCACCGAGCCGACGGCGGAGCGACCCGAGCCGATGGGCGGCTTCCCCGCCTCCCTGAGCCTGCGGCTGCCACCGCTCGCGGCGATCTGGCTGGCGCCGGTGCGCGAGGGCTGAGCGGGCGGCGTCGGGCGCGGTGGGCCGGTCACGTGGGGTCGTGCCGCAGCTCCCGCTCGATGATGCCGTGGGCGGTGTCCGACAGGGACGTGCCCGAGGCGTAGGACTGGGCGCGCAGCCGGTCCAGGGCCTCGGCCAGCGAGATGCCGAGCCGCTCGCTCAGGACGCCGGTGGCCTGATGGACCTCGGCCCGGTGCAGCCCCACCGTCCCCGCACCGCCGCTGCCGCGCGCCTCACCGGTGTCGCCGCCCGCGGGCCAGCGGGTCAGTACGTGCTGCGCCAGCGCGTCGGCGAGCAGCCGGCCCTGCGCGGACTGCCGCGCGGTGAGTGCGCCCGGGGTGCGCCGGTAGCCGGTCATCGTGCCGACGCGGACGGCGCCGAAGCGCACCGGCCAGACGAAGAGCGCCGCGATCCCCAGCTCCTCCGCCTCGGCGGCGAACTGGGGCCATTGCTGGGCGAGCAACCGGCTGATGTCGGGCACTTCCCGTGCCTCCGTCCCGGCCCGGAAGAGCCGGTTGGGGCCTTGTCCCAGGACGAACTGGAGGTCCTCCAGGCGTGCGCTGGTGTCATCGCTGAACCACACCAACTCCTGTGCCATCGAGATGGCGATGCCACCCAGACCCAGGGCGCGGGCGCAGGCGGTGGCCCATGACCGGCGCTCCTTCTCGTCCGCCACCGCATGCAGTCTGTCCAACAGTTCCCGGACCGTGGAACGCATATCCGCACACGCTTTCGTCAAGGCTTACCGCAGCGGCGTCAGACCGCCGCACCGCACCTTTTCAGCCTAGCGAGGACGTCCCGGCCCGACAGCCGGTCAGGGAGAATCCCCTGCGCCGCGGCCGGAGCGCCCGGTCCGCTACTCGGCCGCGGGGCGCGGGGACTCCGCCTGGCCCGGCGCGCTGTAGAAGACCGACGAACCCTGCTTGCTGCGCTGTGCGAGGCCCTTGGCGACCTGGCCCTCGACCGTGGTGCGCACGACAGGCTTCCTGAAGGTCCGGTCCGGGTGCGCGGCGGCCAGTGCCTCCGTCAGTTCGGCCGCCGAACGCGGTTCCTTCTGCTGCCTCAGGATGTCCTGCACCAGGGTCACCAGGGTCGGCCGCCCTTCACCCGACGGCTCCTTGTCCGTCCCGGACGGGGGTGCCGACGGCGTGGACGAGGCGGTACGCGCCGTTTTGCGCTTCGGTGAGCCGGTCTTCGCGCCCGCCCGGGCGGCGGACGCGCGCCGTGGCTTCACCAGCGTCGCCGCGCTCTCCTTCGCGTCGAGGGCCCGCCGCATGTTCTCCAGGATCGCCTGGTCGTCCCGCAACGCCTGCAACTGGGCCTCTAGCTTCTCCAGTTCGGCGACGATCCGCTCCTGTTCCTTCGCGTTGCGTTCGAGGTCGGCGGCGACCTGCGTCGCGTACTGCTCTTTGACACCTGTGGTGCCGGGGCGAGGATCCGTCACGAGAAACTCCTGTGTGCGCTGGGCGGATGGGCGGGAGCCACTGAGGGCGCCGATGACTGCGGGAGTCTACGGGCGTACCCATGGGACTCCTCTCTCCAGCGCTCCTCGCCCGAACCCCCGCGGGCCGCCGCGTCTTCGCGACGTCCGTCACGGAGCGTGCGTGGCCAGTAATGTTCTGGCCTGTGCTTCACGGGGAGGGCTACGGTCCTTCATATGTCCGCTACATATGCCCACGGCGCCGACCGGTCGGCTCATGAGCTCAACGAGCGGATCCGCTGTCTGATGCTCCGCTCCGGCGGACGGCTGACAGCCGACCAGCGGCGCGAGTACGAGGCCCTCGTCGCCGCGTGGGCGACGGCCGTGCGCGCGCACCCGTCCGGCGTCTGCCCCCCAGCCGTCCGGTGACGTAGAAACGCCGTACATCCCGCCTCGGCGTACGTGTGCGGGGGGTCGGCGGGAACGCGGAGGGCTTCCAGGGACGGGCCGCCGGGCCCGTCCCCCACCTTGCCGCTCGGGGCGGCGTCCCCAGGGAGTGAGCCATGCCGCAGCCGACCGCGTTGCACGACCTCGGCGCCCTGCGCTTCGGCAGCCGGGCCCAGTTCGACCCCGCTCACCTGCGCGGCGTGCGCGAGGCCGTACGGGACAGCGGGGTCCGCGACCTCTATGTGATCGTCCACGGGGCCCACAACGACGCGGCGGCCGGCGACGCCGTCGATGACGCCTTCCGGCGGCTGCTGACCGAGGCGTGGGGCGACGACGCCCACGACCTGGGGTTCCTCGGGGTGCGCTGGCCGTCCCTGTGCTTCAGGGACGAGGGAGCGCCCGGCGTCACCGAACCGGCCGCCGACGACCGGGACGGTCGCTCCGTGATCACCCGGGCGACCGCCGACGACCTGCACCGCCAACTGCCCGACAGCGCAGATTCGTTGGACGAGATCATCGACCTGCTGAACGAGCGACCGGAGCGAGGGACCGCCTTCGACGACTTCGGGTCCGCCCTGCGCCGCCTGGCGGAGGTCCCGTTGCAGGACCCGGCCGCGGGCTTCGCCTCCGACACGGAGGGCGAGGTGCTGCCGCAGGCCGATCCCCTCATGCTGTTCGAGGACACGAGGACGATGTGTGCCGAGTTCGCGGGCGCTTCCGCGGATGTGCGGAGTTCCCTGAAGGCCGAGGCGGGCGTGCCCCACCGGTACGAGAACGACGTGGACGAGACCTCCGTCTCCGACAACGGGACCCTGCTGGAGGATCAGGCGGCAGGACCACGGCCCGCGCGGCCGCTCAGTGACAGCGTGAACCGCACCGGCATGGTCGCCGCGGGCGGCCCCCTGGGCGAAGCCGCCCGCGCGATGGACCACGCCGAGCTGTGGGCGGGGGCCCACGAACTCTTCCGTCAGGTCGTACGTCATGTCCTGCGCCGCAGGGCCGGGTTGATCGGCGAGGCGGGTCTCGGCCCCTGCCTGCCGGCGCTGGCCGAGGGCGCCGAGGTCCGCCTCCATCTCGTGGGCCACGGACTCGGCGCCCGCCTGGCCGGTTTCGCGCTACGAGGTCTGGAGACGAGCGGGGCGGACCCCGTCACGCTGGCCTCCCTCACCCTGCTCCAGGGCGAGTTGTCGCACTTCGCCTTCGCCGACAGCCTGCCGCAGCAGGTCTCCGGGCACGGGGCGCTGTGGGAGCGGCAGCGACTCGTACAGGGCCCGCTGATCTGCACGTTCTCCCACCTCGACGCCCACCTGGGCGTGCTGTACCCGCTGTCGGCGCAGATGATCGGCGACTCCGCCGAACTGGCCACGTCCGCCCGCAAATGGGGCGCGCTCGGCTTCGACGGCATCCAGGGCGTCGACGGCCCGTCACCGGTCGCCCTGAAGGACGCGGCGACACAGGATCTGTGGGAGGTGCCGTACGTCAACGTGGACGCCTCCGACGTCGTCCGCTGCGACGAGACACCCTTGGGCGGCCACCACCACGTATTTCACCCGGAGATCGGCCGATTGCTGCGGCGCGTGGCGGAGCGCTGAGCCGAGCGCTCGACCGACACCTCTTCGGCTGGTCAGGCGCCCGGGCCGCGCACCGGGTGTTTGCTGAGGATGGAGACGCGGTTGAAGGCGTTGATGGTGATGGCGACCCAGATGACCGCGGAGATCTCGTCGTCGGTGAGGGCCGCGCGGGCCGCCGCGTAGGCGCTGTCCTGCGCGGTAATGTCCGAGGGCGCGGTGGTCGCCTCGGCGAGGGCGAGCGCCGCGCGTTCCCGTGCCGTGAACAGTTCGGTGTCGCGCCAGGCGGCGAGCGTACCGAGGCGCCGGGTGGTCTCACCGGCGCGCAGGGCGGCCCGGGTGTGCACGTCGAGGCAGTAGGCGCAGCCGTTGATCTGGGAGACGCGCAGGTTGACCAGTTCGACGAGGAGGCGGTCGAGCCCGGCGTCCGCGGCCGTCGCGCGCACCGCTTCCGATGTCTGCACCAGGGCGTGATACGCCTTCGGGCTCTGCTTGTCGACGAAGACGCGCCCGTAGGCCGGGGGTGGGACCGGTGCTGGTGCCATGTCGCTCAACTTGATCTCCTCGGGGGCCATGACGTGGTGACCCGGTAGGTGGTCCGGTTCGCTTCGCGCATCGCTCGGCCTTATGATCATCCATGGTTGTTGAATATCAAAATACTTGGGGTGGCAGTGGGAGGGCCAGAGATGGGCAAGGCGGAGGTACTCACCGCCCGGGACGTGCCGCTGGGCGGTCCGCGGGCCATGACGGTGCGGCGCACGCTGCCGCAGCGGGCCCGGACGCTGATCGGGGCATGGTGCTTTGTCGACCACTACGGCCCCGACGACGTGGCGGACACCGGCGGCATGGACGTCGCGCCGCACCCGCACACCGGTCTCCAGACGGTGAGCTGGCTGTTCAGCGGGGAGATCGAGCACCGGGACAGCCTGGGCAGCCACGCCATGGTGCGCCCCGGCGAACTGAACCTGATGACCGGCGGCCACGGCATCAGCCACTCGGAGGTCTCCACCCCCACCACCACCGTGCTCCACGGCGTCCAACTCTGGGTCGCGCTGCCGGACCGGCACCGGCACACCGACCGGGACTTCCAGCACCACGTTCCGCGGGCGATCCGGACCGACGGCGGCGCCGAGATCCGCGTGTTCCTGGGCTCGCTGGCCGGTACGACCTCACCGGTGTGCACCTTCACCCCCCTGCTCGGCGCCGAACTCCTCCTCGCACCGCGCGTGAGCGTCACCCTCACGGTGGACCCCGACTTCGAACACGGCCTCCTGGTCGACACCGGAGAGGTGATGATGGCCGAAACCCCCCTCGGCCAGGCCGAGTTGGGCTACGTCGCGCCGGGCGAGACGACCCTGACCCTCACCAACCCGACGGACGCGCCCGCACGCACGATCCTGCTGGGCGGGCCGCCTTTCGACGAGGAGATCGTCATGTGGTGGAACTTCATCGGCCGGTCGCACGAGGACATCGCGCGGGCGCGGGCGGACTGGATGGACGGTACGCGCTTCGGTGAGGTGAAGGGCTACGACGGGGACCGACTGCCCGCTCCGGAACTGCCGTCCGTACCCCTGAAAGCCCGGGGCCGGGTGCGCTGACCCGCGCCGACGGACAACTCGCCCCTCTCACGCTCCAGGAGCCGGCCGACCGCCACATCCCCGCCCTGGGCGGCGCTCGATCGCGCGCTGAAGGGCAGCGGCGACTCGACTTCGACGACGTCCCGAGCCTCGACCTCACCGGCGTCTCCACGCTGGTCCTCGTCTCGGCCGGGTACGCCGAGGACGAGCAGGCCATCGCCCGGCACCGGGCGGCTCTGGATGCGGCCGTGCGCGATGGCGTCCGTCACGTGGTCCGTACGAGCCTCACCGGCGCTGCCGATCACCTCGGCTCCGCGCTCGCTCATCGCGCCACCGAGCGGTTGGTCAAGGCCAGTGGACCTGGGTGGACCATCCTGCGCAACGGGCTCCGCGCCGAACTCTTCGGGGCGCTTGCGACCTGGACGGACGACGGCGTGGAATCGGCGTTCGGTGACGGAGCGCTCGCCGCCGTGGCGCGGGCGGACCTGGCGGCGGCTGCGGCCGTCGTGGCCGGTGACCCGACCGGGCACACCGGCAGGACCTACGACCTGGTCCGCGAACCGGTCACCGCCGCCCGCGTCGCCGCATCCCTCGACGTCGCGCACCGACCATCGCGCTCGGGGAGTACCGGGCCCGACTCCTCGCCGACGACGCGCTCCTGCCGTTCCAGCCGCCGATGCTCGCCTCGATCGCGACCAGCGTCCGCCACGGGTCCCTCGGCACCACCAGCCCCGACCTGGTCCGACCGCGCACCGACCCGCTCACCGTGGCCACGGCCACGGCCACTGCGGCTGCGATGCGCCCCGATGCCGGCTGACACGGACGGTTCAGCACGATGCGCCTTGTGCCCCTCAGCGGGCGTCACCGCGTCCTCGCCCCGTGGAGAAGGTGCGGGCGCTGGGAACGAGGGCGGCGGTGGCGGGCGCCGCGAAGCAGACGAGGGCGCAGGCCGCGAGGACCGCTGTGGTGCCGAAGGCGTCGATGGCGGGGGCGATGACGGTGAGTCCGACGGGGGCCAGGCCGTAGGAGAGCAGGAAGTCCAGTGAGGAGACGCGGGCCAGTTTGTCCGGGGCGACCTCGCGCTGGGCGGCGGTGAACCACGGCACGTTGAACAGTTCGATGCCGATGCCCGCGACGGCGTAGGCGGTCATCACGACGACCGGGTGCACGGGGAACACCAGGCTGAGCGGGGCGAAGCCGTAGGAGGCCAGGCCGGCGAGGGCGGCCCGGCCGGGGGAGCGCGGGCGCCAGCGCGCCATGAGCAGGGCACCGCCCAGCGCCCCGGCGGTGTAGGCGGTCATCGCACCCGCGAGAACGACCTCGGTCCCGTACTCGTCCCTGCTGACCATGGGCAGGGCGACGCCGGTCGCGGAGTAACCGGTGGCTATGACGGCCGTGAGCGCGCCCAGACCGGCGAGGAACCAGGGGTGCCTGCGCGCCTCGCGGACACCCTCGGTGAACTCGGCCAGAAAGGACGCCCTGCCCGCCCCGGCCGAACGCTGCGAAGTGTCTTGCTCAGCCCCGGGCCGTGCGCCCCGCCCGGGAACGCAGGCCGCGACGAGCCAGAGCAGCCCGATGCCCATCAGCAGGGTCCACACGTCCAGGAGGACGGCGAGCAGCGCGGTCAGGGAGGGGCCCACGAGTGTGCTGACCCGTACCGCCAGGGTCATGGCGGCGTTTGCCTGCTGCCTGCGACCGGCGTCGACCACCTCGGCGGTGAGGGCTTGGTAGGCCGGGCGGCAGGCGCCCTGGCCGGCTCCCGCCACCGCGGCGGCTGCCGCCATCAGCGGCACCGAGCGGTCCAGCCCCGCGGCGATCACCGGAGCCGCGGCTCCGGCGGCGAGTCCCGCCCACAGCACGACGCCCCGGCGGGAGTGCCGGTCGGCGAGGACCCCGGCCACGGGCACCGCGGCGAGGAACCCGACGGTGCGCGCGGCGAGCAGCAGACCGAGATCGGTTGCGGTCAGGGTCCGTTCGAAGACGGCGAGGCCGAGGACGAAGGGCAGGGCCCAGGTGGCCAGGCCCGATGCGGTGGCGCCTGTCCAGAGGCGGAGGAAGGCCAGGTCGAGGAGGATCGAGCGCCGCGTCGCGGGAGGGGACTCGGCGGCGGTGGGAGGAGCGGAGGGAGTGGGCACGACGGAGTACTCCTGTCCTGTCGGTGGGGACGGATCGGACGCGACACGGCCGCAACGGCGCTGCTCAGCAGGGAAGTTGGGCGACGGAGTCGACCGGGGCAACGGCGAGCGGCGCGGCGCGGGCACCACACTATCGCAGTGATAATCATTTCCATTAGGGTGCTGTCCGCCGGGTTCGACGGCGTGCTAGGTTCCTGCACATGAACATGATTGTCATGAGCGAGAGGGGTGGAGATGCCGTACACGCCCGCGCCCTCGGGCTCCGCGTCCACGGCTGACGCGGTCGAGCAGGCCGAGGTGTCGGCGTCTCGGCCCGCAGGGTCTGTGCGAACCCGCTTCGCGTCCCGGAAAGTGCTGCTGCTCAGCCACGCGGTGTTGGCCGCCGTCCTGCTCGTGTCCGTCGTCGTCGCCATCGGGCTCGGCCCCGCGGTCGTCACGCCGGGGGAGACCGCCCGCCATCTGTGGGCGGCCCTGAGCGGAGGGTGTATCGACCGCGACGAGGTGACGACGTATCAGATCGTCTGGCAGATCCGCACGCCGCGCGTACTGCTCGCGGCGCTGGTCGGGGCCGGGCTGAGCGCGGTCGGAGTGGCGATCCAGGCCATGGTGCGCAACGCGCTGGCCGACCCCTTCGTCCTCGGCGTCTCCTCGGGCGCCTCCGTCGGCGCCGTCGGGGTCACGGTCACCGGAGGGCTTGCGGTCTTCGGCATCTACGCCGTCTCCGTCGGCGCCTTCCTCGGCGCGCTTGTCGCCTCGCTGATGGTGTACGTCTCCGCCTCCAGCAGGGGTGCGCTGTCCCCGCTGCGCCTCGTACTGACGGGCGTCGCCATGTCGTTGGGGTTCCAGGCTGTCATGAGCCTGATCATCTACGCCGCGCCGGACAGCGAGGCGACGAGCATGGTCCTGTACTGGACCATGGGCAGTTTCGGCGCCGCGAGCTGGGGCGCGCTGCCTGTCGTCTCCGCCGTCGTGCTGGCCGGACTCGCGCTTCTGCACCGGTACGGACGGGCACTCGACGTGCTCTCCCTCGGCGACGAGACCGCGGCGAGCCTCGGTTTCGCCCCGGACCGGCACCGCAAGGCACTGCTGGTCCTCGTCTCGCTCATCACCGGCGTCATGGTCGCCGTCAGCGGAGCCATCGCCTTCGTCGGTCTCGTCATGCCGCATGTCGTACGGATGGTCGTCGGCGCCCCGCACGCCCGCGTGCTCGTCGTGGCCCCCCTCGTCGGAGCCATCTTCATGGTGTGGGTCGATCTGGCGGCGCGGACCCTGGTGGCCCCGCGCGAGCTGCCGCTCGGGGTCATCACCGCGCTCGTCGGGGTGCCGGTCTTCATCACCCTGATGCGGCGCAGGGGTTACACCTTCGGAGGGCGCTGACGTGGACCTGAGACTCGACGAACTCTCCGTGGTGACGGACGGCAGGAGCCTCGTGCGCCGACTGTCCCTTGAGGTGCCGGACCGACACGTCGTGGGGCTCGTGGGCCCCAACGGAAGCGGCAAGTCCACCGCGTTGCGATGCGTGTACCGGGCGCTGCGTCCCCACTCCGGAACCGTCTGGGTGGGGGAGCGGGACCTGACGCGGCTCCCGGTGCGCCACAGTGCCCGCACCATCGCGGCCATGGTCCAGGACGGCGGCGTCGACTTCGACTTCACGGTCGAGGAGGTCGTCGCGCTCGGACGCGCGCCGCATCTGCGCGGCAACCAGGCCCTCAGCGGCCGGGAACGCGAGTTGTGCGAGCGGGCGATGGACCAGCTCGACATCGCCCACCTCGCGCACCGGGGCGTCATGACGCTGTCGGGCGGGGAGCGCCAGCGCGTCCTGCTGGCCCGCGCGCTCGCGCAGGAACCGGAGATCCTCGTCCTGGACGAGCCGACCAATCACCTCGACGTCCGCCACCAGGTCGACCTGCTCTCGCTCCTGCGCGGGTCCGGGCTCACCGTCCTCGTCGTCCTGCACGACCTCAACCTCGCGGCGGCGGCCTGCGATCGGCTCGGCGTGCTCAGCCGGGGCCGCCTGGTCGCCTCCGGCGCGCCCGCGGAAGTGCTCACGACACAACTCGTCGGTGACGTCTTCGGCGTCGACGTCAGCGTCGTCCCCCACCCGCTGACGGGCGACCCCCAGCTCCTGTACTCGCTCGACCCCACCCGTTGAAAGGCTGCTCACGCATGCGCACCACCCGAATGCCCACCACGGTCCGCCGACCCGTCGCTCTCAGCTCCGCCCTGGCGGCGGTCCTGGTGCTCAGTGGATGCGGTGCCGACGTCGCGTCGGACGCCAAGAAGTCCGCCGAGGTCACCGTCAAGCGCTGCGGTGAACCGGTGGAGTACACCGTGCCCGAGCGGGCCGTCGCCTACGAAGGCGGTAGCGCGGACAAGCTGTTCGCCCTCGGTCTGACCGAGCACGTGCACGGCTATGTGATGCCTCCCGCGAACCCGCCGGTGAGCGAGTCACCCTGGGCGTCCGAGTACGCGAAGGTGAAGATGCTCAGCGACGACCTCCTCAACAAGGAGATCGTGGTCGAGGCCAAGGCCGACTTCGTCGTCGCCGGCTGGAACTCCGGCTTCAAGGACGAGCGGGGCATCACACCCGAGATCCTGGACAAGCTCGGCATCCAGAGCTTCATGCACACGGAGAGCTGCTTCAACTACCCCGGCCACCCCGAGAAGATGAGCCCCTTCGAGGCCCTGTACACCGACTTCGAACGGCTGGGCAAGATCTTCCGGGTCGAGAGGAAGGCCACGGACGTCGTCGACGGGTTGAAGAAGCGTGTGAAGAAGGTCGAGGCCCAGGCCCCGGCGGGTGAACCGGTGCCCGTCTTCCTCTACGACTCCGGCACCGACCAGCCGTTCACCGCGGGCAACCAGGTGCCCCCCAACGACATCATCAGGACGGCGGGCGGCAAGAACGTCTTCGACGAACTCGACGAGCGCTGGACCCAGGTCAACTGGGAGTCCGTGGCCGAGGCCGAGCCCGAAGTCATCATCGTCCTCGACTACGGCGATCTGCCCGCCGCGAAGAAGATCGACTTCCTGAAGAAGTCGCCCCACACCAGAGAACTCCCGGCCGTGAAGAAGAACAACTTCTTCGTCCTCGACTACAACGAGGGCATCAGCGGCCCCCGCGACATCGACGGCCTGGAGAAGTTCGCCACCTACCTGCGCGAGCTCAAGGGCTGAGTCCCCGCACACCCACGGCCTGCCCGACAGGCGCGAACGCCCGTCGGCCGGACCGCACTTCGGTGTGCCCGCCACCCCGTCTTACGACAAGGAAAGGACCCCATGGACACGAGCCGTGACGCGATCGGCCAGGCTCTTCTGGAACGATTGCCCCCACCTCTGCCCGCCGACCGGATCATCGCCCTCAACCAGCCCAAGGCGAACCTGCACACCACTCGTTCCTACGAGTGGAACGGCTGGACGTTCGACGTGCCACCGGGCGTCTTCATACCCGGCTGGACCAGCCGCCTCATCCACGAGCGGGTACTCGACGGACGGATCGAGACCCGGGGCCTCCGCTATGCCGCCATGGGCGTCGGCCTGGGCGTCGAAGCCGTCGCGGCGGGCGTCCGGGGCGCCCGGGAGATCCACGCGCTGGACGTCCACTCGGCAAGCGTGGCCGCCACCACCGGTCACTACCGTCGGCTGGTCGGCGAACGCCCGGACACCGCGTTCCTCCCCGCGGTGAGCGACGTCTTCGACGCTCTCCCGCAGGGCGTCCAGTTGGATGTCGTCACCTTCAACCCTCCCGCCGTCAGCCAGACCGTCAGCGACGACCCCGACGTCGTACGCAACGTCTGCGTGGGCGCTCCACTGCTGGCCAGGTTCTTCGCCCAGATCGCGGAGAAGGACCTGCTGGCCCCCGGCGGCGAGATCTACGTCATCGCCTCCAACACCGCCGATCTGCGGGCCCTGGTGCGGCACGCCCTGGACCACGGACTCAGCCCCCGCATCGACCATCTCCACGACTGGCAGGACGGCGTGCTGACCTTCCTCTTCCGTATCACCCACGACACGCCCCGCACCGGAGAGCAGCGATGAAGAACACCGACGAACTCCTCACCGCCGTCCTCACGGGCGAGCACGGCCCCCACCCCGCCGGCCTCGTCGCCACCAGCGTCTTCTGGGTGCACCACGGCACCCGGCTGGCCGGCGGCGACACCACCTACCTCAACCAGTACCTCCTCGTCCGCCTGGGCGACTCCTTCGGCGGCTGCGCCTTCGAGGCGGGCGAGGTCGACGCCTCCCTGTGCCGCGATGCCTCCGGCAGCCCCGTCGACACGCTGCTGCGCGAAGGACCGAGGCCGCTGCGGATCGCCGCACTCGACGCGTACCTCAGCTCGGTCCGCCCGCACCGGGAGGCGACCGAGGCGGAACCGGTCACCCTGCCCGCCGGCACACCCGAGACCCGGGCACTGGCCAGGGACGCGGCCATCGCCGGGCTCCTGGACATCGATGCCGGGGCCAAGGTCGCCCTGATCGGGGTGGTCAACCCGCTCGTCGCGGCCATCCGCGAGCGCGGCGGTGATCCCCTGCTGTGCGACTTCAACCTGCGCACCACCCAGTGGGGCGACCCGGTCACCGACGACATGCACGAGGTCCTCGACACCGCCGACGCCGTCGTGGCCACCGGCATGACCCTCAGCAACGGCAGCTTCGACACCGTACTGGCTCGCTGCCGCGAGCGCGGTGTGCCTCTGGTGGTCTACGCCCAGACCGGCAGCGCCGTGGCGCGTGCCTTCCTCGGCCGGGGTGTGACCGCCCTGTCCGCGGAACCCTTCCCCTTCTCCCAGTTCAGCGCCGAACCCACCACCCTGTACCGCTACCGGGTGGCGGTCGGCGCATGACGTCCGCTCCGCGCCCGCAGGCAGCCGCCGGCCCCGGCACGGAGGGCACCGGACGCGCCGCCCGCCACCACGGCGAGATCCTGCAAGGCGTCTTTCTCGATCAACGCCGTCGCCCCGTCCACGCGCTGGTCACGCTGCCGATGCGGGGACCGGGCAGCGCCGCCCGGTTCGCGCGTCGGCCCGGCAGCTCACCGGACGAGGTGACGGTGACGCCCGCCGGCCGGACCAAGGCGCGGGCGGCGGCCGTCCTCGCGGTACGGGAGTGCGCCGCACGCCGCGACGCGGAACCCTGCGGCGGGGAACTGACGCTGAGCGGCGACCTCCCCGTCGGCCTCGGCATGGGCTCCTCCACCAGCGACGTCATCGCCACGGTACGGGCGGTCGCCGACTCCTGGGACGTACCGCTGCCGCCGGAGACCATCGCCCGGATCGCGGTGCGCGCCGAAGGCGCGAGCGACCCCCTGATGCACGGTTCGCGCGCCCTGCTCTTCGCGCAGCGCGAGGGCCGGGTCCTCGAAGTGCTGGGCTCCACGCTGCCGCCGACCGTGGTGGTCGGGTGCGCGCTCGCCGCGGGAGCACCGGTCGACACCCTCTCTCTCCCCGCCCTCCGCCACGACGAGGACCTCGCCGCCTACGGACACCTGCGCCGCATGCTCCGCCGCGCGGTGGCCACCGCCGACACCGCCCTGCTCGGCCGGGTCAGCACCGCCAGCGCCCGCCTGCGCCAACGGGTGCTGCCCCACGCCGAGTTCCCGACCCTCACGGAGATCGCCGCGAGCACGGGCGCCGTCGGCGTGCAGATCGCCCACAGCGGCAACGTCGCCGGCATCCTCTTCGACCCCCGCGCTCCCGGTCTGCGTCACGGAGTGCGCCGCTGCACCCGCGCCCTGGACCGCGAGGGCATCACACCGACCCTGACCTTCACCACCTTCACGTCGTCCCCCACCAGCGAGGAGTTCCCGTGGACGAACACATCTCGGAAGCCATCGGCCGCCCGGACCTGATACGCCTCGACGACGGCCTGCTCTGCCTGCGCTTCGAGACCATGAAAGTCGTCTCAGCCCTGGCCGCCGTACGCCACCTGCTCGACACCGGAGCCGTACGCCGCGGCGACACCCTCATCGACAGCTCCAGCGGCATCTACGCCTACGCGCTCGCCCTGGCCTGCCACCGCTACGGCATGCGCTGTCACATCGTCGGCTCCACCACCGTCGATCACACCCTGCGCACCCAACTCGACATACTCGGCGCACACCTGGAGCAGATGCCGCCCAGCAGCAGCCTCAAACTCGACCAGAGCCGACGCGTCGCCCGCGTCCGCGACATCCTGCGCGCACACCCGGACTACCACTGGATGCGCCAGTACCACGACGACATCCACTACCTCGGCTACGAGACCGTCGCCGAGCGGATACACGACCTGACCGGCGGCAGCCCCCTCACTGTCGTCGGAGGAGTGGGCTCCGGGGCCTCCACCGGCGCCCTCACCCACTACCTGAGGAAACGCTCCGTCGACGTGCGACTCGTGGGCGTCCAGCCGTACGGGAGTGTCACCTTCGGCAGCGAGCACGTCGCCGACCCGGACATCATCATCGCCGGTATCGGCAGCTCCATCCCGTTCGGAAACGTCCGCCACGACCTCTACGACATCCTGCACTGGCTCTCCTTCGACGCCGCACTCGCCGGCAGCGTCGACCTGCTGCGCCGGCACGCCGTGTTCGCGGGCCTGTCCACCGGAGCCGCCTATCTCACCGCCCGGTGGGAGCGCCACGAAGAGCCGCGCCGGACCACCCTGTTCATCGCCGCCGACACCGGCCACCGCTATGCCGACACCGTGTTCGCCCGGCATCCGGAGGCCGCCCGGATCGAGGATCTGGCCCCTCGCACGGTGAGCGGCACGGACGAACTCTGCCTCCCCTGGTCCCGGATGAGCTGGGACGGATCGCCCGCGCCCGAGGTAGCGACCCTCGGGTAGGCCGCGTCCGCTTCGGTCCCCGCCATGGACGGCCGTCCCGCCGTGCAGCAGACCCTCCTCGACCGGGGCGAGGGACGCGATGCAGGACGTTCTTCGCCCGCGCCGGATGTGACGTTCCTCTGACACTGCTTGACCTGCCCCGCACCTTTCTGTGCCCCGTCTGTAGCTGCGCGCGAGAGTTGTCGCCGGGCGGTGTTGCGGTGCTGGACCGTGGACCGGGAGGCTGGGAGCGGGGCCGGTGCTGGGCCGGTTCCCGTCAGTCCGTGACGCCTTGTGACGGGGATCGCGTCCGGTTGCGGTCCGGGGGAGGAGCCCTGTGACCGTGGTGTCGTTCAGCACGGCGGGGGCCCAGCGCACCGCCCTCGAACTGGTGCGGCAGCAGTTGAAGGACGTCGGCATCGAGCTGACCGTCCGGCAACTCCAGGAAGGAGTCCCGCCATGACGGGTCCCGTACCCATGCCCAACAACCCCCAACTCGGCGCGTGCGACGCCGCGTTGGTGACCCGTGCGACCGACGCGCGCGAGGTGCTGTCCGACCACCGCCACGAGGCCGGCTTCGCCTTCGACCGCACCGGCCCCCGCACCGTGATGAACCAGCCGGGCATCCTCCTCAACTACGACGGGGAGGAGCACGCCCGCTACCGGCGGATGCTCACCGGGGCGTTCACCGTCAAGCGGGTGCGGGCGCTCGCGCCCGCCATCTCGCGGATCGTCGAGAACCAGCTCGACACCCTGGAACAGGCCGGTCCCGGCGCCGACCTGATCGAGACGTTCGCCGGACCGGTCCCGCTGCTCGTCATCTGCGAACTGCTCGGGGCCCCGCCGCAGGACCGTGACGGCATCCAGCGCCGAAGTGCCACCGGCACCGATGTCGCCAACACCCTGGACGACCAGTTGGAGAACTTCGCGGCGATGGCCGCGTACATGGGCGACCTGGTCCGCCGGCAGCGGGAGCGGCCCGGTGACGACATCCTCGGCGACCTGATCCGCAGGCACGGCGACGTCCTCAGCGACGACGAGCTGATCGGCATGGGCAACAGCATCCTTGTCGCGGGCCACGAGACCGTGACGAGCATGATCGGCATGAGCGCTCTCGCGCTGCTGCGCGACCCCGAGCAGCTCGCGATCGTGCGCGACGACGAGGCGGCGGCGCCGGACGCCGTCGAGGAGTTGCTGCGGCTGCTGTCCGTGGCACCGCCCCTGGTGCGCCAGGCCGGCACCGACCTGGAGCTCGGCGGGCAGACCGTGAAGGAGGGGGAGCGGGTCGTCCTGTCGACGCTCGCCGCCAACCACGACACCGCCCTGGTGCCCGACGACCCCGACCGGCTCGACGTCCGGCGCAGGCCCGTGGCGCATCTTGCCTTCGGCTACGGCGCCCACCAGTGCATCGGCCAGCAACTCGCGCGCCTGGAGCTGCGGATCGCGGTGCCCGCCCTGCTGCGGCGCCTGCCCGGGCTGCGCCTCGACGTCGACCTCGACGCCGTCGACTACCGGCAGGACGCCTTGGTGTTCGGCGTGACCAAGCTGCCGGTGGCCTGGTAGCGACACCCGGCCGCACGACAGCGGGTGGGCCCACCGACGTTCCGGTGGGCCCACCCGTTCTGTTCGGCCGCTTCAGGCCCCCACACACTCCTGCGCGCCGCCCGTGTCCCGTACGCCCGCGCCCCGTACGTCCGTGTCGCGTGTCCGGTGCAGGATCGCGTGCACCGTCGACACGGCGGGCACGGGCGAGACGCCTTGCCGCACCAGCTCGTTGCGGATGCGGCGGGCGCCCCACGCGGGCCGTGCGTCGCGGATGCGCAGGATGAGCTCCTCCGTCGAACGCGGCGTGCGCAGCGGGGAGTTCAGCGGCCGGCGCGACCGAGGGGCGAGACCGTCCGGGCCCAGGGCGCGGAACCGGTCGCGGTAGACGTAGAAGGTCTTGCGGGAGATTCCGTTGCGCCGACAGACCTCCGCGACGGACAGCCGGTCGCGTTCCGGGGCGAGGAGGATGTCGATCCTCCGCTCGGACATGGGGCATCACCTTCCATGACGGGCTGTCCTGGCACGCCGCCGGTCACCTGGCGGGTTGTTCGCCGCCGACCTGGGCGGTGGCCGGGGGAGCCTCGGCGTCGTCCGGTCCGGCGGTCGGTGTCGCGGGCGGGGGAGCGGCCTTCCCCGGAATGAAGAAGGTCGCGACGATCATGACGACCAGCGCCGCGACGACGACCACGTACGCGTCCTGGAACCCGTCGACGGGATGGTCGGGGCCGGCGTTCTGCATGAGCAGGGCCACCAGGGCGATGCCCAGCGAGGCGCCGAGCTGGTTGAGCATGTAGAGCACGGAACTGCCCTGCGGGACCAGTGCGGGCGGCAGCGTCCGGTACACGGAGCCGATGACGGGCGCCCCGGCCGATCCCGTGCCGATGCCGAGCGTGAACGCGGCGAGCAGCGGCCAGAACTGACCGGTCCCGGCATCGAACCGGGAGAACGCCAGGGAGCTGAGGAGCGCGATCACGGCACCCGTCAGCGCGAGGTTGCGCGAACCCCAGCGGTCGGACAGCCGGCCCGCGAGCGGCATGACAAGCGCGGATCCGACGCCGAACGGGGCGAGCCTGAGCCCGGCCTCGAACACGCCGGTGCCGCGCACCTGCTGGTAGTAGAGCGGGATCACGAAGATGCTCGCGAACGTGGCGATGCCGAGGATGGCCGCGGCGACGACGCTGGCGGTGAAGCTGCCGCGCCGGAACAGCCGCAGGTCGATCAGCGGCGGCGTCTCGCGCCCGCGCAGCGCGTGCACCGCGTAACCGGCGAGCAGGACCACGGAGGCGGCCAGCGGAAGCAGTACCTGCCAGGTGGTGAAGGTGCCGCGCAGCGCGACCTCCGACAGCGCGAGCACCCCGACGGCGACGCCCGGGCCGATGAGCGCCACACCGACCACGTCGAGTTTGCCGACCGTCGCCTGAGCGCCGGGGGAGTCGGCGGGCAGGGTGCGGCGGGCGAGGACGAACGCGACGACCACGATCGGCACGTTCACGAAGAACATCCAGCGCCAGTCGAGGCCCTGGAGGATGACGCCGCCGATGATCGGGCCGAGCACCGGCCCGGTGGAGCTGACGATGCCCATGACGCCCATCACCCGGCCGATCCGGGCCGGTCCCGCGGCGCGTGCCAGCAGCGTGAGCATCAGCGGATCGAGGAGCCCGGCGCCGAAGCCCTGGAGGACACGGAAGGCGATGAGGCTGCCGATGTCCCAGGCGAGTCCTGAGGCGACGGAGCCGACCATGAACAGCACCAGGCCGGACAGCCACAGCTTCTTGCCGCCGACCTTGTCGACGGCCCAGGCGGTGACGGGGATCGTGACGGTCAGGGCCAGCAGATAGCCGGTGGAGACCCAGCCGGTCGCACTGATCGAGGCGTCGAACTCGGTGGACAGAGTGTCCACCGCGACAGCGGTCATGGAGCTGTCGAGGATGCCCATGATCCCGCCGACGAGGATCACACCGATCGTCCGGCGTAAGGCCGAATCCAGCTTGTCTTCCGATGGGTTGGTCATGGTCCTCTCCCGGTGTCCACTGACGTTAGCGACTTCGAATTGAACCAGCAAGTTCAATCTAGCAACCCCATGAGTAACGCAACAGACGGGTCAGAAAAGCTGAATCCCCCGGTTCACCCGGAGAGGGCGGCGGTTACCCTGGGGGCATGGCATCAGCACCGGCACCAGCAGCGAAGACGCCCCCGCGCGGGCGCATCGACAAGCGGAACGCGATCCTCGGTGCGGCGTTCGACGTCTTCGCCGCGCACGGCTACGCACAGGCCCTGGTGCAGGAGATCGCGGAGCAGGCCGGCGTCGCCAAGCCGACGGTCTACAACCACTTCACGGACAAGGAGACGCTGTTCCGTGCCAGCCTCACGGCGCAGGCGGAGGCCGTCATGGGGAAGAACATCGAGGTGCTCGACCGGCTGCGCTCACCGGGCGAGGATCTGCCCGCGGCGCTGCGCGAGGTCGCGCTGCGCCTGGCCCGCTCCTGTTGCGACAAGCGCTCCCGCTCGCTGCGCTGGCTGACCTATGCCCAGGTCGCCCGGTTCCCGGACCTCATCGAGATCGTCCAGGGCTGTACCTCGGTGCGGATCAGCGAGGCCCTCGCGGACCGTCTCGCCCGGCTCACCGTCTCGGGCCGACTGCGGCCCTGCGATCCCGCGCTCGCGGCAGAGCAGCTTCTCGCCCTGATCACCGGCCCGCTGGAGGTCCGCTCGCGGCTCGGCACCCGCAGGATCGGCCCCACGGAACTACGGGAACTGGCCGACGCCGCGGTCGACACGTTCCTGCACGCCTACGGGACCGAAGCCCCCGCGGCGGGCTGACCGGCCCGCCGCGACAGCGACCCCGGGCAGGTCCTCACGCCGGCACCTTCTTGAGGACCACCTCCGTCACCTCGTCCAGGCGCCGCGCCGCCGCCGCGTCGAAGTCCCCCGTACGCACGTCGAGTTCACGCCCCTCGACGAACGCGCTGAGCGGCTGCCGCGGCGGACGGTCGACGACCGCGGCGATCGGCTCCAGGGCCTGCGCGAGCGGCTTCGCGGTGCGCTGCATCTCCTCGATGTGCCGACGCGTCGCCTCGTCGTACTGGCCGGAGAGGCTGGTCACGGTCGCGCCCGGGTGTACGAGCACGTAGCGCAGCCCGGCGTCGGCGTACCGCTCGGCGGACACCACCCCGAGCAGATCGTTGAGCTTGCCCGCCTGCCCCAGCGCCGCGCCGCCGTGATACCCGTCCCGGAACTCCAGGTCGTCCCAGCGGATCACGTCCAGACCGGCGCCCGGCCCGGCCACATTGACGACGACGGGGTGCGCCGACCTGCCCAGCGCGTCGGCCAGCCCGTGGCCGAGCAGATACCGGCTCAGGTAGAAGTGCGCGAATGTCTCCTCGACGCCCTCCGCCGTCTCCGCCCGGTCGGAACGGTAGTGGCGGGCGCAGAACACGAGCGTGTCGATGACGGGGAAGGCGCCGCGCAGTTCGTCGAGCACCCGCCGGTTCTCCGCGACGAGCCCGAGGTCGGCGCGGAGTAATCGCGCACGGTCCGCGGCGCCGATCTCGCGGGCGTGGGCGAGGAACGCCTCCCCCTTCTCCCGCGCCCGCCCGATGATGACGACGGTGTCGCCGAGCCCGAGCCGCCGCTCGGCGAGAGCCCGCCCGATCCCGTCCGTACCACCGGTGACGACGAGGATCCCGGGCCCCCGTGCGGCCGTCTGCTGCGCGGCGTAGGTCGGCTGACTCATGGCTCTCCCTGGGCGACGGACGTCAACTGGGGTGAAGGTAACCGGAGGTGCCGGACCGGGAACGGCGTTCGTGCCCCGCGTCATACGCCGTTCACGCGGGCGCATCACCGCCGCGGTGAGCGGTGATCACGAAGGCGCTTTCCGGCCGTTTGCCGAACCGGGGTCAATCGGCCAGACGGCGCCGAACGGACCCCGGGCGCCGCCTGGTCACGCACTCCCCGCCCTCCGCTTCCGCTACTTCTCGCCACTGATTCAGCACTCAAAGTTACCGAAACGCGTGGCCCGGATTGGGTGTTTCCGGGGTCGACTCAGCAGACTCGCGCCTGCCGAACCCGGCACTCCCACCGAAGCGGAAGGATGCACACCATGCCGATCACCGCGCGCCTGGCCACAGCGGTCCCCCTGGCGGCCATCGCCCTGTTCGGACCGCTCAGCGGTACCGCGCTCCCGGCCACCGTCCCGTCCACGGCCTCCCTGTACGCCCCGTCCGCCCTCGTCCTGACGGTCGCTCACGGCGACTCGGCGGCGAGCGCGGCCCCCGACCGCGCTGTCACCCTGACCTGCGCCCCCAGGCCGTCGGGAACCCACCCGGACGCCGCCCGCGCCTGCGCCGAACTCGCCGCGGCGGGCGGCGACTTCGACCAGGTGACGATCGCGGAGGACACCGAGGGAACTGTCTGTACGCACAAGTACGACCCTGTCACCGTCACCGCTCAGGGCGTCTGGCGAGGCGAACGCGTCACCTATGAGCGCACGTTCGCCAACGAGTGCGTGAAGAACGCGGGATCCGGGGCCGTCTTCGAGTTCTGACCGCCCCCGACCCACGGTGGGCGCGGCCCCACACACGGCCGCGCCCACCTCGCCCGGTCCCGTCGGCGACCCCGCCGGGGCCGGGCTCTCTCAGTGCGCCGGGTTCGTGCGCAGGTGGGCGACGCCCGAGCGGACCGCCCATCCGAAGACCGCGAACGCCACGACGCCGACCACGAGCGAGTCGTACGGTGCCGGCAGACGCCCGGAGCCGCCGAACGTGCCGAGCCACGACAACAGCGTCAGCGCGGCCAGATGGAACACGAGCCAGGCGCCCTGGCGCAGTTCGTCGGAGGGGGAGACGCCTGTCGTGCCGCGTCGTTGCAGCAGGAACAGCGGGACGCCGACAAGGACGAGCGGCAGGGCGAGCCGCAGATCGTCCCAGCCCGACCAGTAGACGAACTCGCTCGCCACGGCGAAGCTGACCGGCGCGATCCAGCGCACCCCCGGCATGTGTCCCTCCGCGAGCGGCAGGCCACGCTCGCGGTCATGTGCCCGGAAGGACGCGACGGCCACCGCCGAGGCCGCGTAGATGAGCAGATACATGTCGCCCATCACGCTCACGATGTCCTGCCAGCCGCCGAACGGCAGCATGAACACGATGATGACCGCGAGGTTGAGCACCAGGGCGCGGCGGGCGATCCCGGAGCGGGGGTCGATGCGCATGAAGAAGCGGGGCAGCAGGCCGTTCTTCGCCAGGGCGTAGGTGTGGCGGGCGTCGATCGCGACCCCCACGTAGGCGGAGCCGCCGGGGGAGACCACCGCGTCGGCGTAGAGCAGGGTGGCCAGCCAGTGCAGGTTGAGGACGAGGGCGAGCTGGCCGAAGGGCGAGTCGAAGTTGACGCCCTGCCAGCCGTGCGCGAGCAGGGAGTCGGGCACGGTGTAGAGGAAGGCGAGTTGCAGCCCGAGGTAGACGAGGACCGCGAGGCCGATGCCGGTGAGGACGGCGGCGGGTACGTTGCGGCGCGGATTGCGGGCCTCGCCGGAGAAGTCCAGAGGGGCCTGGAACCCGTTCACGGAGTACACGATGCCGCCGCCCGCCAGCGCCGTGAGGCAGGCGGCGTACCCGTACGGGGCGAAGCCGCCGTGGTCCGTGAGGCGGCCCGCGTGGGTGCCGGACAGGAACAGGGCGACGACCGTCAGCACGGGGACGACGACCTTGAAGACCGACACCAGGTTGTTGACGCGCGCGAACAGCCGCACCGCGAACCAGTTCAGCACGGTGAGCAGCACGCTCAGCGCGGCGGCGACGCCCAGGCCCGACGCGGTGAGGCTGCCGCCGTCGTACAGGCCGGGCACGTAGTGGGCCGCGTACTGCATGATCGCGCTGATCTCGGCCGCGGTGCCGCCCACGGAGAGGAGGACGGACCAGCCGACGAGCGTGCCGACCAGCCGTCCGTTGGCGTACAGCGGCCAGCGCACCGTGCCGCCGCCCTCGGGCCTGGTGGCGCCGAGTTCGACCATGACCAGGGCCACCAGCGCGCAGAGCAGACCGGCCGCGATCCAGGACAGGAGAGCGGCGGGGCCCGCGGTCTGAGCGGCGTACAGGGCGGCGAACAGCCAGCCCGAGCCGAGGATGTTGGAGAAGCCGATCGCGGTCAGACCCCAGAACCCGAGGTCCTTGCGCAGCCGGTTCTCCTCGACACGGACATCCGGGGCGCCGGCGGTCTCCGCCGGTTGTTGCTGCGCCACGTGGCAAACCTCCTCGACGATCACGGACCCGAAGGGTCAGCGTGCCACGGGACACCTCAGGTATGCCGAAACACGGGCGTCCCGGCCCGTTCGGTGCCGGACCGCGCCTCTGACCTGCGTAATGCGGCGAAGTACGCTCTGTCTCGCACGCTCCCGTCACCCCGCGCGCGAAGCGCCCCCGGCTCCGAGAGGCCCGCCATGACCCAGCCCGCCGCCCCGCCCACCGTCGAACACCTCGACGCCCGGCACCGCTACGCGATCCAGGTCGGCGGCGCCACCGCGGGCTTCACCGCGTACCGCGACCGGGACGACCGGCGCGTCTTCTTCCACACCGAGATCGACGACGCCTACGCCGGACAGGGCCTTGCCTCGATCCTCGTGCGGGAGGCTTTGGACGACGTGCGCCGCACGGGCCGACGGATCGTGCCGGTCTGCCCCTACGTGGCGAAGTTCCTGAAGAAGCACGAGGAGTACGCCGACATCACCGACCCCGTGACCCCCGAGGTCCTGGAGTGGCTGGAGGGGCAGCTCAAGCACTGAGAGCCTGTCCTCGCACCCGTGGGCCGGTGTCAGTGCTCCTCGGGATCGGAGCGCTCGGCACCGTCGCCGAGGTCGAAGACGCTCTCCCGCAGCGCCTGGATCACCCCGTCGAGTTCGGCGACGCCCCGCATCAGCCTGGTGTGCGCGGGGCCTTCGCCGATCATCGCGGCCGTGCTGTGCAGATTCAGCCCGGCGTCGAAGATCCTGCGTACCACGCTCTCCCGGAGATCGGCGGCGATCCGGTCCCGCTCCCGGGCCAGGGAGAGTTCGCGCACCTCCGCCTGGAGCGCCGCGTTGGCGGCCGACGAGCCCCGCACCCGGGCCCGCAGCCCGTGCGCGGCCACCGCGATCAGCACGCTGAGGGCGCTCCACAGCACCACGCGCCTGCCGATCACACCGCCCGGCGCCCCCTGGACGGCCGACGACGCCGTCTGGACGGCCACCACCGTCACCACCACGCACGCCGACTCCCACGGCCGGTGGAACAGCACCGACCAGATCAGCGGCACCAGCAGCACGAGGCCCACACCGGAGGCCACGCCCGAGGCCAGGATCAGCTCCAGCACGGACCCGGCGTAGAGCAGCGGCACCAGGAGCGGGGTCCACGCGGGCATCCGCCACCACGGCAGAAGAAAGGCTCCTGCGCACGCGCACAGCAGTGCGACGCTCGACAGGTACATCGGCCAGGACTCCACGCCGCCGTCGGGCACCAGCACACTGACCGTGGCCACCACCGCGACCAGGCCGAACGGGACGGCCCGCGGGGCGAGGCCGGGCTGCCGGAACTGCCAGCCGACGGTGCCGCCGTCGGTGTCCGTCAGCGCGAGCCAGGGATCGGCCGGTGACTGCACAGCACACCCCCGTCGGTCCTGCCCGCACAAAAACCTCACCGGAGGGGATGTGCGACCGTACGCATCATATCGACGCACACCAGGGGCGCGCAGTGGACTTCGCCCCGAAAGTACGCGCCCGCGTGGGGCGTCGGGTGGGCGCGGGACGCGGGTGGCGTCAGGTGCGGGTGACGTTCGCGGTGAGCAGTCGGAGCAGGTGTTTCGCGGTGGCGTCCTGCTCGGGCGTCAGCCCCATGGCCCCGCCGATGGCCAGGGGGACGGCGCGGGCCTTCTCCTGGAGCCGCGCACCGGCTTCGCTGAGGCTGACGGTCACGGAGCGTTCGTCGTCCGCGCGCCGCTGACGGTGGATCAGACCGCCCGCCTCCAGGCGCTTGAGCAGCGGCGAGAGTGTGCTGGACTCGAGTTGCAGTGCGGCGCCCAACTCCCGCACGGAGGCCGACCGTTGGTCCCACAGTACGAGCATGACCAGGTACTGCGGATAGGTCAGCTCCAGCTCGTCGAGCAGTGGGCGGTACCGCGCGGTGACCGACCGCGAGGCAGCGTACAGGGCGAAGCACAACTGGTCCTGGAGGAGCAGGGAGCCCTGATCTGCGGCGTGGTCCACGGCTGCGGTCCTAACGTCGAGGCGGTGGCGGCTCCATTCTAACAGTTCATGCGTCCACGATTGTATACGGCTCTATTAAGTTGTGCGCGACTTAATCGCGAGGTACCTTTCATGTCGTCCCCGACGGCCGGTCAGCCCGGTCGCCGACCTGACCATGAGGAGCGCCCCATGTCCGAGTCCGTCACACCCCCCGTACTGGAACCGGCCGCCGCCGCCTTCGTCGAGGCCACGGCCAACCCGCCCTACCTCTTCGATCTCGGCCCCGTCGAGGGCCGCAAGGCCGTCGACGAGGTGCAGTCCGGCGAGATCGACAAGCCGGAGATCGCCGAGGAGTGGATCACCGTGCAGGGCGGCCCCACCGGCTCGGTCCGGGTGCGCCTCGTCCGCCCCGTGGACGCCGACGCGACCCTGCCGGTGATCGTCTACGTGCACGGCGCGGGCTGGGTGTTCGGCAACGCGCACACGCACGACCGCCTGGTGCGCGAACTGGCCGTCGGGGCGCGGGCGGCCGTCGTCTTCCCCGAGTACGACCTCTCGCCCGAGGCCCGCTACCCGGTCGCCATCGAGCAGATCTACACCGTGGCGCAGTGGGTCGTCCGGGAGGGCGCGGACAACGGCCTGGACGCCACGCGGATCGCGGTGGCCGGTGACTCGGTCGGTGGCAACATGTCCGCCGCGCTGACCCTGATGGCCAAGGAGCGCGGCGATGTCCCCCTGGTGCAGCAGGTGCTGTTCTACCCCGTCACCGACGCGGCCTTCGACACCCCGTCCTACCACCAGTTCGCCGAGGGCTACTTCCTGCGCCGCGACGGCATGCAGTGGTTCTGGGACCAGTACACGACCGACGAGAAGCAGCGTGCCGAGATCACCGCATCACCCCTGCGCGCCACCGTCGAACAACTGCGGGACCTGCCCCCGGCGCTCGTCGTCACCGGCGAGGCCGACGTGCTGCGCGACGAGGGCGAGGCGTACGCGAACAAGCTCCGCCAGGCCGGTGTAGCCGTCACCGCCGTGCGCTACCAGGGCGTCATCCACGACTTCGTGATGCTCAACGCCCTGCGCGGGACGCACGCCGCCGAAGCCGCCATCCGCCAGGCCGTCGCCACCCTGCGTACGGCGCTCGGTACCGAGTAACCCCCGCCGCTCGCGGCCGACTCCGGCTGGTCTCAGGCCGCCTCGCCGTGTCGGCGGCCCGAGACCGGCGTTCGCCTGCGGTGCGTCCCGCCGTGTCCGTGGACCAGGCGCAGGTGGCGGACGCGGTGTCGGCCGGCGGACGGTCGCGCGGTGCCGGTCAGTCTGTCCTCGATACGGTCCATGCAGATCAGGAGCAGCCCCATGGCGGGCAGCAGGAGTAGAGCGACAGTCAGCATCGGCGGCGTCCTCCCCGCAGCGTCCCTGTCCGACTGCCCCAGGTACCCGTCCTCATCGATACGGCGATGTGAAGATGGTGCAACGTACCCGTTCACGACATATCCATTCCTGCGCCAACTCGCGTACGGCGGCGCGCCGTTGTCACCCCCCGAGCGACGTTTCGGCGCGGCCGACGCGGACATGGGGGAGTGCACACGGAGCCGATCCAAGACGCTTCCGGCACACGACCGCGGCACCGCCCGCGGTGGAGAGGATCAGACCGATGAACGACCCCGCGCCCCTGGAGCTCGTCGGCTACGCGGTCGAGGCGAGCGACGGCTCGGCCGGCACCGTCGACGCGCACTCCGAGGAGGTGGGCCCGCACCACCTCGTCGTCGACACGGGCGGGCCGCTGCTCAGCAAGAAGGTGGTGCTCCCTCGCTGGGTCATCGCACGCGTCGACGCGGCGAACCGGACCGTCCACGTCGCCCGCGACCGGGACCGCATCAAGGACGCCCCGCGCTTCGACAGAGACATGCGGGTCACCGACCCCGGATACCGCGCGCGGATCGACGACCACTACCGCGAGGAACTCGCGCACTGACCTGCGTACGACCCGCAGCTCGCCCCCGGACCCGGTGTCAACCACCCGGGCCTGGGCACGCGGTGGGGGCGGGCCGGACGGCCCGGCGGAGGTGCCGCCCGCGTCGTCCGGCCGCAGTATGAGCGTCAGGGAAACGGAGGCAGCATGAATATGGTCAAGATCGCCTACAAGCCGTTCGGCATCGGCCTCGGCATGGCGGCGGGCGCGGTGGCGGGCACCGTCTTCGATCAGGTCTGGAAGCGGCTCGGGCACGAGGAGGACGCCCCCGACGCCACCGACGAGCAGCGCCACTGGCGCGAGATCCTGCTGGCCGCCGCACTGCAAGGCGCCATCTTCGCCGTGGTACGGGCCGCCGTCGAGCGGGGCGGCGCACGCACCACCAAGCGGCTCACCGGCGTATGGCCCGACTGAGAACCGGCCCTCGCCCCCACGCCCGCGGCGATGTGCGGCCGTGATCAGGTCGTGCCTTACTGGGATGTGACCAGGGCGCCGCCCGCCGGATCATGATGTTGAGGCGCGGGGAGTCGGGGCACTCGGCGGGGGAACGACGGCGGAAGCAGACCGTCCACACCAACGCGGGAGGAAGCAATGGCGCGGCGTCATCGAGTGGTCGAGGCGAGTCCCGCGGCGGTGTGGGCCGTCCTCGCGGACGGCAGCCGGTACGCGGACTGGGTGGTGGGCACCTCCTCGTCCCATCCGGTGCGCGGGCAGTGGCCCGAGGTCGGAGCCGCCCTCGAGTACGAGGTGCGGCTCGGCCCGCTGACGCTCACCAACGAGACGGTCGTCCGCCACCGCGAAGAGGGCACCCTGCTGGAACTGGAGGCGAAGGCCGGGCCCCTGGGCACCGCGCGGATCTCCTTGCAGCTACGGCCGTGGGGCGAGAACACCCTCGTGACGGTCGACGAGCATCCGCTGCACGGCGCGGCCGGAGCCCTGCACAACTTCGGCGTGGAGGCCGTGATCCAACTGCGGCACCGCCCGATGCTCGCCCGCCTCGCCCGGGTATGCGCGGCCGAACAGGCCGACCCGGACCACTCGGGGCACCCGAGGACGGGCGCACGCTTCGGCGGGAGCGGAGAGGCCCATGCCTGACGCCGTAGTCATCGGCGCCGGTCCCAACGGCCTGGTGGCGGCCAACCTGCTGGCCGACGCGGGCTGGAGCGTGACCGTGCTGGAGGAACAGCCGGAACCCGGCGGCGCGGTGCGCCACGACCGCGAGGTCGACCCCGACTTCGTCAACGACCTCTTCAGCTCCTTCTACCCGCTCGCCGCGGCCTCGCCCGTCCTGCGCCAACTGCGGCTGCACGAACACGGCCTCCGGTGGAGCCACGCGCCCAGCGTGCTGGCCCACCCCCTCACCGACGGCCGCTGCGCCGTCCTGAACCGGAGGGTCGACGTCACGGCCGGTTCGCTCGACCGCTTCGCGGCCGGGGACGGCGACGCCTGGCGCCGCCTGCACGACGTGTGGGAGGACGTGCGCCCCGACATCCTGGAGGCGCTGTTCACCCCGTTCCCGCCCATCCGCTCCGGCGCCCGCCTCGCCTACCGGCTGCGGACCGGCGGCGGACTGCGCCTGGCCCGCTCCCTCGTGCTCCCGGCCCGCCGCCTGGGTGAGGAGGAGTTCGTCGGCGAGGGCGGCCGGCTCCTGATCGCGGGCAACGCGCTCCACGCCGACCTCGCCCCCGAGGCGGCGGGCAGCGGCGGGTTCGGCTGGCTGATGTCGATGCTCGGGCAGACCTACGGTTTCCCCGTGCCCGTCGGCGGGGCCGGTGAACTCGTCCGGGCCCTGGTCGCGCGGCTCGAGACGCGCGGGGCGAACGTCCAGTGCGGTCGCCGGGTGGACGAGGTCGTCGTACGCGGCGGACGGGCCGTCGCCGTACGCACCGCCGACGGCGAGACCGTACCGGCGGCACGCGCCGTCCTCGCGGACGTCTCCGCACCCGCGCTGTACGGAGGTCTCGTCGCCCCCGAGCACCTGCCCGCCCAGGTCATGGACGACCTGCGCCGCTTCCAGTGGGACTTCAGCACCTTCAAGGTGGACTGGGCGCTCGACGGGCGCGTGCCCTGGCGGGCGGAGGAGGCCGCGCACGCGGGCACCGTCCACCTCGCCGACGGGGTCGACGAACTCACCCGGTTCGCCGCGCAGAACGCCATGGGCCAGGTACCCGACCGGCCCTTCCTGCTGTTCGGGCAGATGACCACCTCCGACGCCTCCCGCTCACCCGTCGGCACCGAGTCGGCCTGGGCCTACACGCACGTGCCGCAGCGCATCCGGGGCGACGCGGGCGACGACAACCTCACCGGCGCCTGGGACCAGCGGGAACAAGAAGCCATGGCGGACCGCGTCGAACAGCAGGTGGAGCGCTTCGCCCCCGGCTTCCGCTCCCTGATCCGCGCCCGCCGCGTCCTGGCCCCGACCACCCTGCAGACGCTCGACCGCAACCTGCACGGCGGTGCCATCAACGGCGGCACCGCCTCCATGCATCAGCAACTGATCTTCCGGCCCACGCCGGGCACCGGCCGCGCCGAGACCCCCGTCCCCGGCCTGTTCCTCGCCTCCGCGGCCGCCCACCCCGGCGGCGGCGTGCACGGCGCCCCCGGAGCCAACGCGGCACGCGCCGCCCTGCGCCGCCGGGCGCCGGCCCCGCTGGCCGCGGCGCAGCGCATGCTGGCCCGTCGCGACCGCACCGGCCGCAAGAATCCGTGACGACACCGGTCCCCGGGCCGTCCGAGGCGCCGACGAAGGGCGAACAGGCATGCACGACAGTCCTCTGAGCGGCCGTACGGTCGTGGTGACCGGAGCGGCGCGGGGCCTGGGGGCGGCCCTGGCAGGGGAACTGGCCGGGCGCGGTGCGCGGATCGCCCTGCTGGGCCACGAGAAGGCGGGCCTCGAAAGCGTGGCGGCGTCCCTGCCCACCCCGGCCATCGCCCTCGCGACGGACGTGAGTGACGCCGAGGCGCTCCGGGCGGCGGCCCACACCGTGCGCACCCGCCTCGGACGGCCGTCCGTCGTCGTCGCCAACGCGGGCATCGCGGAGGCGGGCCCCCTGCGCACGGCCGACCCGCGGTCGTGGCAGCGCGTCATCGACGTCAACCTCACGGGCAGCGCGTTCACCGCGCGGACCTTCCTGGAGGACCTGACCCACACCCGGGGCTACTACTTGCAGATCGCCTCTCTGGCGGCCGTCGGAGCCGTACCGATGATGAGCGCGTACTGCGCCTCCAAAGCGGGGGCGGAGGCGTTCGCCCACGCGCTGCGCGCCGAGACCGCCCAGGACGGCGTGGCGGTCGGCGTCGCCTACCTCAACTGGGTCGACACCGACATGATCCACGACGCGGACGACCATCCGGCGCTGCGGGACCTGCGCGCCATGCTGCCGCCCCCGGCCCGCCGCGTCATGCCGGTGGGCCCGGTCGCCGCCCGCCTCGCCCGGGCCGTGGAGCACCGCCGTACCGCCGTCTACGTACCGGCCTGGGTGCGCTGGGCACAGGCGGGGCGGGGGCTGCTGGCGCCCGTCATCACGAGCCGTGCCCGGGCCCACTACGCGCGTCGGGCGGCGGGGGCGCCATCGCGGCAGTCGGGCCCGCTGGGGGAGGGTGGTCTCGCCGACCACTCCCTCGCGGACGTCTCGGAACGCGAGGGCCGGTAGGTGTGGGGCCGGCGGGACAACGCCGCATCGGCTGACCCGGACCCGGCGACGGCGGTAGGCTCGTGCTCTGTCGACCTCACTTTCGGAACGGGAGGGTGCTGGGATGTCCCGGAGTCTGCCCTTCCGCAGTGCTGACCAAGTGGCCCACGTCGCCTGCCACGTGTCGGAGCTGCTGGAGGTCCTGTGGGGCCGTGGCCAGGAGGCCGCGCCCGCGGGGCCGCTGCCGCTCTCGCAGTTCCGGGCGCTGACGGTGATCGAGGATCAGCAGCGGGTCAACCAGAGGACTCTCGGTGAGGCGCTCGGCTCGCGCCCGTCCTCCGTGAGCCGCCTGTGCGACCGGCTGGAGGCGGCCGGCCTGGTGGAGCGGATGGCGAGCCCCACCAGTCGCCGGGAGGTCGATCTGCGGCTGAGCCGTCGTGGCTCGGCGGTCCTCGACGATTTCCGCGCATCCCGGGCCCGGGAGATCGAGGCGGTTCTGCGGAGCATGTCACCCGCCCATCTGCGCACGCTCGCCGAAGGTCTGGAGCGGTTCCAGGACGCTGCCGCGGCGCACATCGCGCCGGGCGGCGCCGACGGCGAGGAGGACGGCTCCTCGGAGGCCATCGCCTGACCGGCGCGACGCCGCTGAGCGGTCACGCGCGGGATACACTTCTACAACAGTTGCCGCATGGCAACTTTTTTCGTGCTGTGCGTTCCCGCCCGGCTCGTAGGCGCGGTGCGTGATGCGGTGGCGCAGGACGCCCGTTCTCGTCTCCCCCTCGGCAGGCGGCCCGATGTGTTGGAGATGGCTGCTGTGAAGAACTTTCTGGCCGTGGAGCGTGCTGTCCGCACCGCTGAGCCCTTCGGGCTGCTGGAGGCGGCGCGCGCCGCACTGAAGGAGCACTACGACGCCCTGAGCGTCGACCTGCTGCTGGCCGACTACGCTCTCACCGTCCTTCAACCGGTGACGGATCTGCCCCACACCGCCGAGCCGCTGCCCGTCCACGACAGCCCGGCCGGTCGCGCCTTCGACAGTCAGGACCCCTACCGGCACGCCGTGAGCGGCGGGGGAGCGGTGGACGTCTTCCTGCCGGTGACCGTCCGCGGCGACAGACTCGGCATTCTCGTGGTGCGCGTACCGGAACGAAGATGCACGCGCGAGGAGGTCGAGGAGTTGAGCGCCCTCGCGGAGATCCTGGGCCGTGAGATCGTCGTCGCCGACCGGGACACCGACGTCTATCTCCAGGCGCGCCGGGCCAGTCGTCTCACCCTGGCCGCCGAGATGCAGTGGCAATTGCTGCCGGGGCGCTCCTCCACCCGTACCGAATACGCGATCGGCGCCCAGCTCGAACCCGCGTACGCCATCCATGGCGACAACTTCGACTGGGCCGTGACCGACGACACCCTCACCCTGACGATCACGAACGGCATGGGGGAGGGGATCGGGGCCGCACTCCTGACCAACCTCGCCGTCAACGCGCTGCGCAACGCCCGCAGGGCCGGCCTCGGCATCGCCGACCAGGCGGCCCTCGCCGACCAGGCGCTCTACGCGCAGCACCGTGGTGAGGAGTACGTCTCGACGCTGCTGCTCTCCTTCGAGCTGGGGACGGGGCGGGTGGAGGTGGTGGACGCCGGTTCGCCGCAGCTCTGGCGGCAGCGCGACAGGACCGTGGACCACGTCCCCTTCGAGGCCCAACTGCCGCTCGGCATGTTCGAGGAGACCGATTACGTCGCGCAGGAGTTCGATGTGCGACCGGGTGACCGACTGCTGTTCGTCAGCGACGGTGTCTACGCCGCCCTCTCCGAGACGGGTGAGGAGTACGGCGAGCGCATGCTCGCGCGCGCGATCCAGGCCGCGAGCCTCCTGCCCGCGTCGGCGGTGCCCCGGGCGATCCTGCGGGAACTGGCCGCGCACCTGAACGCCGTCGCCGACGACGACGCGCTCGTGGTGTGCCTGGACTGGTTCGGTCGCAAAAGCGAGGCATGAGGTCCGCGCTTCGCGGTACCCGGGTCTGTCGGCCGGTCGCGCGGAGGAACGGTCATGGTTGCCGGGGCACCCCCGGGCGTGCAACTGTTGCCCTATGGAAACTGTTATGCGTCATACCGTTCCGGAACCTCGGCGGGCCGGTCTTTCCGAAAGCCGGTCGACGTCCTGAGGTCCCGACACGTGGAGGTGGACACCGCCGCCGTCCCGCGTGACTCGTACCCGACGGTCACGGTGGACAAGGCCGGCCGTGTCCTGTCCTGCAACGACGAAGCGGAGGAACTCCTCCGAGGGCTCAGGTCCGGCGCGCTGCTGTCGGAGACGGCTCCCGGCTGGCTGGCCGAGGCGCACGCCCGGGTGCTCAGGACCGAGGGGCCGGGGCTGCTGCCCGCGGCCCGCGGCCGGGTGAACGAGCGGACGGTGGACGCCTTCCCCAGCCGCGGGGCCGACGGCGCGGTGTCCTGGTGGCTGGTCGACGACGGCGACCTGCGATGCGCCCGTGACCAGCTCGAAAGTGAGCGGATCCGTTCACGGGTGCTCCAGGAGGTCTCCAGCGAGCTGCTGGCCTCGCTGAACGCGGAGCGGTGCATGGAAGTGACCGCCCGCATGGCCGCAAAGCATCTCGCGGACGCGGCGCTCATCGTCGGCGTCCGCTCCGGGCGCACGTACCCCGTCACCCGCTGCACCGCCGACGGTTCCCTGACCCAGGAGCAGATGGCACTCGATCCCGGTGAACTGCCGGGCCTGTCCGAGGCGTTGCTCGGCTTCCCGCCGGTCCCCTCGCGCTGGATCGACCCCGACCAGGTGCCGCAGTGGGCGATCCCGCCCGGTCTCACGGCCGAAGGCGGCCGGATCGGCTCGGTCGTGGTGGTCCCCCTGCCGGGACACGGCCTGCCCGCCGGGGCCATCGTGCTGATGCGCCGCAGCCGGGAAGCGGCGTTCACCGACGGCGAGGAGGCCTTCGCCCGGCTCTTCGCCGCCCGCGCCGGCGCGGCCCTGTCGGCGGCCCGGATATACGCGGAACAGACCCACATCACCGAGGTGCTGATGCGGGAGCTGCTGCCGCCGGTGCTGCAAGGCGTACGCGGCATCGACTTCTCCGGCCGCTACCGCGCGGCCGCCGCCAGCGAACGGGTCGGCGGTGACTTCTACGACGTCTACCCGGCCGACAGCGACGAGGCGGAGACCTTCGCGGTCCTGGGTGACGTGTGCGGCAAGGGACTGGAGGCCGCCGTGCTCACGGGAAAGATCCGCAACACGCTGGAGGCGCTGCTCCCGTTCGCCGCCGATCACCACCGGGTGCTGACGCTGCTGAACAACGCGCTGCTCACCTCGCACCACACCCGGTTCGCCACCCTCGCCCTGGCCTCCGTACGGCGCGCGGGCAGCCGGGTGCGGCTGCGGGTGTCGAGCGCGGGGCACCCCACGCCGCTCATCGTGCGCAACGACGGGCGGGTCGAGGAGGCGGACACCCACGGCATGCTCATCGGCGCCCTGCCCACGAACATGCTCAAGGTCACCACCGCGAGCGTGGAGCTGGAGCCGGGGGAGACGTGCCTCCTCTACTCCGACGGCATCACCGAGGCGCACGGCGGACCGCTCGGCGACACCATGTTCGGTGAGCAGCGGCTGCGGGAGACCCTGGCCAGGTGTGCCGGTCTGCCGGCCGAGGCGGTCACCGAGTACGTACAGATGGTCGCCTCGCAGTGGATCGACGGCGGTCCGCACGACGACATGGCCCTGCTGGCCATCACCGCACCGCGCAACAACCACCTCACCGCGGTGGACGGACATACTCGGGGCAGGTTCACAGCATGACGACAGGAGAGACGGCCCTGGGCACCCCGGCGGCGCCGGCCTACGGCGAACTGCGCGAGCTGCTGTGGCGAGCCTTGATCGACTGCGACGGGGCGGGCGCGGTCGCGCTGGTCCGCGACGCCGTACGCGCGGACGCGTCCGTTCAGGTCCCGATCGCCGCCGAACGGGTGCTGCTCGACCTGATCGCCCCCGTGCAGGAACGTGTCGGCACCGAATGGGCGGCCGACAGGATCTCGGTCGCGCAGGAGCACGCGGCGACCGCGACCAACGAGCGCTGTGTCTCCGCCGTCGCCGACACGGCCGCGTCCGCGCTGCCCGGACAGCGGCTCGGCCGGGTGACCGTGGCGTGCGTGGACGGCGAATGGCACGCCCTGCCCGCCCGCCTGGTGACCGAAGTCCTGCGCCTGCGGGGCTGGACCGTCGATCACCTGGGCGCCCAGGTCCCCACCGAGCACCTCATAGCCCATCTCCACCGGCGCGCCTGCGACGCCGTACTGCTGTCGTCCTCGATCCCGGCCCGGCTGCCCGCCGCCCACACGGCGATCAGCGCCTGCCGGACCACCGGTACGCCCGTCATGGCGGGCGGCGCCGCGTTCGGCCCCGACGGCCGCTACGCCCGTCGGATGCGGGCGGCCTGGGCCCCGGACGCCGTCGGCGCCCACACCCTGCTCGTCCAGGGCCTCGAGCGGCCCACCGTCGAAGCGGCCCGCCTGCCGGACCTCGACCTGCCGCACCTCTCCGACCAGGAGTACACCCTTGTCGGAAAGACGAAGCGGCGCCTGGTCAAACAGACGCTCGCCGACGTGGAGGAAGCCTTCGCGCCGATGCGCCGCTACAGCTCCTCCCAACGGGAGCGCACCGCCGAGGACATCGACCACATCGTCACCTACCTGGGCACCGCGCTCTACGTCGACGACGCCGACTTGTTCACCACATTCGTCACCTGGACCGCCGGCATCCTCGGCGCCCGGGGCGTGCCTCCGGCGGCCCTGCTGCCCGCACTCGACTCGCTTTTGCGCCAGTTGACCGATTTCCCGCGCGCCGAGGCCATCCTGACCGCGGCCCGCACGACCCTGACCGTTCCCGGACCCGGACGGCCCGTATGAGCACCTACGCCGCTTTGGACCTCACCGTCTCCGCCGCCGACGACGGCGCGCTCACGCTGCACGTCGAGGGGCCCCTCGACTACGACACCAGCGGGCTGTTCACCGAGCGCACCGACCGGGCGCTGGCCGACCACCCCGCCGCCCGCGTCGTGCGTCTGGACTGTTCCGGCCTGAGCGGCGTCGACTCCATGGGCCTGGCCGTCCTCCTCGGGCTGCGCCGCAGACTCGACGGCGCCGGGGGAACCCTGCACATCATCGAACGCCCCCCGCGCCTCGACCGGCTGCTCACCATCACCGGCACCTTCGACTACCTCGTCAGCGTGGAGTCGGAGACCGGTGACGGTGATCCGGGGCAGCCGCAGGAGCGTCGATAGGGTGTCCGGGTGGACAGTCGTGAACCAGACAGGACGACCGCGGATCCCCACCCCGATCTGCAGGCACTCGCCGTACAGCTACGCCGCCTCAACGGCGAACTGAACCGCCTGGTCCACGGCTTCGCCGCCGGGCAGGACCTGCACCCCACCGACGTGCAGGCGCTCGCCGCCATCCTGGATTCCGAGGTGCCGCTCACTCCGAGCGCGCTCCGCCGCCGCCTGGGTCTCACCTCGGGCGCCGTGAGCGCGTGTGTGGACCGGCTGGAGCGGGCGGGCCACATCAACCGCGTCCGCGAGAGCACGGACAGAAGAGTCGTTCACCTGCACTACGTGCCGGGCGCGCGTGCGCAGGCCAGACGGTACTTCGGGCCTCTCGCGGAGGCCGCCGACCGGGTCCGCGGCCGTTACGACGCGCCCGAACTGGCCGTCGTGCTCAGGTTTCTGGGTGACCTGAACGAGGAACTCGGCGAGACGAACGGGCCGCCGGCCCGGTAGCCGGAGCGGACGCGGCGACCGGAAGGAACGGAGAGGCGGCTCCATTTAACTCAATCATTAAGATACTTTTGGATTGAGTTTGTTTGTCCATGCCGCCTGCCCTGGGAGACCCATGTCCCGCACCACGCGAGGTACACGCTGGCTCGTGCCCCTCGTCCTGCTGATCGTCTGGCTCGCCGTCGGCGCCACGCTGGGGCCCTACGCCGGGCGGCTCGGCGAGGTCGCGACCAACGACCAGGCGGCGTTCCTGCCGCGCAACGCCGAGTCGACCCGCGTGATCGACGCGCAACGCGCCTTCCAGGAGGACGAGACCCTCCCGGCGATCGTCGTATGGACCGCCGACGACGACGGCCGCGTCGGCGCGGACCAGCGCGAGCAGGCCACCCGGGCGCTGGCCGGGCTGCGCGGGACACCCGGGGTCGTCGGCAAGACGTCTCCCGCCGTGCCCTCCAAGGACGGCAAGGCGCTTCAGGGCATCGTGCAGCTCCGACCCGACCTCGGCGACGACCTCTCGCCCACCCTCGACCGGATCGAGCGGGCGGCGGCACAGACCAAGGGCACCACGGTCGCCGTCGCGGGACCGGCGGCGAGCCAGGCCGACCTCTCAGGCGCCTTCGCGGGCATCGACGGACTGCTGCTCCTGGTCGCCCTCGTCACGGTCCTGGTGATTCTGCTGCTGGTCTACCGCAGCGTCCTGCTGCCCTTCGTGATCATCCTCGGAGCGGTGTTCGCCCTCGGCGTCGCCTGCGCCGTCGTCTACGTCCTCGCCGACCACGACGTCGTCCGCGTCGACGGACAGGTGCAGGGCATCCTCTCCATCCTCGTGATCGGCGCGGCCACCGACTACGCCCTGCTGCTGACCGCCCGCTACCGCGAGGAACTCGCCGGGCGCGACGACCGGTTCGCCGCGATGCGGGCCGCGCTGCGCCGGTCGACCGGAGCGATCGTCGCCAGCGCCGCGACCGTCGCCCTCGGCCTGCTCGCCCTCCTGCTCAGCGACCTCACCAACAACCGCGCCCTCGGCCCGGTCGGCGCCATCGGCATCGTCTGCGCCGTCCTGAGCACCCTCACCTTCCTGCCCGCCGTACTGGTGCTGCTGGGCAACGCCGCGTACTGGCCCGCGCGTCCGCGCCCGGCCGACGCGGCGGGCGGCGGCCACGGCGTGTGGGCCCGCGTCGCACACGCCGTGCGGAAGGCGCCGCGCACGATCTGGGCGGTGGCCCTCGGCGGGCTGCTCGTCTGCGCGGCCTTCGCCCCCGGACTGGACTCCAAGGGCGTACCGCTCGACGAGATCTTCGTCAACGACGCTCCGTCGGTCTCCGCGCAGCAGACGCTGGCCGCGCACTTCCCCGGCGGCTCGGGCAACCCGGCCGTGGTGATCGCCGAGGCGGGCCACGCCCGGGAGGTCACCGCGCGGGCCGAGGCGACCGGGGGCGTGGCCGACGCGGCGGCCCTCGGCGCCCAGGGACGGCCCGGCGGCCCCGCCCGCGTCGTGGACGGCAAGGTCCGGATCGACGTCACGCTGAAGGACCCCGCCGACAGCGACGCGGCGAAGGCGACCATCTCCCGGCTGCGCTCCGCCCTGCACGGCGTGGACGGGGCCGACGCTCTGGTCGGCGGCTACACGGCGCAGCAGTACGACACCCAGCACACCGCGGAACGCGACCGCGCGCTGATCGTCCCCGTCGTCCTGCTCATCATCCTGGTCATCCTCGTCGGACTGCTCCGCTCCGTGCTCATGCCGTTGCTCCTGGTCGCGACCGTCGCCCTCAACTTCCTTGCCACGCTGGGCATTTCCTCCCTCGTCTTCCAGCACGTCCTCGGCTTCGGCGGCACCGACGCGTCGGTGCCGCTGTACGGGTTCGTGTTCCTCGTCGCGCTCGGCGTGGACTACAACATCTTCCTGATGTCCCGGGCCCGGGAGGAATCACTGGAACACGGGGTCCGCGACGGCATCCTCAAGGCCCTCGTCGCCACGGGCGGGGTGATCACGTCGGCCGGTGTCGTGCTGGCCGCGACGTTCGCCGCCCTGGGTGTCATCCCGCTCGCGTTCCTCGTACAGATCGCGTTCATCGTGGCGTTCGGCGTCCTGCTCGACACGCTGGTCGTGCGCTCGCTCCTGGTCCCCGCGCTCGTCCGGGACATCGGACCGAAGGCATGGTGGCCCGGCCGACTGAGCCGCCGCACGGACTGACGAACCCCTCCCGCTCACGCGCCGCCCCTTGCTTGATCGCGGTCTTGTCAGGGGCGCAAGGCGTGGATAGGACTGTCCGTCGGGGGAGTCCCATCGGACGTCTGTGAGACGGAGCGGCCCATGAGCCAGGCGCGTAGGACGGCAGTCAGCCGACGGCGGGTGCTGGGCACGGCAGCCGCGGTGGCCGCGGCCACCGCGGTGGCGCCACCGGGGACCGCCGCCGCGGCACCGGAACGGAAACGGTCCGAACGAGCCCGCCGACGCTCACATGCCGAACGCGTCACGATCACCCGCGACGACTGGGGCATCCCGCACATCGTGGGGGAGACCGACGCCGACGCGGTGTTCGGGATGATGTACGCGCAGGCCGAGGACGACTTCGACCGGATCGAGCGCAACTACCTCGTCTCTCTGGGCCGCCTGGCCGAGGCCGAGGGGCAGAGCGCCCTCTGGCAGGACCTGCGCCAGCGACTGTTCCTCGACCCGGCGGCGCTGAAGAAGGACTACGCGAAGTGCCCCGGGTGGCTCCGCGACCTGATGCGCGCCTGGGCGGACGGGCTCAACCACTACCTGGCGACACACCCCGAGGTACGCCCGCGCGTGCTCGACCGGTTCGAGCCGTGGATGCCGCTGAGCTTCTCGGAGGGCAGCATCGGCGGCGACATCGAATCGGTGCTGCTCAGCCGGCTCGAAGCGTTCTACACCGGCCGCGACGTGCCGATGACCGACGAGGAGCGCGGCCTCGTCGCACGGGAACCGACGGGCTCGAACGGCTTCGCCGTCGCGCCGAGCCGCACCCGCGACGGCCACGCCCTGCTCCTCATCAACCCGCACACCAGCTTCTTCTTCCGCTCCGAACAACATGTGACAAGCCGTGAGGGTCTCGACGTCTACGGCGCCGCGACCTGGGGGCAGTTCTTCGTCTACCAGGGCTTCAACGCGCACACCGGCTGGATGCACACGACGAGCGGTGTCGACAACATCGACGAGTTCGCCGAGACGATTCTGACGAAGCCCGACGGCTCCCGCCACTACCGCTACGGCGGCGAACTGCGCCCCGTCACGACCAAGAGGATCACCCTGACCTACCGCACCGAGGACGGCCGACAGGAACGGCGCACCTTCACCACGTACGCCACCCACCACGGCCCCGTCGTGCGGGAGGCGGACGGCGCCTGGATCACCTGCGCGCTCATGAACAGGCCCGTCGAGGCGCTCAAGCAGAGCTTCCTGCGGACCACGACGAGCACCTACGGGGAATACCTGCGGGTGGCGGGCCTGAAGGCGAACAGTTCCAACAACACGCTCTTCGCCGACTCCCGGGGCGACATAGCCTTCCTGATGCCGCAGTTCATGCCGGTGCGGGAGGACCGCTTCGACCACCTGCGCCCCCTCGACGGCAGCGACCCGGCGACCGACTGGCACGGCCTGCACAGTCTGGACAGCATGCCGCACGTCGTGAACCCGAGGAACGGCTGGGCGTTCAACACGAACAACTGGCCCTGGACCGCCGCGGGCCCCCGACAGCCCCGACGCGGCCGACTATCCGCGCTACTTCGACAAGGTCGGCGAGAACCCGCGCGGGCCGCAGGCGGTACGGGTGCTGTCCGCGCGGGACGACTTCACGCCGCGCACCCTGATCGAGGCCGCGTTCGACCCGTACCTGAGCGCCTTCGCACGGCTGCTGCCGGGGCTCGTCGCGGCATGGGACCGACTCCCGGCGGGCGACGGGCAGAAGGCGAGGCTGGCCGGACCGGTCGCACTGCTGCGTGGCTGGAACCACCGATGGGCCGCGGAGTCGACCGCGACATCGGTGGCCGTGTTCTGGGGCGAGGACATATGGGCGCTCACGTCCGGGGCGGCGGCCGAGGCCGGGACATCGGTGTGGGACTACATCGACGACCGCGCGAGTGACGCCCAGCGGCTCACCGCGCTCGACACGGCGATCCGGCGCCTGACGCGGGACTTCGGGGACTGGCGGGTGCCCTGGGGCGACATCAACCGCTACCAGCGCAACGACGGCGCCGTCGTCCAGCGGTTCAGCGACGCCGAGCCGAGCATCCCCGTGCCCTTCACCTCCTCGCGCTGGGGCTCCCTCGCCTCGTTCGGGGCGAAGGCGTACCCGGGGACGAAGCGGTACTACGGCACGAGCGGCAACAGCTTCGTGGCGGTGGTCGAGTTCGGGCCGCGGCCGCGGGCCTGGGCGGTGACGGCGGGCGGCGCCAGCGGCCACCCCGACTCCCCGCACTTCGACGACCAGGCCGCGCGCTACGCCACGGGCAGGCTGCGGCCGGTCTACTTCTCCCCGGACGACCTCAAGGGCCACATCGAGCGCAGGTACCACCCGGGCGACTGACCCCGGCGCCCGACCGCCGTGCGGCGCCCGGTCAGGGTCCGGGCGCCGCACTCTCCGCCGGGGCGCGGAGCTACTTGGTGGCTCCCTGCGCGAAGCCGTTGTAGATGTAGCGCTGGAGGAAGAGGAAGACGAGCAGGGTCGGCACGATCACCAGGATCGCCCCGGCCGAGATCGACTCCCAGTGCGCCCCGAACGGGCCCTTGAAGCGGAACAGGGCGGTGGAGATCGTGCCCTTGTCCTCGGAGGGCATGTAGAGGAACGGGATGTAGAAGTCGTTGTACGTCGTGATGCCCTTGACGATGACGACGGTGGCGATCGCCGGTTTGAGCAGCGGGAAAATGATCTTCCGGTAGATGGTGAAGGTGTTCGCCCCGTCCAGCCGGGCCGCCTCGTCCAGGGAGACCGGGATGCCGCGGATGAACTGGAGGAAGATGTAGATCGACACGATGTCGGTGCCCATGTACAGCAGGACCGGCGCCCAGCGGGAGTCCACCAGGCCGAAGCTGTTGACCACCTGGAAGGTCGCCACCTGCGTCGTCACCCCGGGCACGAGCGTCGCGATCAGGAACAGCGCCATGACGGTCTTCTTGAACCGGAACTCGAAGCGGTCGATCGCGTAGGCCGTCATGGAGCCGATGAGCACGGTCCCCGTGATGGAGAACAGCAGGATGAACGCCGTGTTCCCGAAGGCCCGGAGCATATGGCCGTCGTCGAAGGCGGTGGCGTAGTTGGACAGGTTGAACCAGTCGTCCGGGAGGCTCAACGCCCCGCTGCCGTCGCCCACTTCGCGCGACGACTTGAGCGAGGTGAGGAAGACGACGACGAGTGGTACGAGGACCACGAGCGAGGCGACGATCAGCGAGAGGTAGGTCAGCGCCGTGCCGATGCGCAGCCGGCCGCGCGCCGCGGGCCGGTCGTCAGTGGTGAGCGTGGTCATACGAGGTCCACCTTGTCGTCGGGCACGAGCCGCCGCTGGATCCAGGTGACGAGCAGGATGATCAGGAGCAGCACCACGGCACAGGCCGAGGCCAGGCCCGTCTTGTTGAACTGGAAGGCGAGCTTGACCGTCTGGATCACGAAGGTCGAGGTGCCGGTCGCGCCGCCGGTCATGATGTACGGGATCTCGAAGACGGCCAGCGAGCCGGAGATCGCCAGGATGACGCTGAGGCTGAGCACGGGCCGGATGCCCGGCGCGATGATGTGCCGGAACTGCTGCCAGCGGCTCGCGCCGTCGAGCTGCGCGGCCTCGTACAACTCGCCCGGGATCGACTGGATCGCCCCCAGGAAGAGGACGAAGTTCAGTCCGGTGAACCGCCACACGGAGACCCCGGCGAGCGAGGTGTTGGCCGAGTCCGGGTCACCGAGCCAGGCGTGGTCGCCGTCGGCGCCGAACCAGGAGAGGATCGAGTCGAGCGTGCCGCCGTCCTGGAAGAAGTAGAGGAAGACGAACCCGATCGCGACGCCGTTGATCAGATAGGGGAAGAAGAGGATCCCCTTGAAGAGATTGCGGAAGCGCAGGTCGAAGCTGAGGACCGTCGCGAAGTACAGCGCGATCACGATCTGCACGGCCGACGCCGCCAGGTAGTAGAAGCTGACGAAGAAGACCCGGAACAGCTCGGGGCGGGTGAAGAGCTGGGTGTAGTTGTCGAGACCGGTGATGTTCCGGTCGGGGCTCACACCGTCCCAGTCGGTGAAGCTGTAATAGATCATGTTGCCCACGGGGACGTACGTGAACGTGATCAGCAACGCGAGGGGCGCCAGCAGGAACAGCCACGGGGTGATCTTGCGGAGGAGATGGTTCCGCCAGGACCGCGCCGCGGGGGCGCCGCGGCGGGCGGGGCGCCGGACGGGCACGGCGCGCGGGTCCGGCGCCGGGGGTGCTTTCGAGGTGGTGTCAGTCATGCGGGACGGCCCTTTCATGGTCCGCGACGAGCGGCCGGCAGACGGGGGGCCCGGCCCCGGCCGGTGGCGCGGGCCCCGTGCGCGCGGGGTCGGTCAGTTCCCCGCGGCGGCGGCCGCTTCACCCCAGCGCTTGTCCAGCTCGGCGAAGTAGTCCTTCAGGGACCCCTTCTGGGCGCCGCGGGCGATGTCGATGAGCTTCTGCCGGTAGTCCGGCTTGGAGAGGCCGATCTCGGAGGCGTTGTCGATGGCGTTGACCTGCTCCGTCTTGGCCTCGGAGCGCTCGACGAGCTTGACATCGTTGTCCTGGAAGGGCTTGAGCACCGCGGGGAAGCTCATGGAGGTCAGGGCCGAGACCCCGCCCTCCTTGGCGGCGAAGCCCGACTTCTCGGTGAACCAGTCGATCCAGGCGCGGGCGGCCGGCTTGTGGTCCGAGTGCGTGTTCACGGCGAGCTGGTAGTCGGAGACCAGCGTGGCGCAGAACCGGCCGTCCTTCTGGGCCGGGAACGGCATGAAGCCGATGTCGTCCGGGTTCTCTCCCGCCTTGGTCGCGGCGGCCCGCATCTGGTTGACGGCCCACGAGCCGAGCAGCATGCTGCCGATCTTCCCCTTGGCCAACTGCGTCTTGGAGGCTTCCCAGTTGGTGGTCGTGGGGTCCTTCTCCGACAGCCCGGCGTGGACGATGTCGTGCAGCAGCGTGTCGTTGACGCGCAGTTCACCGCCGGCGCTCCACGGCTTGTCGGCCGAGGCCAGGGCGTCCCACGCCTTCCCGTCGCAGCTCACCGAACCGACGTTGTTGGTCCAGGCGCCGCTCAGCGGCCAGCCGTCCTTGAAGTTGGTGTAGTACGGCACCGCGCCGGTCCGCGACTTGATCTTCTTCAGGTCGTCGAGGAACTGCGCCGGTGTGGTGGGCCAGTCCGTGACGCCCGCCTTCTTCCACAGGGCCTTGTTGTAGACGAAGCCGTTGGCGGTGCCGAAGTTGGCGATCCCGTACGTCTTCCCGGCGACATCGGTCTTGCCGGTGAAGCGGTAGATCTTCGCCATGTCCTTGGTGGAGCCGAGAGGGGCGAAGAACTTGGGGTAGTCCCCCTTGGAGATCGCCGCGGGGATCAGCAGGACGTCACCGTAGTTGTCGGTGTTCATCCGGATCTTCACCTCCCCCTCGTAGTCGGTGATGCCCTGGAACTTGACGGTCACCTTCGGGTACGTCTTCTTGAACTGGGCGGCGTACTTCCCCATCGTGCCGTCCTGCACGAGGTCGGTGCGGTTGGTGAGCACCGTGATGGTGCCCGTCACCTTGCCGGGGTCGGAGGGGGAGTCGGCCGCCTCCCCCGAGGAGTCCCCTCCACCACCGCACCCCGCGACGGTCAGCAGTGTGGCGGCAAGCAACATCGCGCTCAGCGGCTTCGTCCTCATGTGCCCAACTCCTTTCAAGGGTCACGGCTCAGGCCCAGCGGGCTGACGGCACTATGTCAGCCATCCATGAACCGGTAAAGCCCAGATTTCCGCCGCGATACTCAATCGTTACCACTGCCTGGCAGTGGTGCGGTCAAGTAAGCGCTCTATCTGCGCTGTTGCGCCGCAAGGGAGTGAGGGCGTGAGGACTAGACCGGTTCATGAATCAGAGGTTAGGTTGGCCGACGTCTCATACGAACCGGGCCCGCGTCCGTCCGATTGGAGCCGCACTATGAAGGACACCGCCCAGCTCAGCGAGGGATGGAGCCTCGATCACGACGGGGAGCGGATCCCCGCCCAGGTCCCCGGCTGCGTCCACACCGACCTGCTCGCCGCCGACCTGATCCCGGACCCCTTCATCGGGCAGAACGAGCGGGAGCTCGCCTGGGTGGGCCGCCGTGCGTGGAGCTACACCCGAGACCTGTCGGCGGCGCAGACCTCGAAGGACACCCACGAGCGGACGGACCTGGTCTTCGACGGCCTCGACACCGCCGCCCGCATCACTCTGGGCGGCGCGGAGTTGGGCCGCACCCGCAACATGCACCGCTCCTACCGGTTCGACGTCAGCGGTCGCGCGGGAGAGCTGAACGTCACCTTCGCCTCCGCCTACGAGGAGGCCGAGGCGGTACGGGCCCTGACGGGGGAGCGGCCCAACGTCTATCCCGAGCCGTTCCAGTACATCCGCAAGATGGCCGCCTCCTTCGGCTGGGACTGGGGCCCCACCGTGGTCACCGCCGGCATGTGGCGCCAGGTCCGCCTCGAACGCTGGTCGACCGCGCGGATCGTCCGGGTCCGCCCGCTCGTCACCGTCGACGGCACGCGGGGACGCGTCGAGCTGCGCGTCGATCTGGAGCGCACGGCCACGGGCACCGGCCGACGGCTCGTCGCGCACGCCGCGGTGGCCGGAGTCGCGGCACAGGCCGAGACCGACGGCGACGCCGTCACCCTGGTGCTCGACGTCCCCGACGTACGCCTGTGGTGGCCGCGCGGCCACGGCGAACAGCCGCTCTACGACATCGAGTTGACCCTCTTCGCCGACGGCGGACCGCTCGACACCTGGCACCACAGGGTCGGCTTCAGAACGATCGAGATCGACCGCGGCGCCGACGCGCACGGCACGGGCTTCACCTTCGTCGTCAACGGCGAGCGGATCTTCGTACGCGGAGTGAACTGGATCCCCGACGACGTCCTGCCCTCCCGCATCACCCCCGAGCGCTACCGCACCCGCCTCGAACAGACCGCCGCCGCCAACGTCGACCTGGTCCGCGTCTGGGGCGGCGGCATCTACGAGGACGAGGCCTTCTACACCGCCTGCGACGAACTCGGCCTCATGGTGTGGCAGGACTTCCTCTTCGCCTGCGCCGCCTACCCCGAGGAACAACCGCTGCGCGGCGAGATCGAGGCCGAGGCCCGCGACAACGTCGTACGCCTCATGCCGCACCCCAGCCTCGTCGTGTGGAACGGCAACAACGAGAACCTGTGGGGCTTTCGCGACTGGGACTGGGAGGACCGACTCGCCGGGAACTCCTGGGGCGAGGGCTACTACCTCGGGCTGCTGCCGCGCGTCGTCGCCGAACTGGACCCCACCCGCCCCTACACGGCGGGCAGCCCCTGGTCCGGCTCCTGGGACCACCACCCCAACGACCCCGACCACGGCACCCACCACTCGTGGGAGGTGTGGAACCGGCAGGACTACACCGCATACCGCGCCGACGTGCCGCGGTTCGTCTCCGAGTTCGGCTGGCAGGCGCCCCCGACGATCGCCACACTGCGCCGCGCCCTGCCCGGCGAGGACCTCGCACCCGACTCGCCCGGCATGCTGCACCACCAGAAGGCCGAGGACGGCAACGGCAAACTCGATCGCGGCCTCGCCCGCCACTTCGCCCCGCCCGAGGGCGACTTCGACCGCTGGCACTACCTCACCCAGGTCGTCCAGGCCCGCGCCGTCGCCACCGGCATCGAGCACTGGCGCGCCCACTGGCCGCGCTGCGCCGGCACCGTCGTCTGGCAGATCAACGACTGCTGGCCCGTCAGCTCCTGGGCGGCGATCGACGGCGACGGCCGCCCCAAGCCGCTCTACCACGAACTGCGCCGCCTCTACGCGGACCGCCTGCTCACCCTGCGACCGGGCGCCGACGGCCCCGAACTCGTCCTGGACAACCAGGGTGGCGAGCCGTGGAGCTGCGACGTGACGCTGCGCCTCATGCACGCCGACGGGACCCTCGCCGCGCGTGTGTCCCTGGGGCTGACCGCCCCCGCGCACGAGGTCCTGCGGCTTCCCGTCCCGCCGGAGGTGACACCCGCCACCGGCTCGGCCAAGGAGTACCTCGTCGCCGACGCCGACGACCTGCGCGCCGTCCACTTCGAGGCCAGGGACCACGAGTTCGACTACCCCCGGCCCCGCTTCGAGATCGCCGTCGAGACCGTCGGCCGGGAGCGGGATACAGTCGACGTCGTGGTGACCGCCCAGACACTCGTACGCGACCTGCTGCTCCAGGCCGACCGCATCGCACCGGACGCCCGGGCCGACCAGGGGCTCATCACCCTGTTGCCCGGCGAGCGCACCCGCATCCGCGTGCACGGCACGCAGGGCGCCGGAGCCAACACGATCAGGGCCGCACTCTTCTGCGTGGAACCCGCGTGAGCGCACCCACGCAGCGGGTCACCATCAAGGACGTCGCCGCCGCCGCGGGAGTTTCCAAGGGTGCGGTCTCGCTCGCGTTCAACCACAAACCCGGCCTGTCCGAAGCGACCCGGGAACGGATCTTCGCAGTCGCCCGGGACATGGGCTGGGCCCCCAACTCCTCGGCCCGCAGCCTCTCCCGGCAGACCACGGACACGATCGGCCTGGCCATCTGCCGCCCGGCACGGCTCCTCGGCCTCGAACCGTTCTACATGGAGTTCATCTCCGGCATCGAGAGCGTGCTGGCCGAGCGCTCGTGCTCCCTGCTCCTGCGTCTGGTCAGCAGCAGGGAGGAGGAGATCGCGCTGCAACAGAGGTGGTGGCGCGAGCGGCAGATCGGCGGGTCCGTCCTCGTCGACTTCGACCGGGAGGACCCGCGGATCGGACCGCTGAAGGAGTTGGGCATCCCGGCCGTGGCGGTCGGCCACCCCGACCTGACCGGCGGTATCCCGTCCGTGTGGACCGACGACGCCACCGCCATGGCCGAGGCCGTCCGCTACCTGGCGGCCCTCGGCCACCGCCGCATCGGCCGGGTCGGCGGGCCCGAGGGCCTCGGGCACAGCGCCATCCGCGAGGCGGCGTTCCGACGGACGCTGGAGTCGCTGGGGCTCGACGGGTCGCTCCAGGTGGCGTCCGGTTTCGCCGGGGAGGAAGGCGCCCGCGCCACCAGATCACTGCTGCTGCGCGCGGAGCGGCCCACCGCCATCGTCTACGACAACGACATCATGGCGGTGGCCGGGCTGGGTGTCGCCGCCGAGATGGGCGTCTCCGTCCCGGCGGACCTCTCCCTGCTGGCCTGGGACGACTCACAGCTCTGCCGTCTGACCCACCCGACCCTGTCGGCGATGAGCCACGACGTGCACGGCTTCGGCGCGGACGTCACCCGGGCACTGTTCGAACTCATCGAGGGCAGAACGGTCACCTCCCACCCGGTGCCCATGCCGTCGCTGACGCCCCGCGCCTCCACCGCCGCCCCGCCCTCCCGCTGAACACCGTGTGGCCCACGCCCCGTCGGCGCGGGCCACACCTCTTCACCGCGGTGGCGGGGCGGCGGTGCTGGCGCGCGGTTCGAGCCGGCCCGGCGCGACCTGGCTCGCCTCCACCGGAACTCCGTCGACGGCGGCCAGCAGCGTACGGGCCGCACACGCCCCGTACGCGGCGATGTCCCGCGTGAGAGCGGTGAGTCGAGGGCGTACGGCCTGGGTGACGGGGGAGTCGTCCCAGGCCACCAGGGACAGGTCGCGCGGCACGTCCAGGTTCAGTTCCTGCGCCACGGACAGGCCCGCGACCGCCATGATGTCGTTGTCGTACACGATGGCCGAGGGCCGCCGCTCCGCGATGAGCAACCGGCGGGTGGCCCGCGCGCCCTCGTCGCCCGAGTAGTCCGTGTGCACCACGACCGGCTCGGGCAGCCCCGCCGCGCGACACCCCTCCTCGAACGCGGCATCGCGCACCGTGGTGTGCGCCAGACCGGGCAGACCCGCCACCCGCGCGATGTCCCGGTGGCCGAGAGCGGCCAGATAGGCGACGGTCTCGTGCACACTCGCGCCGTCGTCGGACCACACGGCGGGCAGCGGCCCGGCCGCCCCGGGCGGGCCGAGCGCCACCACCGGCAGGCCGAGTCCGGCGAGCGCCGGGACGCGGGCGTCGTCGTCGCGCAGGTCGACCACCAGCGCCCCGTCCACCCGGCCCTCGCCCCACCAGCGGCGGTACAGCTCGATCTCGTCGTGGGCGCTGGGCACGATCTGGAGCATCAGGGCGATCGAGCGCGGCGCCAGCTCGGACTCGATGCCGCTGATCAGCTCCATGAAGAACGGCTCGACGCTCAGCGTGCGGGCCGGGCGGCACACGGCGAGACCCACCGCGCGCGCCCGGGCACCGTTGAGAGCGCGGGCCGCGCTGCTGGGCCGCCAGCCGACCTCCTGGGCGATGGCCTTGATCCTCGCCCGGGTCTGCGGGGAGACCCCGGCCTTGTCGTTGAGGGCGTAGGACACCGCGACCTTGGAGACGCCCGCCCGTTGCGCGATGTCCGCGATCGTCGGCCGTTTCATGCGCCCTCCCGCTGGACCGGTTCCGTACCTGGCCGCCGACCCTATCGCCCGGCGGCGCAGGAGCCGGCGTCCGGCCACTGAACCGCGGTTCAGTCGGCCACCGCTACGGCAGAGCCACCTCGCCCTGGTTGAGGACGCGCGGGTGGAAGTAGCCGGCCTGGAGCTCGGCGTTGGTGTTGTTCCCCCTGAGCTGCTCCGACCACATCATGAAGTAGGCCCAGCGGGTCTGGCTGTCGAGGAGCGAGGCGTCGGGGATCTTGCCCGTCTCGGCCAGCGCGATCGGCTTCCCGCCCGCGATGCTCTGCATCTGCTGGTAGTCGGACGCGCTCGGGTAGTTCTTGTACCAGACGTCGAGGGAGGCCACGTCGACGTACCCGGCACCCGGGTAGTAGGAGGACCAGCCGCCCGCCGGGTTGTCCTGGACGTTCCACACCCAGATCAGGTTGGACAGGCCCTTGGCGACGAGGTAGTCGTGGGTGATGCGGTAGAGCCGCGCGCTGCCGTCGGTCCCCGGGCGGTGCCCCCACCAGTTCCAGGACTCGTTCATCTCGTGCAGCGGCCGGAACAGGACGGGCACACCCGCCGCCTTCAACTGCTGGAGATAGGGGACCGCCTCGTCGAGGCGGCGCTTCCAGGCGGTGTTCAGGGCCGTGCCGTCGGTGACGACCTGGGTGAACTGGGCGTCGCTGATCGTGGACTTGACGCCTCCCTCGAAGGCGCACGAGCTGCCCATGGTCGGCGGGCAGACGTGCCAGGTCAGTGCCACGAGCGAGCCGTTGGCCCACTCGGTCTTCGCCTGGTCGATCACCCGCTGCCGGTTGGCCACGTCCGCCGACTGGAACATCAGGTCGCCGCCCCACAGCCCCGGGTACTGACCGGTGACGTCCTTGACCTGCTGCGTGTACTGGCCCGGGCTGCTCGCGGGCTCCTTGTTGTGCTGCCCGGAGACGATGTGCGAGCCGCTGATGGAACGCAGGTAGTCGAGCACCTGCTGCTTGGAGCGGGCCGGGAACGCCTGGGCGTCCGGGGGCAGCGCCAGGGCCACCAGCGCGGAGGCCAGGAGGGCGACGAGCAGCGCGAGGCCGCGCGCTCGGAACAGAGGGGTGCTGCGCATGGGGACACGTCCCTTTCCTCGTAGGGGAGTTGCTGATGACGGTGCTGGCGGGACACTTTGCACAGCGCCGACATCGTTGTCTAGGCGTTGAGCAAGTTGAGTAAAGAGCCAGTAATGTGCGGGCGTCGGGTCGGAAGTATCCGCGCTCCTCCTGCCCCTGCCCGCTGGACCGGTCTATGGTGGCGGCCTCATGAGCGCGCATCGGGTGACCATCCAGGACGTCGCGGCCCGCGCCGGAGTCTCCCGGGCCGCCGTGTCCCTGGCGCTGCACGACAAGCCCGGCCTCTCCGACGCGACGCGCGCCCGCATCCTGCGGATCGCCGAGTCCATGGGCAGGCCCGCGCGCGGCGCCCCACGGCAGCGGTCGGACACGATCGCGCTCGTCCTGCGCAGACCCGCACGCCAACTGGGCCTGGAACCCTTCTACATGGAGTTCGTCTCCGGCCTGGAGAGCGTAGTCTCGGACCACTCCGGCGCGCTGCTGCTGCGCCTGGTCAAGAGCCTGGACGAGGAGATCGGCCTCCAGGGCCACTGGTGGCGGACCGGTCGGATCGCCGGCTCGGTCCTGGTCGACTTCCGCCCGCACGACCCGCGCGGGCCTCTTCTCGCCCGGCTCGGGCTGCCCGCCGTCGCGGTCGCCCACCCCTCGCTGACGGGGCCGTTCACCGCGCGGTGGACCGACGACGCCACGGCCGTCGACGAAGCGGTGCGCTACCTCGCGGCGTTGGGACACCGTGCCATCGCCCGGGTGGGCGGCGCCCCGGAACTGGGCCACAGCGCGATCCGTCGCGCCGCGTTCACCCGGACCATGGGCGCGCTGGGGCTCGGCGTGGGACAGCAGACGGAGACCGACTTCTCCGGCGCTTCGGGGGCCAGGGCCACCCGGTCGCTGCTGACCGCCGTCCGGCGGCCCACGGCGATCGTCTACGACAACGACCTGATGGCTGTCGCCGGACTGTCCGTGGCCGCCGAGATGGGGCTGCGTGTCCCCGCCGACCTCTCCCTGTTGGCCTGGGACGATTCGCAGCTCTGCCGGCTGACGCATCCGACGCTCTCGGCGATGAGCCATGACATCCACGCCTTCGGCGCCGACGTCGCCCGCACCCTGTACGACATCCTCGCGGGCCGATGCGTCACCACTCGTCCGGTGCCGACTCCGACGCTCGTACCGCGCGGCTCGACGGCGGCGCCGGGGGCCGGGTAGGAACGGCGCGGGGGCGGTCCGACACTCCCCAGTGATAATGACCGCCCCCGCAGCGCATCCTGCTCCCGTGTGTCCCCGAACCCGCCCGTCAATCCTGCGCGGACACCCGCGAGGATGTGGCGTTGATCACTCGGTGCGGCGCCGGCGGGCGCGGGTGGCTGTACCGTCACCCGGCATGAGCTGGTTGCCGCACGACTTCGTCCACCCCGTCCATGTGCCCGTCCCCACCACCGCGCTGCACCTGCGGCCGATCCGGGAGGCGGACGCCGCGATCGACTACCCGGCCGTGATGGGTTCCCGGGAGCGCCTGTTCGAGATCTTCGGCCCCGCCTGGGGCTGGCCCGCGGAGACGATGACGTATGAAGCGGACCGTGTCGACCTGTTGCGCCACGAGAAGGAGATAGCGGCCCACCAGTCGTTCAACTACGCGCTGTTGAACGAGGCGGAGACGGAGCTGCTGGGCTGCGTCTACATCGACCCGCCCGAGCGCACCGGCGCCGACGGCGAGATCTCCTGGTGGGTCGTGGACGCACTGGTCGACACCGCGGCCGAGCGCGCGCTCGACGCGCTGGTGCCCCAGTGGATCGCCGGTGACTGGCCCTTCCGGCAACCCCGCTACCTGGGCCGCGACATCTCCTGGCAGGACTGGCTCGCGCTGCCGCCGGTCTCCTGAGGCCCCGGTCAGCCTCGTCGCCCGCGCTGCTCGTCCATGACGTGGCACGGACGGGGCGTGCCCGGGGCCATCCCGGTGACCTGAAGTCGCCCGTCGGCGCGTGACGACCGGGCGGCGGGGGCCCGGCTGCCAGCATGTGCGGGACCTCTGGCCGACTACGCCGTCGGTGCCGCTCGGGACGGTACGGCGGCGGGCCTCTTCCCTCCGACGGGCAGGCGGTCTCGGCCAGGGCCACGGGCTTCGGCGGGAAAGAGGAACTGGTGCAGATCGGCTACAAGCTGGCCTCGGAGGCGTTCGGTCCTGACGAGTTGGTACGTCAGGCCGTCCTCGCCGAGCAGGCCGGGTTCGACTTCGTGGAGATGAGCGACCACTACCACCCCTGGCTGGACGTCCAGGGGCATTCTTCCTTCACCTGGACCGTCTTCGGGGCGATCGCGGCGAAGACCGAGCGCATCGGGCTGGCCACCGGCGTGACCTGCCCGACCGTGCGGTACCACCCGGCGATCATCGCGCAGGCGGCCGCCACCCTGGCGCTGATCTCCGACGGGCGCTTCACCCTCGGGGTGGGGTCGGGGGAGCGGCTCAACGAGCACGTCGTCGGTCAGGGATTCCCCAACTCGGTGCCCGAGCGGCACGCCCGGCTGCGGGAGGCACTGGAGATCATCCGGCTCCTCTGGCGCGGCGGCTACCAGTCGTACGACGGCACGTACCTGCGGCTGGACGACGCCCGCGTTTTCGACCTGCCGCAGGAGTCACCGCTCATCGCCGTGGCCGCGGGCGGCCCGCTCTCGGCCCGCATCGCCGCCGAACTCGGCGACGGCCTCTTCGCGACCGAGGCGGAGGGCGCTCTCGTGGACGCCTACCGCGGCGCGGGCGGCGACGGCCCGCGCTACGCGGAGGTCCCCATGGCCTGGGCGCCCGACGAGGACACCGCGGCACAGGCGGCCCTGAAGACGTCGCGGTGGGCGGTCACCGGCTGGAAGGTCATGAGCGAGCTGCCCAACCCGGCCAACTTCGAGGCCGCCACGACCACCGTCCGCAAGGAGGACATCCTCGCCCAGTTCGCGTGCGGCGCCGACCCCGCTCGCTACGTCGAGGTGGCCCAGCCCTTCGTCGACGCCGGGTTCGACCGCCTGGTGATGCAGAACGCCGGTCCCGACCCCGACGGCTTCATCGACTTCTATCAGCGGGAACTGGACCGGCGTCTGCGCGCGCTCACCCCCTCCGCGTAAGCCAGGAGGCGGGCGGCCCCTCCCGGATGGCGGGCCGCCCGGCGGCAGGTGAGCATGAACGCGGGACACGATCCCGGGCAGGCCGCGCGGTGTGCCCGGGGCCCCGCGCCCGCGATCCGCGCTCGCGTCCACCGAACCCCGGAAGGCGTCATGGCACAACCTCGGCAGCAGCAGACTCCGCCCGGCCTCACCTCCGCGATGACCCCGCGGCCGGACCACGGCGAGGAGAGCTACCGCGGCTCGGGGCGGCTGACCGGCAAGGCGGCCGTGATCACGGGCGGTGACAGCGGCATCGGCCGCGCCGTGGCGATCGCCTACGCACGCGAGGGCGCGGACGTCCTGATCTCCTACCTCGACGAGCACGAGGACGCCCGGGAGACCCAGCGCTGGGTGGAGGACGCGGGCCGCACATGCGTGCTGGTCCCCGGTGACGTGGCCGATCCGGAGCACTGCCGGTCGCTCATCGGCACGGCCGTCGAGGCGTTCGGCCGCCTGGACATCCTGGTGAACAACGCCGCGTTCCAGATGACGCACGACTCCGTCGAGGACATCCCGGACGAGGAGTGGGACCGCACCCTCGCCATCAACCTCAGCGCCTTCTTCCACCTGACCAAGGCCGCCGTGCCCCACCTGCGGCCGGGCGCGTCGATCATCGGGACCACCTCGGTGAACTCCGACGCGCCGCCCCCGCAACTGCTCCCGTACAACGTCACCAAGGCGGGGATCGCCAACATGGCCGGCTCGCTGGCGCAGATGCTCGGCGCCCAGGGCATCCGCGTCAACAGTGTGGCGCCCGGGCCCATCTGGACCCCGCTCATCCCGTCGACGATGCCGCCGGAGCAGGTGGCGGAGTTCGGGGCGCAGGTGCCCCTCGGGCGCCCCGGGCAACCCGCCGAACTGGCGGCGGTCTACGTCATGCTCGCCTCGGACGAGGCCAGTTACGTCTCCGGCGCCCGCGTCGCGGTCACCGGCGGCCAGCCGATCCTGTGAGCGGGCACGGCGGCGGTCTGCATCCGCTGCGACTGACCGTCACCGCCAAACCGCTGGTCTTCGGCGGCCATGCCATCGCCCGCCGCCTCGGCAAGACCGGCCTGCCCGACTGGAACATCGCCGAGACGTGGGAGTGCAGCGACGTCGACGGTGCCGGCTCCGTGGTGACCACCGGACCACTGGCCGGGCGCTCGCTGCGCCAGTTGGTCGCCGCGCACCCGGAAGAACTGATGGGCACCGGATGGCGCGGCGACCGCTTCCCGCTCCTCACCAAGTTCATCGACGCCACCGGCACTCTGCCGGTGCACCTGCACGCCGACGACGAGGCCGCCCGACGCCTGGAGGGGCAGCCCAACGGCAAGACCGAGGCATGGCACATCCTCGATGCCGCGCCGGGGGCGACAGCACTCTGCGGCGTCAAGGACGGCGTCAGCCCCGCACGGTTGCGGGCCGCCCTGGAGGCGCAGGACTTCGACGCCGTGCTGCGCCGCCTGCCGGTGCGCGCCGGGGAGACCCTGTACGTACCCGGCGGCACCCTGCACAGCTTCGGCCCCGACACCCTCGTCTACGAGATCGAGCAGACCTCCGACATCCAGCAGCACGCGATGCGCTGGAACATGGAGGACGGCTCCCCGGTGGCGGACGCGGAGTTCGTCTCCCACCTCGACATGCTGATGCGCCAGGCCGACCTGGGAACGAGACCGGAGTTCACACCCGGGCTGCGGCTCGCCGTCGGCGACGGGGTCGAACGGGTCTTCCTGTGCGTGAGCCCCTACTTCGTCCTCGAACGCTGGTGCGCCGGAACCGCCGAACCGCTGCGGCACTCCTTCGCCACCGCGCAGATCCTCTCCAACGTCGGTGCCCCGGTGCGTGTCCGTACGGGCGTCTGGAGCGGTGAACTCGGCCGGGCGGAGACGCTTCTGCTGCCCGCCGTCTGCGGGGAGGTCGAGATCGCCGGACCCGCCGACGTCCTGTTCGGCTACCTCCCCGACCTCGACCGCGACCTCCGCCCCCTGTTCGACGCGGGCTACCCCGCACGCCTCGTCGCGTCCCTCGGCTCCCTCGGCCGCGTCGGCGTGCAGGCCGCCTGAAAGCTCAGAGCATGATGAGAAGGCGTGTCCGAGGCTTGAGTTTCCTGTTCACCGAGCGACTTTGCACATAGACCTCCAGATCGGGATTGTTCCCCGCCTTCACGGACACCGTTCCGTGAATTCCCGTACCGAAGAGAAGGCTGCGCGCCGCGTCACCCGTATAAGCGCGATCGGTGCTCTTCTCGACCACGATGACTTCCTTGTCCGGCTGCACCTGGACCCGGGCGCCCAACTGGTAATAGCAGGCGCCGCGTTCATAGGTCACTCCGGGATGTGAGTTCACGAAGGCGCGGATCTCCGCCTCCTTGTCGACCTTCAGGAGCCGGTACTTGTCGGCGGGAACGGGTTCGAGGTTCGCCCGTATCTCGTCCACCGACAGGTCCTGCCCCACCGCGAACAAGTTCTTCGTGCCGCGCACCCCCTGCTCCCGCCCGCGCAGGAAGCTGGTGGCGGCGGCGCGCACCGTACCGATCGCCTCCTCGACGCCCTTCTGCGAATCCGCGTCCCAGATGGCGATGTTCCCCGCCGGGAACCCGTAGTTCTGGGCGGTCCGCTTGGCCAGGGAGTTCGGCACGAGGATCGCGGAGGTCCAGTGGTCCGGGAGGCCGCCCATCTTCGCCGTGATCCTGTCGAGCCAGGGCCCGAGGATGCTCATGTCGCCGTCATGGCGCCTGTCTCCTCCCGAGGCGTTCTCCTCGCCGTCCGTCACCACGATCTGGAGGAAACTGTGCTCACCGTATTCCTCCCATATGTGTTCCAGGTCGGCCAGGGACTTCAGAGAAGCCTCGATGAGCGCGGTGGCGCCATTCTCGACCTGGTACAACCCCCGCATGGACGGAAGGTGCTTCACATCCATGTCCCAGACCAGGTTCTCCACCCTGTGGTCGAACGAGTAGAGGCTGATCCGGGTCTCATGGCCGAGACTGTCCGACTCCGCCTTCAGACCCGCGACGAACTCGTCCACCACACGCACCAGTTGATTCTGATGCGGACGCATGGAACCCGAACAGTCCACCACCAGCGCGACGTGATTGACCTTGTGCTGGATCCTTTTCGCGGACATGATTCCGCTCCCCCTCCGACGCTCCCCGAGTGATGTTTTCACTCTATGGGGAGGCACTGACAACGCCGTCCGAAGCCGTCGGGAGTGCCGGGCGCGGGCCCCGGTGTGACACTGGGACCGTGACGGACGACAGGGAGCGGCGGCTCGGACAACGCCTGGAACGGGCCATCGTGGAGTTGCTGGAACGCCGCGCGCCGACCTCGTCGATCTGCCCCTCCGACGCCGCGCGGGCGGTGTACCCGGGGGACGACGAGGGCTGGCGCGCGTTGATGGAACCGGCCCGCCGCGCCGCCCGACGGCTGGCCGCGGCCGGTGAGGTCGAGATCACCCGGGCCGGTCGCCCCGTCACGACGTCCGAGTTCCGCGGACCGATCCGTATTCGCCGCCCTCAGTGCGGCCGGGGGTGCTGACCGCGTCCCTCGTGGTAGTCGGCGAGCCTGCTGGGGGAGAGGTCCGTCGGGTCCTCGCCCGCTTCCAGGAGGGTGTCGGCAGGTCCGATGACGAGCGGGTCCGCCTTGCCGACCGCGGTGTCGTCCCGGGGCTCGTAGTCGAACCGCAGCAAGAGGTGGCGCATGGCTTCGAGCCGGCCGCGGCGCTTGTCGTTCGTCTTCACCACGGTCCACGGGGCGTGATCGGTGTCCGTGGAGCGGAACATCTCCACCTTCGCCTTCGTGTACGCGTCCCACAGGTCCAGTGAGGCGACATCCGTCGGTGACAGCTTCCACTGACGTACGGGGTCGACCTGCCGGATCGCGAAGCGTGTGCGCTGCTCGGCGCGGGAGACGGAGAACCAGAACTTGACGAGGACGATGCCGTCGTCGGTGAGCATCCTCTCGAACAGCGGCGCCTGCTGGAGGAACTGTTGGTGCTGGCGCGGCGTGCAGAACCCCATGACGGGTTCGACGCCCGCCCGGTTGTACCAGGAGCGGTCGAAGAAGACGATCTCACCGGCGGCCGGCAGATGCGCCACATAGCGCTGGAAGTACCACTGGGTCGCCTCCCGCTCGGTCGGCTTGTCCAGTGCGACGACGCGGGCGCCGCGCGGGTTGAGGCGCTCGGTGAAGCGCTTGATGGTGCCGCCCTTCCCGGCCGCGTCGCGTCCTTCGCAGAGCACCACGACGCGCTGTCCCTGGTCGCGGATCCACCTCTGGAGCTTGAGCAGCTCGATCTGGAGAAGTCGCTTGCCGCGCTCGTACTCCTTGCGCCCCAGTTTCTCGGTGTACGGATAGTTCTCCCGCCATGTGCGCAGCGGACGGCCGTCCTCGTCGAGGAGGACCGGACGCTCGGGCTGGGAGTCGTCGACCCGCAGCCCGTCGAGGAGATCGTCCTCGTGGTTGCCGCTCAACATGGCCTCCTCATCGGGCAGACGGTGCGATATCCCCATCATTACCCCCTGTCGAAAAAACTGACCCCGTCGTCTTCACCACGGCCGGGATCAGGGCGACCCGTCCCGGACGCCATGGGAGGAGGCAGTGGCCTCGGCCCAGTCGTCCACGGTGCGCACGTCCGCCCACTGCGGGAACAGCCGCTCGGTGAGGACCTGGTGCACCGTGGGGTCGGGGTCCAGACAGCCGTCGGAGAGCACGGTCAGGCCGAAGTCCAGGTCGTTCGCCTGGCACAGGGTGGCCAGGACCACGGCGCTGGTGGCGATGCCGGTGAGGACGAGGCTGTCGATGCCGCGGGCCCGCAGCACCACGTCGAGGTCGCTGCCCGAGAACGCGCTCGCCCGTCTCTTGGTGACCACCACGTCGCCGGGCCGGGGCGCGACCGCGGGGTGGATCTCGGTGCCCGGTGCCCCTTCGACGTAGAGACCGGCGCGTGCGACGGCGGCGAGGGCCCTGTTGCGCGTGCCGACCTCCGGGAAGCCGGGACGCAGCGCGATGACGACGTAGGCGACAAGGACGTCCGCCGCCCTGGCCGCGTCGATCGCATGGCGCAGGCGGGTCAGGTATCCGGGGCCTTCGGCGGAGTCGGGGGCGCCTGCCGTGTCCACGGCGTCGACGACGGCCCGTTGGACGTCCATCACGAGAAGTGCGCTGCCCATGTCGTCTCCGGGGAGGGGGGTCAGTGGTCCTGGACCGCCCCTACCCGTACGGCGGTCGGGCGATGTGTGGAGCGCGGACGGCGGCGCCGGTCGCGTGCGGGACGCCAGGTGGCCACCAGGGCGGCGGCGAGGAGGAGTTCGGCGATGTCGCCGCCGTAGTACATGATCTCGGCGCCCCCTCTGACCTGCGCGGCGGGTGCGTGCACGTCGAGGAGGAAGCCGCCGTAGAGGAGCTGCGAGATCGTGGCGTGCGCGGCGACCGCCACCCCGAGGACGACGAGCCGGGCGGGCACACCCGGCCGGGCCGGGGCGGGGTCGGGGCCCGCGATGACCCAGGCGAACAAGCAGCCGGACAGCAGGAAGTGGACATGCATCAGCCAGTGGAGTACGGGCTGCTCCAGGGTCGCGTTGTACAGCGGGGTGAAGTAGAGGACCGCGAGCGTGCCGGTGCTCAGGATCAGGGCGGTGACCGGGTGCGCGCACACCCGGGCCGGGCGGCTGTGCAGGACGGCGGTCACCGCGCGGGCGCGGGCCGCGGGCAGGGTACGCAGCAGGAGGCTGACCGGGGCGCCGAGCACCAGGGCCAGCGGCGCGTACATGCCGAGCAGCATGTGCTGGGCCATGTGCCCGCGGAAGTCCCCGTGCGCGAAGGGGGCCAGAGGAGGCAGGAGGGCCACGGCGATCAGGGCGCAGCCGGTCAGGAAACTCGCTGTCCTCCGGCGTGCCCAGCCCTGCGCGGGGTTGCGGCGCCGGGCCCGTGCGGCCAGGAGGAGGTAGGCGGCGGCGAGGAGGACGACAGCCGCCGCGGGCAGCAGCGTCTCCCACAGACCGCCGCCCATGCCCGCACCGTGCGTCGGGTGGTGCATGTCATCGGACATGTGGTCGTGCGGGTCCGGATTCATCGGGCGCGTCCACCGGCCCGGTCGGCGGCGACGTCGGAGGTGTCGGGGGCGAGCGGTCGGCCGGTGCGCTGGAGCAGATGGCCGCCGATGATCAGGAGGAGGCCCAGGAGCAGGAAGCCCATGTCCCACCAGACCTGGTGCGGGCCGCTGTGCACGTGGTGGATGCCCAGGATCTGGTGGTCCAGGAGGCCCTCCACGATGTTGAACAGGCCCCAGCCGACGAGGATCCAGCCCCACAGCACCCGGGAGGTCCACACCTGACGGCGGTGGTGGGTGACGCGGGAGTACAGGATGCCGAGGCCCACGATGACCGCGACCCAGCAGACGGCGTGGAAGACGCCGTCCCAGACGGTGTTCATCTCCAGACCGGAGACGGTGTTCGCGGGGTAGTACTTCACGCCGATACGGTCGTGGTCGGTGCTGGTGAGCATGTGGTGCCACTGGAGCAACTGGTGCAGCAGGATGCCGTCCACGAACCCGCCGAGCCCCACCCCCAGCACGATCCCCGGCAGGCGGATGCTCGCGGATGTCGTGCCCGTTCGTGTCTGACCCGTGGTGGCCATCGCGTGTCCCGTCTGGTCTGTCCGTCGGATACGTGAGTTCGAACCACTACGTTTCCCCGCCGCGACCCGGCCTGTCCCGCCCTGCGCGAACGGGCGTCCGTTCGGCCGAACGGCACCGCCGGGCCGTGGTCACGGCGGTCCCGGCTCCGGTTACGACCTGACCGCGGTCGCGGTCGGCCGGGGCCGTGCCCGATGGCGGTGCGGCGGCGCCGCGCGGACCGGCTCGGACCGGCTCAGCCACAGGGACGTGGCGGCCAGGAGGGCGCCGAACACGGCGAGGAGAAGGAGGGACACCCACATCTGCCTGCTGCCGGGAGCCAGCCACCCGGTCCACGCGGCGGACGCCGCCCACAGGACGGTTCCACCCGTGTAGAAGACGCGGATACGGCGCAGCCCTCGCACAGCCGACGCGCGCTCGGAGGGCTCGGTGTTAGCTGTCATGCCGGGCCGTGTACCCGCTAATCGCACGATCACCGAAGTAATTCGGACGGTCCTGAAACCGGCCGCCGGGCAGGCCGGCGCGGCCGGTTCACCGTGGTCAGGCCGCCTTGTTCAGGAGAGCGGCGGGGTGGACGCTGCCGTGGCCGAAGCGCGCGTTGGCACGGTCGACGGCCTGCTCGGCGCGCAGCCGCATCTCGCGGCTGCGGTCGAGACTGATCTGCTCCGCCGCGGCGGAGGCGGCGACCAAATCCTCGGCCCTGACCAGCAGCCCGGCGAGTCGGCCGCGCTGGAGGCCCGCGCGATCCATGAGCCGGTAGGCGGCGGCCCGCAGATCCTCGTCGTGCGCGGAGGACTCGGGCAGCCGCAGGGTCTTGGTCCAGCGGGCTCCGGTGGCGAAGTCGAGTTGCAGGGTGAGGCCGCGGGCCACCTGGTCCCGGGTGCGCAGGGTGGCGGCGAGCCGGACGACGAGGTCCAGGAGCCTGGCCCGTACGGTCGCTCCGTCCATCTCCTGGCGCTCGAAGCGGTGCCGTACGGCCGCCGACATGGGCAGGGACCTCGGTGTCACCGGGCGCGGGTCGATGCCCCGGGCCCGGTCGGAGGCCAGGCGCCCGGCGCGCCCGCCGAGCACCCGCTGGATCGTGGCGGGCGGCAGGGCGGCCAGCATGCCGACGGTGTGGACGCCGTACTCGGTGAGCGCGGCGGCCTGCACCGGACCGATGCCGTGCAGCGCGTCGACGGGCAGCGGGGCGAGGAACCCGGCGACCTCATCGGGCTCGACGGTCACGATGCCGCCGTGCTCGGGCGCCCGCGCGGAGGCGGTGGCGGCCAGCGCCCAGGTCGGGGCCAGCCCGATCCGCAGGTCGACGCCGAGCCGGGCCAGCGAACGCACCCGGGCCCGCTCGCACAGCCGTACCGCAGGGACACCGAAGTAACGGAGCGCGCCGCGCAGCTCCACCAAGGCGGCGCCGGGCGGCAGGGCCTGCACGACGGGCGAGATCTCCGCCAGCAGTTCCAGCACGTCCCGGTAGGCGGGCTCCGCCAGACCTGCCGGTACGCGTACGTGCATCACGGACGCCACCTCATCGGTCTTCGTCATCACAGCACCTCCCGCACCCACATTATCGAACTGGAATTCGAACACGCGAGTTCGGACGCCGGGGGTGCGGGGAGAGAACGGCGCATACCGGACGGCGACTGACTCAGGCAGGGCAGGCCGGTCGGCCCACGGCGTCGCCGACCGAGGCCTCCCCACGCCGCGAGCGACGCGTTCGACGCAACCGCACACGGCTCGGACCCGCTCGGCGGCCGGGGAGGGACGGCCGGCCCCTCATCACGCGGTGGCCGTGGCGGGTGACCCTGGGGGCACGGGGCGCGCGCGAGGAGGTGCCGGGGCGGGACTCCACCGCGCGGCGTCAGGCTGCCCGGCCGTCGGCCCGGGAGTCTGAGCGCCGCGCCGCCGTCGCCCCGCCTTCGCCCTGCCGAGCACCGCTCACGACGGCCCCGCCGACTGGTCGCGCGCCCGGCAGGCGCTGCAACACATGCTGCTCGTGGCCACGGCGCACGGGTTGCGCACGTCCCCGCTCCGCCAGGCCATGGAGTGGCCCGGCCTACGCGAAGGACTGAGTTCGGCAGAGCCCCGGTGGGCGCCGCCGTCCCGGTGACGTCCGGGACGCACCGTGCCGCAGGGGCGAGGGGGCGGGCGTCGTCAGGTTCCCGCCACTTGCGTAGGGGAACGCGGACGTATCGGGACTCCGGCCGGGGCGCGCGCCCGTGCCAGGTGCGCACGGCCCCCGGCATGTGCCAGAAGTCTGTGCGTAGGCCGGGAAGTTGCGGCCAGAAAGGGACTTGAGCCGATTCTGGCAATTGCCATAGCGTGGCAACCCGGACGAGGGGTGACGCCCTCGCGGTGCCCCCCAGCCCCCGGGCCACCGATGCACAGTCGACTGGAATCGCATCGCCGACACACAGCGGTTCCGGTCCTCCATCCGCGCTGCGGCCGATCGGGGCACTCTCCCGCGTGCCCCGGAAGCCCCCGGATGGAGCGGAGGACGGAGCACGCGAAGGGGAGCCGTGCTTCTGTCCTCCTCGGCGGCCCCCGTCGACGTTCGGTTCCGATTACCGGTGGGGGCCGCCTCGAAGCGCCCTGGACCGGAAACATGCGGCGCACTGCCGGCTGCGTGCTCTCGACATCGAGGGGGCTGACATGGCGTGGGCTGTTCCGTACCGGAAGCCGTTGTGGGTGGGCCGCGCCGCACAGCCGCGAACGAAGGTGCGCCGGCGCCTCGCGGCCTGGGCCACGGCGGCGGGCGGCGCGGACGGTCCGCCGCCGATCGAGGTGCGGTGGTTCGCCGGAGTCGCCGTACTGCAACTGACGGGCGACGTGGGCCCGTTCAGCGAACCGAGGATCGCCCGCGTCCTGAGCGAGGTCATCCGGGACGACATCGCCGGGGTCGTGGTGGGGGTGCGGGACACCACCCCTCTCGGGGAGGTCGGACGGAGCCTGGTGGAGCTGGCCCGCATGCTGGCCGCCGAACGGGGCTGTCCCTTTCACCTCGTCGACGCCTCGCGCGCGGTCTCCCCGCCCCCCTGGATCGTCCGGACCGCGGCGCTTGCCGCCGTGCACCTCCCGACCGCGGATCCCGTCCTCATCCCCACGACGGCGCCGGGCGGACGGACGGCTTGCCGGGGCGCTCCCTCGCCTGCGAACGGGCCGGAGCCGCCCGTCGGGGCAGCGCCACAAGCACCGGCCGTGCCACATGCCCGGCGAACCAGTCCCGGGCCAGCTCTGCCGCCGCGGACAACGCTCCCGGCTCCGTGAACGGATGCGAGGCGCCGGGGACCATGGCGAGCCCGCACTCGCCGCGCAGCACATCGGTCGCGCGACGGCCGGTGTCGAGCGCCTCGGGGTCCTGGCCACCGACGATGAAGAGAACGGGGGCGCGCACGCGGGCGAGCTTCGACGGACTCGCCAGCTCGGGGCGGCCACTGCGCGCGACGACGGCGAGGACGTCGCTGCCGGGGACCGACGCCGCCTCCAGGGCAGCCGTGGCCCCAGTCTCGGCGCCGAAGTAGGCGACGGGCAGGGCGACTTCGTGGCGCAGCCAGAGGGAGGCCGCGTGCAGACGCCGGGACAGCAGGGCGATGTCGAGGACGGCGCTGTGCCGTGACTCCTCCTCCTCGGTGAGCAGGTCGAGGAGGAGCGTGCCGATACCGGACCGGTGCAGGGTGGCGGCGATGTACCGGTTGCGGGGACTGTTCCGTCCGCCGTTGCCGGCCAGCGCGAACACCGCGACGGCCGTCGCGGTGTCGGGCACCGCGAGATGGGCCGCAAGACGTGTACCGGCGGCCGGGACGGTGATCGCCCGGCCGGGATGGACCGGATCGAACGCGCCGGACGGCGGTGCCGCGGAGCCGGGCCGCGCGGACTGCCCGAGCAGGGCCAGCACCTCCGCGTCGGAGACCTGCCCGAAGTCGTCGTACCAGGAGCCGACCGAGCCGGGCCCGTGCACGGTTTGCAGACAGTAGAGGTGGTCGACGCCCGGACGCAGCCGCTCGACGACGGAGGCCGGCGCGACGGGCGCCGCCAGGACGATCCCGGCCGCGCCCTGGCTCCGGGCGGCGGCGCAGGCGGCCTCGGCGCCCGCGCCGGTGGACAGTCCGTCGTCCACGATCACGACCGTGCGTCCGGCCATCGGCACGGGGGCCCGGGTCGCGCGGTAGCGGCGCACCTGGCGTTCGAGCTCGGCCCGCTCGGTCTGTTCGACGGCCGTACGGGTCGCGTCGGCGAGCCCCGTCCGCCGGATCACGTCCTCGTCCAGGACGCGGACGCCGCTCTCGCTGATCGCGCCGAACCCCAGCTCCGGCTGGAACGGCACGCCCAGCCCGCGGACGACGAGCACGTTCAGGGGCGCGCCCAGATCCTGCGCCACTTCGTACGCCACCGGCACTCCGCCACGTGACAGACCCAGCACGACCACGTGCCGGCCGCGCAAGAACCTCAGATGCCGGGCGAGTCGCCGCCCGGCCGCCCTGCGGTCGTCGAAACGCACGGCACACCGCCTTCCCCCGGTCCCGCCGCGGAGTCGGCATGACCCCAACGAACGTGCCGCGGCGGGGAGTTGTCTCTTTACTCCCATTGCAGCGGACAGGGCCGACCACCGACAGGAGGCGATCAGCCCTGGCCAGGGGCCGAACGGCCCTGAGTCGGGCAGTACCGGCCCCGGCCGCGGCGACACGTGAGGCGCGTCGGCACGGCCGGGTCGGGCGGGAGCGAGGGGGCCCGAAGGCGACTGGACCGACGGCCTCCGCCTAGGGCGTCACAGCTCCCTGAGCGTGGGTGCCGGGACACCCTCGGGCGCCGTCACCGTCAGGGCGCCGCTGTCCGCGTCCCGTGTCACCCGGTACGCGGCGGCCTGCCGGCCGTGGTGGTCGGGGACGCCCACGGTCACGTCGTGCGCGTCCGGGGTGACGAGCAGGGTGAGGCCGTCGGTCCAGTCGCCGTCCGGCCGCCGCTCGTCCGCCCCGAGCGGGAGCACCGCGCCCGGGCGCACGTACAGCGGCAGGCTGTCGTACCCGTGGGTCTCCTGGCGCCAGGCGGGTCCCTGGACCCGTTCGCCGGTCAGGAGATGGGTCCAGGTGCCTTCCGGCAGGTAGACCTCGACGTGGCCCTCGGCGGAGAACACGGGCGCGACCAGCAGGTCGGGGCCGAGCATGTACTGGCGGTCGAGCGCGCGGGCGGTCGGGTCGCCCGGGAACTCCAGGAGCATCGGCCGCATCAGGGGCACGCCCGTGGAGTGGGCCTCGGCCGCGGCCCCGTACAGGTAGGGCATGAGGCGGTGCTTGAGCTTGGTGAAGGCGCGGGCCACGTCGACCGCCTCCTCGCCGAACTCCCACGGCACCCGGTACGAGCTCGAACCGTGCAGGCGGCTGTGGGAGGAGAGCAGGCCGAAGGCGAGCCAGCGCTTGAAGACGGCCGGGTCGGGGGTGCCCTCGAAGCCGCCGATGTCATGGGACCAGAACCCGAAGCCGGACAGGGACAGGGAGAGCCCGCCGCGCAGCGACTCGGCCATGGCACCGAACGAGGACCAGCAGTCGCCGCCCCAGTGCACGGGGAACTGCTGCCCGCCCGCGGTCGCCGACCGGGCGAACAGGACGGCTTCGCCGACGGCGCGCTCCTTCTCCAGGAGCTCGAAGACGACCTGGTTGTACAGGTGCGTGTAGTAGTTGTGCATGCGCTCCGGGTCGGAGCCGTCGTGCCAGACGACATCGGTGGGGATGCGCTCGCCGAAGTCGGTCTTGAAGCAGTCCACGCCCTGGTCGAGGAGGACCTTCAGCTTGCCCTGGAACCAGTCGCAGGCCTCGGGGTTGGTGAAGTCGACGAGCCCCATGCCCGCCTGCCACAGGTCCCACTGCCAGATGTCGCCGTCGGCCTTCCTCACGAGGTACCCGTGCGCCGCGGCCTCGTCGAACAGGGCCGACTTCTGGGCGATGTAGGGGTTGATCCAGAGGGAGATCCGCAGGCCGCGCTCCTTGAGGCGGGCCAGCATGCCGGCCGGGTCGGGGAAGACGTCCGGGTCCCAGGTGAAGTCCGACCACTGGTACTCGCGCATCCAGAAGCAGTCGAAGTGGAAGACGCTCAGCGGGATGTCGCGCTCGGCCATGCCGTCGACGAACGACGTGACCGTCTCCTCGTCGTACTGCGTGGTGAACGAGGTGGTCAGCCACAGGCCGAACGACCAGGCGGGCGGCAGCGCCGGGCGGCCGGTGAGTGCGGTGTAGCGGCGCAGCACGTCCTTCGGGGTCGGACCCGCGACGACGTAGTACTCCAGCGACTGGTCCTCGACGCTGAACTGCATCTGGCCGACCGCTTCGGAGCCGATCTCGTAGCTGACCCTGCCGGGGTGGTTGACGAAGACCCCGTACGCGCCGGTGGGGGAGAGGTGAAGGCTGAAGGGGACGTTCTTGTAGGCCTGCTCGCTGCTGGTGCCTCCGTCGGCCTGCCACATGTCGACGACCTGGCCGTTCCTGGCGAACGGGGTGAAGCGCTCGCCGAGGCCGTAGACCTGTTCACCGACGCCGAGCCGCAGTTGCGTGGCCATGTGGTGGGCGCCGTCGCCGGTGGTGAAGAAGGCCGTGCCCTTGCGGCCCGCCTGGGTCACCTCGCGCCCGTCCGCGTCCCGGAAGGACAGCGTCCAGGGCGCGGCGGTGTCCAGGCGCACCGTCAGGGGGCCGCTCGTCAGCTCGACGAGGTCGCCCTCGCGCCGCACCTGGGCGGCGGAGGTGTCCGCCGCGCCGGTGAGCGCGAAGTGGGGGCCGGTCTGCCGGGCGCCCGCCAGGTGGGTCGTGCGGACGCCGATCACTCCCTCGGCGGGGGAGAAGCATTCGGTGGTCAGCAGGGGCGAGTTGAGGGTGTCGCCGCGACGCTCGACGCGCTTGACGGCGGCGTACGCGGTGAAGCGGCCGACGCCCGTACGGACGTCGCGGACCTCGGTGGCGTACGAGGCCTCGACCCCGTCGCGCATCAGCCAGAAGCCGTCGGTGAACTTCATGATCTTCCCTGGGAGCAGAGGTGGTTCAGGTGAGCGGGGCGGACGGGCAGGCTGCCGACGTCATTTGATCGCACGTAAAACAAAAGAGCAAGCGATGCGGAGCGAAATTGTCGAAGCGCTTCGACACTGTTGTCGCCTGGTCACGGTGGGTTGAAGCCCCGAGATCTGGTCCGGAAGGTCTAGCGCTTCGACGCGCCATGGCGTATTAGTCAAGGAAGAAAACAAACGCTCGGTGGACGCCGGGTCGTCGCGCATCAGCAAAGGGCCGCACCATGTCCGTTCGCTTCACTCCCACCCCTGACGGCAGGTTCACCTTCGGTCCGTGGACCGTCGGCCCATGGGGGTTCGGCGTCGGCTGACGCCCGGCGCGTTCGCGCGGCAGTCCCCACGGCACGGGTCGGAGCCGTACCGGGACACGCGAACCTCCCCGGCGGGACACCGGAGTCCCCGCCGGGCCGGCCATCCCTCCCAGGCAAGGGCAATCACCACCGTGACAGCAGTACCTCCACCGGACGCGGCGCGGCGCACCAGGCGCCGCCGCCCCGGCCGACGAGCCGTAGTCCCGCTCACCGTCGTCTCCGTGTTCGTCGCCACCGCCGCGCTCGCCGGCTGCGGCGCCCAGCGGGACGACGACGTGTACACCGTCCTCAACTCCTCGACCGACGACTCCTACCACGGGTGGGACGCCGCCACGCTCGCCCGGTGCAGCAAGCGGCTCGGCATCGACATCGAGCAGCAGAGCGTGCCCGCGGCGCAGGTCATGACCAAGTCACTGCGCATGGCGTCGTCGAAGTCGCTCCCGGACGTCATCCAGTTCGACGCCTCCGAGATGCCGACCTTCGCCGAGGCGGGCGGCCTGGTCGACCTGCGCACCCTCGGCCTGTCCACGAAGGACATCCCCAAGGGCATCGTCGACTTCGGCTCGTACAAAGGGACGTACTACGGTGCCGCGCGCACGGTGAACACCCTCGCCCTCTTCTACAACAAGGACATCCTCGACAAGGCCGGGCTCCAGGTGCCCACCACGTGGGCCGAGATGCGGGAGACGGCGAAGAAGCTCACCAAGGGCAAGCAGTACGGCGTCGCTCTGAGCGCGGGCGGCGCCGAGGACGGTGTCTTCCAGTTCACCCCCTTCATGTGGTCCAACGGCGGCGACGAGACGAACCTCGCCACGCCCCAGGTGGCCCAGGCACTCGACTACTGGAAGGGCCTCCTCAAGGACGGCTCGCTGTCCAAGTCGACGGTCAACTGGACCCAGGCCGACGTCAACGACCAGTTCATGGCGGGCAACGCGGCCATGATGATCAACGGTCCCTGGCAGGTCGAGACCCTCAACACCAAGAAGAACCTGCACTGGGAGATCGCCCAGATCCCTGTCCCGAAGGCGGGTGACAAGTCGGTCGGCCCGCTCGGCGGCGCCGTGCTGACCGTGCCGAAGACCGGTGACAGCGCGCGCGAGAAGACCGCCGCGAAGATCATCGACTGCATGGCGAGCGAGAAGGAGCAGATCTCCTACGCCCGCAACTCCTGGATGGTCCCGGCCAACGAGAAGGCCGCCGCGACCTGGCGCAAGGACGTGCCCGAACTCGACGCGCTGGCCGACCAGGTGGCGACCGCCCGCTCCCGCACCGCGAAGGTCGGGGCGCGCTGGTCGTCGGTGTCGCTGGCCCTCCAGAGCGCCTTCCAGTCGGCGCTCACCGGCCAGTCGAGCGAGGCAGCGCTGAAGAAGGCGCAGATTCGCGCCACGAGCGGGAACTGAGGGGACACAACGACATGTCGACCACCACGGCTTCCGCCACCCCCACCCGCCCGGCGCCCGCCGCCACCGTGCAGCAGCGCGACCCGCGGCGCCGCCGCAGGCTCTCCCAGTGGGGCTTCATCGCCCCCGCCGTCGTCTTCATGCTGCTGTTCTTCGGCTACCCGCTCGTCCGCAACGTCGTGATGAGCTTCCAGGACTTCTCACCCTCCACGTTCTTCGACGGCGAGTCCCCCTTCAACGGCACCGACAACTGGAGCAAGGTCTTCCAGGACGACCTCTTCGGCAAGGCGCTGTGGCACACCATCGTCTTCACGATCGGCTCCTTGATCGGCCAGTTCGGCATCGGCCTCGCGCTCGCCGTCTTCTTCACGAAGCGCTTCCCGCTCAACGGCGTCCTGCGCTCGCTGATCCTGCTGCCCTGGCTGGTCCCGATGGTCGTCTCCGGCATCGTCTGGCGCCGCATCCTCGACCAGGACACCGGTGTCCTCAACTCCTTCTTCGACACCCTCGGCCTCGGCGGCCACACCCCGTGGCTGACCAGCCCCGGCATGGCCCTGTTCTCCGTGATCATGGTGAACATCTGGATCGGCATCCCGTTCAACATGGTGATCCTCTACGGCGGGCTCCAGGAGATCCCCAAGGAGCTGTACGAGGCCGCGTCCCTGGACGGCGCCTCCGCCTGGCGCACCTTCCGTTCCGTCACGCTGCCGCTGCTCAAGCCCGTGATCACGGTCGTCCTCGTGCTCGGCTTCATGTCGACGGTGAAGATCCTCGACCTGATCCTCGCCCTGACCGACGGCGGCCCCGCCGACTCCACCCAGACGCTCGGCACCCTCACCTACCAGAACTCCTTCGTCCAGCTCGACTTCGGCGCCGGCGCCGTCGTCGGCAACATCCTTATCCTGATCTCCGCCGTCTTCGCGGTGTTCTACCTGCGGGCCAACCGCTCCGAGGGGAAGTGACCGGCATGGCGACCGTCTCTGTCACCACCAGGCCCAAGCGCCGCTGGGGCGCCACCGTCGCCGGTGTGGTCATCCTGGGCGTGATGCTGTTCCCGCTGTACTGGATGATCAACACGGCGCTGCAACCCGAGTCGGGGCTGCTCGAAGTCTCGCCCGTACCGCACTCGCTGGACCTGTCCGGCTTCTCCTCCGCCGTCCGCGAGCAGGGCGGCCACCTGCTGACCTCGTTCGCCGTCGCGCTCGGCGCCGTCGTCATCTGCCTCGCGATCGCCGCGCCCGCCGCGTACGGACTCGCCCAGTTCCGGCTGCGCGCCGCCCGCACCATCGTCTTCGGCACCCTCATCACGCAGATGGTGCCGGGCATCGTCATCGCCAACGCCCTCTACAGCGCGTACGTCGATCTCGGCCTGGTCAACTCCTACTTCGGGCTGATGCTCGCCGACGCCTCGCTCGGCATCCCCTTCGCCATCGTCCTGATGCGCTCGTTCATGCTGGCCATCCCCAAGGAGGTCATCGAGGCCGCCGAGGTCGACGGCGCGGGCAAGCTGCGCACGTTCGTCCAGGTCGTCCTGCCGATGAGCCGCAACTCCCTGATCACGGCGGGCCTGTTCTCCTTCCTGTACGCGTGGAGCGACTTCATGTTCGCCCTCACGCTCAACACCACCGACGACGTCAAGCCCGTCACCCTCGGCATCTACCAGTACATCGGCGCCCACGTCGGCGACTGGGGCTCGGTCATGGCCGCGTCCGTCCTGTCGGCGATCCCGGCGGCCGTGCTGCTCGTCCTCGCCCAGAAGTACATCGCCGCCGGCATCACCGGTGGATCCGTCAAGTAAGGCTGACCATGAGCGATCCGCACCCCTTCCCCGTGTTCCCCGAAGGCTTCGTGTTCGGCGCGGCCACCGCCTCGTACCAGATCGAGGGCGCCGTCACCGAGGACGGCCGCGGCCCCTCCATCTGGGACACCTACAGCCACACCCCGGGCCGCACCGACGGCGGCGACACCGGCGACGTGGCCTGCGACCACTACCACCGCTACCCCGAGGACGTGGCACTGCTGCGCGACCTCGGCGTGGACTCCTACCGCTTCTCCCTCGCCTGGCCCCGCATCCAGCCCACGGGGGAGGGGCCCGTCAACCGCAAGGGCCTCGACTTCTACTCCCGGCTGGTCGACGAACTCCTTGAGGCGGGCATCGAGCCCGCCGCCACCCTCTACCACTGGGACCTGCCGCAGGCCCTGGAGGACAAGGGCGGCTGGCGGGTCCGCGAGACCGCCGAGCGGTTCGGCGAGTACACGGCCGTCGTCGCCGAACACCTCGCCGACCGCGTACCGCGCTGGATCACCCTCAACGAGCCCTGGTGCAGCGCCTTCCTCGGCTACTCCGTGGGCCGCCACGCCCCCGGAGCGCAGGAAGGCACCGGCGCCCTCGCCGCCGCCCACCACCTGCTCGTCGGACACGGCCTGGCGATGAAGGCTCTGCGGGCGGCCGGGGTGCGCGAGGCGGGCATCACCCTCAACCTCGACCGCAACGTCCCCGCCACCGACTCGGCCGCCGACCGCGCCGCAGTGCTGCGCGCCGACACCCAGCACAACCTCGTGTGGACCGAACCGATCCTCGCCGGCCGCTACCCGGACTCCGACGAGGACACCTGGGGCGAACTGATCACACACCAGGACTTCCGCCGCGACGGCGACCTCGAACTGATCGCCCAGCCCCTGGACTTCCTCGGCATCAACTACTACCGGCCCATCGTCGTCGCCGACGCCCCCCACCGCGAGCCCGACCCGGCGGCGCGCGTCGCCACCGACAACCGGTACACGGAGGTGAGCTACCCGGACGTACGGCACACGGCCATGAACTGGCCGGTCGTCCCCGAGTCCTTCACCGACCTGCTCACCGACCTGAAAGCCCGCTACGGCGACGCGCTGCCCCCCGTCCACATCACCGAGAACGGCTCCGCGGAGCACGACGAGGTCGCCGAGGACGGCGCCGTGCACGACACCGACCGCGTCGCCTACCTGCACGGTCACCTCACGGCGCTCCGCGCGGCCATGGACAAGGGCGTCGACGTACGCGGCTACTACGTGTGGTCGCTCCTGGACAACTTCGAATGGGCGCTGGGCTACGCCAAGCGCTTCGGCATCGTCCGCGTCGACTACACCACCCAGCGGCGCACACCCAAGGACAGCTACCACTGGTACCGGAAGCTGATCGCGGCGCACCGAAGCTGAGAGCCCGCCCCCGGCACCCGCGCCGCGGCCCGGAGCGCGCGACGGGCACGTCAGCCCGTCACGCGCTCCGCGTACGCCGCCGGGTCCGCCAGCACCTCACGCACCCCGCGGGCCGCCGCGCCGCGCGCCGCGTCCCCCGACGAGGACGAGGCCCGAAGGCGTCCGTTGCCGGGCGTCCACAGCCCCGACACCACCCGCGCCGTCAGCTCCCGGTCCGCGGCGGGCGCCAGCCACGGCATGAGCCCCCGCAAGACGCCGCCCAGCATCACCGCGTCCGGGTCGATCAGGTTCACGGCGCCCGACAGGACCTGCCCCAGGCGCCGCCCCGCCCCTTCGAGGGCGGCCAGCGCCGCCGGGTCGCCCGCGCGGGCCCGGCGCTCCAGCTCCGCGACGCCCGCCGCGCCCGCCGCCTCGTCGAGCCCCGCCGTGCGCAGCAGCGCCGCCTGCCCCGCGTACTGCTCCAGACAGCCGCGCGCCCCGCAACGGCACTCGGGCCCGGCCGGGTCGACCACCACATGCCCGATCTCCCCGGCGAACCCGTGCGCGCCGCGCAGCAGCCGCCCGTTCAGGACCAGCGCGCCGCCGATCCCGACCTCACCGGTCAGGTAGAGGAAACTGCTCACCCGCGGCCCACCGGCGCCCCCCGCGCACCCGCCGAACCACAGCTCGGCCATGGCCGCCAGATTCGCCTCGTTGTCCGCGCTGACCGGCAGGGCGCGCTGCGCGGGCCGCAGCGCGGTCAACGCCTGTGCGAACAGCCCCTCGACGGCCACCCGGTTCCAGCCGAGGTTCGGTGCCTGCCGCACGGCGCCGCCGGAGACCAGGCCGGGCAGCGCCAGCTCGGCCGAGACCGGGCGCAGCTCCTGCTCGGCCGCCGACTCGATGGCACGCGCCGCCATCCGCGCCGCCTGCGCGAGCACGACGGCGGGCGCGACGCCCCGGTTGTCCATCCGCTCCACGAGACGTACGCGGCCGGTGCCCGCCAGGTCGACCACGCACACCGTGATGTAGTCGATGTTGATCTCGACCCCGAGCCCGGCGGGCCCGCTGCGCGCCACCTTCAGCACCGTGCCGGGGCGCCCCGCCTGCCCGCTGAAGGTCTTGCCCCACTCGGTGAGGAAGCCGTCGGTCAGAAGCTGGTCCACGAGCGAGGAGACCGCGGCCCGGGTCAGCCCGACCCGCGAGGCCACCCCCGCCCGGGTCGCCTCGCCCTCGTCGTGGACGGTGGTCAGAACGAGGCTGAGATTGTGCCGACGTACGGTCGCCTTGTCTGCCTTGGGCGGGGTCCCGGACGGATTGGTGCTGTTCATCGTGGTCATGAGCCTAGGCGACGAGGTGGCAGGCCACGGTTCACGGTCCATGGCGTACAGTCACCCCGGCCCGATCCCAGGGAGAGCCATGACGAGCACCACCGGTACGTCCGACCTGTCCGTACGACCCGCGGACGCACCCCCCTTCGCGGCGGCGGAACGCAAGCAGCGCATGCGCCGCCGCCTGGAGAGACTCATCGGCATCGCCGCCACCGAGGGCAACGCCCTGCTCGCCCTGCGCAACGGCGACGAGATCTTCGCCGCGATGCTCGACAGCATCCGGGGCGCCGAGCACACCGTCGACATGATGACGTTCGTGTACTGGCGCGGGGACATAGCCCGCGAGTTCGCCGAGGCCCTGGCGGACCGGGCCCGCGCCGGCGTACGCGTACGGCTGCTCCTGGACGGCTTCGGCAGCCGGCTCATCGAGCAGGACCTCCTGAAGCTCATGCACGAGGCGGGCGCCGAGGTCGCCTGGTTCCGCAGACCCCGTTCGCTCTCCCCGCTCAAGCAGAACCACCGCTGCCACCGCAAGGTGCTCGTCGTCGACGAGCGGACCGCCTTCACCGGCGGGGTCGGGATCGCCGAGGAGTGGTGCGGGGACGCGCGCGACGAGAACGAGTGGCGCGACACCCACGTCCAGGTCCGCGGTCCCGCCGTGGACGGCATCGCCGCCGCCTTCGCCCAGAACTGGGCCGAGTGCCACGACACCCTCTTCGACGACCGGGACCGGTTCACCGCCCATGAGCCCGGCGGCGACGCGGTGGTCCAAGTGGTCCGCGGCTCCGCCAGTTTCGGCTGGCAGGACATGCAGACACTGCTCCGCGTCGTCATCGAGTCGGCGCAGGAACGCTTCCGCCTCGCCACCGCCTACTTCGCCCCGGACGCCTTCTTCGTCGAGCTGCTGTGTGCGGCGGCGCGGCGCGGTGTCGAGGTGGAGATCCTGCTGCCCGGCCCGCACACCGACAAGCGTGTCTGCCAGCTCGCCGGCCAGAACTTCTACGAGGACCTCCTCGCCTGCGGCGTGCGGATCTTCCAGTACCAGCCGACGATGCTGCACGCCAAGGTCATCACCGTCGACCGGGTCGCCGCGCTGGTCGGCTCGACCAACTTCAACCGCCGTTCCCTGGAGCACGACGAGGAGGTCATGCTCGCCGTCCTGGACGAGGGCTTCACGGCCACCCTCGACCAGCACTTCGACGACGATCTCCGGGTCAGCGAGCGGATGGAGGCGGAGCGCTGGCGGCGCCGCCCGCCCGTCCAGCGGCTGCGGGAACTGGCCGTGGTCCCCATCCGCCGCTTCCTGTAGGCCGCCGGTCGGCCGCTCGGCTCAGGCAGTTTTCTGGTGGCGCCGGGCCGAGCGCTTCTTGAGCCAGGCGGGCAGCGCGTACCAGCACAGGGCGAACCAGAGCAGGACGCCGCCCGCGAGGAGTTCAGCGAGCAGGTCGGGCAGGACCACGTGCAGGATCAGGAGCACGGTGCAACTGATGGTGAGCGCGAGCAGTACCAGCCCGGTGACCATCAGCCGCCCGGCCACCTTCACCAGGTCGTCCTTCATCTGCTGGCCCGTGAGCAGCCGGTGCAGCGAGACCGGTGCGATGAGGGCACCGGTCGCCGCGGCGCCGAGGATCACGGTCACCACGTACACGCTGGTGTCGAAGGCGCCCAGGTCGCGGAAGCGGGGAGTGAAGGCGACGCTCAGCAGGAAGCCGAACAGGATCTGCACGCCCGTCTGCGCCACGCGCGTCTCCTGAAGGATCTCCGCCCACCGCCGGTTGACCCTCTCGTGGGCTTCCTCCGGTCCCGCGCCCTGCGCCGGAACCGGCCTCGTCATCTCACTCGTACTCACGGGCAACCTCCTTTGTAAGAGGCGGATGCCCGCGAAATCGCTGGTTACGTGTCCGGGACCGGAGGGTGAACCGATTTCCGGCCCCCGGAGTCCCTGGCGATGCGTCCCGGCGATGAGTCCCGCGCGCCGCAGCGGTCTGCACTCGTGACACGGGAGCGACCGTGGACGACCCCGATCGAGGAGACCCTCATGACCGCCACCTACACCTTCGATGTCTTCTGCAGCCTCGACGGCTTCGGCGCGGCCGGCGGTGACTGGACCGGCTACTGGGGCAAACAGGGCCCCGAACTCCTGGAGCACCGTCTCGCCCTGTACGCGGGGGAGCAGCGCATGGTCTTCGGCGCCCGCACCTACCGGGCGTTCGCACGGATGCTGGACGCGAGCACCGAGGCGTCCGATGTACGCGACGCCTGGGTCACCCGGATGAGGAACCTCCCGGCGACGGTCGTCTCGACCACCCTGGACGAGAAGCTCGACTGGCCGGACGCGACCGTCGCGTGCGGCGACGCCGTCGATGTCGTCGCCCGCCTCAAGGAGGAGTCCGACGTGCCGTTGCGTTCACACGGCAGCCTCTCGATGAACCGGGCCCTGATGGCCGCCGGTCTGGTCGACCGCGTCCAGGTGACCCTCTTTCCCGTGATCACCGGCCGCACCGGACTCGAACCGATCTTCCAGGGCGCGGCCGACTTCGACCTGGAACTGCTGGAGCACCGGACGCTGGACGGCCACATCCAGGAACTCGTGTACCGGCCCACCCTGCACGGCTGAGTCGGACTCCGAGTCAGGCGCCCTGTGAGGGCAGGGCGTGGCGCAGGACGCGCTGCCACATCGACGCGTACTGGCGCCAGAGCGGCCCGCTGACGTACGGGAGGCCGTGCCGGGCGCAGATCTCCCGCACCCGCGGGGCGAGTTGGGCGTAGCGGTTGCTGGGCAGGTCGGGGAAGAGGTGGTGCTCGATCTGGTGGCTCAGATTGCCGGAGAGGACATGCAGCAAGGGGCTGCCCTCGATGTTCGCCGAACCCTGGATCTGCCGCAGGTACCAGTCGCCGCGGCTCTCTCCGTCGAGCCGGTCCTCCGTGAAGGTCTGTACGTCGCTGGGGAAGTGGCCGCAGAAGATGACGGTGTGGGCCCAGACGTTGCGGGCGGCGTTGGCGGTGACGTTGCCGAGGAGGCAGGGCAGCGCGGACGGACCGGCGAGGAGCGGGAAGAGGACGTAGTCCTTGGCGGCCTGCCGCACCGCCTTGCGGGCGAGACCGGTCACGTCGCGCAGGAAGGAGCGCACGCTCTTGCGGCCGTCCGTGACCGCGTCGGCCTCCAGGTCGTACAGGGCGATGCCCCACTCGAAGACGGGCGCGAGCAGGGCGGTGAACAGCGGCTGGAGGAGATGGAGGGGGCGCCACGGCTGGTCGGCGCTCATCCGCAGGACCGTGTACCCGAGGTCGCGGTCGCGCCCGACGACGTTGGTGTACGTGTGGTGGAGGTGGTTGTGCGTGTGCTTCCAGGCGTCGGCGGGGGTGACGAAGTCCCACTCCCAGGTCGTCGAGTGGATCGCCGGATCGCCGAGCCAGTCCCACTGGCCGTGCAGCACGTTGTGGCCCAGCTCCATGTTCTCCAGGGTCTTGGCGACCGCGAGCAGGGTGGTGCCCGCCGCCCAGGCGGGCGGGAAGAGGGAGACGGCGAGCGCGAGCCTGCCGCTCACCTCGCAGCCGCGCTGCACGGCGATCACCGTACGGATGTAGTGGGCGTCGTCGGGCCCGCGCGTACTGATGACCTCGGCGCGGAGCCGGTCGAGCTCCTGGCCGAGTTCTTCGGTGGGATCGTTCGGGGGTACGTGTGTCAGGGAGGTCGTGGACGTGTTCGCGGGCAAGGCGTCTCCCTAGGGGACCGTGCGATGTCTGATGTCCGATGTCTGATGTCTGATGTCTGGTGTCTCAGAGGTCGAGGACGAGCGGGCCCGCCGCGGCGCTGACACAGGTCTGGATCGACTCGCCCGGCTCACCGCGCTGTTCACCGGTGCGCAGATCGCGTACGCGGCCGTCGAGGAGCGGGACGAGGCAGCCGAAGCAGATACCGCGCCGGCACCCGTGGGGCATCGGCACGCCCGCCGCCTCGCCGACGGCGAGCAGAGGCGTCGCGCCCGGCGCGGTCACCTCCGTGCCGCTGCGCGCGAACCGCACCCGGCCGCCGACGGCGTCGGCGCCCGGCGGCAGCACCGGCGCCAGGTGGAACCGTTCCAGGCGCAGGCGTTCCCGCACCCCCGCGGCGGTCCACTGACGCTCGGTGGCGTCGAGCAGACCGGCCGGGCCGCACACCCAGGCGTCCCGGTCGCGCCAGTCGGGGCACGCTGCGGCGATCCGTCGCGCGGTGAGGCGCGGGCCTGTCCGCGTATGGGTCACCTGGACGGTCAACCAGGCCAACTCCTTCTCCAGCACGGACAGTTCCGTGCGGAAGAGGCAGTCGTCCGGTGTCGGCGCACTGTGCAGGAGGAGAACGTCCGGGACGGGTCCGGGGTGCCGGGCCAGGGTCCGCAGCATGCCCATGACGGGTGTGATGCCGCTGCCCGCCGTCACGAACAACAGCCGACGGCGCGGGGCTCGGGGCAGCGTGAACTCGCCCTGGGCCGGGCCGAGGCGGAGCACCGTGCCGGGAGCGGTCCGGTGCACCAGATGCGGGGAGACCGTCCCGTCCGCTCGGGCCTTCACGGTGACGGTGACCTCGGCGGTCCTGTCGGCGGCGGGTGAGGTCAGGGAGTACGTACGCCAGTGTCGTACGCCGTCGATCTCGACGCCGAGCGGGAGGTACTGGCCGGGGCGGTGACCGTGCCAGCCACGGCCCGGCCGGATCGTCAACGTGGCCGCGCCGGGACCCTCGGGCCGCACCGCGCTCACCCGGCCCGCGGGGTGGCGCGCCGACCACAGCGGGTCGAGCAGGCCGAGGTAGTCGTCCGGCGAGAGCGGGCTGGTCAGCCAGGACGCGGCCGCCAGAGCGGCCCGTCTCCCCGGCCATCGGCCCCGGCCGGTGAGCGACGGCGGCAGTGGCCCCGACGGCCACCGGGGAAGCTTGGACATGTGGGCGCCTTCCCTGTCCTTCACGTCATGGTTCGCGTTCGAGTCCGCGCCCGCCACCGTCGCCGGACCGCCAGCGCCGAGCGAAGCACACCGCTGCCCGCGCCACACCGCCGTACGCACGCTTTGCGCCATGCGCCGCGAGGCGTCTGTCAGGCGGAACGCGCCGACGCCCAGCGTGCCGCCACCGCCCGCGCCTCCGAGGATGTCCCGATGGCGACCCGCGCCCGTTGTTCTCAGTCCCAGGTGATCAGCGCGTCCAGCGCCTCCACCCGCCCGCCGGCGACCAGCAGCGGGTTGATCTCGACGGACTCCAGGCGCGGGCCGAGCGAGCGGGCGAGTCCAGTGACACGGACCACCGTGTCGGCCACGGCGTCGAGGTCGGCGGGCTCGGTCCCGCGCGCCCCGTCGAGCAGCCGGGCTCCTCGCAGTTCGCTCAGGGCGCTTCGCGCGCCGGCGCCGGTGACGGGCAGCAGGCGCAGCGCCGAGTCCGCGAGGACCTCGACCCGTACGCCCCCGAGGCCGACGGCGAGGGTGAGTCCCCAGGCCGGGTCGCGGACGACGCCGACGAGGAGTTCGGTGCCGCCCGTGCGCTGCGGCTGTACGAGTACGGCCGGGCCCGCGGGGTCGGCCGCGCGGCCGTGGCGGCGCAGGGCGTCGCGGATGTCGTCGAAGGCGCCGCGGACGGCGCCGGGCCCGTCGAGACCGTCGTCCACAGCGACGGCGTACCGCTGGCCCGCGTCGGCGCGGTCCTGCTGCGCACGAGCACCCCGCCGCCGGCCCCTGGGACGCGCCGCCGCCCGACGAACTCCCCGCATCCCACAAGCCCCGCACCTCCTGGCGGTTCGACGAGGAACTGCGGCCGGTCCGGGAATGGCCCCGCGACCAGCGACGCCGGGCCTGGCTGCGCGAGGCCCGGCCGCTCGTCGCCGGGGAGTCCCTCTCGCCCCTCGTCCGCGTCACCCTCGCCGCCGACACCGCGAGCCCGATGGCCCACGCGAGCGACGAGGGCCTTCACTACATCAACGCCGACTACACCCTGTGCCTGAGCCGGCTCCCGCTCAGCGACGAGATCGGCCTGGAGGCCGGGGCGCACACCGCCGAGGACGGCATCGCCGTCGGCCACTGCACCCTGTACGACGCGGCGGGCCCCCTCGGTTACCGCGCCACCACCGCTCTCGTCAACACCGCGCCCGCCCGGTGAGCGCGGGCCGATACCCTTGGAGGCGCTGTCCGGGCCCCGGGGTACAGTCCAAGATGTCTTGAAGGAGTGGGGGAGCGAAGTGACCGAGCCACGGGCGAGCTATGCGCCGAAAGGCGGAGGCGCGATCCGTGCGGCCGAGTTGAGGTTCTCCCCCTTGACGGGCCGCGCCGGGCTGAAGGTGGCCGGGGAGATCTGTCTGCCCACGCACGACACGTGGGAGCGGGCCTTGGAGCGTGTGGTTCAGCAGAGCGAGCCCTCGTACCACCTGGAACTCTCGGCGGTGACCTTCGCCGACATGGCCGGGGTCACGGCTCTCGCGGTCGTCGCCCAGAGCCTGGACCACGGCCGACGCGTCGTCCTCGACCGTCCGCCGGCCAGTATGAGCCGCCTGCTGGATCTGTTCTGGCCCGATTTGCCCGCCATTGAGGTGTCCGCAGTATGAGTACAGTGTCCGCATCCCAAGCCTTCGATCACCCGGCACTGTTCTATCGGGACGAGCAGGAGTACCTGGCGGGTACCGTTCCCTTCGTCCGGGAGGGTCTCGCCGCCGGTGACCCCGTGGCCGTGGCGGTGCCCGGCCCCAACCTCGCTCTCATCCGGGACGCGCTGGGCGAGCAGGCCGACGACGTTCGGCTGCTCGACATGACGCGGGCCGGCCGCAACCCCGGGCGGATCATCCCGAGGGTGCTCCGCGCCTTCGCCGACAGCCACCCCACGCGCCGGCCCCGCATCATCGGCGAGCCGATCTGGGCGGGCCGCACCGAGACCGAGTACCCGGCCTGCGCACAGCACGAGGCACTGATCAACCTGGCGTTCCAGGGCCGCGATGTGACGATTCTCTGTCCCTACGACACGACGGCCCTGGAGGAGTCGGTCCTGGCCGACGCCCACGCCACACATCCCACGATCATCCGGTCCGGCCGGCGGTCCGACAGCGACGCCTACGCCCCCGAGGCGCTGGTCGCCCGCTACAACCAGCCCCTGTACGCCCCGCTCTCCGTGGCCGTGACGGCCTACACACGGGCGACGCTGACCACCGTCCGCCAGGACGCCAGCCGTCGGGCGGCCGACCTCGGCCTGCCCGCGTCCCGCCTGGACGACTTCGAGCTGGCCGTCGCCGAGCTGACGACGAACAGCGTGGTGCACGGCGGTGGCGAGGGCGTGCTGCGGGTCTGGGCCCAGAACCAGCACGTCGTCTGCGAGGTCCATGACGCCGGTCTCCTCGACGACCCGCTCGCCGGGCGCCGCCTGCCGGCCGGGGACCAGCGCGGCGGGCGCGGACTCCTGCTGGTCAACGTCGTGGCCGACCTCGTACGGATCCACTCGACCCCGGACCACGGCACGACCACGCACGCCTACTTCCGCGTCTGACCGCCTCACGGGGTGTCGCGCAGGGGCGACTGATCGCGCGGAACGCCGCGCGACAGTGCCTCGTGCGCTCCTGGCTCGGCTCGCAGCCCACCCCGCCGCCGCACACTTTTTTCCGCGGTCGACGCCGCGCCCGCTGCGGTGTGCCGCGTGTGCTGCTTAGGATCCGCATGTGGATCTACCTGACGATTTGATCGCATTGCAGCGTTCGGCCGACGTCGAGGGCAAGAAGCTGGAGCGCCTCGACGACGGCGAGCGGGAGACGCAGCGCCTCGTGTGGTTCGACGCCGCGGCGGAGGTCAAGGCCGCGGTCGCCGAGTACGCGCGCGAGCACGAGCTGAACCGGCACGAGGTCGCACAGAACCTCAGGCAGACGGTGCGGCACCCACCGCGCCCCAGAGAGTAGGCGCCTCGCTAGCGTGGCCCCATGATCGTATGGCTCAACGGCACCCATGGCGCGGGCAAGACGACGACCAGCGCGTTGCTCCAGCAATTGATTCCGCATGCACGGGTGTTCGACGCCGAGAAGGTCGGCGAGACGCTCATGGACATCAGACCGGGGCTGCCCGCGACGGACAACTTCCAGCACTGGCCACCGTGGCGGCCCCTCGTCGTCGAGACCGCCCGCCGCGTGCTCGACTACACCGGCGGCACCCTTGTGATGCCCATGACCGTCCTGGTCGAGCAGTACTGGCGCGAGATCAGCGCGGGCCTCGCCCAGTACGCCGTCCCGGTACGGCACTTCGTGCTCCACGCCGATCAGGACACCCTGCGCGGACGGATCGAGGGGGACACCGTCATGGGACCCTCCGCGTTCCGTCTCGCATACCTGGAGCCCTACGCGGAGGCCGCCCGCACGTGGCTGCACGACGAGGCCGACGAGGTCATCGACACCACCCACCGCACACCGGCGCAGATCGCCCGGCACATCGCGCGGTCGCTCGGCCACTGAGACCCGCGGGCCGACGGACCGGGCGTGTTCGGCGCAGACTTGTCCTGTGCGAAGCAAAAGCGGCGGCGAGCCGAGCGACGAAGGGCACTACATCGTCATCGACGGCCGCAGATGGAGGGCCACCGATCCGCTGGTGCCGGAGGAGATCGCGGCGGAGCTCCGACGGCAGCTCATGGCGGCCCGGCGGGCCGTGCGCGATGCCCTGCGGCAGGAGGACGCCGAGGCCGAGAGGCGGGCACGGGCCCGGGTCCAGATGGCGAAGACGGCGCTCGGCGAACGTGGGACCGCCTGGTGGGAGCAGTCCGGAGCCGAGCGCCGCAAGCGCTGGGAGGAGGGCCTGACCCGGCTCAGAGAAGAGTGAGAGCTTGTCTTCGAACGTGCATTTGAACGCATCTTTGAACGCGTCCTTGAACGCCTGAGCCGCGACGCGAAGCAGCCGGGGAGAGCGACACGAGGTCGGCCTCCCCGGCTGTTCGAGGCAGGCTCTCAGCGAGCTGCCCGGGTGGTTCAGTACTGCTCGGTCTCGATGAACCCGGTGTCCGTGTCGTCCGCGGCGGCGAACGAGTCGGCGGCCGTGGTCGGGTCGAATCCGGGCGGGCTGTCCCGGAGCGCGAGGCCCATACCGGCGAGCTTGGCCTTGATTTCGTCGATCGACTTCGCACCGAAGTTGCGGATGTCGAGCAGGTCGGCCTCCGAGCGGGCGACGAGCTCACCCACCGTGTGGATGCCCTCACGCTTGAGGCAGTTGTACGAGCGGACCGTGAGGTCGAGGTCCTCGATCGGCAGCACCATGTCCGCGGCCAGGGCGGCGTCCGTCGGGGACGGGCCCATGTCGATGCCCTCGGCGTCGATGTTCAGCTCACGGGCGAGACCGAACAGCTCCACCAGCGTCTTGCCGGCGGACGCCATGGTGTCGCGGGGACGCATGGCCTGCTTGGTCTCGACGTCGACGATCAGCTTGTCGAAGTCGGTGCGCTGCTCGACACGCGTGGCCTCGACCTTGTACGTGACCTTGAGAACCGGCGAGTAGATCGAGTCGACCGGGATGCGCCCGATCTCCTGACCGAGCTGCTTGTTCTGCACGGCGGAGACGTAGCCGCGACCGCGCTCGACGGTCAGCTCCATCTCCAGCTTGCCCTTGCCGTTGAGCGTGGCGAGGACGAGGTCGGGGTTGTGCACCTCGACACCGGCCGGGGGCGCGATGTCGGCGGCGGTGACCAGACCCGGGCCCTGCTTGCGCAGGTACATCACGACCGGCTCGTCGTGCTCCGAGGAGACCACGAGCTGCTTGATGTTGAGGATCAGGTCGGTGACGTCCTCCTTGACGCCCGGCACGGTGGTGAACTCGTGCAGGACACCGTCGATACGGATGGACGTGACCGCCGCACCCGGGATCGAGGAGAGCAGAGTCCGGCGGAGCGAGTTGCCGAGGGTATAGCCGAAGCCCGGCTCCAGCGGCTCGATCACGAACCGGGAGCGGAATTCGTCGACGACCTCTTCGGTCAACGAGGGACGCTGGGCGATCAGCATGAAGTGTTGCCTCCAGTATTCGGCGCCCGCCATTTGGCGCCTCTAGACACTGCGAAGCGTAACGGGAGAAAGAGGCTCGCAAGCGCCGACCTGCCCCACGCCACGCCCTTCACGTCCTCGGACCCCACCGGACGAGCGCCTCCAGGAATGCCGCGATTACGGTCAACTGCCTTGCCCGGTGGGCGACTTGGCGTATGTGGCTCACCCGACGCCCCCGGGCCCCAAGCCGTCCGGACGTGAGTTTTTCCATTCCCTCGTCCGTGGTCACGATGTGTTCGCCCGTGTACGGGGGGCTCAGACGGTGTAGCCGCCGTCGACCGCGAGATGCTGGCCGGTGATGAAAGCGGCCCGGTCGGAGGCGAGGAAGGCGACCGCCTCCGCGATGTCCCGCGCCGTCCCGAAGCGGCGCAGCGGGATGTTGCGGCGCGTCACCTCCAGGGCCTGCCCGTCCAGCTCGCCGCTGTCGATGAGGCGGGCGGCGATCCCGTCGGTCAGCATGCCGGGCCCGACGCAGTTGAACCGCACCCCGTAGCGGCCCTCTTCGGCCGCGAACGCCCTGATCAGCGCCTCCACCGCGCCCTTCGTGCCGGACGAGAGGCCGTCGCGGACGGGGTAGCGGTGGGTGGCCGCCGTGGTGACCGCGACGACGTTGCCACCGCAGGCCCGCAGGGGTTCGAGCGCCGGGTGGACGAGCTGGTAGAAGGCGAGCGTGTCGGCGTGCACCTGCTCGCGGTACCGGGCCGGTGGCACGCGGCTCAGATGCACCATCGGCACGTGCGGTCCGGCCGCGTACACCAGCGTGTGGAGGGCGCCGAACCGGTCCACGGCCGCCCCGACCAGGGCGGACGCTTCGTCCTCTTCGGTCAGGTCGGCCCGCAGGGAATGCACCCGGCCGCCTTCCGCGGCCACCTCGGCGGTGAGGGCGTCGGCGGCGGCGTCGTTCGAGCGGTACGTGAACAGCACCGTGCTGCCCCGCCGGGCCAGTGTCCGCACGATCGCGCCGCCGATACCGCCGGTGCCGCCCGCGACGAGCGCGACACCCTCGCGCCGGGCGAAGTCCTCGTCCTGCTCGGCCATCGTCCCCCTCCTCGCCCGACCGGCTTCCACGCGCCGAGGAACGTGTTCAGGAACGCGGCCAGGGCTGTCCGCTGAGCCGCTCGATGCTCGTGTTGAACCGCTTCATGAACTGCGCGAAGGTCTCCACGTCCGCCGCCGACCAGTCCTCGAAGACCTTGTCGAGATCGCTGATGTGGATCTCGCGCTCGGCGTCGAGGCGCCGTTCGCCCTCCTCGGTCAGCCGGAACTTGCGCGCCATACCGCCTTCGGGATCGGGGATCCGGTCGAGGAGCCCCGCTTTGACCGCGCCCGCCGTCTGCCGGTTGAGGGTGGAGACGTCGAGCTGGAACGCCTCGCTGAGCTGGCCGATCGACATCGGTCCCTGCACCCGGATCCGGCTCAGCATGATGTACGCGCTGCGCTCCAGGCGGTTCTGCTGTCGGCGGCGCTTGTCGTTGCCGAACTGATGGCGACCGAGAACCATGTGCTCGAACTCGACCAGGTGCGATGGCTTGTCCATGTACGTGCGTCCTCCCGGACCGACGGTATCGCAGCCGTCCCGCCCCCTTTCATGTATGTGCCTCATACACGCAATATGCATGATGCATGCCATGTGTACTATGCACATCGTTTCTCTTGCCAAAAGATTGAGGAGTCCGCCATGGATGCCCCCCAGTCGAGCCGGGCGGGCGCCGTCGTCGCCACTCTCGCGCTCGCCGGTACCGTCGCAGCGATCATGCAGACGCTGGTGACGCCGCTGATCGCCGAGTTGCCGCAGATCCTGGAGACGTCGTCGTCGAACGCGGCGTGGGTGGTGACCGTCACCCTGCTCGTGGCGGGCGTGTGCGTGCCGGTCTCCGGTCGCCTCGGCGACCTCGTCGGCAAGCGGCGGATGATGCTCGTCTGCGTGGTGCCGCTGATCGTCGGCTCGGTGGTGTGCGCGCTCGCCTCGTCGCTCGTACCGATGATCGTCGGCCGCGGACTGCAAGGCATGGGGATGGGCATGGTGCCGCTCGGCATCGCGCTGCTGCGGGACGTCGTGCCCGCCGAGAAACTCAGCGGCTCCATCGCCCTCGTGAGCGCCTCCATGGGCATCGGCGGCGCGATCGGCCTGCCGATAGCCGCCGCCGTCGCGCAGTACGCGAACTGGCGGGTGCTGTTCTGGGGCTCCGCCGTGCTCGCCCTGATCGTCGGCCTGATGATCTTCAGCATCGTGCCGGACGCCTCGGCGGCGGCCAAGGGGCAGCGCTTCGACGCGCCCGGCGCGGTCGGTCTCGCCATCGGACTCGTCTCGCTGCTGCTCGCCATCTCCAAGGGCGCCGACTGGGGCTGGGCCTCGGGGACCACACTCGGACTGTTCGCCGTCGCCGTCGTCGCGCTGCTCACCTGGGGCGCCTACGAGCTGCGCACCCGCGACCCGCTCGTCGACCTGCGGACCACCGCGCGTCCGCGCGTGCTGTTCACCAACATCTCCTCCGTCCTCATCGGCGTCGGCATGTACGCCTTCATGCTCATCGCGCCGCAGTTGCTCCAGTACCCCGAGGCCACCGGCTACGGCCTGGGGCAGTCGATGCTGGCGGCCGGTCTGTGGATCGCGCCCGGCGGCGTCATGATGATGCTCATCTCCCCACTGGGCGGAAAGCTGATCAACAGCCGTGGCCCGAAGTTCGCCCTGATCTGCGGTGCCGTCGTGATCGCCCTCGGCTACGGGGTCGCTCTGCCCCTCATGGGCACGGCCTGGGGCGTCATGGTCGCCGGTATCGTCATCAACAGCGGTGTCGCCCTCGCCTACGGGGCCATGCCCGCCCTGATCATGGGCTCCGTGCCCCTCTCCGAGACGGCCGCCGCCAACGGGTTCAACGCCCTGATGCGTTCACTGGGCACCACGATCGGCTCCGCCGTCATCGGCGTCGTCCTCGCCCAGATGACCACCAGCCTGGGCGGCTTCAGCTTCGCCTCCGAGGACGGATTCCGGACCGGCCTGACGATCGGCTGCGGCGTCGCCCTGCTCTCCGCCGCGGTCGCCGCGCTCATTCCCGCGGTGCGGGACGCGGGCAGTCAGACGCCTGTCGGCGAGCAGCCCGCCGGAACCGACGAGAAGGCGGCCCGCGCCACCGGATGACGTAGCGGGAGCAGGAGGTCTTTCAGGGCCCTGGCGCCATCGGCGCCAGGGCCCTTCGACGTGTGCGCGACCGCCCGGACGGTCCGCCGTTCACCCGAAGCGGACGCCACTGACCTGCGTGGACGGGTGATGAGCGGGAACATGAGCCGATCTGAAGGTGTTCACTCCCGCCCGGCGGGAAGCCAGAGGAAGGAAGACCGTCCGTGAGCGCGGAGACGACGCAGGCGGCCCATGACAGCGAACCGGAATGGGATCCGGAGGCGGTACGCCGCCACCGTGGCCTCTTCCGCGCGATCGAGCGGCGCCGCAACCCCAAGCTGCGGCGCAGCGACATCACGGTGACCGAGGAACCGACCGTACGGCGCGCGGTGAAGGCCGCGATGCTGGGCAACGCCATGGAGTGGTTCGACTTCGGCATCTACTCCTACATGGCCGTCACCCTGGGCAAGGTGTTCTTCCCCTCGGGGAACCCCACGGCCCAGACCCTCGCCTCCTTCGGCGCCTTCGCCGCGGCCTTCCTGCTGCGGCCGATCGGCGGCTTCGTCTTCGGCCCGCTCGGCGACCGCGTCGGCCGCAAGAAGGTGCTGTCCCTCACCATGATCATGATGGCGCTCGGCACCTTCGGGATCGGCCTGGTGCCCTCGTACGCCGCCATCGGCATCTGGGCACCGGTCCTGCTGCTCCTGTTCCGCGTCATCCAGGGCTTCTCGACCGGCGGCGAGTACGGCGGCGCGGCCACCTTCATCGCCGAGTACGCGCCCGACAAGAAGCGCGGCTACTTCGGCAGCTACCTGGAGTTCGGCACGCTCGCCGGATACGTGGGCGCGGCCGGCCTCGTCACCGTCCTGACGACCGTCCTGGGCGACGGCGCCATGACGTCCTGGGGCTGGCGGGTGCCGTTCCTCGTCGCGGGGCCGCTCGGTCTGATCGGCCTGTACATGCGGCTCAAGCTGGAGGACACCCCGGCCTACCAGGAGCTGGAGCGCGAGCAGAGCGGCGCCGAGCGCCCGGCATTCCGCTTCGGCCCGTTCTTCCACGACCACTGGCGCGCCCTGCTGCTGTGCATGATCCTCGTCGCCGCCTACGACATCGCCGACTACGGCCTGCTGTCGTACATGCCGACCTACCTCACCGACGAGGTGGAGTACGGCTCCACCGCCGGGCTCGTCGCCCTCGTCGTCGTCATGGTCGTGCTGATGTGCCTCGTGCACCCGCTCGGCGCCCTCTCCGACCGGATCGGCCGCAAGCCCGTGCTGCTCACCGGCATGGCCGGTTTCGTGGTGCTGACCGTGCCGGCGTTCCTGTTGCTGCGCGCCGGCGGCCATGTGGCGGTCTACGCCGGTCTGCTACTGCTGGGGCTGTGCCTGCTGACGTTCCTCGCGACGATGTCGGCCGTGCTGCCGGCGCTCTTCCCGACGGAGGTGCGCTACTCGGCGCTCGCGATCTCCTTCAACGTCGCGGGCTCCCTCTTCGGCGGCACGACACCGCTGGTGATGGAGGGCCTGACCAGCGCCACCGGCAACAGCCTCATGCCGGCCCTCTACATCATGCTGGCGTCCGTCGTCGGCGCGGTGGCGGTCCTGTCGATCAAAGAGACCGCGCGGCAACCGCTGGAGGGCTCGCCGCCCTCCGTCGCCACCCCGCAGGAGGCCGCGGAGCTGGTCGCCGCCCAGTACGTTCGAGGGCCGCTCTCGCAGGTCCCCGCCGAGGATCCGGCCACGCTCGCGCCGACCGGCCGTGACACCGCGCGACCGGGCGCGGACGCCACGGCCGCCTGAGACCCGGGCGCGGGGGTCCGAAGCCGGGCTCTCAGTGGGTGTCCGGTCCCTCTGGCTCGTGGCGTCCCTCGATCACCTGCTGCGCGGCCTCGCCCAGCGGGATGGCGTGGGCGTAGGCGTGGGCCCGCAGCCGCACCAGCGCCTCGTCGGGGGTGGAGCCGTCCTTGACGGCGAGGATGCCCGCGGCCTGGTGGACGGCCGGGGGATAGCCCTGGGGCCCTGGCCGGGCGGCGCCCGCCTCCACGTGCAGGATCTGGGGGTGCTCGTCGATCGCCATGAGGGTCAGGATCCGGGCCCACGCGCGGGACCTGGCGCGCTGTTCGTCGGTGAGGGCATCCGGGCGGCGGAGGTAGACGTCCATCGCGCCGACGCACGTGCGTCCGACGCTCAGGGGCAGGGCCACCACCGACCGGATGCCCAACTGCGTGGCTTCCGGGGCGAAGACCGGCCAGCGGTCAAAGGCTCCGTGCAGATCGTCGACCGCCACGATCTGCTGGCGCAGGAACGCCTCGGTGCACGGGCCTTCGCCGGTGACGAGCTGGATGTTCTCCAGCCGGTGGGCGTCCTCGTCGGTGGCGCAGGCGAGCACCCGCAGTTCACCGGCGCTGATCAGGGTGACCCCCATCGCGTCGACCCCGAGGTGGTGCGCGCAGACGGTGCCCGCGGCACGCAGCGTCACGGGGCCGTCCGCTCGCGGGGTGGCCTGGGAAAGCAGGTTCCAGGCGTCGGCCTGGTATCGGGCGTCGTCCACCGGTGTCTCCGTGTGCGCGAGGGTCAGGGCCGGGTCATGTGCGTGACGTCCAAGCTGCCGTTGACGACCTGCACGGCCAGGAGGGACAGGCGCATTTGATGGGTGCGGGCGTGGTGGCGGAGCGCGTCGAAGGCGTCGTCGAGGCTGGTCTGCCAGCGCTCCGCGAGATAGCCCTTGGCCTGCTCGATGACGATACGGCTGGACAGCGCCTGTTCGAGCTGGGCCCGTTCGACGTAGCTCTGCTCGACGGTGCGCTGCTGGAGGATCGCGATGGTCGCCACGTCCGCGAGGGCCTGGGCCGCGCGGGCGTCGCCGTCCGCGAGGACCTGCCGGCGGGTGTGGAAGAGGTTCAGCGCTCCGACGGACTGCCGGCGCAACCGCATCGGCAGGGCGTGCGTCGTGGCGAAACCCGCCTCACGGGCGCGGACGGCGAACGCGGGAAAGGTGCGCGTCGCCTCGGCCGAGGCGAGGTCGATGGCCAGGCGGGCGTGGCCGCTGCGGTAGCTCTCCACGGCGGGGCCCTCGTCGTGCTGGAGGGCGAAGATCTCCAGCAGACGGGTGTGCTCGTCCGACGCGGCGATCAACTGGAGCCTCTGGTGCGGGTCGGCGAGCATGACTCCGGCAGCCGAGATGTCCAGCAGTTCCACGCAGCGGTCGCAGAGCCGGTGCAGGAACTCGATGAGATCGAAGTCGTCGACCAGCGTGTCGACTGCCTCCACGATGGCCTCCAGGAGGCGTTGCTCGCGAGTCATGGACCCTCTTCCCTTCCCTGGCCAGACGAGTCCGGCTCGATTCCGTCTTCTGTGAAGCGCACCCGGCGCCCGACCACGTCCTCGGCGAGGTCCACCACGGTCAGCCCGTGCCGGTAGGCGTGTGCCCGCAGCAGCAGCAGGGACTGCGCCAAGGGCACCCCCGTCTGCGCGCTGACCATGCCGGTGGCCTGGTGGACGACCGCGCGGTAGAAGTCACTGCCGTTCTCGGCGGCGGCGAACGTGTCCTGCGCCCCCCGGTCGGCCAGGACGACCGCGGTCAACGCCCGGGCCAGCAGATACGCGTCAGCCGTGGCGGCGCCGTCCAGCGGTCCCGCCGTGGCCCGCTGGAGCGTCAGGGTCCCGAGGCATGCCCCTCCGACGTGCAGAGGGAGGGAGAACACGGCGCGCACCCCCAGATCCAGGACGTCGGGCAGGAGCGCGGGCCAGCGGTCCGCCGCCACCCGCGACACGTCCGGTTCCCACACGGCCGTGCAGGTCGCCGCGGCTTCCGGCCCGGGGCCCTGTCCCGACGTGTACTGGAGGTCCTCGAGGCGGGCGCTGGTGGCCGACGCGTACCAGACCAGTTCACCCAGGCCCGCGCCGTGGGGGCGGGAGGCCAGCGAGACCGCGACTCCGTCGACCCGCAGGACCCGCGCGCACAGCGCCGGGTCACCGCCGATCAGTCCCGCTTCCGTGCCCCGGGGACGTAGATTGCCGAGAACAGTGGCAAGGCCCTCCTTCTCGGCCACCGTCGCCTCCGCTTCGTGTGCATGTGAGGACCACGCGAGCCCATGGGCATACATCTCCCACCCTAGGCCCTGCCCGGCGGAACCGGTCGCATCAGGGGGGCTCTCGCCTGTGTGTTCACCGCGCCTGTGGGACGGAGTCGGTCTGATCACTGGTCCCACGGCCTACCGGCCGGTATACAGACGACGTCGACTTCAGGGGAGGGGCATGATGATGAGACAGACGCGTCCGGGGAAGGCCACGAGACGACGTACCGCGGTGGCGCTCGCCGCCGTGGGCGGTTGTGTGCTCACGGTCGCCGTCGCCGGGACGGCCACCGCCACGACGGGGGAGCGGCACGGCAAGCCGCGGCCGGACTATGTGGCGCTCGGGGACTCGTACACCAGCGGCCCCCTGATCCCCGTCCAGGTCGACGCGAACTGCGCCCGCTCCGACCACAACTACCCGTCGATCACCGCGCGGGAGCGCCAGGTCGCCTCCTTCACGGACGTCAGTTGCGGCGGCGCGACGACCGCCGAGATGTGGCGGTCCCAGGGGACCAACGGACCCCAACTGGACGCCGTCCGGCGCGACACCGACCTGGTGACGCTCCAGATCGGCGGCAACGACATGGGCTTCGGCTCCATCATCGCCACCTGCGCGGCGCTCAGCTCGAAGGACCTGACCGGCAACCCCTGTCAGCAGTACTACGGGGCCTCGGGTCACGACCAGTTGACGCTGAACATCCTTCGGACGGCGCCCAAGGTCGCCCGCGTGCTGCGCGCGGTGCACGCCAAGGCCCCCCACGCGCGCGTGGTCGTCGTCGGCTACCCCGACCTCCTGCCCGACGACGGCACCGGCTGCTATCCGACGGTCCCTTTCGCCGCGAAGGACTTCCCGTACCTGCGGGACACCGGGAAGCGACTGAACGCCATGCTGCGCGCGGTCGCGCTGCTGAACCGGGCCGACTACGTGGACACGTACGGCCCGACGGTGGGCCACGACATGTGCAAGGCGCCCGCCGATCGCTGGATCGAACCGCTGAGCCCGACCTCGCCGGCCGCCCCGGCGCACCCCAACGCCAAGGGCCAGGAGGCCATGGCGAAGGCACTCATGAAGACGCTGGACAAGGACGCGGGACACCGCTGACCCGCGCCCGGGCGCGCTCCCGGCGCGGACCGCTATCCCGCTCCGCGCCGGGGCGCCTCGCCCCACCGTGCCCCTCGCCGCAGCAGGGCGCTCCTGCCGCTGCGGGGCACGGTCCACAGCGTGTGGCCCCGGAGCCGCCACCGCTCCAGCAGCGCGTTGGCCGCGAGCATGCCACTGGTCGCGGCCCGTTCCATCAGAGCCACCGGCAGTCCGGTGCGCACCATGTCCCCGGCGACCATGAGCGACGGGTTCGACGTGCGCACGGTGGGACGGTCGCCGTAACTGCCCACGGCGAACATCGGGCAGTCCTGACGCCATTCGTGCCGGGCGTCGACGATGTGCGCTGCGCGCGTCTCCGGGTACAGCCGGTGCAACTGGTCGACGAGGCGCTTCTGCTCGGTCTCCCGGTCGGCGCCGTCGGCGACGGCGTAGGCGTGCAGTTCCACGACCGAGCCACCCGTGCGGCGCGCCCAGTCCCGTGCCTCGCGCTCCCACCTCTCCAGCACGCTGACATTGTCGAGACCGGCGTAGCCGCTGGTCCCGAGGAAGCCGGCCCGGTCCGCGGCGACCGGCCGGTCGAGCCACAGACGCGAGACGAGGAACGAGGGCGCCGTCCGCAGCCGGGTGACGCGGGCGTACCAGTCCTCGTCCGCCAGGCCGGGGCTGTCGCGGAGCACGGACCGCAGACCGTCCGTGTCGAGGGCGAGGACGCAGGCGTCGTACGGGCGCGTGTGCTGCCCCGCGTCCACGCGGAAGCCGCCCCCCGGCGCCGAGGAGACGCGGTCGACCGGCTCGGACACTCGGACGTCGACGCCCAGCTTCTCCAGGTAGTGACGCAGCGGGTCCCACAGGGCGGCCGGGAACGGGTCGTCGGGCACGTCGAACAAAAGCCCTTCGGCGGACCCGAGGAAATAGATGTGGAACATCAGCGCCATCTCCGCCGCCGAGAGCCGGCGCGGATCGGCGAAGAAGCTGCGCGAGAACACCTCGAAGGCCAGATGGTGGGCGGCCTCGGGGAACCGGATCGAGTCCAGGTAGCTGTGGGCGCTGACCGCGTCCAGCCGTTCGTAGATCTCCGGGACGCGTACGTCCATGAGCGGCAGCGCCGCCCGGGCGTTCATGCGGGGCAGATCGCCGAGGGTGAACGTGGGACTGTGCAGGGCGAAACCGACGGCACTCCACGGTGGGGTCCGCGGGACCCGCCGGAAGCTGTCGCGCGGACCGGACGCGTGCCACAGCGGATAGTCGGGCAGGGGCGTCAGCCGCTCCAGACGCGGATCGGTGCGGCGCAGCAGGGACCGCAGGTTGTAGTACTGGCGGAAGAAGGCGTGGAAGCCGCGGCTCATCGTGACCGAGGAACCGTCGGCGAGCCGGGTGCTCCAGCCGGCCAGGCGCCCGCCGAGCGTGTCCTCCCGTTCGAAGAGGGTGACGCGCACCCCGCGTTCGGCCAGCCCGACGGCGGCCGCCAGACCGGCGATCCCGCCTCCGACGACGGCCGCCGACGGCGGCGCGCCCTCGGCCGTGGCCGCTCCGGGCGCGGCCGGCAGACACACGGCACGGCGGTCCCGCGCACCCGGTGGCAGCGGGGGCCGGCGCCTCACGCGAGAGCCCCTTCGCCCGGGACCTGACCGACGATGGTGTGCGTGATGCCGGTCTGCCAGCCGGGCAGCGGCAGGACGCGTACCCGCTCGAACCCGTGGGCCGTCAGCCGGGCAGCGAAGAGGTCGGCGGTGTCGAAGTCGATGACGCTGCGCCACAGATGGCGGTAGAGGGCGCCGTCGCCCAGGGCCGTGGTGAGGGGCAGAAGCCCCGTGCAGACCGCCGACCACACGGCGCGGTGATGGCGCTTGCCGCTGAGCGTGTAGTCGTGCACCGCCAGTCGGCCGCCCGGTGCCAGGACGTCGCGCACCGCGGACAGGACCTCGTCCGGGTCGGCCGTGTTGCGGAACAGGTAGGCGGCGAAGACGGCGTCGAAGGGGCCACGGACGTCGGCCTCGGCCAGTCGCTCGGCCGGCGTGTGCACGAAGGTGACGTTGTCGGGCCACCGTTTGGCCGCCGCCCGCTCCAGCATCCCGGCCGAGGCGTCGACAGCGGTGATCTCCGCGTCAGGCAGGGCGGACAGGAGCGCGGCGGTCGACGCGCCCGTGCCGCACCCCAGGTCGAGGACGCGCGGCGCCCGGCCGCCCGGGCGGCCGAGGCGGCGCGCCGAGCGCCGCAGATGCGCGTGGTACCCGGGGTTGGCCCGCACCAGGGCGTCGTAGCTGCGTGCGGCGTGGTCGAAGGCCAGGGCGAGGGACGCGTCGCGCAGGGTGGGCATGGGTCTCCTTGGCAAAGCCCCAGCACGTCAGCGTGTGGGGGAGGGGCGCAGCGGGCGGGTGGGCAGCACGAGCGCGCTGCTCAGCAGGGGCAGGACCGGGCTGTTCAGCCCGATGGAGAGGTCCTCGCGGAGCGTGGTGGCGCCGTCGAGGAAGCGCAGCAGCCGCTCGGTGGGGACCTGTGAGAACAGCCGCGTGAAGAAGGCCGCCCCGTCGAGCCGGCCGCTCGCCAGGGCGTGCAGCAGCACCGCGTCCATGGCGCGGGAGCGTCGGGAGTGGGGCTCGGGAGGCACCGGGCGGCGCCCCGCGAGCAGGGCCGCGGCGACGGCCGCCGTCTGGCGCTGGATCGCGGCGAACGTGTACCCCGTGGAGGGGCGGGTGCAGCCACCGGCCGCGCCGATCCTGAAGACGGACTCGCCGCTCCGGCGCGCGAACCGGGCGTCCGTCATGGGGATGACGCCCTCTTCGCTCGCCTCGACGTGGAAGTCGCGGATCCCGAGGACGGTGCGCAGATAGGAGTCGAGGGCGCGGTCGTAGCACTCCGTCGGCAGCACGGCCGCCGAGAACTGGGTGTACTCCACGAGCGCCGTGCGCGGACCGGTCGGCAGTACGTAGCCGAAGGCCAGACCGCGCTCCGGTTGCGGGGTGCGGAAGTCCATCAGCTCCACGGCGCCCGGATCGAAGGCGGGCCGCGCCGTGCGCACGAACCAGCCACGGAAGTGTTGCAGCAGGGTCGTGCGGGACCGGGGGAGGCTGCCGAGGGGACGCGAGTCGAACACCCAGCGCGCGGGCAGGCTCTCCTGACGGCCGTGCGAGGTGCGTACGAGCACGTTCGCGCCGCCGGGGGTCCCCTCGATCGCCTCGACCGTGGCCTCGGTGCGGGTGAGCCCGGGCCGGCCCGCCAGGCGCCGCCCCATCACCGCCTCGAAGTCGTCCGACCGGATCATCTTGTACCGCGCGGAGCCGGTGTCGGCGTCCACGAGCCGTCCTCCGGGGCTGCGCACCCGCAGGCGGTTCCACGCCGCGGTGACCGCGTCGTCGTGGCGGCCCGCCCCGTTCTCCCAGAAACACCAGGTGCGAGGGGGCGACCGCAGCGGTCCGGGCGGCGCCTCGACCAGTCGCACCGTCAGCGGGGACCGGCCTTCCGCCGCGCACAACCGCTCCGCCAGCGAGAGCCCCGCGGCTCCGGCACCGATGATCACCACGTCTGACCGCACACTCACCTCCGGCGTGTGGAGCGTTCGCTCCGCCAACCCTTCCGCTCAGCGACCTGTCCCGGATGCGCCCGAACCGCCGGGACCGCTCACCGACGCGGGGCGCTCAGGTTGCCGCCGCGCGGTGCATCCGATCACGTGGGAGACAAGGAAAGCCTCTGGACAGCACTGTGCCAGCCCCGCCACCCCTGAAGGAGCCGACATGCCCGCCGACGAGGCAACAGGCGCCACCACGGCTGTCGCGCCGCACGACGCGGCCGACCCGACGGGCCATGGCCTCCGCGCGGACGACGGCCTCCGGCCCGGCACCGGCCCCCTCGCGAGCAACGGCCACCCGCCCGTGCCCGCGCGCGTGCGACAGATCGACGCCGAGGTAGCGCAGACGGTCGAACGCCGCCTCGACGAGCTGCTGTCCCGCCGCGTCGCGCAGGCCACCGCCGTCGACGCGACCTTCGGTGCCGACGTCGCCGAGCGCGTGGCCCACTTCACACGCGGCGGCGGACGGCGCATCCGCCCCCAGTTCCTGTGGTGGGGCCTGCGCGCCCGCGGTGTCCCCGGCCCCGAGCAGATCGACGCGGCGCTCCGGCTGGGGGTCGCCCTGGAACTCCTCCAGTCCTGCGCCCTGATCCACGACGACGTGATGGACCAGGCCCCCACCCGGCGCGGCCGGCCCGCGCTGCACGTCGACTACGCCGCGCAATACGCGTCGTCCGCGCCCCCCGGCCGCCACCGGTTCGGTGAGGCCGCGGCCGTCCTCGCCGGGGACCTCGCCCTGGCCTGGGCCGATGACGAGGCCGCCGCGCTCGAACTGCCCGGCCGGTACGCCGGGCGCGTCCGCGACACCTGGTCGCGCATGCGCATGGAGATGGTCGCCGGCCAGTACCTCGACATCCAGGGCGAAGCCACGCAGACCCGGTCCCTCACCCAGGCGATCAGCGTCGCCTGCCTCAAGACCGCCCTCTACACCGTGGAACGCCCCCTCCAGCTCGGCGCGATCCTCGGCGACGCCGACCCGAGGACCCAGCGCGCTCTGGGCGCGGCCGGTCGCGGCGCGGGCCTCGCCTTCCAACTGCGCAACGACCTCAACGACGTGTTCGGCGGCGACCCCCGCCGCGACACACCGGCAGGCGGCGACCTGCGCGCCGGCAAACCCACCTACCTGGTCGCCCTGGCCCACGCCCGCGCCGACGCGGACGGCGACCGCGACGCCCTGCGCGTCCTGAAACGCTGCCTGGGCCGACCGGGCCTGGACGAGACCGAACTGGCCGACGTCCGCGACGTACTCGAACGCACCGGGGCCCGGCGCAGCGTCGAGGAGAAGATCCGCCGCCTGATCGCACGGAGCATGGGCGAGCTGGACACCGCCCCCCTCGACGCCGTCGCCCGCGCCCGCCTCAGGTCCCTGATGCGCCGGGCGGCCGAGGCCCCCCTGCCCACGGACGGTGCGGTCCAGGACCTGTCGGACGCGGCGAGCGAAGGAGTGGCCAGGTGAGGACCGTGGGAGGGAGGACGGACCACGTGGTCGTCGTCGGCGCGGGCCTGTCCGGCCTGGCGGCCACGCTCCACCTGCTCGGCGCGGGCCGCCGCGTCACCCTGGTGGAACGCGACGACCTGCCCGGGGGCCGCGCGGGGCGCCTGGTGCGCGGCGGCTACCGCATCGACACGGGACCGACCGTGCTGACCATGCCCGACCTGGCCGACGAAGCCTTCGCCGCGGTCGGGGAGCGGCTGCGCGACCGCGTGGAACTCATCGCGCTCCACCCCGCCTACCGGGCCTCCTTCGCCGACGGCAGCAGCCTCGACGTGCACACCGACGCGGCAGCCATGGAGCAGGCCGTCGAGGACTTCGCCGGTCCCCGGGAAGCCGCCGGGTACGCGCGTCTGCGCCAGTGGCTGCACCGCCTCTACCAGGCCCAGATGAAGCACTTCATCGACACCAACTTCGACTCACCGCTCCAACTGCTCACCCCCGACCTGGCCCGTCTGGCCGCGCTCGGCGGCTTCGGCCGCATGGACGCCCGGATCAGCCGGTTCATCAAGGACGAACGGCTGCGCCGCGTCTTCTCCTTCCAGGCCCTGTACGCCGGAGTCCCCCCGGCCCGCGCCCTGGCCGCCTACGCGGTCATCGCCTACATGGACACCGTCGCCGGTGTCTACTTCCCCCGCGGCGGCATGCACGCACTCCCGCAGGGCATGGCCGACGCCGCCGCCGCGGCCGGTGCCGACCTGCGTTACGGACAGCGCGTGGAGCGCCTGGAACGCACCGGGGACCGCGTCACCGCCGTCGTCACCGACACCGACCGCATCCCCTGCGACGCCGTCGTCCTCACCCCCGACCTGCCCGTCGCCTACCATCTGCTCGGCCGCACCCCGCGCCGCTCCGTGCCGCTGCGCCGCGCTCCCTCGGCCGTCATCCTGCACGCGGGCACCGACCGCACCTGGCCCCAACTGGCCCATCACACGCTCTCGTTCGGGGCGGCCTGGCACGAAACCTTCGACGAACTCACCCGCCACGGCCGCCTGATGAGCGACCCCTCCCTCCTCATCACCCGGCCCACGGCGACCGACCCCACCCTGGCTCCGCCCGGCCGGCATTTGCACTACATCCTGGCGCCCTGCCCCAACACCGACATCGGCCCGAGCCCCGCCCAGTGGGGCGACCTCGCGCCCCGCTACCGCGCCGAACTCCTCTCCGAACTGGAGCGACGCGGTCTGGACGGCATCAGCACCGCCATCGACGAACAGTGCCTCGTCACCCCCGCCGACTGGCACGCCCAGCAGCACGGGGCGGGCACCCCCTTCTCCGCCGCGCACACCTTCGGCCAGACGGGCCCCTTCCGCCCCCGCAACCTCGTCCGCGGCACCGCGAACGCGGTACTGGCCGGCTGCGGGACGACACCCGGCGTCGGCGTGCCCACCGTCCTGCTGTCCGGAAAGCTCGCCGCCGCCAGGATCACCGGCGCCCGCGCCTCGTCGGCGCCGCGCGCCGGCGGCAAGCTCAAGACCCCTGGAGGAGCCCCCGCGTGACCGCCCGAGAACTCGACGCCGCCGGCGTCACCGACCCGGCCCTGCGCCACGCCTACACCCACTGCCGCCGCCTCAACGCCCGCCACGGCAAGACGTACTTCCTCGCCACCCGGCTGCTCCCGGCCCACCGGCGCCCCGCCGTCCACGCGCTCTACGGCTTCGCGCGCTGGGCCGACGACATCGTGGACGTGCACGGCGACCACCCCGGCCGCCCCGAACGCGCCACCGCGCTGGAGGACCTCGCGACCAGCCTGCGGCACGGCCTGGCCACGCGCGGCAGCACCGAACCCGTCGTCCACGCCCTGGCCGACACCGCGCACCGCTACGCGATCGACCCCCGCCACTTCCACGACTTCATGACGGCGATGCGCGACGACCTCACCGTCACGGACTACCCCACCTACGCCGACCTGCGCCGCTACATGCACGGCTCGGCAGCGGTGATCGGCCTGCAGATGCTGCCCGTCCTCGGCACCACCGGACCGCGGGCCGAGGCGGAGCCCTACGCCGCCGCGCTCGGCGTGGCCTTCCAGCTCACCAACTTCCTGCGCGACGTCGGAGAAGACCTCGACCGCGGCCGGGTCTACGTCCCCCAGGACATGCTGAGCGCACACGGAGTCGACCGCGAGCTGCTGCGATGGAGCCGGGACACCGGGCGCCGAGATCCCCGCGTCACCCGCGCCCTCAAGGCGTTCGAGGCCCTGACGCGCGACGTCTACCGCGAGGCGGCACCCGGCATCGCCCTGCTCGCGCCGGTCTCCCGGCCCTGTATCCGCAGCGCCTTCGTGCTCTACTCCGGCATCCTCGACGCGGTCGCCGACGACGGGTACGACGTGCTGCACCGGCGTGCGGTGGTGCCCCGGCGCCGCCGCGCCGTCGTCGCCCTGGACGGCCTCGCCCGGATCGTGCACGCCCGGATCAGCCACCGTTCGACCGAGTCCGGCCCGCGGGCCCCCGCCGTGACCGTCCCTTCACCGCAGGCCGCGCCCGAGCACAAGGGGGCGGCATGACCAGGAACGGCCGACCCGGGTCATCCCGTTTCCCCCTGACGCTGCGCAGGAACCCGCAGGCGTGGGAGCATCAGGAACCGACCTGGCGCGCCGCGCGCCCCTCGGTGATCGAGAGCGCGCTGAAACGGGCGCAGGCACGCCCCTCGGGCAACTGGTACGTCGTCGGGGCCTGCGCCGACGTGCCCCGCCACGCGCCGCTCGGACGGACCGTGGCCGGCCGTGAGCTGGTCGTCTGGCGTGACGCCGAGGGCAAGCTCGCCGCCGGGCCCGGCGCCTGTCCCCACCTGGGCGCCCCGCTGAAGGACAGCCCCGTACGGTGCGGAACGCTCGTCTGCCACTGGCACGGCATGGCCCTGGACGCGCGCGGCGGGCCCGGCTGGCGCACGCTGCCGGTCCACGACGACGGCGTCCTGATGTGGGTCCGCCTCGACCACACGGGCCAGGAACAGCCGCTCGACCGCCCGGTCGTGCCGCCGCGCCCGGATCTCGCCCGGTCCGTCCACGCCGTCTACACCGGCGTCGGCCGCTGCGAGCCCGAGGACGTCGTCGCCAACCGGCTCGATCCCTGGCACGGTGCCTGGTTCCACCCGTACTCGTTCGTCGACCTGCGCGTCGTCGACAGCCCCCTGGGCGACGCCGCCGACACCGGCCCGGACCTGGATCCGGCGACGGACGCGTTCGTCGTGGAGGTCTCGTTCCGTCTCACCTCCCGGCTCGTCGTCCCGGTCCGCGCCGTCTTCACGGCACCGGAACCCCGTACCGTCGTCATGCACATCACGGACGGCGAAGGGCGCGACTCGGTGGTCGAGACGCATGCCACCCCCCTGACCCCCGCGGGGCACCACGCGCCCCGGACGGCCGTCGTGGAGGCCGTGATCGCCACCTCCGGCCGTCCCGGGTTCACCCTCGCGCGACACGCCTCCTTCGCGCTGCGCCCCTTGATGCGGGCGGCGGCCGGACGCCTGTGGCGCGACGACCTCGCCTACGCGGAACGACGGTGGACGCAGCGCACCCGGCCCAGCCCGCGCTACTGACCGCCCCGGGGAAAACCACACGACAGCCGGGCCCCGACGCCCTACCCTGCGCAGGCATGGCACCTTCACTCGAACGTCCCCCCTTGCAGGCCGACGAGCGCACCGCCCTCGTGGGCTGGCTGGACCTCCAGCGGCAGATCCTGCGCTGGAAGTGCGACGGCCTCAGCGAGACGGACGCGCACCGCTCCGTCGTCCCGACGTCCCCGGCGATGACGATGGCCGGGTTGATCCGCCACATGCGCTGGGTCGAACACCTCTGGTTCGAGGTGCTGTTCCTCGGCGGTGACAAGACGCTGAACCCCTCCTTCGACGAGACGCGGCAGGACGCCGACTGGGACACCGACGGCGCCCCGCTCGCAGAACTCCTCGCCGAGTACGAGGCCCAGTGCGCCCGGAGCAACGAGATCGTGGCCGCGGCCTCCCTGGACGACGTGGGCCGCCACCCCGACTTCCGCTCCGGCAACGCCAACCTGCGCTGGATGCTCCTCCACCTCGTCGAGGAGACCGGCCGGCACGCGGGACACGCGGACATCGTGCGGGAGTTGCTGGACGGGGCGAAGGGGTACTACTGACCTCGCCGAGGCGCAGGCGCCCCTGGCGCGTCTCGGGGTCGGACATCGGGGGCGGGTCGGGGTCGAACCCGGTGCCGGGGCGGGTGCCCGCGACCGCAGGATGACGCCATGACACCTTCGCCGCCGCGCCGCCTCAGCCGTTTCCTCGCCCCCGCCGTCTGGACGGCCGTGGTCTTCGCGGTCGGCTCGGCGCTGTGGAGCCCGACGGACACGGACCCCGGCCTCAGCCCCTTCCGACTGACCGTCAGTGACTTCGCCGCGCTGGACCGCGGCGGCCCCATCGAGATCACGATGGGGCTGCTCGGAGCGGTCTCCCTCGGTCTGCTGGCGGTGGCGCGGGCGCGCAAGGTGCCCGTACGCGGCCTGCCCTCCCTGCTGCTGGCGCTCTGGGGCGCCGGGCTCCTGCTCGCGGCCTTCGTGCCGACCGACCCGCTCACCGCGGACCTGAGCGGCTCGGCGTACCTGCACCGCTATGCCTCCGTCACGGCGTTCGCCGCGCTGCCCGCCGCGGGGCTGCTCCTGGCCCGCCGCCTCACCGGGGCCGACGGAGCGGGGGACACGGCCCGATGGCTGCGTGCGCTGTCGTGGGCCGCGCTCACCGGCGCGGCCGTCATGGCCTACTCGGCGTGCTTCGCCGACCGGGAACTCATCGGCCTGGTGGAACGGCTGCTGCTCGGCTGCGAGGTGGCCATGCTCGGGGTGCTCGGCCGCCACGTACAGCGGGTGGGCGGCGTCACCACGTCTCCGTCGGGGGCGCGTCGGTGACCGTCGCAGGGGACGAGCCGCGCTCCTTGGCGCGCAGGTGCAGTCCGAGCAGCGGGAAGAGGAGCACCGAGACCATGGCCGCGCCGACCATGGCGGCGGCCTCGCCCTGACCGAGGACCTTCTCGTCGAGCCCGATCGTCGTGATGGCGACGACCAGCGGCAGACAGGTGGCGCAGTGGAGCATGAGCGCCCTGCGGCTGAGCGGGGTGAGGTCGCGGGGCGCCAGCGCGTACGCCGGCAGCCCCCGGACGATCAGGAAGAGGACCAGGAACACCGGCAGCAACAGCAGGGGACGGCCGTCGTCGAGGAGCGCGGCAAGGTCGAACTCGATGCCGGTGACCACGAAGAACAGCGGCACGAGGAACCCGAATCCCATCGCCTCGACCTTGTGCAGGACGTCCTGCGCGGCCTGCGGTGTCGTCCCTCGCAGGACGAGCCGGGTGAGCAGTCCGGCGGCGAAGGCGCCCAGGAGCACGTCGAGGCCGAACGCCCGAGACAGGGCGAGCATCGCGACGAGCAGGAGCATCACGAACCGGACGGCGAACTGGCCGCTCGTGTGCAGCGTCGCCTCGACGACCCGGCTGAACCACGGCCGGCGCGGACGCAGCGCCCAGTACACGGCGACCGCGGTGATGGCGGCGAAGGCAACGAGGACGACCGTCGACACCCCGGGATCACGGCCGCTGAGCAGTACGGAGACGGCGATGATGGGCCCGAACTCGCCGACCGCGCCGAACGCCATCATCACCGTGCCGAACCGCCCCTTCAGATCACCGCTGTCGCGCAGGATCGGCAGCACCGTGCCCAGCGCCGTACTGGTGAGCGCGGTACCGATCAGCACACCGCGGGAGAAGTCGAAGCCGGTCAGGGCGAGGGCGACGGCGATCCCCGCGACCAGCGAGACCACCCAGGCCCGGACGGAGCGGCGCAGGGTGTCCCCGCGGACGGCGTCGAACTGGATCTCGTACCCGGCGAGGAAGATGAGCAGGGAGAGCCCGAGGTCCGACAGCGTGTCGATGACCTCGCCCGAGTGCGCCAGGCCGAGGACGTCGGGGCCGATGAGGATGCCGAGCAGGATCTCGAAGATGACCAGCGGGATCCGGGCCCAGCGGGCGAGTCCGTGGGCCAGGAGAGGGGCCAGTACCGCCGCGGCCATGATGAGGATGAGCGTGCCCGACTGATCCATGACCGTCCTTCGCCGTACGACCGGTTGGTCGATGCTGCCCGACGGTCGGGGCGGGGGACGGCTGCGGCGCGCGTGAGGGGACCATGCGGGTGAGGGCCGGTCCGTGCTCCGCGTTCGGCGGGAAGGTCCCATGGAAGGCCGAAGCGGGGGAACAGGCCGGCCCGGTGGAAGGCGAACACCGCCGAGACGCCGGCCGGGGTGAGGATCGGGACCTGCACCTGGTGGGCGTGGAAGACGCCGTCGCGCCCACGGCTGTACGCGGCGAAGGCGGGCTGCCCGTTCGCGGACGTCTCCGTCACGATCCGCATTCCTGGCCCCGGCCGCAGTTTCGCCGTGAGCAGGCGCAGTACGTCCTCCCGGCCCCGGAACCAGGTGGGGACCGGCGGCATCTCCCAGCGGGTGTCCCGCGTCAACAGGCCCTTCAGCGCGACCATGTCGGCCGTCTCTAAGGCCGTGGCGTAGCGGTCGAGCAGGGCGCGACGCACGGGTTCCTCCGGTTCGCTGAACTGGTCCTCGGCCGGGGCGAGTTCGGGTCGGAGGCGGGCATCTCCTGTTCGCGGACCGCGACCCCGGCCGCCCCACGGCGGCGACCGTCGGCAAACTGGTGACCTCGGTCCTCGCCGGGACGACCGTGCGTCCCTGACCCGCTCACACCACCGAGACGACGACCTTCCCGGCCCTGGCCCGGCCCTGCTCGACGTAGTCCATGGCATCGAGGGTCTCCTCGAAGGGGAAGACGCGGTCGACGACGGGACGGATCTTCCCGGCGTCGATGAGGGGGGTGAGCCGGCTCAGTCGGTCGCCGTCCGCCCTCATGAACAGGAACGAGTACGTCACCCCGCGGCGCTCGGCGTCGCGCCGGGTCCTCAGGCTCAGGGCGGCCATGGCCAGGCGCAGGACAGGGCCGGCACCCAGCTCGCGGGCGAAGGCGGGGTCGGGCGGGCCCGCGACGCTGACGGCCGTACCGCCGGGTTCGAGGATCCGCAGCGACTTGGCGAGGTTCTTGCCGCCCAGGCTGTCCAGGACGACATCGTAGCCGTCGAGGACGGTCTCGAAGTCCTGCGTCCGGTAGTCGATCACCTCGTCCGCGCCGAACTGCCGGACCAGCTCGACCTTGCCGGTGCTCGCGGTGGCCGCCACGTGCGCGCCCAGCGCCTTGGCGAGCTGGACGGCGACGGAGCCGAGTCCGCCGGCGCCCGCGTGGACGAGGACCTTCTGGCCGGGCCGCACACCGGCCCGTTCGACCAGTGCCTGCCACGCGGTGAGCGCGACCAGGGGGAGGGAGGCGGCCTCGGTCATGGTGAGGGAGCCGGGCTTGGCCGCCACGTCGTCCTGGTGGACGGCGACGAGTTCGGCGAAGGTGCCGATGCGGTCCTTGTCGGGCCGCGCGTACACCTCGTCGCCCACCGCGAAGCGGGTGACGGCCGTGCCCACCTCGACGACCTCACCGGCGAGGTCGTTGCCCAGGACGAGAGGGAGACGGTAGGGCATGAACGCCTTGAAGTCGCCGTTGCGGATGCGGATGTCCAGCGGGTTGACGCTCGCCGCGTGGACCTTGACCAGCACGTCGTCCGGGCCCATCCGCGGGGCGGGGATGTCGGCCGCGCGCATTCCGGTGCGGTCGCCGTACTTCTCGACCAGGAAGGCCTTCATCGTCGTCTCCGTCTCGTCTCCAGGGCGTCCGCCCGTATACACACTGCGCTCAGGCCCGCAGGCGGGGACCGCTCTCAGGCCGCGTTCGACTGCGGCGCTTCGGCCAGGCTGCGCTTCACCTGCCGGGTGAGCTCGTCGGCGACGATCTCGGGCAGGCCCGCCTCGATGCCGGCCAAGGCCTGTGCGGCGACCTCGGCGGGGTCGCTCTTCTGGTCGGCGGGGACGGCGGCGGCCATGTCGGTGTCCATGTAGCCGACGTGCAGGGCCGAGACGGTGATGCCGCGCGGGGCCAGCTCCTCCCGGGTCGCGTTGCTCAGCGCCCACGCGGCGGCCTTGGACGCGGAGTAGGAGCCGAGCCCGGCCGGGTGCAGCCAGGAGAGGACGGACAGCACGTTCAGCACGGCGCCGCCGCCGTTGGACTCGATGACCGGGGCGAAGGCACGGGCCGCGCCGAGCAGGCCGAAGAAGTTGGTCTCCATCTCGCGGCGGACCTCGTCCACATCCCCGGCGATCAGGGGAGCGCCGGTGGAGATGCCCGCGTTGTTGATCAGCAACGTGGCGTCGGACGCGGTGCGGGCCGCCGCTCGTACCGACTCCGGGTCCGTCACGTCGAGGCGCAGCGGGACGACGCCCGGCAGATCGACCGTCTCGGGGCGGCGGGCCGCCGCGTAGACCTTCGCGCCCCGCTCCACGAGCTGGGCGGCGAAGTGCCGTCCGAGCCCGCGGTTGGCGCCGGTGACGACCGCTACCGCGTTCTTCAGTTCCATGTCTGCTCCCGGTCCCGGCGGACGCGTCGGGGCGCCCGTGCTCATTAGATTATGGATGCAATCTAATCATGAAGCTACGATAGATGCCAGTCGACATCCAAACGGGAGGTGGCCCATGGGTCGCGTATCGCAGGCGCAGGCGGAGGAGAACCGCAAGCGGGTCGTGGACACCGCGTCCCGCCTCTTCCGGGAGCGCGGCACCCACGTCAGCGTCGCCGACCTGATGAAGGCGGCCGGTCTGACCCACGGCGCCTTCTACAAGCAGTTCGCCTCCAAGGAAGCACTCGTCGACGAGGCCACCGCCCACGCGATCAGCGAGCTGACCCGGCTCCATGCGGCCGGGCTCGAGCGCTACGACGGGGAGCGCGAGGCCGCCCGGCGCTCGCTGATCGACGGCTATCTCTCCGTCGAGCACCGCGACGACCCGGCCGAGGGTTGCCCGGTCGCCGCCCTCGCCACCGACATCGCGCGCGAACCCGAGGGCGGCGAGGCCCGCCGCGTCTACACCGAGGGCGTGGCCCGTTTCGCCGACTTCCTTGCCGCCGAAGGCGCCGAAGCCACCGAAGCCACCGAAGGCACCGAAGCCGCCGAAGGGGCCGGCGCCGCCGAAGCCGGTGGGCAGGACGGCCTCGTGCGGTTGTGCACGATGTTCGGCGCGCTCGTCCTCGCGCGGGCCACCAAGGGTTCCCCGCTCTCCGAGGAGATCCTCGCCGCCGCGCGCGCGGCCCTGGCGGAGGTCGACCGGTCGCGCGACTGACGCCGCCCGCCCCGCTCACGCCGAACCCCGCCTCCAACAGTTGACGGCGGGGTTTCTTCGCTGTGCCCGCCTCCTCGCGCATTCGCGCAGGTGAGCGGTGGGTGGCGGGGCGGCCGGTGGGGCGAAGGCTTCGGGTTTCGAAAATACGGTGTTCCCGAGGGGTTGCCGCGCGATTGCCTCGCGCCTTGAATCAAACCCTGAACTAAGCCGGTCAACAAGGCCGTTCGCCTCGGCGACGGCCCGTTCCCCCTTTTCCCTGGCCAGGGAAGAGGGCACCCCTTTGCTCCCCTTCCGACCGCACGGAGTGAAACGCATGAGACTCAGATCCTTGGGGATAGCGCTCGTCACGGCGGCGGCGCTCGTGACGATCCCCGCCCAACTCCCCGCGGCGGCAGCCGATCCGCCGCTCTCACAGGGCAAGACCGCCACCGCCTCCTCCACCGAGAACGCCGGCACCCCCGCCTCGGCCGCCGTCGACGGCGACGCCGGGACCCGCTGGTCCTCCGCCGCCTCCGACAACCAGTGGATCCAGGCGGACCTGGGCCGGTCGGCCGACCTCACCAAGGTCGTCCTCAACTGGGAAGCCGCGTACGGCAAGGACTACAAGATCCAGGCCTCCGAGGACGGGAACGCCTGGACCGACCTCAGGACGGTCACCGGCGGCGACGGCGGCACCGACACCCTCGACGTGTCCGGCCACGGCCGCTACGTCCGGATGTACGGCACCGCCCGCGCCACGCAGTACGGCTACTCGCTCTGGGAGTTCCAGGTCTTCGGCGACGCCGGGACCCCACCGGGCGGCTCCTGCTCCACCACGAACGCGGCCAAGGGCCACGCCGCGAGCGCGTCCTCCACGGAGAACGCCGGCACCCCCGCCTCCGCCGCGTTCGACGGCGCCACCGGCACCCGCTGGTCGAGCCAGGCGTCCGACCCGCAGTGGGTCCAGGTGGACCTCGGTGCCTCGCAGAACATCTGCAAGGTCGACCTGAACTGGGAGGCCGCGTACGCCAAGGCGTTCAAGATCCAGGCGTCCGCCGACGGACAGACCTGGTCGACGCTGAAGGACGTCACCGGGGCCACCGGCGGCACCGCCTCCTACGACGTGAGCGGCTCGGGCCGCTATCTGCGCGTCCTCGGGACCAGCCGGGCCACCGCGTACGGCTACTCCCTGTGGGAGGTCGCCGTGCACACCACCGACGGCGGCGGCACGCCCCCCGTCGAGGGCGGCGGCGACCTGGGGCCGAACGTCATCGTCGTGGACCCGAACACGGCGAACCTGCAAGGCAAGTTCGACCAGGTCTTCGCCCAGCAGGAGTCGAACCAGTTCGGCTCACAGCGCTACCAGTTCCTGCTCAAGCCGGGCACGTACAACGGCATCAACGCGCAGATCGGCTTCTACACCTCGATCTCCGGTCTCGGCCTCAACCCCGACGACACGAAGATCAACGGTGACGTCACCGTCGACGCGGGCTGGTTCAACGGCAACGCCACCCAGAACTTCTGGCGCTCCGCCGAGAACCTCGCCATCAACCCCGTCAACGGCACCGACCGCTGGGCCGTCGCGCAGGCCGCCCCGTTCCGCCGCATCCACGTCACCGGCGGCCTCAACCTCGCGCCCAACGGCTACGGCTGGGCGTCCGGCGGCTACATCGCCGACTCCAAGATCGACGGCACGGTCGGCCCGTACTCGCAACAGCAGTGGTACACCCGCGACAGCTCCGTGGGTGGCTGGACCAACGGTGTCTGGAACATGACGTTCTCCGGTGTGCAGGGCGCCCCGGCGACCAACTTCGACACCGGCCCGTACACCACGCTCGACACCACACCCGTCTCCCGGGAGAAGCCGTTCCTGTACCTGGACGGCAACGACTACAAGGTGTTCGTCCCGTCCAAGCGCACCAACGCGCGCGGCGTCTCCTGGCCCGCCAACGCGGGGACCTCGCTCCCGCTGAGCCAGTTCTACGTCGTGAAGCCCGGGGCGACGGCCGCCACCATCAACCAGGCGCTCTCCCAGGGCCTGAACCTCCTGTTCACGCCCGGCGTCTACCACCTCGACCAGACCATCGACGTCAACCGGGCAGGCACGGTCGTCCTCGGTCTCGGCCTGGCCACGATCGTCCCCGACCACGGCATCGACGCGATGCACGTCGCGGACGTCGACGGGGTGCGCCTCGCGGGCTTCCTCATCGACGCCGGGTCCACCCGATCCGACACGCTCCTGCAGATCGGCCCGGCCGGCTCCGGAGCCGACCACGCCGCGAACCCGACCACCATGCAGGACGTGTTCGTCCGCATCGGCGGAGCGGGTGCGGGCCTCGCCACCAACTCGGTCGTGATCAACAGTGACGACGTCGTCGTCGACCACACCTGGCTCTGGCGCGCCGACCACGGCACGGGCGTCGGTTGGGAGACCAACCGCGCCGACTACGGACTCGTCGTGAACGGCGACGACGTCCTCGCCACCGGCCTGTTCGTCGAGCACTTCAACAAGTACGACGTCCTGTGGAACGGCGAACGCGGTCGCACCCTGTTCTTCCAGAACGAGAAGGCCTACGACGTCCCCAACGCTGCGGCGGTCACCCACGACGGCATCGTCGGGTACGCCGCCTACAAGGTCGCCGACAGCGTCACGACCCACGAGGCGTGGGGGATGGGCAGCTACTGCAACTTCACCTCGGACCCCGGGATCGTGCAGCAACACGGTTTCCAGGTCCCCGTGAAGCCCGGCATCAAGCTGCACGACATCTTCGTCATCTCGCTCGGCGGCAAGGGCCAGTACGCCCACGTCGTCAACAACACCGGCGCCCCCACCTCAGGAACCGACACGATCCCGTCCAAGGTCACCTCCTTCCCGTGACGTTTGACGCACATCACCGCTGGAACGGCCCTCAAAGGGTCGTTCCAGCGGTTCACACGTGTCTCGCGAGCGCGTCGAGCCGCTCGCGTGCCTCCGTGACGGCCCGGGGGTCCGCGTCGGCGCCGAGGGCCAGGACGCGGGCGTAGGCGTCGTGTGCTTCCGCGGGCCGTCCGGCGTCCAGCAGTACGACGCCCAGGTCGATCAGCCTTCGGCTCTCCAGGGAGGTGTTGCCCGTCGCGTGATACGTGTCGACCGCCGTCCACATGTGCGGGATCGCCTCGTCCCACCGCTTCAACTGGGCATACGTGATCCCCATGTTGCTGTGCAGTTCGATGCGGGTGATGTCGGCGATGTGCGGATCGATGCGGTCACCGGCCTCCTCCAGGAACGCGGAAGTGGCGCGGTAGGCCTCCATGGCCTCCTCGGACCGCCCCTGTTCCATCAGGCTCGCCGCCTGGCTGTGCATGCACTGGAGCGTCCCGTGCACATCGCCCGCGACCTCGAAGAGTTCCGCGGCCCGGCCCAGTTCCTCGCCGGACAGCCCGTGGTCACTCATCTTGCGGTACGCCCAGCCACGGTACTGATGCGCCCACGCCTGTTGCAGCGGATCGCCCGCGCGCAGCGCGGCGCTGAGGGCCTGACCGGAACGGGCGAGACTGTCGTGGAGGCGGCCCTCGCACACGAGAAGCGCCCAGGCGTGGTAGTTGAGCTGGGTCGCTTCGAGCAGCGGATCGCCCAGCGCCTGCGCGCACTCGGCGGCGGTGCGGAAGATCTCCGGCCAATGCCCCCAGAAGATCCACTGGTCGGAGAACCAGTGCAGCGCCTCGGCCACCTCCACCACCCTGGCGTGCTCACCGGCCGCGGCGGCCCGGCGCAGCGCCGCGAGCCAGTTGGCGCCCTCCGCCTGGAGCCACCGGCGGGCGAGCTCGGCGGAGGAGAGGTCGACGGTGCCCCGCCAGTCGGCCGGGGGAGCCCCGTGGTCGGGCTCGAACCAGCGGCCGGCCGTGACCGTGGTCTCCAGCAGCCAGTCGTTCAGCGCCGCCTCGGCCCGGTCGGCGGCCTCGGCGCTCTCGTCCGCCATGAGGCGGGTGCGGGCGAACAGGCGCAGCAGGTCGTGCAGCCGGTACCGTTCCCCGTCCGAGCCCAGCAGGCCCGCCTCGACCAGCTCCTCCAGCGTGTCCTCGGCGTCGAACAGTCCCTGCCCGGTCAACCGGGCGGCACAGGCGGCCCCGCCGTCCGGGCCCGGGATCAGCGCGAGGCGCCGGAACATCCGCGCGGCCGACGGCGTGAGCTGACGGTAGGAGAGGTCGAACGCGGCCGACACGGTGGTCCGCCCGTCGGACAGGGCGTCCAGCCGCCGGTCCTCGATCGCCAGCCGGTCGGCGAGCGTACGCACCGACCAGCCCGTGCGGGTGGCCAGCCAGTTGCCCGCCACGCGCAGGGCCAGCGGCAGGTGCCCGCAGAGACGGGCGGCCTCCGCGAGCGCCGCGGGCTCCGCCGCCGCCCGGTCCGCCCCGATCAGACCGGCCAGGAAGTCCCCGGACTCCGCGGGCGACAGCTCGCCCAGCGGAAGCCGGTACACACTCTCCAGACCCGTGAGCATGCGCCGGCTGGTCACCACCACCATGCCCGCGCCGGCGCCCGGCAGCAGCGGGCGCACCTGTCCCTCGTCGCGGGCGTTGTCCAGCACGAGCAGGCAGCGCCGCTCCGACAGGAGTTGCCGGTACAGCCCGGGATGCCCCTGCGGCCCGGCCTTCGCCAGATCCCGGTCCGCGACCTGGAGCGCCCTCAGCACCGTGACCATCAGCTCGGCAGGGCCGGGCGGCTCGGCGTCCATGCCGCGCAGGTCGACCACCAATTGCCCGTCCGGGAAGCGGTCGGCGAGTGCCCGCGCCGCATGCAGCGCGAGCGTCGTCTTCCCCGTTCCGGGCGGCCCCGAGACCGCCACGGCCACCTGGCCCGTCTCTCCCTCGCCGCCGCGCCGGGCAGCCGCCTGCGCCAGTTCGGTCAGCGACGCCAGTTCCCGGGACCGGCCGACGAAGTCGACGATGTCGCGGGGTACGGCCCGTAGCCCCGCGGGGCTGTAGCCGGAGCCGTGCCCGGCTCTGGCCGTCGCGAGCAGCCGCTCCCGGTCGGCCTCGCCCGGACCGAGCCCGTCCAGGAGCGCCGCGACCGTCCGCCGCTGCGGCGCGGCCCGCCGCCCGCGCTCCAGGTCCCCGATGGCCCGCACGCTGACCCCGGACGCCTCGGCGAGACCTTCCAGCGTCAGCGACGCCGCGAGCCTCAGTTCGCGCAGCACGGCGCCGAACGCCTCACGATCACCGGTCACCCTCTGCTCCCCTCCGCCGTGCTCACGTCACTGCCCCCGAGCACGGACACCGGAAGTCTAGACAGGGTGAGTTACCAGGTCACAGCCGCCGAGGAGGTCTCGGCGGGCACGCGGGCGGGCGCGGGCAGGTGTGGTCAGGGCGGGGCGTGGGTGCCCCCATCACCCGGCTTGCGTGCGGTTCCTCCCACGGCCCCTCCTTTGTGCCGTATTTCTGCCTGTCTTCTGCCTGGAATGCCACCCGGCGGGCTGCTTGGCTGATCGCAGCGGGGAAGCGGGCCGCAGCGCCGCCGCCCGAGCCCGTCGCGCAGGGGGGTCTTTCGCGACGGGCCGTCGCACCAGCCCGGCACGGCCGTCGCCTCTTCGAGGCGCCGCACATCCGCCGAACCGTACGGGCATCGGTGTCCGAGGTCTCCGCCGTGTCGTACGGATGAGAGGAGAGCCGGATGAGTCCGGTGCTGACGACCGCCCTGGTGCCCGACGAACACAGACACGCCTACTGGCGCAAGGCGGTGGAGCAGGCGCTGGTGCCCGTGGCCGTCGCCCTGCGCGACGACCGCTCCTTCGAGGGGCGGCTCGTCTCACACCGGGTGGGGGCCCTGCGGGTCTCCGTCGTCGAGGCCGACGCGTACCGGGTCAGCCGCACGGCGGCCCACATCGCACGCTCCCCGGAGCCGCTGGTGGCCGTCGCTCTCCAGATGTCGGGCACGACGGTCCTCACCCAGGACGACCGTCAGGTCGTCGCGCACCCCGGTGACCTCTTCGTCTGGGACGCGATGCGCCCGTACTCGCTGGACTTCCCCGAACGGTTCTGCGCGCGCGTCGTCCACATACCGCGCCCCATGCTGGGCGTGGCGGACGAGGACCTGCGCCGCGTCACCGGCATCGTGTTCAGCACCGAACGCGGATGCGCGGCGGTCCTGATGCCGTTGCTCGCCACCGTCGTCGCGTCGGCACACCTGTTCTCGCCGGCTACCGCGAGCGGCCTCGCCAACGGGCTCACCGACGTGTTCGCCGCCCTGGTCGCCGAACGCACCGACGAGTCGGCACAGGAGGGCGGGGGCACGCGGAACCATTTGGTGCGACGCGTCCGCGACCACATCGACGAGAACCTGGCCGATCCCGCCCTCTCCCCGGAATCCGTCGCGAGGGCGAACCACATCTCGGTGCGCTACCTCCACCGTCTCTTCGAGGGCGAGGGCATCACCGTCAGCCGGCTCATCCAGCGGCGCAGGCTGGAGGAGTGCGCGCGCGAACTGAGCCGCGACGGCCGCGCGGCACCGACCGTCGCGTCCGTCGCCCAGCGCTGGGGCTTCGTCAACCCCACCCACTTCAGCCGGGTCTTCCGCAGCGCCTACGGCCTGCCGCCCCGCGAATGGCGTGCCATGCGCCTGGCGACCGCGAGCGTCGACACCCGGGGCCGAGGTGCCGTGATGATGAGCCCCCTCGCCTCCGGCAGGGCGGGCTCCCTCCTCCCGGCGCGCGCGGCAGGCTCGTGAAGCGCTCGCGTCGGCCCGCGCCGCCTCATGGCCGGCGCGGGCCGTCTTCTGTCAGCGGGCGGATCGGACGGCGTGGGCCGCCTTGAGGATCAGCTCGCTCACCGCGCGCGGGTCACTGACCGAGACGGCGTGGGGAGCGTGCACGGAGACCGTGTGGGCCTTCGCGCGCGCCGCCATCCAACGCTGCGCCGTCGGCGGGATGTTCCGGTCCTCGGTGGCTATCAGGTACCAGTTCGGCAGCTTCTTCCACGCGGCGACGGTGGCGCGTTCCTGGAGGGCGGCCAGCGCGATCGGCCGCTGCCCCACGGCCATCGCCCGCGCGGTGGTGACGGGGACACCCGCCGCGAACTGCTGACGGAACAGGTCCTGCCGGATGACCAGTTCCTCGGCGTCGCCGCCGCCGGCCAGCGGGTAGCGCTGCGAGGCCGTGGCCTGCCCCAGCGTGCTGCCCGGGTACGTGTCGGTCAGCGACAGCGCGCTCTCGCCCACGTCGGGGACGAAGGCGGCCACGTAGACCAGCGCCTTGACCTGCGGGGCGCCCACGGCGGCGTGGCTGATGACGGACCCGCCGTAGGAGTGCCCGACCAGCACGACGGGGCCTTCGACGGTGTCGAGGACACTGCGCAGGTACGCGGCGTCGGAGGCCACTCCGCGCAGGAGGACCGGCGGGGCCACGACGCGGTGGCCCGCATGCCGCAGCCTCTTGACGACACCGCTCCAACTGGAGGCGTCGGTGAAGGCGCCGTGGACCAGGACGACGGTGGGCAGCGGGCCCCGGTCCTTCTTCTCGGCCCGCGGGGCGGGTCCGGGCGCGGCCGACGCGGACTGGGCGATGCCCGCGGTGCCGAGGGCGGCGGCCCCCGCCACCATCGACATGGTGACGGCGCGGCGGGACACCGAAGATGCCGTCGAGCTGGGCGCGTCGGATGCGGGGGCTGAATTCTCTGAGCTCATGAGCGTCTTTCTGCGTGACCGGGAGAGGAATTACTTGGCGGTGGCCTCGATGGCTTCCTCGATGAAGGCCACGACCTTCTTGGGGTGGGCCAGCATGACCAGGTGCGAGGAGTCGACCTCGATGGTGGTCATGCCGGCACGCCGGTAGCCGAAGCGCTCGACGTCAGGGTTGATGGTGTGGTCGGACGACGACACGAGGCCGAAGGACGGCTTGGTCTTCCAGGCGGCGGCCGGGGCGGCGTCGGCGAAGGCCTGGGCCGCGAGGGGCCGCTGGGAGACGGCGAGCACCGCCGCGAGCTCCGGGTCGACATCGGCGGCGAAGATCGCCGGGAACTTCTCGACGTCCACCGACACATCGGTGCCGGGGGTGTCCGATCCCTCCACGGGGAACGGGGTGTAGACGAGGGCGGCGGCGAGGTCGGAGTCGGGGAACTGGCCCTGGAGTTCGCCGAGGCTCTCGCCCTCCTCAAGGGCGTAGCCGGACAGGTAGACGAGCGCCTTCACGTTGTCCTCCACGCCCGCGACGGTGATCACGGCGCCACCGTAGGAGTGGCCGACGAGGACGACCGGGCCCTCGATCTGGCGGACGACGGAGGCGATGTAGGCGGAGTCGCCGAGGAGGCTGCGGTTGGGGACCGCGGGCGCGACGACCTTGAGACCGCGCTTGAGCAGCTCGGGTATGACGCTGTTGTAGCTGGAGGCGTCGGCGAAGGCACCGTGCACCAGGACGACGGTGGGGGACTCGGAGTGCGACATGGCATCTCATCTCTGTGGTCGTGCAGCGCGAGCGATGCGCGATGCGCTGCACGGAAAAACGGGGCTTTTAGTCGGTGATACGTCGCCAACCTAGGGAGCCCCCGCAGCACCGCTTTGCTTTCCGCGCCCGGCGATGCGTCCGCGAGCGCACTGCTTCCGCGGGTTCACTCAGCGGCCGAAGGCGGTGCGCCCGGAGTCACGTCGGCCCTCGCGGCTCTCCCTACGGTGGGGCGGTCCGGAGCCGCTCACCCGCAAGGAGCACGCATGGGGAAGAAGACCGACGCCGAAGAGTAGGTGGACCTCTTGGCGCGGGCCGGTGTGCGCCGTGTCCACGGTGTCGTCGGTGACAGCCTGAACCCGGTCGTGGACGCGGTCGTGGACGCGGTCCGACGCCACGGCGCCATGGAGTGGACTCAGGTCCGCCACGAGGAGACCGCGGCCTTCGCGGCGGGCGCCGGGGCACAGCTCACCGGCGACCTGGCCGCCTGCGCGGGCTCCTGCCCCCGGGAACCCGCACCTGATCAACGGCCTGTACGACGCGCACCGCTCCATGGCGCCGGTCCTGGCGCTGGCCGCGCAGATACCCAGCGGCGAGATCGGCACGGGCTCCTTCCAGGAGACGCACCCGGGCCGGCTGTTCCAGAAATGCAGCCACTACTCGGAACTGCTCTCCTCGCCCCGGCAGATGCCCAGTTGCCTGACGCCCAACGGCCGCCGCCGCATCCTCGGTTCGTACTCCTCGCTCGGCATGGTCGACCTGGAGATGTCGACGGGCTGCCCCCGCACGGCACCGCGTACCCGCACACCGACTTCGCGGCCATCGCTACGGCGGCCGGTGCGCGCGGCATCCGGGTCGAGGAGCCCTCGCAGGTGCGGGCGGCCCTGCGCGAGTCGTTCGCGCACGACGGCCCCGGGCTCGTCGATGTCGTCACCGACCCCGACGCGCTGGCCGTGCCGCCGAAGATCAAGACCGAGCAGATCACCGGGTTCACCCTGTCTGCGAGCCGGGCCGTCCTCACGGGCGGCGTCGGCCGCATGGTCGACCTCGCCCGGGCAGGCCTCCGCACCATCCCCCGCCCCTGAGCCCCCGCCCTCGGCCTCGGACGCGGTCTCAGTGCGGACGGGCGAGATGGGCGCGTGCCTCTTCGAGGCGCTTGGGGTCGGCGGCCGGGCCGAGTTCGAGGCAGGCGCGAAACGCCTCCCGCGCCTCGGCCGCCCGGCCGGCGGCGACGAGTGTCCGTCCCAGATGGACGAGGTGGATGCTCGTCACCGACGGGTTGTCGAAGGCGTGGCAGGCCCGCACCGCGCTCCGCAGGCTCGCGACGGCCTCGTCCCAGCGCTCCAGCAGCGCGAGGCTCCGCCCGGTCCCGGAGAGGATGCCGATGCGGGCCGTCGTGGCGATATGGGGTTCGACCAGGTCACCCGCCTCGTCGAGGAAATCGCGGGTGCGCCGGTACGAGGCGAGAGCCGCCTCGCCGTCCCCGTCGACCAGCAGGTTCATGGACCGGGAGTGGTGGGCCTGAAGGCTGCCGTGGAGGTCGCCCGTCGACTGGAACAGGTCCGCCGCGCGGTTGCAGTGATGTGCGGCTTCGCCGGGCCGGTCCAGCTGCCGGTAGGCCCACGCACGGTAGAAATGCGCCCATGCCTGCTGGGTGACGTCACCCGCTTCCACCGCGACCGCCAGGGCCCGTGTGGACAGCGGCAGGCTCGCGGCCGGACGGCTCTCGCAGACGAGAACGGCCCAGGCGTAGTAGTTGAGCTGGGTCGCCTGCGCGACCGCGTCGCCCAGCGCCTTGGCGCTGCGCACACCGAGCCTGAACACCTCCGGCCAGTGCCCCCAGAAGATCCACTGGTCGGAGAACCAGTGCAGGGACTCGGCGACCTCCACCACCAGCGCGTGATCGCCTTCCTCCGCCGCAGCGCGCAGAGCGGCCAGCCAGTTCACACCCTGCGTCCGCAGCCAGTCGCGGGCCAGGTCGGCGGAGGAGAGATCCACCAGGCCGTGCCAGTCCTGGGGTGCGCCGTGGGCCGGTTCGAACCAGCGGCCGGCGACCACCGTGGTCTCCAGCAGCCAGCGGTACAGACCGGCCCTGACCTTCTCCGTCTCCTCCTGGTCCTCGTCGGCCTCAAGACGCAGTTGTGCGTACAGGCGGAGCAGGTCGTGCAGCTTGAAGCGGTTCCCGTGGGTGCCGAGCAGGCCCGTCTCGACCAGTTCCTCCAGCGTGTCCGCCGCCGAGGCGAGATCCTTGCCGAGCAACTGCGCGGCGCAGGCCGACCCCGCGTCGGGACCCGGCATCAGGGCGAGGAGTCTGAACAGGCGGGCGGCGTCGGGCGTGAGCTGACGGTAGGACAGCTCGAACGCGGCCGACACCCGCCGGTCCCCGGCGACCAGCGCGTCCAGGCGCCGCTCCGCCACGGCGAGCCGGTCGGCCAGCCTGCGTACGGTCCAGCCGGTCCGGGTCGCGAGCCAGCTTCCCGCCAGACGCAGAGCGAGCGGGAGGTACCCGCAACTCCGGGCCACCTCGTGGAGCGCGGCGGGCTCGGCGGAGGCCCGCCGCGCCCCGATCATCGCCGTGAGGAACGCGACCGCGTCGTCGGGAGGCAGTTCCCCGAGGACGATCCGGTGCGCGTCCTCCAGACCGGTGAGCATGCGCCGACTGGTCACCATCACCACGGCCCGGCCCTGTTCCGGGAGCAGGTGCCGCACTTGTGCCTCGTCCCGGGCGTTGTCCAGCACCAGCAGACAGCGTTTACGGGACAGAAGCTCCCTGTACAAGGTGGCGTGCCCGGGCGGGCCGACCGTGGCGAGTTCGTGGTCCGCCACGCGAAAGGCCTTGCAGACGCCCAGCATCAGCTCGGCCGTCGAGGCCGGGGTCTCGTCCATGCCCCGCAGGTCGAGGACCATACGGCCGTCGGGGAAGTGGTCCGCGAGGCGCTGCGCCGAGTGCAGTGCGAGCGTGGTCTTTCCCGCGCCGGGCGGGCCCGACACGGCCACCACGACGGGCCGGTGCTCCCCGCTGCCCGTCTCCCCGTCCTCGGCCTGCTCCGACGCCAGCCGCATGAGCGAGGCCAGCTCCTGTTCGCGGCCGACGAAGTCGTTGATCCCGCGCGGAAAGGTGCGCACAGCGACGGACTCCTGGGCGGCGGGCGACTGTCTGCGCGCGGCGGCGAGCAGTTGGTCGCTGCGTTCCTCGTCCAGCCCGAGACCCGCGGCGAGGGCCGCGACCGTCCGTCGCTGCGGCGCCGCGCGCCGCCCGCGTTCCAGGTCGCCGATGCCTCTGACGCTCACCCCGGACGCCTCGGAGAGCCCCTTCATCGTCATGTAGGCGTCCAGCCGGAACCGCCGCAACAATGTGCCGAACTCCAGTTCCCTTCCGGTCACCGGTGCCCACCCCTGTTCTCGTGTCGCTCATCGGCCGATCCGGCCTCGCGCCCCCCAGACGCATCCAATAACGACACATTCTCGCCTCACACCGCACAAAGTCCCAACGCGGGCTCTGGAACGCCCTGGAACGCAAAAGGCCCGCGGGGCGGGGGCGCTGTACGCGCCACCGCCCCGCGGGCCTCGGGGGGCGGGGGTCAGTCGGTGGACAGTGCCTCGACCAGGCGTCCTGCCTCGGGGTCCTTGAGGGCGCGGGCGGCATCCGCGAGGGCGACCATGCCGACGAGGCTGGTGCCGTCGATCACGGGCAGCCGCCGGACCTTGTGCTGGGTCATCGTCGCGAAGATCTCGTCCGCGTCGTCGTCCGCGCCGATGGTGACGGCCTCGCCCTGGGCGAGCGTGCCGGTCTCCACCTCGGCCGGGTCGAGCCCGGCCCCCAGGACCTTGACGACGATGTCGCGGTCGGTCACCACCCCGAGCAACCGGTTGTCGTCCCCGCAGATGGGCAACGCGCCCACCTGGAGGTCCTTGAGCTTGCGGGCCGCGTCCAGCGCGGTGTCGTGTGCCCCGATGCACTGGGCACCACCGGTCATGATGTCTCGCGCCGTAGTCATGGTGAACGCCGTCCCTTCTTCTCTGTCTTCTCCCTCTGCGGCGACTCCCGTCCGCGTCGGTGCGCGGGAGCCGGTCCGATGCGGGTGACCGGGATCGGCGTCGGCGAAACGTACCCGGCCCCGACAAGGAGGCCGACCAGGTCACGGCGTCCCCGCACCGGAGCGGAGGCGGGCTGATACCCGGTCATCAGGAAGAGCCCCCACAGATGGCGTGCCCCCGGCGTAGCCGCCGCTTGGACCGCGAGGCGCGGGGCAGCCATCGGCTGTTCCCACGCCCACGGAAGAAGCAGGAGAAGATTGTGACCCCTCTACGCTCTCGAAGACGCGGCCGTCGAAGAAGCGGGCTCTCGCCCCGCACCGCGGGCCTCCTGCTCGCCCTGTCCCTGATAGGCGTCGTCCTGGCGGCTCCATCGCAGGCGCGCGCGGACACCACCTTCGCGGCGAAGGTCGACTTCGGGACGGCGTCCACCACCCCCGTGAGCGGTTACGCACTGGACTACGGGCAGGCCTTCGGCGCCCGTACCGGCGCGAACCAGGGCAGCGGACTCAGCTACGGCTGGGTGGGGCTGTCGAACACCACCCCGCTCGACCTGACGGGCAACGGCCGGGACAGGGGCACCGCCGAACCCGACCGGCTGCTCGCCACCTTCCTGCACATGCAGCTTCCCGCCTCGTCGGCCGGGGTGAAGACCCCGGGCCGGTGGGAGATGGCCGTGCCCGACGGCACCTACACGGTGACGGTCGCCGTGGGCGACGCCACGAGCGTGGACAGCGCCCACGCGCTCCAGGTCGAGAACCAGAACGCGGTCGACGGATTCGTCCCCACGACCTCCACCACGTACCGGACCACGACCGTGCAACCGACCGTCACCGACGGGCGGTTGACGATCAGCCCGCTCGGCGGCACCAACACGAAGATCGCATACGTGAGTGTCGCGCCGCTCACCGACTCCGCCGCCCACCCGCAGGTCAGGACGGTGACCCCGGCGAACACGGCGACCGGGGCGACACCGACCGGCAGCGTCGTGGCTGACCTCCGGTTGGTGGGCCCCGGCGTCGACACCACGACCCTCAACTCCGGCACGGTCACCCTCAGGGAGTCGGCGACCGGCACCGCCGTGCCCGCCCATGTGATCACCAGTGGCGGCGGCGACGTCATCAACCTGTCACCGACCACGGGCCTCAAGGCGAACACCCGCTACCGCTTCACGGTCACCGGCGGCGTCCGGGACCTGGCCGGGCGGACCTTCACACCCTGGAGCTCGGTGTTCACCACCGGGGCGGGCAGTGGCGGCGGCACCGTCGCGTTCGACAAGGTGGCCACGTCCGCGACGGGCCGAAGCTTCGCCTCGGTGCTCAAGGGGCCCGACGGCAAGCTGTACGCGTCCACCCTCGACGGATACATCCTGCGGTACGCCATCGCCTCCGACGGCACCCTCGGCGCGGCGGAGACGATCTCCACCGTCCGCACGGACGCCACGGCGCGGGGCCTGCCCGGAGCACCCGCCCGCTCCGTCATCGGCATGGCCTTCGACCCCGCCTCCACCGCCTCCGCCCCGATCCTGTGGATCACCTCCAACACCATGTACGCCGGAGGAACCCCCGACGAGCCCGACTGGTCCAGCAGCATCGCCAGGCTGAGCGGACCAGGTCTCTCCACGTACACCGAGGTGATCAGCCACCTGCCCCGCTCGGTCAAGGACCACGAGACCAACTCCCTGGCCTTCGGCCCGGACGGCGCCCTCTACGTGACCCAGGGCGCCAACAACGCCATGGGCGCCCCCGACCCGACCTGGGGCAACCGCCCCGAGCACCTGCTCAGCGCCGCCGTCCTGCGCCTCGACCCGGCCAAGCTTCCGGCGTCCGGCGCCGTCGACGTGCGCACCGAGAGCCCGGGAACGTACGACCCCTACGCGCCCGGCGCACCGCTGACCCTCTACGCGACCGGTGTCCGCAACGCCTTCGACCTGGTGTGGCACACCAACGGCCACCTCTACACCCCCACCAACGGCTCGGCGGCCGGAGGCAACACGCCCGCCACGCCCGCCCCGCTGCCCGCCGCCTGCACCCGCCGGGTCGACGCGGCTACGTCCGGCGCGTACACCGGTCCGACCGTCCCGGCGATCACGTCCAACCCCGTGGCCGAGACCGACTACGTCTTCGACGTGAAGAAGAACCGCTACTACGGCCACCCCGACCCGGCACGCTGCGAGTGGGTGCTGGCCGGCGGCAACCCCACATCCGGTACCACCCCCTTCGAGGTCACCGCCTACCCGGTGGGAACCGCGCCCGACCGCAACCTCGACGCGGCGGGCATGTACGACGCTGGTCTGCACGCCTCCGCGGACGGCGTCGTCGAGTACCGCGGCGACGCCTTCGGCGGCGCGCTCAAGGGCAAGCTCCTCGTGGTCCGGTACAGCAGCGGCCAGGACATCGAGGTCTTCGGGGTCGACGCGCAGGGCGGACTGTCGGCGCCGACGGTCGGCATCACCGGGTTCACCGGATTCCAGCAGCCGCTGGACGTCACCGAGGACAGAGCGAAGGGCACCCTCTACGTCACCGAACAGGGCGCCTCCAGGATCACCCTGCTCAGGCCCCGGGTGACGACCTTGGACGGAGACTCCGCCGGGCGCTGACCGCGCCTTCCCCGTACGTCTCAGGCGTCGGTGTCCGGGGCGGGCGGCTCCTGGGGCTCGTCCGCCCTGAGCGTCCGCTCCGAACGCCGCACCTCGGCGTCGGTGACGTGCTGCTCGTGCTCGTCGTCCACGTCCAGCCGGCGCAGAGCGGCGTCGCTGCGGTCCAGTCCCGCGGCGGTGTTGCGCAGGCCGGCGCGGGAGCGCTCCAGTGCCTCGTAGGAGCGGCGGCGCACGGAGGCCGTCGGCGTACGGGTCGTCCGGGCGTAGTGGTCCAGCTTCTTCTCGAGGTCGTCGAGGCGCCGTTCCCGTTCGTCGGCCAGCAGCTCACGCTCGTCGGCCCGGGCGTCACGGGTCCGCGCTCGCCGGTCCCGCTGGTCGGCGAGCGTGTCCCGCCGGTCCGCGGAGCGATCGCGTTCGTCCTACGGCCGGAGTTCCGGCTCGTGTCCTGGGTCTGCACCGCCCACACGGCCAGTATGCGCCTCGACGACGCGACTCACCCGGGGTCTCGTGCACGCCGCCCTCGCGTGACCGCCAGGACGCTTCCCGCGACCGCGATCACGGCGATGGCGATGGCGATGCTGAGGCCGCCCCGGGTGTCCCAGTAGACGTCCTCCAGGCTGATCAACAGGGCCGCCTCGTCGATGACGAGGGCCAGCCCCACCCCGTAGGCGAGCCCCATCCAGGCGCGTGCGCGCACCGAGCGTTCGACCAGACCCGCCGCGCCGACCACCATGAGCAGGAGGATCCCCCACACGTAGTGGTGGATGTGGACCCCGCCGGCGCTCATGTCGCCGACCCCGGCCACGTCGATGTGGATGAGCCACGTCAGCAGGCGCATCCCGCCGAAGGTGAGCGTGAACCCCCACCAGGCCAGGACGAAACCGCGCCGCTCGGGGGAGATGCCGGGCAGCAGACGCAACAGGGGCGCGAACCGCTTCCCGTGCCCCGGACGCGACGGGCCCGTAGGCGTGGACGACATCATGCGGCTCCTCCCGGTCCGTCCGCCGTGAACTCGTGGATCAGTGCCGCCAGGGCATCCGGCGCGCTGTAGTGGGCCGCGTGGGCCGCGCCCGGGATCTCGGCGGTCCGTCCGTCGCCGACGAGGCGGGCCACGCGCCGCGTCCAGGCGCGGGACGCGAGGGGATCACCCGCTCCCCGTACGACGAGCGTCGGGGCCCGCACCCGCGCCAGGTGGGCTTCGAACGCCCCGGCGGAGTCCCGCAGGGCATGCCTGAACGAAGCCGCGCACCGCAGGGGGCCGGTCACCAGATAGTCCGAGACGGCCAGACACAGCAGGCCGAAGGGTTCGCGCGGCGCGTCGAGGACCAGTCGGCCGCACTGACGCCAGGCAGACACGCCGGGCTCCAGGGCCGGTCCCACGAGCACCAGCCGGCTCACCATCCGCGGGTGGGCGGCGGCGAAGGCGGCGGCCACCTGGCAACCGACCGAGTTGGCGACCAGCAGGCTCGGCGCCGGAGGGAGCCGCCGGCGCAGGTGCGCCAGCGCGAGGGCGAGTTGACCGACGTCGGGCGCGCGGGCGGCGACGGACCGCGAACGGGCGTTGCCCGGCAGATCGGGCACCAGCACGGCCGCCCCGCGCGCGGCGAGCCGACGCGCGAGCGGCACGAAATACCGCCCCGAGAGCCCGAGTCCGTGCACGAGCACCACGGCGTCGGTGCCCGCGCGGGGCACCGCCCCGAATCTGCGGGTGAAGAACCCCGCTTCCGTCATCTGTTCCACCGGCCCACCATCACCCCTCACACGTACGGGCCCTCCCCATCTGCCCGGGGAGCGGCGATTACCACTCCTGGGACGCGGCAAATGGGGGGTTCGGGGCGACAGGGGCCGCGGCTCTCAGCGCAGGCGGCGGACCCGCAGCACCACGTCGTCCGCGTGGTGCGCCCCCGCGCCGCTCTCGGGCGCCACGCGGGGGCGCACCTCGTCCACCTCCACCGCCCAGTCCTCGTCGAGAAGCGCGGCGACCATCGAGGGCCACACGTAGTCGGCCGGATCGAAGCCGCTCTCCTCGTGCGCCTCATGGGTGTCCATCCCCGCGTGGTGGACGAGCAGCAGCACACCGCCCGGCGCGACGGCCCCGAGCAGCGCGCGCTCGGCCGCCGCGTCGGGGGTGCGCAGCAGGGCCGGATACTGGGCGGAGACCAGATCGAAGGAGGCGGGCGGGAGCGCCGCGTCCGCCAGCGCGGCATGCACCCACCGAACGGCGACCCCGGCGTCCCGGGCGTGCCCGGCCGCACGCTCCAGCGCCACGCCCGACACCTCCAGGGCCGTCACGTCCCAGCCACCGCGCGCCAGCCAGATGGCGTCCGCGCCCTCACCGCAGCCGACGTCGAGCGCACGGCCCGGCGCGAGCCCGGCCACCTCGGCCAGGAGCGCGCCGTTGGGCCGGCCGCTCCACAACTGCTGCCGCTCCGCATAGCGGCCGTCCCACTCCGCGCGGACGGCGGGATCACCCACGTACGCGTCAGGGGAGGGGACATGGGTCGAAGGAACAACGGATTCTGCGGCTCCCGCCGTGGCGTTGTCAGTCATGGACCCAGGGTCACCCCACCGCGTCCGTCCCGGCAAAGTAGGTTGCGAGGACGGCAAAAACGTTCCCCGCTGATCACCCGGCTGACACATCCCGTTCGTAGCGGCTCACCCACGTGACAGGCCCTTCGCCCTCCCGCTGACCCGGAGCGCCCCCCACTGTCACATCCCCGCGATGGACGAAGCCTCGGGCCTCGTAGTAGGCGCGCAGCCGCGTGTTGGCGCGCACGCAGTCCAGTCGCAGGGTCGCGGCACCGCTGAGGCGTGCGGCATCGGACGCCCAGTCCAGCATCAGGGCCCCGAGCCCTGCGGCCCGGCGGCACACGGCCATCCGATGGACGTAAACCGAGGAACCCCCGACGTCCGCGCGACGTCCGCGACCTCGAAGGTGACCGTCTCCTTGACCGTCACTCCGGCCCCGGGCCCAGGTCGGCGCCGAGCCAGTGTTCCGGACGCATGCGGACCACGACATGATCGGTCAACAGGGTCTCGGCGCGTGCCATGAAGGCGTCCAGCGCGTCCCCCGAGAGATAGCGGGCGGCCATCTCGCGGTGCAACGAGAGCGAACCCGGCGCGACCTCGGCGACCGGCCCCTCCACGGAGACGTACCGGGGCGTGGGCTCGGTGCGCTGGACGAGGAGGCTGAAACGGCCCGCCGCCCTGATCAACCGCATCTTGTGGGACTCCGCGCCGGTGAGGATCCACGGCAGGGCGCCGACTTCGTAGGAGTACCAGAGGGGAACCAGCAGCGGGCCGCGGTCGGGGCCCGCCGCCACCCCCAGCGTGGCGACGTGCGGACCGGCCAGAAACGCTTCGCGTTCTTCGCGTGTGAGTGCCATGGCACGACTTTAGGGAAGTCGCATAGCGATAGGGCGTTCTGATGGGCCGTCATGGTGCCTTGAGTCCTGGTGGGGCGCGTGCTGCGGAAGGCATCAGTGCCGACGTTCGGGGGCAGGATGCAGTAAGTGGAGGTGTGAGGTGCGGTGGTACAGCGAGCGGAGACGGGCCCGGCGGACGCAGACGGTGCACGTGGCACATCAGGAGGCGCAGGTACGGACAGCGGCTGACATAGCCATCTCCCGGGCCTGGCGCCGCTCGGAGCGGGAGCCGGACTCGACGGGGGAGCGGGACACCTGCGCCCAGCGGGTGCTGGTCGCGGAGGTCGTCTCCGTGAGCCGGGAACACTTCGGCATCGAGGTGGAACCGCACGAGGCGGCGGCCGTGCTGCGCCAGCGCTTCATGCTGCGCGCGGGGGCGTTGGGCCTGACGACGGACGCGTTCGACGAGGACAGGAGCGCGCAGTGAGGGCACGACCGTGAACCCCGCGCACGGGGCGGCGACCCGTCGGGGAGGATCGCTGCCCGGTAGGCGTGTTTCGTCGCGTGTCGTCCGGGTTACGCGGAGGGCGACCTGACGCATGTGATTCGGAGGTGCCCCTGATGGCTGACGCGCGCGATGTGCCCTCTGTCCGCCCGGACGGCGAGCCGATGCCGCCGTACCGGTTCGAGCGTCAGTCACGGCCCGGCCTGGAATCGAGGATGTCGACCCCACCCCGCTATCTGGCGCCCCGCTACCGCGGCTCCGGCAAGCTGGCGGACAAGGTGGCGCTGATCACCGGTGGTGACTCGGGAATCGGCCGGGCCGTCGCCGTGCTGTACGCGCGCGAAGGCGCCGACGTGTCGATCGTCTACCTGCCCGAGGAGCAGGAGGACGCCGAGCAGACACGGAAGGCCGTCGAGGAGGAGGGCCGCCGCTGTCTGCTGGTGCCGGGCGACCTGTGCGACCCGGACTTCTGCCGCCACGCGGTCGACACGACGGTTGAGAACCTGGGCGGGCTCAACATCCTCGTGAGCAACGCGGCCCGCCTGAACAGCCAGAACTCGCTCGAAGACCTGAACTTCGAGGAGTTCGACCTGGTCTTCAAGACGAACGTCTACGCCTACTTCCATCTCGTCCAGGCGTCCCTGCCCCACCTGGAGCGCGGCGACGCGATCATCGCGACGGCGTCGGAGGAGGGCCTCAAGGGCAGCGACATGATGATGGACTACGCGGCGTCGAAGGCCGCACAGATCATCTTCACCAAGTCGATCGCCTCCCACCTGGCCAAGCGCGGGGTACGGGCCAACGTGGTGGCGCCCGGCCCGACCTGGACGGTTCTCAACCTCGCCGGACAGCGGTTCCCCGACGACTACCTGGCGGAGAACCTCGCCTCCGCCGACCCGCTGGGCCGCGCGGCGCAGCCGGAGGAGCTGGCCCCGGCCTTCGTTTACCTCGCCTCGGAGGCCGACTCCAGCTACACGATCGGGGAAACCATCGCGGTCACCGGCGGCATGACCGACAGCCGCTGAGACAGCGCCCGGGGCCGGCCCGTGGGCGTCTGCGACAATCACCGGCATGAACGCAGCGCCCACCGCCCTGGAAGCCGTCCTCTCGATCCAGGCCCGCGAGGAGTACCGCGCCCTGAACGACGAGCAGGCCAGTGTCATCGACCGCGCCATCGGGATGCTGGCGCGCAACCCCGAGGCCCGCGGCACCGTGGACGAGGGACAGGGGGCGCGCCGCGCGTTCGTCTCCCAGGACCTCCAGATCCGCTACGGCACACACGAGAACATCCTGGTGATCGCCGAGATCATCGTCACAGGTGGCGGGTTCCTGCTCGGCGGCACGTCCTGACCGACACCTCTGGCCGGGCGTGCGCAAGGGGCAGCCCCCTGAGCCGGCCCGCCAGAGGCTAGGAGGTCCGGTCTTGTTCGAGGGCTTCGAGAGCAGGCAGGTCCAGGTCGACGGAGCATCGGTCCTCGTCCGCCACGGCGGGCAGGGCCCGCCGGTGGTGCTGCTGCACGGCCACCCGCGGACCTCCGCGACCTGGCACCGGGTCGCCCCGCTCCTCGTCCGGCGCGGCTTCACCGTCGTCTGCCCCGACCTGCGGGGCTACGGCCGCTCCAGCGGCCCGGCGCCGACCGCGGACCACGCCGGGTACTCCAAGCGGGCCGTCGCGGGTGACGTCGTCGAGGTGATGCGCCGCCTCGGCCACACCCGGTTCGCGCTCGCCGGGCACGATCGCGGCGGCAGCGTCGCCCTGCGTCTCGCGCTCGACCATCCCGACGCACTCGCGCGCGTGGCGCTGATCGACTGCCTGCCGCTCAGCGAGCATCTGTCCCGTGTCACGGCCGAGTTCGCGACACAGTGGTGGCACTGGTTCTTCTTCGCCCAGCCGGACATCCCCGAGCGCGTGATCAATGCCGACCCGGACCGCTGGTACCACGGTGATCCGCAGATCATGGGGGAGGACAACTACGCCGAGTGGCGCGCGGCAACGCGCGATCCCGACGTGGTGCGGGGCATGCTGGAGGACTACCGGGCCGGGCTCACCATCGACCGGCGGCACGAGGAGGACGACCGTGCGGCCGGGGTACGCGTCCGGTGCCCGGCCCTGATCCTCTGGTCGCTCAGGGACGACCTGGAGGAGCTCCACGGAGACCCCGTGCGGATCTGGCGGCAGTGGGCGCCCGACGTCCGGGGCCACGGCATCGACTCCGGGCACCACGTGGCGGAAGAGGCGCCGGAGGCGCTCGCGTCCTCCCTCGCGGACTTCTTCGCGGAACCGTCCGAGTAGGAGGGGCCCGGGCCGCACGACGCCTGCTCGGCGCTCGCGGGTCAGCGGGCGCGGTGCTCGGCGATGGGCATTGCGGCTTCGATCAGGTCGGCGGCGCGTGTCGTGCCGCCCTCGGCGTGGGCGGCGGCGCGCAACGCCCGGGATCGGGCCGCGCGTTCGGGGTCCGCGAGCAGGTCGCGCAGTGCCGCGCGCAGGGTCTGGGGGGTGGCGTCCCCGGTGTCGATGCGGCGGGCGACGCCGAGTTCCACGAGGCGGTCGGCGTTCATGAACTGCTCGGCGCCCTGCGGTACGGCGATCATGGGCAGGCCCGCCGTCAGCCCCTCGCCGCAACCGCCCATCCCGGCGTGGGTGACGAAGGCGTCCGCCTGCGCCAGGATCGCCCGCTGAGGGACCCAGGAGTGCACCTCGACGTTGGAGGGGATGTCGCCGAGCTCGGCGGGGTCGGTGTGGGCGCCGATCTGGAGGACGACGTGCCAGCCCGGCAGATCGCCGAAGGCGGCGAGACACCGGCGGTAGAACTCCGGCTGGCGGGTGTATGCGGAGCCCAAAGAGATCAGCAGCACGTGGTCGACCCCTGCCGGGCGGGCCCACTCCGACGCCTGGGTGGGGGAGTTGTCGAAGCAGGGACCGACGAAGGTCACGGTGTCGGCGTCGACCCGGTCGGCGTGCGGCTGCATCGCTCTCGGGATCAGCGCGAGGGCCCGGGCGGGCGGCCCGGAGAAGGAATCGACGTCCGTGGTGGTCGCCCCGCAGTCGGCGAGCCACCGGGCGAACCTCTCCCGGTACGCGTCGGCGCCGGGCAACTTCCGCAGATGCGCGGCGACCTCCTCCTCGTAGCCGTCCCAGCCGACGAAGGTCGGGGACAACTGGAGAAGGGGACGGCCCTGCGCCTCGGCGAGGGCCCGCGCGGCGTAGGCGCCGATGTCGTAGAGGTACAGGTCGGCCGGGTCGTCGTCGTAGGCGGCGCGCAGTCGGGGGAGCGCCCGCACGGCGTCGTCCAGGAAGAGGCTCGCCGCGGCGATGGGGTCGTCGGGCCAGTCGTTGTCGGCCACCGGCAGCAGGGAGGAGCAGGGCACCCACGCGGCACCGGCGGCGGTGATCCGGTCGGCCATGACCGCGTCATTGGCGTACGTGACCCGGTGACCGCGGGCCACCAGCTCGCGGATGACCGCGAGGCCGGGCAGCACATGGCTGACGATGGGCACGCCGACCATCGCGATGTGGGCGCGGCGACGGGACATGGTCGATCACTCGTTTCCGGGGTTCGTTCGAGGACAGGCGCTGAGGTAGCTGGGCGGGGACGAGCTCACGCGAGCTGCGCGGCGGCCTCCTCCAGTTCCGCGATCGACCCGGACATGATCGTCCGTACGTGCTCGGTGACGTGCCGCACGGGCCAGTCCCACCACGCGACCGCGAGGAGGCGGGCGACGTCCTCGGCGTCGTAGCGGGTGCGGATGAGCCGGGCCGGATTGCCGCCGACGATGCCGTAGTCGGGCACGTCGCCGGTGACCACGGAACCGGCGGCGATGATCGCGCCGTGGCCGATGCGAACGCCCGGCATGACGGTCGTGCCGTGGCCGAACCAGACGTCGTTGCCGACGACGGTGTCACCCCGGCCCGGCAGGCCGGTGATCAGGTCGAAGTGGTCGGCCCAGGAGCCGCCCATGGTGGGGAACGGGAAGGTCGACGGGCCGTCCATGCGGTGGTTGGCGCCGTTCATGAGGAAGCGGGTCCCGGCCCCCAGCGCGCAGTACTTGCCGATGACGAGCCGTTCGGGTCCGTAGTGGTAGAGGACGTTGCGGCTCTCGAAGGCGGTCGGGTCGTCCGGGTCGTCGTAGTACGAGAACGCGCCCACGTCGATCAGCGGTGAGCGTACCAACGGCTTGAGCAGGACGACGCGCGGATGTTCGGGCATCGGATGGAGCACGGTGGGATCGGCGGGAACGGGCGGCATCGATTCCTCTCGGACGGACCACTAGTGCAACAAGTGTCGCGTTAGGATGCTGGCACAGCTCACGCCCGTCGATCAACCGGATAGCAGGAATCCCGATGACAGATCCGTCGGCCACACCGCCGGACCACCGTCCGGACCGTCGTCCGGGCGGTCGCACCGCCCGCGTCCGCGCCCAGGTCCTCGACGCGGTGCGCGCCGAACTCGCCGAAGGCGGTCACGAAGGACTGACGATGGAAGGGGTCGCGACGCGCGCGGGTGTGCACCGCGCCACCGTCTACCGGCGCTGGCGCGACGTGGGCGGCCTGCTCGTCGACCTGATCGCCGCCGCAGGTGAGATCGAGTGGCAGCCGCCGGACACCGGTTCGCTGCGCGGTGATCTGACGGCCCTCAACCAGGAGATCCAGCAGTCCTTGGTCGTCCGTCCCTCGTTCGCCGTCGCTCTCATGGCCGTCTCGTTCCACTCCGAGCAGGCCGCGCAGGCGCAGAGGAAGCTGTGGGCGGACCGGTACGCCCAATGCGCGGTTCTCGTCGAACGCGCCGCCGAGCGGGGCGAGTTGCCGTCACCCGTCCCGCTCCACACGGACGCGCGGAGTCTGTTGATCGCCGCCACGGCGCCGATCTACCACCAACTGGTCCTGCTGCACGACGATCCCGACCCGGGCCTCCCCGAACGGGCCGCGGAGGCAGCCGTGTCGGCGGCTGTCGCGGGGGCGTTCTCGGTGGCTCGGGAGAGTGGTGGGTGAGTGCGAGGGCGGAGCGTGGGCGGTGCTCGTTCAGTCGCGGTGCGCGGCCTGCCTCTTCGCGGCCTGCTTCCTGGACCATGCGGTGGCGTCGGCTCCGTAGCGAGCCAGCAGGCGCGCGAAACCGATCCGGTCCTCCGGCGACCAGGCGGCGGTGATCTCCTCGAACGCCTTTCGCTGCTCGGCGGCGAAGCGATCGCGCTCGGCCTCGCCGTGCTCGGTGAGTTCGAGCACGGTGCGGCGGCCGTCGGACTGGGACGCCGTCCGGCGCAGCAGCCCGTCCTCGATGCAGGCGGTGACGGTCCGGCTGGCCACCGGCTGGGCGACACCCATCTCGGCGGCGAGACCGCCGACGGTCATCTCGTCCGGCGCGTCGGCGATCACGTTGAGCACGAGGTTGCGGGAGAGGTCCTTGCTCGATGCCGGTGCGCGTCGTCGCAGACGTGACAGTGCCGGACCGATCTGGTCCAGCGCCTGGTCGTCGGCGGACTGCTCGGGGGAGGACGCGCTGCTCATGCCGGTAATCCTAGGCCCGCTCCGCACATTTGCATACCGCTAGGTAAGTGCATAGCATCAGGTATGTAATTTTGGACGAGTGAGGAAACGAGGCGGACCGCTATGGCGCTCACCGCGATCACCGGCGCGCAGATCTTCGACGGAGAGAAGTCGGTGGGCGTGCACACCGTGGTCATCGACGGCGGGAGGATCGCGCGTATCGGCGGCGACGCTCCCGAGGGCAGCGAGATCGTCGACGGCAGCGGCGCCACACTGCTGCCGGGACTCATCGACGCCCACGTGCACTCCGCGCCGGGGTCCCTGGCGCTCGCCCTGCGGTTCGGGGTGACCACCGAACTGGAGATGCAGGGCATGAACACCCGGGAGAACCGGGGAGCCGTCACCGACGACGACACCCTGGCCGACGTGCGCTCCTCCGGCTTCGCCATCACGCCGCCCGGCGGACACCCGAGCGAGCTGATGCCCGAAGGCTTCCGGCCGAAGTGGGATCTGCCGCCGGTGATGCCCCTGATGCCGTTCTCCACCACCCCCGAGGAAGCGGCCTCCTTCGTGCCCCAACTCCTCGCGCGGGGCTCCGACTTCATCAAGTTCATGATCGACGACGGCACCGTGGAAGGACACCCGGGACTGCCCTCGCTCGACCAGGCCACCCTGAACGCCGGTGTGGCCGAGGCCAAGAAGTACGGAGCCCTCACCGTGGCCCACGCGCTGACCGTGGAGGCCACCAGGATGGCCGTCGAGGCAGGGGTCGACGGCCTCACCCACGTCTTCATGGACCAGCCGCACACCGCCGAGATCATCGACCTCATCAAGGGCGCGGGCATGTTCGTCATCCCCTGCGTCACTCTCAACGCCTCGATGATGGGGATCACCGCCGCCGACCTCGCCGACGACCCGCGGGTCGCCTCACGCATCGACGCCCAGTGGGACCGGACCCTGCGCTCCAGCTACAACCGGTACCCGCAGGGCAAGCTCGACGACGTGTACGCCACCGTGCGCGCTCTGGACGCCGCAGGCGTCGACGTGCTGGCCGGCACCGACGCCTCCATGGCCGAGACGTTCTTCGGCGGCCTGGCACACGGCGCGAGCCTCCACCACGAACTGCGACACCTCGTGGCAGCCGGCCTCACACCCGAACGGGCGCTGCGCGCGGCCACGGCCACCACAGCCCGCCGCTTCCGGCTCAGTGACCGGGGACGCGTCGCCGAGGGGCTCCGCGCCGACCTGCTGCTGGTCGACGGCGACCCCACCAGCGACATCGGGGACACCCTCGACACCCGCGCCGTCTGGCGCCGCGGCACCCGCCTGGCGGCCGGGGGCAACGGCGAGCGGGAGAGCGGCCGGTCCGGAGCGTGAGCCGAGTGACGGGTGCGCCCGTACGGCCGACGGGGAAGCGCGGACGGCCGTCTCACGCCATGTCCGGGACATCGGTGGCGCGCTTCTACGACGAACTCGCCGACGACTACCACGTGATCTACGCGGACTGGGACGCGAGCATCCACCGGCAGGGAGACGCCCTGCACACCCTGATCGGCCAGAGCACGCGACGGTCCTCGACTGTTCCTGCGGCATCGGCACCCAGGCCCTCGGTCTGGCCATGCGCGGACATCTGATCACCGGGGCGGACCTCAGCCCCCGCGCCGCCCGGGAGGCCCTGCGCCGGAACCTGCGTCTGCGCACGGCCGCCGCCGATATGCGGCAACTCCCCTTTCGTGGAGGCCAGTTCGATGTGGTGGTCTACGCGGACAACTCCCTGCCCCACCTGCTGACGGAACGGGCGGCCCCTCACGAGGTCGCGTACACGCTGAGGCCGGACAACTGCCCGGCGGGCCAACCCGTGTTGGCGGTGAACTGGACGCGGACGTAGCGCGCGGTCACCGCCGACGGCAGGGTGAGGGTGACGCTGTTGCCCGTCGCCGGGTCGAAGACGCGACCGGCGGAGGGGGCGAGGGCGGAGAAATTCGTACCGTCCGTGCTGCCGCTGATCGCGAAGGTCTGGGTGCGGGCGCCCCACGCGGGGTTCGGTGGGAGGCTCAGGACGAGGCGCCTGACAGGCCGGCCGGAACCGAGGTCGACCTGGATCCATTGGGGAAAGGCGTTGTTCGTGCTCTCCCAGTACGTGGCGGAGTCGCCGTCCACCGCGTTGCCGGGGCCGTACGTCTGCGTGAAGCCGCTGGAGGTCGCCGGGCGACGCAGGGCGAGGTCACCTGTCGGTGGCGGTGTGGGGGAGAGCCGGGGCTGCGTGGGCCGCACGGGTGTGAGGGCGAGCTGCCCCTTCAGCATGCGTCCGCCGTCCGCGGTGAGCCGCAGGTAGTAGTCGGAGGAGCAGGCGGTGCCGTCCTCGTCGAGGGCGCGGATGCCGGACCCGGCGGGCACGTCCGCTCCCGTCTCCGCGGTCTTCGCGATCTGGTTGCCCTCGTTGAACTCGTCGAACATCGAGATGTAGAAGCCCTGCACGCCGATGCCCGTGAGGTTGTAGAACTGCCGCCACATCAGGTCGCCGTGGGCCCGGTGCCCGGACTGGAGGTCGCCGGGTATGACACAGGGCTGGTAGTCGATGCCATGGGCGGCGCAGTCGGCGAGGTCGGGCCGGTTGAGGTCCTGGAGGAACCGGTCGGCCCCCGCGACGTCACCGATCCGGCCGACCATCCACGGCGAGATCATGTCGAAGGAGTGATACACGTCCAGGAAGCCCGGTCGTGAGTCGTCGGTCCCGGTGCGCCAGTGCGTGGGCACGCCGCCGATGACGTAGCAGCCCTGCGCCTTGAACCAGTCCACGACGTCCTTGCAGGGTCCCGGCTCGAAGGGGCGGCCCGGATCACTGAACCCGAACCCCCAGACGCAGACGACGGGTCTGCCGTTCTGCCGGGCGTAGGCGCCGGAGGCGGTGTGCGCCTTCATCTTGGACGTCCAGTCGTCCTTGATCTGCGACTGCATGGACGTCCAGCCGGTGACGTCGTACATGATGTAGAACTTGCGGCCGTACTCCTCCGCGGCCTGCCGGACCTTCTGCGCCATGCCGTCACGCGTCGGCCCCTCGGCTCCGAAGGGGTTGAAGCGCTGGAGCGCGGCGGTGTCGCAGCCGTGCTCCCGCATCCACCGGAAGTGCGTGTCGACGGTCTGCTGGTCCCAGGAGGAGAAGAGGGTCGCAGGGCGGCCGTCGCCCAGCGAGGGGTAGGCCGAGGCGTAGCCGCGCGAGAACTCCCGCATGTCGGGCCAGGAGACGAGCGTGGTGTTGTCGGGGGACGGGGGCCGGGAGGCGTCGCGGCTGTAGTGCCACCAACTGTTGATGGGGGCGCCGTCACCGATGCAGGCGAACCAGCCCTGGTAGCCGACGGTGACCTTGCCGACCACGTCACCGGCCGGTGATGCCGCCGCCGTGCCCGCGACGGCCGGGGCGGTCGCCGTGCTCGTCGTGCCGAGGGCCGCGCCGGAAGCGAGCGCGGAACGGAGGACCGTACGTCGAGAGATGCTCAAAGTTCCTCCCTGGGAGCCCTGGGTGGTCCGGCAGTCCTTCAAGCCGTGCGTCAATCTAGGGAGAGAAGACCGCACATACAAGAAGACGGGACGTAAATTTTGAGCAGTACTCGTCAATAATCCGACGCTCTTGGATTCGGCGTGGGCACGCGCGACGCTCCTCAGGGATGTTCGACGGAGCAAGGAGCCGCATCCTGAACGCCTTCAGCCCGGACGAGTCCGCGCTGACCGTCTCCGGGATCGCGCGCCGGACCGGCCCGTCCTTCCGGCCGCGCCCGGGCGGCGGCATCACCTGGGCCCGCACCCGCCACGAGACCCCGTACGGCACCGCCGCCCTGGACTGGGAACTGACCGCCGACGGCATGGCCGCACGCGCCACCGTGCCCGAGGGCCGCACCGTCACCGCCGAACTCCCCGTCTGCACCCCGCTCGCACTGGAACCGGGGGAGCACCTGCTCGACACGGCCGATATCACATCCCGAGCCGCCTGACCGGCACCGCATGCCTCAGCGACGAGGGGTGGCCACGCCGAGCAGGCGGGACACGACCGACTGCCCGGCCCCCTGTAGAAGGAGTCCGGGCAGTCGTGGGGCGCGGGGTCAGCGGACGGAGGTGACCCGTCGCTCCTTGAGCGCTGCGCAGTTCGAGCCGTAGACGGAGACGTACACGTTCTTGATGTTGCCGCCCCAGTCGACACAGTGCGCCTTGCCGTAGACGGAGGCGGGGCCGGCGTAGGACGTGAAGCTGCCGCTGTCCGAGTCGCCCTGGTCGGTGTCCTCGACGTACACCCAGGCCGACATGTCCACGGCGGTGCCGGGGGAGCTGCGGATGGTCGCGACGCAGTTGCGCCCGGTGGCGGCGTTGTAGGTCAGGTAGACGGTCCCGAGGGAGCCGACCGCGGCGGAGTTGACGGTCTTGTAGGCGCTTCCGCAGACCTTCTGCGGAGTGGTGTTGGGAGCGGCGGAGGCGGGAGACGCCAGAACGGCGACGGAGCCCGCCGTCAGAGCCGTCACGGCCGCCAAGGACAACGTGGAACGGGTGAATCGCATATTTCCCCCATGGTCTTCTTGGAGTGGTTGCTCCTGGTTGGTGTGACCCGCAGGGCGCCAGAATGGTTGTTGTGCGGGATGTGAACTGGCTGAGATGTGAGGGTGTGGCGGGAAATCGACACCGTGCGGCGGTCGCTGGCCGCGCACCTGGGAGCCACACGCCAGCGCGGCACCTTGGGCGGTGCGGGCGGGCGTCGTAACGTGTTCATATGCTGACAAAACGACAGATTCTGGTGTGCGCTGTGGCCGCGTCGGCGGCCTTGACGACGACCGGCTGCGGCAACGACGACAAGGGAGCCGACCGGACCGCCGCGGCCTCCAGCAAGGCCATGGCGTCGCACTCTCCCTCGGCGTCGGCGAGCGAACTCACTGAGGACCAGGCAGAGCGGAAGGCCCTCGTGCCCAAGGCCAAGGTCGGCTACGACAAGGCGCTGGACGCCGCGGTGAAGGCCGTCGCCACGGCGAAGGCGGTCTCGATCGAACTGAAGGGACCGGCCGACAAACCCGGTTGGGACGCCAAGGTGGCGACGGACGACGGCACGGAGCACACCGTCCGCGTCGACGCCGTCACCGGCAAGGCGGGCCAGGCGCGCACCGACGCCGACCAGGACGCCGACGACAAGCGGGAACTCGCCGACCTTCTGGCCAAGGCCAAGGTGAGCGCGCAGCAAGCCGCGTCGACCGCCACGGACACGACCAAGGGCACCGTCACCTCCGTCGAACTCGACGACACGGACAAGGGCGGACCCATGTGGTCCGTCGACGTGGTCACCACGAACGACTGGAACAAGACGACCTACGACATCGACGCGACCAACCGCAAGATCCTCCGCCGACACACCGACCACGACTGACATGCGTACGCCTGTGTGACAGGCGGGGCGCTGTGCCGGGGCACAACACGTTTCCGGCCCGGTTGTGCGGGCGCCTCCGGAACACCTGAGCCCCTGTACGCGCCGCCGGGCACCTGATGCCATGCCCGGCATGTCTCCCGCATCTCGTTCGCCCCACCCGACACGCCACCGCGGACCGGCCGGGCAGGAGCCCCGCTCATGACCGGCGGCCACGGGCAGTCCCTCGCCATTGTGGTCTTCCTCGGCTTCGTCGCCGTCTCCCTGCTGCTGTGCGGGCTCGCCGCCGCCGACCTGGACGACCCCGAGCACTTCTACGCGGGAGGCAGCGCGGCCTTCGGCCCGGTCGGCGGGGGACTCGCCATCGCCGGGGACTACATCTCCGCGGCCACCCTCCTCAGCACCACGGGCGCGGTCGCACTCGACGGCGCCGACGGCATGCTCTTCGCCGGGGCCACCGTCCTCTCGCTCTACCTGGTCCTGCGCATCCTGGGCGAACCCCTGCGCCGCGGCGGCGTGTTCACCCTCGGAGACTTCCTCGCCGACCGGCTCGGCGACCCCTCCGTACGCAGGGCACTGGGCGTCGCGAGCATCGTCGTCCTCACCCCGCTGCTCCTGGTGCAACTCGCCACCGCCGGACGCATCATGGCCGCCATGTTCGGCCTTCCCGACGGCGCGCTCACCGGCTGCACCGTCGGCGGCGGCGCCCTCATGATCGGCTACGCCGCGGTCGGCGGGATGCGGGGCGTCGGCTACGTACAGATCCTCAAGGTCGGTGTGACCCTCACCGCCCTGTCGCTGCTCGTCGGCATCGTCCTCGCCCGGTTCGGATGGTCGCCCCTGGCCCTGTTCGACGCCGCCCGCGACCGCTCAGGAGCAGGCGCCGCCTACACACACCCGGGCCTCCACTTCGGCCCGTCGGTCGCCGGCCGCCTCGATCTGGTCAGCTTCCAGGCCACCCTCCTGCTCGGCGCGGCCTGCCTGCCGCACATCACCATGCGGCTGCACCCGCTCCGGGACGCCCGTACCGCGCGGCGCGCCGTCGGCTGGGCCGTCGGGCCCGTCGCGGTGGTGTGCGCCGGGGTGGTCGTGGCGGGGCTCGGGGCGTGCGCCCTGATCGGCCGGGACGCGGTGCGGGCCGCCGACCCGGGCGGAGCGACCGCCCTGCTCATGGTGACGGGGGCGCTCGATCCCGTCACCGGGGGAGCGCGGCACAGCATGCTCTTCGCGATCGTCGCCTGCGCCGTCTTCGCGACCACCCTCGCGGCCGTCGCGGGCATCACACTGGCCGCCGCCTCCAGCATCGCCCGCGACCTGCGCGTCCGGTCCGCCCGAGGCGCAGGCGACTGGTCGGCCGCCAGGGAGATCCGGCGGGCCCGCACGGGCATCGTCGTCGTGGGCGCCGTCGCCGTCGTGCTGTCGGCCCTCCTCGCGGACCGGGGCCGGATGACGCTGATCTCGTTCTCGTTCACCGTCGCGGCCTCGGTGCTCGCCCCGGTCCTGCTGTACGCGCTGTTCCTGCCCGGGCACTCCGCCACGGGGGTGCGCTGGACGATCTACGGGACCATTCCGCTCATCGTGCTGCTGCTGACCGGCTCGCCCGCTTTCACCGGCTCGCCCATCGCGGTCTTCCCCGACCACGACCTGCACTGGTTCCCGCTCCAGACCCCGGGGCTGATCACCATTCCCGTCGGCTTCCTGCTCGGGCTCATGGGGCGCCGTACCCGCTCCGACCCGGCCCGGCACCGTTCCTGGCAACCTCGCGAGGCAGCTCCACGGCGACGCGCAACCCTCCGGCAGCGCGCGGCGCGAGGGTGAGGGTCCCGTGATGTGCCTGGGCGATGGTCCTGACGATGGCCAGGCCCAGGCCGATGCCCGCCTGGTCGCTGTGGACGCGCTCGGTGCCGCGCCGGAAGGGCTCGGTGAGGGTCGGCACCACCTCGGCACTGAGCTGTTCCCCGGTGTTCTCGACCGTGAGCAGCACGGTGCGGGGGCGTACGGCGGTGCGGACCCAGACGTGGCCGCGTCCGGGCAGGTTGTGGACGATCGCGTTCTGTACGAGGTTCAGGGCGAGGGGGAGCAGGAGCGCCGGTGATCCGAGAGTCGGGGCGACGTCCCCGCTCGTTTCGAGGGTGACGCCGTGTTTCTCCGCGAGGGGCAGAAGCGTCTCGGTGGCTTCCTCCGCCATGAGGGACAGGTCGACGCGCTCCCGGTCGAAGGACCTCCGCTCGGCGCGGCTCAGCAGGAGCAACGCCTCCGTGAGGTTGATGGCCCGGGTGTTGACGGCGTGGAGGCGGTCCATCAGCTCGCCGGTGTCGGCGTCGGGATCGCTGCGGGCCACGTCGAGAAGCGACTTGGAGACCGCGAGCGGCGTACGCAGTTCGTGCGAGGCGTTCGCGGCGAAGCGCTGCTGCGCGGCCACGTCCGCTTCGAGCCGCGCCAGCATCGTGTCGAAGGCGTCGGCGAGTTCACGGAACTCGTCCTCGCGGCCCGGCAGCCGGACGCGGTGGGAGAGCGATCCGCTCGCGGCCATCCGGGTGGCGTACGTGATGCGGTTCAGCGGGGCGAGCATGCGGCCGGCGAGCAACCAGCCTCCCGCGAGCCCGAACATCAGCAGGAACATCATCGTGACGGCGGCCAGCGGCGCGAAGTCCCGCACGACGGAGAGCTGGTAGTCGGGCTCGAAGACGAGCCCGACATGGTTCACCCGGGTCAGGAACAACCACCCGGCGACCAGCATCATGGCACCGGCCAGCATGAGGAAGCCGGTGTAGCTGAGGGTGAGCTTGAGACGAACGCTCAACCCGGGCCGCCTATCCACGCTCGCGTCCTTCCCCCGCGGCACCGGACGCCGGGTCGATGCGGTAGCCGACACCCGGCACGGTGGCGATGAGCCAGGGTTCACCGAGTCGCTTGCGCAGGGCCGAGACGGTGATGCGTACGGCGTTGGTGAACGGGTCGGCGTTCTCGTCCCACGCGCGTTCCAGGAGTTCCTCCGCGCTGACCACGCCGCCCTCGGCGGCGACCAGGACCTCCAGCACCGCGAACTGCTTCCTGGTCAGCGCGACATAGCGGCCCTCCCGGTAGACCTCCCTGCGGAACGGGTCCAGGCGCAGACCCGCGATCTCCCGCACCGGCGGCCGGTGGTGGGCGCGGCGGCGGTTCAGCGCCCTGAGCCTGAGCGTGAGCTCCCGCAGCGCGAACGGCTTCGTCAGGTAGTCGTCGGCGCCGAGCTCGAACCCGGAGGCCTTGTCGTCGAGGCGGTCGGCGGCGGTGAGCATGAGGATCGGCAGGCCGCTGCCGGAGGCGACGATGCGCGCGGCGATCTCGTCACCGGACGGCCCGGGGATGTCACGGTCAAGGACCGCGATGTCGTACGTGTGGACGTTCAGCAGCTCCAGGGCCGTGTCACCGTCCCCCGCGATGTCGGCCGCGATCGCTTCGAGACGGAGGCCGTCGCGGATGGCCTCCGCCAGGTAGGGCTCGTCCTCGACGACCAACACACGCATGCGCTCAAGGCTACGAGGCGGCACATACCGTCGACGTATCGAAAAACGCATACGGGCCGACGACAGCACGGCGCCTTCACTGGCCGCATGAGCCGAAACCTCACCTCACCGGGGCGCACGCCGACCCGAGTGGTCCGCGCCCTCCGCGGGGCCGGGCCGTGGAAACGCGGCCGGTTGCTCGCGGCGTCGGCCGTCGTGCTGGGCCTGCTCCTGCTGCTGCACGCCGAGATCCCGGACGGCGCGGGGAGCATCGGCAGCCTGGTGGAGACCTTCCTGCCCTGGCTCGGCCTGTTCGTCCCGGTGCTGCTCGCCGCCGCGCTGTGGCGCCGCTCCGCCTCCGCGGCGCTCGCGCTGCTGCTGCCGGTCTCGGTGTGGCTGCACCTCTTCGGCGGCCTGCTCCCCGACAAAGCACAGCCGGGCAGCGACCTCACCCTGGTCAGCCACAACGTCGGCGCCCAGAACCCCGACCCGGCCGGTACCGCTCGCCTCCTGGCCGCCTCCGGGGCCGACGTGCTGGCCCTGGAGGAGCTGACCGAGGAGGCCGCGGGCACCTACGAGGCACAGCTCGCGGACGCGTACCCCTACCACGCGGTGCTGGGCACGGTCGGGCTGTGGAGCAGGCTGCCGCTGTCCGGCACCCGGCCGGTCGACATCAAGACGGATGTCGGTCCGCTGGGGGAGGCCAAGTCGGCGGCGGCCGAGTTGCCCGACAACCGGGCACTGCGCACCACGGTGGCCACCCGCCAGGGGCCGCTGGCGGTGTACGTCGCCCATCTGGGGTCGGTCCGGGTGGACCCCCGGGCGGGCTTCGGGACGGGCACCCGGGACCGGAACGCGAAGGCGCTCGGCGAGGCCGTCGCCGCCGAGCGGAACGAACGGGTGGTGCTGCTCGGCGATCTGAACGGCACCACGGACGACCGGGCGTTCGCCGCCGTCACCGCAGACCTGACCTCGGTGCAGGACACGGCCGGTGACGGCTTCGGCTTCAGTTGGCCGGCGTCCTTCCCGGTGGCGCGGATCGACCAGATCCTGGTCCGCGGTGTGCGGCCGAAGCGCGCGTGGGTGCTGCCGCGGACCGGCAGCGACCATCTGCCGGTGGCGGCCGGGATCAGTTGGTGACCGGCGGGGCGGGAGGCCGCCGACCGGGGGTCCGAAGACAGGCTCTCGGGGCGGTGATCACCCGTAGAGCGAGCGGGCTCCCGGGCTGTCGCCCTTGAAGCGCTGGCCCGCCGCGATCTCCTCGCCGACCACCGACCAGACGGTCTCGTCGTCCTCGAAGGGGAGCGGGTCGATGCCGCTCGTCTCCTCGCTGATCCGCTCGACCTCGCCCTCCAGGCGCTCGAAGTCGGCCTCCTCGTCGTCCTCGTCGCCGCTGAATGCGAACTCGTAGAGAAGGCGCTGCAACCGCAAGGTGACCTGGACGAGGGAGGAGACGTCCGTGTGGAGTGCGTGGACGGTCTCCTCGTCGGCGTCGAAGGCGTACACCTTGCCGGAACCGGGGTCGAGGGCGAGGTGGGCGTTGAGCAGCCAGCCGATGACGGGCCAGTCGCCCGCGTCCTGCGGGGCGTCCTCGAAGTCCTCGGTGTCGACGACGTCCCCGACGAGGGGCAGCAGGCCCGACTCCTCGTCGGGCTCGCGCAGGAGCAGCGTCCCGGTGGGGACGCCGACGGTCGCCAGGAGGCGGGCGCCCTCGGTACCGGCCGCGGCGGACGGGAAGGCGGTGGCGGGCAGGGTCGCGAGCCGGTCCTCGCCGAAGACGTCGACGAGTTCGCTGCGGGTGACGTCGAAAAGCACTGCCGGAACTCCGAACTCGGCGGCGGCACAAGCGCCGGGGGAATTTCTGGGGCCGCCCTGCTACGGAACGAACTTGTTGTCCGAGGGCGAGAGGTTCATGACTGTATCAGTGCGCCCACCGGAGACACCGTGCTGGTCCCACTGGTCGTGCAGCCACTTGACGTAGGCCCGGTGTTCGCGGTCCTTCTTGTATTTGCTGAGGTTCTCGCCGTTCTCCCCCTTCTCGTGCTGGTCGTATTTCTGGCTGTGGGTGACGTCGAGATGGTCGGGGAATTCCCTGGCGAGGTACTTGTCGCACTTGGGATTCTTCTGGCAGGGCTCACGTTCCGTGTAGAGCTGGCCGACGTTGCCCTCGTGGCCCTTCTTTATCAGCGGGTGTCCGATGGACCGCTCGGAGTGCGCCTCACCGCTGGCCCCGACCAGGATGAAACGATTCCCCTTGCCGTCGTCGTGGAGCGCCGAGGCGTAGTTGCCGCCGGGGACGTAGGAATCGGGGCGTTCGGTGCGGTTGGCGTAGCGGCCGAGCTGGCTGGCGCGGGCCAGGTCGGTGGAGCCGGGCGCGACCTTCGTGGAGGTGACCTTGTTGCCCTTGTCGGGCTTGTTCTTGCGCTGCTTCTCGATGCCCTTGTTGTTCCACGGGTACCAGGCCTTGTCACCGAGGACGTTGTTGACCCCGGAGGAGTCGTCGGGGCGGACGGGGCTGGTGGTCCCGTTGTGGTGCAACTGGCGGATCGAACCGTCGTCGCTGAGAAGGTACATGGGCGTGCCCTCGTCACGCTTCGCCTTCTTGACGTCGACCCTGTCGACCTCGTCGCGGACGTCGTGGTCCTTGCGCTTCTGGTGCCGGGAGGCGGCCTTCACGCGCTCCGGGATGGTGTCGGTGACATGTTCGGCCACCTTGAGGGTGGCCTTCTCCATGCCGTCGATGGCACCTTCGAGGATGCTGTCGAAGGGCTGGGTGAACGAGTCCCTGCCCTTGGTCTTGCCGAAGGACGTCTTGGACCTGGAGAGATGGGTGCCGGACTGGCTGCGCATGTCGCCGCCGTGGCGGGAGACCTTGCCGGCGCCGTCCTCGAACTCGAAGTGGTCGATGACCGTCTTCTTGCCCCCGCTGCCGGAACCGCCGCCGTCACTGTCGTCCGCGGAGGCCAGCTTCATGCCGCCGCCCGGCTTGTCCCCGGGGTTGAAGGCTCCTTCGGCGAGGTCGAGGACCATGTCCGAGACCAGTTCCTCGAGCTTGGCGGTGACAGGCTCGGTGACCTTCGCGATGAGCGCGTCCACGATCTGCTCGACCGCTTCGTCGATGAGCCGCTTCACGACGGTGCGCATCAGCGCGATCTCACCGGCGGCGGCAGCGGCGGAGAGCCCCAACGTGAAGGGGGCGGCGGCGAGTTCGGCGACGATGGTGCCGGCGAGCACGCCCAGTTCGACGCCCGCCTTGACCTTCATGCCGCGGATGATCTCGCCGACCCCGTCGCAGGCGTCCGCGAACAGCCGGGCCACCTCGGGAATCTTCTCCAGGTGGCCGGTCTTCACATGCGACCAGTGCTTCTGCATGGACTCGACGGCCCAGCCCTCGGAGGAGGAGAGGATGCGCTTCACGGCCTTGTCCGCGTCACCGCCGTGGCCCTCGAACTCCTTGGCGAAGTCCCGCATGGACGTCGCCATCTCGAAGTAGTCGTCCTCGTCCACGTTGGGCCAGTTGACCCCGATGAGGTCGAGTGCCTCGTCGATGATGCTCGGCAGTACCAGACCCATGCCCCGTGCGCTCCGTCCACGTCACCTGCTGCAACCCCTGTTCCCCGTGCGACGGGACAGGTTGTCAGGTGCACAAGGGTAACCGGGGACGTGTCACGGTTGTGTGACAGGAGCCCCCATATGGCGCGGACGTGACAGGAGTTGACCGGCCGTCACCGCCACCGTCACCGTGCCCGCATCCGAACGAGGGCCTCGTCGGTCCCCACCACCAGGTCCCCGTCCGCGGTGAAGGCGAGGGCGTGGGCCCGGCTGCCGGGGCGGAAGGTGCGCAGCCGGTCGTCGTCCAGGACGCGGTGCTCCACCAGACCGTCCGCCCAGGCGATCGCGAGGACCAGCCCGGCGTCCACCGTCGCCACCGCCACCGCGCTGACGGGGCACGCGCGCGTGGCCACCGGCTCGGGCATGGGGTCGGTGTGGGGCGCCCACGCCCGTACGGTGCCGTCGGCGCCCCCCGTGTACAGCAGGAGGACGGTGTCGCCCTCCGCGGAGACGGGCAGGGCGGTCCCGGCGACCGCGGTGACGCGCCCCCGGTGCAGAGGGGCGGTACGCGGCTCGGCGCCGACGGTCACCACATGCACCGTCCCGGCGTCGTCACCGAGGACGACATGCGCGGCGGAACCGGTCAGTGCGGTGACCGTCTCCTGCTGACGCCCCGTGTACTCCCGTACCGCGTTCAGGAGTTGTTCCTGCGGGGAGGGGCCGTCGTCGATGAGGGCGGCGAGGCCCGTGGACCTCGCGGACTCGGCGGCGCGCTGGGTGTGCAGCAGGCCGTGCTCGTCCAGGACGCTGAGGGTGCCGTCGCCGTGTTCGGCGGTGGCGTGGGCGCCGGGCGCGGCGTGCGGAAGGCGGCCGACGGAGCGGGCGCTCTCCGCGTCGAGGACGCGGACCGTGCCCTGGTGGTCGGCGACGACGAGCTGCCCCGCCAGGGGGCCGGTGCCGGTCACCAGGGAGCGGACCGGGCCGGGCCAGGGCGGGGTCACGTCACCGCGCACCCGGTGCCAGACGAGGGACCAGGAACTGTCCCGGGCCAGGGATTCGAGCGCGGCGGGCAGTCGGGGATCGGCGGCGTCGCCGAGGGCGGCGAGGAGGACCAGGGCGCGCTCGGCGGCCGGTTGCTCGCGGGTGAGGGAGGCGCCGGCCCGCAGCCAGGCGGCGCGCAACCCGCCGTGGCTCTCCTCGGAGCGCTCGTACGCGGTGCTCACGCTCCAGGGGTCGGCGGCGCAGACCAAGGCGGGATCGTCCAGGTCGATCGGTTCCTCCGGCTCCGATTCCCGGCCCGCGGGGGCGGTGGGGTCGATCGGGTGGGCCGCTTCCCAGGACGCGCGGCGGTCCTCGTCGGTCCATTGCGGCTCGTCCAGGTCCATGAGTGCGCAGGGCCCGGCGGCGAGCGCCCGCGCCCATTCCGTGCCGGAACGGACTTCGACGAGTACCCGGACGTGCTCCAACGAGGCGAGGCGCAGGGCGAGTTCGACGAGCGAGTCGGGGTGCTCGGCCGCGTGCAGTTCGGGCAGCGCGATGACAGTACGGCGCCGGTCGGCGGCGAGCGCGGCCAGCAGGTCGCCGGGGGAGCGGGCGGCGATCGACAACTGTTCGCCGAGCATCCAGGCGGCCGTGGTCGCCGTCTGGCCGGGCAGCGGTACGAAGCCGTGGACGCGGCGCTCGCCGACGGTGCCGGGCCGGGTGCCGTGGGCGATCAGCCAGGCGAGGAGCCGTGACTTGCCGCTGCCCTCGGCGCCGGTGACCACGGCGAGGCCGGGGGCGGCGGGGTCGCCGAGCCAGGAGAGCAGACCGGCCGCGGCGGGCTCCCGACCGGAGGCGGGCCGGGACCAGTGGGTGGCGGGATCGGCGGTCACCGCTGGCCCTGCTGCGCGGCCTGGGTGATGAGCTCCTTGAGGCCTTCCTCGCGGGAGTCGGCGGTGTCGCCGTAGTCGAAGCTGTGCGTGAACTCGGCGTCCGGGAAGACGGCTTGGAGCCAGGCGGCGCAGTAGTGGCCCGGCATCATGCACGGTTCGAGTTCGCAGTAGACGCGGCGGACCTGCTCGGGCTCCACCCCCGCCGAGGAGAGCTGCTGCCAGATCTGCTCCTCGGGGTGCAGCCGCCCGGGACCCGTCTGGGCAGTGACGATCTGCTTGGCGCCGTCCTTGCCGACGTACTCGAAGGCCGACGAGAACGGGAAGTTGAGGGTGTGGCGGACGTCGTCGAGCACCCGCGACCACCAGTTCTCCCGGTCGGCGACGGCCTCGGGGTCGATCTGCCGGATCTCCTGGAGCAGCGCGGCGAACGCCTCGGCGGCGGACCGGAATCCGTCCGACGCGGCGATCACCGGCAGGGCGCGGTCCAGGGCGGCGGCGCAGTGGGTGAAGGCGGCGATGTCCGAGCTGACGAACAGGGGGGCTTCGCCGCGGCCGAGGAAGAGGGCCTGCACGCAGCCGTCGGTGCGGACGCACAGGTGCGCGAGCCGGTCGGTGCCGATGCGGACCCACTCCGCCCAGTCGCCCTGGAGGGCGACACCGCGGTGGCCGGTGAACATCCCGAGGGTGGGCCCGTCGGAGTCGTCCGCCGCGACGAAGTACGGGCCGACGTGCAGCGGCACACCGATGTGCGAAAGGTGGGTACGGGCCGAGGCCGGCACGGTTCCGTAGGAAGCGGGCACGCTGATGCGGCGCAACCCCTGGGGGCCGAACTGGGCGACGGCGGGGTCCGAGGGCAGCTCGGGCATCACAGACCTTTCACGGGGGCGGACGTACCGGCTCCCACCCTATGTGCAGGCGTGGCGGGGGTCGGCTGACGGGGTGGAACCGGCCGCGCTCCCGCGCCGCGGTGGTGCCGGGCACGGGAGCGCGGACGGTCGACGGGTCAGCCGCCGATGTCCGAGTTCTGTGCGGCGGTGACGATGGCCGTCGCGTCCTCGGGCAGCAGGTACCCGGCGTCGACGGACGCCTGCGCGGCCGTGCGCACCTTGCCGACGTAGTCGGCGTGGGTCGGGTAGAGACGGCTCAGCACCGGCTCCGGGGTGGTCGGGAACGACGGGTCGGACGGGTCGCCGTCGTCGTGCCGGTCCCAGCCGTCGGCGTCGGCGTTCCACGGGTCGCGGGCGCCGTACAGACCGCAGAAGACACCGCTGCCGGTGGTGTCACGGGCCCCGGTGAGCGTGCGGGTGGGCACCGTGACGTCCGGCAGGCGGACACCGCCGGTGGCCAGGCCGGTGGCCGGGTCACGCAGCACGGTGCTCAGGAGTTGACCGCTCGGCGGTCGCGCACCGCCCCGCGCCCACGTGGCCAGGTGGCGCAGTGCCCTGTTCATCGCCCAGTGGCCGGGCCCGTCGTTGAAGGGGGCCGACCCGGCGGCGCAGTCGGCCGACGGCGCGGCGTCGCCCGCCGACTTCTGCACCGTGGGATCGCCGAGGTCGTACGCCCACTGGTCGCCGTGCGCGGTACCGGCCAGCTCCCAGTGCACGACGCTGTTGGTGTCCGGCTGGCGTGCGGTCGCGGCGCCCGGCACGTCGGTCTCGGTGAGCACGACGAACGTCGGCACCGACTGGTCGGTCCTGATCCGGGACGGGTTCGGCATCAGCAGGGTGTCCGCGAGCGCGCCGCTGATCGGTGCGGCGACGGCACTGTTGCTGTGCACCATGAAGCCGTCGTAGACCTTGGCCACCGGCTGGACGGCGTTGACGTACGTCGTCATGAAGCCGGCCGACTGCGACTCGCCGTCGGCGAGCAGGGTACGCGCCTGGAGACCACCGAGCGGGTCGGGCCCGTTCGGGGTGCGCAGCGCCTGGCCCGCCTGGGAGAAGATGTCGTAGGCGAAGGCGTCACCGGGGTGGACGAGGCTGCCGTACCGGGCCGGGTCCCAGCCCTTGAGGCCCTTGATCTCGCCCCGCCCGCCGTTGACCCCGACGGCCTGCGCCGAGACACCGACCCACGCGTAGCCCTTGCGCAGCAACTCGTCGCGCTGGAACCAGTAGTCGGGGGAGAGGTCGATCTGGCCGCTGACGTTGAGCCACTCGACGACGACCGTGCCGTTGAACTTCGCGGGGTCGGAGGGGCGGCGCACCAGCAGGCGGCTCTTGTAGGCGGCGGTGCCGGAGGCGCGGACGTTCCACCGGCCGTCCGAGGTCCACAGACCCGACTTGGCGTACGAGGTGGCCGTGCCCGAGATGAAGTACTCGTTCTCGGTGTAGCCGAACGAGCCGAGGTCCTCCGCCGCGGCGAGGAACGGGAAGCCGTGGCTGCCCGCGGGCGGAACGGTGACCGTGGGGTTCGCGGCCACGGTCGGTGACGCCGCGGCCGAAGTGGCCGGCGGGGCGCCGAGGAGGGTGCCGAGGAGGGTGCCGAGGAACAGCGCCCCCAGTGCGGTGACGGTGATGGACCGCCGGGATAACCGAGCGAGTATGCGCACGAGTCGCCTCCGTGAAATGCGTGTCCCTATGAGCTGAGATCGCAGTCTCGAGGCAGCGGGGCGGGGCGCCATCGGCGAATCCACCGGTGTCCCAGGAGCGGTGCGCGGTGACCGGTCATCGCCGATTTCCGACGCGGCGCGCCGGTCGCTGCCGGCACGCCGCGCCATGGAGGGCCCTGTGGCTCTACGGCGACACGCAGCCGATGGAGCCCGCGGGCAGGTTGTTGCCGGTGGAGGTGGCGGTGAAGCCGAAGGTGGTACTGGAGTCGGGGGCGATGACACGGTTGTGGTCGACGTTCTTGACGGTGACCGCGCCGTCCGTGCCGGTGGACAGCGAACCGTTCCACAGACTGCTGATCCTCGTGCCGCTGCCGGGTTTCCATGTCACGGACCAGCCGTTGCGCGGTTCCGTGCCGTGGTTCATCACCTCGACGGACGCCTGGAAGCCGCCGCTCCAGGAGTTCACGACGTTGTAGACGGCCATGCACGAGCCCGTGTGCGGGTCCGTCGGGGTCGGTGTCGGGGTGGGGGTCGGGGTGGGCGTCGGCGTGCCGCCCGGCTCACGGATACCGGTCACCTCGCCGTTGCCGCCGTCGAAGACGATGTCGGAGCAGGAGAAGAAGTTCTCCTGGCTGTCGGAGCGCACCCACTGGATGAACAGCAGGGCGTCGCCCGAGCGACCGGAGGGCAGCGCCAGGTCCCAGGAGTAGTGGCCGCCGTCGGTGCCGGGCGACCCCTGCTGGGGCGGATTGGTGACGGTCTTGATCAGTTCCAGGTCGTTCCAGCCCAGCGCGGACGTCGGTGACCAGCCGGGCTTGGACAGGTAGACCCGGAAGTCACCCGGGTGCGCGGCCCAGTTGCTGTACTGCACCTGCATGGTCTTGCCCGAGGTCAGGTGCGTTCTGGGCCAGTCGGCGCGGGCCGCGTCGTAGGCCGAGAAGTCGTACGGGGACCGGTTGCCTGCGCTGCACAGGGTGCCGTCCGGTACGTAACCGGCGCCCCGGCCGCCCGCCTGGGAGTCGAGCACGGCGAACCAGTTGTACAGGGGGGTCGTGCCGCTCTTGTTCACGGCGTCCCGGCACGCGGGGTTCGTCGGGTCCAGGGCTCCGTTGCCGGTACGGGCGTCCAGGTAGCAGAGGTAGGTGCGGGAGCCGGGCATCATCGCCACTCCGTGCGCCTCGGCCGAACCCTGCCCCAGCAGGGTCATGCCGAGCGCAGCGAGCAGAGTGGCGAAGGCGGCCGTTATCGACAGGAGGGTGCTGCGTCGAGCCATCGTGTCTCCTTCCGGGTCGTACTCGGTCGTGCTCGGTCGTACTCGGGAAGCAGAGGGGAGCGGAACGCGGTGGTGGACGAGGAGGGAGGCCCGCCCGGGGCCCGCCCTGCCTGTCGGCGCAGGGGGGAAGGACGGGCCCCGGGGCGGGCGGGTGCGACAGGTGGTCTGGCTGCGGGTGGGCCGACGGGGATCCGAGCCGCGTCGGCCCACCCGCGATCAATGGCGCGGTCGTCACGCGATCGCGCAGGCGGTTCCGTTCAGGCTGAAGGCCGACGGCTCGGCGAACGTGCCGCTGTACGTTCCCTGGAAACCGAAGGTCTGGCTGCCACCGGCGGCGATGCGCGTGTTGTGCGCCAGGCCGCTCGCCGTGACCGCGCCCGACGACGAGGACAGCGTGGCGTTCCAGGCGTTGGCGACGCGCTGTCCGGAGGGCAGGGTGAACGCGAGTTTCCACCCCTCGACGGGCGCCGTGCCGGAGTTGGCGACAGTGACGTCGGCGGTGAAACCGCCCTGCCAGACGTTCGTGCCGTACGTGACCTTGCAGGCGGTGGAGCCGCCGGGGTCGGTCGGGTCGCCGCCACCACCGGTGTTGACGGTGGAGGAGAAGGAGGTGACCGCGAGCCCGGCCCCGTTCTGCCAGGGCTCGAACCCGGCCTGAACGCTCGTCAGGTACCAACTGCTCTGGGCCAGCCCGCGCGAGACGGCCTGCCGGACGAAGTCCATGACGTCGAAACTCCAACTGGTGATCGTGGAGGGAGCGACGAAGGACAGCACATCGTTGGAGCCGTTGTTGCCGGACCAGACCTGCCAGGTGCGGCCGGCCACGGTGGCCGTCCCGACCTGCGAGCCCACCGGCTGGACCGATCCGACCTTGTTGAACCACACCATGATCTCGGTGCGGTTCACGCCGTCGGTCCTGGGCGTCGGGTCGAGCCAGATGTCGTAGGCGGCGTCGTACACGGCATTGCCGACATAGTTGTAGGAGATGCTCGTGGGCGCGCCGGAGATGCTGCTGAGCCGCGCCGGGAGGTTGGTCCCCGGCGAGCAGTTCGTGTAGTGGCAGCCGTTGAAGACGGACGGGTACGACTTCGGGGCGCCGTTGGTGGGTACGGAGCCGTCGGCCTGGTCGATGCGGAAACCCGTGTCGGTGGCGGTGATGCACTGGGTGGCATCGGTGCCCCAGCGGTTGTTCTGGACGACGTAGCGCCCCTGGATCGTGGTGGATCCGAATGCTTCGCAGAGGGACGTGTCGGCGTACGCCGGGGGAGTGGCGGTGAGGAGCGCGGCCACGAGGGCGACAAGGGTGAGAAGTGCGCCGAACAGGCCACGCGTCGCGCGGGCCGGGTGCGATGACGGTCGCATGCGGGGGGCCTCTCTGGGGGACGGCCGGAGACTTCGCGGGAGCACGCTCTTCGGGGGGTTGGAATGGGAGCGCTCCCAGTCGCAATGTCGTGGGGGACTGTAGAAGCCGTGCATGTCCCTGACAAGGCCGTGGACGGAATGTCGGCGCACCATTTTCGAAGCCCCAGGTCCGGGGCTCGCACGGTGGAGCACACGATGCGGCTACGTCCTGGGAGCGCTCCCGGTACCGTCGCGCGAACGGGAGGTGTGCGCAAGCGGCTCTCAGGCCGAGTCGCGCAGCACCAACTCCGTACGGAGGATGACGTGCCGCCAGGCCACGGCGGGCTCCTCCATCTCCTCCTCCAGGAGCCGCACCAGGGTCCGGCCGATCTCGTCCACCGGCTGCCGGACCGTGGACAGCTTCGGATCCGTCTGCTCGGCCAGCAGGAAGTCGTCGAAGCCGACCACCGCGACATCGTCCGGCACCCGGCGGCCCGCCGCGCGCAGGGTTTCGAGCGCCCCGGCGGCCGTGGTGTCGGACGCGGCGAAGACGGCGTCGATCCCGGGGTGCCGTTCGAGGAGGTCGGCCATCGCCCGGCGCCCGCTCTCCTGGGTGAAGTCGCCCTCCACGACCAGCGACGGCACGTCCTCGACACCCGCGCGCAGCAGGGCCTCGCGGTAGCCGCGCAGCCGGCACTGGGCGACGTACATGTCGAGCGGTCCCGTGATGGTGGCGATGGTCCCGCGTCCGCTGTCCAGCAGATGGGAGACGGCGCTGCGGGCCCCGCCGACGTTGTCCGCGTCGACGTAGGTCACGCACTCCTCGCCCGTACGGCGTCCCAGCAGCACGGTGGGCAGACCGGCGTCCGCGAGCATGTCCGGCAGCGGGTCCTGGGCGCGGACGGACATCAGCAGCACACCGTCGACCCGCCCGCCCCGCGCGTACTCCACGAAGCGCCGCCGCTCCGTGTCCGAGCGGATCAGGGTGAGCAGCAACTGCATCCCGCTGTCCGTCAGGGCGTCGCCGACCGCACGGACGATCTCGCTGAAGAAGGGCTCGCCGAACAGCCGCCAGTCCGTCTCCGTCATCACGAGCGCCACGGCGTCGGCGCGCCGCCCCGCCAGTGAACGTGCCGCCAGATTGGGCACGTACCCCAGCTCGGCGATGGCACGGCGTACCGCGTCCCGCGTCGAAGCACGCACCCCGGCCGCGTCGTTGACGACGCGGGAGACCGTGCCGCGGCCCACGCCCGCGCGGGCGGCCACTTCCTCCAGCGTCGGGACGCCGGGACGCCGCCTGCCCATACCCCACCCCATCCGTCTCCCGCCCGCGATCACCCGATACTACGACCCGGCCGCCCCGGGGTCCGGGCCAGGCGGGGGCGCTTCTTCCGTCGGAGGCGCGGGCCGGGACGGAAGTCCAGGTGACGCCGTCGGGGCCGTGGTGACGGAGCGTGGGAAGACGGGTTACGGTCTGGTGGTGCCTGGGACGGCGGGACGCTGTGCCCTTGCCACGGTCCGCGGGCTTCGTCATGAGCACACGGTCATGGAGATGCAGGCGTGAACCATCCAGACCCCCAGGCGCGAGCCCTCGTTCCGGCCGCCCGCACCGGCCTCACGGAGACGGGGCTCCCGGCAGCGCCCGCCGACAGCGCGCAGGCGGAGATCCGTGCCCTGCGCGACCGCGTGGCCAGCCTGAACAAGCAGCTCCGGGCCCGGCCCGCCGTCTCCTACGCGCAAGGCCTGCTGGTGGGGCGGTACCAAGTCGCCAGTCGGGAAGCGGCGTTCACGCTGCTGCGCGAGGTGTCCCAGCGCCACAACATCAAGCTGCACCAGATCGCGGCTGCCCTCGCCACGATCACCGCCCCCGCGCCGGACGCGCCGCACTGGTTCCCGGGCCGCGCCCACACCCCGGTCCCGAGCCTGCGCGGCCTGGCCCCGTCTCCCCTGGACGCCCGCAACCAGAGCGCGGTGCTGAAAGCCGCCCTGCATCGCGTCCTGGAGGTGACGCACGGACAGGCGGGCAACGTCCAGCTCGTCGAGGCCGGGCTGCTGCGCCTGGCCCGGCACCACGGCCACAGCCCGCTGTTCACGGACTACTTCGCCTTCGTTGAGGGCGGCACGCTGTGCGCGCGGGCAGCCGCGGACGGAGCGCAGGAAACGGTGGGCGACATCGCCGCCGCCCACGACATCTTCCCCGACGAGACCCGTCAGTTCCTGCTGGACACCGGGAGCCGTGCCGTCCACAGCATCCCCCTCATCGGACCGGACGGCACCGCGCGCGGTGTCATCTCCAGCCACTACCACCAGCGCCTGGACGCCGGCCTCACCCGCGACCAACTGGACGCGTTGGACGAACTGCGGCACCAGATCGGCCTCTACCTGCACTGGCACCACCACAACGTCATCCTCGACGCCCTGGAGGAACTGCACCGCAGAGCCGGTGAGCAGCGGCACGGCGGGGCGGAGTAGGAACTCCGGCGTCGCCTGCCACCTCCAGCCCGGAAAGCGTCAGAGAGTTCTCGAAACTTTCGAAGCTTCTGTGCGGATCTCCGATGCTGGAGCGGAAGGCTCCGCTCGGACTCCTCGCTCAGATCGCCGCTAGACAGTGCTTGAGCTGTGCATATGACTCACCCGGCCGGAACGCATGGGTGGCGAATGTTTCGAGAACGCTGTCGAAACTCTTGACAGTTGGCAGGGGCAGATCAAAGCTATCGCCGTCAACCCGGGCTCAACCGCTCCCATCCACCGCACAGGACGAGGAGGAAGCACCCGCATGTTCGACGCACCCGCATCCGCCCCCACCCTCCCCACGCACCGCAGAGGCGAGCACTCCGGGCCGCTCAGCCGTTTCCGGCTGCTCATCAGCAGCGTCTGCGCCACGCTGCTGGTCGCTGTCGCCGCGATGGCGCTGCCCGGCACCGCCCAAGCCGACACGGTCGTCACCACGAACCAGACCGGTACCGACAACGGCCACTACTACTCGTTCTGGACCGACGCACCCGGCACGGTCTCGATGAACCTCGCCGCGGGCGGCAACTACAGCACCTCCTGGCGCAACACCGGAAACTTCGTCGCCGGCAAGGGCTGGGCCAACGGCGGACGCAAGAACGTGACCTACTCGGGCACCTTCAACCCGTCCGGCAACGCCTACCTCGCCCTCTACGGCTGGACGTCCAACCCCCTCGTCGAGTACTACATCGTCGACAACTGGGGCACCTACCGGCCCACGGGAACGTTCAAGGGCACCGTCACCACCGACGGCGGCACCTACGACATCTACAAGACGACCCGCTACAACGCCCCGTCCGTCGAGGGCACCAAGACCTTCGACCAGTACTGGAGCGTCCGCCAGTCGAAGAGGACGGGCGGCACCATCACCACCGGCAACCACTTCGACGCCTGGGCCCGTGCCGGAATGCCCCTCGGTAGCTTCAACTACTACATGATCATGGCGACCGAGGGCTACCAGAGCAGCGGCAACTCCAACATCACGGTCGGCGAGGCCGGTTCGGGCGGCGGCGGCGGCGGTGGTGGCGGTGGTGGCGGTTGCTCCGCGACGTTGTCCGCGGGGCAGTCGTGGAGTGATCGCTACAACCTCAACGTCGCGGTCAGCGGTTCCAACAACTGGACCGTCACGATGAACGTGCCCTCCCCGGCGAAGGTCCTCTCCACCTGGAACGTCAGCGCCAGTTACCCCAGCGCCCAGGTGATGACGGCGAAACCCAACGGCAGTGGCAACACCTTCGGTGTCACCATCCAGCACAACGGCAACACCACCTGGCCCACCGTCTCCTGCACCACGAGCTGACCCCGTCCCTCGATGTGAAGGAGCACGCAGCATGAGAAGCCGCGGAACCGGTCTCTCGGCACGATCCCTGATCAGCAGATCGGCCGTCCTCGCCATGGCTGCCGCCAGCACCCTGACCGTCCAGGCCACCGCTCCCGCGCAGGCCGCCACCTGCAACGGATACGTCGGGCTCACCTTCGACGACGGCCCGTCCGGCAACACCCCGGCCCTGCTCAACGCGCTCACGCAGAACGGTCTGCGGGCCACGATGTTCAACGAGGGCCAGTACGCCGCCTCCAACCCGTCCCAGGTACGGGCTCAGGTCAGCGCCGGGATGTGGGTCGGCAACCACAGTTACACCCACCCGCACCTGACCTCGCTCGGTCAGTCGCAGATCGACTCCGAGATCTCCCGGACCCAGCAGGCCATCGCGGGCGCGGGCGGTGGCACGCCGAAACTGTTCAGGCCGCCGTACGGCGAGACCAACGCGACCGTGAAGGCGGTCGAGGCCAAGTACGGACTGACCGAGATCATCTGGGACGTGGACTCCCAGGACTGGAACGGCGCGAGCACCGACGCCATCGTGGCGGCGGCCGGACGGCTCACCAACGGCCAGGTCATCCTGATGCACGACTGGCCCGCCAACACGCTCGCCGCGATCCCGCGGATCGCCCAAGGGCTGGCCGCGCGCGGTCTGTGCGCCGGCATGATCTCACCGACGACCGGCCGCGCCGTCGCCCCCGACGGAGGATCGGGCGGCGGTGGCGGTGGCGGTGGTAGTTGCTCCGCGACGTTGTCCGCGGGGCAGTCGTGGAGTGATCGCTACAACCTCAATGTCGCGGTCAGCGGTTCCAGTGCCTGGACCGTCACGATGAACGTGCCCTCCCCGGCGAAGGTCCTCTCCACCTGGAACGTCAGCGCCAGTTACCCCAGCGCCCAGGTGCTGACGGCGAAACCCAACGGCAGTGGCAACACCTTCGGCGTCACCATCCAGCACAACGGCAACACCACCTGGCCCACCGTCTCCTGCACCACTAGCTGACACCGTCCCTCGATGTGAAGGAGCACGCAGCATGA
>NZ_JBIWKP010000003.1:0-933533 GCF_044765725.1 Streptomyces sp. NPDC102406 | reverse complement strand
CCCCCCCCCCCCCCCCCCCCCCCCCCCCCCCCCCCCCCCCCCCCCCCCCCCCCACCCCCCCCCCCCCCCCCCCCCCCCCCCCCCCCCCCCCCGCCCCCCCCCCCGCCCCCCCCCCCCCCGCCGCGGGGGCGGTTCGCGGCCGGGTGCGGGTTAGTGGGGGCTTCTCGCGCAGTTCCCCGCGCCCCTGGAAGGCGCACTCCGTGCGCCCCCAGGGGGCTGCGGGGAAGCCGCATGCCCCAGGGGCGCGGGGAACTGCGCGAGAAGCCCCACCGAACCCGCACCCGGTGACGAATGGCGCTACACCCGCTCCACGATCGTCGCGATCCCCATGCCTCCGCCGACGCACAACGTGGCCAGCCCGTACCGGAGGTCCCGCCGCTCCAGCTCGTCGACGAGCGTGCCGAGGATCATCGCGCCGGTGGCGCCCAGCGGGTGGCCGAGCGCGATCGCCCCGCCGTTGACGTTGACCTTGTCCAGGGGCAGACCCATGTCCCGCACGAAGCGGAGCACCACCGCCGCGAACGCCTCGTTGATCTCGACGAGGTCGATGTCGTCGATGGTCAGGCCGGCCTTGGCGAGCGCCTTGCGGGTCGCGGGCGCGGGGCCGGTGAGCATGATGGTCGGCTCGGACCCGGAGACGGCCACGGAGACGACGCGGGCCCGCGGGGTCAGGTCGTAGCGCTCGCCCACCTCGCGGGAGCCGATGGCGACCAGCGACGCCCCGTCGACGATGCCGGAGGAGTTGCCCGCGTGGTGCACGTGGTCGATCTTCTCGACCCAGTGGTACTTCTGGAGCGCGACGGCGTCGAACCCGCCCAGGTCGCCGATGTCCGCGAACGACGGCTTCAGCTTGGCCAGGGAGTCGGCGGTCGTGCCGGGGCGCAGGAACTCGTCGCGGTCGAGGACGGTGAGGCCGCTGCGGTCCTTGACCGGGACGACCGACCGCTCGAAGCGCCCGTCCTTCACCGCGGCGGCGGCCCGCTCCTGGGAGAGCGCCGCGTACTCGTCCACGTCGCGCCGCGAGAAGCCCTCGACGGTGGCGATGAGGTCGGCGCCGATGCCCTGCGGTACGAAGCCCGTCTCGAAGTTGGTCATGGGGTCGGCGAACCAGGCGCCGCCGTCGGAGGCCATCGGCACCCGTGACATCGACTCGACGCCACCGGCGAGGACGAGGTCCTCCCAGCCCGAGCGGACCTTCATCGCCGCGAGGTTGACGGCTTCCAGGCCCGAGGCACAGAAGCGGTTCTCCTGGACGCCGGCGACCGTGTCGGGCAGCCCGGCCGCGATGGCGGCGATGCGGGCGATGTCGGAGCCCTGGTCGCCGACGGGGCCCACGACGCCGAGCACGATGTCGTCGATCGCGGCGGCGTCCAGGCCGGGGAAGCGGGCCTGGATCTCGTGGATCAGGCCGACGACGAGGTCGATCGGCTTGGTGCCGTGCAGGGAGCCGGTGGCCTTGCCCCGGCCGCGCGGGGTGCGGATCGCGTCGTACACGTACGCGTCAGTGGTCACGGAGGTGCCTTTCGAAGCAGCGGAACGAGGGTGGAGGTCAGGACAGCAGCGAACGCCCGATGATCTCCTTCATGATCTCGGTCGTGCCGCCGTAGATGGTCTGTATGCGCCCGTCGGTGAAGGCCTTCGCGACGCGGTACTCGCTCATGTACCCGTAGCCGCCGTGCAGTTGGAGGCAGCGGTCGGCGACGCGCTTTTGCAGTTCGGTCGCCCACCACTTGGCCATGGAGGCGTGCACGGCGTCGAGGGTGCCGTCGGAGTGGTCCTCGATGCAGCGGTCGAGGAACGTCCGGGTGACGGCGCACTCGGTGGCCATCTCGGCGATCTCGAACCGGATGTGCTGGAGCTTGGCGAGCGGCCGTCCGAACGCCTCGCGCTCCTTGACGTACGTCGTGGTGATCTCCAGCAGGTGCTCGGCGGCGGCGATGGCGGCGACGGCGATGCCCATGCGCTCCTGCGCGAGGTTGGTCATCAGGTGGATGAACGCGCCGTTGAGCTCGCCGAGCAGATTCTCCTTCGGGACGCGCACGTCGTGGAAGAACAGCTCGGCCGTGTCCTGCGCCTTCTGGCCGATCTTGTCGAGGTTGCGGCCCCGCTCGAAGCCGTCCATGCCGCGCTCGACGACCAGGAGCGACAGCCCGTGCGCGCCGCCCTCCTGCGTGGTCCTGGCGACGACGACGACGAGGTCGGCGAGGATGCCGTTGGAGATGAACGTCTTGGAGCCGTTGAGCAGCCAGTGGTCGCCCTTGTCCTCGGCCGTCGTGCGGATGCCCTGGAGGTCGGAGCCGGCGCCGGGTTCGGTCATCGCGATGGCGGTGATCGTCGAGCCGTCGCAGAAGCCGGGCAGCCAGCGCCGCTTCTGCTCCTCGGTGGCGAGGGAGGTCAGGTAGGGGCCGATGATGTCGTTGTGCAGGCCGACGGCGAGCCCGGCGGCGCCCGCGCGCGTGAACTCCTCGGCGAGCACGGCACTGTAGCGGAAGTCGGTGGTGCCGCCGCCCCCGTACTCCTCGGGCACCGCGAGGCCCAGCAGCCCCTGGCGTCCGGCGGCGAGCCATGCCTCGCGCGCGACGATGCCGTCCTTCTCCCACTGCTCGTAGTGCGGGGTCACCTCCTTGGCGAGGAAGGTGCGGACGGTCTCGCGGAACGCCTCGTGCTCGGCGCTGAACAGGCGTCGTTCCATGCTGACGATCAACTGCCTTTCGTCGGGGAATCGTGGGGGCCGTCGAGCTCCGGTACGCCCCAGTCGCGGGCGACCGCCGCGGTGTCGGCGCCGGGGAGCGCCGGACCCGAGCGGACGGCGGTGGGGGTGGCGGAGAAGCGGGGCGCGGGTGCGGGCTGGGTGATGCCGCCGTGGTCGACGAAGGTGGAGCGGGCGGCGAGGTGCGGGTGGCCGGGGGCCTCGCGCAGCGAGAGGACCGGGGCCACACAGGCGTCGGAGCCCTCGAAGACGGCCGTCCACGCGTCCCTCGTACGCTCCTTGAAGCGCGCGGCGACGGCCTCGCGCAGCTCGCCCCAGCGGCTCAGGTCCTTGCGTTCGGGCGCTACTCCGGTCAGGTCCATGAGGTCGATGAACTCGTCGTAGAACTGCTGTTCAAGGGCGCCGACCGCCATGTACCGGCCGTCGGCGGTCTCGTACGTGCCGTAGAAGGGGCAGCCGCCGTCGAGGAGGTTGGCGCCGCGCCGGTCCTGCCAGCCGCCGGCCGCGAGCATGCCGTGGATCATCGCGGTGAGGTGCGAGGTGCCGTCGACGATCGCGGCGTCCACGACCTGGCCCGCGCCGGTCGCGCGGGCGTGGTGGAGGGCGGCGAGGACGCCGACGACGAGGTAGAGCGAGCCGCCCGCGTAGTCCCCGACGAGGTTGGCGGGGACCGTCGGCGGCTCGTCCGGCTTCCCGATCATGCCGAGGGTGCCGGTGAGGGCGATGTACGCGATGTCGTGCCCGGCGCGCGACGCGAGCGGGCCCTTCTGGCCCCAGCCGGTCATCCGGCCGTAGACCAGCGCCGGGTTGCGGGCGTGGCAGGTGTCGGGGCCCACGCCGAGGCGTTCGGCGACACCCGGCCGGTAGCCCTCGATCAGCACGTCGGCGCGGTCCACGAGGCGCAGCACCCGCTCGGCGCCGTCCTCGGCCTTCAGGTCGACGATCACGGACCGCTTGTTGCGGTTGGTGATGTCGTGGTGCGGGTCGATCGCGAGCCCCGCCCCGCCGGGCCGGTCGATCCGTACGACATCGGCGCCGAGGTCGGCGAGGAGCATCGCGGCGAACGGCCCCGGGCCGATCCCGGCGAGCTCGACCACGCGTACCCCGGCGAGCGGGCCGCCCCCCGCTCCGGTGCTTGCGCCTGCCATGCGGCCCCGCCCCCAGTCTGTGACACAACTGATGTAACACCAGTGATGCTATGAACCCGTGCCGGTCAGCACAACCCCCCAGCGAGCAAGCGCTTAGCCAATGGGCGGCCCGCCCCGGCCCGCCGGCCGTGCGCACGCTAGCCTCAGGCGCCGACAACGGCGCGGGAGCACGGTGAGGGGTGTCATGAACAGGTCGGGAGTCCCCGGAAGCCCGGGGAACACGGACAGGACGTACGACGTGGTGCTGTTCGGAGCGACGGGCTTCGTGGGGGTGCTCACCGCCGAGTACCTGGCGGCGCACGCCCCGGAAGGGCTGCGCTGGGCGATCGCGGGCCGCGATCCGGGCAAGCTGGAGCGGCTGCGCGAGCGGCTCACCGGCATCGATCCGGCCTGCGCGGTGCTCCCGCTGGAGCGGGCGGACGTGGCGGACGCGGCGTCCCTGCGCGAACTCGCCACCCGCGCGCGCGTGGTGGCCACGACCGTGGGCCCGTACCTGGAGTACGGGGAGGGCCTGGTGGCCGCGTGCGCCGAGGCGGGCACCGACTACGTGGACCTCACGGGTGAGCCCGAGTTCGTGGACCGCATGTACGTCCGGCACGACGCCCGCGCGCGCGAGACGGGCGCCCGCCTCGTGCACGCGTGCGGCTTCGACTCGGTCCCGCACGACCTGGGCGCGTACTTCACGGTGCAACGGTTGCCGGAGGGTGTGCCGCTGCGGGTCGACGGTTTCGTCCGCTCGAACGCCACCTTCTCCGGCGGGACGTTCGCCTCCGCGCTCCACCAGTTCGGGCGGGCCCGGCAGATGGTCGCCGCGCAGCAGGACCGGCGCCGCCACCAGCCCCGGCTCGTCGGGCGCACCGCGTACGCGCCGACGGGGACACCCCGGTTCGCCAAGGAGGTCGGGGCGTGGGCCCTGCCACTGCCGACGATCGACCCGCAGGTGGTGCAGCGCTCCGCGCGCGCCCTGGAGCGCTACGGCCCGGACTTCCGCTACCGGCACTACGCGGCCGTGAAATCGCTGCCGTTCGCGGTGGGTGGGGTCGCCGCGGTCGGGGCGCTGTTCGCCGCGGCGCAGGTGCCGCCCGCCCGGCGCTGGCTGGGCAGCAGGCTGGCACCCGGCGAGGGGCCGGATGAGGCGCGCCGGGCCAAGAGCTGGTTCTCGGTGCGGTTCGTGGGCGAGGGCGGCGGGCGGCGGGTCTTCACGGAGGTGTCCGGCGGGGACCCGGGGTACGGGGAGACGGCGAAGATGCTGGCGGAGTCCGCTATGTGCCTTGCCCAGGACGAACTGCCCGAGGTCTCCGGGCAGTTGACCACCGCCGTGGCGATGGGGGACGCGCTGATCGAGCGTCTGCGGGCGGCGGGCATCGGCTTCCGGGTCGCCGCGGAGCGGTGAAGCTCAGCGGGTGAGGCCGAGCAGGGCGTCGCGGCAGAGACGGTCGGCCCTGCGGGTCGTCTCGGCCAGCCGGTAGGCGGGTGTGAGGGCGAGCGTGTGCGCGCAGGCGGTCGCGAGGCCGATCCGGTGGCCCACCGAGACGTACACCGGCTTCACACCGTCACGGGTGCGCAGGGCGCGGCCGACCTCCTCTCCCCCGTCCAGCAGCGCCGCGGCGCTCCCCCGCGCCTGCCCCAACGCGCCGTGGGTGAAGGCGAACGGGTTCTTGGCGACGCCCATCGTGGGCAGGCCGGTGAGGACGCCCAGGTGGCTCGCGAGGCCGAAGCGGCGCGGGTGCGCGAGGCCGTAGCCGTCGCACACGACGAGTCCCGGGTCGGTGCGCAGCGCCTCCAGGGCGCCGAGCACCGCCGGGATCTCGCGGAACGCCAACAGGCCCGGTACGTAAGGGAAGGCGACGCGCCCGACGGCCGTGGCCTCCTCGACGACGTCGAGCGTCGCGGCGTCCAGGACGACCGCGGCGGCGGCGACGAGGTCGCGCGCGTCGTCGTACGCGACATCGATCCCGGTGACCGTGCCCGCCCCCGGCGCCGGCCCCGTCTCGTCGCGTACGACGCGGTCGCGCAGCGCGTCCTGCACGGCGCGCGCCGCCGCCTCGTCCGTCGGCCAGCCCTCGGGTACCCCCGTGATCCTCTGCATGAGCCCCACCCTAAGCAGGTGACCGATCGGTGGCGCGGTCCGCGTTCTCCCATGTCAGCGGCTTCCACAGGCCCGACCGGCGCAGCGACCGCGGGCAGTGGAGGTAGATGTCGTCGATGTCCAGGAGCAGCGCCAGGGCCGGGCGTTGCCCCTTGACGGTCATGGCGTCGAAGAAGGGGGCGTCGGTGAGGATCCGGGCCCGGCCGTTGATCCGCAGGACGTCGGTGGCGCCGGGGATCAGGAACAGCAGGCCCGCGTGCGGGTTCTCCAGGATGTTGTGGAAGCTGTCGCCGCGGCGGTTGCCCGGGCGGTCCGGCAGGGCGATCGTGTGGGCGTCGAGCACGTGGGCGAAGCCGGGTCCGTCGCCGCGGGGCGACACGTCGCAGTTGCCGCGGGCGTCGGCCGTGGACAGCAGACAGAACGGTGAGCGGGCTATCAACGCCCGGTCGTTCTCGTCGAGTCGACCGTGCACTTTGTCGATCACGATTGGGTGCGGCTCGCCGAGGATCTCGCGCAGCCGGGTCGCGGACCGCAGCTCCACATAGCCGTCCTCCGGCTCGCCGGGCGAGCTGAGCGACCTGGGCGCGAGGGGGTCCGTGGTGTGCAGCAAGCCGACTCCTGGTCTCGTGGGTGCTTCGGCGGCGCGCGGGGACGACGGTCCGAAGTAGTTGCTCAGTGAACCGTATCCGATGTTAGGTTAGCCTCACCTAATGATCGGACCGCCTGTCCGCCCCGGCCCGAGCGACGGCACGGCTACACGCGGCTGCCCGCCGTCGTGTCGGAGGACAGCCGCTGGGCCACGTAGACCGGGATCACCGACAGCAGGACGAGGACGACGGCGACGACGTTGACCACGGGGGCCTGTCGGGGCCGGGCCATGTTGGAGAAGATCCACAGCGGCAGCGTCCGGACGCCGGGGCCGGCGGTGAACGTCGTGACCACGATCTCGTCGAAGGACAGCGCGAACGCGAGCAGCCCGCCGGCGGCGAGCGCCGAGCGGGTCAGCGGGAACGTGATGGTACGGAACGTGCGGAAGGCGCCCGCGCCCAGGTCCATGGCGGCTTCCTCGTACGAGCCGGGCAGGCGGCGCAGGCGCGCGGCGACGTTGTTGAAGACGATGACGACGCAGAACGTGGCGTGCCCGACGACCACCGTGAACAGGCCGAGGCCGATGCCGAGCGGTTCCAGGACGGTGCGGAAGGCCGTGTTGAGGGCGATACCGGTGATGATGCCGGGCAGCGCGAGGGGCAGGACGACCGCGAAGGAGATCGCCTCCCGGCCGAAGAAGCGGTGGCGGGCGACGGCGTGGGCGATGAGTGTGCCGAGGACGAGGGCGATCAGCGTGGCGCCGAGGCCCGCCTTCACCGATGTCCCCAGGGCGTCCCTGGCCCCGGCGTTGTGCCAGGCGTCCCGCCACCAGCGCAGGGTGAGACCGCTCGGTGGCCAGCTCGCACTGCGGTCCGGGTTCAGGGAGTTGACGACGACCAGGAGGAGGGGGAGGTAGATGACGGTGAAGCCCGCGAGGGCGCCGGCACGGAGCGCGATGCGCGCGCGGCGGGACAGGTGCATCACGGCTCCGTTCAGAGGCTGGTGAGCGCGCCGGTGCGGCGCACCGCGAGCAGGTACAGGACGATCACGACGACGGGCACGGTGCCGAGGGCCGCCGCGAGCGGCAGGTCCAGGGTGATGTTGGCGTAGACGACGTTGCCGATCAGTTGGGTCCTGCCGCCGACGATCTGGACGGCGATGTAGTCGCCGAGGCTGAGCGAGAACGTGAAGACGGAGCCCGCGGCGACGGACGGCAGGACGAGCGGCAGCAGCACCGTGCGGAAAGTGCGCCAGGTGCGGGCACCGAGGTCGGCGGAGGCGTCGAGGAGGCTGTCGGGGACGCGTTCGAGCCCCGCGTGGATCGGCAGGATCATGTACGGCAGCCAGAGATAGGTCAGGACGAGAACCGTCGCGGTCAGTCCGTAGCCGGGTCCGCTCACCCCGAAGGGTGACAGCAGCCAGTCCAGCAGGCCGCCTCGGGCGAGCATGACGCGCCACGCGTAGGCCTTGACGAGGTAACTCGCCCACAGCGGCGTGAGGAGGGCGACGACGAGCAGCGGGCGCCACCGGGGGCGGGCGATGCGCGCCGTGTAGAAGGCGATGGGGAACGCGAGCACGACGCACAGCGCCGTGACGCCGAGCGCGACCGCGATGCTGCGCAGGGCGACCTGTCGGTACACGTCCCTCGTTGCCAGGGTGCGGAAGTTGTCGAGGGTCCAGGTGCGCACGATGTCCGACGTGAACGGGTCCGTGGTCCACAGCGCCGACAGGAAGAGCACCGCGAGCGACCCGAGGTAGGCGACGACGAGCCAGGTCAGCGGGGCCGCGAGAAGGAGGGTCAGGCGCAGCCGGGGGTTGCGGTGCAGCGTCCCGGCCGCCTTCTTGCCGACGCTCACCCGCGCCTCAGCCCTTGATCTCGGTCCACGCCTGAACCCACTTCGCGTACGGGACGCAGGTGACGTCGGTGCGGCCGTCGAGGCACTGCGGGATGGGTGTGGTCCAGAAGTGGACCCGCTTCCAGTAGGCGGCGTCGTCGGCGTGGTAGATCGCGCAGTGCCGCTTGTCGGTGGTCTCGGCGCACGCCTTCGCGTTGGAGGGGGCCTCTCCGAAGTACTCGGCGACCTGTGCGTTGGTCTTGGGCGAGACGATCCAGTCGAGCCATTTGTAGGCGCAGTCGGGGTGTTTCGCCTTCGCGGAGACCATCCAGGTGTCGGACCAGCCGGTGGCGCCCTCCTTGGGGAGGACGGCCTTCACGGGTGCCTTCTCGGCCCGGGCGGTGTTGACGATGACCTGCCAGCTCGTGCCGATCACCGAGTCGCCGCTCTTGAAGGCGGAGATCTCCTTCAGGTAGTCGCTCCAGTACTCGCCGACGTTCCCGTTCTGCTTCTTCAGCAGGTCCACCGCGGCGTCGAACTGCTTCTGGTCGAGCGCGTACGGGTCCTTGATGCCAAGGGCCGGCCGGGTCTTCATCAGATACAGGGCGGCGTCGGCGAGGTAGATCGGCGAGTCGTAGGCGGTGACCTTGCCGCGGTGGGCGGACGCGCCGTCGAAGACCGCCTTCCAGGAGTCGGGGGCGGGGGCGACCTTGTCGGTGCGGTACATGAGGAGGTTGGCGCCGCGGCCGTGCGGGATGCCGTAGGCGACCTTGCCGACGGAGTTCCAGGGCCGCATCTTGAGGCCGGGGAAGATGTCCGCGTGGTGCGGTACGAGGTCGGTGTTGACGGGGGCCGCGTCGCCGGAGGCGATCAGGCGCAGGGAGGCGTCACCGGAGGCGGAGACGGCGTCGTACTGGCCGGTCTTCATCAGGTTGACCATCTCGTCGGAGGTCCCGGCGACCTTGGTGTTGACCTTGCAGCCGGTGCGTTCCTCGAAGGGGGTGACCCAGTCGGCCTCCGGGTCGTTCGACCCGTCCTCGGCGTAGCCCGCCCACGCGACGAGGTCGACCTCGCCCTCGGTCCTGCCGAGGGAGGTGGGCGCGGAGAGTTTCGGTGGGGTGAAGCCCCGGCCGCCCGGCGCGTCCCCGAAGCCGCCTCCCCCGTCGTCGGAGGAACCACAGGCGGTGGTGGACAGCAGGGCGCCGAGGGCGGTGGCGGCCATGAGGGTTCGGGGTGCGCGCACGAGGAAACTCCCTGTCGGTCGATTCGCGTGGGTCGCTCACGTCATGGGGTCCAGCGGTACGTTGTGCCGTCGGTGCCAGCGCAGCAGGACACGGCTGCCCGGCAGGGCGAGGGCGTCGGCCGCCGTCGTGTCGAGGTTCTGCCGTACGGCGACGAAGCGGGCGCCGGCGTCGGTGTCGACGACGACACGGGTGCTGTCGCCGAGGTAGACGGCGTCGGCGACGATGCCGCGCACCTCGCTGTGGTGGGTGCGGTCGTGGTCCCCCGTGTCGGGCAGGACGCGGATCTTCTCGGGCCGGATGCCGAACGTCCCGGCCTTGCCCACGATCAGTTCGGCGGCGGCGCCGGTGAGGGTGTTGGAGGTGCCGACGAACGACGCGACGAACGCGGAGGCGGGTGACTCGTACAACTCCCCCGGTGTGCCGACCTGTTCGACGCGGCCGGCGTTCATGACGGCGATGCGGTCGCTGAGGGCGAGGGCCTCGGTCTGGTCGTGGGTGACGAGCACGAAGGTGATGCCGACGTCGCGCTGGAGCTCCTTCAGCTCGCTCTGCATCTCCTCGCGCAGGGTGAGGTCGAGGGCGCCGAGCGGTTCGTCGAGGAGGAGGACCCGGGGGCGGACCACCAACGCCCGTGCCAGCGCGACGCGTTGGCGCTGGCCACCGGAGAGCTGCCCGGGGCTGCGCCCGCCGAACCCTTCGAGGCGCACGGAGTCGAGGGCGGCGCGGGCGCGTTCGGCCTGTTCCCTCCGGCCGGCGCCGCGCACCTTGAGGCCGTAGGCGACGTTCTGTTCGACGCTCATGTGCGGGAACAGCGCGTAGTCCTGGAAGACGGTGGTGACGTCGCGCTCGAAGGGGGGCTTGCCGGTGACGTCGGCGCCGCCGAGCAGGACGGTGCCGCTCGTCGGTGTCTCGAACCCGGCGATCAGGCGCAGCACCGTGGTCTTCCCCGACCCGGACGGTCCCAGCAGCGAGAAGAACTCACCCTCGGCCACGTCGAGTTCGACGCCGTCGACGGCCCGCACCCCACCGAAGGCCTTGCGCACCGCGCGCAGGGAGATCGCGGGCGCCTCGCGCTCCGTGCCGTCCTCCGGCTGTCCGGGCATACCCATACGCGTAGATCATGCACATTTCAACGAGGCCCACAAGACCGCCGGTACGCTGCGGATCATGTTTGTACTGGAATTGACGTACACAGGACCGATCGAGGACGTCGACGCACATCTGGAAGCGCATGTCGCCTGGCTCGACGCGCAGTACGCGGCCGGGGTCTTCCTCGCGTCCGGGCGCAAGGAGCCGCGCGACGGCGGCATCATCCTGGCCGCCGGGGCCGGTCGCGCGGCGATCGAGGAGATCACCGCGACCGACCCCTTCGTGATCGCCGGGGTCTGCGCCTACCGGGTGACGGAGTTCATCGCCACCAAGACGGCGCCCGGACTGGCCGCGTACCGGGAGGAGTTGCCGACCGGCAAGCCCTGACCGGGGCGGGGCTCACCGGTGGCTCAGGCGTGCCGCGCGGCCCTTCTCGCCCGCCGCCCAGCAGCCACCGTCGCGCGCGCAGTCGACGGTGTCGTACGAGCCCGCGTCCACGGTGCGCCAGGTGCGGCCGGCGTCCGTGGTGAGGTCGGTGCCGGTCGGGCCGACGGCGAGGGCCGCGGTGCGGCTGTGCGGGAGCCAGGCGACGCCGGAGCGGTAGGCCGGCGGGGGCTGCGCGGCGGGGGTCCAGCTCCGGCCCGCGTCGCCGGTCACCGCGGCGGCCCGCGGCGAGGGCAGCCCGGCGTTGTAGTCGCCGCCGACCGCGATGCCGTGCGTCCGGTCGCGGAAGGCGAGGCCGAAGACGCCGCGGGCCGCGTCGCCCGCCGGGATCGGGGTCTCGGCCGCCGTCCAGGTCAGGCCGCGGTCGGCGGAGTGCAGGACGCGGGAGACCGCGCCGCCGCCGGTGGCCAGCCAGACGTCCTTCGGGCCCGAGGCGACCAGGCACTGGCCGGACGCGGCGAAGCCCGCCTCGCCGCTCTGCGCGGGCGGCATCCCGGCGGTCGGCAGGACCCGCCAGGACCGGCCGCCGTCGCGCGTGGACAGGATGCGGTACGCGCCGTCGACGGGGTCGCTCATCGCGAGGCCGTGCCGGTGGTCGAAGAAGGTGACGCAGTCATAGAACGCCTTCGGGTCGGTGTTGCGGAACGACTCCGTCCAGGTCGCACCGCCGTCGTCGGTGCGGAAGATCCGGGACGCCTCGCCCTCGCCGATGGCCAGGACCACCGCGCGACGGGCGTCGAACGCCTCGACGTCACGGAACTCCAGTGTCTGCGCCCCGGGCGGCGACACCGGGGTCCAGTGCGCGCCGCCGTCCGTGGTGCGCAGCACGGTGCCCTTCGCCCCGGCGAGCCACGCCGTGTTCCGGTCGACGGCGGCCAGGCCCCTGAACCGGACATCGGTGTCCGTCCGCGTCAGCTCCCACGTCGGTGCGTGGGCGGCGGCGGGGCCCGGCGCGGCGCCGAGCGCGACGACCGCGAGCACGGCGGCTCCCAGAGCCGGCACCGCCCGTCCCGCGCGCCTCGACCGGGACCTCCAGGACGTGCACATGCTCCACACGGTCCTCGCAGTTCGCACGGATCGCACACTTCCCATGGCCCTCAGAGCCCTCTTTCGCGTCATGGCGCGCGAAGCTAGTCCACCATCCGGGTGGCGTCCAGACCACGACGATTGAAACCGGTGACAGAGGTCACTCGTGTTTCGTCCGGCTTCTGATGCACGGATTCCCCCCTTCCGCCGTCTAGTCAAGTGAGCCCGTCCGACCGTTCGTCGTCGTCCGTGCAGTCGTCTAAGGAGCAGGCGTTGTCCTTCGTCATCGAGCAAGCCGTAGAGGCCCGTCTCGTCGCCGCCGCGCCACGTATGGCAAGCATCCCCGCGACGCTGGGCTACGACGCGCGCGACCCGTTCGCCGTGCGCATGTCGTTCCCGGCCCCCGCCACCCTGGAGGGCGTCGAGGTGTGCTGGACGTTCGCCCGCGAACTGCTCGCCGCCGGGATGACAGAGGCCGCCGGCCTCGGCGACGTACGCGTGCGCCCCTACGGCTACGACCGCACGGTCCTGGAGTTCCACGCCGTGGAGGGCACCGCGATCGTGCACATCCGCACGGGCGAGCTGGAGCGCTTCCTCTCGGACACGACGGCGCTGGTGCCGGTCGGCGAGGAGTACCTGCACGTGGATGTGGACGGGGATCTCGCGGAGTTGCTGCGCGACGCGTTCTGAGAAGCGCGGCGGTGACGCCGTGGAGGGCGGGCCCGGGTCGCCTGCCCCGGGCCCGCCCTTCTCCGGTCGGGGTCAGGCCCAGGGTGAGGTGACGACCCAGCTCGTGTCGTCGGCCCAGGCGGTGGCGGCGTCCCAGGCGTGGGAGCCGCCGTGGCTCGCGGCGTAGACCCCGTAGTCGTAGTGGCGCACGAAGTCGCTGGGGTAATTGGCCGACCGGAGCGAGACGCCCTGGCCGTTGTGGCCCGCCTGGGGGCAGAACGTGGCGTCCAGCCGGGAGAGCGCGCCGGAGTCGATGCTGTCCACCCGCAGGCGGAAGTCGTAGTGGCGCAGGTACTGCCCCGGCTTGTCGGCGGATTCGAAGGAGACGCAGGAGGCGTCCCCGAGGCCGGCGCGCACGGTCCAGGTGGCGGCCGCCTTGTCGGCGGACGTGCTGGACGAGGAGACGGCGGCGAGGGCGGCGTTGCTGTCGGCGCTGTTGTGGCGCAGGTAGGTGTTGGTGCAGCAGGCGGTGGTGGCCCGCAGCGAGACCCGGGAGCCCACGGCCGGGGTGCCCGGCACGGCGTACGTGGCGTAACCGGCGGCGTTGATGTCGGCCTGTACGGCGTTCTCGGTCGCGTTCGACGGGTAGCCCGAGGTCATGACGCCTTCGTAGAAGGTGCCCGCGGAGCTGTTGCTGTTGTCGCCGCCGATACCGAGGATGATGGCGCCTTCCTTCTTCATCGGGTGGTAGCCGGAGGCGTTGGGGCGCGGTCCGTCGTAGTGCGTGGCCAGACCGCCGGACTGGGCGTTGCCTGCCCGGATCGCCCAGTGGTTCGACTCGCCCTTGACGACGGCGGTGAGGAACCGGTGGCTGATGCTGGGGCTGTTGGCGTTGTAGCCGCGGTTGACCCCGGAGAACAGGCCGTTCTCCAGATCGGCCATGACCCAGGGGCCGTTGCCGGTGCCGTAGCCCCAGGCCTTGCTGTCGCCGAAGTAGATGGTCTCCATGGTGCCGTTGCCGTTGTCGAGGCTGTTGGTCTCGGCGTTGCCGTAGTCGAAGCAGCAGCCGCCGTTGCGGTGGGAGCCGTCGAGGATCGCGTACATGCCTTCCGGCTGGTCCCCGGTGGCGATGCCGTTCGTACGGTTGTTGCGGTAGCCGGTGCCGGGGGCGACGAAGACGCCGTACGCCTTGTGGCCGCCCACGGTGACCGGCGCGGCCGACGCCTCGGCGAGGTTGTCGTAACCGCCCGCGGCGGGGCCCTGGAACCCTCCGGGCGGTGCCTGGGTCAGATGGTTGCCACGCCCTGACTGGTCGTAGAGGACGGTGATCAGACAGCTCGTCCCGGCGCAGAAGGAGTCCTGCGCGGCGGCGTCGGCGTAACCGCCCGCGCCGAGCACGCCGATGTCCCGGGTGGCGCCGTCCGAGGCCCGTTTCACCTGGTACAGGCGGCTGTTGTACGCGGAGTACAGGGCGCGGGTCGAGCTGTGGGCGGCCACGCAGGGCGTGCCACCGGCGGCGTAGAGGTCGCAGGGCCGTGCGCCCGCGGCGGCGGCGCTGACGCCGGTGGAGGTCTGGACGCCGAGCATGGCCGCGGCCATGGCCAGTACGAGTGCGAGCAGAGCGAGCGGCCTGGTCCGTCTCGTACGGGCCGATGTCACCGACATGGAGTGTCTCCCGGGGGAAGAGTGGAGCCGGCGGCGTCCCACCGCCGGGGTCCGTACGCGACCTTGATTGAGGTCATGGGCATGCCAACAGGTCGATCACAGGGCCGCCCTGCCTCTCGTTCGAAGTGTCGAACATTGGTCGAATTGGCGGACCGTTCCGATGATAGGAAGCGCCCGGGGGGTGTCAACACATCCGGCACGTCCGATACTTCGACCACGCCGGACCCGCGCCGACGGCGGGTGAAGCGTTAATCCGTTGACAGCCCCGATCACGGATTTTTATCGTGGACAACGGTTCTGTTGCCGTCGATCGGAGAAGGACGTTGCTCGTCTGAGGTCCTGAGACACCGCGCATGTCACGCGGCGCACGTTGCACACGTGCTCTGTGCCGCCCCATGTCGCTGTGCGAGACCTCGGTATCCCGAGCCGTCCTCCCCGCCGGTACAGGCCCTTTTTTGTTGCCCGTGGCCAAGCGGTGTCTCGAACGCGTCGTACCCGTCACCGTTCGCCCACCGAGCAACCGCGAGGCACTCATGTCAACCTCCCCCACCCCTGCCCGCTCCCACGGCTCCGGCCCCGCGTCGGTCGCCGTCACCGCCCTCTCCTACGTCTGGCCCGACGGCACCGGCGTCTTCGACGGACTCCAGGTCGCCTTCGGCCCGGGCCGCACCGGCCTGATCGGGGTCAACGGATCAGGGAAGTCGACCCTGCTGAAGCTGATCGCCGGCGAGCTGAGGCCGTCCGACGGCACCGTGCGCGTCTCCGGCGAGATCGGCTACCTGCCGCAGAACGCCACGCTGGACACGACGCTGCGGGTCGACGAGGCCCTGGACATCGCCGGGACACGGGCCGCACTGCACGCCATCGAGGCGGGTGACGTGCGCGAGGAGAACTTCACCGCCGTCGGCGACGACTGGGACGTCGAGGAGCGCGCCGAGGCCATGCTCGGCGAACTCGGCCTCGGCCACATCGGCCTCGACCGCACCATCGGCGAGCTGTCCGGCGGCGAGTCCGTCCTGCTGCGGCTCGCCGCGCTGCTGCTGCGCCGGCCCGACGTGCTGCTCCTCGACGAGCCGACCAACAACCTCGACCTGCACGCACGACAGCGCCTGTACGCGGCCGTGGAGCGCTGGCCCGGCGTGCTGATCCTGGTCAGTCACGACCGTGAGCTCCTCGACCGCGTCGACCAGATCGCCGACCTGCGCGGCGGCGAGGTCACCTGGTACGGCGGGAACTACGCCGCCTACGAACAGGCGCTGGCCACCGAACAGGACGCGGCCGAACGAATGGTCCGCGTCGCCGAGTCCGACCTGAAGAAGCAGAAGCGCGAACTGTCCGACGCCCACATGAAGCTGGCCCGGCGCAAGCGCTACGGACAGAAGATGTGGGACAGCAAGCGCGAGCCGAAGATCGTCATGGGCGAACGCAAAAGGGCGGCCCAGGTCTCCGCGGGCAAGCACCGCGTCATGCACGAGGAGAAACTCGCCGAGGCCAGAGAACGCCTCGACGAGGCGGTGGAGGCGGTACGCGACGACGACGAGATCCGCGTCGACATGCCGTACACCGCCGTCCCGCCGGGCCGGTCCGTCCTCACCCTGAGCGGTCTGCGCCTTGCCTACGGGGCGCGCGTCGAGGGCGAGTTCGAGCTGCGGGGCCCCGAGCGCATCGCCCTCGTCGGACGCAACGGCGCGGGCAAGACGACACTGCTGCGCACCATCGCCGGTGAGCTCGCGGCGGTCGAGGGCGAGGCGACACCGCATGTGCCGCTCCGCTTCCTGCCGCAGCGACTCGACGTGCTGGACGCGGAGCTGAGCGTCGCCGAGAACGTGGCCCGGTTCGCGCCGGACGCCACCAACAACCGGATCCGGGCCCGTCTCGCCCGCTTCCTGTTCAAAGGGGCCAGGGCCGACCAGCCGGCCGCGACCCTGTCCGGCGGGGAACGGTTCCGCGCGACCCTGGCCGCGCTGATGCTCGCCGAACCGGCGCCCCAGTTGCTCCTGCTCGACGAGCCGACCAACAACCTGGACATGGCGAGCGTCCGGCAACTGACGTCGGCCCTGGAGTCGTACGAGGGCGCCCTCATCGTGGCCAGCCACGACCTGCCCTTCCTCCGCTCGATCGGGGTGACCCGGTGGCTGCTCCTGGACGGCACGCTCCAGGACACCTCGGCTCCCTCGACGGAGGCGACGTACTGAAGGCGGGCGACATCCTCTACGTGGGCTGCGGTGGCCGCACCGACGCGGCCGGGGTGCGACAACCGCTGAGATCGGCGGCGACGGCGCTGCCTGACAGCACGGTCATCGGGTACCCGGCACCCCGGTGGTGATGGACATGTGCGAGTTCGAGAAGCTGGAGGGGTGTGTGACGTGCCTCTCAGTACGACTCAGGAGGCTACAGACGTGACCCGACTCTTTATCGAGCGCTTAACCTACGGCAACGTAACCTACGACACCGTAGGTAATACCGCTCGTTGTACCTCCGTCCCCCAGGAGCCCTCGTGACCGTCATCTCCCCCCGCCTCAGCTCGTCGACCGCCTGGACCGACGCTCGACTGCTGCACGCCCTGGAAGAAGTGGTCGAGCAGGAACTCAACCGGCATCTGAAGGTCGCCAAGGACTGGATGCCGCACGAGTACGTGCCCTGGTCCGACGCCCGCAACTTCCCCGGCTTCTTCGAGGACGGCGAAGCCTGGGAGAAGGAGCAGTCGAAGGTCACGGAGATCGGCCGGACCGCGCTGATCGTGAACCTGCTGACCGAGGACAACCTGCCGAGCTACCACCACGAGATCGCGACGCTGTTCGGCCGGGACGGTGCCTGGGGCACCTGGGTGCACCGCTGGACGGCCGAGGAGGCCCGGCACGGCATCGTCATGCGCGACTACCTCCTGGCGTCCCGCGCGGTCGACCCCGACAAGCTCGAGACGTTCCGCATGTCGCACATGAGCGAGGGCTTCGAGTCGGACAACCGGCACTCGATGCTGCACTCGGTGGCCTACGTGGCCTTCCAGGAGCTGGCCACCCGCATCTCGCACCGCAACACCGGGCACCAGTCGGGCGACCCGGTCTGCGACCGCATGCTGGCGCGCATCGCGACGGACGAGAACCTGCACATGGTCTTCTACCGGAACCTGCTCCAGGCCGCCTTCGAGCTCGCCCCCGACCTGACGATGTGCGCCGTGCGCGATGTCGTCGTCGGCTTCCGCATGCCGGGCCACGGCATCCCGGGCTTCGAGCGGGCGGCGGCGCAAATGGCGATCGGCGAGGTCTACAACCTGCGCATCCACCACGACGACGTGATCCAGCCCGTCCTCCGGTTCCTGAAGATCATGGAGATCGACGGTCTCGGCCCCGAGGGACTCAAGGCGCAGGAGGAGCTCGGCCTGTTCATGGACGGGCTCGACGCGGAGGCCGCCAAGTTCGACGAGAAGCTGGCCGCCCGCAAGGCACGCCTCGCCGCGCGGGCAGCGAACGCCTGATCGGCCGCGCTAGGCGAGACCGGCCGCGATGGCGCGGCGCACCGCGTCGGCGCGGTCGCGGATGTCCGCCTTGGCGAACAGGTTGTTGATGTGGGTCTTGACCGTGGCCTCGCTGATGAACAGCTTCTCGGCGATGGCCCGGTTGGGCAGGCCCCGGCCGATGAGGGTGAGCACTTCGCGCTCGCGCGGCGTCAGGTCCGCGGGCAGCGCCCCGCTCGGCGCCGGGGCCTTGGTCCTGACCGTGGCGAGCAGCCGGTCCTGGACCTCGCGGTCGAGCACGGACTGCCCGGCGGCGGCGGCCCGGATGGCCCGGACGATGTCCTGGCGCCCGGCGTTCTTCGTCAGGTAGCCGCGGGCCCCGGCGCTCAGCGCGGCGAGGATCGAATCGTCGTCGGCGAAGGTGGTCAGGACCACCACGGCCACGCCGGGGTGGTCCTCGCTCAGCCTGCGGGTCGCCTCGGTGCCGTCCATGACGGGCATGCGCAGGTCCATCAGCACCACGTCCACCGGCCCCGCGTCGGCGACCGCGGTCAGCACCTGCGTCCCGTCCGCGGCGGTGGCCACGACGTCGATGTCGTCGGCGAGCCCGAGCACCGCGGCGAGCGGTTCCCGGACGGCGGCCTGGTCGTCGGCGACGACCACCCTCACCTTCCGTGCTGCGTCGTTCGTCTCGCTCATGTCGGGATCACTGCCTCCACCTGCCAGCCGCCCAGGTCCGGTCCCTCGACGACCGGACCCGCCGTGATGGTGCCGCCCAGCAGGGCGACGCGTTCGCGCATGCCGATCAGTCCCATGCCGCTGCCCGCGCCCGCGGTCACCGGGCGGTCGGCGGGCCGGTTGCGGATCGTCAGCGTGGTCGACGCGGCGGCGAACGCCAGCTCCACCCGGACCTCCCCGCCGGGCGCGTACCGGGCCGCGTTGGTCAGCGACTCCTGGGCGATCCGCAGCAGGTTCTGGGCCGTGCGGGCCGGCAGCTCGCGGACCGTCCCGGTGACGGTGAGCGCGTCCCGGTGGCCGGACGATGCGAGCATCGCGGTCAGGGTCTCCAGGAGCGGCAGCGCGTCCTCGCGCAGGGCGTGCACCGTCCACTGCGCCTGTTTCAGGCTCTCCTTGACCATGCTGTGGGCCTTGTCGTTGGCTTCCCTGACCTTGTCCAGATCGCCGGTGTCGAGCAGCGCGTCGGCCAGTTCGAGCTGCATGTTGATCCCGGCCAGCGAGTGCGCCAGGACGTCGTGCACGTCGCGGGCGATCCGCCCGCGCTCGGTCAGCACGGCGGTACGTGCCTCGGCGCGGGCGGCCCGCTCGGCGGACTCGGCGGCGGACAGCGCCGCCCGGACGGCGCGGTGCCGGCTGCGGTTGACGATGCCGATCACCACGGGGACCCCGGTGACCAGGCCGAGGACCCAGGGCAGCGCCTCGTGGCCGGGGCCGATCCGCAGGCGCAGGACGGCGGCGCACAGCAGGCCGCAGAACAGGGCGAGGGTGAGCGCCTGCCGGGTGTCGAGGCGGTACCCGATGTGCCCGGAGACGAAGAAGGCGAACAGGTACGTCGTGCCGCCGCTGCCGGCGCCGATCAGCGCGGCCGCCGCGAAGATGCCGAGCGTCAGCCAGATCAGGGCGAGCCTCGGGGGGACCTTCGCCTCGGGCAGCCGACGGGCGAGCAGCGCCGCGCAGTTGACCACGAAGAGGACGGTGACCAGCAGGCCGCGCCCGCTGACGCCCATGGGCCTGATCGTCAGGATCCCGGCGACGATGACGCCGAGGGCGGCCACCCACTGCAACCACGGCTCCTGGCCGGGGACCGGCCGCGGGCCGGCCCCCTCGGAGGGGGTCGGCCCGGGCTGCGGAGCGGTCTCGGTGTCGGGCACGGCCAGACCATAACCCATGGTCAGACGCTCCGGTGGAGAACGGGTGCGGCGGGCATGGCCACCCCGGCCCCCGGCACGGGGCGCACCCGGCGGCTCCTGACGAAGATCGTGGCCAGCCGCGTGACCACCTCGGTGAGCGCCATCAGGACGAACGCCGCGACCCAGGCCTCGTCGCCGGTGATGTGGTGGGTGACGCTGAACCGGCCCACGTCGTCGGCGCCGCCGTGCTCGACCCACAACTGGAAGCCCATGCGGGCCCCCATGCCGAGCACCCACAGGACCGCGGAGACCGCACCGGCCTTGATCAGCAGGTGCTCGTCCACGGCCCGGATGCGGGTGTAGAGACCACCGGCGACACCGAGCGCGGCGCCCACGCCCGTCAGGGCCCCGATGAGCAGCAGGTCGTTGCCGCCGGTGGGGATCGTGTCGAGGTACGAGGAGGCGACGAAGGCCACGATCCCCAGCGGGATCAGGAAGGACTTGAGGTCCAGACGGCCCTCCCGCAGTTGCCGGAAGACCACGAGGAGGAGCGCGATGTCGGTGAACCACTCGGTCGTTGTCATGCCCTCAAGACTGCTGGGCGACGGCCTCCGGCACCTGCACCCACGGGTGGAACCCCGGGTGGAGACCTAGCCGCAGCGCCGTGACGGTGCCACGGTGCGAGGAGGGGGTGAACTCCATGGCGCAGACGCACGAGTGGATGTTCTACGAGGTCATGTGGCGCAGTTGGGCCGGTCGCGCCGAGGTGCCGTACCCGGTGCCGTGGTGGGCGCAGCAGGCGATGCGGCGGTGGAGCGACGACTTCGACGCCGGGACGTACGACTCCAAGGAGGCGGCGTTCGCCTCGAACGCGCTGTACCGCTACTGGGGCATGGTCGGGGTGAAGGATCACCGGCAGGAGTCCCTGGTCGGGCAGGCCGGTGAGATCGAGCCGGTCTTCGACAAGTACTGCCTGTCGTTCTTCCTGTTCGATCCGGTGACCGGGGCGCTGAGCCTGCCGCAGTTGACGGACGGCGGCACGGTGGAGCAGCGCGTGGAGGCTCCGCATCTGCCGGTCGTGCTGACGACGTTCCGTACCGCGAACGGGGTCGAGTTCGTCCAGCGGACCTTCGCGACGCCGGTGGGGGCGCGGCAGCGGGACGCGGTCGTGACGCGGGTGACGGTGGGTTCGCCGACGGGGCGGGCGCGGGAGGGCCTGCTGTGTGCGGCGGTGATGCCCGCCGGGCCGAGCGGCTTCCAGCGGCACGACCGCAACGGGCGGGAGATCACCGACCGGCGCCTGACGTTCCTGCGGTATCTGCCCGGGGAGCGGCGGGTCGAGACGAACAGTGGCTGGGGGCCCGTCTTCGACACGGCCCCCGACCAGTTCGGGGTGTACGGGAATCCTGACTTCGGCACGGACCCCGAGGTGTACGTGCGCCACAGCCCCTTCCGCGATCTCGTGACGGGCGGGAAGCTGAGCGGGGCGGCCGAGGCGCAGGACCAGGTGGCCGGGTTGTGCAGTGCCGTGTTCACGTGGCCGTTCCAGGTGGCGGAGGACGAGCTGATGGAGCTCGACGTGCGGCTGCCCGTCGACCTGTACAGCGGGCCCGACGATCTGGCGGAGCTGCGGGCGGCACCGGCCGACGCGCTGGAGGCCGCCAACCGGGAGTTCTGGACGGACAAGCTGCTCCATCAGGGTGTGCAGCCGCAACTGCCGCGCTCGGTGGCGCACTTGACGGACCTCTTCCGTCAGGCGCGTTCGGAGCTGCTGATCCTCTCCGACCTCGGGGAGATCCATCCGGGTCCGACGGTGTACGACTCGTTCTGGATCAGGGACTCGTCGGTGGAGGCGACGGCGTGCTCGCTGGTCGGTGACGCGGCGCTGGCCGGGCACCAGTTGGGCACGCACTATCCGCTGCGGTTCAACCGGGGCGGCGGCCGGATCGGGCCGTGCGCCGAGTACGGGTTCTTCGGCGGCCCGCACGAGAAGGACGACCGGGAGTGGGACAGCAACGGGCAGGCGCTGTGGGCGATCGGCCGCTTCGACCGGACCTCGGGGCGGGCCGCCGCGTTCGGCGCCAGGCTCTACAGTCCGTACGTCGTGGACGGCGCCCGCTGGCTGCGGGACAACCGGGACGGTTTCGGGCTCCTGCACAGCGGGTGGAGCGCCGAGCACCTCGGGGAGCGGGACAAGCCGCACTACTGGGACGACCTGTGGGGGCTCGCCGGGCTCTACGAGGCCGCACGGCTCGCGGAGCGGATCGGGGCTCCGGAGGTGCCCGAGCTGTGGGCGGCCTTCGACGACATGAAGGCCGCCACCGCCGCGTCGATGCGCTGGGTCCTCGCCGAGCAGCGGCGCCGCGGGGCCTGGGAGACGTATCTGCCGACCGGGCCCGGTGACGTGGGCCGCCTCGACTCGACGATGATCGGCGCGGCGGCGTACTTCCATCCGTTGCGGCTGCACATGGGCAGCAAGCTCGGCGACGACATCGACCAGGCCGCGCGGTCGACGCTCGACACGATGTACTGGCACTTCGTGTCCGGCGGTTACCGGCACGAGGCGGCGTGGAACGCCTACGGGCCGTATCTGACCATGCAGTTGGCGCACGCCTATCTGCTGGCGGGGAACCCGGAGCGGGCCGACGCGCTGCTCGGCTGGGCGGTGGACGCGGCGTTCCCGCGCACCCAGGACAGGGCGGTGGCGCTGGGCGCGTGGAACGAGCAGCACGCCTTCCCGATCGCGTCGGACTTCCGGGAGGTGCCCGGGCGGCACTGGTACATGGGCGACATCCCGCACGGCTGGGCCGCCGCCGAGTACCTGCTGCTGGTGCGCGACATCCTGTTCTTCGAGGCGGACGAGGACCGGGACCCGCATCTGTACATCGCGCCGGGGGTACGGCCGCACTGGGTGGCGGACGCGCAGCCGGTGGCGGTCCTGGACGCGCCGACCCTGTTCGGTGAGCCCTTCGGGTACCGGCTCGCGCACGACGCGGGCGCGCGCCGGGTGAGTGTGCGGATCGAGTCCGCGCCGCAGGGGGTGCGGTTCGTGTACCCGTGCCGCTTCGGTCCGGTGCGTGCCGTGGTGGCGGACGGGAGGGCACTGGAGGTGCCGGGCCCCGGTGACGACGTGCGGGTGCCCGCCGGGACGCGGGAGTTCACGGTCACGTACGCCTGAGCTGGTGCCGCTCCTTCTCCGAGAGGCCGCCCCAGACGCCGAAGCGCTCGTCGTGGGCCAGGGCGTACTCCAGGCAGGCGGGGCGGATCTCGCACATCCGGCAGATCAGCTTGGCCTCGCGGACGGAGCTGCCCGGTTCGGGGAAGAAGAAGTCGCCGCCGGTCTGGGCGCACAGGGCCTGCTCCTGCCAGGTGGGGCCGGCGGGCGTGAGGGTCGTGTTCGCGTGCATGGTGACGAGGGTGCCGCCCGGTGAAAAACGTCTGCTCAACGAACCATCAACGCGGCTCGCCGGGCGGCACCGCCCGTCGTTCACCCGGCTGTCACTGGTCGGGATCGCCCTTGATCACCGCGAACACGGCCCCGGCCGGGTCCGCGAGGGTCGCGATCCGCCCCACTCCGGGCACGCCGACCGGTGCGGAGCGCACCGCGCCGCCCAGTTCCTCGGCCTTGCGCGCCGCCGCGTCCACGTCCGGCACGTGGATGTACGGCGTCCAGTGGGCGCCCGCCCCCGCGCCTGCCGGGTCGCCGTCCAGCGGGACGATACCGCCGAACATCCCGTTCTCGTCCGTGCCCGCCGGATGGACCGTCGTGTATGAGCCACCCGGGAACTCCACGTCGAAGGCGCCCCAGCCGAGGACGGACCCGTAGAACTCCTTCGCGGCGGGCACGTCGGGGGTGTACAGCTCCAGCCAGTTCAACCCGCCGTCCTGCGTGACGTGCTCGAAACCGGTGTGCCGCCGGGGCTGCCACAGGCCGAACGCCGCGCCCGCCGGATCGGCCAGTATCGCCATCCGGCCCTGGTCGAGGACGTCCATCGGCTGGAGGAGGACGGTGCAGCCGGCCTGCTCGGCGGCCTTGGTCACCGCGTCCGGGTCCGCGCTGTGGAAGTAGACCGTCCAGGCGGGGGCGCCCTGGTCGGCGGTGACGGTCATGCCTCCCGCCACCGACCTGCCGTCGAGCCGGAACATCCCGTACCCACCGGTCTCCGGTCCGCCCGGCTCGAACCGCCAGCCGAGGACGCCGCCGTAGAAGGCGGCCGCGGCCTCCAGGTCGGGGGTGCCGAGATCCAGCCAGTTCGGTGAACCGTTCACGAAATTCGTGGTGATCATGGTCGTGCCCTCCTCGTCGAGGGTTTTCTCCCTGGACTGCCGAGTCTGGCACCGCCCACTGACAACGGGCGTCCCAGCGCCCTGACCAGGCAAGGTACGGACCAATGGCGATCTATCGCTCGCCTTCAACCTCTGAACGAAATCAAATTGCGGGAGCGCTCCCCGTCATAAGTCTTGACGCTCCCGGCCCCTCTGGCCACAGTGGGGCTCCCCACACAACCCCCCACCCCTCAGGAGTGCGATCGTGATATCGCGCAGGATGTTCCTCGCCGGCGCCGGGGCGAGCGTCGCGACGGCCGCCGCCTCACTGTCCGTTCCCGCCTGGACCGCGGGCGCCGCGCCCGCCACCTGTGAACTGGCGCTCGTGAACAAGTCGTTGCCCGGCACCGTGCGTGCCTACGTCACGGGGCACGAGCAGTCCTCCGGCAACTGGGTGCTGCTGCGCGCCGACGGAAGTGTCTACCGGCCCCAGTCGCCGAGCGCCCCGGGAACCCCCCTGCCCGTGGACTGCGCCATCCCGCTGAACGGAGCGGGCCAGGGCCCCAAAGTAGTGACGCTGCCTCAGATGTTCGGCGCCCGCGTCTACTTCGTGCGCGACGACACCCTGGACTTCTTCCTCAACCCCGGACCCGGCCTGGTCGAGCCCGCCTTCGCCACACCGGCGGACGCGAACTACCACAAGACCTGGTCGTTCTGCGAGTTCACCTTCAACTCCGCCCAGTTGTACGCCAACATCAGCTACGTCGACCTGGTGACGGCCCTGCCGATCGGGCTGACCCTGGAGGGCGACGCCACCCACACCGTCGCCCCGCTGCCGGACGGTGCCGTCGAGCGGATCGCGGCGGATCTCACCGCGCAGGCCGCCAAGGACGGGCAGCCCTGGGACAAGCTCGTGATCAGGGGCGGCGACGGGAAGGTGCTGCGGGTCATCTCGCCGCAGAACCTGATGGCCCCGTACTTCGACCGGCCCGCCGAGATGCCGTTCCGCGACCTGTGGAGCGGCTACATCGACCGGGTCTGGGAGAAGTACCGCTCCACCGACCTCCGCATCGACCTCCAGGGCGGACGCGGCGTGTTCACCGGCCGGGTCAGCGGCGACACGCTCACCTTCAACGGCGGGCACACCTTCACCAAGCCCACCTCCAAGGACATCTTCACCTGCAACCACGGGCCGTTCACCAACAACCCGGCCGACTCCGACGACAAGAAGGGCCTGCTCGCCCGGCTCGCCGCCGGATTCAACCGCAGCATCATGCTCACCCACCCGGAGCAGCCGAACGGGGCGGACTCCGGCGACTACTACCGGGACGCGACCACCAACCACTGGTCGCGGATCGTCCACGCCAACTCCCCCATCGGGTACGCGTTCCCGTACGACGACGTACGCCCCGACGGCCGGCCCGACGTGTCGGGCGCGGCCAACGACGGGAACCCGCGCCGCTTCACGGTGAGCGTCGGCTCCTGACCCCGATCGCCGCCCCTCACACCCCTCGCGCGGCGTCCTCGCGGATCAGCTCCACGGCCTTCTCCGCGAGGGCGACCGTCGGCGCGTGCGTGTGGCCGCGCGTGATGCGCGGCATGACGGAGGCGTCGACGACGCGCAGCGCCCGCGTGCCGCGGACCCGCAGCCTGGGGTCGGTGACGGAGCCCTCGTCGGCGCCCATCCGGCAGGTGCCGACGGGGTGGTAGAGGGTCTCGGCGCGGGCCCGGACCGAGCGGGCGAGCGCCGCGTCGTCGACGACGCCCGGATACCCGGCCATGGGCTCCGAGTGCAGGGGCCGCAGCGCCGCGTCGGCCAGCAACTCCTCCGCCCTGCGCACGCCCGCGACGAGCGTGCGCAGGTCCTCCTCGTCGGCCAGGTACCCGGGGTCGATCCGCGGGCGGGCGGCGGCGCCCGTCCCCGTCGGTGTGATGCGGCCCGTGCTGCGCGGCTGGAGGAGGACCACGCCGAGGGTGAAGCCGTGTTCGGTCGGCGGGACGAGTCCGTGACCGACGAAGGGGACGGGCGCGTGGACCAGCTCGATGTCGGGTGCCGCGAGTTCGGGCCGGGTCCGGAGGAAGGCGACGGCCTCGCCGATGTTCGAGGTGAGCGGTCCGCGCCCGCGCAGCAGGAAGCGGGCGATGTTGGCGGGGGTGTCCGCGCCGGTGAGGGTGAGCGGGCGCGGGCAGCGGACGGTGACGGCGTAGGAGAGGTGGTCCTGGAGGTGGCGGCCCACGTCGGGTGAGGCGACGCGGGTGTCGATGCCCGCGGCGCCGAGGGCCTCCGGGTCGCCGATGCCGGCCTGCTGCAGGAGCTGCGGCGAGCCGATGGCGCCCGCGGCGAGGATCACCTCGCGGGTGGCGCGCAGCACACCGGCGGACACACCCTCGGCGACGACGCCCGCGGCGCGCAGGCCGTCGAAGTCGAGCCGGGTGACGCGGGCTCCGGTGTAGACGTCGAGGTTGGGGCGGCGCGCGGCGGGTCTGAGATAGCCGTCGGCGGCGCTCCAGCGGCGGCCGCGGCGCTGGTTGACGGGGGTGAGGGCGAAGCCGCTGTGGTCGGCCTGGTTCAACTCGCCGAGATCACGCAGCCCTTGGGCGCGGCAGGCGGCGAGGAACGCGGCCGTGGTGGGGTTCGCGTGGCGGGGCGGGGAGATGTGCAGGGGGCCGAGCGTGCCGTACACCGATGTTCCGGTCCTGGGCCCGCTCCACCGCTCGGCGCGCCGGAAGTAGGGCACGAACCGGTCGTACGCCCACTCGGGCCCGGCGGCCTCGCCCCAGGCGTCGTAGTCGTCGCGGTGTCCGCGCACCCACATCATGGCGTTGAGGGAGGAGCAGCCGCCGAGCATGTGGCCGCGCGGCCAGTACAGCTCGCGGTCGTCCAGGGCGCCTTGTTTCTCGGTGGTGTAGTCCCAGTCGTACGGCGTCTTGAACAGTTTGGGGAACGCGGCCGGTATCCGGATCTCCGGCTTGCGGTCGCGGGGGCCGGACTCGACGAGCGCGACCCGGACGGCCGGGTCCTCGCTCAGTCGCGCGGCGAGCACGCATCCGGCGGATCCGGCCCCGACGATGACGTAGTCGTACGTACGGTCCTTGCTCAACTCGGCTCCCTGGGTGACGGGTTGGCGCGCAGATGTCACCTGTGGTCTACACCCGGTCCCGCGGCTCGCGCATCCGTGTGCCGGAAGATCGGCTCAACGCCGCCCCGCCAGGGAGCGGCGCATCGCGACGGCGTAGCAGACGCAGGCCACCACCATGCCCGCCGGGAGCGCCAGGTCCAGGCCGCCGAGCGCCGCGGCGAGCGGTCCGGTGTAGAGGGTGTCGACGCAGAGGGCGGAGGTGGTGGCGCCCGCCACCACGGCTGCCGCCCCGGCCCAGTTGATGCCGCCGCGGTACCAGAAGGCGCTGCCGCGGGTCTCGTCGCCGAGGGCCTGGCCGTCGTACTGGTTGCGGCGCAGGACGATGTCCGTCGCGTAGATCGCCATGCTGGGGCCGAGGAGGACGACGGTGAGTTGCAGGACGTTGTTGACGGTGTCGAGGAAGTTGGAGACGAGCAGGCCGTACAGGGTGAGGGCCACGGCGGCCGTGCCGTCGAACAGGACGCTGACCGAGCGGCGGATGCGCAGGCCGACGGCCTGGAGGGCGAGGCCCGCGCTGTAGGCGGTCAGGGCGTTGATGGCGATGGTGCCGAGGACGAGCGCGAGCAGGAAGAAGGGCGTGAACCAGGTGGGCAGGATCGACTCCAGGGCCGACTGCGGGTCGGTCATGTCGACGGTGGTCGCCGCGAGGGCGCCCAGGGAGGAGACCACCATGCTGGGCAGGAAGCCGCCGAGCGCGGTCCAGCCGACGATCGCGCGGCTCGGAGCGGTGCGCGGCAGGTAGCGGGAGAAGTCCGCGCTGGTCGTGTAGGAGAGCGGGCCCGCCGCGATGAGCGTGACGCCGGTGAGGACGGTCGCCCACAGGTCGAGGCCGGTGAGGTGGTGGGCGGGGGTGTACGTGAAGTCGGCGTGGCGGACCACGGCGACGGCGACCACCGCGAAGACCGCCGCGAGGACCAGCGTGATCACCGGGTACAGCTTCACGATCACGGCGTGGCCGTAGACGCTGATGGTGAGCGTGAGCGCGGCGATGACGACGATGACGACGACCTTCACGCCGGTGTCGGCGGTGATGCCCACCTTCTCGACCAGGGAGAAGGCGGCGACGGCGGCGGCCGACAGGTTCAGGGCGAAGTAGCAGACGGAGATCGTCCAGCCGGTGACGGCGTTGTTCGCGCGGTTGCCGATGACGCCGTAGAGCGCCCGGGTGATCACCTCGCTGGGGGCGCCGGCGGCCGGTCCGGACACGGCGAGCAGCCCGGTCAGGACCCAGAAGGCGTTGCCCACGGTGAGCACGGCGAGGGCCTGCCACAGGGTGAGGCCCATCAGGACGAGCGCGCCGCCGACCACCAGGTTCAGGTAGTTGACGTTGGCCGCGGCCCAGACGGAGAACAGCTCCCGGGCGCGGCCGTGCCGTTCGCCGTCGGGAATGTGGTCGATGCCGTGGGCCTCGATGCGCAGGGCCGGTCGGTCGGGGGGCGGGGCGGCGACCTTGTCGGTGTCCGGGTGCGGGTCGGGAAGGGTGGATGCCATGGGCCCTCCGGGGTGTCGGCCGGAGCGTGCCCGACCCGTCTGCTTGCTTATTGGTCGCACACTCAATAACGTGACGGGCATGTCGTCAAGGGCTCCGAGCAAGCGAATTCGAAAGTCCCCGGCCGCCAGACGTGCGGAAATCGTTGCCAAAGCCGCCGAGATTGCGCTTTCCGAAGGTCTGGAGTGCGTCACCCTCCGCCGGATCGGCGAGGAGCTGGACGTGCGCCCCGGGCTCGTCAGCCACTACTTCCCGTCGGCGGAGGAGCTGGTGGCGGAGGCCTTCGGCACCGCGGCCACGGGCGAACTCGACGCGCTGATCCCCGAGGAGCCCCCGCCCGCCTCGGCGACGGAACGCCTGACCGGCTTCCTCGCCCGGACCTCGGGCCCGGCGTGGGACGACATCAGCCGGCTGTGGATCAACGCCCGGCACCTCACCCGCTACCGTCCGGCGCTCCGTGACCGCGTCGTCCACCAGGAGACGGCGTGGCGGGCACGGCTGGCCGGGCTCATCGAGGACGGCGTGGCACGCGGCGAGTTCCGCCCGAGCGAGGAGCCCTCGGTCGTGGCGTCCCAGATCCTGGTGGTGCTCGACGGACTCGGGGCAGACGGCGGCGCCGACGCGGACGCCCTGCCGCGGGCGGTGGCGCGGATGGCCGTCACCTGGGCCGAGCGCGAACTCGGGCTCGCCCACGGGACGTTGGGGCCCTAGGCGCCACTCGCCCTGTCCCCCGCCATCCTGAGGCCCCGCCTCGAACCCCGCCCCTCGAACCCCGCCCCTAGATCACCGCAGGGGCCGGAAGCCGACCGACCACCCAAGGCAGGAACACCCGTGCACCCTCAGCTCATCGTCCTCGGCGCCCGTCTCCTCGACCCGGCGACCGGCGGCTTCCTCCCGCACACCGCGCTCTCCGTGACCGACGGGCTGATCGGCGCCCTCGGCGGCGACCGGGACATCCGCGCGCTCGCCGGAACCGCCACCGAAGTGGTCGATCTCCAGGGCGCCGTCGTGACCCCGGGGCTCGTCGACGGCCATCTGCACCCCGTGCACGGCGCCGAGTTGACCCACGGCCTCGACCTCTCCGGCTGCGCCGACCTGGATGCCGTACGGGATGCCCTGTCCCGGGCCCGGCGGGACCTCGCGCCCGGTGCGTGGCTGCACGCCTGGGGGCTCGATCCCAACGTGTTCGGCGACCGGCCCGTCGAGGCCGCCGCGCTCTCCCCCGTCCTCGACGGCGTCCCCGCGCTGCTCCAACTGTTCGACGCCCACTCGATGCTGGCGAGCCCGCGGGCCCTGGAGATCGCCGGGGTCGACGGACCGCGCACCTTCGACCAGGCCGCCGAGATCGTGTGCGACGCGCAGGGGCGGCCCACCGGCCTCCTCCTGGAGGACGCCGCGTGCGAACTCGTCGAGCGGGCCGCCCCCCAGCCCACCCGCGAGGAGCGGCGGGACCGGCTCGCGCGGGTGCTGCGCGCGATGGCCGCGACGGGGCTCACCGGCGGGCACGCCATGGACGCGAACGGCGACAGCCTCGCGCTCTACGCCGACCTGGACGCGGCCGGGGAGCTGCCGCTGCGGCTGCGGGTCGCGCCCTGGTGCCAGCCGGGAGCCGACGACGACGCGTTGCGCGCCCTGATCGAACTCCAGGGGAAGGGCGGCGAGTTGTGGCGCGTGGCCGGGGTCAAGCTGTTCATGGACGGCACCATCGACAACGGCACCGCGTGGCTGGAGCACCCCGACTGCCACGGCGAGTCGACGCACGCGTTCTGGCCGGACCCGGCCGCGTACACCCGGGTCATCGGTGAGCTGCACCGCGCCGGGGTGCAGACCGCGACGCACGCCATCGGCGACGCGGCGGTCCGGCACGTCCTCGACTCCGTCGAGCAGGCGCGGCACGAGAACCCCGCGGACCTCCGGCATCGCGTCGAGCACATCGAGACGGTGCCCGACGACACGGTCCGCCGGTTCGCCGAACTCGGCGTCGTCGCCTCGATGCAGCCCACGCACTGCACCGACTTCACCCGGGCCGACCACACCGACAACTGGTCGCGGCGGCTCGGCGAGGAGCGGGCCGGGCGGGCCTGGCGCTGCCGTGACCTGCGGGACGCGGGGGCCCGGGTCGTGCTCGGCTCCGACTGGCCGATCGCCCCGTACGCGCCGCTCGGGGTGCTGGCCGGGGCCCGGCACCGCCGCCCGAGCCGCGATCTGTCGTTGCCGCCGCACGGACCCGAACAGGCGCTCAGCGGCATCGAGGCGTTGCGGGGGATGACGGTCGACCCGGCGTACGCGGCGGGCGAGGAGCGGATCGCCGGGCGCCTGGCGGCCGGGTACCGGGCCGACCTGTCGGTGTTCGCCGAGGACCCGGCCGCCGTGCCCGCGACCGAACTCCCGGAGCTGCCGGTGCGGTTGACCGTGGTCGGCGGACGCGTGACGTACCGGGCCGCCGACCTCTAGAAGCTGAGAAGATCTCGCGTCAGTGGTGCGGCGCGTCGTACGGCGGGATCGAACCGTCCGCCTTCTTCACCAGGAACAGACCCGCCATGCCCATGTCCGAGTGGCTCTGGACGTGGCAGTGGTACATCCACGCGCCGGCCCCGACGCCCTCCCCCGCGATGATCTGGAACCCGAACGAGTCCGCCGGGCCGCAGATCTTGTTGTCGAGGACCTGCGTCGGGTCGTCGGGGCCCGTGAGCATGCCCGTGCGGTTGTCCGCCCAGCGGTGACCGTGCAGGTGGAACGTGTGGTAGTACTCGCCGTGCGTGATCATCACGATCTCGACCCGGTCGCCCACCGTGGCCTCGAAGGTGGGGGCTTCGTGGGCGGCCTTGTTGTTGATCGTCATGTCGTTGAAGACGATCGTGAACGTCTTGCCGGGGTCGGGCAGGATGTCGCCCTTGCGGCGCACGATCACCGGACCGTAGAGGCCCTTCCTGATCCCGCCCGTGCCGTGGTCGGTGCCGACGACGTGGTCGTGGTAGTGCCAGTAGCCCGCGGTGCCCGCGCGCCAGGTGCCGTCCTTGCGGCGGCCGGGCGCGTGGGTGCGCCAGGTGTAGGTGCGGGTGCCGCCCGGTTCGACATGGCTGCGGTTCATCCGCGTGCCGTCGCTGGAGATCTCGTAGTCCACGCCGTGGACGTGGAGGCTCGCGTCGGCGTCGGTGAGGTTGTGGAACTCGATGTGTGCCGTGTCGCCCTCGTTCAGCTCGATGAGCGGGCCCGGGACCGTCGCCTTGCCCTTCTCGAACCCGTAACCGAGCCGGCCGTCCGCCAGCTTCTCCGCGTACAGCGTGAGGTGTCTGACCTCGCCGCCCGCCGGGGCGGTGCGCGGCGGGGTGTCGGCCCCGGCCGCCGTGGGGGCCGAGGCGGCGATCGACAACGATGTCACCCCGGCCGTCGCCGCCACCGCACCACCGATCAGCATGCGCCTGCTCAGCACGCGCCGGTCCTGCTCGCTCGCCCGGCCTGGTTCGTCGCGCAGTTCATCGCGTTCCGTCGCCACACCCAACTCCCCAACCTCGTACGGGCTTTCACGTCGCGCTGAGCACGGTAACCAGGTGATCTTCGTTTATCCACACTCAGGACAAAGTTTGTGGAATTGCGGTCATACCTATTGGCGAACCATGCAAAGAGGTCTAGCTTTCACCGCGCTGTTGCTGTGTCCTATGAGGGGTGGGTGAGCGCATGCGGCGGAAACCGCATCAAGAGCCATTGCCCGTACGAGAGTTCAGAGCGAGCAGGAACAGGCGCCGCCGTGTCCTCGCGGTCGGTGTCGCCGGTGGCGCGCTGGCCGCAGGACTGCTGAGCGGGCCCGCCGCCAGTGCGTACCCGGATCACGGCCCGTCCGTGACAACGATGTCCGTGAAGTCGCCGCCCGGCGGCGACAACGTGCGGGTCCTGCTGTTCTACGGGTCCGCGGCCGGCGGCGACGAGTCGCCCACGGTCGACGCGGGCATCGCGGCGATCGAGAAGATCGGCCAGTCGGGCCCCGCCGAGCAGCGCTTCACGGTCACGGCGACGGACGACGCCTCCGTGTTCACGAACGGCACGAAGCTCGGGCGCTTCAACTCGGTCGTGTTCCTGACCGGCGGGGGCGACGTCCTCGACCCGGACCAGGAGGCGGGCCTGGAGACGTACATGGAGGCGGGCGGCGGTTTCGTCGGCATCCATGACGCGGCGCGCGCCGAACCGTACTCGGACTGGTTCACCGGTCTGATCGGGGCGCGGCCCGCGGCCTCGTCGCCGAACACCGTGCAGCGCGCGACCGTCGAGGTCGGCGACCGGCAGAACCCGGCGACGAAGAACCTGCCGGTGCAGTGGAAGCGCCCCGACCAGTGGCTGAACTGGGTGAAGAACCCGTCCGGCGACGTGCACACGGTCGCCCGGGTCAACGAGTCCACGTACAAGCCGGGCGCGGGCGCGAACGGCGCGGACCACCCGGTGTCCTGGTGCCGTGACTACGACGGCGGCCGGTCCTTCTACACCGGGATGGGCGGGACCGTCGCCTCCTTCGACGAGGCGGACTTCCGCGATCATCTGCGCGGGGCCCTGTCGTGGACGTCGCGGGTGGTCCGCGCCGACTGCAAGGCCGCGATCGACGCCAACTACAAGGCGGAGCGCCTCACCCAGCCCAACCAGGCCGGGCAGAACGACCAGATCGGTGAGCCGCACGGGCTGGTCACCGCTCCCGACGGGCGGATCTTCTATATCGGCCGCGGTGGGGCGGACTCGTCCCGGCCGGTCATCACCGACTGGAACAACCCCGACGTCGGCAAGGGCACCGGGCAGATCCACGTCTACGACCCGAAGACCAAGAAGGTGACCCTCGCGGGAGCGCTGACCGTCTTCGGCAACAAGGGCGGCGGCGACGAGCTCGTCAAGGTCGAGGAGGGGCTGCTCGGCATCGAGCTCGACCCGCGGTTCGAGCAGAACGGGTGGGTGTACCTGCACTACACGCCGCACTCGGGGCTCGACCGCGACAAGCAGATGGCCGAGCGGCAGGTCTCCCGCTTCACCTTCGACCCGGCGACGAACAAGCTGGACATGAGCAGCGAGAAGGTGCTGCTCAAGTGGCCGGTGCAGGTGCACAGTTGCTGCCACGCGGGCGGCGGGATGGCCTGGGACTCCAAGGGAAACCTGTACATCGCGACCGGTGACAACAACTCCTCGCAGTTCAGCGACGGTTACTCGGGCAACAACCCGCAGCCCAACTACAAGGGCGTCTCCTTCGCCGACGCGCGCCGCACCGCGGGCAACACCAACAACCTCAACGGCAAGATCCTGCGCATCCACCCGGAGGCCGACGGCACGTACACCCTGCCGGAGGGCAACCTCTTCACCGGCAAGGAGACCGCCGAGGGCGGCGGCAAGACGCGCGGGGAGATCTATGTGATGGGCGTGCGCAACCCGGCGCGCATCTCCGTCGACAAGAAGACCGACACGCTGTACGCGGGCTGGGTCGGTCCGGACGCCGGTGAGCCGTCGACGACCTGGGGCCCGGCCAAGTACGACCAGTTCGCCGTCATCACCAAGGCGAGCAACCGCGGCTGGCCGTACTGCATGGGCAACAAGCAGCCCTACCGCGACCGCAACCTCCCCGATCCGACGAAGCCGCTGGGCTGGTACGACTGCGACCACCCGAAGAACGAGTCCCCGAACAACGACGGGCTCGTGAACCTGCCGCCGGTCACCGGGAACAACATCTGGTACTCGCCCCAGGGCGGGGCCCCGGACTTCCCGCGCGACGCGAACGGCGTGCCCTCGTACAAGCAGTCCGAGGCGAAGTACCTGCTGCCGTGGCTCAAGGGCGGCGGTCAGGCGGCGATGGACGGACCGGTCTACCGCTACGACGCGTCGATCCCGAACGCCGACAAGTGGCCGAGCTACTGGGACGGCAAGTGGTTCGTCGGTGACTTCTACGACGCGGACCAGCCGCGCCACGCGGTCCTCACCGACCCGAGAACGCACGGCGAGGGGTCGATCCCGGTCCACTCCGAGTCGTTGAAGAAGATCATTCCGATCGGCAACGACGGCATCAAGAACCTCATGGACTGGAAGTTCGGTCCCGACGGTGCTCTGTACGTCCTCGACTACGGGCGCGGCTTCTTCACCTCCGACTCCAAGTCGGCGCTGTGGAAGGTCACGTACACCGGTGGCGAGGCGACCCCGGCGGCCGGCCTGCTCGTCAGGAAGGGCTGATGGTCATGCGGACTCCTCCACAACTCCTGCGCAGCAGCCGGATGTTGACCGCGCTGCTCGCCACCGTCCTGCTCTGTCTCGGGCTCGGCGCGCTGCCCGCCGCCACGGCGGCGCCCGCGCCGGGCGCGGCGGCCGACCAGGTGCTGACCTGGACGGCCGGCGACGACATCACGAAGTACGCCTCCGCGCCGACGACGGCGGTCGCCGGCAAGGCGACGATCGTCTTCGAGAACAGCGCGGCGACCGGCAACACGATGGGCATGCCGCACACGCTGACGTTCGACGTGTCGGACCCCGAGTACAACAACGACGTACCGCTGAACATCCTCGCCAACCCCAACGACGACCAGGGCGGCAAGCACACCGCCGAGGTCACCCTCTCCCCCGGGCGCTACCGCTACCACTGCACGATCCCGGGCCACCTGAGCATGCAGGGCGTCCTGGTGGTGACGGACGGCGGCGGCGGTGAGGACACGACCGCGCCACAGACCTCGGCGAAGGCCGAGGGGCAGACCGACGCCGACGGAGCCTTCGTCGGGTCCGCCTCCGTCTCGGTCACGGCGACCGACGCGGGCTCGGGCGTCGACCGGATCGAGTACGCACTGGACGGCGGGGCCTACACGCCCTACACCGCACCGGTCGTCGTCGACCAGGTCGGCGCGCACACCCTGACGTACAAGGCGACCGACAAGGCGGGCAACACCGCCGCCGAGAAGTCCCTGGACTTCACGGTGGTCGCTCCGCCGACCGACGACACGACGGCGCCGGAGACCTCGGCGACGGTGAGCGGCGACAAGAACGCCTCCGGCGCCTACGTCGGCATGGCCACGGTGACGGTCTCGGCGTCGGACACCGGCTCCGGGGTCAACACGGTGGAGTACGCGCTCGGCGCCGACGGCGCCTGGCAGCCGTACACCGCGCCGGTGATGGTCCACGACCCGGGCACCTACAAGGTGCGGTACCGGGCCACGGACAAGGCGGGCAACCGGGCGGCGGAGAAGGCGGTCGACCTCACGGTCGTGGCGCCGCCCGCCCAGGACACGACGGCGCCGACGGTGTCGCTCGCGGTCGCCGGGGACAAGAACTCCGACGGCGCGTACATCAACCACGCGAAGCTCACCGTGACGGCGACGGACGAGGACTCCGGCGTCGCCACGATCGAGTACTCGCTCGACGGCGGCCCCTACCTCGCGTACACCGCCCCCGTGGTGGTGGACCGGGTCGGCGCGCACTCGGTGTCCTACCGGGCCACCGACAAGGCCGGGAACGCCGCGCAGGCGCAGTTGTTCGTGTTCGCGGTCGCCTCGGGCGGCGGCGTCCCGGCGCCCCCCTGCCCGGAGTTCGACGAGCGGACGACGGTGTTCGTGGGCACGACGGACACGGGCATCCCGAACCGCGTGACGAACAACCGCTGCCGGATCGGCGAGTTGATCGAGGACGAGAAGAAGTGGACGTCGCACGCGCTGTTCGTCAAGCACGTGAAGACGGTCACGGACAAGCTCCTCAAGGAAGGCGTCATCGACCAGCGCGAGTACAACAAGATCAACAAGGCGGCGAGGCAGTCCGAGATCGGCACGCCGGGCCAGACCGACGGCTACACCAAGATCCTGGACGGCACGCAGGAGTCGTTCGCGAAGTGGGAGCAGGTCGGCGGCGGGAAGTTCGCGCTGAACGCCGACGGGTCGATCACCAGCAGTACGTCGGTGGACGGCATGGGCATGCTCTGGTTCCCGCAGCGCAAGTACGGCGACTTCTCGCTGAAGCTCCAGTGGCGTGACGACGCCCCCGGCACGGGCAACGCCAACGGCGGTGTGTTCGTGCGCTTCCCGTGGGTGCACGACAACCCCGAGGAGCCGCGCCCCGAGTGGGCCGCGATCAAGTACGGGCACGAGGTCCAGGTGTTCGACCGTCCCGACGGCGACATGTACAAGACCGGCTCGATCTACGGCTTCGACCGGGTCGGCCTCGCGGGCGCGGGCGTCACCCAGAAGGGCACGTGGAACGACTACGAGATCAAGGTGGTGGACCAGCACTTCTCGATCTACCGCAACGGTGTGCTGATCAACGAGTTCGACAACACCGGTGGCCAGGTCTTCGAGCCACCGCGCTCCGACGACCCGGGCACGGACGGCCGGCGGTACTCCTCCGGCTATGTCGGCCTCCAGGTGCACAGCACCTCGGACGTCATCTCCTACCGGGACATCCGCATCAAGGAACTGTGAACGCAAGACAGTTGACGGTGTCACCGCCCGCCCGCCGAGTCCTCGTGGCTCAGCGGGCGGGCTTCACCTCGACCGCCACCGCGTCCGGGCTCCCCTGGGTGAGCACGGGGTTGCTCCGCACGGAGACGAAGTCCTCCGGCTCGACGACCCCCGAACCGTCGACGTCCGCATGGACCCGCACGGTGTACCGGGCTCCGGGACCCGGCGCCGGCACGGCGAGGGTCACCCGGGGTACGGCCGTGAGGTCGACGCCCGGCTCGACGGTCGCGGAGACCACCCGGGCCGGCGCGTCCGCCGCGCCGGTCTCCTCGACCCGCACGCGCAGCGTCACCGGGCCCTCGGGCGGTTTCGCCCCCGGCGCGAGACGCACGGCGATTTCTACGTTTCTCATACGCTCGCCCAGCCCTTGTCGGTCGGCGGTGCCCCCAGTACTTTCCGCAGTACTTTCGCAAAATAGCGCCCTTCACAGGAGGGCGGGAAGCCGAATGCCGAAAGGAGGACGTCGGATCGCGAAAGCCGGAAGGTGAACGTCAGGGGGAGAATCGTCATGTCTGCTTCCGAGTCACGAGTTTCTGGTGAGGGGCACGGGGAATTCCGTTCCTCGCGCGAGGTGCGGACCGGTCTGATCGAGGGTGCCGGATTCCGGCTCAAGCCGGTCCAGTACGCCGACATCGACGGGATCGCGGTCTTCGAGGGCGACATCGTGCTCGGCACGGTCGCGCAGGTGGAGCGCCGCACCGCCGAGTTCCGCGCCGAGTCGGAGGGAAAGCTCCCGCAGTCGGCGGTCGTGGTCGAGGGGCAAGGGGTCCGATGGCCCAACGCCGTCGTGCCGTTCGAGATCGACGCGGCCCTGCCGAACGCGCAGCGGGTCACGGACGCCATCGCGCACTGGCAGTCCCGCACCCGGATGCGGTTCGTGCAGCGCACCCCGGCCAACGCCGGGCAGTTCCCGGACTTCGTCCGGTTCGTGTCGGGCGGCGGCTGTTCGTCGTTCGTGGGCCGGCAGGGCGGGTCGCAGGACATCACCCTCGGCGGCGGCTGCACGACGGGCAACTGCATCCATGAGATCGGGCACGCGGTCGGGCTCTGGCACGAGCAGAGCCGCGAGGACCGGGACCACTTCGTGACGATCGTCTGGGCCAACATCACGGCGGGTTTCGAGCACAACTTCGACCAGCACATCAGTGACGGCGACGACGTCGGCCCGTACGACTACGGCTCGATCATGCACTACCCGCGCGACGCCTTCTCCTCGAACGGCCAGGACACCATCGTGCCGACCGTGCAGGGCGTCACCATCGGCCAGCGCACCGGCCTGAGCACGGACGACATCGCCGCCGTGCACGCGATGTACGGGCCTTCGGCGGCGTCCGGGCCTGTCGTGTCGTGGGAGTCGGACCGGCTCGACGTGTTCGGGATCGGCACCGACTCGGCCATGTTCCACAAGTGGTGGGACGGCAAGACGTGGGGGCCCGGGGTGAAGGGCTGGGAGTCCCTCGGCGGCATCTGCACGAGCCCGCCGACGACCGTCTCCTGGGCGCACGACCGGCTGGACGCCTTCGTCGTCGGCACCGACTCCGCCCTGTTCCACAAGTGGTGGAACGGGAGCTCCTGGGGTCCGAGCGTCAAGGGCTGGGAGTCCCTCGGCGGCATCTGCACGAGCCCGCCCGAGGCGGTCTCCTGGGGTCCTGACCGGCTCGATCTCTTCGTCGTCGGGACGGACTCGGCCACGTACCACAAGTGGTGGAACGGCAGTTCCTGGGGCCCGAGCGTCAAGGGCTGGGAATCCCTCGGCGGTATCTGCATGACCAAGCCGAAAGCCGTGTCATGGGGTGGCAATCGCCTTGATCTCTTCGTGGTCGGGACGGATTCCGCGCTTTACCACAAGTGGTGGGACGGGAATTCCTGGGGCCCGAGCGTCAAGGGCTGGGAATCCCTGGGCGGCATCTGCATGAGTGAGCCCGTCGCCGTTTCGTGGGGGCAGAACCGGCTGGACCTGTTCGTGGTCGGGACGGATTCCGCGCTTTACCACAAGTGGTGGGACGGGAATTCCTGGGGCCCGAGCGTCAAGGGCTGGGAATCCCTCGGCGGCATCTGTGAGCGGACGCCCGCCGCCGTGTCCTGGGGGCCCGACCGGCTCGACCTGTTCGTGGTCGGCACGGACTCGGCGCTGTTCCACAAGTGGTGGGACGGGAAGGCGTGGGGGCCGAGCGTCAAGGGCTGGGAATCCCTCGGTGGCATCTGCACGGGCTCGCCCGCGGCGGTCTCGTGGGAGCAGAACCGGCTCGACGTGTTCGTCCGGGGCACGGACTCGGCGCTGTTCCACAAGTGGTGGGACGGGAAGGCGTGGGGGCCGAGCGTCACCGGTTACGAGTCCCTCGGCGGCATCCTGACCGCCTTCACCGACTGACCGTCCCTCCGCCTCCCCGCTGCCGGGTCAGGTCCCGTGCCTGGCCCGGCTCGGCTGCACCCGCTTGGGCTCCCCCGGCATCTTCGGGTACTCGGGCGGGTACGGCAGGTCGGTGTGGCCGCGGTCCTTCTCGTCCTTGTCGGCGAGTTCGAGGAGCGCGTCCAGTGTGTAGCGCTCCTCGTCCATGTCCGCGTGCACGTCGCCGAGTTCGGCGAACCGCTTCGGCATGGTGACGATGTCGAAGTCGCCGGGTACCGCGTCGTCGAGCTCGTCCCAGGTGAGCGGGGCGGAGACGGGTGCGGCGGGGCGGGCGCGGACGGAGTAGGCGGAGGCGATGGTGCGGTCGCGGGCCGTCTGGTTGTAGTCGACGAAGATGCGCTCGCCGCGCTCCTCCTTCCACCAGGCGGTGGTGACGGCCTTCGGCATGCGGCGCTCCAGCTCCCGGCCGCAGGCGATGGCCGCGCGGCGCACCTGGGTGAAGGTCCAGCGCGGCTCGATGGGCACGAAGACGTGCAGCCCACGGCCGCCGGAGGTCTTGGGCCAGCCGCGAAGCGAGCCGAACTCCGCCAGCACGTGGCGCAGTTCGTGCGCGGCGCGGACGGCGTCGGCGTAGTCGGTGCCGGGCTGCGGGTCGAGGTCGATGCGGAGTTCGTCGGGGTGGTCGAGGTCGGCGCGGCGCACGGGCCACGGGTGGAAGGTGAGCGTGCCGTACTGCGCGGCCCACAGGACGGCGCCGACCTCGGTGGGGCACATCTCGTCGGCGGTGCGCCCGGAGGGGAAGCCGATGGTGGCGGTGGGGGTCCAGTCGGGCAGGTTCTTGGGGGCCCGCTTCTGGTAGAAGAACTCGCCGGTGATGCCCTCGGGGTAGCGCTCCAGGGTCGTGGGGCGGTCGCGCAGCGCACGCAGGATGCCGTCGCCGACGGCCAGGAAGTAGCGCGCGACGTCCAGCTTGGTGTACCCGCGCGAGCCGCCCTCGGGGAAGTACACCTTGTCGGGGCTGGACAGCCGCACCGTCCGGCCACCCGCTTCCAGTTCCACTGCCGCGCCCTTGCTGCCCATGGACCCACGCTAGGCCGAAGGGGCAAGACGCGCATACCGGGCGATGTCGCTCCCTACGGGACAGAATCGGCGTATGGATCTTCCCGTGATGCCGCCGGTCCGCCCGATGCTCGCCAAGTCCGCCGCCAAGCTCCCCGCCGGGATGCACTACGAGGCGAAGTGGGACGGCTTCCGGGCGATCGTCTTTCGCGACGGCGCGGAGATCGAGCTGGGCAGCCGCTCCACCAAGTCGCTGACCAGGTACTTTCCCGATCTGGTGGCGGCCCTCGCCGAGCGGCTTCCCCAGCGCTGCGTCCTGGACGGGGAGATCGTCGTCGCGCGCGACGGGCGGCTCGACTTCGACGCGCTCAGCGAGCGGATCCATCCGGCCGCGTCCCGCGTGCGGACCCTGGCGGAGCGCACCCCGGCATCGTTCGTGGCGTTCGACGTCCTGGCCCTCGGCGACGAGTCGCTGCTCGCCGCGCCGCTGACCGAGCGGCGGCGCCGACTGGAGGAGGCCCTCGCGGACGTCACGGCGCCGGTGCACGTGGCACCCGCGACGACCGATGCCGGGCTGGCGCGGCGCTGGTTCGACCAGTACGAGGGGGCGGGCCTGGACGGCGTCGTGGCCAAGCCCCTTGACCTGCGCTACCGGCAGGACGAACGCGCCATGATCAAGGTCAAGCACGAGCGGACGGCGGACTGCGTGGTCGCCGGGTACCGCCTGCACAAGAGCGGCCCCGTCGTCGGCTCGCTGCTGCTCGGGCTGTACGACGACGCGGGCACCCTCCAGCACGTCGGGGTCTGCGCGGCGTTCACCATGAAGCGGCGCGCCGAGCTGATCGCCGAGCTCGAACCGCTGCGCATGGACTCCGCCGAGGACCATCCGTGGGCGGCGTGGACGGACGGCGCCGCACACGAGGCGTCCCGGATGCCGGGCGCGCCCAGCCGCTGGACCGGCAAGAAGGACCTGTCGTGGGTGGCGCTGCGCCCGGAGCTGGTGGCCGAGGTGGCGTACGACCACATGGAGAACGGGACACGCTTCCGGCACACCGCGCGTTTTCGCCGCTGGCGCCCGGACCGGGAGGCCGAGAGCTGTACGTACGCGCAGTTGGCGGAGCCGATGAAGTTCGACCTGGCGGACGTCCTGCGCTGAGTGTGCGCACCGCGCGCGCCGGCGCGGGAGTTGAGGGGGGCGCCGGGCGGGTATGCAGGGGCCGTGGACAGCAACGGAATGCGTAGGCGTGGGTTCGTCGCCGGTGTGCTCGCGGTGGCCGCCGCGGCCTGCAAGCCCGGCGTGGCGCCCGACGCGAAGGACTCCGGGCCCGCGGGCGCCGCGGTGCTGGCGGTGAAGATCGACAACGTGGGGGCGGCGCGGCCCCAGACGGGGATCGAGGACGCGGACATCGTCTACGCGGAGCAGGTGGAGGGCGGGCTCAGTCGGCTGATGGCGGTCTTCGGTTCGCGGCTGCCCGACGTCGTCGGGCCGGTGCGCAGCGCGCGCGAGACCGATCTGGAGCTCCTGGGCCAGTTCCACCGGCCGACGCTCGCGTACTCGGGCGCCCAGGGCAGACTGCGGCCCCTGATCGACGCGGCGCCGCTGCGGGCGAAGCCGGCGGGCGAGGGCGGCAGGGCCTACTTCCGGGGCGGCGGGAAGCCCGCCCCGCACAACCTCTTCCTGCGGCCCGCGGCCCTGGGCGGGGTGCGGGCAGGTGCGGGCGCCGGGGCGGCGGCCGGGTTCCGGTTCGCCGCGCGGGTGCCCGCGGGCGGACGGCCCGAGACGGCGCGGACGGTGCGCTTCCCCTCGGCCCGGTTCACCTTCGACTGGTCGGCGGGGCGGCGGCGTTGGCTGGTGAGCATGGACGGGAACGCGGCGGTGACGGCGGGCGGGACGCGGCTCGCGGCGGCGACGGTCGTCGTGCAGTACGTCGACGTCCAGGCCTCCCGCTTCCACGACAAGCTGGGCAACACGTCCCCGCTGTCGCGCACCGTCGGTGCGGGGAAGGCGGTGGTGCTGCGGGACGGGCGGGCCTACGAGGCGCGGTGGGAGCGGCCGGGCGCCGCGGACGGCACCGCCTTCACGGTGGACGGGCAGCCTCTGCCGTTCGCGCCGGGACCGGTGTGGGTGGTGTTCGCGAAGAAGTAGCCTCCGGCCCTGACCGGCTCAGGCGTGCGGGGCCACCACCGGTTCGCCGGGGTTGCGCAGCCCCTCCGCCGCGTCGGCGACCCGCTGGATCAGGTCGAAGAAGACCTGCTGCTCGTCGCTGGTCAGCGGGGCCAGGAAGATCTGGTTCATCCGCGCGGTGCGCACCGTCAGCTTCTTGTGCGTGCGCAGACCCTCGGGGGTCAGCCGCAGCAGCCAGCGGCGGCCGTCGTCGGGGTCCCTGGCCTTGTCGACCAGGTCGCGCCGGGTGAGGCGGCTGATCACCTCGGCGATGGTGGACCGGTCGAGGCCGACGCGCTCGCCGACCGTGCGCTGGTCGAGGCCCGGCTCGGCCACGAGGGTGTTGAGGACCGCGAACTGCGGCGACGTGATCTCCTCGGAGACCATGGTGTTCCACAGCAGGTAGTGCGCCTGCTGGAGTCGCCGGGCGAGGTGCCCGGGATGGGTGGTCAGATCCACCGCGGCCATCACGGTCCTCCGGTCTGTGTACGCAGGTGTTACGTAGGTGTACTGAGCGATATTAGACCCTTGACGACCCGGTTGACTGGTGGCAACGTGAAGGCCGCTCAACAAATGCTCAGTGCGCTGAGCAATTCCTAGAGACGGGTCCCGGACACATGGACAAGGTGGTCGCCACGGCCGCGCAGGCGGTCGCCGACGTGGGGGACGGCGCGTCCCTCGCGGTCGGCGGCTTCGGACTCAGCGGTGTGCCGAACGTACTGATCGAGGCGTTGTACGCGCAGGGGACCACCGGCCTGTCCGTGGTGTCGAACAACTGCGGCGCCCTGGAGTCGGGGCTCGCGGTCCTGCTCTCCGCGGGCCGCATCGCCCGGGTCACCGGCTCGTACATCGGGGCGAACAAGGAGTTCGCCCGGCAGTACCTGGCCGGTGAGATCGAGGTCGAGATGATCCCGCAGGGCACGCTCGCCGAGCGGCTGCGGGCCGGTGGCGCCGGCATCCCCGCGTTCTACACCCCGGCCGGTGTGGGCACTCAGGTCGCGGACGGCGGGCTGCCGTGGCGCTACGACGGCTCCGGTGGGGTCGCGAAGGCGTCGCCGCCCAAGGAGGTCCGGGAGTTCGACGGTGTCGAGTACGTCCTGGAGCGCGCTATCCGCACCGACTTCGCCCTGGTCAGGGCCGCCAGGGGCGACCGGCACGGGAACCTGGTGTTCAACAAGTCGGCCCGGAACTTCAACCCCCTCGCGGCGACGGCCGGAAGGATCACCGTCGCCGAGGTGGAGGAGCTGGTGGAGCCCGGCGAGATCGAGCCGGACCAGGTGCACCTGCCGGGCGTCTTCGTGCAGCGCGTCGTCGCCCTCACCCCCGAGCAGGCCGCCCACAAGCAGATCGAGAAGCGGACGGTGAGCTCCTGATGTCCTGGACCCGCGAGGAGATGGCCGCACGCGCGGCGCGTGAGCTGCGCGACGGCCAGTACGTCAACCTCGGCATCGGCCTGCCGACGCTGATCCCCAACTACCTCCCCCGCGACGTGGAGGTGATCCTGGAGTCGGAGAACGGCATCCTGGGCACCGGCCCGTACCCGGCGGAGGAGGCCGTCGACCCGGATCTGATCAACGCGGGCAAGGAGACGGTGACCGTCCTGCCCGGCGCCGCGTTCTTCGACTCGGCGCTCTCCTTCGGGATGATCCGCGGCGGCCACATCGACGTCGCCGTCCTCGGCGCCATGCAGGTCTCCGCCCGCGGCGACCTCGCCAACTGGGCGGTGCCCGGCAAGATGATCACGGGGATCGGCGGTGCCATGGACCTCGTCCACGGCGCCCGGACCGTCCTCGTCACCATGACCCACACCGCGAAGGACGGCTCGCCGAAGCTGGTCGAGGAGTGCGATCTGCCGCTGACCGGAAAGGGCTGCGTCGACCGGGTCATCACCGACCTCGCGGTCCTCGACATCACCGAACAGGGCCTGGAGCTCGTCGAGTTGGCGCCCGGTGTCGAGGTCGGGGAACTGATCGCCAAGACCGCGGCGAAGGTCCGCATCCCGGAGGCCGGACGATGACCCAGGTCAGGGACGTCTACATCGTCGACGCCGTACGCACCCCGGTCGGCCGCTACGGCGGCGCGCTCGCCGCCGTCCGCCCGGACGACCTCGCCGCGCACGCCATCCGCGCACTCATGGCCCGCACCCCCGGGCTCGACCCCGCGCGGGTGGACGACGTCTACTTCGGCAACGCCAACGGCGCGGGCGAGGAGAACCGCAACGTGGCCCGCATGGCCGCTCTCCTCGCGGGCCTGCCGACCTCCGTGCCCGGCGTGACCGTGAACCGGCTGTGCGCCTCCGGCCTCGAAGCCGTCGTCCAGGCGGCCCGCGCCGTCGCGCTCGGCGACGCCTCCGTGGCGGTGGCGGGCGGCGTCGAGTCCATGACCCGCGCCCCCTATGTGCTGCCCAAGAACGACAGGCCCTTCCCCGCCGCGCACACCGAGCTGTACTCCACCACCCTGGGCTGGCGCATGGTCAACCCGCGGATGGAGCCGCAGTGGACGGTGCCGCTCGGCGAATCGGCCGAGCTGATCGCCGACAAGCACGGCATCACGCGCGAGCAGCAGGACGCGTACGCCCTGGACAGCCACCGCAAGGCCGCCGCCGCCCAGAAGGACGGGCTGTTCGACGCGGAGATCGTGCCGGTCACGATCCCGCGGCGCAAGGGCGGCCCGCTCGTCGTCGACACCGACGAGAGTGTGCGCCCCACGGCGTCCCTGGAGGCGATGGCCCAGCTCAAGCCCTCGTTCAGGACGGACGGCGGCACGGTGACCGCGGGGAACGCCTCGCCGCTCAACGACGGCGCCGCCGCGCTGCTCCTCGTCGACGAGGAGGGCCTGAGGGCCACGGGCCGTGAACCGCTCGCCCGGATCTCCGCCTCCGGCGTCTGCGCGCTCGACCCGCACTACTTCGGGCTCGCGCCCGTCGAGGCCGTCCACCGGGCCCTCGCCAAGGCAGGCAGGGGATTTGACGATCTGTCGACTCTGGAGCTGAACGAGGCGTTCGCCGCCCAGGTCCTCGGCTGCGTCGCCGAATGGCCCGAGTTCGACCCGGCCGTCCTCAACCCGCAGGGCGGTGCCATCGCCCTCGGCCACCCGCTCGGCGCGTCCGGCGCCCGGCTCGCCGGCACCGTCGCGCACCAACTCGCCCGCAAGGGCTCCGGCGTCGGCGTCGCCACGCTCTGCATCGGCGTGGGCCAGGGCCTCGCCCTCGTCCTGGAACGATAGGGAAACGGTAGAAGGACCATGACTCTCACCCAGCACGACATCGACGCGGAGATGGCCGCCGCGCGCGCCGCGTACGAGAAGCGGCTCGCCGACGGCGCGCCCGCCGAGCACCACCCGCGCCGCGACTACGCGCCCTACCGCTCGTCCGTCCTGCGCCACCCCAAGCAGCCGCCGGTCAACATCGACGTGACCAAGGACCCGGAGCTGGTGGAGCTGGCCTCGCCCGCCTTCGGCGAGCGGGACATCACCGAGGTCGACAACGACCTCACCAGGCAGCACGTCGGTGAGCCCCTCGGCGAGCGGATCACCGTCTCCGGCCGCCTCCTCGACCGCGCCGGGCGCCCGGTGCGCGGCCAGCTCATCGAGATATGGCAGGCCAACGCGGCGGGCCGCTACGCGCACCGGCGCGAGCAGCACGACGCCCCGCTGGACCCCAACTTCACCGGGGTGGGGCGGACGCTGACCGACGCCGAGGGCCGCTACCGCTTCACCACGATCCAGCCGGGCCCCTACCCGTGGGGCCAGCACGTCAACGCCTGGCGCCCCGCGCACATCCACTTCTCGATGTTCGGCTCGGCGTTCACCCAGCGCCTGGTGACGCAGATGTACTTCCCCGCCGACCCGCTGTTCCCGTACGACCCGATCATCCAGTCCGTCACCGACGACGCCGCCCGGCAGCGGCTGGTCGCGACCTACGACCACAGCCTGTCCGTGCCTGAGTTCTCGATGGGCTACCACTGGGACATCGTGCTCGACGGGCCGTCCGCCACCTGGCTCGAAGAAGGGCGCTGACCAGCCATGACGAAGATCGACACGAGCAGCCCCGAGAGCGTGCTGCCCACCCCGTCGCACACGGTCGGGCCGTTCTACGGGTACGCGCTGCCGTTCCCCGGCGGCGGTGACATCGCGCCCGTCGGCCACCCGGACACCGTCACCGTGCGCGGGTACGTGTACGACGGCGCGGGCAACCCGGTCCCCGACGCGTTCGTCGAGGTGTGGGGCGCCGGTCCCGACGGCGCGATCCCACGGGTCGACGGTTCCATCCGGCGCGATCCGGCGAACGGCGGCTATCTCGGCCGCAACGGCGTGGAGTTCACCGGCTGGGGCCGCGTCCAGACCGACGCGAACGGCCATTGGTACGTGCGCACGCTACGGCCCGGCGCGCGCGGGGCGGCGGCGCCGTACCTCAGTCTCTGCGTGTTCGCGCGCGGCCTGCTCGTCCATCTCTTCACCCGGATCTACCTGCCCGGCGACGACGCGGCCCTCGCCGCGGACCCGCTCCTGTCGGAGCTGGCGCCCGCGCGCCGCGACACGCTGGTCGCACGGGAGGAGCCGGGCGGCACGTACCGTTTCGACATCCGCCTTCAGGGCGAGGGCGAGACGGTCTTCCTGGAGTACACGTGAGTCTGTTCGACCCCGGCAGTGCGGACGCGCCCACCGAGCGCACCACGTCCGAAGAGGCCTTCCTCCAGGCCCTGTTGGACGCGGAGGCGGGCCTGACCCGGGCCCAGGCGGCGCTCGGGCTCGCCCCCGCCGCCGCGGCCGACGCCGTGACGGCCGCGGCGGACGCGGGGTCCTTCGACGTGAGGAACCTCGCCCGGCGGGCCCGCGCCGGCGGCAATCCGGTGATCCCGCTGGTCGCCGACCTGACAGCGGCCGTATCCCCGGAGCACCAGCCGTACGTCCACCGGGGCGCGACCAGTCAGGACATCCTGGACTCGGCGCTGATGCTGATGGCGGCGCGCACACTGGACGCGACCCTTGCCGAACTTGCGCGCATCGAGAGCGAGTTGGCGCGGATCGCCGCCGCACACCGGGACACCGTGCTGCCCGGGCGCACGCTCACGCAGCACGCGGTGCCGACGACGTTCGGCCTGAAGGCGGCCGGCTGGCGCGCGCTCGTGCTCGACGCGCGCGACCGTCTGCGGGCCGTCCGGGAAACGCTGCCCGCGCAACTGGGCGGCGCGGCCGGGACGCTGGCGGCCTTCGAGGCGTACGGGGCGAGCGACCCCTTGGCGCTGGCGGCGGCGTACGCGCGGGAACTCGGCCTGGCCGAACCCGCGTTGCCGTGGCACGTGCTGCGGACACCGGTGGCGGATCTGGCGGGGGCGTCGGCGTTCACGGCCGGGGCGCTCGGCAAGCTCGCCACCGACGTGCTGACGCTCTCCCGGACCGAGATCGGCGAGGTGGCGGAGGGCGCGGGCGGCGGCTCGTCCGCCATGCCGCACAAGGCCAATCCGGTGCGGGCCACGCTCATCGACGCGGCGGCCCGTCGCGCGCCCGGACTCGCGGCGACGCTGTACGGGTCGATGTGCGCGCAGGACGAGCGGCCCGCCGGGGCCTGGCACGCCGAATGGACCACGCTGCGGGAGCTGCTGCGGCTGGTCGGCGGCGCGGCCAGGGACGCCGCGGAGCTGACCGGAGGCCTGGTGGTGCGCGCCGACGTGATGCGCGAGCACCTGGCGCTGACCGGCGGGGCGATCGTCTCGGAGCGGCTGTCGGCGGAGCTGGCCGGAGTGCTCGGGCGCGCCCGCGCCAAGGAACTGCTCGGCTCGGCGACGCGCCGCGCGCTCTCCGAGGGCCGCTCGCCGGCCGACGTCCTGTCCGAGGAACCGGAACTGAAGAACACCGACCTGATCGACCTGTCCGACCTGACGGACCCGGAGCGGTACACGGGTGCGGCCGGGGCCCTGACGGACCGGGCCCTCGCCCGCCGGTAGCGCCTCCTCCCGACCCGGCCACCACGGCACCTGCCCCTCCCCCTTGCGACCGTCACCCCCAGGAGCCCTCATGACCTCCTCCTCGCCCCTCCTCCACCACCGCGTCGAGGGGTCCCCGTCCGCTCCCCCGCTGCTGCTCGGGCCCTCCCTCGGCACCTCGATGGCCCTGTGGGACCAGGTCGCTCCCGAGGTGTCGAGCGCGCACCGGGTCGTGCGCTGGGACCTGCCGGGGCACGGGGGCTCCGCGCCGGAACTGATCGCCGAGGGGGCCACCGTGGCGGACCTCGCCGCGCTGGTCCTCGACCTCGCCGACGCGCTCGGCATCGAACGGTTCGCGTACGCGGGGGTGTCCTTGGGCGGCGCCGTCGGCCTGCATCTGGCCGTGCACCACCCGGAGCGGATCGACCGCCTCGCCGTCCTGTGCTCCTCCGCCCACTTCGGCGGCGACCGGCCGTGGCGGGAGCGGGCCGCGCGCGTGCGCGAGGAAGGGACGGGGGGTGTCGCGGATTCGGCGCCCACCCGCTGGTTCACACCCGGCTTCACCGTGCCGCGGCTGGTCCGGGACCACCGGGCGGCCGACGCGGGGGCGTACGCCGCGTGCTGCGACGCGCTCGCCGCCTTCGACCTGCGCGACCGCCTCGGCGAGATCACCGCGCCCACCCTCCTGGTCGCCGGACGCGACGACCCCGCGACACCGCCCGCGCATCTGCGGGAGATCGCCGACGCCGTGCCGGGCGCCGAACTCGTCGAACTGGCCGGCGCCTCCCACCTGGCCGTCGCCGAACGGCCGGAGGCGGTGCTCGCACTGCTGCGGACCCACCTCGGGCAGGGCGCCCGGCGCGGCATGGAGGTGCGGCGGCAGGTGCTCGGCGACGCGCACGTGGACCGGGCGCAGGAGCGGCAGACACCGTTCACCGCCCGGTTCCAGGACTTCATCTCCCGGTACGCGTGGGGCGAGATCTGGACCGACCCGACCCTGTCCCGGCGCGAGCGCAGCATGGTGACGCTCACCGCGCTCGTCGCCCACGGCCACCTCGACGAACTGGCCATGCACGTACGGGCGGCCCGCCGCAACGGCCTGACCCCCGACGAGATCGGCGCGGTGCTGCACCAGTGCGCCGTGTACGTGGGCGTGCCCGCCGCCAACTCCGCGTTCGCCGTCGCGCAGCGCGTCCTCGCCGAGGAGGACCAGGCCCGGTGAGGGGCTAACGCAGGCCGCGCCCCGTGTCCAGGACCTCCCTGGCGCGCGCCGCGAGGCCGTCGGCGCCGCAGGCGCGGGCCAGGGTGAGGCCGCGGTTGAGCTCGGAGATCGAGCGGGCCGCCATGCCGTACTCGACGCGGGCGAGGGCGTGTTCGTACGCGCAGGGCGACGCTTCGAGGTAGGTGACCGCCTTCGCGTACAGGGTGAGCTGCTTCTGGCCGGTCTCCAGGGCGGCCGCGCAGCGCAGTGCCTCACCGATCGCCGTGTCCGTGCCGAAGCGCTCGGCCTGGACGCGGGCTTCGGCGACGAGTTCGGCCGCGCGGCGCGGGTCGGTGGGGGCGAGGGCGCGGGCCAGGTCGCAGGCCCACGGCGCCATGATCGTGTTGTGCCCGCCGCGGGCCGTGGCGGCCTTGGCGGCGGTCTCCAGCTCGTTGATCCCCTCCTCGACGCGGCCGGTCGCCAGAAGCAGACGGCCGCGGACCGAGTGGGCGTCGGGCAGCACGATCGTGGAGGGGTAGGGCGGGCCGAACGCGTACCGGTCGGCGATCGTCTCCGCCTCCTCGGCCTTGCCGCGGGCGAGCAGCGTCTCGATGAGCATGCAGGCCGCGTCCCAGTGCATGGGCAGTCCGTGTCCGACGCGGTCGGCGAGGCGCAGCGACTCACGCAGGAACGCCTCGGCGTCGGTGAGCCGCCCGCGCCTGCGGTGCACGTAGCCGACGAAGGCGTGGGCGATGGCGAGGTGGCCGCCGCTCCAGCCGGCCGTCTCGTACTCGCGGACCGCCCCGGCGAACAGGGACTCGGCGCGGTCGAGCCGGTCGGCGAAGAGGTAGGCGCTGCCGAGCATGGCCAGCACCTCGAAGCCCCACTCGGGGTCGCGCCAGCCGAGCCCGGGCGCGAGGCGGCCGTTGACCAGGGCGCGGTCGCAGCGCTCGACGACCTCCTCCGCGTTCTCCCCGCGGGCCATCGCGTCGAACGCCCGCAGGATCAGCAGGACCCGCTCGGGATTGTCCCGGCCGGTGAGCTGGTCGGCGATCGCCGCCAGGTTGCGGGAGCGGCCCGGGGAGTCCTCCTCGCCCGCGTGGATGCCCTCCCACATGAAGTGGACGGCTTGCAGGCGCAGCCGGGCGGGGCCGGGGTCGAGGAGGTCGGCCTCGGAGTCGATGAGGCGCAGCGCCTCCTCCAGTTGGTCGTTGTGGACGAGCGCCTGAGAGAGCCGGCACACCGCGTCGACGCGCAGGTCGCCGACGAGTCCGGGCGTCGTGTCGAGCGCGGCGTCCAGGTGCTTGATGGTGGTGGCGGGCGAGGTGAGCAGTGTGGCGCAGCCCAGCTCGTAGAGGAGCTGCGGGCGGATGTCGGGCAGCGGCGGTTCCTGGAGGGCGCGCTCCAGGCAGCGCCGGGCGGCGTCGGGCGCGCCGACGGCCAGGTGTTCGCGGGCGGCGGCGCGCATCTGCTCGACGAGTTCCGGATCGTCGTCCGGGTGCACCTCCAGGAGGTGCCGGGAGGCGGCGGCCGGGCCGTGTCCCGACGCGGTGACGGCCCAGGCGGCCTGGCCGTGCATGGCGGTGCGGGTGGCCGGCGGGATCGCGTCGTAGACGGCGGAGGCGATCAGCGGGTGGACGAACTCCAGGGCGGTCTCGGCGCCGTAGCCGCCGTCGGTGAGGATGCGGGCGGCGCGCAGTCGCTCGGCGCAGCGGCCGGCCTGCTCGGGGTTGAGTCCGGCGAGCAGCGCGGCGAGTCCGGGGTCGATCCGGGTGCCGAGGATGGCGGCGGCCCAGGCGAACCTGGTCGCCTCGCTGCCGAGTCCTTCGAGGCGGGCGACGAGGCCGCGGCCGCGCGCCGACTTGTTCAGTGCGCGCAGTTCGGCGGCCGATTCCTCCTCGGGGCTCAGGTCGCTGTCCTGCACCTTGGCGAGCAACTCGACGGTCTCGTAGGGGTTTCCGCCGGTGACCGCCCACACCTCGCGGCAGAACGGGTCGTCGGCGTGCTCGCCGAGCGTGGCGCGGGTCAGGCCCGCGGTGGCGTCGGGGGTGAGGGCGCGCAGCCGGGCGGTGCCGGGCCTGGCGGCGGCGGCGACGGCCTCCAGGCAGACGGCGGCGGCCTCCTGCTCGGGGTCGCGCTGTGCCACGACGACGAGCACCGGCAGGTCGTCGAGGCGTTCGGCGAACGCGGCCAGCCACTCCAGGGTCTCCAGGTCGGCCCAGTGCGCGTCGTCGATGAGGATGACCAACGGCCAGTGCAGGCGGGCCAGTCGGGACACGGCGGCGACGAGTCCGTCGCGCACGCCCTGCGGGTCGGCCTGGCGTCCGGTGGGCTCGGATATGCCGAGTGCGGGGCCCGCGATGTCGTACCAGTCGCCGAAGTACTCGCGGGTCTCCTCCTCGGAGAGGGCGAGCAGGGCGGGGTGCAGGAGTTGGCGTACGACGTTGAAGGGGACGGAGGTGACGGTCTCGCCGCCGCGCGCGGACCACACGGTGGCGCGGCCCGACGCGATCTCGCGCACCCGGCCGAGCAGGGCGGTCTTGCCGATGCCCGCCTCGCCCTTGTACACGACGAGACTCCCCGACGAGGCGGCGTCGCCGCACAGGTCGTCCAACGCCCGCAGGGACACGTCGAGTTCGGACTCGCGCTCCCACAGCGGCGGGCCGGCGGAGGCGGCGTCGGTGTGCCGTCCCTGAGTCATCCCGCACCCTCCCGGTGTCGTTCTCCTCGGTCCATCGATGTGCTGGTCACGAGAGTAGTGCGCCGGTGCGCGCCGTGGTGGCGGCTCCCGGGAGCCGGTCACAATCGGCCGCGCCACGAGGGTCACCGGCCAGAGGTGGGCGCGTGGGGCATGGTTGCGTAACGAATCCGACCGCAATGCGGACCCTCTCATGTCCTTTTCAGGCACGCCTCATACTGTTCCGTTCATGACGTCGCAGACTCCCGCAGGCTGGTACCCCGACCCCGGTCAGGTCCCCGACGGCCCGCGCACCGAACGCTGGTGGGACGGCAGCCGCTGGACGGACCAGACCCGGCCCGCCACGACCCCGCCGCCGCAGCCGGCACAGCAGCCGACCACTTCCGGGACGGTTCCGCCGTACCCCGCCCACCCGGGATATCCCGGCTATCCGACCGCGTTGCCGCCGAAGCCGCGCAACCGCGCCAGGATCGCGGTCGCGGCCGGTGTCGCGGTGGTGGTGCTCGCCGGGGTCGCCGGTGGTGTCTACGCGCTGACGACGGACGGCGGCGACGGCAGGAGCGACACCGTGGGCGCCGAGTCGCGGCGGCCCGAGGACCGGCAGCGGTCCGACGGGCCGGGCGGCGGGTCCGCCTCGCCCGAGGCCCCGGACTCGGCGCGGCCCCCGCTCGACGAGGGCTTCGCCACCGACGTGGTGAACGGGGTGGCGCTGCCGGTCCTCGACGGCTGGACGGGCTCGGACGGCGCGGGCATCGCCGGGGTGCAGACCGGGCCGTACAAGTGCCCCGACGACGTGGAGCAGACCTGTGTGAAGGGCGGCGCCTCCACCTCGTCGGCGAAGCGGCTCAAGCTCGACGCGACGACCGCGGAGGCGGCGGCGAAGGAGGACATCCTCAAGAACGCGAAGGCGTCCTACGGCGGCAAGGTCTACGGCGGCATCCTCCAGCACGACGAGTTGCTGTCGGAGAAGGTCACGGTGGCCGGGCAGCCGGGCTACCGGGTCCGCTGGAACGTGGACACCAAGTCGCGGATCGACGCCTGGGTGGAGTCGGTCGTGTTCCCCTCGCCGTCCGACGCCAAGACGCTCGTCGTCATACGGATCGGGGTCGACATCCCGCAGACCGCGAAGGAGAAGGCCGCGGGGCCGGACAACACCGCGATCGACAAGCTCGTCAAGGGCGTCAAGAAGGCCTCGGTCACCGGCGGCTCCGGCAACGGCCAGGACGTCTGAGCCATGGCGGGGCGGCCCGAGGTGGAGGTGGCCGTCGTCGGCGCGGGCTTGATGGGCGCGGCGACGGCCTGGGCGGCGACCCGCGAGGGCCTGGACGTGACGCTCCTCGAACGCTACGAGGTGGGGCATGCGCGGGGCAGTTCGCACGGCAGCGCCCGGATCGTGCGGCGCGCCTACGCCGACCGGCTCTACGTGCGGATGACCGGCGAGGCGCTGCGGCTGTGGCGGGAGCTGGAGGACGACGCGGGGACGCGGCTGCTGCGCATGACGGGCGCCGCCGACCAGGGCGTCGTACGCGCGCCCGAGCGGATCGCCGCGGTCCTCGCGGACCAGGGGGTGCCGCACGAGGTGATCCCCGCGACGGAGGCGGAACGCCGGTGGTCCGGGCTCCGGTTCGAGGGTCCGGTGCTGTACCACCCGGACGCGGGGACGGTCGACGCCGCCGCGGCGGTGAGCGCGTTCGTCGAGCGGGCTCGCGCGCGCGGCGCCGAGGTGCGTGAGCGCACGCCGGTACGCCGGATCGAGGTGCTCGGACCGGAAGCGGTCCGGCTCGTGACGGACGGCGGTTCCGTGACGGCGCGCCGTGCCGTGGTGGCCGCGGGGGCGTGGGCGGGCGAGCTGCTGGGCGGTCTGGTGCCGCTGCCGGAACTGACGGTCACGCAGCAGCAGATCTTTCACTTCCCGCCGCGGGACCGGTCGGTGACCGATGGCTGGCCGGTCCTCGTGCACGACGCGAAGCTGCTGGTGTACGGGCTGCCGGGCGGCGCCGACGGCGGCCCGCGGGGCGGCTGGAAGCTCGCCGAGCACGACGCGGGACGGCGGACGACGGCGCGGACCCGGGACGGTGTCGTGGATCCGGCGGCCCGTGAGCGGATCACCGCGTACGTACGCGACTGGCTGCCGGGCCTCGTCCCGGAGCCCTTCAACGAGGCGACCTGTCTGTACACCTCCGCCCCGCGGGACGACTTCGTGCTCGATCGGCGCGGGCCGCTGGTGGTGTGCTCGCCGTGCTCGGGCCACGGAGCCAAGTTCGCGCCGCTGATCGGGGCGTGGACGGCCGCGCTGGCGACGGGCGGCGCGGCACCGGTCGACCGGTTCCGGCTGCCCTCGACCCCGGCCTGAGACATCCGCCCGGAGACACACACAGGGCCGGGCGGTTCCTCTCCGCTCAAGAGGAACCGCCCGGCCCGGGGGTGCGCGCCGCCCCCGTCCCCACGGTGCGGCGCGGGCAGACCACCGGTCGGTCATCCCTGCGACCGGTGGCCTCCCGTTCAGGTGGCCTGATCCGAAGCGGTCAGGCCGAGCCCCGGAATGAGCACGCTCTCGACGAAGCCGACCAGGTAGTCGGCGTCGGCGTCGCGCCCTTCCAGGAGGGGCCGGCTGCGCATCACTCCGAAGAGCTGCGCGGCCAGATAAGGCAGTGCGGGGTGGTCGGCGGCGATCTCACCGCGCGCCACGGCCCGCTCGATCATGCCGTCGAGCGAGGCGAGCTCGGGCTCGACCAGCGCTTCGCGCAGGGCGACCTTCAGCTCCCCGTCCTCGCGGACCGCGTGCCCGAGGGCCTGCATGAGCGCCGTGTCGGGCAGCGCCTGCGACGCCGCGTTGCGCGCCGCGGCCACGAGGTCCCCGGCGAGGCTCCCCGTGTCGGTGGCGGAGAACTTCGTACAGCGTCCTGCCCGCAGCGCCGCCGCCACGAGCTGGGGTTTCGTCCGCCACTGACGGTACAGGGTGGATTTGCTGCAACAGGCCTGGGCCGCGACGCCCTCCATGGTCACGGCGTCGTACCCGTTCCTGCGCAACTGGTCGAGGACGGCGTCGTAGAACTCCTGGGCGCGCTCGGGAGTGATCTTCGACCGGCGCGCGGCGGTCGGCGCTGTCGCGGTGGCCTGGTCTCGCGTCGTCATGACTCCCCACTCCTCGCTCGGCGGCTCGGCCCGATGAGATCACACCCACTATCGATACGCCAGTGTACCGGTACGCCAGCGTTTCGGTACACTGGCGTATCGGTACACTGTCGTATCGATGAAAACGCGCCACCGGCGCACCAGTACCACCACGCACCACCCAGACGTCACGAAAAGGGGCCGGGGGATGGATTCCCTTACCGAGCCTGTCGAACCGGAGCCGGCCAGCCGTTCTGCCCGACCGCCCCTGGTCCGCGAGCTCCTGCTGGTCGTAGGACTCTTCCTCGTCTACAAGTTCGGCCGCGGTCTCGCCAACGGCCACACCGCCGAGGCGTTCCACAACGCCGACGACGTGTGGAGCTTCGAGCGCGCCGTACACCTGCCGGGTGAGGGCGTCGTCCAGGGCCTGCTGCTGCACAGCGACACCGTCGTGCACCTCGCGAACACCTATTACGCGACCGTGCACTTCCCGGCCACCGTCGCCCTGCTCGTCTTCCTGTACCTGCGCAGGCCGCGCCAGTACGTGTGGACGCGGCGGGTGCTCGCCGTGCTCACGGCCGCGGCGCTCGTACTGCACCTCGGCTTCCCGCTGGCGCCGCCGCGGATGCTGCACGCCGCCCACCTCGTCGACACCGCCCAGGTCTACGGGCCCTCGGTGTACGCGGCGAAGCCGGCCACCGACACGATGGCCAACCAGTTCGCGGCGATGCCGTCGCTGCACTTCGGCTGGGCCCTGATGGTCGCCGTCGCGCTGATCGTCGCCCTGAGGTCCCGCTGGCGCTGGCTCTGGCTGCTGCACCCGCTGTGCACCCTGCTCGTGATCATCGGCACCGCGAACCACTACTGGCTCGACACGATCGTGGTCACCGTCCTGCTCGCTCTCGCGCTCGCGGTGATCCGCATGCCGCGCACCGTGGGCGGCACGGCCGCGATCCGCCGTCACCTGCTGCCCGCCCCCGCGCTCACCACGACGCCCGCCGCGATCCAGGCGCACGGCACGCTGGAACCCGCCCCGTGGACACCGGCCGCCGCCTTCCGCACGCCCCCGGACTCGCTGTCCGCCTCGGACGTCCTGGAGCACATGCCGATCCGGATTCCGTTGCAGGTCTCGCCGACGCCGGGCTCGACCTCGGCGGCGACCGCCCCGCAGCTCGTCACGACAGGGGCCCCGCGATGAGCGCCACCCTGCTCGCCGTCGCGCTCTCCCTCGTCTCCGCGGTGGCCTACGCCGCCGCCGCGGTCGCCCAGGAACGGCTCGCCGCCCGCACCGCGGGCGCCGGGGCGGGCCTGTGGCGGCTGCTCGGCACGGGGGCCTGGTGGTGGTCGGTGGTCCTGAACGCCGGGGCCGCCCTGCTGCACGTCGCCGCCCTCAAGTACGGGCCGCTCACACTGGTGCAGCCGCTCGGCGCACTCACGCTCGTCGCGGCCGTGCCGCTGGGCGCGCGGATCGCCGGACGCCATGTCACCGCCGTGGAGTGGCGGGGCACGGCGCTGACGCTGGCCGGTCTGGGCGCGCTGCTCGTCACGGCGTCGGGGCCCGCCCCCGACGACACGCTCTCCCTGCCGCAGGCGCTCGCGGTGGCGGCGGCCACGGCGGCGCTCATCGGCACCCTCTCGCGGCGCGGCGCGAAGCCCGGCCTGCGGCACGCGACCGCGTCCGGCGTCGCCTCGGGCGTCGCCTCCGCGCTGACCCAGACCGTCACCGTCGCGGCGACCGACCGCTCGGGGCCGCTGCTCGCGCCGCAGGTGATCGTGGTGGCGCTGCTGGTCGCGGTCTTCGCCGCGGGTGGCCTGCTGCTGTCCCAGACCGCGTACCGCGGCGGGCTCGGCGCGCCGCTCGCGATGGTCACCCTGGCCAACCCGGTGGCCGCCGCGCTCATCGGCCTGGCGCTGCTCGGCGAGCGGCTCCAGGGCGGGGTCGCCGGGCTCGCCCTCGCCGGCGCCGGAGCAGTGCTGGCGGCGCGCGGGGTGGTCCTGCTGACCCGCAGTCCGGCGCCGGACACCGGGGCCGAGCTGCCCGTGGTCACGCTGCCGGCCATCCCCGCACAGCCCGAGCCCGAACAGCTCACCCTCCGCGTCTCCTGAGGCCGCCCGCAGCGGGTCCGCTCAGCCGAAGCCGCGCGAGTCCTGCTTGAGCGCGGTGTCCACCGTCAGGGCCGTCGCCACGACGAGGCTGAGCAGCGGCTCGGGCAACTGGAAGTGGATCTGGAGCACGTAGTTGTCGGCGGTCGTGAACATCGTCTTGGCGAGTCCCTCCCACGTCTTCGTGATGCGGGCGACCTCGGTGTCCGCGTGGTCGACGATCGCGAAGTTCCAGGCGCGCCAGTTCTCCGCCTTGATGGCGCCGACCTGCTGGCCGTTGACGTTCATCGCGAAATTGATCTTGCCGATCACGTTCTGCTGGACGATCTCACCGACCGGCGAGCCGTCCGGGCGCTCGACGACGACCCGCGACTTCATGAACTTCGCCGGGCGCGTCAGCACGAGCTGCGGCTGCCCGTAGGCGTCCCTGATCTCCAGCTTGTGGGTCATGAACTGGTCGACGCTGGAGACGAACCGCAGCGCCTTCTTCAGGCTGCTCTGGCCGATCTCGGTGACCGAGCCGAGCTGGTTGCCGTGCTGGTCCATGACGCTGTACTCGTTGGTCAGCTCGATCAGCTTGGCCTTCTGGTTCACCACCAGGACCGGCTCGGTGAACAGCGAGCCGCCACCCCGCGCGGCGGGCGCCTGCGCCTGGGCCGGGGCGGGGGCAGGGGCAGGGGCTTGAGCGGGGGCCTGGGCCTGGGCGTTCGTGTGGTCGGTCCACTGGGCACCGTCCCACCACCGCAGCGTCCGGTCGGCGCCCTGCGGATCCGGGTACCAACCGGCAGGGATGTTCGATTGCGTCGTCACCGGGGCACACTATCGCGGCATTGCGCCCCTCCGGTCCCCGTGCGCACGGGGACCGGAGGGGTGGGCTCAGGCGGTGGCGAGGCCGGGGTCGCTCACGCCGGCCTGCCCGTTCTCGACGTGTCCTGCCAGCCGGCGCAGATATCCGGCGTTGCCCTCGGCGACGATCCTCAGGTCGTACCAGCGCTTGGTGGCGCGCAGGTCGACGGTCTGCTGGGTGGTTGCCCCGGCCCGCACGGTGTACGTCTGCGGCTGTCCGCCGTAGGCGTTGGTGACGGTGAGGTGGACGTCGGTGCCGGTCGGGTTCTTCAGGGTCAGCCTCAGGTTGCCCGTGGTGCCGTCGTGGCGCGCGGTCACCTCCGGCTCGGCGACCTTGTTGTTGCCCTTGAAGGCGCGCAGGAAGCCGTTCGGGCCGTGCGCGGTGAGGTCGTACGTGCCGCCCGAGTACACCGAGTTCCAACTGTCGGAGAGCGACTTGGCGGCCTCGGTCGTGTAGGTCCACGGGCCGTCGGTGCGGTTCTGGGAGCGGACCTGGAAGGCGGCGCCCTTCTGGTCGCCGCCGCTGAACGTCAGCTTGTACTTGCCGGTCACGAGGTCCTGCGCGCCGTCCACGTAGGGCGCGTACGCCAGCGGACGGCTGGGCCGCGAGCCCGGCTCCTGCTTGGGGAGGGTGCCCTGCGCGGGGGGCTTCGGCACGTAGCTGGAGTGGCGTGCGCGGTCCGGCGGCTCGTACCCGGCCGTGTCGGGCAGCTCGGCCGGGGCCGTCACCTGGAGGGAGAAGTCGAAGGCGGAGGTCAGGTCGCCGCAGATCGCGCGGCGCCAGGGCGAGATGTTGGTCTCCCGCACCCCGAAGCGCTTCTCCATGAAGCGGATGATCGAGGTGTGGTCGAAGGTCTCCGAGCACACGTACCCGCCCGTCGACCACGGCGAGACCACGATCATGGGCACCCGCTGGCCGAGGCCGTACGGGCCCGCGGCGCGGGTGCCGCCCGGGTAGTAGTCGAGCTTGGTGTCGACCGTGGAGAGGCCCTGGCTCGCCGAGGCGGGCGCGTAGGGCGGCACGACGTGGTCGAAGTAGCCGTCGTTCTCGTCGTACGTGATGAACAGCGCCGTTCTGCTCCACACCTCGGGGTTGGAGGTGAGGGCGTCCAGCACCTGCGAGATGTACCAGGCGCCGTAGTTGGCGGGCCAGTTGGGGTGTTCGGAGAACGCCTCGGGCGCCGCGATCCAGGAGATCTTCGGCAGCTTCCCGGCCTTCACGTCGGCCTTGAGCAGGTCGAAGTAGCCGTCGCCCGCCTTGGCGTTCGTGCCGGTGCGGGCCTTGTCGTAGAGCGGGTCGCCGGGCTTGGCGTTGCGGTAGTTGTTGAAGTACAGCAGGGAGTTGTCGCCGTAGTTGCCGCGGTAGGCGTCGTCGATCCAGCCCCAGCCGCCGGCCGCGTCCAGGCCGTCGCCGATGTCCTGGTACACCTTCCAGGAGACGCCCGCCTTCTCCAGGCGTTCGGCGTAGGTGGTCCAGCCGTAGCCCGCCTCCTCGTTGCCGAGGACCGGGCCGCCGCCGGTGCCGTCGTTGCCGACGTGGCCGGTGAGCATGTAGTAGCGGTTCGGGTCGGTCGCGCCGATGAACGAGCAGTGGTAGTCGTCGCAGACGGTGAACTTGTCGGCGAGCGCGTAGTGGAACGGGATGTCCTGCCGGGTCAGGTACGCCATCGTGCCGGTGCCCTTGGCGGCGATCCAGTTGTCGTACCTGCCCTTGTTGAAGGCGCTGTGTCCGCCCGCCCAGTCGTGGTCGAGACCGGCGATGAACTGCATGCCGAGGTCGTCGGCGTCCGGGTGGTACGGCAGGGTCACCTTGCCCGCGCTCGACTGGTGCCACACCGGCTTGCCGCTGGGCAGCGTCACCGGGCGGGGGTCGCCGAAGCCGCGTACGCCCCTCATCGTCCCGAAGTAATGGTCGAAGGAACGGTTCTCCTGCATGAGCACGACGATGTGCTCGACATCCTGGACGGTGCCGCTGCGGCGCGCGGCGGGGATGGCGGCGGCGCGGTCGATGGAGCCGGACAGCGCCGTGAAGGCGGCGGTGCCGCCGGCGATCTGGAGGAAGCGGCGCCGATTCAGTTCGGTCATGGGTGTGGGGGTCTCCTGTTGCCTCGGGGGTGATCCGTTCCGCGATGAGGGGCACCGGGGAGTGTTCAAGACGACCGGGGTGAAAAGAAAGGGGACCGAAGTGACAGTCGCGCAAAATGTGGGCGGCCGGTGCGCGACGGCGACAGGGCGGCGCACCGGGCGCCGCCCCTCGGAGCCGGTCTCGGGGCCCTGCTCAGGACCGGATCGCGGGCGGGGGCGTCAGCGCCTGCCCTGCCACATCTTCCGGCGCTCCGCGCGCGGGTCGGACTCGGGGCCGCAGGCGCCGTCGTCGAAGATCATCGTCGTCCGCTCCCCCGCCGGGTCGTACGCGGGCCAGCCCGGGTCGCCGGAGGCGGCGAAGGCGACCCATGCGGCGTGCACCGTCCTGGCCAGTTCGCGCGGCGCCTTCTCCCCCGCCATGGGGAGGTAGTCGGGGTCGTCGAGCAGGTCGAAGACGAAGCCGAGTTCCAGGGCGTGGCAGGCGCCCAGCTCGCCGTCGAACTGCGGGGAGCGCCAGGCGAACTCGTACAGGTGCGTGCCCGGCACGGACTCGGCCAGGCGGACGGCCGGGAGGCGCCAGAACCAGTCGGTGACGATCGCGTCGAGGAGTTCGCCCGGGGACGCGCCGGGGTGGGCCGCGCGGTAGCCGTCGAGATCCGCGCCGTAGGCCTGGGCGGCCCGCAGCACCCGCCGCTCCGTGATGGTGTCGAAGCGGCCCGACGGCACCATGTAGAGGCGGTTCTCCTCGCGGTTGGAGCCGACGAGGAGGTCGACGCCGAGATCCGGCCCCGGCAGCCGGAGCTGTTCCGCGACCGGTTCGAAGACCATGCCGTTGAGCGCCGCGTCGCCCCACACGGCCGGGTCGGGCCTGGTCGCGTAGTCGGCGCGCAACGCGGCCTGAGCGTCGATGAGTTCGGGCAGCGGCAGCGCGGCGAACGCCTCGGCCGTGTGGGGGATGCCGAGCCGCGTGGCCATCCGCTCCCCGATCCGGCGTGCCGTGTCCGGCCGGACGAAGTGGTGGCAGGCCCCGCTCTGGAGCGCGGCCCGCCGGAAGAGGCCCCGGGCGCGCTCGTCCGCGAGCAGGTGCCCGATCGCCACGGCGCCCGCCGACTCGCCGAAGACGGTGACGCGGTCGGGGTCGCCGCCGAACGCGGCGATGTTGTCGCGCACCCATTCCAGGGCGGCGATCTGGTCGAGCAGGCCTCGGTTGTCCGGGGCGCCGGGCAGGTGCAGGAAGCCCTCCACGCCCAGGCGGTAGTTGACGCCGACGAAGACCACGCCGTCGCGGGCGAACGTCTCGCCCCGGTAGCCGGAGGAGTTGGCGGAGCCGTTGGTGAACGCGCCGCCGTGCAGCCACACCATCACGGGCAGCCGCGCGCCGGGACCCGGCTCCGGGGTCCAGATGTTGAGGTTGAGGCACTCCTCGCCGGGCACGGACGTCTCCGGGATGAGGACGTCGAAGGGTGGCGCGTACGGGGCCTTGGGCGCGGTCGGCCCGTACGCGGTGGCGTCCCGCACCCCGGTCCAGGGCTCGGCGGGCGCGGGCGCGGCGAACCGGTGCGGCCCGAACGGCGGCGCGGCGTAGGGCACTCCCAGGAAGGCGGTGACGGTGTGCTCGGTGCGGCCACGCACCACACCCTGCCGGGTGGTGCACTCAGGGAATGCGTCGGTCATGCGGTGGGGCTCCCTCGTTCGGACGGTCCGGCGGGCGGCGCCGCACACCGTACGCCGACCCGTCCGGCGTCCGCCACGGGCGCGCCCGGACGGCCGCGCCGGGCGTGTGCAGCGGCTCGCCCGCCAGCCACTGGGCGACGGCCCGGCCGATGGGCTGGCCCGTCTCGATCTCCACGAAGCCGAACTGGCCGGACTGGTTGCATTCGAGGAACCACCAGATGCCGTCGGCGTCCTCGGCGAAGTCGAATGCCCCGTAGGCGAGTTGGGACCGGGCGAGGTACTGGTGGACGGCGTCGGCGACGCGTCGCGGCACGCTCACGGGGTGCCAGGCCCCGGCGCCGGGGTCGAAGCGGACGTCCACCACGGCGTCGTCGCTGCCGCTCGCCGACCGTGCGGCGAACAGCCGGTCGCCGACGCAGGTGAGGCGGATGTCGGCGGTCTTGCGCACCCTGCGCTGCAACAGCGTCGGGCCGTGCGCCACGTCCCGGTAGTCCTCGTCGGGTCGTACCCGGGTCGTCGGCACGGCGAGCGTCCCGTCGCCGGGGTGCGCCCCGGACACGGGCTTGACGACGAGGTCCGGGTAGCGCTCGGCGAACGCCCGCGCCACTCGCGGGAACGTCGTGATGAGCGTGGCGGGCACCGGCAGTCCGCACTCCCGCGCCAGCCACAACTGCCAGGGCTTGTGCCGGGCCTGGCGGGCGGCGTCCGGATGGTTCATCCACCGCGCGTCGGTGCAGCGCAGCATCCCGTACAGGGCCTGCGAGGACTCCTCCGTGAGCCAGGCGGACGCGGCCTCTGCCCGGGCGGCCGGCGTCCCGGGTCTGCGGACCCAGATGGAGCGCAGTCCGTTCAGGCTCACCACGCGTCCGCCGACGGACAGGTGGCCCTGGAACGCCCCGTGCGCGTACTCCCCCGAGACGTCGACACCGCCGGGCAGTTCGGCCGGGTCGAGCCGGAGGACCGGGATTCCCGCGGCGTTCAATTCGACGACCGCCATGTCGGCCGTCACATCCTGTTCGTTCGTCAGGATCAGCACCGTCATTTCGTGCGGCCGTTCAGTCGTCGAAATGGGTTTTGGATCCCGCTGTCGAGGTGGTGGCAGCGCATTCTCGCAACACTGCGTAGTCGTGTGCGGCCGCTCCGCCGTCGGGCAGCACGTTCAACTGCAGTGCGGAGTCGTATGTGTACACCGCGCTGACCTCGGCCTCTCGCACGGGGCGAGCGTAGTTCAGGGCGAACGGTCGCATCTGTACTCCTAGTTGGGGGGCGCACCAAGTCAAGCGCATGGTGACTCTCCGGCGTCACTCTCCTGAGGAATTTCTCAGATTCTCTCTGTAGAACGCATCACACCCGCGGAGGGGTTGCTTCCGCCACGGGGAGTGATGACACGGCGTCAGAACGCGAAAGGGGCGGCCTTTCGGCCGCCCCTTCCAACTACCGCCTTTACAAGCCTTTACACGTCCTTACGCCGACCTCCACGGGAGAGGTAGGCGAGCCCGGAGTGGGCGCTGAGGTAGCCGTCGACCAGGCGGTCGGCCACGGTCACGGAGTCCACCAGGGGATGCAGGGCGAACGCCTTGACCGCGGTGGCGCGCGAGCCCGACTCGGCGGCGGCCAGCACCTCGCGCTCGACGGCCTTGACCGCGGTGACCAGGCCGGTGGCGTGCAGGGGCAGCGGGTCGACGGCGACCGGGTGAGCGCCATGGGCGTCGACCAGGCAGGGCACCTCGATGACGGCGTCCGCGTCGAGCGCCGCGAGGGTGCCCTGGTTGCGGACGTTCAGGATGAGCGTGGCGCGTTCGTCGCGGGCGATGGCCCGCATGAGGGCGAGCGCCACCTTCTCGTAGCCGCCGGACTCCTCCAGGTCGGCGGCGTCCCGCTCGCCCGCGCCGGACGCCTCCCGGTTGTGCGCCATGTACGTGGCCTCGCGCTCGGCGCGGGTGCGCTCCCAGCTCGCGTAGGAGGGATCGGCGTAGAACGCGGACTGCTGCTCCGCGAGGAACGCGCCGCGCGTGCGCCCGGCCTGCCGGTAGGCGCGGACGGTCTCGCGGTTGAAGTAGTAGTAGTGCAGGTACTCGTTGGGGACGGCGCCGATCGAGCGCAGCCAGTCCGGGCCGAAGAGGCGGCCCTCCTCGAAGGAGCCGAGCAGTTTCTCGTCGGCCAGCAGCCGCGGCAGTTCGTCGCGGCCGCGCACCTTGAGGCCGCGCAGCCAGCCCAGGTGGTTGAGGCCCACGTAGTCGACCCACGCCTCGGCCGGGTCCGCGCCGAGCACCCGGGCCACACGCCGCCCGAGCCCCACGGGCGAGTCGCAGATGCCGATGACGCGGTCGCCCAGGTGCCGGGACATGGCCTCGGTGACCAGGCCGGCGGGGTTGGTGAAGTTGATGACCCAGGCGTCGGGAGCCACCTCCTTGACCCGGCGCGCGATGTGCACGGCGACGGGCACGGTCCGCAACCCGTACGCGATCCCGCCCGCGCCGACCGTCTCCTGCCCCAACACGCCCTCGGCCAGCGCCACTTGCTCGTCGGCGGCACGACCCGCCAACCCCCCGACCCGGATCGCGGAGAACACGAAGTCGGCGCCGCGCAGCGCCTCGTCGAGATCGGTCGTGGCCCGCACGGCGGGGGCGTCGGGGACGCCGGTGGCTTGTTCTGTCAGTACGCCGGTGATGGCCCGCAGCCGGGCCACGTCGACATCGTGCAGCGTGACCTCGGTGACCCTGCCTGGCGCGTGGTCGGCGAGCAGCGCTCCGTACACGAGGGGCACCCGGAATCCGCCACCGCCGAGAATCGTCAGCCTCATGGCGCGATCGTAGGGCAGCCTGGTCCCCGACCTGATCTTCGACCGGCGGAGGCCCCCCATGAACCGGCGCACGAGACGCCCGCTCCTCACCCTGACCGCGCTGACGGCCGCGCTCACCCTCGGCGCGACCACCGCGCAGGCCGCTGCGGCACCTTCCTGGACCGAGACCGGCACGACGCGGGTGAACTCGCTCACCGGCAGCCAGGGCCTGGCGAGCCGCGCCGACGGTTCGCTCGTCCACCGGGGGCTCGCCTCCATCCCGGTGGCCCTGCGCATAGCCGGCTGGTCGCACGTCGGCGACCCGGACGTGGCGGGCGGCTACACCTTCGACGCGTACCAGGGCGGTGACGACGCGACGGGGAAGATGTTCGCGGCGACGGCCCCTGACGGCAAGCGCACGACGTACGTCCACCCGCTCGACCAGGGCGAGTTGCTGAACAACTCGTTCGCCGCCGTCTCCCCGGACGGGCAGTGGCTGGTGTCCGGCGAGTGGGGCGACATGAACCGGCTCCAGGTCTTTCCCACCCCGGTGCTGAACCCGGCCGCGCCCGCCCCGGACGCGCCCCTGCCGCAGGCCGGGCAGATCACCCTGGACAAGGGAGTCAGCGACATCCAGGGCTGTGACTTCACGGACGCCACGCATCTGCTGTGCTCCTCCGACGACGCGGCGAAGGAGGTGCTGGAGGTCGCCCTCGACCGGCCGCTGGACGGCAAGCCGGTCGCGGGCCGTGTCTCCACGGTGTTCGCGATCCCGCGACGCAGTGTCTGCGCGGGCACGTTCGAGGCGGAGGGCATCGACTACGACGCCGCGCGCGGCACCTTGCGCGTGGCGGTCGTGCCGCCCGCGCCGTGCCTGGTGACGACGGCCGTGATCGCGTACGAGCGGTCCTGAGGTCCGCGGGGGCGGGGCCGCCGCGAGCGGTCCCGCCCCCGCCGTTCGTCACGCGGCCAGGAACGACAGGAGGGCGTCGGTGACCTCCTGGGCGTGGGTCCACAGCAGACCGTGCGGGGCGCCGTCGATGACGACGTACTCGGCCTGCGGCAGCGCGCGGTGGAAGCGCTCCGCGGTGGCCTCGATGGGCAGGATCCGGTCGGCCGTGCCGTGCAGGATCAGCGCCGGGACGTCGATCTTGGGCAGGTCGGCGCGGAAGTCGGTGGTCCAGGTGGCGACGCAGGCCAGGGAGGCGTACCAGGAGGCGCCTGCGGCGACGTTCCAACTGTGGCGGACGGCCTCCTCGCTGATGCGCTTCCCGAGGTTCTCGTCGAGGTTGTAGAAGTCCTCGTAGAACGAGGTGAAGTAGGCGTAGCGGTCGGCGGTGACGGCCTGTTCGATGTCCTTGAAGAGGGTGCCGTCGACGCCGTCGGGGTTGTCGTCGGTCTTGAGGAGGAAGGGTTCGAGGGAGGCGAGGAAGGCGGCCTTGGCGATCCGGGCGGAGCCGTAGGTGCCGAGGTAGCGGCCGACCTCGCCGGTGCCCATCGAGAAGCCGACGAGTACGGCGTCGGTCAGGTCGAGGGTGGTCAGGAGGGTGTTGAGGTCGGCGGCGAAGGTGTCGTAGTCGTAGCCGGTGGTGGGCCGGCCGGAGCGGCCGAAACCGCGCCGGTCGTAGGTGATGACGCGGTAGCCGGCCTTGAGCAGGGCCGCGGACTGCTTCTCCCAGGAGTTCCCGTCGAGCGGGTAGCCGTGGATGAGCACGACGGGCTGTCCGCTGCCGTGGTCCTCGAAGTACAGCTCGATGTCGGTGGAGTTTTCCCGGCCTACGGTGATGAACGACATGGTGTGGTGCTCCTTCTGGTCGGCGGTGAGGTGGGGCGGCGGCGGTCCGGTCAGCGGACGGTGCGGGCGGCGTTCTCGACGACGCGCGCCACCGCGCCGGGGCGGGAGACGGCCACCGCATGCGAGGCGTCGATCTCGGTGGTGCGGGCGTGGGCGCGCGCCGACATGAAGCGCTGGGCGGCGACGGGGATGTTCAGGTCCTCGGTGGTGACGAGGGACCAGGAGGGGATCGTCTTCCAGGCCGCCTTCGTCGACTTCTCCTCCAGCGCCGCCGCGGCGACGGGGCGCTGTCCCGCGGCCATCAGGCGGGCCTTGTCCGCGGGGACGTCCGCGGCGAACTGGTGGCGGAACTTCTCCTGCTCGATGTACACGTCGGCGCCCTGCGCGCCGTCGGGCAGCGTGTAGTTCACGGAGGTGATCGCGTCGCCGAGGGTGCTGCCGGGGAACTTGTTCGTCAGGCCGAGCGAGCTCTCGCCGGTGTCGGGCAGGAACGCGGCGATGTAGACGAGCGCCTTCACCTTGTCCTCCAGGCCCTGGGCGGCCTGGCTGATGACGGTGCCGCCGTAGGAGTGGCCGACCAGGACCACGGGGCCGTCGATGTGGCCGACGACGCTGCGCAGGTAGGCGGCGTCGGTCGCCGGGCCGCGCAGCGGGTTGGCGGCGGCCACGACCGGGTAGCCCGCCCGCTCCAGGCGCCGGACGACGCCGTCCCAGCCGGAGGCGTCCGCGAAGGCGCCGTGCTCCAGCACGATCGTCGGACGGACCGGGGGCCGGGGCGCCGCGCCGGCCGCGCCGGGCAGGGTGACGGCGGCCACCGACAGTCCCACGGCCGCGGCGACGACACCGAGCAGGGAGGATCTGCGGCTGAGAAGGGTGGTACGCATGCGTGAACGTCCTCTTTTCCTGGAGAGCGCCCCGGTCGCCGGGGCGGAGCGTCTTGCGTCCTGTCCTACGAGGGCGGGACGGGGTCGGTTCACCCCGGAAGCGGGGTCAGTCGGTGGATTCCAGGACCTCGTAGACGTGCTTGAGGTAGCTGTGGGTGCGCTCCGAGCCGAGGAGTCCGTCGCCGAGCCGGTTCATCGTGTACGAGAAGGTGACGCGCCGGTCGAGGTCCATCACGACGATCGAACCGCCCCGGCCGACCCAGAAGCAGACCCTCCCGGTCGGCAGGTGCGGCATCGTCCTCGCGTCGGCGAGGGCGAACCCGATGCCCCAGCGCACCGGGACGCCCAGGAACAGGTCGACGCCGTCGGCCTGGACGTCGAGGACCTTGTCGACCGTCTCCGCGGAGAGGAGCCTGCCGCCGTTCACCCGGCCGCGCCGTGAGATCGCGGAGAGGGCGCGGGCCAGGCCGCGCGCGTTGCCGTGTCCGTTGACGGCGCCGAGTTCGGCACGGCGCCACCGCGGGGTGTCGACGTGCTCGTCCCGGGCGGGGCTCCCGAGCAGCGTCCTGACGAAGATCCCCTCCGGGTCGAGGTCCGCGGGCATCTCGGGGAGCTGGGAGGGGGCCACCAGTTCGGCGATCCGGGGCCAGTCGGCCTCCCGCGCGCCGATCTGGACGTCCGCTCCCGACGGCTCGGCGATCTCGGTGGCGACGAACTCGGTCAGGGTCCGGCCGCTGACCCGCCGCACGAGCTCTCCCACCAACTGCCCCTGCGTCTGCACGTGGTAGCCCGAGGCGCTGCCCGGCTCCCACCAGGGCGCCTGCGCGGCCAGCCGGGCACTCGCGGTCGGCCGGTCGTACAGGTCGTCGATCGTGAAGGGCCCCTGCCAGCCGGAGAGCCCCGAGGTGTGGGCCAGGACGTGCCGCACCTCGATGTCCTGCTTGCCCTGCGCGGCGAACTCGGGCCAGTAGTCCGCGACCGGACGGTGCAGGTCCAGTGCGCCCCGGTCGACGAGGACGAGGGCCGCCAGACTGCTGAGGGTCTTGGTGGTCGACCACAGGTTGACCACCGTGTCCCGGTGCCACGGCACGGTCCTCGCCTCGTCGGTGTGCCCGCCCCACAGATCGACCTCCATGACCCCGTCGACGTCGACGGCGATGGACGCCCCCAGCTCCTCTCCCGACTCCAGGTGCGCTGCCAGCGCGGCGCGGACCGGTGCGAACCGGTCGGTGCTCGTTCCCTCGACGAGACCCATGTCTTGCTCTCCACTCCTGATGACGACTGTTCGGCCACTCAACGGCGTGGAGGCCGCGCCGGTTCACGCCGCGTCGCAGGTGAGGGGCGTGCGGGCGGCCCCGGCGCGCGCCGGGGGCCCTGCTAATCTCCTGACCGGTGTGCGGGAAGCGGACGACGGGGTCCTCAGGAGTGTGGTGAAGGTCGCGTCGTCCGGGATGGGTGCGGTGACAGGTGTGGGGCAGGGACTCGACTTCGGACTGCTGGGTCCGCTGGTGGTACGGCGGGCGGGCACGGTCCTGGACCCGGGGCGGCGCAAGCAGCGGCTGCTGCTGATCCGGCTGCTGATCGCCGACGGCCGGGCGGTCGCTCCGCAGACCCTGTGCGAGGAGCTGTGGCCGCAGCAGCCGGGCCGGGCGCCCGATGGAGCGCTGGGCTCCCTGCACGCCCACGTCAGCAAGGTCCGCGCGGTCCTGGAACCCCCGCACCTGCGCCGGCAGGGCGCCTTCGAAATCCTGGTCACCGAGCCGTTGGGGTACGCCCTGCGCGTGCCGCCCGAGAGCCGTGACACCGTGCGCTTCGAGCGGGCCCTCGCCCGGGCGCACCGGTTCATGGACGAGGGGCGGCCCGAGCGGGTCGTGGAAGAGGCCCGGAACGCTCTGGAGATGTGGCGCGGCACCGCGTTCGCCGACGCCGCGCACCACCTGTTCGTCGCGCAGGAGGCGGCCCGCCTGGAGGAACTGCGGCAGACCGCCCGCGAGATCCGCGCCACCGCCCTGCTCATGCGGGGGCGGATCACCGAGGCGCTGGACGCGGCGCAGGAGATGACCGCGGAGCACCCCCTGCGGGAGACCGGCTGGGCCCTGCTCCTGCGCGCCCTGTATCTCGCCGGCCGGCACTCCGAAGCGCTTCAGCGCTACGCCGAGCTGCGCCGGCACCTCGGCGACGAACTCGGCCTGGAACCCGGCCCGCCGCTGCGCGCCCTGCACCAGGGCATCCTCCACCACGACCTGCCGCCTCTCGGCCCGGCCGGCGGGTCGAGCGGATTCGGCGCGCCGTCCGCTCCCGACGAGCCCCCCGCGCCCGTCGGCCCGGCCCCGCACGAACAGACCGACGCCAGTGACGGCCAGGCCCTCGCCGGGGAGGACACGTCACCGCCCCTGACCCGCCCGGCCCAACTCCCGCGCGCCCTCCCGGTGTTCGCCGGGCGGTCGACCGAAGCCGCGTGGCTTTCGGCGGTGGGCGGCGCGCCGGGTCGGCCCGGTCCGGCCGCTGCCCCCGTCATCGTCATCAGCGGTACCCCCGGCGTCGGCAAGACAACCTTCGCCGTCCACCACGCCCACCGCGTCGCCTCCTCCTTCCCCGACGGGCAGCTCTTCGTCGACCTGTGCGGATTCCACCCCCACGCACCCGCCGTCGAACCCGGCCACGCCCTGCACGGCTTCCTCACCGCCCTGGGCGTGCCCGCCCCGCGCATCCCCGAGGACACCCAGGGCCGCAGCACCCTCTTCCGCAGCCTCCTCGCCGACCGGCGGGTCCTCCTCGTCCTGGACAACGCCCGCGACGAGGAGCAAGTACGCCCCCTGATCCCCTCGGGGACGGGCTGCTTCACCCTGGTCACCAGCCGCAACCGGCTTCCCGGCCTGATCACCACCGACGGCGCCAAACCCCTTGTCCTGTCGCTGCCCTCGCAGGCTGAGGCGCACCAAGCCCTCGAACGGCGTCTGGGCAGTGAGCGGCTGGCCGCCGAGCCCGCCGCCACGGCCGACATCATCCGGCTGTGCGGACGCCTCCCCCTGGCCATGGCCGTCGTCGCCGCCCGCGCCGAACTCGACCCCTCCTTCCCCCTGCATGCCATGGTCGAGGACCTGGAGCACACGCAGGGCGACCTCGACGCGTTCACCGGCTCCGACACCGGCACCGACGTGCGCACCGTCTTCTCCTGGTCCTACCGGTCCCTGGACGAGGACGCGGCCCGCCTCTTCCGCCTGATCGCCCTGCACCCGGGCCCCCACATCACGGCGCCCGCGGCCGCCGACCTCGTCGGCCTGCCCCTCGCCCGGACCCGCCGCGCACTCGCCGGCCTGGTCGGTTCCTGCCTCGTGGAACAGCCGCTGCCCGGCCGGTACAGCCTGCACGACCTCCTGCGCAGCTACGCCGCCGAACTCACCCACACCCACGACACCGTCCAGGAACGCCACCACGCCACCCTCCGGACCCTGGACCACTACCTGTTCACCGCCTACGAGGCCAACCAGCTCCTCAAGCAGGACACGTCGTCCGAGCCCGACCTCGGCGCGCCGGGCCCCGGTGTCACCCCGGAGACGTTCAGCGACGTCAAGCAGGCGACCCGCTGGTTCACCGCCGAGCACCGGGTGCTGGCCGGTCTGCTCCACACCGCGGTGGACCAGGGCCTTGACCGGCACACCACCGGACTGGCCTGGTCGCTCAAGGAGCACCTCCAGCGCCAGGAGTTCTGGCCCGAGGCGATCACCGCGCTCACGCCCGCTCTCGACGTGGCCCGGCGCCACGGCGACCGCCTCGAAGAAGGCCGCTGCCTGCGCCATCTCGGCAGCATCCACGGCTACCTGGGCCACCAGGAACAGGCCCTCGACCACCTGCGACGCGCCACCACGATCTTCGAGGAGCTCGACGCCACCGGGGAACAGGCCCGGGCCCACTACGTCATGGCGTGCGCGCTGTTCCTGTTCGGCCGGGTCCGTGAGGCCGTGCACTTCTCCGAGCGGGGCCTCGAACTGTCCCGGGCGACCGGCGAGGAGCTGTGGCTGGCCGAGTGCCTCACCGAACTCGCCTGGTTCCACTCCAACCTGGGGCAGCTCGACAAGAGCCTCGCGTACAGCGAGGAGAGCATCGCCCTGTTCCAGCGCCTGGACGCGCCGTGGCAGTTGGCCCAGGCCTGGGACGTCCTCGGCTACGACCTCCGTCTGCTCGGCCGTCACGAGGATGCGGTGGCGACCTACCGGCGGGCGATGCGGGCGTTCGAGGAACTGGGCGACCACAGGAACGCCATCGGCGCGCTGATGCGCCTGGGCGACGCCCGCCTGGACAAGGGCGACAGGGAAGGCGCGCGAGCGGACTGGGCCCGCGCCCTCGACGAGGCCGTCGAGCGCGCCATGTCCCACAGCGCCCAGCAGATCCGTGACCGGCTCACCGCCCTGGACATGGACGGGGACCCCCTGCCGATCGTGCCGGAGAGGGCGGCCGGGGGCCACGAGCTCCCGGTCCGGCAGGCGCAGCGGGTACGCCAGGGGCTGCCCGGCCGAACGGCGGAAGCACACGGGTCGGAAGCCGTCGGCTCGTCCCGGTGAGGGTGCGCGACGCCGCACGACAAGGAAACGACAAGGTGGGGACAAGAGCGTCCGACGAGTGTGGAGCCACTCGCCCGCGATCGCGGGCGAGCCCGGCACACCCCACGCGAACAGGACTGATCTCCAGCCATGAACGGGATCTTGGAGGCGGGGACGACCACCCCCGCTCCGGTCCGGGCGCCCGCCCGGCACGTCACGTCGGACATCGACTGCGACGCCTTCGTCCGAGACATCTACGACCGGTACGGGCCGCTGCTCCTGCGGTACGCCACGCGGCTGCTGGACGGCGACCGGCACAAGGCGGAGGACATCCTCCAGGAGACGGCGGCCCGCGCCTGGAAACACGCCGGGTTCCTCGGCACCCGCGGCGACCAGGTCCGGCCGTGGCTGTACACGGTGGCGAGGAACCTGGTCATCGACCATCACCGGGCCCGGCGGACCCGGCCGCTGGAGCTCATGCCGGTCGAGGACCTGGACGCCTCCTGGGACAGCACGGAGTCCACGATCGTCTCCCATGCGGTGTCGGAGGCTCTGCGGAAGCTGAACGAGCAGCAGCGGACCGTCATCCGCCTCATGTACTACCTGGAGTGCAGCGTGGCCCAGGCGGCCGAGCACCTCGGCGTCCCGCCCGGCACCGTCAAGAGCCGCGCCTTCTACGCCGTGCGGGCGCTGCGCAAGGCGCTGGAGAACCAGGGCCTTCCCGGGGACCGACCCGGTCCACGCCCGTGACGGTGGCCCGCGTGAGCGGCGGCCCGGCTGGGAATGGGTCAGGATCATGACACAGACCACCACCACCCTCCCGCGCCCCGCCCACCCGGCCCGCCAACTCCTCGCCGCCTCCGTCGGCAACGCGGTGGAGTGGTACGACTGGTACGCGTACACGTTCCTGGCCACGTACATCGCGGGCGAGGTCTTCCCAAGGAGCGCGGACAACTCGCTCGTGCCGCTCCTGTCCACCTTCGCCGTCTTCGCCGTCGGGTTCTTCATGCGCCCGGTGGGCGGGCTGCTGATGGGCGCGGTCGCGGACCGGCACGGGCGGCGTGCCGCGCTGACCGTGACCATCCTGCTGATGGGCGGCAGCAGCCTGCTGGTGGGGCTCACCCCGACCTACGCCGCCGTGGGCGTCCTCGCGCCGGTCGTGCTGGTCATCGCCCGGCTGCTCCAAGGGCTGTCCGTGGGCGGTGAGTTCGCGGCGTCCACGACGTTCCTCGTCGAGTCGGCGGGGCCGGGGCGGCGCGGCCTGTTCTCCTCCTTCCAGTACGTGTCCACGTCCCTCGGCCAGTTGGCGGCGTCGGGGCTCGCCGCGCTCCTGGTGGCCACGCTCGACGACGGGCAGATGGACGGCTGGGGCTGGCGCGTCCTGTTCCTCGTGGGCGCGCTGCTCAGCCTCGTCGGGTTCTGGATCCGGCAGGGCGCGCAGGAGACCCGCAGCAGGGAACTGGCCGCACGGGGCGCGCGGCCCGGCCTGTTCGACGCGTTGCGCCACCATCCGCGCGAGTCGCTCCTGATCTGCGGCATCACGGCGGGCGGCACCCTCGCGTACTACACGTGGACGTCGTACCTGCCGACGTACGCGGAGCTGAACACGGACATCACCAAGTCCGACGCGCTGCTCGTCGGTACGGTCTCGCTCGCCTTCTTCGCGCTGCTCCAGCCGGTCGGCGGGCTGCTCTCCGACCGGCTCGGCCGCAAGCCGCTCCTTCTCTTCTTCGGCATCGGTTTCGCCGTGCTGAGCGTGCCGTTGCTGCACTCGCTGACGGGGTCGGTCGGCTCGCTGCTGCTCGCCCAGTGCGCGGGCATGGTGCTCCTGACCGGCTTCACGTCGATCTCGGCGGCGGTCAACGCGGAGATCTTCCCGGCGCGGGTGCGGGCGGCCGGGATCGGGTTCCCGTACTCGCTGACGGTCGCCCTGTTCGGCGGCACCGCGCCGTACGTCGGCACGCTCTTCAAGGAGTGGGGACACAGCGGACTCTTCCCCTGGTACGTCGCCGCGCTCTGCCTCGTGTCGTCCGTGGTGTACCTGCGCCTGCCCGAGAGCGCGCACCGCGAGCTGGAGCGCTGAGCCCGGCGACGGGGTCTTGTCGGGACCCCGCCGCCCTGGCTACGCTCCGGTGATCGACGCGGTCGAAGCGCTTCGCCTCCTGATGAGCAGCCCGGACGAGCGGCCCGGATGAGCAGCCCTGACGGAAGCAGCCCTGACGGAGAGGTACCGCATGGCAGGCGCACACCCCGTCATCCCCGGCTTCCACCCCGACCCCAGCGTCTGCCGCGTGGGCGACGACTACTACCTCGCGTGCTCCAGCTTCGAGTACGTCCCCGGGGTGCCGCTGTTCCACAGCCGCGACCTGGTGCACTGGACGCAGATCGGCAACGCCCTCGACCGGCCGGGCCAGTTGACCCTGCCGGTGGACACCCCCGCGTCCGCCGGGATCTACGCGCCCACGCTGCGCCACCACGACGGCCGCTTCTGGCTGATCGTCACCAACGTCAGCGAGGGCGGCGGCAACCTCGTGGTGAGCGCCACCGATCCGGCCGGCCCCTGGTCGGACCCCGTGCCGCTGCCGGACCTGGCCGGCATCGACCCGGACCTCGCCTGGGACGACGACGGCACCTGCTGGTGCACGGTCGCCGGGGTCTCGCAGGTCCGCATCGACCCGTCCACCGGGGAGACGTTCGGCGAGCCGCGCCGGATCTGGTCCGGCACGCCGGGCGCCAGGGCCCCGGAGGCGCCGCACCTGTACCGGATCGGTGACCACTGGTACCTGCTCATCGCCGAGGGCGGCACGGAGCGCGGCCACGGCGTCTCGATCGCACGGGGTCCCGCGCCGACGGGCCCGTTCGAGCCGTGCCCGGCCAACCCGATCCTCAGCCACCGCTCCACCGACGACCCCGTGCAGAACACCGGCCACGCCGACCTCGTCCAGGCGCCCGACGGCTCCTGGTGGTCGGTGCTGCTCGGGGTGCGCCCGCGCGGTGGTTCGCCGGGCTGGCACGTGCTCGGCCGGGAGACCTTTCTCGCGCCGGTGACCTGGGAGGACGGCTGGCCGGTGGTCGGCCCGCTGGTGCCCGGCGACGCCGCGTCCCCCGCACCGTACCGGGACGACTTCGACCTTCCCGCTCTCGCGTACGGCTGGCTCTCGCCCCGCGCCCGGCCCGCCGGGCACGTCACCACCGGGGAGCGGCCCGGGTGGCTGACCCTGCGGGCCGTCGGCGCCTCCATGGACGCGCCGGACGTGGTGTTCGTCGGACGGCGGCAGGACCGGTTGTCGTGCCGGGTACGCACCCGCGTCGACCCGGGGCGGGGTCGCGGCGGCCTGGCCGTGCGGATGGACGAGCGGCACCACTACGAGATCGAGGCGGACGCGGCCGAGGTGCGGGTCATCGCCCGCGTCGGGCCGGTGCGGAGCGTGCTGGCGTCGCGGCCGGTCGCCACCGGGCCCCTGGTGCTCGGCGTCGACATCTCCGCCACCGGGACACCGCGCGACGCGCGCACCGGGCCCGACACGCTGAGCTTCGGGATCGAGGAGGCCGACGGCACGTTCACGACGCTCGCCGGCGACCTCGACGGACGGTACCTGTCCACCGAGGTGGCCGGCGGTTTCACCGGCCGCGTCATCGGTCCGTACGCCGCGGCCGGCACCGTGCGCTTCGACTGGGTCGACTACACCTCCCGCACGCCGCAGGGCGCTCGCGTGCCGGTCGACTGAACCGAGAGCGCCCCGGCGAGTTCGCTGCTGGTGCCGCCGTCGGCCTGCCAGGAGTCGACGCTCCGGCCGTTCTTGACGAAGGGCGTGAAGCGTTCGCCGAGGCCGTAGATGTGTTCGCCGACGCCGAGCGCGAGCTGGGCGATCATGTGGTGGGCGCCGTCGGGGGTCGCCGCGAAGGCGGTGCCCTTGCCCTCGACCGCGGTCAGGCGGCGCCCGGTCGAGGTGTCGTGGAACTGGAGGCCCCACTCGCCCGCGGTGTCCAGGCGCAAGCTCAAGGGGCCCGAGGTCAGTTCGGTGACGGTGCCGTCCTGGGTGAAGCGGACGCCGCTGCCGCCCTCGGCGGGCGAGAAGCAATCGACCGTGATGAGCGGCTGGTTGAGGGTGTCGCCCCGGTCCCTGACGTGTCGTACGGCGGCGTACGCGGTGAAGCTGTCGGCGTCCCGTCGGACGTCGCGGACCTCGGTGGCGTACGCGGCGCGGACCCCTTCGCGCAGCAGCCAGAAGCCGTCGGTGAACTTCATGCGGTGCTCCCCTGCGGGACGAAGGCGATCCGGGCCAGGCGGACCCCGCCGCGCAGGCGGACGCGCAGGTCGCGTACGCCGGTGGCGGTGAAGTCGGCGTCCAGGGTGAGGTAGGCGTACGGGTCGCCGGTCGGCGGGACGGTGATCTCGCATCCGTCCCCGATCTCGACGGTGCCCCCGCCCGCGACCGTGACACGGGCGCCGCTCACGCCGTCGGGGCCGAAGTCGCAGCCGCGGTACAGCAGTTCGCCGCTCTCCTCGTTCGGGGTCACCGCGTCGCCCGAGGTTTTCGTGCGGTCGACGATCTCGGTGCCGCGTTGTTCGTCGAAGCTCGCCGCGTCCAGACCGGCGGTGCGCACCGGGCGTGGCGCGGGCTCGTCCCCCTCGACGGTGAGGCGCGTGGTGTGCCGGATGTCCTCGCTGGAGGCGCCGAGGAGCAGTTCGTAGGTGCCCGAGGTGACGCTCCACCGCTCGCGCGCCACGTCGTGGTGGCCCAGGGCGTCGATCGGCACGGTGAAGGTGACGCGCTCGGACGCCCCGGCGGCGAGGGTCAGCCTGCGGTGCGCGAGGAGCTGGCGGCGGGGGCGCGGCACGGGCATGTCGAGCGGGCGGACGTAGAGCTGGGGCACCTCGTCGGCGGTGCGGGTCCCGGTGTTGGTGACGGTGAAGGTGAACTCCAGGGCCTCGTCGCCGCGGGTCACGAAGGGCGCGTCGTAGCTGAACGAGCTGTAGGACAGGCCGTGCCCGAACGGGTAGAGCGGGGTCCCCTCGAAGTAGAGGTAGGTCTGGCGGGAGCCGATGATGTCGTAGTCGAGCAGCGCGGGCAGGTCGGCGTCGGCCGCGTACCAGGTCTGCGGGAGGCGTCCGGCGGGGCTGACGTCGCCCGCGAGGACCCGGGCGAGGGCGCGGCCCGCGGCCTGGCCGCCGTGGGCGGTCCACAGCAGGGCGGGCAGCGCGGTGTGGGCGTCGGGGACGGCGTACGGATAGGCGGAGACCAGGGCGAGGACGGTGTTCGGGTTCGCCGCGCGGGCCACGCGCCACAGGCGGTCCTGGTGCGCGGGCAGGTCGAGCGTCGTGCGGTCCTCGGTCTCGCGGCCGTTGATGTGCGGGTCGTTGCCCGCGACGACGATCACGACGTCGGCCTCGGCGGCGGCCCGGGCCACCGCTTCCTCGCCGCGCTCCACGAACTCCACGGCGAAGACGGTGCCCTCGTCGGCAACCTTCACGCCGTCGGCGGCGACAGACACGTACCGACCCGTTCCCGTGTGCCGTAGGAGGTGACCGTCTTCATGGGGTCGCAGCTCGAACGTCTCCTGGACGATCCAGCCTCCGGGCTGCTCGGCGGAGGCCCGTACCCGGCCGTCCTCGGCGACCGACAGGTAGCGGCCGTCCGGTGCGCGCAGGGTGAGGACGCCCGCGCCCCAGTCGACCAGGGCGAGTTCGGTGCCGGTGTCGTGGGTGGTGGTGAGCGGCGGCAGGTCGGTGCGGCCGGCGAGGAGTGCGGGGTCGAGGGCGGCCCCGGCGCCCTGTGCCGGTACGTCCTCGGGGGCGTCGGGCACGGACAGCCAGCCCTGCGCGCAGCGCAGGCGCACGCGGTCGACGCCCTCCGCGAAGGTGATCCGCTCGGCGCCGAACCTCTCGTGGAGCCCGTCCAGCGGGGTGGAGCGGTGCAGGAGGGTGCCGCTGTACCAGTCCGTCTTGCACTCGTCGGCGAGCAGTCCGACCAGCGCGATGCGGGTGGTCCCGGGCAGGGGCAGCAGTCCGTCGTTCTTGAGCAGCACGACGGCCTGCTCGGCGGCTTCCTCGGCGAGGGCGCGATGGGCCTCGGTGTCGAAGTCCCGTACGTCCGCGAAGGGGTCGCTCTCCTCGAACTCGCCGAGGCGCAGGCGGACGTCGAGCTGGCGGCGGGCGGCGGTGTCGATGTCGGACTCGCGGATCAGGCCCTGGTCGAGGGCGCGGCGGAGCCGTCCGACGACGGTCGTGGAGTCGGTGCCGTGGTCGGTGAAGCTGTCGACGCCCGCGACGAGCGCGGCGGCGGTGGCCTCCTCGTGGGTGTCGAAGTAGTGCTCGGAGTCGACGAGGTTGCTGGGCGCGCCCGCGTCGGAGCAGACGAGGAGTTCCTGGTCGGTCCAGGTCCGCAACTGCTCGCGCAGGTAGGGCGATACGTGGTTGGGGCGGCCGTTGACGAGGTTGTAGGCGGGCATGACACCGGCCACGGCGCCCGCCTCGACCGGGGCGCGGAAGGCCTTGAGGTCGTACTCGTGCAGGACGCGGGGGCGTACCGAGGAGTTCGTGGTGTCCCGGCGGGTCTCGTTGTTGTGGGCGAGCCAGTGCTTGAGGACGGGCGCGGTGCGCCAGTACGTGGGGTGGGTGCCGCGCAGGCCGCGGGTGTAGGCGGTGGCGATCGCGGCGGTGAGGCAGGGGTCCTCGGAGTAGCCCTCCTCGTTCCTGCCCCACAGCGGGTGGCGGAGCAGATTGACCGTGGGCGCCCAGACGTTGAGGCCGACGCGGTCGTCGTGGGCGCGCATGGCGCGGACCTCGGCGGAGACGGCGTCGCCGACGCGACGCACCAGGTCCTCGTTCCAGGTGGCGCCGAGCCCGAGCGCCTGCGGGAAGACGGTGGCCGGGCCCATCCACGCGACGCCGTGCAGCGCTTCCTGTCCGGTGCGGAACGCGGCGAGGCCGACCCGCTCGACGGCGGGCGTGAACTGGTGCAACAGCGCGATGCGTTCGTCGAGCGTCAGCCGGGCGATGAGCTCGTCGACGCGGTTGTCCGCGGGCGGCGCGGAGTCGGAGCGGAACAGGGGGCTCTCGGTCACGTGCGGGTCCCTTGGCAGAGAAGCAGAGAGGATGGCAGAGAAATCTTCGAAGCGCTTCGATGCTCGGCACTGGTCCGGCAGGTGTCAAGTGTGGTGCGGAGAAAGTCAGTTGAGGAATTCCGTGCATCCACCTTGTGACCCCGGAAACGTTCCCTTAGCCTCGCTGCAACATCGAAGCGCTTCGACACACAGATGCGAAGCGTTCCTTGAAGGGTTGCCGCAATGACGCCGAACTCGCCCTCCGCCTCAGCTCCCAGCCGGAGAAGTTTCCTCGCCTCCACCGCCGTGGCCGCCGCGGCCGTGGCCGGCGGGGCGCCGCTGCTCACCGCCTGCGGCGGGTCGGACAGCAAGGACCGGGAAGGCACCACGTCAGGGAAGGACGCGGCCAGACTGCTGCCGACCTTCGTGGCCGGCAAGTTCGCCGATCCGGACCTCCCCTCGAAGAACGGTTCGGCGGCCGGATACACCGGCAAGGTGGAGCTCTCGGCCCTCGCCGCCTCGGCCCCCGAGAAGCTGGGCACCGGCGCACCCATCAAGATCATGTCCCCGTTCTGGGGCTCCCCGCCCAAGGGCGGCTGCGCCTACTACAAGGCGCTCGACGCGGCGGCCGGCACCAAGGTCATCTGGCAGAACCAGGACGGCAACACCTACGGGCAGAAGCTCGGTGCCGTCCTCGCCTCCAGCTCCCTACCGGACATGGTGGTGGTGCCGAGCTGGGAGCTGGTGGGCAAGATCTCCAACGCGGTCACCGCGAAGTTCATGGACCTCGGCCCGTACCTGGCCGGCGACAAGGTGAAGAAGTACCCGAACCTGGCCGCCATCCCCTCGGACTCCTGGCGCATGGGCATCTTCGGCGGCGCCCTGCGGGGCATCCCGATGCCGACCGCCGCAGCGACGTTCAACATCGCGTACTACCGCAAGGACATCTTCGACAAGAAGGGCTACGAGGTCCCCAAGTCTCCTGCTGAGTTCATCAGTTGGGCCAAGGAGGCGACCAGCGCCAAGGCCAAGGTGTACGCCTGCGGCGACATGTCCTGGACCGGCTTCAACATCTTCGGCGTCCGCCCCTCCGGCACGCTCGGCTGGCACATCGAGGACAACGGCAAGCTGACGTACCGCATCGAGCAGCCCGAGTACCTCGAAGCGCTGGAGTGGACCCGCAAACTGTTCGACGCGGGCGTCGTCCACCCCGACGACAAGGCCCGCTCCGGGGACGCGGGGCAGCGCTTCGGAGCCGGTCAGATCCTCATGTACAACATGGACATGTCCGCCTGGTACGGCAAGACGGCCGAGCAGGCCAAGTCCAACCCGGACTTCGCGATCGACGCCATGGACATCTTCGGCCCCGACGGCGGCGACCCGCGGCTCTGGGCGAGCCAGCCCGCCAACGTCTGGTCGCTGATCCGCAAGGGCGCCTCCAAGGAGACGGTCGAGAACGCGCTGGCCGCCGCCAACTTCGCGGCCGCCCCGTACGGCACCAAGGAGCGCGTCCTCGTCGACTACGGCATCGAGGGCACCCACTACACGGTCAAGGACGGCGTCCCGGTCAAGACCGACCAGGGCAACCAGGAGGTCATCAACGCCTGGGGGATGCTGGCCGCCCCCGCCCCCTACTTCGCGCACCCCGACTACCCGGACGTGGCACGCAAGCAGGTCGAGTGGGAGCAGCGGATGGGCGCCTTCATGAAGAAGACGTCGACGTACGGCATGAACATCGTCGAGCCCACCCGCTACGCCAACCTCTCCAGCCAGTTCGAGCAGTTGGAGATCGACTACGTACGCGGCAACAAGAAGCTCTCCGACGTGCAGCAGTCCATCGCCACCTGGAAGTCGTCCGGCGGCGACAAGCTGCGCGACTGGTACAAGAAGCTCATCGACAAGAACGGCAGCGGCAACTGATGTCTCTCACCGCCGGGAGCAGGCCCGACGGGACACGGCCCGCGACCGCCGTCGAGGAACCGGTGGCCGCGCTCGTCCCGAAGGCGACTGCGAGCAAGAACCGCGCGGACGCCCGGGTCCCCTGGCGGGTCCGGCTGCGCCGCGACCGCGCGCTCATCCTGATGACGCTGCCCGCCATCTCCCTGCTCCTCCTGTTCAACTACATCCCGCTGCTCGGCAACGTCGTCGCGTTCCAGGACTACGACCCCTACGCGGCGAGCAACGGCGTCACGGCGATCTTCCACAGCCCGTGGCTCGGCGTCGAACAGTTCTCCCGGATGGTCGACGACCCGCTGTTCTGGAGCGCCGCACAGAACACGGTCGTGCTGTTCCTGCTCCAGCTCGTGCTGTTCTTCCCCGTCCCCATCGCGCTCGCGCTGCTCATCAACAGCGTGATCCGGCCCCGGGTGCGGGCCGTCGCCCAGGCGATCATGTACCTGCCGCACTTCTTCTCGTGGGTCCTCGTCGTCACCGTCTTCCAGCAGGTCTTCGGCGGGGCGGGCATCATCGCCCAGACCCTGGAGGACCACGGCTGGGGCGGCTTCGACCTGATGACGAACGCGGACTTCTTCAAGTTCCTGGTCACCGCGCAGTCCGTGTGGAAGGACGCCGGCTGGGGGATCATCGTCTTCCTCGCCGCCCTCGCCGCCGTCTCCACCGACCTGTACGAGGCCGCCGCCATGGACGGCGCGGGCCGCCGGCGCCGCATGTGGCACGTGACGCTGCCGGCGCTGCGACCGGTCATCGCGCTGCTGCTCGTCCTGCGGGTGGGGGACGCGCTCAGCGTCGGCTTCGAGCAGTTCCTGCTCCAGCGGGACGCCGTCGGGGTGGGCGCCAGCGAAGTGCTCGACACCTATGTCTGGAACATGGGCATCCAGAACGGCGACTTCAGCTACGCGGCGGCGGTCGGCCTGGTCAAGGGCGTCATCGGGGTCTGCCTCGTGCTCGCCGCCAACCGGTTCGCGCATCTGCTCGGCGAGCAGGGGGTGTACAAGAAATGAGCCTGAACACGCAGCTCGTCCGCAGCCTGAGGGCGCCGGCCCGCCCCGCGTGGGAGGAGGAGCCCAAGAAGGCCGGGCTCACCGCGAAGGGCGGCTTCCTCCTCCTGTGCTGCCTGGGCGTGCTCGCCCCGCTGTGGATCGTCGTCGTCACCAGCCTCTCCCCGAAGCCGGTGATCGACCGGGTCGGCGGACTCGTCGTCGTCCCCCGGGACATCACCTTCATCAACTACACGGAGCTGCTCAGCGGCGGCCAGGTCAGCCGGGCGATCCTCGTCTCGGTCGGGGTCACGCTCGTCGGCACCGTCTTCTCCATGGCGGTGTCGGTGCTCGCTGCCTACGGCCTGTCACGGCCCGGCAGCCTCGGCCACCGGCTCCTCCTGATGACCCTGATGGCGACCATGTTCTTCGGCGCCGGTCTCATCCCGACCTACCTGCTGGTGCAGTCGCTCGGCCTCACCGACACCTATCTGTCGCTGATCCTGCCGAGCGCGGTCAGTGTCTTCAACATCCTGGTCCTGCGCGGCTTCTTCATGGGGATCTCCCCGGAGCTGACCGAGTCCGCGCGCATCGACGGGGCGAGCGACCTGCGCATCCTTGCGACCATCATCATGCCGCTGTCGCGGGCCGTGCTCGCCGTCATCTCGCTGTTCTACGCGGTCGGCTACTGGAGCGCCTGGTTCAACGCCTCGATCTACCTCAGCGACCAGGACATGATGCCGCTCCAGAACGTGCTCATCCAGCTCGTGCAGAAGAACACCGCGGCGCCGACCGGCCTCCAGCAGGCGGTCCGCACCGGTGAACTGTCCACGCTGGGACTCCAGATGGCCGTCATGGTCCTCGCCCTGATCCCGGTCGCCGTGGCCGCGCCGTTCGTCCAGCGCCACTTCAAGAAGGGCATGCTGACCGGGGCGGTGAAGGGATGACCTTCGCAGCCGACGGCCGTCTCCTCTTCGGCGGCGACTACAACCCGGAGCAGTGGCCCGAGGAGGTGTGGGCCGAGGACGTGACCCTGATGAAGGAGGCGGGCGTCACCTCCGTCACGCTCGGCGTCTTCTCCTGGGCGAAGCTCGAACCACGCCCCGGCGCCCGGGAGTTCGGCTGGCTCGACCGGCTGATGGACCTGATGCACGCGCACGGCATCGGCGTCGTCCTCGCCACCCCGACCGCCTCCCCGCCGCCCTGGCTCGGCCGCCTGCACCCGGAGACGCTGCCGCGCGACGAGAACGGGCGGACCGTCTGGTGGGGCTCGCGCCAGCAGTTCGCGCACTCCTCCAGCGCCTACCGCCGCTACGCCGCCGCGATCACCGAGGACCTCGCGATCCGCTACGGGCACCACCCGGCGCTGCGGATGTGGCACATCAACAACGAGTACTGCACGTTCGACTACGGCGACGAGGCGGCCCGCGCGTTCCGTGACTGGCTGCGCGCGAAGTACCACACCCTCGACGCGCTCAACGAGGCCTGGGGCACCGCCTTCTGGAGCCAGCACCTGGACACCTGGGAGGACGTGATCCCGCCGCGCCGCGCCCAGTACCTGCGCAACCCCACCCAGCTCCTCGACTTCCGCCGCTTCACCTCGGACGCGCTCATGGAGTGCTACGTCGCCGAGCGCGACCTGGTCCGCCGCCACTCCCCCGCGCACACCCCGGTCACCACCAACTTCATGCCGCTGTGGACGGGCCAGGACGCCTGGGCGTGGGCGGAGCAGGAGGACGTCGTCTCCGTGGACGTCTATCCCGATCCGCGCGATCCGCTGGGCGGCCAGTACAACGCGATGATCGCCGACATGACGCGCGGCCAGGCCCGGGGCCCGTGGATGCTCATGGAGCAGGCGGCCGGGCCGGTGAACTGGCGCGGGGTCAACCACCCCAAGCCGGCCGGACTCAACCGCCTCTGGTCGCTCCAGGCGGTGGCCAGGGGCGCGGACGCGGTCTGCTACTTCCAGTGGCGGCAGTCCCGGCAGGGCGCGGAGAAGTTCCACTCCGGGATGGTCGGCCACGCGGGCGCGGAGGGCCGGGTGTTCGCCGAGGTGAAGCGGATCGGCGCGGAGCTCGCGCGCCTCGGCCCCGAGGTGGCCGGGCAACACGTCCCCGCCGATGTCGCCGTGCTGCACGACTGGCACTCCTGGTGGGCGGGCGGCCAGGACGGCAGACCGTCGACGAAGGTCGCCTACGAGGAGGTCGTGCGGGCCTGGCACCGGGCCCTGTGGGAGGCCCACCTCACCGCCGACTTCGCGCACCCCGAGCACGACCTGTCCGCGTACAAGGTCGTCGTCGTGCCGCAGCTCTACCTGCTGACGGACGCGGCGATCGAGAACCTGCTGGCGTACGTGCGCGGCGGCGGGACGCTCCTGTGCGGGTTCTTCACCGGGGTCGCCGACGCCGACGACCGGATACGGCCCGGCGGCATGGACGCCCGGCTGCGGGAACTGTTCGGTATCCGCACGGTGCACGAGTGGTGGCCGCTGGAGGAGCGGGAGAGCGTGGACTGCGGCGCGTTCCGCGGCACCCTGTGGTCGGAGGAGCTGGCGGCGGGCGCGGACGCCGAGGTGGTGGCCGCGTACCGCGGCGGCGATCTCGACGGGCTGCCCGCCGTGCTGCGCCGCGGCCGTGCCTGGTACCTCTCCACCCTCCCCGAACCCCCGGCCCTGTGCTCGTTGCTCGCGGACGCGGCTGCCGGGGCCGGCGTACGGCCTCCTCTGGCCGGCCTCCCCGCGGGTGTGGAGGCCGTACGCCGCGGCGGACTGCTGTTCCTGCTGCACCACGGGCGCGGCGAGGTCGGTGTCGCGCTGCCGGACGGGGCGACGTACCGGGACGTGCTGAGCGGCACCGAGCACACGGGGTCCGTGCGGCTCGGCCGGTTCGGTGTCGCCGTACTCGCGCACGGCACACGGGGGCGCGGTGCTGCCTGAGCATCCGCACGGCACCTGGGAGCCGACGCCGGCCGAGCGCTGGGAGGACGCGTTCCTCGGCGGCAACGGCCGGCACGGCACCCTCGCGTTCGGCGACCCGCACGACGACCGGGTGATCGTCACCCATCACGCGCTGGTCCGCCCGGACGGCGGCCCGCCGCCACGACCGCCCGCCCTCGCCGCTCGTCTGCCCGTGCTCCAGGACCGGTTGCTGGCCGGTGAGGTGGACGCCGCCGAGCAGTTCACCGACGGCCGGGCACTGCGCTGGGTCCGGGCGTTCCATCCCGCGTTCCAGGTGCGGTTCGTGCGCGGCGGCGTGGTGTGGCGCGGCTACCGGCGCGCGGTCGACTTCGCGACGGGGGTGGCCGAGGCCCGGTGCGGCGGATGGCACAGCCGGGTGTTCGTCTCACGCGCGGACGACGTCGTCGTGCAGTACGTCACCGGGCCCGCCCTCGACGGGGACCTCTCCCTCGACCACCGGCTGGCGGGGGTGCCGGACCGGCTCGGCGTCGGGCGCGCGGTCGTCCTGACGCCGCGGGGCGCCCAGTTGACGCTGCGCTGCCGCTACCCGGACAGCGATCTGGCGTTCACCGGGGTGACGCTGGCGCGCACGCACGGCGGGCGTATGGCGGTGGGCGCCACGGGGCTGCGCGTCGAGGGCGCGAGCGGGCTGCTGCTGCTCACCCGGGTGCACCGGCACACCGGTGAGCTGGACGCGGGCACCGAGGCCGCCGGGCTGACGGCGCTGGTGAGCGGGGAGGCGGCGGTGACCTACGCGGACCTGCTCGCCCGGCACGAGGAGCGGCACCGGAGCGCGTACGAGCGGGTGACGTTCGACCTGAACGCGCCGCGCACCGAACGCGGCCTGCCCGGCAGCGCGCTCCTCCAGCGCCCCGAGAGCCACGCCCTGCTGGAGCGCTTGTTCGCGGCGGGCCGGTACCACCTGCTCAGCGCCTCGGGCGCGCTGCCGCCCCGGCTCACGGGGGTGTGGACCGGCGCGTGGGACACGGCCTGGTCGGGCGCGTTCACCACCGACGCCAACCTGAACCTCCAGACCGCGTCCGCCGCCGCCTGTGCGCTGCCCGAGGTGAGCGAGGCCCAGGGCGCGCTGATCCGGGCGCAGTCGGCGGACTGGCGGGACAACGCGCGGGAGATCTTCGGGGCGCGCGGCATCGTCGCGCCCGCGCACACCGACGGGGAGTCGGGGCACGCCTACCACTTCCAGCGCCGGTGGCCGATGCACCTGTGGACGGCGGGCGCCGACTGGCTCCTCACCCCCCTGGTCGAACAGGCCGAGACGACGGGGAAGCGGCCCGCCTGGCTGGCGGCGGCCCTCGCCGACGTCGCCGTGTTCTACGAGGACTTCCTCTCCCGGACCGGCCCCGACGGGCGCGTGGTGATCGTGCCGTCGTACTCCCCCGAGAACCGCCCGGCGAACGCGGGCTGGGGCACGCTGAACGCCACGATGGACATCGCGGCGGCCCGGCACGCCCTGCGCACCGCCGCCGCCTGGCACCCGGGACCCGACGGCGACCGCTGGACCGCGCTCGCCGACCGGCTGCCCGACTACCGGGTCAACCCGGACGGGGCGCTGGCCGAATGGGCCTGGCCCGACCTCGACGACTCCTACGACCACCGCCACCTCAGCCACCTGTATCCGGTGTGGCCGCACCACGACATCAACCCCTACGACACCCCCGAGTGGGCGAAGGCGGCACACCGGGCCCTCGAACTGCGCGGCGCCGAGAACGACTCCGCGCACGGGCATCTCCACCACGCGCTGATCGCGGCCCGGCTGCGCGATCCGGAACGGGTCGGGGACGCGCTGCGCCAGGTGCTGACCGGCGACTACTTCCACCCCTCGCTGATGAGCGCGCACTACCCGGGCCGCGACGTCTACAACGCGGACGCCGCGCACACCCTGCCCGCGCTGCTCACCGAGTCGCTCCTCCAGTCCACGCCGGACCGGCTCGTCCTGCTGCCCGCGCTGCCGCCCGGCTGGCGGCGCGGCGCCGTGACCGGCCTGCGCACCCGGTTCGGCGCGCGCGTCGATCTGAGCTGGGGCGGCGGCATCTGCACCGCCCGCGTCAGCGCGGACCGGGACACGGACGTGGACCTCAAGACCCCCACCGGCGGACCCGCGCGACTGTGCCTGTCCGCCGGCGAGGACCGCGAACTCAGCTTGAGAACGCGGTAGTTCCCTCCCCCCACCGACCATGGAAAGGGACACCATGGCACTCTCGGCACACCGCTTCGTATCGCGCCGCACCCTGCTCGGGGCCGCGCTGGCGGCCTCGGCCTCGCTCGCCCTCGCCGCCGCCCCCGCGCAGGCGGCGATCTGGTCGTCGTCCGACCAGTGGGGCAACTACACCACCTCGGACGGCTACACCCTCTACAACAACATCTGGGGCTCGGGCGCGGGCTCCCAGTCGATCTGGGCCAACTCCTCCTCCAACTGGGGTGTGCGGGCCGACCACCCGAACACGGGCGGCATCAAGTCCTACCCGAACGCCAAGAAGGTCGTGAACAAGCCGATCGGCTCACTGACCTCGCTCACCAGCAGCTACAACGTGACGGTTCCGTCGTCGGGCGCGTACAACACCTCGTACGACATCTGGGACAGCGACTACGACTACGAGGTCATGCTGTGGGTCAACTACAACGGAGCGGTCGGCCCGCTCGGCACCTCGCAGGGCAACGTCACGCTCGGCGGGCACACCTGGACCGTCTACAAGGGGAACAACGGCGCCAACGAGGTCTTCTCGTTCCTGCGGACCTCGGACTCGACGTCCGGCACGGTGAACATCCTGCCGATCCTCAAGTGGATCAAGGACACCAAGGGCTGGTGGGGCAACGAGACGATCGGTGACGTTCAGTTCGGCTACGAGATCACCTCGTCGTCGGGCGGCCTGGACTTCACGACGAACGGCTTCAAGGTCTCCAGTAGCTGACCGGCCGGTAGCCGACCGGAGGGCGACGGGCGCGGTTCAGGCTCCGGCGGGGGCCTGGGCCGCGCTCTCACGTGCCGTCAACTCCGGTGCGAGCAGCACGACTTCGCTCTCCGTGCCGCGCCCCTCGACCTGCGCGACGACCTGCTCGACGGCGCGCCGCCCCATCTCCTGCGCGGGCACCGCGACCGAGGTGAGCGGCACCGAGGCGTGCGCGGCGACCTGCTCGGGGCAGACGGCGACGACCGACACGTCCTCGGGCACGGCGCGGCCCGACTGGCGCAGCAGGGCGAGCAGCGGGTCGGTGGCGGCCTCGTTCTGCACGACGAAGGCGGTGGTGCCGGGGCGCTCGTCGAAGATCCGGGACAACGTCGCCGACACGGAGGCGTACGAACCCTCGCACGGGCGGTGCAGCAGCCGCAGGCCCAGCTCGGCGCTGCGCTCGCGCAGGCCCGTCAGGGTGCGCTCGGCGAAGCCGGTGCGCCGCTCGTAGACCGCGGCGGCCTCGCCGATGACGGCGATCTCGCGGTGTCCGAGGTCGGCCAGGTGCTGGGCGCACAGGGCGCCCGCCGCGGTGAAGTCGAGGTCCACGCAGGTGAGTCCGGTGGGGTCGGACGGCAGCCCGATGAGGACGGCGGGCCGGCTCGCGGTGCGCAGCAGCGGCAGCCGCTCGTCGTCCAGCTCGACGTCCATCAGGATCATGGCGTCGGCGAGTGCCGCCCCCTCGATGCGGCGCACCGCCTGGGCGCCCTCCTCGCCGGTGAGGAGCAGGATGTCGTAGCCGTGGCTGCGGGCGGCCGTGGCGACGGCCATGGCGATCTCCATCATCACGGGGACGTACATGTCGGTGCGCAGCGGCACCATGAGCGCGATGATGTTCGACTTGCTGCTGGCCAGGGCGCGGGCCCCGGCGTTCGGGTGGTAGCCGAGCTGGCGGACGCTGCTCTCGACGCGCTCGCGGGTGGCGGCGGAGATGGACCGCTTCCCGCTGAGGACGTAGCTCACGGTGCTGGCGGAGACTCCGGCGTGCCGGGCGACCTCTGCGAGCGTGACCATGTCGTTCTCCTGGACCGTGACGAGGGGGGCGCCGACGCTGAGCGCTTCGACGGGCCGGACAGCCGTGGGTACGTTCGGCAGATCGACCCTATGGGGCCGACCCGCACCTGTCCAGAAGTGCGTCGAAGCGCTTCGACAGCGTGGACCTGCCCCATTGCCGCCTCCCAGGGTAATGACAGCGGGCGGGTTCCGTCGGCACCAGCGGTGAGGTCAGGCCAGTTCGCCCAGCACCTCCCACGTCCGCAGCCGGGACGCGTCGCCGTCGGCCCCGGTGCTGCCGACGACGACCTCGGTGGCGCCCGCGTCGCGGTACCGGCGTACGGCGTCCGCCAGGTCCTTCTCGTCGCCGACGACGGCGAGTTCGGCCGGGTGCCGATGTCCCGACAGCTCGACGACGCGGGCGTAGGACGGGATCTGCGCGTAGAAGGAGAGCTGCTCGTGCAGGATCGGGCGCAGCGCCTCCGCGTCCCGGGTGACGACCCCGGGCACGAACGCGACGATGCGCGGCGCGGGCCGGCCCGCCTCCGCGGCGGCCCGGGTGACCTCCGGGACGATGTGCTCCTCCAGGGCGCGCGGGCCCGCGAGGTACGGCAGGATCCCGTCGGCGAGACGGCCGCTGACCCGCAGCGCCTGCGGACCCATCGCGGCGACGAGCAGCGGCACGGGCGGTTCGGCGCCTGGCACGCGGGCGGGCAGCGGCGTCCTCGCCGTGACCAGTTCGCCCTCGAAGTCGGCCTCCCCGCTCAGAAGCAACTGCCGGGTGGCGGTGAGGAATTCGCGGAGCCGGGCGACCGGCCGCTCGAAGGGCAGGCCGAGGGCGCCCTCGGTGATCAGTCGGGTGCCGAGCGCGAGCCCGAGGTGGTAGCGGCCCCCGGTGGCCGCCTGGGCCGTCCTGGCCTGGCTCGCCACGAACAGCGGATGGCGGCCGAAGACGGGGATCGCGGAGGTGCCCACGTGGATGTCGGGGACGGCGCTGCCGACGAGCGCCGCGAGCATCGGGGAGTCGTGGCCGAGGGTCTGGCCGAACCACAGGGACGTCAGGCCGCTGGCGCGGGCCTCACGTGCCTGGCGCACGGCGTCGTCGATGAGGAAGTCGGTACCGGTCGTGTCGAGTGTCACTCCCACTGTCATGACGGGGAGAACACGGGCGCGCGGGGACCGGATTCCCCCTGGAACATGAACAGTTCGTGTCGGCCCGTGCCGCACCGCGGGCGGCTGCCGGAAACCTGCACAGCGATTACGCAGGGCAGTCACGAGGGTCCACAAAAATCCACCGCACACCATGGACAAGGAAACCCATTGATGCGCGAGTGTCCATTTTGCTGAAACTGGTCCCGCCCTTCGCGCAATTCCGGCGGTGAAGGTTGTGAAGGAGCTGCCAGCGGCCCGTGAAAAAGCCTGCACCATGCGGTAATTGACCTCGCACATCCCCCCTGACCGGGGACCTTCCGATTGGCTGTGCGAAGCATCGGCGTGCTTTGATCCTCCGCACCGCTGGACCTCACGGATTCGGTCATGCCGAATCCCGTGGAGCGTTCCGCGTTATTTCGAATTACCCAGATACCACTGAGAAGGGCGGCTCTCCTCATGAGCAACACCCCCCAGGTCCAGACCCTCGAGATCTCCGACGCCGAGCTGGACAACGTCTCCGGCGGCCTCGTCGGCGGCCTCGTCTCCAACGTGACCGGCACCGTCGACTCGATCGCCCCCGTCTCGGGCGTCGTCGCGGGCGTCACCGGCACGGTGGAGAACCTGACCGGCGTCAACACCGGTGCCGTCACGGGTCTGGCCACCGGTCTGGTCGCCGGCCTCTGAGTCGGATCCCCAGCGGATCACCCCACCGCCGACCTGACCGGCGGCGGCCCCCAAGGCCTCGGGACCTCCTGTCCCGGGGCCTTCGGGCGCGTCCGGGCCCCTGTCCGCCCGGCCTTGAGCAACGTAAGGGAAACACCCCGTGCAGTTCCGCCAACAGGCCCTCAGCAAGCTCCAGTCACCGGAGGATCTCGACCTGCCGGTGCGCCTCGCGCGACCGCACGGTGTGCTCGCCCTCGCCGTGACCGTCGTCGTCATGGCCGCCTCCTGCGTGTGGGCCGTGACCGGTTCGGTGGCCTCCACGCTCAGGGCGAGCGGCATCCTCACCTACGGACAGGGCAGTTACGTCCTCCAGACGCCGGTCACCGGGCAGGTCACCGGCCTGTACGTGAAGGAGGGGCAGCGCGTCGCCGCGCACGCGCCGCTGCTCAAGGTCCGCACCGAGCAGGGGACCGAGGTCGTGCGCGCCATCGACGCGGGCCGGGTCACCGCGCTCGTCGCCCGGCTCGGCTCGGTCGTCACCACGGGCGCGGACGTCGCGACCCTGGAGAAGACCGCGTCGGCGCGTGACCCCCTGCTGGCCGTGCTGTACGTGCCCGCGACCGGCGCGGCGAACGTGCCCGCCGGCGCCCCCGTCGATCTCACCGTGCCCGCCGCGCAGAGCTACGGCGTGCTGCGCGGCAAGGTCAAGGCCGTGGGACGCGCCGCGCAGACGCGACGGCAGGTCACCGACTTCCTCGGCGACGGCGAACTGGCCGCGCGGTTCGCGAAGGGCGGGACCCGCGTCCCGGTGCTCGTCCAGCTCACCGAGGACACGTCCACGACATCCGGTTACGCCTGGTCGACGGCGGACGGGCCGCCCTACCCCCTCACCTCCATGACCCTCACCACCGGCGCCGTGCACCTCGCCGAGCAGCGCCCGATCGATTGGCTGCTGCCATGACCACCACGTCCCTGCCGCCCGCCGGGCACGGCCGTCGCCGGGCCCGGCCCGCTCCCCCGCCGCCCAAGCGCCGCGGGCGGGTGCGCACGCCCACCGTGCTCCAGATGGAGGCCGTCGAGTGCGGCGCCGCCGCGCTCGGCATGGTGCTCGCCCACCACGGCCGGCACGTCCCGCTGGAGGAGCTGCGCATCGCGTGCGGTGTCTCGCGCGACGGCTCGCGCGCCAGCAACCTGCTGAAGGCGGCCCGCGGTTACGGCATGACCGCCAAGGGCATGCAGATGGAACCCGCGGCGCTCGCCGACGTCCAGGGCCCCGCGATCCTCTTCTGGGAGTTCAACCACTACGTCGTCTACGACGGCATGGGGAGGCGCTTCGGGCGGCGCGGCGTGCACCTGAACGATCCGGACAAGGGCCGCAGGTTCGTCGCCATGGAGGACTTCGACACCAGCTTCACGGGGGTGGTCCTCGTCCTGGAGCCGGGCGACGGGTTCCGCACGGGCGGACGCCGACCGGGCGTCCTGCGGGCCCTGCCGGGCCGGCTGCGCGGGACGACCGGCACGATGCTCGCCGCCCTGCTCGCGAGCCTGCTGCTGGTGGCCGTGGGCGCGGCGCTGCCCGCGCTCAGCCGCACGTACATCGACCTGTTCCTCATCGGCGACCAGACCTCGCTGCTCGGCGCGCTGTTCGCGTCGATGGGCGCCATGGTGGCCCTCACCGGTGTCCTCACCTGGCTGCAACAGGCGAACCTGCTGCGCGGCCGGATCATCTCCTCGACGCTGAGCAGCGCCCGCTTCTTCCGCCACCTGCTGCGGCTGCCCGTCACGTTCTTCGCGCAGCGCAGCCCGGCCGACCTGGTGCAGCGGCTCCAGTCGAACGACGCGGTCGCCGAGACCCTGGCCCGCGATCTCACGGCGGCCGGGGTCGACGGCGTCGTGGTGCTGCTGTACGCGGCGCTGCTGTGGACGTACGACCCGCAGCTCACCATGGTCGGGGTCGGTATCGCGCTGCTGAACGTGGTGGCCATGCGGATCGTCGTGCGGCTGCGCGCGACCCGTACGCAGAAGCTGCGGGCGGACACGGCGCGGCTCACCAACACCTCGTACACCGGTCTTCAGCTCATCGAGACGATGAAGGCGACCGGGGGCGAGAACGGGTACTTCCGGCGGTGGGCGGGGCAGCACGCGACGACGCTGGAGGAGCAGCAGCGGCTCGGGGTGCCGAGCGCGTGGCTCGGTGTCGTCGCGCCGACGCTCGCGACGCTGAACAGCGCGCTGATCCTGTGGATCGGCGGGCTGCGCGCCGTGGAGGGGCATCTCTCGGTCGGTCTGCTGGTCGCCTTCCAGGCACTGGTGGCCCGCTTCACCGCGCCGATCACGCGGCTCAACGGGGTCGCGGGCCGCGTCCAGGACTTCGCCGCCGACGTGGCACGTCTGAAGGATGTCGAGAACTTTCCCGTCGACACCCTGTACGCGCGCCCGGAGGCGGTGCACAGCACACGGCGGCTCAGGGGCAATGTCGAGATCGACTCCGTCACGTTCGGTTACAGCCCGCTCGACAAGCCGCTCCTGTCCGGGTTCTCGCTGACGGTCGGCCCCGGGCAGCAGGTGGCGCTCGTCGGTGGCTCCGGCAGCGGCAAGTCGACGGTCTCCCGGCTGATCTCGGGCCTCTACACGCCCTGGGAGGGCGTCATCCGGATCGACGACCGGCGCCTGGACGACATCCCGCGCGGCGCCCTCGCCTCGTCCGTGTCCTTCGTCGACCAGGACGTCTTCCTCTTCGAGGGCACCGTCCGCGACAACGTGGCGCTGTGGGACCCGTCGATCTCCGACGAGGCCGTCGCCGACGCGCTGCGCGACGCGTGCCTGTACGACGTGGTGGCCAGGCGGCCCGGTGGGCTGCACAGCCGCGTCGAGCAGGACGGCCGCAACTTCTCGGGTGGGCAGCGGCAGCGTCTGGAGATCGCGCGGGCGCTCGTGCGGCGTCCCAGCATCCTCGTCCTCGACGAGGTGACGAGCGCGCTCGACGCCGAGACCGAGAGCGTCGTCATGGACAACATCCGGCGGCGCGGCTGCGCCTGCGTGGTCATCGCGCACCGGCTGAGCACCGTGCGCGACAGCGACGAGATCGTCGTCCTCGACCACGGGCAGGTCGTCGAGCGGGGCCGCCACGAGCAACTCGTCGCGGCCGGCGGACCCTACGCCGAGCTGGTCAGGGAGCACTGACGTGACCTATACGCAACCGGAGTTCGTTCCGCACGCCGCCTCGGACCAGGTGGTGGCGGCGTTCGGCGCGCTCGGCGCCCCCGTCGACTGCGCGGGCCTGCGCAGCCTGTCCCTCGAAGGGCCGCAGGTCCTGTGGCTCGTCGTGGACGGCGCGCTCGACCTGTTCGCGGTGGACGCCCACGCCCAGGGGCACTGGCACTTCCTGGGCCGACTGGAGCCGGGCACGCTGCTGCTCGGCCCGGTCGAGGGCACCCAGCACACCTTGGTCGGCAGGCCGCTCCCGGGTTGTGCGCTGCGCCGGATCCCGCTGCGCGAACTGCCGTACACGCCGCCCGCGCACGAGGGCGCGTACGACATGGCGTGGAGCCTGCTGGAGGAGGCGTTCGCGCTCGGTGTCGGGCGCGGGCAGCGGGTGCTGTTCGAGGCGCCCCTCAACCAGCAGGGCGACCGGGCCGGGCGGTCCGCGGACGAGGACGTCGCCGGTGACGACGACGTGCTGTGGCCCCAACTCGCGCCGGGCAGCGTGCGGTACGGCTCCGCGTACGCCGCCGACGCCGCCGCCGATCTGCTGATGGACGGCGCGCTGTGGCAGCGGATGGTGAACCAGCAGTACCGGCTCCTGGCCACGCTCGACCGGTGGATCGAACGCCTGGAGAGCGCGCACGAGGACCGGGCGGCGGCCGGGATCCGCGCGGGCGAGGCCGTCCGCGAGCAGGCCGACCGCACCCTGCTCGCCTCGATCGGTCCGCGCGGGCGGCGGACGCGTGGAACGCGGGGCGAGGTCGACGCGACGTACGCCGCGTGCAAGCTGGTGGCGGACGCCTGCGGCATCGATCTGGTGGAGCCGGGGCGCGGCGGAGCGGTCAGCGACCGGATCGACCCGGTCGACAGAATCGCGGTCGCCTCGCGGATCCGTACCCGGCCCGTCCGGCTCGTCGGGGCCTGGTGGCGTCAGGACACGGGCCCGCTGGTCGGCTTCCGCGCCGCGTCGGGGGCGCCGGTGGCGCTGCTGTGGCGGCGCGGCGGCTACGAGGCCGTGCACCGCTCCGCCGAGCGGGGCACCCGCGTCGACGAGGACACCGCGCGGGACTACGAGGAACGCGCCGTGATGCTCTACCGGCCGCTGCCGGAGGGCAGGCTGACACCCTGGCGGCTGGCGCGGTTCAGCCTGCGCGCCGCCGCCCGTGACGTGCGCAGGCTGCTGCTGGCGGGCCTGGTGACCGTGGGGCTCGGCGCGCTCGTGCCCGTCGCGACCGGCAAGGTCCTCGGCACGTACGTACCGAACGCGCAGACGAGCCTGATCACCCAGGTCTCCTTGGCGGTGGTGGTCACCAGCGTCGTGTCGGCGGTCTTCATGCTGCTCCAGAACGTGACCGTGCTGCGGGTCGAGGGACGCGTGGAGAGCGTCCTGCAACCGGCGGTGTGGGACCGGCTGCTGCGGCTGCCCACACGGTTCTTCGCGGCGCGCTCCACCGGTGAGCTGGCGAGCGCGGCCATGGGGATCAGCGCGATCCGCAGACTGCTGTCCGGGGTCGGGCCCGTGGCCGTGCAGTCGGTGACGATCGGCGCGATGAACCTGGTGATGCTCCTCCTCTACAGCGTGCCGCTCGCGCTGGCGGCGCTCGGCATGCTGGTGCTCGTGGCCGGGATCTTCCTCACGCTCGGACTGTGGGAACTGCGCTGGCAGCGGCGGCTCGTGGAGCTCGGCAACAAGCTCAACAACCGGGCCTACCAGACGCTGCGCGGCCTGCCGAAGCTGCGGGTCGCCGGCGCGGAGAGCTTCGCGTACGCGGCCTGGGCGAAGGAGTTCGCGCTCAGCCGCGACCTCCAGCGCCGGGCGGGCCGCATCAAGAACGTGACGACGGTCCTCAACGCCGTCTATCTGCCGCTGTGCTCGCTGGTGATGTTCATGCTGCTCGCGGGGCCCGCGCGGGGCAGCCTGTCGGCGGCGGCGTTCCTCACCTTCAACACCTCGGTGACGATGCTCCTGACGTCCGTGACGCAACTGACGGGCGCGCTCGTCTCGGCCGCCGCCGTGCTGCCCATGTACGAGCAGATCAGGCCGGTGCTCGACGCGGAGCCCGAGGTGCGCGGCTCCGCGACCCAGCCGGGCGAGCTGAGCGGGGCCCTGGAGGCGCGCGGCCTGTCCTTCCGCTACACCGACGACGGCCCGCTCGTCCTGGACGACGTGTCGCTGGCGATCCGCCCCGGCGAGTTCGTGGCCGTCGTCGGCGAGAGCGGCTGCGGCAAGTCGACGCTGCTGCGGCTGCTCATCGGCTTCGACGCCCCGACGTCCGGCAGCGTCCTGTACGACGGCCAGGACCTCGCGGCGCTCGACCAGGCGGCGGTGCGGCGCCAGTGCGGGGTGGTCCTCCAGAACGCGCAGCCGCTGACCGGTTCGATCCTCGACTGCATCTGCGGCGCCGAGTCGTTCACGCAGGAGGAGGCGATGGCGGCGGCGGAGATGGCGGGCCTCGCGGAGGACATCAGGCGGATGCCGATGGGGCTGCACACGATGATCGCGGGCGGCGGCGCGATCTCCGGCGGGCAGCGCCAACGCCTCATGATCGCGCAGGCGTTGATCCGCCGACCGCGCGTCCTCTTCTTCGACGAGGCGACGAGCGCGCTGGACAACGAGACCCAGCGCATCGTGATCGACAGCACGCGGGCGCTGCGCGCGACCCGCGTCGTGATCGCCCACCGCCTGTCCACGGTCCTGGACGCGGACCGGGTCGTCGTCATGTCGGCCGGCCGCGTCGTGCAGCAGGGCACGCCCGCGGAGTTGCTGGCGGACACGGGCGGCCGGCTGCACGAGTTGGTGCGGCGGCAGCGGGCGTGAGTGGCCGGAGCCGGGACAGGGGGCACCTCGACCGGTTACGCTCACAGTGAGTGAACTCGCCTATGTACAGGTGGTGTTGATGCTGCGTCGGGGGATCAGCGATGACACAGTGGGTGACGGCCGCGCGCGTCCGGAGCGGGATCTGCGCAGCCGCCCGTTCCCCGCGGTCGCGGGCGGCACCCCGCGGGCGCGGCGCGACGCCCTCCTGGCGATCCGCGCCTGGGCCGAGCAGGAGGCGGAGAACACGGTCGACTGGTACCTGCGCGACCGGCGCCGCAAGCGGCAGGGCTCCCGCTTCATCCGCGGCCTGACGATCCTGCTGGCCATAGCGGGCACGGCCGTCCCCCTCGCGGGTTCGCTGCAGGGCGGCCCGCCGCAGGCGCTGGGGTACGTCCTGCTGGCCCTGGCCGCCGGGTGCAAGGGCTTCGACCACTTCTTCGGGCTCTCCGCCGCGTGGATGCGGGACATGGCGGCGGCGCAGGCGCTGCGCACGAAGCTGAGCGAGTTCCGGCTCGCCTGGTCGCGCGAGGAGCTGCGCGACGGCTCGGCGGAGGGGATCACGCCGGAGCAGCTTGAGCAGCGGATGGATCTGATCGGCGCGCTGGTCGCGGCCGTGCACCGCGAGGTCGAGGGCGAGACCGCGCACTGGCTGACCGAGTTCGCCGCGAGCGAGCAGCAGTTGAGGGCACAGACGACGGCACCCGGCCCCGCGCCGGGGCCGCCCGCGGGGGCCTGATCTTCGGACGGGGGCGAGGGGCATGGGGCGCATCTTCACGGTGGTCGCGCCGGACGGCGGGGAGCGGGACGTCGTGGTGGCGGCGGCCGGGGACACGCCGGTGCGGGCGGTCGCGCGGGCGCTGGGCCGGATGTGCGGGCTCGCGGAGGTGTCGTCCCTGTGCCTGCGCGACGGGCGCGAGGCGGCCGAGGTGGCACTCGACGTCTCGCTCGACGAGTCGCCGCTGCGGGACGGCTGCACGGTCTGGCTCGACCGGTCCCCGGCTCCGTCGGAGGCGGCCGGGCCTGACTTCACGGACCTCCCGCAGGAGCTGCTGGCGCCGGGGAGCGAGGGCACCCTGATGTTCCGCAAGCCTCCCCGGATGCTGCCGCACGAGCTGTCCGCCGAACTCGAACGGGCCCTCACCCGCGGGGTGTCGGGACGGTTCCGGATGCGCCGGACCATGAAGCGGGCGCGCGAACAGCACCAGGCGTACACGGAGTACCTGGTCCCGGGACCGGCCGGCATCCTGAGCGGGTGCTACGGCGAGACGGCCCGGCTCTGGGAGCGCCGGATCACCGACGGCGACCATCTGCGGCTGCGGCTCGGGGTCACCGGCGCGGGGCCGTACGCGGTGCCCGTGCCGATCGACCTGCCGACCACCGGCGTCCTCGGCATCGCCGGGCCCACCCAGGCGACCCGGCGCGTCGCCGCCTGGCTGGTCGCGCAGGTCGCCCTGGAGCACAGCCCGGCCGATGTCGGCGTGCGCGTGCTCACGACGCCCTCCGGCGCCGCCGACTGGCGGTTCGCCCGGTGGCTGCCAGGGCTGCGTTCGTACGACGGGGAGAGCCCGCCCCGCATCAGTTGCGACAGCACCGGCCACCACCGCCAGGTCTCCGAGGCGCTGACGACGCTGCGCGAGCGGCAGCGCGGGCCGGTGCCGTACGCGGACGGCACCCGCCGCAATCTGGTGCTGGTCCTGGACGGCGCCCGCCCGCTCAGCTCGCTGCCCGGCGCGTCGCAGTTGCTGCGCGAGGGCCCCGGCGCCGGGGTGTTCGCCATCTGCCTGGCCCCGGACAGCAGGTCGCTGCCCCAGGAGTGCGCGGCCGTCGTCGAGGTCGAGCAGATCCCGCCGCGGGCCGTGGCGGGGGCGCCGTCGGCCACCGCCTTCACGCTCACCGCGGGCGGGGACGCCGTCCTCACGGGGATCGCCGACACCGTGTCCGACGACTGGCTCGACCGCATGGCGCGGGCCGTCGCACCGCTGCGGGACGCCGCCGCCGACGACCTGCGCCCGCAACCCCACCGCCTCCTGGACCTGATCGGGCTGGGCACGCCCGATCCCCGGGAGATCGCCGCGCGCTGGGAGGCCTCGCCGCGCGGCACCGAGGCGCTGATCGGGCGCTCCACGCCGACTCCCGTCGCCCTCGACCTGCTCAGGGACGGGCCGCACGCGCTGGTCGCCGGGACCACCGGGTCCGGCAAGACGGAGTTCCTGTGCACGTGGATCGCCTCGCTCGCCGTGGCCAACCGGCCGGACGAGATGACGTTCATGCTCGTCGACCACAAGGGCAGCGCGGCCTTCCGCGACCTGGTGCGGCTGCCGCACACCGTGGCCGTCGTCAGCGATGTGGGGCCCGGCCTCGGCGACCGGGTCCTCGAAGGGCTCGGCGCCGAACTGCGCCGCCGCGAGCGGCGGCTCCTGGAAGCGCACGTCAAGGACATCCACGCGTACGCGGATCTGCGCGACGGGGAACCGGAGGGCCCCGAGCCGCTGCCGCCGCCGCTGCCCCGGCTCGTCATCGTCATGGACGAGTTCGCCTCGCTGGCCGCCGAGGAACCCGAGTTCCTGTCCGCTCTGGTCGACATCGCGCGGCGCGGACGCTCCCTGGGGGTGCACCTCGTCTGCGCCACACAACGCCCGTCCGGGGTGGTCAGCCCCGAGATCCGCGCCCTGACCAATCTGCGGGTCGCCCTGCGGCTCCTGGACCCGGGCGAGAGCCAGGACGTCATCGACGCGCCGGACGCCGCCCAGCTCACCAAGTCCTCCCCCGGCCTCGCCCTGATCAGGACCGGCACCTCCGACCCGCTGCTCGTCCAGACCGCCCGCGTCGGCGGCCTGTACCGGCCCGCGGGACGCGAGACGGTCGGCGTGCACGAGATCGCACCGTACGGTTCGCAGCCGCGGACGCCGCTCACCGTGCGGGCCGAACCGGACTCGGTCGGCACGACGGATCTCGCGCTGCTCGTGGACGCCCTGTGCCGCGCCACCGAACTCCTCGCCGTGGAGGCGCCGCCGACCCCCCTGCCGCCGCCGCTCAAGGAGGTCCTGCCGCTCACCGACATCCGGCCGCCGCTGCGCGGCCGGGGGCTCGCTCCCCTCGCCTTCGGCCTGGAGGACGCGCCCGAGGAGCAGACGCAGCGCCCCGCCATCCTCGACCTCGCGCGGGACGGCAACCTCAGGATCGTGGGCGCGCCCCGCACGGGCCGCTCGCAGTTCCTGCGCACGCTCGCCGCGGCGGTGGCCCGCCAGCACAGCACCGCGGACATCCACGTGTACGGCATCGACTGCGGCGACGGCGCGTTGCAGGCGCTGACCGAACTGCCGCACTGCGGCGCCGTCGTGCACCTGGGCCGCCCCGATCACATGGTGCGCCTGCTCGGCATGCTCACCGCCACCGTGCGCCGACGCCAGGAACTGCTGTCGCACGGCGGTTTCGCGGACATCGGCGCGCAGCGGCAGTCCGTGGCGGGGCCGCGCCGCATGCACTACCTCCTCGTCCTGCTGGACGGCTGGGAGGAGTTCTTGACCAGCATGGGCTCCACCGACGGCGGCGGTGCCGTCGACGATCTGTACGCGGTGCTGCGCGGCGGCCCGCAGGTCGGGGTCTGCACGGTCCTCGCGGGCGGCGCCCAGATCCTGAGCACCCGGCGCCTGGTCTCGCTGACCGAGCGGCTCCTGGTGCTGCGCCTGCCGGACCCCGACTGGTACGCCGGGGTGGGGCTGACCCGGCGCCGCGTCCCCGAGGTGCAGCCCGCGGGGCGGGCGCTGAGCGCGGAGAGCGGGCGGCTGCTCCAGATCGCGACGCTGCCGGGGCCGACGACGCGGCAGGGCCAGACCGACGCCCTGGCCCGGTACGCGGCCGAGGCGCGCGGCCGGGACACGGAGGTGCAGGGCAGTCAGCGCCCGTTCCGGATCGAGGACCTGCCGCTGGTGGCCGACCAGTTCCACGTGGGCACGGGCAAGGGGCGACCGGTGGGGCGCGAGGCGGAGCTGGCCTGGCTGCGCGACCGGCACGCCACCGGCGCCTCGGTGGCGCTGCTCGGGCCGCGCAGGGCGGGCAAGACCTGGGTCCTGGAGGAGCTGTGGCGGCGGCTGCGCGCGGACGGGGCGACGGCCGTCCAGCCGATCATGGTGCTGCCGTCGAGCGGGCAGGTCGACACGCCGGACGCGCTGGCGCACCTCCTGGACCGCAGGCTGCACGGGCCGGGCGCGGCCCAACGGCTGATCAACAAGGTGGGCAGGCGCTCGGGCTCCGACCGGATGGCGTTCCTGCTCGACGAGATCGGGCGGCTCGTCAACTACGACCCGGGCGTGGTCTCGTGGCTGCGCGACCTGGGGCAGGCCGGGGCCTGGTTCGTCTACACGGGCACCGAGAAGGACTGGCACCGGGTGGTGCGCTGGGCGCTGACCGCACCGGGTTCCAGCTTCGGCAACGACGTGAACGCCCGCGTCCTCGGCCCGCTGGACGACCAGTCGGCCCTGAAGTTCCTCACCGGCACGGCGGAGAACCTGGGGGTGAACATCGCGCCCGACCGGACCGGGCAGGCCGTCCTGGACCTGGTCGGCACCTGGCCGTTCTACCTCCAGGTCGTCGGTGACGCGGTGGTCCGCGCGGCGCAGGCCAACGAGGTCCGCCCGCTCAGCGACGACCGGGCGCTCGCCGAGCTGGTGGAGCAGCGCCTGATCGTGGAGTGGGACCACCACTTCCGGGCCCGCTGGGAGGAGATCGGCCCCGCCGGGCGGGCCGCGCTGCTCGCCGACCCCGGCGGCATACCGGTGGAGCCGGCCCGCGCCCAGCGCAACGATCTGCGGGAGGTGGGCCTGCTCCGGCACGACAACCGGTGGCTGTCCGACCGGCCGTTCCTCGCCTGGATCGGGCACAGCGAGAGTTCGCTGCGCGACGAGGAGTCCCGGCCGTGACCGCCGCCGTGGCCCCGCCCCCTCGCCCCCTTCGCACCCTTCTTGACGGATCACGGGACTGACGACGATGACCGACTTCCGGCCGAGCCAGGCCTACCGCCACGACCTCGACATCCGCTTCGCCGACGGGGCGGTTCCCGCGTGGGCGCGCCCACTGGTCGAGGGGCGGCAACCCAACAGCACCGCCTGGGTGGTCGTGATGGCGCGGCGCGCGGGCAAGAGCTGGCTGGCCCAGGCGGCCGAGCGGGCGCACGCGCCGGGCGGGGCGCGCCGGATCGATCTGCGGTCCGGTGAGGCGGCCGTGCGCCGGGCGGGCCTCGGCTGTCTCGTCGGCCGCCGTACGGCCCCCGCGGCAGCGCCGGGGACGGTGCTGTTCGTCGACGAGCCCGCGCTCTCCGCCGCGGACGGGCGGGGCCTCGGCGTCGAGCCCGCCGTGCTCGCCGCGGGGCTGGAACAGGCGCGGGCGGCCGGGATCGTTCCCGTGGTGCTGGCCACCCCGGCCGAACACGAGCTGCTCGTCCCGTACCTGGGCGCCGACCACCCCAAGGACGTGGTGCGGCCCCCCGCGCTCACGCCCGAGGAGTGCGCCCGTATGGCCGGACGCGCCCCGGGGTGGGCGCCGCGCGTGACGGAGCTGCTGCGGGAGAGCTTCCCGGGCTGGCTCCAGAGCCCGTTCCTCCTCGAACTCGCCCTGCACACGGCGGAGTCGCGGCCCGATCTGCGCGCGGACGCCGAGGCGCTCGACCGGGCTGCCTGCGACGCGGCCGTGCAGAACCACGCCTATGTCGAGCAGTGGTTCCACAACGGCACCTCGGTCTCGGGCCGTGCGCGGCTGCGTGCCCATCGCTGGCACCGGGCCGGGGTGACCGTCGCCGACGCCGGTGAGGGGGCCGGGCAGCAGCGGGCCGGGGCCGCGGACCCGGCCGCCGATCCGGTGCTCGCCCGCCATCTGCCCGACGTGCTCCGCATCCACCACGTCTCCGACCTGCACCACGGCGGCAGCCTGCGGTCCAACGTCGACGCGAAGGACGTCACCGAGGCGGGCCGCAGGCTGGCCTGCCTCGCGGGTGCGGGCTCCCCCATGGACAGCTATCTGGAGCATCTGCGGCGCCTCGGCGAACTCGGTCGCGCACCGCATCTGCTGGTCGTCACGGGCGATCTGGTGAACCGGCCGCACGACACCTTCGGCACCCTCGCGCTGAACTGGCTGCGGGACGCGGGCAAGAAGCTCGCGGACCATCCGGATCTGCGCCCGGACGATCCCCGCATCGTCCTGGTCGGCGGCAATCACGACGTGTCGTGGGACCTGTCGCTCGATCCCCGGCCCGCGGCGCGGCACGAGTGGTTCGCGCGGACCTTCGCCGAGTTTCCGCACCCCGACCTCCAGGAGCCCCGGCACGAGAGGCGCCGCCTGTACGTGCGCTACCCGGAGGCGGGGCTGCGGATCGCGCTGCTCGGCTCCGCGGAGTCGGGCGGCGAGGCGGCGCGCGACGAGGACCGGCACAAGCTGGAGGCCGCCCAGGAGGAGTTCTCCCACACCCTGGACGAGGCTCAACTGGCGGCGCTCATACAGGATTTCGAGCGGATCGATCCTGGTGTCGTCTCGCGCGGCGTACTGGACCGGCTCGCGCCCGACCGGGGCTGGACCACGCTCGCCGCCCTGCACCATCCGCTCTCCCCCGTGCCCTCGGTGGAGATCGCCCCGTACTCGGGTGTCGTCAACGCGGGGCAGGCCAAGGCGGCCCTCACCGCCGCCGAGACGGCCCTGGTCCTGCACGGCCACACGCATCTGGGGTTCCTGGCCGCCGAGCGGCTGCTCGGCGGCGCGCGGGCGTGGACGACGCGGATCGCCGGGGCGCCCGCGCTCGGCAGCCGGGAGACGGACGAGCACAACGGCTACAACGAGGTGTTCGTGGCCCGGGAGGGCGACGACCACACCCTGGCCCTGCGCACGGTGCGGCTCGCCGGGGGCCAGTGGGTGGCGGACCCGCTCGTCGCGTTCCGGCCGGGCGCCCCGGCCGAGCTCCCGGTCTTCGAGCTGTGCCGGGACCGGGCCCGCCCCTGACCCCGGCGCGGCCCTCGGCGCCTGTCTCAGCGCACGTCTCCGAACTCGCTCAACACTCCTTCCGGCGCGAGCGCGTTGACGTAGTTGCCCGGACCGTGGTCCTCGAAGGAGTACTTGAAGGGGAGCGTCCGGGTCAGCGCGAGCCGCGCCGCGAAGAAGGCGAGCGGGGCGACGACGGCGAGGCCCGCGAGGCTGTCCATCTGGGCGTAGGGCAGCGCCGGGTCGCGGCGCTCGACCCAGCCCCGGGCGCGGGCCCGGCCGGGGACCTCGGCGATCCGGCGCAGGCGGTGCAGCGGGTTGGCGCCGGCGAGCAGGTCGCCCGGGACCGAGACGGCCTCGGCCGCCGTGTCGGCCGCCGCCCCGAACAGGGCGTCCAGGCCCGCGCGGGGCCTGCGGTAGTGGAACTCGCGGCCGAACGCGGCGTAGGGGCCCACGGGGCGCGGCGGCAGGGCGGGCACGATGTCGCGGTCGTGGATGTAGCGCAGCAGCCGGTCGCGCAGCAGGTGCGTACCGTTGGTGTCGGTGGCGTCCTCGCAGGCGCGGGCCAGTTCGGGGCCGCCCAGCATGGGCTGGCCGAAGGTGTAGACGGCGCGCAGACAGCGGGCGATGCGGGCGTAGCGCGGTTCGTGGACGAGGGTGACCGCCATGAGCGCCGCCATGGCCGCGCCCAGGCTGTGGCCGGTGATGTAGAGCGCTTCGAGGCCGCCGCCCCTGGTGCCCTGTTCCTCGGGGTCGACGGACTCGCCGCGCACCGCCCGTTCGAGGGCTTCCAGGACGAGATGGCGGGTGGCGCGCATGTTGCGGTAGAACCCGGCGTGCACGGGGTGGCGGACGCCGTCGAGGTCGACGCGGAGGGTGTCGGGGTGCACGTCGGCGTCGGTGAGGATGCTGATGATGTCCTCGGGCTGGGTGCCGCGGTAGCAGAGGATCGCGACGCGGCGGTCCTTGTCCTGGATGAGGTAGGCGGCCGAGGCGATGTAGAGGGCGTCGACGCGCTGTTCGAGGAGGCGGCAGCGGTTCTCCGCCAGTCCGAGGCGGGTCGCCATCGTGGCCACCGTCCGGGCGTCGCCGCCCTGGTCGAACCCGGCGTACGCGTACGCCGAGCAGGTCGCGAGGGCGTGCGGAAGGACGCCGTCCGGGTCGGGATGGCCCTTGTCGTCCAGGAGCCGGTCGAGCAGGTCGGGGTAGACGGGGAAGGTCGTCCGTCCCGGCTCGACGAACGTCGGTTCCTTGAAGGGGCGCAGTGCGGCGAAGGTGGGGCCGTGCGCGGTCGTGTCCCGCATGGGACCTCCCTGGGCGGGCTGCTGAGCACACCACCGCGGCGGGGCGTCGTCAAGGCGTCGCTGACCGGCCATCGGCGGAGCCGTCGGGTGGGGTGGGTGGGGAGCGGGCGACGCGCGGTGCGTCGGCGCGCCGGAAGCGATTCCGGCATGTGCCCCTGACAGGCCGAAACCCCGTAGAGCGTACGGGAGTTCGGGCCCGGGTCGGGGTCGCGGACATGGCGGGAACGGGCGCTGCGGGGCATGTCGCGGCGCCACTAGCGTCACTGGCCCCTTCCCCTCCGCATCCGAGCACGACCTCCCGACGCACGGCACACGACAGGGACGGCAATCGATGGCCGAGACCGAACGCTTCGCACAGTACGAGCGGTACGAGGGCGGGAGCCCCGAGGCCGAGCGCCTCGTGTTCGAACGCCTCGCCCGAGAGATCATGAAGGTGCAGGTCGCGAACCGGCGGGCCTCCGGCGCCCCCGGGTACGAGCGGGCCTTCCACGCGAAGGCGGCGCTCGGCGTGGAGAACGCCCGGCTGCGCTTCTCCGACGACCTCCCGGACGCTCTGCGCGCCGGCTTCGCCCAGCCGGGCGCCGACTACCCGGCGACGGTGCGGCTCTCCAACGCCAGCGGGATGCGCGGCCCCGACGGCGCGCCCGATCTGCACGGCATCGCCGTGCGCGTCCAGGTGTCGGGCGACGAGAGCCATGACCTCATGGCGACCAGTTTCCCCGTGTCGCACGCCCGTGACGCGCGCGAGTTCGTGGCGTTCGCCAAGGCGATGGCCGGTGCGCGCACCCCGCTGCGGAAGGCCTTCGGGCTGTTCGTGAAGCTGCCGCTCGCGGTGGGGTTCGGCACGGCCGAACGGATGCGGCGCAACGTCCGCGCGGCGACCCGGCACACCGTCAAGACCCTGGCGCGCGAGACCTATTGGAGCCGCGGCGCGATCCTGTGGTCGCAGGCGGGCCCGGTCCGCTACCTGTTCCGGCCCGCCGCGGCCGGTGGGGGCGTCGAGCCGCACCCGGACCGCCGTGATCCGAACTTCCTGCGCGCGGAGCTGGGCCGGCGTCTGTCCCGGGACGACGTCGCCTTCGACCTGTGCGTGCAGCGCTACGTCGACGAGCGCCGCACGCCCGTCGAGGACGGCTCCGTCGAGTGGCAGGAGGCGATCACGCCGCCCGTCGTGGTGGCGCGGCTGACGATCCCGCGGCAGGACATCTCGACGGCCGAGGCCGGTTCGGCGGCGCGGCGGGTCGAGGAGCTGGCGTTCAACCCGTGGTACACGACGGAGGACTTCAGGCCGCTCGGCAACATCAACCGGGCCCGCAAGGTCGCCTACCGGGCGAGCGCCGCGCAGCGCGGCGACATCCGCTTCACCACCGAGGAACCGGTCAGGAACCGTGTCCTCGGCGCGCCGGTCGCGTACGCCTTCCGGGCCCTGAACCGTGTCGTGCCCTGGCACCGGTTGCCGCTGGAGGCGAGCCTGCTCAACCTGGTGTTCCTGCGCAAGGTGCTGCGGCGGTTCAACCTCATCGACACCGATGTGCCCGAGGCGCCGCCGAAGGCCGAGCCGGTCCCGGTCCCGGTCGACGAGCGGCTGCGTACCTCACGCTCGTACGACGGCACCTACAACGATCTGTCGGCGCCGACGATGGGCGCGGTCGGCGCCCCGTTCGGCCGCAACCTCAAGCCGGTGTACCGGCCCGACCTGTTCGACACGCCGAACCCGGTGACGGTCAGCCGCCAGCTCCTGACCCGGGACACCTTCGTGCCCGCGACCTCGCTGAACATCCTCGCGGCGGCGTGGATCCAGTTCCAGGTGCACGACTGGGTGAACCACCGGCGCCACGGCGAGGGCGGCAGGACGGTCGAGGTGCCGCTGCCGCCGGGCGGCGGCACGTGGGCCAACACGCCGGGCGGCCCGCAGGAGAACCTGATGCGGTTCGCCGAGAACGAGGGCATCGAGCTGCCCGGCGACCGGCCGCCGATCCTCTTCGGGAACACCGCCTCGCACTGGTGGGACGGGTCGGAGGTGTACGGCGGCGACGAGGCCACGGCGAAGCACCTGCGGGAACCGGACGGCGGGGCGCGGCTGCTGCTCGACGGCGGGCACATCCCGATCGACCGCGGCGGCATCCCGATCACCGGCTTCAGGGACAACTGGTGGATGGGGCTCAGCTCCATGCACACGCTGTTCGCCCGCGAGCACAACGCGGTCTGCGACGCGCTGCGCGCCGAGTACCCGTCGATGAGCGAGGACCGGATCTACCACACGGCCCGGCTGGTCGTCTCGGCGCTCATCGCGAAGATCCACACCGTGGAGTGGACCCCGGCGATCCTCGCGACGAAGGCGATCGACATCGGGCTGCGCACCAACTGGGAGGGCCCGCCCAGGAACTGGCTCAACCAGCTCGGCCTCTGGCTCCTGGAGGCGCACTCGCTGACCGGCATCCCGAAGACGCTCCCCGACCACCACGGGGCGCCCTACTCGCTGACCGAGGACTTCGTCACCGTCTACCGGATGCACCCGCTGATCCCGGACGACTACGAGCTGCGCGAGCACCACTTCGGGCAGCGTCTGGAGACCGTCGGCTTCCACGACATCCAGGGCGCGGCGGCGGAGAGCCAGATCCGCAAGACCGGGCTGGCCAACACCCTGTACTCGTTCGGCATCGCCCACCCGGGCGCGATCACGCTGCACAACTACCCGAAGTCGCTCCAGCGCTTCCAGCGCGACGGCGAGATCATCGACCTGTCGGTGGTCGACCTGGTCCGCACCCGCAGGCGCGGGGTGCCGCGGTACAACGACTTCCGCGCGGGGCTGCACAAGGAGCGCATCCGCCGCTTCGAGGACCTCACCCAGGAGCCGGAGACGCTGGCGCGAATGAAGGAGGTGTACCGCACGGTCGACGAGATCGACACGGTCGTCGGTCTGTTCGCGGAGAACCCACCGACCGGCTTCGGGTTCTCGGACACCGCGTTCCGCATCTTCATCCTGATGGCGACGCGGCGGCTCCAGAGCGACCGGTTCCTCACCGTCGACTACCGCCCGGAGATCTACACGCCGCTCGGGATCGACTGGGTGGAGAAGGGCGGCATGAAGTCCGTCGTGCTGCGGCACTGCCCGGAGCTGGCGAGCCTGATGCCGCGCGAGGCGAGCGCGTTCGCACCCTGGCGGCCGGTGTCGCCCAGCGGCAACGGAGGACACCACGATGACGTCGGCTGACGCGGGCTCGGGCGGCTCGGGCCACCGGGGGCTCGACGATCTGCTCGCCCGCCCGTTCCTGGAGACGGTCTGGCGGCGGCGCACCCACCGGGTCTCCCGGGGCGCGTCGGTGCCGGCCGGGTCGATGAGCTACGAGTCGCCGCACAAGGCGGAGCCGCTGACCGAGCTGGAGGAGGCGGTGCTGATCGCCGTCACCGGCTCGACCGGCCTGACCATGCCGGACCGCCCGTTCGAGGACCCGCGCGACCACAAGCCCATCATGGCCAAGCCGAACCTGACGATGACGGGCCGCACGGCGGGCAGCCCCGACAACGCGCAGGGCACGTACTTCTTCCTGATCAACGACGAGGGGACGTACTTCCTGCGCAGGCTGCCCGCGGCGCCGCAGGAACCGTTCGACGCGCGGACCCTGATCGAGCGGGCCCGGCGGACCAAGGTCAAGATCCTGGACCACCGGCTCGACGTGGCCGAGGGGCTGCGGGACTTCCCCGCCTACCTGGACTCGAACCGCTTCCTGTCCAATCTGCCGGGCACGACCGTCCTGTTCCCGGTGGTCGACCTGTCGCACCAGTACATCAACGCGCTGATGTATCTGCTGACCCAGCCGGACGGCGCGCGGCCCACCTTCGTCGACGACCGCAATCTGTACCGCCCGGCGGGCGTGAAGAAGTGGATGGCCAACGGGTTCCTCAACAAGGACCTGAAGCTGCCGCTCGGCGCGCTCGGCCCGATGCGCACCCAGATCGAGGCGGACCTGCTGCTCCAGACGGTCATGCTGACGGCGGAGGCGATGGGGCTCGGCGCCTGGATCCACGCCTCGCTCAACCCGCAGATAGCGCTCGGCGACCCGAAGTTCAGCAAGGTGTACGGGCGGATGCTCGGCTTCACGTTCGTCACGCCGCGCTGGCGCCTGGCGGACCTGTGGCGCTGGCACGTACCGCTGCCCAAGTACGCCACGCTGCGCTCGCAGCCGGTGGGCCTGACCGACCCGGCGACCGGTGAGCCCCTGATCGCGGCGGCCTGCCCGCCCGCGCACGCCTCCATGTCGGACGCGGTCGACGCGATCGTCGAGTCGAAGTTCGGCGCCGGTGGCACGTACGGCGACAAGGACGTCTTCGCCCGCATCTACAAGGAGGACTACGGACAGCGCTACCTCGCCGAGGCCAGCGCGTACGACGAGCGGGTCATCGAGTGCGCCCGCGACATCTGTACGTACATCCTGGCCACGCACCGCCGTTTCCCCGCGCACACGGACGCCATCCACGTGCCCGGGATCTGGCTCCAGGCCCACCATGTGGAGGGCGAGTACTACGAGCGGTTCTTCACCGACGGGCTGACGGGCGCGCACCGCGCCCACGACACGCTGTGGGACGGCGAACCGATGAGTTGAGAGCGGTCCGGCGGTCACCCTTCTCGTACGCACGACGCCTGCCGTGCCTGTCCTGGAGGGTGACCCCGATGTCCGAGACCACTGTGCGTGATGTTCTGCTGCCCCATGTCACCAAGGGGCCGGTGCCGGGAGCCGTGGGTCTGGTGGCCCACGGCGACCGCGTGGAGGTGGCGGCCGTCGGGTACACCGACACCGAGGGCACGACACCGCTCGCCCGGGACTCGATCTTCCGCATCGCCTCCCTCACCAAGCCGATCACGGCGGCGGCGGTGATGATCCTGGTGGACGAGGGCCGTATCGCCCTCGACTCACCGATCGGGCACTGGCTGCCCGAGCTGGCCGCGCCGGACGTCGTGCGCGACCCGGCGGGCCCGATCGACGACGTCGTGCCCGCGCTCCGTCCGATCACCGTGGAGGACCTGCTGACGTCCCGGGCGGGCTGGGGCTATCCGTCCGACTTCTCGCTGCCCGCCGTGCGCCCGCTGTTCGCGCTGATGGACCCGCACGGGCCGCAGCGCCTGCCGGAGCCGGACACCTGGCTCGCCGCCCTCGGCCGTATCCCCCTGCTGCACCAGCCGGGCGAGGCGTGGCTCTACAACACGTGCTCCGACATCCAGGGCGCCCTGGTCTCGCGGGTGGCCGGCCGGTCGCTGCCGGACTTCTTCGCCGAGCGGATCTTCGAGCCGCTGGGCATGCGCGACACCGCCTTCGAGGTTCCGGCCGCCAAGCGCTCCCGCTTCACCAGTTCCTACGTACCCACGGCCGACGGCGGCGCCGAGCGCGTCGACACCGTCGACGGCCAGTGGAGCGGCCCGCCCGCGTTCCCCTCCGGCGCGGGCGGGCTCGCCTCCACGGTCGACGACTGGTGGACGTTCGCCCGCATGCTGCTGGGCGGTGGCGGGTCCGTGCTGTCCGCCGAGTCGGTGCGCCTGATGACGACGGACCACCTGACCGCGGCCCAGCGCGCCGCGAGCGAGGTGTTCACGGTGGGGTCGGGCTGGGGCTTCGGCGGTTCCGTGGACGTGGAGCGCCGCGACCCGTGGAACGTGCCGGGCCGCTACGGATGGATCGGCGGCACCGGCACGGCGGCGCACCTGACGCCGTCGACGGGCACGGTCACCGTCCTCATGACCCAGCTCTCCCTCACCGGCCCCTCACCGCTGCCCCCGGTCATGCGGGACTTCTGGGCGTACGCGGCCACAGGCCGCTGACCCGTCCCGCGCGGCGAGCACCTGGGCCCGGCACTCGCCCGGCGTGCCCCACGCGCCGCGCAGCGCCCGCGCCTTCATCAGCCACAGGCTGAGGTCGAACTCGGCGGTGTAGCCGAGGGCGCCGTGCAGTTGCAGCGCCGTGCGCGCGGCGGTGTACGCGGCCTCGCCCGCGGCCACCTTGGCGGCGGCCAGGTCCGCCGGGCGCATCGTCAGGGCAGCGCCGAGCACCAGCGGGCGGGCGAACTCCAGGGCGACGAGGGTGTCGGCCAGCCGGTGTTTGACGGCCTGGAACGCGCCGACCGGCGTCCCGAACTGGGTGCGCCGCCGCACGTGGTCCACGGTCCGCTCCAGCAGGGCCCGGCCGACCCCGAGGGCCTGGGCGGCGGTGGCGAGGCGGGCCAGGGCCGCCGCGTGCGCAGCCGCTTCCCGTACGGCCCGCCCGGTGGCCAGGACGTCGCCGCCCGGCAGGGGCCGCGCGTGGCGGCGGGCCGCGTCGAGGCCGGGGTGGACGGGGCCGTGGCCGGGCGCGGAGCGCAGGGTCCAGGGATCGGCCGGGGCGTTGCCGGCGTCGACCACGAGGAGCGTGTCGGCGGCGTCGGCGTCCAGGAGGTACGGCCCGCCCCCCGGCACGCCGAGCGTGGCCAGGGCATCGCCGGTGAGCAGGCCGCGCAGGAGGTCCTTGGTCGCGCCGGTGCCCGCGAGCGCCGCGCACAGGGCCGCCGCCGCCACCGTCTCCACGTACGGGCCCGGTACGGCATGGCGGCCCAACTCCTCGAAGGCGACAGCCAGTTCGACGGGCCGCTCCCCGACGCCGTCGCACTCCTCGGGGACGGCGAGCGTGACCAGGCCGGTGTCGGCGACGCGGCGCCACAGGGCGCGGGCGGACGCGGGTTCGCCCCCGGCCCAGGCGCGCGCCGCCGCGGGGACGTCCGTGGCGCCGAGCAGCGCGGCGAGGGTGCGGCCGAACTCCCGTTGTTCGGTGTCGAGCAGGAAACGCATCAGCGCCTCCCTTTCGGCAGTCCGAGCAGCCGTTCGGCGATGACGTCCCGCTGGATCTCGTTGGTGCCTGCGTAGATCGGTCCGGCCAGGGAGAAGACATAGCCTTCCGCCCAACGGCCCGCCGCCAACTCCCCTTCGCGCCCTTCCAGTTCGAGGGCCGTCTCGTGCAGCGCCACGTCGTACTCCGACCAGAAGACCTTGTTCAGGCTGGACTCGGCGCCGAGGTCCTGGCCGTCGAGGGCGCGGGAGGCGTGGGCCCAGGTGAACAGCTCGTAGGCGCGGGCGCCGATCACGGCGTCGGCGACCCGGTCCCGCAGGGCGCTGTCGGCGGGGTCGCCCTCCTTGTGCCACTGCCCGGCCAGCCGCTCCGCGCTCGCCAGGAAGCGGCCCGGCGAGCGCAGGGTCAGGCCGCGTTCGGCGCCGGTCGCCGACATGGCGATGCGCCAGCCCTGCCCGGGCGCGCCGATGACGTCGGCGTCGGGGACGAACACGTCGTCGAGGAAGAGTTCGGCGAAGGCGGGTTTGCCGTCGAGGCGCGCGACGGGCCGGACGGTGACGCCCGGTGCCCGCAGGTCGAACATGAGGGAGGTGAGTCCTCGGTGCGGCTTGTCGGTCCCCGCGGTGGCCGGATCGCTCCGGAAGAGGCCGAAGGCCCGGTCGGCGAAGGCCGCGCGCGAGGACCACGCCTTCTGCCCGTTGAGCAGCCAGCCTCCCGTCGTGGGCGTGGCGGTCGACCGGAGCGCGGCGAGGTCCGACCCCGCCTCCGGCTCGGACCAGGCCTGCGCCCACACGGTCTCGCCGCTCGCCATGGGCGGCAGGAGTCGGGCGCGCTGCTCCTCGGTGCCGTGGTCGAACAGGGTCGGCGCGAGCAGGTGGATGCCGTTCTGCGAGACCCGGCCGGGCGCCCCGGCCGCGTAGTAGGCCTCCTCGAACAGCAGCCACCGTACGAGACTCGCGCCCCGGCCGCCGTACCGCTCGGGCCAGGAGACGACGGACCAGCGGTCCGCGGCCAGTTCGCGCTCCCACGCCCGGTGGGCGGCGAAGCCCTCCGCCGTCTCCAGGGAGGGCAGCGGCTCCGCCGGCACGTGCGCGGCGAGCCAGGTGCGCGCCTGTTCCCGGAACGCCGCGTCCGCGGCGTCGATCGTCAGGTCCATCGGGCCCGCACCCCTTCCCACCTAACAAGTGTTTGGTAGATTAGCCTCCGGTCCGACGCCCGTCGAGGGTCCCTGGGAGGTACCCGGATGAGCAGCCCGCCGCCCTACGAACCCGGTCACCGGCTGCTCGCCGGGCGCACCGCCGTGATCACCGCGGCGGCCGGCGCGGGGATCGGCGGGGCCACCGCCCGGCGCTTCCTTGAGGAGGGCGCGCGCGTCGTCGTGGGTGACGCGCACGCGCGCCGCACGGACGAGACCGTGGCGGCGCTCGCCGAGGAGTTCGGCGCCGACCGGGTGGCGGGGGCCCGCTGCGACGTGACCGACGAGGAGCAGGTACGGGCGTTGTTCGCGCTGGCCGGGCAGGTCCACGGCCGCCTGGACATCGTCGTGAACAACGCGGGCCTCGGCGGCACCGCCGAGCTGACCGAGATGACCGACGAGCAGTGGGCGAAGGTCATCAACGTGACCCTGACCGGCACCTTCCGCTGCACCCGCGCGGCGCTGCGGCTCATGAAGGAGGCGGGCCGGGGCGGCGTCATCGTCAACAACGCCTCCGTGCTCGGCTGGCGCGCCCAGGCCGGGCAGGCGCACTACGCCGCCGCCAAGGCGGGGGTGATGGCGCTGACGCGCTGCGCGTCCGTCGAGGCGGCCGAGCACGGCATCCGCGTCAACGCGGTCTCGCCGAGCCTCGCCATGCACCCGCACCTGGTGAAGGTGACCTCGCCCGAGCTCCTGGCGGAGCTGACCTCGCGCGAGGCGTTCGGCCGGTACGCCGAGCCGTGGGAGGTGGCCAACGTGATCGTCTTCCTGGCCAGCGGCTATGCCTCGTACCTGACGGGCGAGGTGCTCTCCGTCAGCGACCGGCACCCCTGAAAGGCCCTCATCCCCTGACCACACCAGGAGGCGACCATGCCCGAGGCGTACATCGTGGACGCCGTGCGCACCCCGGTGGGCCGGCGCGGGGGCGGGCTGTCCGCCGTGCACCCGGCCGATCTGGGCGCGCACGTCCTCAAGGCGCTCATGGGGCGCGCCGGGATCGACCCGGCCGCCGTGGAGGACGTCGTGTTCGGCTGCCTCGACGCGGTGGGCCCGCAGGCCGGTGACATCGCGCGCACCGCGTGGCTCGCGGCCGGGCTGCCCGAGGAGGTGCCGGGGGTCACGGTCGACCGGCAGTGCGGTTCCTCGCAGCAGGCCGTGCACTTCGCGGCGCAGGGCGTGCTGTCCGGCACCCAGGACCTGGTGGTCGCGGGCGGCACGCAGAACATGTCGCTCGTCCCGATCGCGTTCGCCTCGCGGCGGGCGGCCGAGCCGCTGGGCCTGACGCAGGGCCCCTTCGCGGGCAGCGAGGGCTGGCGCGCCCGCTACGGCACACGGCCGGTCGACCAGTTCCACGGCGCCCAGCTCATCGCCGAGAAGTGGGACATCTCGCGGCCCGCCATGGAGGAGTGGGCGCTGCGCTCGCACCGGCGGGCGGTCCGGGCGATCGACGAGGGGCGCTTCGCGCGCGAGACGGTCGCCTGCGGTGATGTCACCGTGGACGAGGGGCCGCGCCGGGACACGAGCCTCGCGAAGATGGCGTCGCTGGCCCCGGTCGTGGCGGGCGGCACCCTCACCGCGGCGTGCAGCTCCCAGGTGTCGGACGGCGCGGCGGCCATGCTCCTCGCCTCCGAACGGGCCCTGCGGGACCACGGGTTGACGCCCCGCGCCCGTGTGCATCACCTCTCCGTACGCGGCGAGGACCCGATCCGGATGCTGTCCGCGCCGATCCCCGCGACGGCGTACGCACTGAAGAAGACCGGCATGTCGCTCGACGACATCGATCTGGTGGAGATCAACGAGGCGTTCGCCCCGGTGGTCCTCGCCTGGCTGAAGGAGACCGGCGCCGACCCGGCGAAGGTGAACGTGAACGGTGGCGCGATCGCCCTCGGCCATCCCCTGGGCGCGACGGGCGTCAAGCTGATGACGACGCTGCTGCACGAACTGGAGCGCACGGGCGGCCGGTTCGGCCTCCAGACGATGTGCGAGGGCGGCGGCCAGGCCAACGTGACGATCATCGAGCGCCTGTAGGCGGCGCGCCCAGCCTCTCCAGTGTCCCGGCCGCCTCCGTCATGATCCGGTCCACCAGCGCCCGGCACGAGGGCAGGTCGTCGATGAGGCCGGCGACCTGCCCGGAGGCCATGACGCCGCCGCGCGGATCGCCGTCCACCATCGCGGACCGCAGCATCATGGGCGTGTTGGCCGCGAGGAGCACCTGGCTCCAGGTCAGCTCCCTGCCGTGCCGCATCGCGAGCCCGTCGCGGACCATCCGGGTCCAGCCGAGGCCGGACACCTCGCGGAACGCCGCGGCGTGCCGCACGGCGCGCAGCAGGCGGGCGGCCCGGCCGGAGCGTTCGAGCGCGGTGACGAGTTCGCTGCGCAGCATGCGGTGCGGGAGCCCGTCGACGGCGGTGGTGACGGTGATGTCCGTGACGCCCGCGGCGAGGTAGCGGGCCTTCACGGCGTCGGGCACGGTCGAGTCGGAGGTGAGCAGGAAGCGGGTGCCCATGGCGATGCCCGCGGCCCCGTAGGCGAGCGCCGCGACGAGGCCGCGGCCGTCGTGGAAACCGCCCGCGGCGATCACGGGGATGTCGACGGCGTCCACGACCTGCGGGAGCAGCACGGTGGTGGCCACCTCGCCCGTGTGGCCGCCGCCCTCGCCGCCCTGCACGACGACCGCGTCCGCGCCCCACGCCGCGACCTTCTCCGCGTGCCGGCGCGCCCCGACGGAGGGGATGACGACGACGCCCGCGTCCTTCAGCTCGGCGATCAGGTCCTTGGTGGGGGCGAGGGCGAAGGAGGCCACTTTCACGCCTTCGTCGACGATGACGCGGACGCGTTCGCGCGCGTCCCCCGCGTCGGCCCGCAGGTTGACCCCGAAGGGCTGGTCCGTGCGGTTCTTCACCTCCCGTACGGCCGACCGGAGCCGGGCGGTGGTCATCGTCGCGGAGGCGAGCACGCCGAGGGCTCCGGCGTTGGCGGACGCCGACACGAGCCGGGGCCCGGCGACCCAGCCCATGCCGGTCTGCACGATCGGGTGGCGCACGCCGGTGAGTTCGGTGAGCGCCGTGCTGAACACGGCGTCCGACGGGCCTGCCGCCCCGGTGCCACCGCTCACCCGGGCACCTCGCGCAGACGCGACCCGTCAGGGTCCAACTCGGTCCGGATCAAGTGGAGTTCATGTGCGCTCGGCGCGCGGGTGTACGGGATCTCGCCGGGCAGGGCCAGCTCGAACCCGGTCGCCTCGCGGACCTCCTCGACCGTGACCCCGGGGTGCAGGGAGGCGAGCCGCATCGTGTGGTCCGGGGTGTCGAAGTCGAGTACGGCGAGGTTCGTGACGACGCGGGGCAGGTGATGGAAGCGGGTCGCGGAGGGCCCGGCCGCGGCGGCGCTGTCGTAGCCGACGCCGCACACCATGTCGACCGTGGGCACGAAGACCCGACGGGAGTGTTTCGGCACCCAGTAACTCGTCGGGTTGTTCAGGGTGTTGACGGGAGCTCCGCGCACCCCGAGCAACTGGCGGGTGGGCCGGTGCCGGTCACCGACGCAGGAGATGTTCTGGTTGCCGAACCGGTCGAGCTGGCTCGCGCCCATCATCACGTGCCGACGCCCGCCCGTCACGAGCTCCAGGTGCTGGCGGTAGGGCAGCCAGCCCTCGGGCTCCCCGTCGGGGCCGATCAGCGTGGCCTCGCCGTCCGTCAGCAGCAGCCCGGGCGCGAACGTGCGGCGGGCGAGCCGCGCCCCGATGCCGGGGATCAGACCCATCGGGCTCGCCAGTAGCTCCCCGCTGCCGCGCCATGCCTCCGCGCAGGCGATCACACAGTGGTCGGCGCGGGTCACGAGCCCGGCCGCGGCGTCGCCCGCCGTGGCGCTCATCGACCCTGCCCGCCGTCCCGCGCACGGCGCCAGACCTCGACCGCGGCCTGGTACGCCTCCTCGTCCCCGTCGAGGAACCGGGCGCGCAGCTCGGCGAACGGCGTCGTCGCGTACAGCTTCTGGAACGCCTCGTCCCGGCCGTGGTCGGGCGCGCAGGACGTGAAGTGCGCCCCGTTCGGCGCCTCGACGACACCGGTGACCAGATGCCGCTTGATCAGCAGCGACTGCGCGGGGCCGCCCTTGGCGAGGTCGGCGCCGCCCACCACACGTTCGCAGGAGACGTACGCCTCCTGGGCCGCCGCGCAGAACAGGTCGTCGAAGTACGGGTCGGGCCCCAGGTACTGGCCGTTTCCCGACCGGTCCGCGCGGTTCATGTGGACGAGGGCGGCGTCCAGGCGCAGCGCGGGCATCGCGACGAACGTCTCCCCGTCCTCGTACGGCGAGGTGACCGTGCGCAGGCCGGGGTTGACGCGCATGACGTCCGAACCGAGGCCCGCCCGCACCGGCAGGAACGGCAGCCGGTTGGCGGCGGCGCGCAGTCCCCACATGAACATCGCCTCGTCGATCTCCGCCAGCTCGATGCGGCCCTGCTCGCGCGCGGCGCGGAAGTGCGGCTCCAGGGGGATGGAGTCGAGCGTGGCGAAGGGCGCCACCACCTTGCGCAGCTTGCCCGCGGCGGCGAGCAGGCCCACGTCCGGGCCCGCGTAGGAGACGACGGTCAGGTCCGTGAGGTCGCTGCGCAGCACCGCCCGCACGAGCGCCATCGGTTTGCGGCGCGAGCCCCAGCCGCCGATGCCGAGCGTCATGCCGCTGCGCAGGCGCGCGGCCACGTCGTCGGCGGTCAGCACCTTGTCGGGCCGGCCGGCCCCGTCGCCGCTCACCTCGCCTCCTGCTGCGGGGCGCCGAAGGTGGAGCGGACCCGGTCGGCGACGCCGCTGAGGTTGGCCTCGAAGGTGAAGCCCTGCTCGAAGCGGTAGCTGCGGCGTACGTCGACGGGGTCGATGCCGTTGAGCGCGGCCTTGGCGAGGCGCAGCAGGGAGCCGTCCTTGCGGGCGATCTCCGACGCCAACTGAACGGCGCAGGCGCGCAGTTCGTCGCGCGGGACGACTTTCCACACCGAGCCGTGCGCGTGCAGTTCGGCGGCGGTCACGGTCCGCGAGGTGTAGTAGAGGGCGCGCATCAGGTGTTGCGGGACCAGCCGGGCCAGGTGGGTGGCGGCGCCGAGCGCGCCCCGGTCCAGCTCGGGCAGACCGAACGTGGCGTCGTCGCTCGCCACGATCGCGTCGGCGTTGCCGACGAGCCCGATCCCGCCGCCGAGGCAGAAGCCCTGCACGGCGGCGACGACGGGTACCTCGCACTCGTACACGGCGGCGAACGCCGCGGCGCAGCCCCGGTTCGCGCCGATCAGCGCCGCGTGGCCGCTGTCGCGCTGCATCTCCTTGATGTCGACGCCCGCGTTGAACCCGCGACCGGCGGCGGTGAGGACGACGCAGCGCACCTCCGGGTCGCGGCCCGCCGCGCGCACGGTGTCGGCGAGGTCGTACCAGCCCTGCACCGGGAGGGCGTTGACCGGCGCGTAGTCGACGTCGACGACGGCGATCGCCTTGCCGGTCGGAGCGCTCTGCGAGCGTTCCGCGGCTTCCGCGAACGAGAGGGAGACAGGCATCAGCGACTCCGCCACCTTCCGACCAAACATTTGTTAGGTGCGAAGGTAGCAGCGGAGCCGCGGGAGCGACAGGCGCCTGGGCGTCGTCAGCGCGCGGACGGGTCCCGCTCGGACTCGTGCCACCCGGCGTGCAGCGCCCGGTACTCCTCGGCGGTCGCCTTCGGCACGTACGTGCCAGGACCGAACATCGCCTTGGCGAGCCGCGCCCGCACCCGCTGCCGCACGGTGAACTTCCGCGCCACCCCGTTCGCGTCGACCGGCGGCCCCAACTCGTACGGAACGGGCTGCTCATGGCAGTTGAGGGTGTACAACTCGGCGCGCGTGAGCGGTTCGTGGACCTCGATGTACTCGCCGTGCGGCAGCCGCTTGATGGTCCCGGACTCGCGGCCGTGCAGGGCCTTGTCGCGGTCACGGCGCTGAAGTCCGTTGCACACGCGCCTGGTGACGACGAAGGCGAGCACCGGGACGACGAACACGCCGATCCGCACGGCCCAGGTGATGGCGTTGATGGACAGATGCAGGTTCAGGGCCACGATGTCGTTGCCGCCCCCGACGAGGAGTACCGCGTACAGCGCCAGCCAGGCGACACCGAGTCCCGTCCTGACGGGCCGGTTGCGCGGGCGGTCCGCGATGTGGTGCTCGCGCTTGTCGCCCGTGACCCATGCCTCGATGAACGGATACACCGCGATCAACGTCATGACCAGCGGGAACAGCAGGAACGGGAGGAAGACACCCAGTTGCAGCGTGTGCCCCCAGGCGTTGATCTCCCATCCCGGCATCACCCGGATCAGCCCCTCGGAGAAGCCGAGGTACCAGTCGGGCTGGGCGCCCGTCGTGACGAGGTCCGTCCGGTACGGGCCGAAGGCCCACACGGGGTTGACCGTCGCGACCGCCCCCATGAGCGCGAGGACGCCGAAGACCAGGAAGAAGAAGCCGCCCGCCTTGGCCACGTAGATGGGCAGGAACGGCGCGCCCACCACGTTCTTCTCGGTGCGGCCCGGGCCCGCGAACTGGGTGTGCTTGTGGTAGAAGACCAGGATCAGATGGGCCGCCACCAGGCCCAGCATGATGCCCGGCAGCAGCAGGATGTGGACCGGGTACAGCCGGGCGATGAAGTCCTCCCCGGGGAACTCGCCGCCGAAGAGGAAGAACGACAGATACGTCCCGACGACCGGCACGGACAGGATGGCGCCCTGCGCGAAGCGCAGACCCGTGCCGGAGAGCAGGTCGTCGGGGAGCGAGTAGCCGGTGAGTCCGGTGATGATGCCGAGCATCAACAGGGTCCAGCCGAAAAGCCAGTTGGCCTCACGCGGCTTGCGGAACGCGCCCGTGAAGAAGACCCGCATCATGTGCGCGAGCATCGCGGCGACGAAGACCAGCGCGGCCCAGTGGTGCATCTGCCGGATGAGCAGACCGCCGCGCACCTCCATGCTGATGTCGACCGTCGACTCGTACGCCCGGGTCACGAGGACGCCCTTGAGCGGTTCGTACGAGCCGTTGTAGACGACCTCGGCGTTGCTGGGCTCGAAGAAGAGGGTCAGATAGACGCCGGTGAGGATGAGGATGAGGAAGCTGTAGAGGCAGATCTCGCCGAACATGAAGGACCAGTGGTCCGGGAAGATCTTGCGCATCTGGGTCTTGGCGAGCTGGTAGAGGCCGAGTCGGCCGTCCGCCCAGTCGGCGAGGCGCTCCCCGCCCCCCGGCGGGCTCGCCCGGCGGCCGTCGTCGTGGGTGCGCTCGATGCCATCGCTCATGCGACTCCCCCTCGAAGCCCGGTGAGGCACAGTCAGGGTAGAACCGCGCGGGCGCCGCCGACAGGGGGCAGCGGACGGCCGACCGGTTCCGGTGGCCACCCGGGCGCCCGGCACGTCCACGCGCTCCCCGGGCCCGCGCGGTCCGGCCGACCGCCGCGCCCCTGATCCGGGCGCCGGGTGAGGGAGGATAGGCTTTCGCGTCCGGTGGTCCGCAGGGGGCCACGGGGGCCGCAGAGGGCTCAAGCGAAGGCGATGTGGCCTGATCCCGGGGGTCTGCCGATGATGTTCGACGTGGGGGCGAGAATGACTGGTCCGCTGGTGCCGATCCGGGCTGCGGCCCGGCAGACGTGGTGACCCCCGTGGAACCCACCCGCAGCGACAGCACGAACCAGGACCCGGCCAAGTCCCCCCTGCCGGTACGCCGCCCCGACGAGACGCGCCGCAACCCGGGGACGGTCCGCCGCACATCACCGGCCAGGACGCCCAGGCAACCCGACAAAGCCCCCGCGCCGAAGCCACAGGAGAAGCCGGAGGCCAGGACTCCCGCATCGGCGACGGGGGTTGCCGCGCCCCGCCCGGAGCCGGGCCCGGTGCCGCAGGAGCCCGGCCCGGGCCCCGAGGTCGCCGCACCGCAGCCCCGCACAACCGTCACCGCACCGCCGTTCACCGGTGACACCACGCCCAGGCCGCTCCCGGCCCCGCCGCGGTCGCAGCCCGAGCCCGGGCCCGGGCCCGAGCCCGAGGACAGCGTGCCCGGGGTTGTGCCCGTCGTCCCCGCGCCGCCGATGCCGTCCACGCCGCCCACGGTGACGGGCGCGGTCCCCGTCGTACGACCCCGGCCAAGCATCGCGTTCCCCGCGCCCGAGCCCGTCCTCACTGTCGACCCGCGCCTCACCCAGGCCGCGGGCAAGCCGCAGCACGGCGACTCGGTGGCACGGCGTTCGGGGCAGTCGCTGCGCCGCATCACCCGCCCCTCGGCCAGGGCCGCCGGCGAAGAGGCGCCCTGGACGCGGGAGTTGCAGCACCCGGTGGCCAAGGGCCGGGTCATCGCCGTGACCTCGATCCGGGGCGGCGTCGGCAAGACCACCACCGCCGCGCTCGTCGCCCGCACCCTCCAGCGCGTCCGGCAGGACCCCGTACTCGCCCTGGAGGCGGACGCCGCGCTCGGCACCCTGGCGGTGCGGCTCGGTGCCCAGTCGGTGCGCTGGTCGTGCGGGGAACTGGCCCGGATCCTCAAGCCGTCGATGCATCTCCTCGACATCACCGGCTACCTGGTGCCGCTCCCGGACGGCGGCTGGCTGCTGCCCGCGAGCCAGGGCAGGGTCGGTCCCCCGCTCGACGTCCCCACCTACCGCACCGTCACCCTGGCGCTGCGCCGCCACTTCGCCATGACGGTCGTCGACTGCGAGACGCTGCCGGGCGATGTCGCGCGTACCGCCATGGACACCGCGCACGCCCGGATCGTCGTCGCCCCGATGACCGCCGAGGGCGTCGGCGGCACCCGCGTCGTCCTGGACTGGCTCGCCGGGCTGCCGCACTCCACGCTGCCGTCCACCGTCGTGGCCCTGACGTCGGGCGCGCCGGACCAGAACCTCGATCTGGCCGCCGCCACCGCCCACGTCCGCGAGACCGGCGTCGGCGTCGTCCATCTGCCCTACGACCGGCACCTCGCGGCGGGCGGCCCGATCCACACGGACCTGCTCGCCTCGGCGACCCGCCGCGCCGCCGCGCAGCTCGCCGCCGAGGCCGTGCAGCGGGCGGTACGGACCCCGTAGGCCGCCACCGGCACGTCCGCTGCCAGGCAGGACACAAAAGTCGACCATTGACGTCCTGACCTCCTACTGCGATCTTGGCAAGCGCTTTCCAGTCGCCTGGCGTCAAGGGGGACGCATGAGGGATTCCACCGCTCAGGACCGCACCACCGCCCCGCCGCACGAGCAGCGCCGCGCCCTGTTCTCCGGGCGTCACACCCACCTCTGGGGTTTCCTGCTCGCGGGCTGGCTGATCAGCTACGCGGACCGCACGGTCACGGGCCCGGTCGTCTCCTGGATGATCGAGAACAAGGCCGGTTTCATCGGCGACGCGTCCCATCCCGCGACGCTGGGCGGCCTCATCGGCTCGATGTTCTTCACCGGTTACATGCTCACGCAGTACGCGGGCGGCCGGCTGGGCGACCGGTACGGGCACCGCGAGATGCTCGTCGTGTCGCTGCTGTGGGCGGGCCTGCTGACGCTGGCGTCCGGGCTCGCCGGTGGCCTGATCGGGTTCGTCGTCGCGCGTGTGCTCACCGGTCTCGGTGAGGGCGTCTTCTACTCCAACGACCGTGTCCTGGTCATCGACCACACGCCCCCGGCCCGCCGCACCATCGGTCTCGGCGTCGTCCTGACGGGCCTGTCCATCGGTCTGACCGTCGGCATCGTCGCCACCCCGCACCTGATCGACCTGGGTGGCACGTGGGGCCTCGGCGACCGGGCGTGGAGCATGCCGCTGTACGTGTTCGGCCTCGTCTCCCTCCTGGTGGCGGCGGCCACGTGGTTCTTCTTCCGGGCGCGCGGCGACCGCCCGCTGCGGCTCGGTCCGCCCACGCTGCGCCTGATCGGCTACTCGGTGCCCGCGGCGGTCGCCGTCGTCGCGCTGTTCGTCCTGGCCGACGAGTTCGGCTGGCCGGACTGGCTGACGGCGATCGGCTCGGGCGTGCTGTTCCTCGCCATGGTGACGCTCGTGATCCGGGGCATCGTGCGCACCGGGCGCTCGCCTCAACTCCTCAACCGGAACGTCTGGTTGATCTACATCGGCTTCGTCGCGGTGATGTGGAACCTGTGGTTCTTCTCGTTCTGGTCGGTGCAGATCGTCGCGGAGAGCGCGCACAGCAGCCTCGGCGCCGCGGCCCTGATCGCCGCGTTCAACGCCGGCGCGGGCATCATCGGCTTCCCGGTCGGCGGCTGGATCGCGGACCGGCGGGTGCGCGCGGGCAAGGGCCGCAAGCCGCTGGCGGTGGCGTGCGCCGCCGTGCACACGGTGCTCGCCGTGGCGTTCGGCGTGAGCCTGCTGAACGGGCGCCCCTCGCTGCTCCTGCTCGGCCTCATCCTGTTCTGCTCGGGCCTGTTCTTCAACGCGCTCCAGCCGATCGTCCACAGCCTCCTCGGCGACCTCGCCGCCGACGAGGACCGGGGCTCGCTGTTCGGCCTGTTCAACCTGGTCGCCGAGATCGGCGCGGTGGCCAGCCCCGTCGTCAGCGGTGTGCTGCGCGACGCGACGGGCAGTTGGGCGCCCGGCGTGTTCACCGCCGCGGGCGTGATGGCCGTGTCGGTCGTGCTGTACGGGATGGTGAAGGAGCGGATACCCCGGGTCGCGTGAGTCCGGGCGCCCTCAGCAGCCCTGCGCGACGGGCTCGAAGGAGACCTTCGCGCGCGCGTCCGCCCCATGGACCTCGCTGTAGGTCGCGGGGCGGACGCGGTACCAGACGTCGTCCTTGCCGGGCGCGCCGTTCACGTCGTCGAGGCGTACGCACCAGCGTTCCCGGCGCACGACGCGCGTGTACGTCTCGGTGCCCCTGCGGACCTTCCGGCACTCCCGGTGCTTCTCGGTGGTGTACCAGGTGGTGGTGCGGCTCCTGCCGCGCCGGGTGTGCTTGACCTTGCGGGTCTCGGCCTCGCACTTCGTCACCAGGTGCGGCCGGGTGCCCCGGGCGGTCCGCCGGGTGACGTGCCGCAGAAAGTCGCGGAGCCCGGCGACCTCGACGGGCCGGTCCCCGTGCCTCTCGGTGGCGGAGCTGTCGCCCTTCGCCGGACCGGCCTGCGCCGACGCGCCCTTGTCCGCGCCGCCGCACGCCGCGAGCACGGCCACGAGCACCATCGTCAGCCCGGCCAGTGCCGGACGCCGCTTCCAGGACATAACTCCTCTTGCCGTACATGCCGTCGGGGACGGGCAGCCTAGCCGATCATGACCGGCCGCCGAGCCGGGGCGGCGTCATCCGGCGGTCGGGGTCCAGTCGCCGAGCCAGTCCGCGACCTCCTGCCCCGCCGCCTGCGCGTCGGTCAGTTGGGGCCGGTCGGCGCTCGCCGCACCGGCGCCCGCCCCGGTGTTCTTGTACTCGGCGAAGCGGTCGTCCTTCCAGGGGAAACCGCTCATGTCCGTCCACGGCGTCGACTTGATCGCGGCGCTCAGTGTCGAGTTCCGGACGGTGGCCTGCGGGTCGAGCGCCGCGTTGCCGCCCGCGTGCCAGTTGCGGCCGAGGTAGAAGCTGCCGTCGGAGACCTCACCGCTGATGGTGGTGCGGTTGATGAGGATGCCCTTGTCGGCGGCGGCGGTGCTCGGCGCCACGACGTATCCGGCGGAGGTGCCGTTCCACCGCTTCTTCAGTGTGATGACGGACCTGTCGACGACGGCGGTGGCTCCGCCGAAGATGAAGTCGACGTTGCCGACGACGTAGGAGTTGGTCAGGTAGACGCGCTTGCCGGAGCCGTCGAGCAGCAGGGTGTCCTGGTCGCCGCTGACGATGACGCTGTCGAGGAAGACCTTGTCGGCGTTGGTGCGCAGGGCGACGGCCTGCTGCCCGGTGACGGACTGGTTCGCGCCCTCGTCGAAGTCGTTGGTGACGCTGAGGTTGCGCAGTTGGGTGTCGGCGCCGAGGACGTGCAGGGTGGCACTGCCGGAGGTGCCGTACGTCGAACCGTCCGGCTTGGTCGATCCGGCGGCGTGCCCCTCGACGATGACGGTGTCCTTGCGGCTTGGACCCGTGCCGCGCAGGGTGACGTGCGGCTTGTTCGCCGGGATGGTCACGGTCTCGCGGTACGTGCCCGGCGCGACGAGGATGTCCACGCGCGCGGTGTTGCCCGCGGGAACGGCGTCGACGGCGGCCTGCACCGTCCGGTACTGCCCGCTGCCGTCCTTGGCGACGGTCAGCGTCGTGGCCGCCGCGGCCTTCACCGGGGTGGTCGTCGTGCCGATCGAACCGCGCGGCCCGGCACCGGACTTGAGGAGGGCGGGCACGTCGGCCGCCTTGTCGAGCGTGTACGGGTAGAACTGCTTCGGGTCGAAGGCCGTGCCCCCGCTCTCGTTCCTGCCGCTGGTCCCGGAGAAGACGCTGCCGCGCTGCACGACGGTGGCGGTCGCGTCCTTGGTGACGGGGTTGTTGACGCCCTGGAAGTAGCTGTTCTCCAGGACCATGCGGGTCCGGCCGCGCGAGTAGTTGCCGTACGACGACGTGATGGCCGTGTTCGGATCGTCCTGGAGGTAGTTGTTGTAGAGGTGCGCGTGGGCGGCGTTGTCGGTGGAGGGATTGCGCTGTTCGGTCTCCCGGATCCAGTTGTGGTGGATCGTGATGTCGGTGACGAGGTTGTCGGTCCAGCCGATGCCGAACGCCTTGTTGTCGTTGCTGAGCCGGTTCCAGGAGACGGTCACGTCCGTGCTGTCCTTGCGCACGTCGATGAGGCCGTCGGCCATGTGCCGCAGGTCGTTGTGGTCGATCCAGACGTGGTGCGCGCCGTCCATCTGGACTGCGTCGAAGTCGTGGTCCTTGTCGTTCCAGGTGCCCTGGTAGGTGTCGCGGATCGTCAGATTGCGGATGATCACGTTGTGCACGCCGGTGCCGAGGAAGAAGCCGCCGCCGACGATCTGCCCGGCGGTACCGGCGCCCACGATCGTCTTGTCGGAGGCGACCTTGATCTCCTTGCCGACGGGGTTCACGGTGATGGCCGCCGCGACGACGATGACGTACGGCTCGCTCGCGGTGGCGTACTTCTCCAGGTCGGCGAGGGTCTTGACGGTCACGGTCCGGCCGTCGCGCCCGCCGTACGTGCCCTTCTGCCCCTGGGAGTCGACGGAGGCGAAACCGTCGGCCACGTCCTCGGCCCAGGCCGCGGCCGTCACGGCCGGGGCGGCGGCGGCCGAGGCGCGGTCACCGCCGCCCGCGCCGAGGAGGCCGCCGCCGTGGGCGAGGGCGAGGGCGGCGGCCACCGCGAGCGGCGCCCCCACGGTGAGGGCGGGCTTGCGCCTGCGGTGCCGGGCCTTGCTGCGGGCGTCATTCATCTGCGACTGCGCTCCGTTACGGGTGGGGGGCGCCCGCGCCGGACGACACGGGCCGGTGTGCAGTCGCCGTAGGCCCCCCGAAAGGTTGCCGCCGCCCGTCAGCCGCCCGAGAGGGCCGAACGGATCGCGTCGTAGGCGGGCTTGTGCCGCAGCTCCTCGTCCCAGGGCAGGGCCGCGCCCTCCTCCGGGAAGACAGCCGGGATCCATGAGTGCCGGTCGGAGTAGCCCCACAGCGTGATGCCCACGCAGCGTCGCACGGCCAGGCACGCCTCGGTGATCCGGCCGTACCAGTCGGCCTGTTCGGCGAGCTTCGTCGCGTCGGCGGGCAGGATCATGCGGATGTCGAGTTCGGTGAAGGCGACGTCGAGGCCCAGGCCCGCGAAGCGCCGCAGGTTCTCCTCGACACCGGCCGGGAACCCGTACTGGAGCGCCAGGTGCCCCTGGAGGCCGAAGCCGTCGATGGGGACGCGGTCCGCCTTGAGCCGCTTGATCAGCGCGTAGTAGGCGTCGGACTTCGCGCCCAGGCCGTCGACGTTGTAGTCGTTGAGGTAGAGCTTGACCGTGGGGTCGGCGGCGCGGGCCCAGCGCAGGGCGTCGGCGATGTAGCCGGGGCCGAGGGTCGTGTAGAAGATGTTCTCCCGGTACGTGCCGTCCTCGTTCATGATCTCGTTGGCGACGTCCCAGGCGAAGACCTTGCCCCGGTAGTGCTTGACGACCTGCGTGATGTGGTTCCTGAGGATGGCGCGCAGCTCGGCGGCGGTCCAGGTGCCGGAGGTCAGCCAGTCCGGGAGCTGGCTGTGCCACAGCAGGGTGTGGCCGCGGACCTTGAGGTGGTGGGCGCGCGCGTAGTCGACGATCTCGTCGCCCGCCGTGAAGTCGAAGTCACCGCGCTGCGGTTCGGTGGCGTACCACTTCATGCCGTTGCCGGGGGTGGTGGTGCCGAACTCGCGGCCGAGGAGGTCGGCGTAGGCGGTGTCGGTCAGTTCGGGGTTGTCGACGGCCGAGCCGAAGTAGCGCCCGTGTTCGCGGGCCAGCTCGTGCAGCGTGGCCGGGCGGTGGTGGCCGTCGGCCGCCGCCCCGGCCGTGGGGGCGGCGGCGAGTCCGAGCAGCAGGGCGGAGGCCGCCGCCAGGGCGGCGGATCTGACGCGGGGGCGGCGTGCGGGTGCGCGCATGGTTCGTCTCCTCGTTCAGGTTGTGCGGGGCGTGTACGGGGTCACTTCACGCGGATCTCGCAGCGCATTCGCCGGTCCCGTCCGACCGTGCGCGCCGGGCCCGTCAGGGTGAGCGGCACGGTGTGGTGGACGTGGCTGCTGGAGGCCGAGACCCGCAGTTCGAGTGCGCCGGGTTCGACGACGCGGCGGCCGTCGGCTCCGGTGTACGCGGCGAGGTCCGCCGGGAACGTGGCGTGGACCTCCGCGCGGGCGCCGGCGTCGAGCGGGACCCTGGCGTGGCCGACGAGCCGGATCTCGGGGCGGGCGACGGTGCCGAGGGGGTCGTGGAGGTAGAGCTGGACGACCTCGGTGCCGGGGCGGTCGCCGGTGTTGCGGACGGTGAGCCGGATGCCGGTCTCGCCGTCGGTGGGCAGTTCGGGCGCGTCGCACTGCGGGGCGGACCAGGCGAACGTGGTGTACGACAGGCCGTGGCCGAACGGGTAGAGGGCGCTGGGGTCGACGTTGCTGGGGGCGCCCCGCAGGCCGAGCGGCGGGGCGAGGTAGGGGGCGGGCTGGCCGCCCGGGGTGCGGGGTACGCCGACGGGCAGCCGGCCCGAGGGCTCGACGCGGCCGGACAGGACGCCCGCGACGGCGGCGGCGCCCTCCTGGCCGGGGAAGAAGGCCTGGACGACGGCGGCGGCCCGGTCCGCCCAGCGGCCGAGCGCGTACGGACGGCCGCTGAGCACGACGATCACGGTCGGCGTCCCGGAGCCGACCGCCTCGTCCAGCAACCGGCCCTGCCCGTACGGCAGTTCCAGGTCCTCGGCGTCGCAGCCCTCCCCCGACGAGCCGCGCCCGAACAGGCCGGAGCGGTCGCCGACGACGGCCAGGCACACGTCGGCCGCCGCCGGGTCGTCGACGAACACGGCGCCCGGCAGCTCGGCGGGCAGCGCCTCGACGAGGGTCGGTACGTGGACACCGGCGGGCAGTTCGGGGTGGTTGACGCCGACGTGCCGGGGGAAGGTGTAGCAGCCGAGCATGGCGGCCCGTTCGGCGGCGAGGGGGCCGACGACGGCGATGCGCGGGCTGTCGCCGAGCGGCAGGACGCCGGAGTCGTTGGCGAGCAGGACGACGGACTCCTGCGCCACCTTGGCGGCCAGCTCCCGCAGGTGCGGAGGGTTCAGGTCGATGGGGGTGTCGTCACCGGCCGGTTCCTCGTCGGCGTCGAGGAGGCCCAGCTCGCATTTCTGGACGAGGACGCGCAGGGCCGCCCGGTCGAGCAGCTCCTCGGGGAGGTGCGCGGCGGTGGTGAAGCAGCGGGCCGTGGGCAGTTCGACGTCCACGCCGGCCGCGAGGGCGAGCCGGGCGGCGTCCGCCGCCGAACCGGCGACCTTGTGCGCGGACTCCAGGAAGGAGAGGCCGAAGTAGTCCGAGACGACGGTCCCCGTGAACTCCCACTCCTCGCGCAGAATGCCGGTGAGCAGGCCGGGGTGGGCGTGGGCGGGCAGGCCGTCGAGGTCGTTGTAGGCGGACATCACGGAGCGGGCGCCGCCCTCGCGCAGCGCCATCTCGAACGGGGGCAGGATCACGTCGGCGAGCTCGCGCGGGCCGAGCGCGGCGGGGGCGTGGTTGCGGGCGGCGCGCGAGGCCGAGTACCCGGCGAAGTGCTTGAGGGTGGCGACGATCCCGGCCGCCTCCAGACCGCGTACGTAGGCGGTGCCGATCGTGCCCACGAGGTACGGGTCCTCGCCGATCGACTCCTCGGTGCGGCCCCAGCGCGGATCGCGTACGACGTCGAGGACGGGGGCGAGGCCCTGGTGGATGCCGACCGCGCGCATGGAGGCGCCGATGCCCCGCGCCATCTCGGTCACGAGGGCCGGGTCGAAGGTGGCGCCCCAGGCGAGGGGGGTCGGGAAGACGGTGGCCTGCCAGGCGCAGAAGCCGGTCAGGCACTCCTCGTGGGCGAGGGCGGGCAGCCCGAACCGGTTGCCCGCGCGGATCCGCCGTTGCAGCGCGGCCAGCTTGGCGGCGCCGTCGGCGGGTTCGAGGGGGACGGTGCCGAAGGGGCGGGTGAGGTGGCCGAGGCCGTGGGGCAGCAGCGCGTCCAGGGCGGCGCTGTGGGCCGCGTAGGCGTGCTGGCCGGGGGCGACCGCGGCGTCGGCGGCGTCGATCTCGGCGCCCAGCCAGACGCTGGAGAGCTGGGCGGTCTTCTCCTCGGTGGTCATCCGGGCGAGCAGGTCCGCCGCCCGGACGTGGGCGGTCAGGGTGGTGTCCTGCCAGGGCTCGGCCATGGAACTCCTCGGGTCCGGGGTGGTCGTCGGGGTGGCTCAGCCCTTGGTGGCGCCCGTGGTGATGCCGCCGATCAACTGCCGTTCGGCCACCGCGTAGAAGGCGAGCGCGGGCACCATGGCGAGGACGAGGTAGGCGAAGACGCGCGCCACGTCCGTGCCGTACTGGCCCTGGAACTGCTGGACGCCGACGGGGATCGTCCACCAGCTCGGCTCGCTGAACACGAGCAGGGGCAGCAGGAAGTTGTTCCAACTGCTGACGACGGCGAGCACGGAGACCGTGCCGAGGGCGGGGCGCGCCATCGGCAGCAGGATGCGCCAGAAGAAGCCGAACGGGGAGCAGCCGTCGAGGGTGGCGGACTCCTCCAGCTCACCGGGGACGGCGCGGAAGAAGCCCCGCAGGACGACGATGGTCACGGGCAGCCCGAACGCGGCCTGCGGCAGGATGACGCCCCACGGGTTGTCGAGCAGCCCGAAGGTGCGCAGCAGCACGAAGAGCGGCAGGATCGCCACGGCGAAGGGGAACATCAGCCCCATCGTGAACAGGGTGAACAGCACTTCCCGCCCGCGGAAGGCGAACCGGGCGAGCGCGAAGGCGGCGAGGGCCGCCGTGCCGACGGTGAGCAGTGTCGTGCCGACGGCGATCAGCGTGGAGGAGCCGAGGGAGCGCCAGAATCCGCTGTCGCCGAGGATCGCCGTGTAGTTCTCCGTCACCCAGGGCGAGGGCGGTCCGAAGGCGTTGTCGGAGAGCTGGTCGGTGGATTTGAAGCCGGAGACGAGTGCGTACAGCAGCGGCGTCACCATGACCACGCCGATGATCCACACGGTCGCGTACAGCGGGACCGAGCGCAGTCGGCGGCGCGTGGCCGCTGTCGCCCTCATCGGGTCGCTCGGGTGTCGGCGCGCATGGTGGTGAGGGCTCCTTCGGTGTCGCGGCGCAGCACGAGGCGCTGGTAGGCGAGGGCGAAGACGAGGCTGATGAGGAACATGGCGATGCTGATGGCGCTGGCGTAGCCGACCTGGTAGCGCTTGAAGCCGAACTGGAAGAGGGTGACGGCCATGGTCTCGGAGTGGTGGTCGGGGCCGCCCTGCGTCACCACCCACACCAGGTCGAACAGTTGGATGGCGCCGATGACGGAGAGGAAGACGCTCATCCGGATCGTCGGTCCGAGCAGGGGCAGCGTGAGGTACCGGAACCGCTGCCAGGGTCCGGCGCCGTCGATGCGCGCGGCGTCGTGGAGTTCGGTCGGGATCCCTTGCAGGCCCGCGAGGTAGAGCATCATGTGGAAGCCGAAGTACTTCCAGGTCATGACGAGGAAGAGGGTCGGCAGGGCGGTGTTCTGCCCGGCGAACCACAGGCCGCCGACGCCGTCGAGGCCGAGCGCTCCGAGCGCCTTGTCGGCGAGTCCCGCGTCGGGCGCGAAGATCATGCTGAACAGGACGCCGGTGATCACCTCGGACAGGACGTACGGGGCGAAGAACAGCATCCGGTAGACGGCCCGGCCGCGCAGCCGCTGGTTGAGCAGGACGGCCATGGCGAGCGCGAAGGGCAGTTGCAGTCCGACGGAGAGCAGGACGAGCAGCAGTCCGCGCCACAGGTCGCCGAGGAAGACGGGGTCGTCGAGCAGGCGGCTGAAGTTGTCCAGGCCCGCGAAGTCCGAGGGCGCGCCGAAGCCGCCCCAGTCGAAGAGGCTGACGTAGAGCGCGTACAGGATCGGGGCGAGGACGAGCAGCAGGAACAGGACGAGGGCGGGCACCGTGAAGACGAAGGCGGTCAGCCAGTCGCGGACCCGGCGGGAGAACGGCGGGGCCGTGGCGGGCGCGGGCGTCTTCGCGGGCGCGGGGCGCGCGGGCGGCGCCGAGGTCGAGGGCGTCGTCATCTACTGGCTCTTGGCGACCTGGGTGACGGAACGGGTGACCTGCTCGGGCGACTTGGAGCCGGCGATGAGCGCCGCCACCGAGTCGTTGACCTCCTGCCCGACGGCCGGCGGGTAGGCCTGGTCGAGGTAGAGCTGGAAGCCGGTGGACTTGTTCAGCATGGTCAGGACGGCCTTGAGGTTGGGGTCGGTGAGCGCGTCCTGGGCCTTCTTGTTCACCGGGATGACGCCGGTGTCCTTGACCAGGATGCGCTGGGACTCGGGGCTGACGAAGAACTCCAGGAAGTCGACGGCCTCCTTCGGCGCGCCCTTGCGCAGGGCGTATCCGCCGCCTCCGCCGAACACGTCGCTGCCCTTGCCCTTGCCGCCCTCGACGGCGGGGAAAGGGAAGAAGCCGAGGTCGTCGCCGATGCCCTTGCCCGAGGCGGCCTGTTCCCTGGGCGCCCACTGGCCCATCAGCTCCATGGCGGCCTTGCCGTTGCCCATAGTGGCGGCCTGGCCGGTCGGGGAGGAGTACGGGGCGCCGAGGAAGCCCTTCTGGAACGGTGCCAGGTCGACGAGTTCCTTGAGGTGTTCGCCCGCCTTGACGAAGGGATCGCCGGTGAAGTCCTTGGCGTCGGCGGCCCGTTGCATGCCGTCGACCCCGGCGAGGCGCATCGCGAGGTACGCCCAGTAGTACATCCCGGGCCACTTCTCCTTGCCGCCGAGCGCGATCGGGGTGATCCCGGCGCTCTTGAGGCCGCGCACCGTGTCGAGGAGGTCGGCCCAGGTGGCCGGGGCGGAGGTGATCTTCGCCTTCTGGAAGAGTGCTTTGTTGTACCAGAAGCCGACGGCGCCGATGTCGTTCGGGACGGCGTAGGTCTTCTTGTCGAACTCGTAGGCCTCGCGCGAGGCGGGCACCAGCGTGTCGATCCAGGAACCGACGGACTCGGTGAGGTCCTCGACGAGCCCCGCGTCGATCTGCTGCTTCAGGACGCCCCCGCCCCAGGTGTGGTAGATGTCCGGGAGCTTCCCTGAGCTGGTCAGGGCCGTGAGCTTCGACTTGAACGCGTCGTTCTCCAGCGTCACGACCTTGATCCGCACGTCGGGGTGGGCCTTCTCGAACGCCTTGGCCCGGGCGTCCCAGCGGCTCCGCGCGGGCTCGGACGTCATGATGTGCCACCACTCGACGACGGTCCGGCCCGAGTCGTCCTTGGCCCCCGAGTCGGAGTCCCCGCAGGACGTGAGCACGGCGACGCCGAGTCCTGCCACCGAGACGGTGCCCAGGAACCTGCGGCGGGACGGCCCGGCCACGGCACCGGAGACGGACAGGTGAGCTCGTTCGGAGGTTGGCATGGGCGCACCTTCCGGAAGGGAACCGAAAAATATCGGGAGCTGGCCACGGAAGTTACGGACGCGCAGCGGGGGTGTCAACGCCCTTGTCAGAAAAGGGCGTTGACGCCCCCGCCGGGAAGAAGACGCGTTACGCCTGGCGCGGCGCGGCCGTACTGGCCCTGACCACCAGCTCTGTCGCCAACTCGACCCGCGAGGAGGCCGGTTCGACCGAGCGCGCCAGATCGAGCACCGACCGCGCCGCCAACTTGCCCATGTCCGCGAGCGGTTGACGGACCGTGGTGAGCGGCGGCGCCGACCACCGGACTTCCGGAAGATCGTCGAAGCCGACGACGCTCATGTCCTGCGGCACGCGCGCGCCGCGCCTGCGCAGCGCCTCGATCGCGCCGAGCGCCATCTGGTCGCTGGCGGCGAAGACCGCGGTGGGCGGTTCGGGCAGGTCCAGGAGGTGGTCGCAGCCCGCGAAGCCGGAGGCGTGGTAGAAGTCGCCGGGCACGATCAGCGCGTCGTCGACCGGCACGCCCGCCACGTCCAGGGCGGCCCGGTAGCCGTCGAGCCGGGCGCGCGAGCACAGCAGCCGGGGCGGCCCCGCGATGAAGCCGATCCGCCGGTGCCCGAGGCCGAGCAGATGCTGGGTCGCGGACATCCCGCCGGCCCAGTTGGTGGCGCCGACGGTCGGCGCCTGCGTGGCGGGCGAACCGGCCGGGTCGATCACCACCAACGGCACGCCCAGGCGCCGCAACTCCTCGTGCAGTCCGGATTCGAGGACCGACGTCACGAGGATCACGCCGTCCGACGCGCGGGCCCGCAGATTGGTCATCCACTGCCGGGCCGCGCCCGCCCGGTCGTGGATCGCGGAGACCACCGTGCCGACGCCCGCGTCGTGCGCGACCTCCTCGACCCCCCGGATGATCTCCACGGCCCAGGGGCTGTCCAGGTCGTTGAAGACCAGGTCGAGCAGGGCCGCCCGGGTGCCGGGCGCGGCCGGGCGGCGCCGGTAGCCGTGCCGGTGCAGCAGGTCCTCGACCCGGGCGCGGGTGGCCGGGGAGACGTCGGAGCGCCCGTTGACGACCCGCGAGACCGTCGGTACGGAGACCCCGGCCTCCCGCGCGATCTCGGTGATCGTCACCTTGGCCGGCCCGTCCGGGCTCCCCGTGGCTGCCTTGCGCTGGACGCCGTCCCGGGCCACGATCCCCACCTCCGTCGACAGGGGCACCCGGAAGTTCTCCGGGGCCCTTCCGGAAAACCGTAGGTCATGCCGGTGCCCGACCGCCGCTCAAGGCGTCTTTTCGTCCGGCCTGCCGAACATCCGGCCCCGCCCCGCCCGGGTCACGCCTGCGCCACATCCAGCGCGCTGATGCCGAACGCCCCCTGTGGTGTGCCCGGTCGGGCGCTGACGAGGTCGATCCGCAGGCGGCGGGTGCGGACCGCGTCGAAGGTGACGACGGTCGGCTCGCCGGAGACCGCGGCCCAGTCGATGTCCGCGTCGGGCACGGGAACATGGCGCTCACCGTCCCACGCCGACACGGTGACCGCCTTGGGCAGGGAGTGCCGGGCGTCGACGGTGAAGGACAGTTCGAGTCGGCCGATCGTCCGCTCCTCCTCCCACGCCACCGACACCCAGTCGCGCGGGCGGGCCCCGTCGAAGGCGGGCAGCAGCGCGGTGGCGGCCTTCTGGAAGGCGTTGGACCACTGGGTCGCCGGGTTCCCGTCGAGCATCGCCGCGGGCAGGGTGTTCGCCGCGCCCGAGTAACCGGCGTCCGCGTGCGGGTACGTGACGGCGGTGCCCGGGTCCGGGGCGAAGGGAGCGGCGGGCGTGACGGGCGCGCCGGCCGGTCCGGTCAGCCGCACGGACGTCTTTCCCGCGCGCAGCCCGTCGGCCCGCGCGGTGACGGTGAGCGCGCCGGGCCGGGTCCCCGAGCGGACCATGGCGAGGGCGAGACCGTGGAAGGCGGTGCGGGTACTGGCCTGGTAGCGCTCGGCGCTCTCCTGACGGCCGTTGTCCACGCCCGCCAACTGCCCTCCGCCGACCGCGAACTCGATGAGGTGCTCGGCGTCGGGCACGACCACACCGCGCGCGTCGACGACCTCCGCCGTGACGAAGACCAGGGAACGCCCGTCGGCCGCGAGCTTCTTCCGGTCGGGCGTCAGGCGCACGGCGTGCGCCGGGCCGGCCGTGCGCAGGACGTCGGTCGCCACGGTCCTGCCCCCGCGCCGCGCCACCGCCTTCAGCTCACCCGCCGCGAACGGCACCTTCCACGTCAGGTGCAGTTTGCCCGCGCTGCCGTTGGGGCTGGTGTAGCTGCCGGGGTAGGCGCCGGTGGTGACGGTCTTGTCGTCACCGGTCGCCTCCGTGGTCTCCAGGTGGACCCGGCCGTCGACGGTCTTCTTCTCGTCGAACGAACGCGAGCCCAGGGAGCGCCCGTTGAGGAACAGCTCGACCTCAGGAGCGTTCGCGTACGCCCACACCTCCACCTCCTGACCGGCCTCGTGCGTCGTCCAGTCCATCGGCAGCAGATGCACCATCGGTTCGTCGGACCACTGGCTGCGGAACAGGTGGTACATGTCCTTGGGGAACCCGGCGGTGTCGACCGCGCCGAAGAACGACGCCTTCACCGGGAACACGTCGTACGGGGTGGGCTCGCCGATGTAGTCGATGCCGGACCACAGGAACTCCCCCGCGAAGAAGCGCCGGTCGCGGTCCTTCTTCAGGCCGTACTCGCCGCTCATCGTCCAGGAGGCGAGGTTGTTGTCGTAACTGGAGGTGGCGCGCCGGCCGGGGGTGTGGTTCTCCCCCGTGTTGAGGTGTTCGGGCTCCTGGTACGTGCCCCGGCTCGACGTCTCCGACGACGACTCGGACTCGAAGAGGAACAGGTGCGGGTAGCGGGTGTGCAGGGCGTCGACGGACGCGGCCGTGTTGTAGTTCAGGCCGAGACCGTCCAGCTTGGCGAGGATCAGGTCGGCGGGCGATCCGACGGCGGGGAGCGAGCGGTACTTGTCGGAGCCGATGACGACCGGCCGCGTCGTGTCGAGGGCCTTGATGTCATCGATGAGGCGCTGCGCGATGGCGATGCCCTCGGTGCGGGTGGAGTCGGGGATCTCGTTGCCGATCGACCACATGAGGACGGCCGGGGAGTTGCGGGCGGCGAGCACCATCTCGGCGATGTCGGCGTCGCTGTGCTCGTCGAAGAACCGCCCGTAGTCGTAGGGGTTCTTGCCGGTGCGCCAGCAGTCGAAGGCCTCGACGAGCATGATGACGCCCAATTCCTCGCAGGCCTCGATCACCTCGGGCGCGGGCGGGTTGTGCGAGGTGCGCAGGGCGTTGACGCCCATGCTCTTCATGATGGTCAACTGGCGTCGCACGGCGTCGGGGTGGACGGCCGCGCCGAGCGCGCCGAGATCGTGGTGGAGGTCGACGCCCTTGATCTTCATGTGGGTGCCGTTGAGCGAGAGGCCCTGCTCCGGGTCGAACACGGCGTGCCGGACACCGAAGCGGGTGCGGTACGTGTCGACGGTGCGGCCGTCCACGCGCAGATCGGTGACGAGGGTGTACCGGTGCCCCGGGGTGTCGATGGACCACAACTGCGGGTCCTTGACGGTGAGCCGGTCGTGGGCCGTCCCCGGGGCGCCCGCGACGCCCTTGAGCACGGACTCGGCGCGGGCGACGCGGCGCCCCTCGGGGTCGCGGACGGTGGAGACGACGGTGACGTCCCGAGCGGCGCCCGCCTCGCCCACGACCGTGGTGCGTACGTCGACCGTCGCGTACCCCTTGTCGAGGGTGGCGGCCAGGTCCGGCGTCGTCACGGACGTGCCCCAGCGCTCCACGTGCACCGGCTCGGTGACCACGAGGCGGGCGCGGCGGTAGATGCCGCTGCCGGAGTACCAGCGGCTGCTGGGCAACCGGTTGCGGACCTCGACGGCGAGCACGTCGGGGGTGCGGCCGTCGGTGTGCACGAGGTCCGTGATGTCGTAGGCGAACCCGGTGTAGCCGTAGGGGTGGTTGCCGACGAGCCGTCCGTTGACGTAGACGTTCGCGTCCATGTAGACGCCGTCGAACTCGACGGAGATCCGCTTGCCCGCGTAGCCGCGCGGCACGGTGAACTTCTTGCGGTACCAGCCGAGTCCGCCCGGCAGGAACCCGGTGCCGCTCGTCGTGTTGTGCGCGGTGGTGGGGGTCTGCTCGATGCTCCAGTCGTGCGGGATCGCGACCGTGCGCCAGTCGGTGTCGTTGAAACCGGGCTGCTCGGCGTCGGCGTAGGCGCCCGTCGGGTCGGTGATGGCGCCCGGGTCGACGAGCGCGAACCGCCAGCCGTCGGTGAGTTCGACGGTGCGCCGGCCGACGGTGCCGGTGCGCTCGGCGGCGTGGGCGACGGGCGCGGCCGACACGCCGACGGCGGAGGCGGCCGAGGCGGCGGCGCCCGCGGCCAGCACGGTTCTACGAGTGACAGGCATGGGCGGATCCCCTCGAAGCGAACACGATTCACCAGAAAGCAACTGGCTTGCGGTAACGGATCCTTCGACTTCGAACACTGATTAGTCAAGGCTCTTACCGAATCGTGTTTCCGGGACCCCTGTGCTTCCTGAGGCTCTCCGCCACCGCGCGCGCAAGCAGCAGATGGCCGCGGTCCCCCGGATGCACACCGTCCACGAGGTGTTCCGCGCCGAGCAGAGGGCCGCCCGGCAGGAGGACGAGCCGCTCGTCACCGCTGTCGACGGCATCGCGCGCCGCCCGCTCGACCGCGTGGCGCAGTTCGGCCAGGGTGGCGCCGAGTGCGTTGGGTGTCGTCTCGGCGTCCGGGCGGAGCACCGGGGAGAGCACGAGCAGCGGGGCGTGCGGATGGCCGGCGCGGACGACGGCGAGGAACGCGCGGGCCGTCTCGTACAGCAGCGGCGCCGTATGCGGCGTACGCGTCCAGCAGTGCGTGCCGAACGCGACGGCCACCAAGTCCGCCTCCAGGGAGGCAAGTTGTTGGGCGGAGGCGAGTTCGCCGCGGGCGGCGCCCGCGTATCCGAGGTTCACGTCCTCGACACCGAGGGCCCGGCCCGCGACGGAGGGCCAGGCGAAGTGCGGGCGGGTCGCGGCCCAGCCCTCCGCGAGGGAGTCGCCGTACACGAGCCAGCGCGGACGGGGCGCGGACGGTTCGATCGCGCCACCGCCGAGCGCCCGCACCTCTTGGACCAACGGCCGCAGCGCCGCCGGGAGTTGCACGGTGTACGTGCCGTCGGGCCGGGGCAGCGGGAGCCGCGCCACATGGGTGCCGACAGCGGCGGGCACGTCCACGCCGCCGACCACGGTGAACGCGGCCGGTATGCCGCGGCGGGCGTCCACCTCCGACGGCTCCGACCCCTCGTAGGCGACCTCGACCGCGGTGACGCCGTGCGCCGTGAACTCCAGGCGCACCCCGGCCGGCACGAGGGCCCGTTCCCAGGTGTCGGCGGGCAGCCGGTCCCGGTCGGCGGGGTCCGCGCGCACGGGCCGGCCGTCCGGCGCCCACCAGGAGGCGCCGCGCACGTACTCCCTCACCGGGCGGCGGCGAGCGTCGGGGGGGGGGAGCCCGGACTCGGCGACCCGGCCGGGCGGGGCGTACTCGACGGCGACCGTGCGCACGAGTGACAACAGGTCCGCCTTCGGAGGGGCTCCCTCCCAGGGTTTCGGTACGTCGGTCTCGTACGGCACGTCGAGGTCCATCGCGTCGCTCCTCCGCAGGGTGCTGGGCGACCATGCGGGAGCCCTGACGAAGTGTCAAGGGAGCCGGACGCGGCCGGGCGGAATCCCCGGTCAACCGGAATGTCCGGCTTGCGGATAGCGTTGACCGCAAGGAGAAATGCGGCGGACACGGAACATCCGCGGCGAAAGGTGGCGCACAGTGCACGGCGAGTACAAGATCCCCGGCGGCAAGCTCGTCGTCGTCGACGTCGGTGTGAAGGACGGCGTGCTCCGCGACGTCCGGGTGGCGGGCGACTTCTTCCTGGAGCCGGACGACGCGCTCCCGGCGATCGACGCCGCGCTGGAAGGCGCCCCGGCCGACGCCGACCAGGCGACGCTCGCCGCCCGCGTGGAGGCGGCGCTGCCGCCCGGCACCACCATGCTCGGCCTGACCACCGACGGGGTCGCCACGGCCGTGCGCCGCGCGCTCGCCCAGGCCACCGACTGGCGCGACTACGACTGGCAGCTCGTCCACGACGCCCCGCAGTCCCCCGTGCTGCACATGGCGCTGGACGAGGTGATGACGGAGGAGGTCGCCCTCGGGCACCGCCCGCCGACCCTGCGCGTATGGGAGTGGGACCGCCCCGCGGTGATCATCGGCAGCTTCCAGTCGCTGCGCAACGAGGTGGACCCCGAGGGCGTCGCCCGGCACGGCGTCACCGTGGTGCGGCGGATCTCCGGCGGCGGCGCGATGTTCGCCGAGCCGAAGTCGACGATCACCTACTCCCTCGCCGTCCCCGAATCGCTCGTCTCGGGCCTCTCCTTCCAGGACTCGTACGCCTACCTCGACGACTGGGTGCTCGGCGCGCTGGCGGACATGGGCATCAAGGCCTGGTACCAGCCGCTCAACGACATCGCCACGGACATCGGGAAGGTCGCGGGCGCCGCCCAGAAGCGCATCGTGGCGGGCGCGGGCGCCGTCCTGCACCACGTGACCATGTCCTACGACATCGACGCCGACAAGATGGTCGAGGTCCTGCGCATCGGCCGCGAGAAGCTCTCCGACAAGGGCACCAAGAGCGCCAAGAAGCGCGTCGACCCCCTGCGCCGCCAGACCGGACTCCCCCGCGAGGAGGTCATCAACCGCATGATCGACTCGTTCCGCGGCCGGTACGGGCTGACCGAGGGCCGGGTGACGGAGGCGGAGATGGCCCGCGCGGAGGAACTGGTCCGCACGAAGTTCGGCACGGCGGAGTGGACGGCGCGGGTGCCGTGACCGTCCACCGCCGGCGTCGGGCTCAGGGGAGCCGGATGTCCCCGGAGCGCGTCGGTACGGCGTCGAGCGCGGCCAGCGTCTCCTCGTCGAGGACGATCGCGCCCGCCTCGACGTTGGCCCGCAGGTGCTCCGGGTCGGCGGTGCCCGGGATGAGCAGCACGTTCGGGGCGTGGTGGAGCAGCCAGGCGAGCCCGGTCTGCGCCGCGGTGGCGCCCACCGTCCGCGCCGCGGCGACGACGGCGGCCTCGTCGGTCACCTTCGGCATGCCGGGGAAGGCGCTGCCGAGCGGGAAGTACGGCACCCAGGCGATGCCCTCGTCCAGGCAGAGCCGGAGCATGTCCTCGTCCCCGCGCGACACGAGACTGTAGGAGTTCTGCACACAGGCGACGCCCGCGGGGAGCGCGGTGCGCAGTTGCTCCGGGCTGACGTTGCTGACGCCGATCGCGCCGATCTTGCCCTCGTCGCGCAGTTCGGTCAGCACGGCGAGCTGATCCTCGATGCCGACGATCTGGTCCCCTTCGGCGCGCAGCCCCGGGCCGATGTCGGCGCGGCGCAGGTTGACGAGCGGGATCCGGTCGAGGCCGAGGCTCTTGAGGTTGTCCTCGACACCGGCCCGCAACTGCTTCGGCCGCTGGGCGAGGCGGAGCGGGACGGGGCCGCCGTGGGCGGGTTCGGCGCCGACCTTGCTGACGACGATGACGTCGTCCTCGGGGCGCAGCGCCTCGGCGATGACCTCGTTGACGAAGCCGTGGCCGTAGAAGTGGGCGGTGTCGATGTGGTCGATGCCGAGTGCGACGGCGCGGCGCAGGAGCGCGACGGCGGCGGCGCGGTCGTCCCGGAGCCGTTCGAGCTGCATGGCGCCGAAGCCGATACGGGAGACGGTGCGCCCGGCGAGCGAACCGGCCCCGCCGGGGCGGGGCGCGCCGGTGGCGGTGACGTCGTCGGAGCGGTCGCCGGGGGTGCGGCCGGCGGAGGAGGCGTGGGAGCTGGTGGTGGCCATGACTGTTCCGCCCTCGTGAGACGATGAGGTAAACGGAGGGACTCCGTTATTGCGACCGTACCTTGAACGGAGGGCCTCCGCTTTGACCGCGTCCGCATCCGCCCGCCCCGATCCCGCGCACCAGCCCCCGGCAGGAGCCGCGCGCCCGGCCCGGGCCGACGCCCGGCGCAACCGGGAGAAGCTGCTCGCCGCCGCCCGCACCGCCTTCGCCGCGACGGACGGCGCCGCCCCCCTCGAGGCCGTCGCCCGCGAGGCCGGAGTCGGGATCGGCACGCTCTACCGCCACTTCCCCACCCGCGAAGCCCTCGTCGAAGCCCTCTACGCCGCCGAGCTCGACGCCGTCGTCACCAGCGCACCGGCGCTGCTCGCCGACCTGGCGCCCGAGGCCGCGCTGCACGCCTGGGTCGACCGGTACGCCGGGTTCCTCGCGACCAAGCGCGGCATGTCCGACACCCTGCGCGCGGGTTGGGCCTCGGGCAGCATCGCGACACCGGCCACCCGCGAACGGCTCACCGCGGCCATCGCGCTGATCCTCGACGCGGGGGCCGAGGCGGGCACGCTGCGCACGGACGTGGAGGCCGAGGAGGTCACGATGATGCTTCTCGGGGTGTTCCTCTCCACCACGGCGAGCAACTGCCCGGAGCGGACGGAACGGTTGCTGCACCTGGTGATCGACGCGCTGCGACCGGCCTGAGCGAGGGTTCCCGCAGGAGCCGTCCCCCGACCGTCGGGTCCGCTCCTCCAGCACGCAAAGATCCCCAGGTCAGCGAGGTGACCTGGGGATCTCAGTGGTGTCCGAGGGGGGACTTGAACCCCCACGCCCGATAAAGGGCACTAGCACCTCAAGCTAGCGCGTCTGCCATTCCGCCACCCGGACAAGGTGTCTGCCGTTCGCGGGGTGTTCCCCGCGGCGACATGGACAACAATACCAAGGTTTCGGAGTGGCTTTCACCTGCGTATCCGGTGCCCGCATCACCGGCCTGAGCTGCGGCTTTGGCGCCTCACCAGGAGTGACGGGCCGGTCACCGCGACGCGGTCACGGCATCAGGTGGTACTCCGGGAAGTTGCCGGGCAGCCGCTCCCCCGCCGGGCCCTCGGTGACGGCCCTGATCAACAGCTCGCCGCCGACGAACGCGCCGCGCCAGGACGCGCCGAACCCGCCGAACAACTCGTCCCGGTCACCGCGCGAGCGCGGCTTGCCGTGGCCGACCTTGAAGGCGCGGATCTGCGGGGCCAGGCGCTCGTACGTCGCGGTGTCGTCGGTGGAGAGGGTGGCGACCAGGGCGCCGTTCGAGGCGTTCATGGCGGCGAGCAGTTCCGCCTCGGTGTCGACCAGGACGATCGTGTCGACCGGGCCGAAGGGTTCGGCGTGGTGCAGGGGTGACGACGGGGGCGGGTTCAGGAGCGTCACCGGCTGGACGTAGGCGCTCGTGTCCTGGCCCGGCAGGAAGCGGTCCGGGTCGGGGGCGGAGCGGTACAGCGGGACGGCCCCGCGGTCGATGGCCTCGGCGACCTGATCGGTCAGCTCCTTGGCCTTCGCCGCGTTGATGAGCGGGCCGAAGTCCAGCTCCGGGTAGGGGTCCTCGGGGGCGGCGACCGCGAGGGGGTGGCCGACGCGCAGGGTGCGTACCGCCGGGAGGTACGCGGCGAGGAACGCGTCGAAGGCGTCACGCTGCACGACGAAGCGCGGGTAGGCGGTGCAGCGCTGCTTCCCGTAGTCGAAGAGCTTGGGGAGGGTCGCGGTGAGCTTGTCCCAGTCCGTGTGGTTCCAGATGCCCCAGGTGTTGAGTCCTTCCTGTTCGAGAATGTGCCGCTTGCCGAGGTCGGCGACGTCCGTGGCGACGGAGGCGCCGGTGTCGCGCCCGCCGACGAAGGAGACGCAGCCGATCTCGGGCGCCCGCACCAGCGCCTGGGACAACTGGCCGCCGCTGCCGCTGACGAGCGTGACGGGGATGCCCTCGCGGGCGGCGAGGGCACACGCCAGGGTGAGGCAGGAGACGCCGCCGTCGGTCGGGGCCTTGGCGATGACCGCGTTCCCTGCCAGTGCTTGGACCAGCATGGCGTGAACGAGCACGCTCATCGGATAGTTCCAGCTCGCGATGTTCGAGACCGGTCCGGCCAGCGGCGTGCGCCCACCGAGCATGGTGTCGATGCCGTCGACGTACCAGCGCACGCCGTCGATGGCGCGGTCCACGTCGGCCCGGGCGAGCCGCCACGGCTTGCCGATCTCCCAGACGAGGAGCAGGGCGAGCAGGTCGCGGTGGTGGGTGAGCGCGTCGAGGGTGGCGGCGACGCGGGCGCGCCGTTCGGCGAGGGGAATGTGCCGCCAGGCGCGGTGCTGGTCGAGGGAGGCGCGGACGGCCTGGTGGGCGGTGGCCGCGTCGAGGCGGGGCGGGCCGGCGATGGGGCTGCCGTCGACGGGGGTGGTGGCGGGCAGGGCGCGGCCGTCGGCGCGCCATCCACCGTTCCAGAGGTTGAGGACGCGGTCGTCGTGGAAGGCCTCGGGAGCGACGGCGAGGCAGCGCTGCCACGCGTCGTCCCAGGAGGTGCCTGCTTTGAGGGTGGTTGCCATTTCGGGGATCTCCGCTCACGGTGCACAGTCGGGGCGGGGCTGAGTCATGGCTGTTTCGTGCTGTGGACGGGAGGTGCCCACGCGGCGCCTCCCGTATGCCCAGGCCGTACGAGGACGGCCACTTGGCGCCTATGAGACGCGTCACTGTCCTTGCGCGAGCCGGTCGAGGACGAGGCGTGCCGTCTCCGTCGGCGTGGCTCCGACGCGCACCCCGGCGGCCTCCAGGGCCTTCCTCTTGGCCCGCGCCGTGCCGGACGAACCGGAGACGATGGCACCCGCGTGCCCCATGGTCCTGCCCTCGGGCGCGGTGAACCCGGCGATGTAGGCGACGACCGGTTTGGTGACGTGGTCCTTGATGTACGCGGCGGCCCGCTCCTCCGCGTCGCCGCCGATCTCCCCGATGAGGACGACGAGGTCGGTCTCCGGGTCGTCCTCGAAGGCGGCCAGGCAGTCGATGTGGCTGGTGCCGATGACGGGGTCGCCGCCGATGCCGACACAGGTGGAGAAGCCGATGTCCCGTAGTTCGTGCATGAGTTGGTAGGTGAGCGTGCCCGACTTGGAGACGAGCCCGATGCGGCCGGGTTTGGTGATGTCGGCGGGGATGATGCCGGCGTTGGACCGGCCGGGGGTGATGAGGCCGGGGCAGTTGGGGCCGATGACGCGGGTGCGCCGACGGCGGGCGTACGCGTGGAAGGCGACGGCGTCGTGCACGGGGATGCCCTCGGTGATGACGACGGCGAGCGGGATGCGTGCCGCGGCGGCCTCGATGACGGCCGCCTTGGCGAAGGCGGGCGGCACGAAGACGACGGTGGTGTCGGCGCCGGTGGCCCCGATGCCTTCCTCCACGCTGCCGAAGACGGGGACGGCGCGGTCGTCGAGGTCGACGGTGCGACCGGCTTTGCGGGGGTTGACGCCGCCGACCACGTCGGTGCCCGCGGCGATCATGCGGCGGGTGTGCTTCATGCCCTCGGCGCCGGTCATGCCCTGGACGAGGACCTTGCTGTCCTTGGTGAGATAGATGGCCATGTCCCGGCTCCTCACAGGGGGTTGGCGGCAAGGGCGAGGTCCGCCGCCTGCCGTGCGGCGCCGTCCATCGTGGCGGCCTGCCGGATCAGCGGGTGGGCGCGGGCGTCGAGGACGGCGCGGCCACGGGCGGCGTTGTTGCCGTCGAGGCGGACGACGAGCGGCTTGGTGAGCCGTACGCTGTCGAGGGCCCGCACGATGCCGTCCGCGACGGTGTCGCAAGCGGTGATGCCGCCGAAGACGTTGACGAGGACGGATCTGACGGCGGGGTCGGAGAGGATGACGTTCAATCCGTCGGCCATGGTGCGGGCGGAGGCGCCGCCGCCGATGTCGAGGAAGTCGGCGGGGCGGGCGCCGCAGGCGGCGACGACGTCGAGGGTCGCCATGACGAGGCCCGCACCGTTGCCGATGACGCCGACCTCGCCGTCGAGCTTCACGTAGTTGAGGCCCTTGGCGGCTGCCTCGGCCTCCAGCGGGTCGTCGTGGGTGACCTCCTGAGCGCCCCAACGCTCGCGCCGGAAGCGGGCGTTGTCGTCGAGGGTGACCTTGCCGTCGAGCGCGATGATCTGTCCGTGCGGGGTACGCACGAGGGGGTTCACCTCGACAAGGACGGCGTCCTCGCGCGTGAGGACGTTCCACAGCCGGACGAGGACGTCGACGGCCCGCGGTGGAAGTCCGGCCGCCTCGGCGATCTGTGCGGCCTTGGCGGTGGTGACGCCCTCGGTGGGGTCGACGGGGATGCGGGCGACGGCTTCGGGCCGGTCCGCGGCGACCTCCTCGATCTCCGTGCCGCCCTCGGCGGAGGCGATGGCGAGGAAGGTGCCGGCCGCGCGGTCGAGGACGTAGGAGACGTAGAACTCGGCGGCGATGTCGACGGGCCGGGCCAGCATCACCGTGCGCACGGTGTGGCCCTTGATGTCCATGCCGAGGATCCGGCGCGCCGCGGCCTCGGCGGCGGCCGGGTCCGCGGCGAGCCTGACACCGCCCGCCTTGCCGCGGCCCCCGGTCTTGACCTGTGCCTTGACGACGACCCGGCCGCCGAGCCCGCGGGCGATCTCCCGGGCCTCCTCGGCGGAGTCGGTGACCTCGGCTTGCGGCACCACGATGCCGTGTTCCGCGAAGAGTTCCCTTGCCTGGTGTTCGTACAGGTCCATTCCGGCTCCTGACTCGAAAGTGCCGCACGCCCCCTGGACACCACCCATCGGATGCGGGATAACAAGGTTCATACAGTATTCGTCGACTGTATGCAATGTACGAACGACGCGTGAGAGCCGTGCCGGAGCCGTGCTCACAGGCCTTCCGACCTGCTCTTTCTCATTCCCCTACGAAGGGACGGGACTTCGTCATGCCCCAGTCCGATGCGGACAACGGCCAGGAACAGATCTCCGGAGGGCATCTGGTCGCCAAGGCACTCAGAGCCGAGGGGGTGGAGGTCATCTACACCCTGTGCGGCGGCCACATCATCGACATCTACGACGGCTGCGTCGACGAGGGCATCGAAGTCGTCGACGTACGGCACGAACAGGTCGCCGCGCACGCCGCCGACGGCTACGCGCGCATCACCGGCAAGCCCGGCTGCGCCGTCGTGACGGCCGGGCCCGGCACCACCGACGCCGTGACCGGTGTCGCCAACGCGTTCCGGGCCGAGTCACCGATGCTGCTCATCGGCGGCCAAGGCGCCCACACCCAGCACAAGATGGGCTCTCTGCAGGATCTGCCGCACGTGGACATGATGACCCCGATCACCAAGTTCGCCGCGACCGTACCGGACACCGCGCGCGCGGCCGACATGGTGTCCATGGCGTTCCGCGAGTGCTACCACGGGGCACCGGGCCCCTCCTTCCTGGAGATCCCGCGCGACGTGCTCGACGCCAAGGTGCCGGTGGAGAAGGCGCGGGTGCCGCGGGCCGGCCGCTACCGGGCCTCCACCAGGTCCGCGGGCGACCCGGACGCCGTCGAGAAACTCGCCGACCTCCTCGTGCACGCCGAGAAACCGGCGATCCTGCTCGGCAGCCAGGTGTGGACGACACGCGGCACCGAGTCGGCCGTCGAGCTGGTGCGCACCCTGAACGTGCCCGCCTACATGAACGGCGCGGGCCGCGGCACCCTGCCGCCCGGCGACCCCCACCACTTCCAGCTCTCGCGCCGCTACGCCTTCTCCAACGCCGACCTCATCGTCATCGTCGGCACCCCCTTCGACTTCCGGATGGGCTACGGCAAGCGGCTCTCCCCCGACGCCACCGTGGTACAGATCGACCTCGACTACCGCACCGTCGGCAAGAACCGCGACATCGACCTCGGGATCGTCGGCGACGCCGGGCTCGTCCTCAAGTCCGTCACCGAGGCCGCATCGGGGCGGATCAACGGTGGCGCGGCCCGGCGCAAGGAGTGGCTCGACGAGCTGCGCGCCGCCGAACAGACGGCGATCGACAAGCGGCTGCCGAACCTGCGCTCCGACGCCTCCCCCATCCACCCCTACCGCCTCGTCAGCGAGATCAACGACTTCCTCACCGAGGACTCGATCTACATCGGCGACGGCGGCGACATCGTCACCTTCTCCGGGCAGGTCGTGCAGCCCAAGTCGCCCGGCCACTGGATGGACCCGGGCCCGCTCGGCACGCTCGGCGTCGGCATCCCCTTCGTCCTCGCCGCCAAGAAGGCGCGGCCCGACAAGGAGGTCGTCGCCCTCTTCGGCGACGGCGCGTTCTCCCTGACCGGCTGGGACTTCGAGACGCTCGTCCGCTACGACCTGCCCTTCGTCGGGATCGTCGGCAACAACTCCTCGATGAACCAGATCCGGTACGGCCAGAAGGCCAAGTACGGCGACGCGCGCGAACGCGTCGGCAACACCCTCGGCGACGTCCACTACGACAAGTTCGCCCAGATGCTGGGCGGCCACGGCGAAGAGGTCCGCGACCCCGCCGACATCGGCCCCGCGCTGCGCCGCGCGCGCGAGTCCGGCAAGCCGTCCCTGATCAACGTATGGGTCGATCCGGACGCCTACGCCCCCGGAACCATGAACCAGACCATGTACAAGTAGTGAGGTGAGTCCCTCATGACCAAGGCTCTCGAAGGCATCCGCGTCCTCGACATGACCCACGTCCAGTCGGGGCCCTCCGCCACCCAGCTCCTCGCGTGGCTCGGCGCGGACGTCGTCAAAGTGGAGGCGCCGACCGGTGACATCACGCGCAGGCAACTGCGCGACATCCCGGACGTCGACTCCCTCTACTTCACGATGCTCAACTGCAACAAGCGGAGCATCACCCTCAACACCAAGACCGAGCGCGGCAAGGAGCTGCTGACCGCGCTCATCCGCCGCTCCGACGTGATGGTCGAGAACTTCGGGCCGGGCGCCGTCGACCGCATGGGGTTCACCTGGGACCGCATCCAGGAGATCAACCCGCGGATCGTGTACGCCTCCATCAAGGGGTTCGGCGAGGGCCCGTACACCGACTTCAAGGCGTACGAGGTCGTGGCCCAGGCGATGGGCGGCTCGATGTCGACCACCGGCTTCGAGGACGGGCCGCCGCTCGCCACGGGCGCCCAGATCGGCGACTCCGGTACCGGCATCCACGCGGTGGCCGGCATCCTCGCCGCGCTGCTCCAGCGGGAGAGCACCGGGCGCGGCCAGCGTGTCAACGTGGCCATGCAGCACGCGGTGCTCAACCTGTGCCGCGTCAAACTGCGCGACCAGCAGCGCCTCGCGCACGGCCCGCTCGCCGAGTACCCGAACGAGGACTTCGGCGACGAGGTGCCGCGCTCCGGGAACGCCTCGGGCGGCGGGCAGCCCGGCTGGGCCGTGAAGTGCGCACCCGGCGGCCCCAACGACTACGTGTACGTGATCGTGCAGCCGGTGGGCTGGCAGCCGCTGAGCGAGCTGATCGGGCGGCCTGAACTGGCCGGCGACCCCGAGTGGGCGACCCCGGAGGCGCGGCTTCCCAAGCTCAACAAGATGTTCCAGCTCATCGAGGAGTGGTCCTCGACGCTCCCCAAGTGGGAGGTGCTCGAGCGGCTCAACGCCCACAACATCCCGTGCGGCCCGATCCTCTCCACCAAGGAGATCATCGAGGACGCCTCGCTCGTCGCCAACGAGATGGTCGTCGAGGTGGAGCACCCGCAGCGCGGCTCCTTCACCACCGTCGGCTCCCCGCTCAAACTCTCCGACTCCCCCGTGGACGTCACCAGTTCCCCGCTGCTCGGTCAGCACAACGAAGAGGTCTTCGTCGGTGAACTCGGGCTCGGCGACGAGGAGTTGCTTCTTCTCAAGTCGAACGGAGTGATCTGATTGATGGCCGAGGACCGTGAGCTGACGGTACGCGCGCTGCTCGACACGGTACGGGCCGAGGGCCGCACGGCGCTCACCGCGCCGGAAGGCAAGGTGATCGCCGACGCGTACGGGATCGCCGTCCCCGGCGAGGCCCTGGCCACCGACGTCGAGGAGGCGGTGGCGGCGGCGGCGCGCTTCGGCAAACCGGTGGTGCTGAAGATCGTCTCCCCGGACATCCTGCACAAGACCGACGCGGGCGGTGTCGTCGTCGGGGTGGAGGGCGCGGCCGACATCCGGGCCGCGTTCCACCGGATCGTCGACAACGCGCGCGCGTACGCGCCGGACGCGCGGATCGCGGGCGTGCAGGTGCAGGAGCTGCTGCCCACGGGGACGGACACGCAGGAGGTCATCGTCGGAGCCGTCACCGACCCGACGTTCGGCAAGATCGTCGCGTTCGGGCTCGGCGGCGTGCTCGTGGAGGTCCTGAAGGACATCACCTTCCGGCTCGCCCCCGTCAGCGCCGACGAGGCGGTCGGCATGCTCGACTCCATCCGCGCGGCGGAGGTGTTGCGCGGGGTGCGCGGCGCGCGCGGCGTCGACCGCTGGGCGCTGGCCGAGCAGATCCGCCGGGTGTCCCACCTGGTGGCGGACTTCCCCGAGATCGCCGAGGTCGACCTCAACCCCGTCATCGCCACACCGGAGGCCGCGGTCGCCGCCGACATCCGGGTGATCCTCGCCGAAGGGGCGCCGCGGACTCGGCGCACGTACACGCGCGAGGAGATCCTCACCTCGATGCGGCGCCTCATGGAGCCACGCTCGGTCGCCGTGATCGGCGCCTCGGGCGAGCAGGGCAAGATCGGCAACTCGGTCATGCGCAACCTTGTCGACGGCGGCTTCCCCGGAGAGATCCATCCGGTGAACCCCAGGGCCGATGACATTCTGGGCCGCAAGGCGTACAAGAGTGTCACGGACGTCCCCGGTGAGGTGGATGTGGCGGTCTTCGCGATCCCCGCCAAGTTCGTGGCAGCGGCCTTGGAGGAGGTGGGACGCAAGGGGATCCCTAACGCGGTGCTCATCCCGTCCGGCTTCGCGGAGACCGGTGAACAGGGCCTCCAGGACGAGCTCGTGGCCATCGGCGAGCGCTATGGCGTGCGGCTGCTCGGGCCGAACATCTACGGCTACTACTCGACGTGGCAGGACCTGTGCGCCACGTTCTGCACGCCGTACGACGTGAAGGGCGGGGTGGCGCTCACCTCGCAGTCCGGTGGCATCGGCATGGCCATCCTCGGCTTCGCGCGCAGCACCAAGACGGGCGTCTCGGCGATCGTGGGGCTCGGCAACAAGTCCGACCTGGACGAGGACGACCTGCTCACCTGGTTCGGTGAGGACCCCCACACGCAATGCATCGCCATGCACCTGGAGGACCTGAAGGACGGACGTGCTTTCGTGGAGGCGGCGCGGGCGACCGTGCCGAAGAAGCCCGTCGTCGTTCTCAAGGCCGGACGGACGGCCGCGGGCGCGAAGGCCGCCGGGTCCCACACGGGCGCGCTGGCCGGCGACGACGCCGTCTACGACGACATCCTCAGGCAGGCCGGTGTCATCCGGGCCCCGGGCCTGAACGACATGCTGGAGTACGCGCGGGCCCTGCCCGTGCTGCCCACCCCGCGGGGCGACAACATCGTCGTCATCACCGGCGCGGGCGGCTCCGGTGTGCTCCTGTCGGACGCCGTGACGGACAACGGCCTGCGGCTGATGGAGATACCGCCCGACCTGGACGCCGCCTTCCGGGCGTTCATCCCGCCCTTCGGGGCCGCGGGCAACCCCGTCGACATCACGGGCGGCGAGCCGCCGTCGACGTACGAGGCGACGATCCGCCTCGGCCTGGAGGACCCGCGCATCCACTCGCTCGTGCTCGGCTACTGGCACACCATCGTCACCCCTCCCATGGTCTTTGCGGAGGTAACGGCCCGCGTCGTCCGGGAGTTCCGCGAGCGTGGCATCGAGAAGCCCGTCGTCGCGTCGCTGGCCGGGGACGTCGAGGTCGAGGAGGCGTGCCAGTACCTCTTCGAGCGCGGCGTGGTCGCGTACCCGTACACGACCGAGAAGCCGGTGGAGGTGCTCGGCGCCAAGTACCGGTGGGCGCGCGCCGCGGGCCTGTTGAGGGGGCGGTCCATGACCTGATCCGAGGCGGGTCCGGGCGGCGGTGCGCGTCGCCTCGACCCAGGTCCCGTGCGCACACGAAAGCCATTTGGACAGGGGGCGCTGGCCAGATCTTTCGACGCAAGGGGTGCGACCGTCATGACAACCACCGAGCTACCCGCCTCCGTCCCGTACAGGGAGGTGGCGGACGTCAACGGCCGGGTGTACCGGGTCGGCGAGAGCGACATCGACATCATGGGCCGCAAGCGCAGGTGGATGGTGATCCTGCCCTGGGTGGGCATGATGGGGATCTCCTCCGCCGAATACGCGTTCGCGTCCGCCGAGGACACCTTGCACACCGCGCACGACTGGAACAGTCTGCACATCTTCTGGATGATGACCGTCTGGGTGTTCTTCCAGGCCGCGGTGGCCTTCCCCGCGGGCAGGTTGCGTGAGAGCGGCAGACTGCCGGCTCGCTGGGCCATGATGATCGGCGCCTGCGGCACCTTCATGGGGTACCTGTCGCTGGCTCTCGCGCCGCATGTCGTCGTCGCCTACCTCGGTTTCAGCATGCTCAGCGGTATGGGTGCGGGCATGGTGTACGCCACCTGCGTCAACATGGTGGGCAAGTGGTACCCGGAGCGCAGGGGCGGCAAGACCGGCTTCGTCAACGGCGGCTTCGCCTACGGATCGGTGCCGTTCGTCTTCCTGTTCACCGGCTTCATGGACCTCACCAACTTCCGCTGGGTGCTGCTGTCGGTGGGTGTCCTGCTCGCGGCGATGGTCGCGAGCGCCGGTTACTTCTTCAAGGACCCGCCGAAGAACTGGTGGCCCGCGACCATCGATCCGCTCAACCCTCCGGAGGACCCGCGCGCGCGGCGTTCCCTGGCGAAGAACCCGCCGGCCGTCAAGCAGTACACCCCCATGGAGGCGTGGCGGACCGGCCGGGTCGCGCTGATGTGGTGCTGTCTGGCGTGCACCTCCGGCGTGAACATCTTCGGTATCGCCTTCCAGGTGGACATCGGTGAGGAGGCGGGGTTCGCCGGCGGGATCGTGGCCACGGCCATGTCGCTGAAGGCGATCGTGAACGGCAGCGGGCGCGGTGTCATCGGCTGGCTCTCCGACCGTTACGGCCGCAAGCAGTGCCTGCTCGCGGTCTGCGCCATTCTGGGCGCCGCCCAGTTCGGCATCCTCTTCTCGGCCGAGGCCAAGAACCTTCCCCTGTTCCTGACCTTCTCCGCGGTGTCGGGCTTCGGCGGCGGCGCCATCTTCCCGATGTTCGCCGCCCTCACCGCGGACTACTTCGGCGAGAACAACAACGCGACCAATTACGGCATGGTCTACAGCTCCAAGCTCGTCTCCGGCCTCGGCGCGGGCATGGGCGCTGTCGTCGTCGGCGCGTGGGGGCATTCCGGCGCCTTCGTCCTGGCGGGCTGCATCTCGTTCTTCGCCGGCTTCATCGCGCTCTTCCTGTCGCCGCCCGGCAGGCCGAAATCCCGTGGCATTCGACCCAACCCGCAACCACTCGGTGAGGAGATGGCTTGATATGACGGCGGAGCCCATCGCCGCAGGAAACACCGCACGGACCACCGGCACGAGATACCGAGAGATCACCGACGAGAACGGCCGCGTCTATCGCGTCGGCGAGACGGACCGCGACATCCTCGGCCATTCCCGTAAGTTCATGGTGTATCTGCCATGGGTCGCGATGATGGCCATCAGCGTCTCCGAGTACGCGTACGGTTCGGCGGAGGACACCCTGTCCAGTGCGCACGGCTGGACGCAGTCGAACACCTTCTGGATCCTCAGTGTCTGGGTGTTCTTCCAGGCGGGCATCGCCTTCCCGGCCGGATGGCTGCGGGAGAAGGGCATCCTGACTGCCAAGAGAGCGACGATGACCGGCGCCTTCCTGTGCTTACTGGGGTTCCTCGCCCTGTCCCATATCGACGACGTGTGGCTGGCGATCCTCGGGTTCGGTGTCATCGGCGGCCTGGGCTCCGGCCTCGTCTACGCGACCTGCATCAACATGGTCGGCAAGTGGTTTCCGGAACGCAAAGGCGGCAGGACCGGCTTCGTCAACGGCGGGTTCGCCTATGGGTCGTTGCCGTTCATCTTCATCTTCAACTACGGCTTCGACACATCGAACTACCACCGGGTGCTCGACATGATCGGCGTGTACGTCCTCGTCGTCGTCCTGGTGTGTGCCTTCTTCTTCAGGGACCCGCCGAAGAACTGGTGGCCGGCCGAGGTCGACCCGATGGCCAAGAGCGGTTCGGGCAAGAGCGAGCGGAGCCTCGCCAAGAATCCCCCCGCGGTACGGCAGTTCACTCCGAAAGAGGCCATCAGGACCGGGATGCTGCCGCTGATGTGGCTGACTCTCGTGCTGACGGCCGGAGTGTCGATCTTCGGCATCTCCTTCCAGGTGGACTTCGCCAAGGAGGTCGGTTTCGGCCCGCTCGTCGCGGCGTCCTCGATGGGTGTCATGGCGGTCATCAACGGGGTCGGCCGTGCGGTCGTCGGCTGGCTGTCGGACATGCTGGGCCGCAAGGAGAGCCTCGTCTTCGTGATCGTCGTCCTGGGGCTCGCCCAGTTCGGCGTGATCTGGGCGGGCGACATCCGCAGCGAATGGCTGTTCCTGTTCTTCGCCTTCCTGTCGGGCTTCGGCGGCGGCGCCTTCTACCCGATGTTCGCGGCGCTGACCCCGGACTACTTCGGCGAGAACTACAACGCCACCAACTACGGCCTTGTCTACAGCGGCAAGCTCGTCAGCGGCCTCTTCGGCGGCGGGCTGGGCTCCATGGTGGTCGCCGCGTGGGGCTACAACGGGGCGTACGCGCTGGCCGGCGGGGTCTCGATGCTGGCGGCGGCCGTCGCCCTGCTTCTGCGCCAGCCGGGCCGGGAGCGGGACACCGCCGCTCAGTAGGTACGGGCGCGAACCGAGTGGGGCCCGGCCGTGAAGGCCGGGCCCCACTCATGCGACATGCGGTCAGCGCCTCTTGCGCAGCGCCGCCAGATTGTCGTAACCGATCTTGGCGTACTTCAGTGACTGGCCGAGGTCCGTGGAGCTCGGTGCGTTGTCCTGCTCGACCATGGGGTTGTGGTAGTTCTTCTCGCCGACCCTGCTGAAGAAGGTGCGGTAGTCGATGACCCCCTCACCGAAGGCCACCATGTCGTAGCCCTCCCCGCTCGTGTCGTTGCGCGTGCCGTCCTTGGCGTGGAACAGGGGGTAGCGCTTGTTGTTGCGGGCGACGAGCCCGGCCGGGTCGAAGACCTTCTCCTGCTGTGTCCCGTCGTGCGCGGTGTAGGTGTGGAACTTGTACTGGGCGACGTGCGCCCAGAAGATGTCCATCTCGAGCCAGACCGTCCTCGGGTCGGTCACCTCGAGGAAGTACTCCAGCTTGCGGATGCCGGAGCTGCGGGTCGGTCGTCCCTGCGCGTCGAGCGGGCCGCCGTCGAGCAGGAAGCCGTACGCCGCGTCGTGGTTGTGGGTGTAGAGCTTGATACCGGCCTTGCGCGCGAGGTCGCCCAGCGCGTTCCACTTGTCGGCGGCCACGTCCCAGTCCGCCTTGTACGCGCTGTTGGTGGGGTCGCCGCCGGTGCCCATGTGGGCCATGCCGAGGATGTTGGCTATCTCCAGGTGCTTCTTGAACGTGTCGGTGTCGGCCTGGGTCAGCGGCCACGACGACGGGATGAAGCCGTGGTTGCCCTGGGCCCGCAGGCCGTACTCGTCGAGCCAGGACCGCAGCAGCTTGGCGCCCGCGACGGATTCGAGGTTGGCGCCGCCCGGGGCGTTCGCGTGCTGTCCGTACCCCGCGAACTCGACCTGCTTGTATCCGTAGCGGGCCAGCTCCTTGAAGACCTCGCGGAAACCGGAGGGCAGGTCGCTGGTGAGCGGGTCGCGGCCCGTCGCGTCGCGCACGGTGTAGAGGATAATGCCGCGCTTGTCCGCGGGGACGAGTGCGCTGCCGCGGCCGTGTCCACCGTGGTCGTGGCCGTGTCCGTGGCCGCCGCCACCCCCGGTCTGCGCATCGGCGAAGGAGGGTGCGGCGCCGAACACGGGCGCGGCGATCGCACCCGCGGCGACGGCGGTGCAGGTGCTGAGGAAGCGGCGGCGGTCGATGCCGAGACGCTGTCGGAGGGCGTCGGCGGCGGGGGTGTCCTGGAAGTCGGTCACAGGTGCCTCTCTTCGACGTGCGGGTGAACGGTGCGGGGACCACTGGCGTGTTGTCAGTGGCGCGTGCTTCACTCTCTGTAACTGGTCCTGGTCAGGAGCGGGTCGGGTCGAGCTCTGTCTCGGCTCAGCTCAGTCCGGCCAGCTCCAGGAGCAGGGATTTCACTTGGGTGGCCGGGACTCGGCCGGGAAGTGCGTGGGGGGTGGAGCTGATGATGAGCGGACCGTCGTCGTCGCTCGTGGGGAGGCGGCCGTGGCTGCCTCGGATAGGTGAGGGGTCCAGGGGCACGACCGCCATGCGGTAGCGCATCCCGAGCTTCTTGCGGGCCAGCGCGCCCGCGGCCTTGACCTTGACGTACGGGTCGAGGGGGTCCATGAACAGTTCGACCGGGTCGTAGCCGGGTTTGCGGTGGATCTCGACGAGCTGCGCGAAGTCGGGCGCGTGGGCGTCGTCGAGCCAGTAGTAGTACGTGAACCAGGCGTCGGGTTCCGCGATCGCGACGAGTTCGCCGGAGCGGGGGTGGTCGAGGTGCTGGTCCTTCTTGCCCTGGTCGTCGAGGAGTTGCTCGATGCCGGGGAGGTCGGCGAGGGCGGCGCGGGTGGCGTCGAGGTCCTCGGGGCGCCGCACGTAGATGTGCGCGATCTGGTGGTCGGCGACGGCGAACGCCCGTGAGGTCATCGGGTCGAGGTACTCCATGCCGTCCTGCGTGTGCACTTCGAGCAGGCCGGCGCGGCGCAGGGCCCGGTTGATGTCGACGGGGCGGTCGACGCGCGTGATGCCGTACTCGGAGAGGGCGACGACGGTGCGTCCTTCGGCCCTGGCGTCGTCGAGGAGCGGGGCGAGCGCCCTGTCGAGTTCGGCGGCGGCCCGGTGGGCGCGGGGGTCGTCGGGACCGAAGCGCTGAAGGTCGTAGTCGAGGTGAGGGAGGTAGCAGAGGGTGAGATCGGGGTGGCGGGTGGCCATGACGTGGCGGGTGGCGTCGATGATCCACTGGCTGGAGACGATGTCGGCGCCCGGTCCCCAGAAGTGGAAGAGGGGGAACGTGCCGAGTTTGTCGGTGAGTTCGTCGTGCAGGGCCGGGGGCCGGGTGTAGCAGTCGGGTTCTTTGCGGCCGTCGGCGTAGTAGACCGGGCGGGGGGTGATGGTGATGTCGGTGTCGGCGCCCATGGCGTACCACCAGCAGATGTTGGCGACGGTGTAGCCGGGGTGGGCGCGGCGGGCGGCGTCCCAGAGTTTGTCGCCGGACACGAGGCCGTTGTGCTGGCGCCACAGCAGGACGTCACCGAGTTCGCGGAAGTACCAGCCGTTGGCGACGATGCCGTGTTCGGAGGGCATGGTGCCGGTCAGGAACGTGGACTGGGCGGCGCAGGTGACGGCGGGCAGGACGGTGCCGAGGGGCGCGCGGGAGCCGGACTGGCCGAGCGACTTCAGGTGCGGCATGTGGTCGAGGAGACGGGGGGTGAGGCCGACGACGTCCAGGACGAGGAGCGGGGTGGGGCCGGTGTTCTTCATGGCAGCTCCTTGAGGCCGAGGTCGGTCAACAGGTCGCGGGCGAGGGAGAGTTCGGCGGCGATGCCGTCGGCGAGCTGGGTCCTGGCGCGGGGCCGCAGTTCGGGGGGCAGCGCCTGCCAGGTGTACGTCTCGACCTCCAGGTGGTGGGTGAGCGGGTGGGCGCCGCCGACGAGCCGGGCCAGCGTGGAGGTGAGGACGGGCAGCGTGGAGGTGAGCGGTGCGGCGGGGGCCGCGTGCAGGGGGACGTGGAAGTGGGCGCGCCAGGGGGTGGCGTCCGGCAGGGCGGCGCCGTCGAGGGCGGGGCCGAGGTCGTCGGTGCCGTGCAGGCCGTCGGCGGTGACGGTGCGGGTCTGGTGCAGGAAGCGGGGTTCGTCGAAGGCGGCGAGCGCTTCGCGGACTTCGGGGAGATGGGGGTGTTCGGCGTGCAGGGCGGCGGAGAGCTGGGATTTGACGACGGGGATGTGGGCGGCTGCGAGGCCGTCGAGCGCGGTGTCCGGGTCCTCGAAGGAGGTGGCGAGGTGGCAGGTGTCGAGGCACAGGCCGATGCGGTCGGCGCGGGCCACGGCGGTGAGCGGGGCGATCGCGTCGGCGGTGGTCTCGACGGTGCAGCCGGGTTCGGGCTCCAGGCCGACGCGGAGGGACTTGCCGCTCAGTTCTTCGAGGGCGTCGAGGCGTTCGGCGAGCGTGACGAGGGCGGTGCGGGCGGTGACGGCGCGCCGGTCGTCGTAGGCGGTGCGCCAGGCGAGCGGCAGGGTCGAGATGGTGCCCTCGGTGACGTCGGCGGGGAGCAGAGCGGCAAGGAGACGGGCCAGGTCGCTGGTGTGGGCGAGGCGCTCGGGGTCGGCCCAGTCCGGCTTGTAGACGCGGTACTTGACCTCTTCGGCGCCGAACCCTTCGTAGGGGAAGCCGTTGAGGGTGACGACTTCGAGGCCGCGCCGGTCGAGTTCCGCGCGCAGGCCGCGCAGCGCGGCCGGGTCGGTGATGAGGGTGCGGGCGGCGTTCCTGGCGAGCCACAGGCCGATGCCGAGGCGGTCGCGGCCGAGGCGTCTGCGGACGGGTTCGCAGTGGTCGCGAAGCTGGGCGAGGACGCCGTCGAGCGTCTCGGCGGGGTGCACGTTGGTGCAGTACGCGAGATGGACGAGGGAGCCGTCGGGGTGGCGGAAGCGCATGGGTCACGCTCCCCCGCGCAGGATGGAGTTGCCCTCGTGGGTGGCTTCCCGGGGCGTGACCGCATCGAGTTGGAGTCGACCGCTCAGGCCGTAGAAGGCGACCGGGTTGCGCCACAGGACCTGGTCGACGTCGTCGTCGGTGAAGCCCGCGGCGAGCATCGCGTCGGCGACCTTGCGGGTCTTGAGGGGATCGCTCCTGCCCCAGTCGGCCGCCGAGTTCACGAGCACCTTCTCGGCCCCGTAGAGGCGCAGGATCTCGACCATGCGGTCCTCGTCCATCTTGGTGTCCGGGTAGACGGAGAAGCCGAGCCAGCTCCCGGCGTCCTTGGCCTCCTTGACGGTGGTCTCGTTGAGGTGGTCGACCAGGACGTGGTCGACGGGGAGCGCGGACTCGCGGACCACGTCGAGGGTGCGGCGCAGTCCGGCGAGTTTGTCGCGGTGCGGGGTGTGGACGAGGGCGGGCAGCCCGTGGTCGGCGGCGAGTTGCAGTTGGACGGCGAGGGCCGTGTCCTCGGCCGGGGTCATGGAGTCGTAGCCGATCTCGCCGACCGCGACGACGTTGTCCTTGACGAGGTAGCGCGGCAGCGCGTCCAGGACGGGGGTGCAGCGCGGGTCGTTGGCCTCCTTGGGGTTGAGGGCGATCGTGCAGTGGTGCGCGATGCCGTACTGGGCGGCGCGGAAGGGCTCCCAGCCGAGGAGCGCGTCGAAGTAGTCGAAGAAGGAGGCGGGCGAGGTGCGGGGCTGACCGAGCCAGAAGGAGGGTTCGACGAGGGCGCGGACCCCGGCCGCGTACATGGCCTCGTAGTCGTCGGTGGTGCGCGACGTCATGTGGATGTGGGGGTCGAAGATGCGCATCAGGACTCCTCCTTCACGGGTGCCGTCAGGGTGAGTACGCGGTGCAGGTCCTCGGGGACGGGCCGGCCCGCGGCGGTGCGCTCCTGGGCGAAGTCGTCGAGCATGCGGGCGAGTTCGGTGTCCCCGTCGGCGCGCCGGCCGAGCTCGGCGACGGCGTTCACGGAGACGCCGGTGAACAGGCATTTGAGGACGGCGTGCCGCCAGTCGTGGGCGGGCAGGTGCTCGGCGCCGTACGGTCCGACGGCGGCGGCGACGAGCCGGGTGTCGTTGGTGCGCAGCGCGTCCTCGACGAGGGGCAGGCCGTCGGGGCCCGGTACGAGGTGGGGCAGCGCCTCCAGGACGGCGCGGCGTTCGGCGGCGGTGCCCTGCGCGTACAGGCGGGTGAGGGTGGCCGTGTCGGCGCGGGCCGCGTGCAGCAGGAGGACGCGGGTGGCGTCGGCGTGGTCCTGGCCGGTGCGGCGACCGGCCTCGGCGAACCGCAGCTCCCATACGGGTGGGGCGTGTTCGTCGCGCGGCCCGGTGTGTGCCGCCGCTTCGGCGAGGGCCTGGTCGAGCCAGGCGCGGGCGGCGCCGGTCAGCGCCGTGTTGAGATGGGCGCGGAGTGCCGCGATGGTGGTGGGGCGGGTCATGCGCTGCCTCCTCGTGCTGCTGCTCGGAGGAACTCCAGGGAGCGGGCGGCCAGTTCGGGGCCCGCGTGGGAGTGCCGGGGCAGTTCGACCACGGTCAGGCCCTGGTAGCCGGTGGCGGCGAGCGCGTCGAGCACCGGTGGGAAGTCGATCTCCCCGTCGCCGAACGGCAGGTGTTCGTGGACGCCGCGGCGCATGTCCTCGATCTGGACGTGCCGCAGCCAGGGCGCCGCCGCGCGGACGCATGCGGCCGGCGGGTCCGGTTCCAGGCACTGGCAGTGCCCGATGTCGAGGGTGAGGCCCAGGGCGCCTGGGCTGCCGAGGGCACGGCGCAGGCGGTGGAAGTCGGCGAGCGTCGCCAGAAGGTGACCGGGTTCGGGCTCGATGGCGAGGGGGACTCCGGCGTCGGTGGCGACCTCCACGACCGCCCCGAGTTCTTCGGTCAGGCGCTTCCACGCGGTGTCCGGGTCGGTGCCGTCGGGGGTGATGCCGCTGAAGCAGTGCACCGCGTGGGCGCCCAGGTCCGCGCCGACCCGCACGGCACGGACGAGCAGCCGGGTGCGGGCCGCGCGGGCGTCCGGGTCGGGATCGAGAAGGGAGGGGCCGTGTTTGCGGCGCGGGTCGAGGACATAGCGGGCGCCGGTCTCCACGGTCGCCGTGAGGTGGTGCCGCTCCAGGGTGCGGGCCACCTGGCGGGTGCGGGCCGCGAGGTCCGGGGCCAGCGGATCCAGGTGCATGTGGTCGAGGGTGAGACCCACACCGTCGTAACCGAGGTCGGCGAGGAGAGCGAGGGCGTCGTCGAGCCGAAGGTCGGTGAGGCCGTTGGTGCCGTAGCCCCAGCGGGGGGCGGTGCGGCCAGCGGAGGCGGGGGCGGTGCGGCCGGCGGGGAGGGGGGCGGTGTGCGGGCTGCTCGGGGTGCTGTCAGGCGCGGCGCTGCTAGGAGCACCACCCGAAGCACCACCCGAAGCACCACCCGAAGCACCGCCCGGGGCGCTGCTCGGCGTACCGCTCCGGGTGTTCCGCGGTGCGTGAGGGCTCATGTCACGCTCACCTTCCTCGCGAAGCGGCGGGCCAAGGGGGCGAGGGCGGCGGTGGTCAGGGCCGTGGCCGGGGATCCCGCGCGGGCGGACAGGGCCGCCTGGAGCGGGATCATGGCGCGGATTCCGGCGCCGACGGCGCGTTGGGTCAGTGGCGGGGACGGGTTCAGGGTGGCGTGGAGGAGGGGGCGGACGGCGGTGGCGGCGTATGCGGTGGGACCCGGCAGGCCGAGGGGGGCTGCTGCGCCTCGGCCCACCGGGAGCTTGAGGAGGTGCACGGTCAGGGCGGCTGTGGTGGTGAGGGCCGCCGCGGGGGCGGCCGGTGTGCCGCCGGTCGTCTCGTTGCGGGACACCGTCGTCACGGCGGCGGTGTGCGTGGCGAGGGTCAGCGCGGAGGGCACGGCGGCCCGGAGCGCCCCGATGGGCCTGAGGCTCGTACCGCCACCGGCGGTCTCGGCACCGGCGGTCTCGGCACCGGCGAAGGCGGCACCGGCGAAGGCGGCACCGGTTCCGGCGGCGCGGGAGGCGGCGGCGCGGGAGGCGGCGGCGCCCAGCAGGAGGTCCAGGCCCCTGGCCGCGCCCATGGCCAGCGGTCCGGCGGGTGTTCGTTTCAGGCCCAGGTCGTACGCCCAGACCGTGGCCGCGAGCGCCGCGCCCAGCGCTCCCGGGACACGACCGGCGCGGCACGCCAGCCCCAGGCCCGCCGCGGTGAACGCGCCGGCGGCGACGAGCGCCGCGGCCGGGCGGATCCGTCCCGAGGGGATCGGGCGGTGGGGGCGGTCGACGGCGTCCTCGGCGCGGTCCGCCCAGTCGTTGAGCGCCATGCCCGCCTCGTACAGGCACAGGGAGGAGCCGAGGGCGAGGAGGGTGCCGCGACCGGGGCGGGCGCCGACCGCGGCGGCACCCGCGAGGGCGTCGCCGGGGACGGTGAACAGGGCGGGCAGGCGCAGGAGTTCGGCCCAGGCGCGTCGTCGCCCGCGGCTCATCGCGCGTCTCGCAGCCGCTGGGCGAAGTCCACCAGCGCGGCGAACTGCTCGCCGAGCGCCGACGAGGAGTCGCCGTCCGGGTCCTTGAAGTAGAACCCGAGTTCCGGGCGCGGGCCGGTCAGTCCGGTCTCGGCCGCGCGCAGCAGCAGCCGCGCCAGGTCGAGGACGAGGGGTGCGGCGAGGGCCGAGTCGCAGCCCTGCCAGGTGGTCTGCAGGACCATGCGGGCGCCGAGGAAGCCGTCGAAGGCGATGTGGTCCCAGGCGGTCTTCCAGTCGCCGAGTGCGGGCACGTCGTCGATGTGGACCTCGCCCTGGGGGGCGGCGCCGAGGGTGTCGACGAGGACGCGTTCCTTGCCGGCGTTCTTGGCGGCGGCAGCGGCGGGGTCGGCGAGGGCGGCGCCGTCGCCGCCGCCCAGGAGGTTGGTGCCGGACCAGGCGCGTACGGCGAGGGCGCGTTGCAGGAACATCGGGCCGAGTACGGAGCGCAGGAGGGTTTGTCCGGTCTTGCCGTCGCGGCCCGCGTAGGGGACGGAGGCGGCTTCGGCCGCGGCGGCGAGCGCCGGGTGGTGCAGGCCCGTGGAGGGGGTGAAGTTGACGTACGGGCAGTCGGCGCGCAGGGCGGCGGCGGCGTAGAGGGAGCTGGGCGGCAGGAGCCCGTCGGCCTCGGGTGCGGGTTCGGTCGAGGCGACGTTCACGACGACGGCGCCCGCGAGGCCCTGGTCGCGTACGAAGTCGCGTATGTCGGTGGCGAAGGTGGTGATCAGCTCGTCCTGTGTGCGGCCGTCGTCGCGGCCGGGCAGGGGGCCACCGGGTCTGATCCGGCGGTCGGCGGCGGCGAGTTCGGCGGCGACGGCCGAGGGCAGGCCGTGCGGCAGGACACCGCCGGCGGCGAGTTGTTCGGCGCGTTTGGGCAGCGGGCAGTCGACGGTGTCGTGGCCGCCGAAGACGAGCGAGGACAACGTTGGCAGACCCGCGTCCGCGAAGGGGGCGGTCTCGGTGACCATGCCGGTCGGTGGGTGCAGGCCAGCGGCGACGGCGGCGCAGCCCGCGACGGCGGTGGTGGCGACGGAGCCGCGTGCTCCGACGAGCCAGACACCGAAGCGCGGGGCCGGGGAAGAGGAGGACGGGGAGGGGGAGGAGAGGGGGGAAGGGGTGGACGGTTCGGCGGACATGGGCAGCCTCCTTGTCGAACACGAACCGGGGTCGTACGCGATACGGGTGCCGGATGTGGCCGGTGGAACCGGTGCGACTGGTGGGACTGGTACGGCTGGTGGGACCGGCATGCGGAGGGAACCGGCATGCCGGGTGGGACGGCGGGCGGAGGTCCGGCGTCCTCCGCCCGCCGTCGTTCTAGTCGCCCGTGGTGGGCAGTTCCTTGAGCTGGATGTCGCGGTAGGTGACGTGGTCGTCGGCGCCGTGGTTCTGGATGCCGATGTAGCCGTCGGTCAGGCTCCGCTCGGGGTCCTTGTTGGTGAAGTCGTTGATCTTGACTCCGTTGAGGAACACCTGGAGGCGTTCGCCCTGGACCTTGATCTCGTAGGAGTTCCACTGACCCGGCGGGCGCAGGACCTGGTCACGGGCCTTGATGTTCGCCGCCTTGAACGTGTAGACGGAACCCGTGGTGCGGTCCGCCGCGTCCGTGGCGTCGATCTGGATCTCGTAGCCCTTGTTCACCGCGGACCAGGGGTCGTCGGAGGCGGGGAAGCCCACGAAGACACCGGAGTTGTCGTCGCCGCGCATCTTCCAGTCGAGCTTGAGCGAGTACGACTTCAGCTCCTTGGCCTGGTACCAGAGGAGGCCCATGCCGCCCTCGGACTCCAGGGTGCCGTCCTTGACGACGAACTTGCCCGGGCCGGCCTGCTTCCAGCCGTCGAGGGACTGGCCGTTGAAGATCGGCCGGTAGTCCTTGCTCGGCTTGCAGTCCGCCTTGGCCTGGCCGCTGGCGTACTTCAGGCCGCCGAGCAGGTGGGCGCGGAAGGCGTCGTCCGCGTAGGACTCCTTGGTGTGGCCGAGGCCGGTGTAGAAGGAGCGACCGCCGCCGTAGCTCTGGCACCAGGCGATCGGGTGGTCGCCCTTCATGGTGCCGCCCTGGTACGTCGTCTCGTCCAGCGAGGCGAGGACGTGCACCTTGTCGCGCGGGTTGGTGCGGTAGTTGTACAGCTCGTCGGTGCGCTCCCAGGCCTTGCCGAGGTGGGCGGTGGCCGGGTTGGCGGAGTCCTCGACGCGCACGGTGGCCTTCTGGATGGCCGGGTGGGAGTCGAAGTAGGCGCCGACGAGGTTGCCGTAGTACGGCCAGTCGTACTCGGTGTCGGCCGCGGCGTGGACGCCCATGTAGCCGCCGCCCTTGGCGATGAACTCCTCGAACGCCTTCTGCTGGGCGTCATTGAGGACGTCACCCGTGGTCGACATGAAGACGACCGCGTCGTAGCGGGCGAGGTTGTTGGTGGTGAACTGGGCGGCGGACTCGGTGGCGTCGACGGTGATGTCGCTGCTCGCGCCGAGTTGCTTCAGGGCCGCGACGCCCTCGGGGATCGCGTCGTGGCGGAAGCCGCCCGTCTTGGAGAAGACGAGGACCCGTTTGGCGCCCTTCACCGGGGGCTCGCCGCTGATCTCGAAGTCGTCGATGTCATAGAGCGCGCCGGCACCGCCCTTGAAGACGAGGTACAGATCGGTGGTCTTCCTCGGGACGTTGCGCAGCGGCACGTCGACGTTCTGGAACGTGTCCCAGCCGCCGGTCACCGGGACCGTGGTGGAGCCGAGGAGGGTGCCGGTCGCCGATCCGGCGCGTACCTCGAGGAAGCCGCCCGCGCCGCCGGAGGAGATCCGGGCGGTGAGCTTCTTGGCTCCGGTGAGGTTGTAGGGGCTGAAGGAGATCCAGTCGCCGTCGTGGATGTCGCCGACGGTCCGGCCGCCGTTGGCCTGGGTCTTGTTCTGGAGCGTGGTGCCCTGCTGCTTGGTGTAGTGCTCGGCCTGGCGGTGGCGCGGCTGGAGCTGGACCTGGTCGTGGGTGGTGAGGGGGGCCTGGCCCCCTCCGCCGCCGTCGGTGTACTCGGCGTCGAGCACGCCGTAGATGTTGGCGTTCGGGTCGTGCTCGGCGTCGGCGGGCGCGGTGATGGTGCCTTCGCAGCCGTTGGCCGAGGTGATGGCGTGGGCGTGGTTGTCGTGCCCGAGGAGGTAGCGCACGGTGACCTTGGAGCAGTCGATCGTGCCGTCCTCCGGGTCGCTCACCGCGACCTTGAAGGGGATGGTGTCGCCGAACTTGAACAGCGCGCCGTTCGGCGGGTTCTGGAACTTCACCGACGGGGCGGTGTTGCCGACGACGATGCGGACGTTGGCGGAGCCGGTGCGTCCGGTCCCGTCGGAGCCGGTGACCGTCACCACGTACGTGCCGTCCGTGCGGTACGTGTGGCTGGGGTTCGCGCCGGTGCCCTTGGTGCCGTCGCCGAAGTCCCAGGCGTACGTGATCGGGTCGTTGTCGGCGTCGGTGCCGGTCGCCGTGAACGTGGTGCGCAGGGGCGACTGGCCGGACGTCCTGGTGGCCTTGGCCTCGACGATCGGCGAGTGGCCTCCGGTGGCGTTCTCGATGCGGTACAGCGCCGAGTGCTCGTCGCCGCCGAACCAGGAGAGGCCGTAGTCGAGGACGTAGAGCGCGCCGTCGGGACCGAAGGCGCTGTCCATGACCTGGGTGCCGGACCACGGGAAGTCGTTGATCTTCGAGACGTTCCCGGAGCCGTCCTGCTCGATCCGCTTGATCCACTGGCGGCCGAACTCACCGGCGAAGAAGTCGCCGTCGTACTCCTCGGGGAACTTCACCGGGGAGTCGAGGTTCGCGTCGTAGCGGTAGACCGGGCCCGCCATCGGCGACTCGGAGCCGGAACCGAACTCGGGCACGGAGGCGTTGTCGTACGGGATCCAGGCGGGCTGGGCCGGCGGCAGATCGGTGAGGCCCGTGTTGTTCGGCGACGTGTTCTTCGGCGCGTCGCAGTCGAAGGCGGCGCCGGACACCTTGGTGGCGAAGTCGTAGTCGACGTAGGCGTCGTTGGCGCCGGTGCAGTACGGCCAGCCGAAGTTGGCCGCCTTGGTGATCTTGGCGAACTCGACCTGTCCGGCCGGTCCCCGCTTGGGGTCGGCGGCACCGGCGTCCGGCCCGTAGTCACCGACGTAGACGGTGCCGGTGGGCTTGTCGACGCTGATGCGGAACGGGTTGCGGAAGCCCATCGCGTAGATCTCGGGGCGGGTCTTCTCGGTGCCGGGCGCGAAGAGGTTGCCGGCGGGGATGTCGTAGCTGCCGTCCGCCTTCACCTTGATGCGGAGCACCTTGCCGCGCAGGTCGTTGGTGTTGCCGGAGCTGCGCTGCGCGTCGAAGGCCGGGTTGCGCTCCGCGCGCTCGTCGAGGGGGCTGAAACCGTCGGAGGCGAAGGGGTTGGTGTCGTCGCCGGTCGACAGGTACAGGTTGCCGTCGGCGTCGAAGTCGATGTCGCCGCCGACGTGACAGCACGTGCCGCGCGAGGTCTTGACCTCAAGGATGTTCTTCTCGCTGGCCTTGTCGAGGGTGCCGTCCTCCTTGAGGACGAAGCGGGCGAGGCGGTTCACGCCGTCGAACTTGGCGAAGTCGGCGGCGGTGCCGGTCTCCGGGGCGTCACCGGCCGGGGTGTTCAGCGGCGGTGCGTAGAAGAGGTAGATGAACCGGTTGTCCTTGAATCCCGGGTCGACGCCGACGCCCTGGAGGCCCTCCTCGTCGTGGCTGTACACGTCGAGCTTGCCGGCGACGGAGGTGGAGCCGCCCGCGTCGGTCAGGCGCAGGGTGCCGTCGCGCGAGGTGTGCAGGACACTGCGATCGGGGAGGACGGCCAGCGACATGGGTTCGCCGGTCTCGTCGGCACCCTTGGCGAGGGTGACCTGCTGGAAGTCGGCGTCGGCGGCGGGCGCGTCGGGTTCCGGGTGCGCGCCGGCCGTGCCGGGCGCCGCCAGCACGAGCGACGAGCCGACCAGCACGGAGCCGGTGAGCACGGCGAGCGTGGTGCGGAGTCTGGAACGCCGGGTGGTACTGCCTTTGCTTCTGCTTCTGTGCACGAAGTCCCTCCGGGAACGGGGTGGGCCGTACGGAACGGGTGCGAAGACGTGCGGTGCGGGCGCCGGGGTGCGCCGTCACCCCGGAGATGCGTGTGACTTCAACGATTCAGTGGTGTGTCGGTGGCATTTCGGTGATGCTCCAGGGACCGTAGCCGCGTTCGTCCGGTGCGAACACCCCTTGCGTCGGCTTTGGTTGAGCTTTTTCCCAACGCAGGACAAAGACGGTCCAGAGACGGTCCCTGGAGTCGTTCACCTGTTGAACGCGGCGTCGAAGGACGCGCTCGGCGGTTCGAAATCGAGCGTGCGCAGGTGGCTGAGTGCCTCCGGAGCGCCCTGGAGGCGGTCCATGCCGGCGTCCTCCCACTCCACCGAGATCGGCCCCTGGTAGTCGATCGAGCGGAGCATCCGGAAGACGTCCTCCCAGGGCACGTCGCCGTGGCCCACGGAGACGAAGTCCCAGCCGCGGCGCGGGTCGCCCCAGGGCAGATGGGAGCCGAGGCGCCCGTTGCGGCCGTCGAGGCGGCGCCGGGCCTCCTTGCAGTCCACGTGGTAGATGCGGTCGCGGAAGTCCCACAGGAAACCGACCGGGTCCAGGTCCTGCCACACGAAATGGGAGGGGTCGAAGTTGAGGCCGAAGGCCGGGCGGTGGCCGACCGCCTCCAGTGCCTTGTGCGTCGTCCAGTAGTCGTACGCGATCTCGCTCGGGTGGACCTCGTGGGCGAAGCGCACGCCCTCCGCGTCGAACACGTCGAGGATCGGGTTCCAGCGCGCGGCGAAGTCCTCGTAGCCGCGTTCGATCATCGCCTCGGGGGCCGGCGGGAACATGGCGACCAGGTGCCAGATCGAGGAGCCGGTGAAGCCGATGACGGTGTCGACCCCGAGGGCCGCCGCGGCGCGGGCCGTGTCCTTGATCTCGGCGGCGGCCCGCTGCCGTACGCCCTCGGCCTCGCCGTCGCCCCAGATGCGGGCGGGCAGGATCGCCTCGTGCCGCTCGTCGATGATGGCGTCGCAGACGGCCTGGCCGACCAGGTGGTTGGAGACGGCCCAGCACTTGAGGCCGTACTTGTCGAGCAGCGCGTGGCGCCCCTTGACATAGTCGGGGTCGGCGAGCGCCTTGTCGACCTCGAAGTGGTCGCCCCAGCAAGCGAGTTCGAGGCCGTCGTAGCCGAAGTCGCGGGCCAGGCGGCAGACCTCTTCGAGCGGCAGGTCCGCCCATTGACCGGTGAACAGGGTGAACTGGCGTGGCACGGTCGTCAGCCTCCTCAAGCCTGGACGGGGGTGTAGACGGAGTTCTTCGCCGCGCTCTCCTCGACCGCGGCGAGGACGCGCTGCACCTGGAGCCCGTCGGCGAACGACGGTGTCGGCGCGGTGCGTTCGGCGACGGCGTGGACGAGATCGCGGGCCTGGTGGACGAAGGTGTGCTCGTAGCCGAGGCCGTGGCCCGGCGGCCACCATGCCGCCAGGTAGGGGTGCTCGGGTTCGGTGACGAGGATGCGGCGGAAGCCCGCGCTGACGCCGGGTTCCGTGTGGTCGTGGAAGAACAGCTCGTTGAGGCGCTCCAGGTCGAAGGCCAAGGAGCCGCGCTCGCCGTTGAGTTCGACCTTCAGCGCGTTCTTGCGGCCGGTCGCGAAGCGGGTCGCCTCGAAGGAGGCGAGGGCGCCGGAGGCGAAGCGGCCGGTGAACAGGGCCGCGTCGTCGACGGTGACCTGGCCGACCCCCCCTCCCCCGGTGGCCGTGAGCCCGCTCGACGCGCCGTCCGGGACGGGGCGCTCGCGGACGAAGGTCTCGGTGAGAGCCGAGACGCCCGCCACCGGCTCGCCCGCGAGGTACTGGGCGACGTCGACGGCGTGCGCGCCCAGGTCGCCGAGCGCGCCCGAGCCGGCGTACCGCTTCTGGAGCCGCCAGGTCAGCGGGAAGGAGGGGTCGACGAGCCAGTCCTGGAGGTAGCTGACGCGCACGTGCCGCAGGGTGCCGACGCGGCCCTCCGCGACCATGCGGCGGGCGAGCGCGATGGCGGGCACCCGCCGGTAGTTGAATCCCGTCATGGCGACGAGTCCGCGTTCGGCCGCCTGCTGGGCGACCTCGGTCATCGCCTCGGCCTCCTCGACGGAGTTGGCCAGCGGCTTCTCGCACAGCACGTGTTTGCCCGCTTCGAGCGCCGCGACGGCGATCTCGGCGTGGCTGTCGCCGGGCGTGCAGATGTCGACGAGGTCGACGTCGTCACGCTCGATCAGCACCCGCCAGTCCGTCTCGGCGGCGGCCCAGCCGAGCCGGTCGGCCGCGGCGCGCACGGCGGCGCCGTCGCGGCCGCAGACCGCGGCGAGCCGGGGGGTGAGCGGCAGGTCGAAGACCCGGCCCACGGTGCGCCACCCCTGGGAGTGGGCGGCGCCCATGAACGCGTAGCCGACCATGCCGATCCCCAGGGTCGGCTTCACCTCTGCGTCGTCGTCGCCCGTAACCCGAGCCGTCGTACCCGTGCTGCTGCCTGCCATGCGGAAGTCCTCCTCGTCCACGCGGTGATCGCCAGGTGCCTCGTGCCGGCGCCCGTCACTTGAAGCCGGTCGGCATGTACTGGTCGACGTTGTCCTTGTCGACGACCGCGGAGAACAGGGTCACGTGTGCGGGGATCTCGAACTCGGCCATGCCGCTGATGCCCTTGCCCTGGCCGAGCGCGCGGGCGAGGTCGATGGCGGACGCGGCCATGGTGGGCGGGTACAGGACGGTGGCCTTCAGGACGCTGTCGTCGGCCTCGATGGCCTGCATCGCGGAGAGCGCGCCCGCGCCGCCGACCATGAGGAAGCCGTCGCGGCCCGCCTGCTCGATGGCGCGCAGGGCGCCCACGCCCTGGTCGTCGTCGTGGTTCCACATGGCGTCGAAGCTCTTCTGCGCCTGGAGGAGCTGCGCCATCTTGGCCTGGCCCGACTCGACGGTGAAGTCGGCGGCCTGGCGGGCCACCTTCTCGATGTTCGGGTAGTTCTTGAGGGCGTCGTCGAACCCTTGCGTGCGCTGCTTGGTGAGTTCGAGGTTGTCGATCCCGGCCAGCTCGATGACCTTGGCGTTCTTCTTGTCCTTGAGCTTCTCGCCGATGTAGTTCCCGGCGCTCAGGCCCATGCCGTAGTTGTCGCCGCCGACCCAGCAGCGGTAGGCCTGCGGGGTGTTGAAGATGCGGTCGAGGTTGACGACGGGGATGCCGGCGCGCATCGCCTTGAGCCCGACCTGGGTGAGCGCCTTGCCGTCGGCGGGCAGGACGACGAGGACGTCGACCTTCTTGTTGATGAGGGTCTCGACCTGGCCGATCTGCGCGGCCGTGTCGTTCGAGCCCTCGGTGGCTTCGAGGGTGACGTCGGAGTACTTCTTGGCCCGCTCCTTGGCGTTCTCGTTGATGGCGTTGAGCCAGCCGTGGTCGGCCTGCGGTCCGGCGAAGCCGATGGTGACCTTCTTGCCGGGCTTGTCGTCGGCGACGGGCTGGTCGGCGGCCTTGCCGCTGTCGCCCTTGTCGCTGGGCTCGTTGCTGGTGCAGGCCGTGAGCAGACCGCCTGTGGTGACGGCCGCGGCCGCGCCGAACAGGAGTCCTCTGCGGCTCGTGATCTCTGGCATGGCGTCGTCCCTTCCCGGGGCGTGAGAGGTCAGGAGTGGGTGTTCGCTGTGCGTCGCTGGACCAGGACCGCGGCGACGATGATCGCGCCCTTGGCGATCTGCTGGACGTCGCTCTGGAGGTTGTTCAGCGCGAAGATGTTGGTGATCGTGGTGAAGATCAGGACACCGAGGACGGAGCCGACGATGGTGCCGCGTCCGCCGGTGAGGAGGGTGCCGCCGATGATGGCGGCGGCGATGGCGTCGAGTTCGTACAGGTTGCCGTTGGTGTTCTGGCCCGATCCGGCCAGCACGATCAGCAGGAACGCGGCGATGCCGCAGCACAGGCCGGACAGCAGGTAGAGGTACAGGCGCTGACGGCGTACGTCGATGCCGGCGAGCCGGGCGGCTTCCGCGTTGCCGCCGACGGCGACCGAGCGGCGGCCGAACGTGGTGCGGTTCAAGGCGAGCCAGCCGATGACCGTGACGGCGGCGAAGACGAGGACCAGCGGCGGGATGCCGAGGATGTAGGAGTCCCGCTCGCCCAGCTCCAGCACGCTGTCGACGGTGACCACCTGCGTCTTGCCGTCGGTGATCTGGAGGGCGAGGCCGCGGCCCGAGGCGAGCATCGCGAGGGTGGCGATGAAGGGCACGAGGGAGCCGTAGGCGATGAGGACACCGTTGACGAGGCCGCAGGCCACACCGACGACGATCGCGGTGAACAGGATGCCGAGGAAGCCGTACTCCTGGGTCGCGACCGTGGTGGCCCAGCAACTGGCCAGGGCGACGATCGCGCCGACGGAGAGGTCGATGCCGCCGGAGATCATCACGAAGGTCATGCCGACGGTGACGACGCCGATGACGGAGGCCTGCGTGAGGATGAGCTGGACGTTGTCGGTGTCCAGGAAGGAGTCGGGCTGGGTGATGCCGCCGATGACGGCGAGGGCGGCGAGGACGCCGAGCAGGGAGAGGGTGCGGACGTCCAGGCGGACGGCCCTGACGTTCTTGGGGGCCGCGGCGCGCTGGGGCTCCGCCGGGCGGGTCGGGGTGGCGGGCTGCGTCATGGCGCCTGGGTCCCTTCTGGTCGGGGTCGTACGTGCGAGAGGGCGGGTACGGCGCTTCGCGTCATGCCGGCGCTCCTTCCATGACCAGGTCCAGGACCCGGTGTTCCGTCAGTTCGCGCGCCGGGGCCTCGTGGACGACGCGGCCCTCGCGCAGGACCAGGACGCGGTCGGCGAGGCCGAGGACCTCGGGGACCTCGCTGGAGACCATGAGGACGGCGAGGCCGTCGTCGGCGAGGCGGCGGATGACGGCGTACAGCTCGGCGCGGGCGCCGACGTCGACGCCGCGGGTCGGCTCGTCCAGGAGCAGGACCTTGCAGCCGCGGAGCAGCCAGCGGGCCAGTACGGCTTTCTGCTGGTTGCCGCCGGAGAGGGTGCGCACGGGGACGGAGGGGTTGTCCGGGCGCAGCGACAGCTCGCGGGTGGCCCGGTGGGCGGCCTCGTTCTCCCGGCCCCGGTCGACCCAACCCCCGTGCGCGAAGCGGGACATGGAGGAGACGGAGACGTTGCGTGTCACCGACTCCAGCATCAGGAGCCCTTGGGCCTTGCGCTCCTCGGGTGCGAGGCCGAGCCCCGCGCGGACGGCGGCGCGGACGCTTCCCGGCCGCAACTGCCGCCCGTCCACGCTGACCTGCCCGGTCGTGGGTTTGCGGGCGCCGTAGATCGTCTCCAGGATCTCGGAGCGGCCCGAGCCGACCAGTCCGGCAAGGCCGACGATCTCACCGGGGCGGATCTCCAGGTCCAGTGAGGCGAACTCGCCCTCGCGGGACAGGTCCTTGACGCGCAGGACCGGCTCGGCCGTCGGCGTGGACGGCGGGCGGTCCGGGAAGACGTACTCGACGTTGCGGCCCGTCATCAGGGCGACCACGTCACGGGTGGGCGTGTCCTTGGCCGGGAGTCCCCCGGCGACGGCCCGGCCGTCCTTGAGGACGGTGACCCGGTCGCCGATGCGCCGGATCTCCTCCAGGCGGTGCGAGATGTAGACGACGGCGACGCCGTCCGCGGTGAGGTCGCCGACGATGCGGAAGAGGTTGTCGACCTCGTCGGGGTCGAGCGCCGCCGAGGGCTCGTCCATGACGATGAGCCGTACGTCGTGGGAGAGGGCCCGGGCCATGGAGACGATCTGCTGCCCGGCGGCGGAGAGGTCCCCGACCAGGGTGCCGGGGGCGATCTCGCCGTGCCCGAGGCGGGCGAGCAGGGCCGCTGTCACCGCCCTGGCGTCCCGGCCCCGTACGACGAAGCCCGCGGCGGTCGGCTCGTGTCCGAGGAAGACGTTCTCGGCCACCGAAAGGCCTTCGACCAGGTCGAGTTCCTGGTAGATGGTGGCGATACCGAGACGCATCGCGGCGATCGGCGAGCGCAGGGTGACCGGTTCCCCGCGCCAGGTGATGGCGCCCGCGTCGGGCTGGTGGGCGCCGGCGAGGACCTTGATGAGCGTGGATTTGCCCGCGCCGTTCTGGCCGAGCAGGCAGTGCACCTCGCCGGGCCGGACGTCGAGGTCGACGCCGTCGAGGGCGCGTACGCCGGGGAACGACTTGGTGATGCCGTTCATGGTGAGCAGCGGTGAATCTGGTGCCGAAATTGCCATGGCGGTTCCCCCAGCAGCGGGTGCGGGCCGGTTTCAGGGCAGGGCAGAGCAGGGCGGGGCGCTGTGCGGTGGTGGTGCGGGTGGTGCTACGCGGGTGAGAACAGGTGGTCGCTGATGAGGCGGGCGCCGCCGATGACTCCGGCGGTGGGGCCCAGCTCGCCCAGGACGATGGGCAGGTTTCCGGTCGCCAGGGGGAGCGACTGGCGGTAGACCTGGGTGCGCAGGGCGGCGAGGAGCGTATGGCCGAGGCCGGTGACGCCACCGCCGATGACGACCAGGCCGGGGTTGAAGAAGCTGACCAGGGAGGCGATGACCTGGCCGGTGCGGTTGCCGCCCTCACGGATGAGGTCGAGGGAGGTTCCGTCACCGGCGGCGGCGGCCACCGCCACGTCGGCGGCGCTGAGCTTTCCGGCCACGTCCAGGCGCCCGGCGAGTTCGGGCGAGCGCCCGTCCCGGGCGGCCTCCTCGGCGTCGCGGGCGAGTGCCGCGCCGCTGAAGTAGGCCTCCAGGCAGCCCCTGTTGCCGCAGGCGCACTGCCTGCCGTCGGGTTCCACCTGGATGTGCCCGATGTCGCCGGCCGAGCCGGTCGTGCCGCGGTAGACCTCACCGCCGACGACGATGCCGCAGCCGATACCGGTACCGATCTTGACGCAGAGGAAGTCGCGTGCGGAGCGGGCGACGCCCGCGTGCTGCTCCCCCACCGCCATCAGGTTCACGTCGTTGTCGACCATGACCGGGCAGCCCAGCTCCTGGCTGAGTGCCTCGCGGACCGGGAACCCGTCCCAGCCGGGCATGATCGGCGGGGCGACCGGGACGCCCTCGGGGAAGCGGACGGGCCCCGGCACGCCGATGCCCGCTCCGTCGAACCCCTCGGCGAGCCCTGACGCCTTCAACTTGGCTGCCATGGCGAGGACTTGCTCGAAGACCGCGACCGGTCCCTCGCGTACGTCCATGGGCTGGGTGATGTGCCCGAGGACCTCCAGCTCGGCGTTGGTGACGGCGACGTCGACCGAGGTCGCGCCGATGTCGACGCCGAGGAAGCGGAGGCCGGGCGCGAGCCGGATGTTGTGGGAGCGGCGGCCACCGCGCGAGGCGGCGAGTCCGTCCGCGACCACGAGTCCGGTCTCCAGGAGGCGGTCCACCTCGACGGCCAGCTTGGAGCGGGACAGATCGATCTGGTCGCCGAGCTGGGCCCGGGAGTTGGGCCCTCCGTCGCGCAGCAGTCGCAGCAGGCGCGCCTGGTGCGCGTTGGCGGGTCGAGCCGTCATACGTCTCACGTGCCCCTCCCCGCCTCTTCGGGCTCCGGTGCCTTCGCCGTTCTTTCGATGGGGAACGTAGCAGTGCCTGCCGGGTGTGGGAAGAAGTTGCGCAGGAATTACCCATGACTTTCTCCAGTCACAGGACAAAGATGCGCCGTCCCGTAGTCTGGCCGCCGCACACGACAACACGGCACGAAGCAGGGGGAGTTCGGGCATGACGTCGCAGACGGCACCACGACAGGACGGGGAGGGGACCGGCCGGGCGGAGCCCGTGGTCCCGCAGCGGGTCACCTCGCTGGAACTCTTCTTCGACCTGGTCTTCGTCTATACGCTGACCCAGCTCACCGTGCTGATCGCGCACGACCTGTCCTGGGCCACCGCGGGCCGCGTCGTGCTCATCTTCATGGTCCTGTACTGGATGTACTCCGCCTACGCCTACCTCACCAACCAGGTGCCGCCCGACCGGCCGTCGCGCCGGACGCTGATGCTGCTCGGCATGGCGGCCTTCCTCGTCTGCGCCCTGTCGATCCCGCATGTCTTCGACCCCCACTCGAACGCGGGCGTCGTCTTCGGTCTCGGGCTGCTGCTGGTCGTCGTGGTCCACAGCGTCCTGTACACCCGCAGCCACGGCCATGACGTGATCTGGTACGCCGCGCCCAACTCCCTCGCCGCGCTCGCCGTGACCGGCGCGGGTCTGTGCACGGGGTTGCTCGCGGACGGGCTGTGGGTGCTGGCGATCGCCCTCCAGTTCGTGACGCCGCTGATGGCCGAGTACGGGCCGACGCGCGGGTCGGGCCGCGCCACCGCGGAACTCCGGGCCCAGATGGGCGCGTTGCACCCCGGGCACTTCGTGGAGCGGCACGGGCTGCTGCTGATCGTGTCGTTCGGCGAGTCGGTCATCGCGATCGGGGTCGGCATCGGCGATCTGCCGTTCACGGTGAGCGTGTTCACCGGTGTCTTCCTGGCGCTCGCCCTCGCCGGGGCGCTGTGGTGGACGTACTTCGTGCGCGACGAGGGCGGGGCCGAGCACGCGTTCGCCGCGACACCGGCCGACCGGCGCTGGCGCCTCGCGATGACCGCGTACTACTACGCGTTCCTGCCGATGCTGCTCGGCGTCGCGTTCCTCGCCGCGGGGATCAAGAAGTCGCTGGGGCACATCGGTGAGGAGCTGCACACCGGTCCCGCGCTCGCCCTCGCGGGCGGGGTCGCGTTGTTCCTGGCGGGGGACGTGGCGTTCCGGGCGGCCATGCGGCTGTTCCCGGTGGGCTACCGGGCGCTCGCGGTGCCGGTGGTGCTCGCGACGGCCCTGCTCGGCCTGCGCGTGTCCGCACTGGCCCAGCTCCTCGCGCTGGTCGTCGCGCTGGTGGCCATGCTCGCCGCCGAGGCACGCCGGTCCCCCGGTGCGGCACGGACCTGATCGCTGATCCGTTCCCGCCCGGCCGGGCGGGGACGGCCACGTGCACGATCCGATTGAGGGAGTGGGATCTTGAGTCCGATCGACGGATACAAACTGCTGGAGCAGGCGCACGACTTCCTACGGGCCGCCGTGCGCGGTGTCCCGGCGGACGGCTGGGACCGGCCGACGCCGTGCACCGAGTGGACCGTGCGCCAGGTGTTGAACCATGCCCGCCTCGACCAGCAGGCGCTGGTGATGCAGGTGGCCCCGATCGCGCCGGCCGGAGACCCGTTCGCGCCCGAGGACTCGCTCGGTCCCGACCCGGCAGGTGAGCTGGAGGAGGTGCTGCGCGCGGTCACGGCGGCCTGGGAGTCCGTCGGCCGGTCGGCGACCGACGTGCCGACGCCCTTCGGGCCCGTCCCGGCCTGGCTGGGCACGGCCGCCGCCGCCCTGGACGCGGGCGTGCACGCCTGGGACATCGCGCGGGCGACCGGTCAGGCCCTTCCCCTGACGGACGAGCTGGCCGCCGGGCTCCAGGTCCCGGCCGACCGGTTCGTCGACTTCGTCCGTGACACCTTCCACAAGTACGCCCCGGCCGTGCCCGTCACGGCGGAGGCGGGCGCGGCGGAGCGGCTGCTGGCGTTCACGGGCCGCGACCCGCACTGGCGGGCGGACGGCTGAGGGGACCGGCCCGCCGCCGACGGGTCTACTCCTGGTTGCGGTGGTGGTACGTCTCGCGGGTGTGTTCCGTGTGCGCCCGCATCACCGCTGACGCCCGTGTCTCGTCGCGGGCCGAGATCGCCGCGATGAGTTCGCGGTGCTCGATCCAGGACTGCTTGCCGCGCTGGCGGGCGACGGGCTGGTAGTACCAGCGGACGCGGGCGTCGACCTGGCCGGCCAGCTCGGCGAGGACCACGTTGCCCGCGAGCTCCATGACCTTCGCGTGGAACTCGGCGTTCGTCGCGACGACCAGGTCGACGTCCCCGTCGGCGACGGCCCTCTCGCCCCTGGCGCAGAGTTCCTCCAGGGCGCTGATGCCGGTCTTGCCCGCGCCGGCCGCGGCGAGCCGGGCCGCCTCGGCCTCCAACAGAGTCCGCACGGTGAGGAGTTGGTCCGCCTCCTCCTCCGTCGGCTCGTGCACGAACGCGCCCTGCGCCGGGCGCAGATCGACCCAGCCCTCGGTGTTCAGGCGCTGAAGCGCCTCACGGACCGGCTGGCGCGAGACCCCGAGGTGCCCGGCCAGCTCGCTCTCGACGAGGTGCTGGCCGGGCTGGAGGGCGCGGGTGGTGATGAGGGCGAGCAGCGCCTCGTAGACCCGCTCACGCAACGGGCCGGGGCGCTCCAGCTTGGGCACCGCCCCCTGCGGCAGTCCTGTGGACAACATCGCGGTCCCCTCCTGGGCTTCGAGCGTCCGGCGCGCCGATTCCGGTCCCGGATCGGGTGTCCGCGGCCCGCAACGGCGTCGGCACGGTGCGGAACACTCGATTGTCTTTGGAATACAGTTTACCGAGCACAATCGCTACCACCAGGGGCAGTCGGCCTCGTCACATCGCACGCGCCTCGGCTCAGGGACAGCGCACGACCTGGCCCGCGTACGAGAGGTTCCCGCCGAAGCCGAAGAGGAGCGCGGGCGCCCCGGTCGCCAGTTCGCCCCGTTCGATCAGCTTGGACAGCGCCATGGGCACGCTCGCGGCGGAGGTGTTGCCGGAGTCGACGACGTCCTTGGCCACCACCGCGTTGACCGCGCCGATCTTCTCGGCGAGGGGTTCGATGATGCGCAGGTTGGCCTGGTGCAGCACCACCGCGGCGAGGTCGGCCGGGTCGAGGCCCGCCTTCGCGCAGGCCTCGCGGGCGAGCGGCGGCAGTTGCCGGGTCGCCCAGCGGTAGACGGACTGGCCCTCCTGGGCGAAGCGCGCGGGTTCGCCCTCGATGCGGACGGCGTTGCCCATCTCCGGGACGGAGCCCCACAGGACGGGCCCGATGCCGGGCTCCTCGCCGTCGGCGCACGGCTCGATCACCACGGCGCCCGCGCCGTCGCCGACCAGGACGCAGGTGGAGCGGTCGGTCCAGTCGGTGACGGCCGACATCTTGTCCGCGCCGATGACCAGGGCGCGGGTGGCGGCGCCTGCGCGCAGCGTGTGGTCGGCGGTGGCGAGGGCGTGGGTGAACCCGGCGCAGACGACGTTGAGGTCGAGTGCGGCCGGGGACGGGACGCCCAGGCGGTGGGCGACGCGGGCCGCCATGTTGGGTGAGCGGTCGACGGCGGTGGAGGTGGCGACGACGACCAGATCGATGGCGTCGGCGGTGAGGCCCGCCGCGGCCAGCGCCTTGGCGGCGGCGTGCGCGGCGAGCTCGTCGACCGGTTCGTCGGGGCCCGCGATGTGCCGGGTGCGGATGCCGACGCGCGAGCGGATCCACTCGTCGTCGGTGTCGACCATGCCCGCCAGATCCTGGTTCGTGAGGACTCTGGCGGGCTGGTAGTGGCCGATGCCGACGATGCGCGAACCGTTCATGGAGGTCCCCTCGTGTAGCTGGCTCGCCCCCGTGCGAGCTGCGGACGTTCAAGTCTGCTCAGCGACCGGCGAGTACGAGGTGACGTAAGCAACAGGATTGTGGGGCCTTGGTTGGAGAGTTCCACCCGATCAGCCGGTGAAGAGCTGTGTCGCCTTTTGCACCAGTTCGTACAGGCCGTAGGCGAGCGGCGCCCCCACCCACAGCCAGGCGAGGGTGATCAGGCCCCGGCGCCTAGGCGGGCTGCTGGTGGTCACGGTCGGCGGTGGTGTCGGCGCTGTCATCGGCGGGCTCCCTGGGGGCGGGGACGTGGTGGCGGACGTGGACGGGGCGGATGAGTTCGTTGGCGACGAAGCCGACGACCAGCAGTCCGATCATGATCGTGAACGACAGGCCGTAGAGGGACGAGCCGTGCTTCCCCGCCTCCTCCTGGCTGTCGGAGACCCGGTTGACGATGAGCGGGCCGAGGACGCCCGCGGCCGACCAGGCGGTGAGCAGCCGACCGTGGACGGCGCCCACCTGGTAGGTGCCGAACAGGTCCTTCAGATACGCGGGGACGGTCGCGAAACCGCCTCCGTAGAAAGAGAGGATCACGAGGGCGCACAGGACGAACAGGGGCTTGGAGGAGTCGCCGTACAGGGCGATGAGGAGGTACATCAGGGCGCCCGCGCCGAGGTAGAGGCGGTAGACGTTCTTGCGGCCGACGAGGTCGGAGGCGGAGGACCAGCCGATGCGCCCGGCCATGTTCGCGGCGGAGAGCAGCGCGACGAATCCGGCCGCCGCGCTCGCGCTCACCGGGGTGTCGGTGTCCTGGAAGAAGTCGGTGATCATCGGTGCGGCCTTCTCCAGAATGCCGATCCCGGCCGTCACGTTCATGCACAGGACCAGCCAGAGGCACCAGAACTGCGGCGTGCGGATCGCCTCCTTCGCCGAGACCTGGGGGCCGCTGGGGGTCTGCCGCTCGGTCGCCCGCGCCTTCGGCGCGGCCTTCGGTACGCGGACCAGGAGCACGCCCAGCGTCATGAAGACCGCGTAGACGAGGCCGTGCACGAGGAAGGCGAGGGCGATGCCGTCGCTGTCCGCGCCGAAGGACTCCAGCATGTGGGCGCTCCACGGCGACGCGATGAGCGCGCCGCCGCCGAACCCCATGATCGCGATGCCGGTGGCCATGCCGGGCCTGTCCGGGAACCACTTGATCAGGGTGGAGACCGGGGAGATGTAGCCGATGCCGAGGCCGATGCCGCCGACGAAGCCGTAGCCGAACACGATCAGCCAGTACTGCTCGGTGGCGGCGCCGAGGGCGGAGAGCAGGAAGCCCGAGGAGAAGCAGACGAGGGCGACGGTCATCGCCCAGCGCGGGCCGTTGCGTTCGACGAGGGTGCCGCCGAACGCGGCGGACAGGCCGAGCATCACGATGCCGAGCTGGAACGGCAGCGCGCTCTGGGTGCCGCTCAGGCCGAGAGCGGATTCGAGGGGCGGTTTGAAGACGCTCCAGGCGTAGGCCTGGCCGATGGAGAGATGGACGGAGAGCGCGGCGGGCGGTACGAGCCAACGACTCCAGCCGGGGGGTGCGACGGGGGGCCTCATGATCGAGAACCGTAGGCAGGGACAGGAGTGTTGGGAAGAGGCAGTGGTTCGGTCCGTACCTGTGCGCGGAGTCTTGTCGACCCAAGTTCCATACTGTAGACAATATTCCATCGACAGTCTCGCTGCTTCTCTCTTCGGACCGCCACTGCCCGTGCGAGCGGGGCGGAGCCGAACCCTCGACGCGGACGGAGCCAGCCAGTGAAGGTCGCAGTCCTCGGCGCCGGAGCGATCGGCGCCTATGTCGGAGCCGCGCTGCACCGCGCGGGCGCCGACGTCCATCTCGTCGCCCGTGGACCGCACTTGGCGGCCATGAGGCACCACGGTGTCCAGGTCGTCAGCGCGCGCGGGGACTTCACCGCGCGGGCCCACGCCACCGACGACCCGGCCGAGATCGGGCCCGTCGACTATGTGTTCCTCGGCCTGAAGGCCAACTCGTACGCGGCGTGCGGGCCGCTGATCGAGCCCCTGCTGCACGACCGTACGGCCGTGGTCGCCGCGCAGAACGGCATTCCCTGGTGGTACTTCCACGGGCACGGCGGCCCGTACGACGGCCGACGGCTCGACAGCGTCGACCCGGGCGGCGCCGTGAGCGCGGTGCTCGCACCCGAGCGGGCCGTCGGCTGCGTCGTCTACGCGGCAACGGAGCTTGTCGCACCGGGAATCGTCCGCCACCTGGAGGGGACACGGTTCTCCGTCGGGGAGCCGGACCGTACGGTGTCGGCGCGCTGCGCCGCGTTCAGCGACGCGATGCGGGCGGGCGGCCTGAAGTGTCCCGTCGAGCCGGATCTGCGCTCCGACATCTGGATCAAGCTGCTCGGCAACATCTCCTTCAACCCGATCAGCGCGCTGGTGCGCGCCACGATGCGGCAGATGTGCCGGCACGGCGGCACCCGCCGGGTCATCGAGATCATGATGGCCGAGACGCTCGCCGTCGCCGCGGCCCTCGGCTGCACGCCCGACATCTCCGTGCAGCGCCGCCTGGCCGGCGCCGAACGGGTCGGCGACCACCGCACCTCCACACTCCAGGACCTGGAACGCGGAAAGCCCCTGGAACTGGACGTGTTGCTGGCCGCGGTCGTGGAGCTGGCGGACATCACCGGCGTCGAGGTGCCGACCCTGCGCACCGTGCACGCCCTCTCGGACCTGCTCGCCCACGGCATGAGGAGGGACGCCGCATGAGCATGAGGCAGCAGCGGCGCGACCGTACCCCGAAGACCTACACCCGGCTCACCCACCCACTCGTGCGCGAGACGCCGGGCGACCGCCGCTCCCCGTTGCGGCGCGCCACCTGGGACGAGGCCCTGACGGCGGCGGCCGACGGCTTCCGGCGCACCCGCGAGGAGCACGGCCCGGACGCCTTCGCGATGCTGTCCTGCGCCCGCGCCACCAACGAGATGAACTACGTGGCACAGAAGTTCACCCGCGTCGTCATGGGCACGAACAACGTCGACTCCTGCAACCGCACGTGCCACGCGCCGAGCGTCGCCGGACTGTCGGCGGTGTTCGGCTCGGGCGGCGGCACCTCCTCGTACGAGGAGGTCGAGCACACGGACCTCATCGTCATGTGGGGCTCCAACGCCCGCTTCGCGCACCCGATCTTCTTCCAGCACGTCCTGAAGGGCATCCGCAACGGGGCGCGGATGTACGCCGTCGACCCGCGCCGCACCTCGACCGCCGAGTGGGCGGAGGGCTGGCTCGGTATCGACGTCGGCACCGACATCCCGCTCGCGCACGCGGTGGCCCGCGAGATCATCGCCGCCGGTCTGCACAACAAGGCGTTCGTGGAGCGGGCGACGACCGGCTTCGAGGAGTTCAGGGCGCTCGTCGAGCCCTGGACCCTGTCCCTGGCGGAGCAGGTGACCGGCGTCCCCGCCGCCGCGATCAGGGAACTGGCGCACGCCTACGCGCGGGCCGAACGCGCCCAACTGTGCTGGACGCTCGGCATCACCGAGCACCACAACGGCACCGACAACGTCCGGGCGCTCATCAACCTGTCGCTGCTGACCGGCCACGTCGGCCGGTACGGCGCCGGGGTGCAGCCCCTGCGCGGGCAGAACAACGTGCAGGGCGGCGGCGACATGGGCGCCATCCCCAACCGGCTCCCCGGCTTCCAGGACCTCCTCGACGACGGGCACCGCGTCAAGTTCGAGCAGGCCTGGGACACCGTCATCCCGCCGCGGTACGGCATGACCCTCACCGACATGTTCGAGGCGATGGAGCACGGGCGACTGCGCGCCGTCTACTGCGTCGGCGAGAACCCCGCGCAGTCGGAGGCCGACAGCGAGCAGGCCGCCCGTCGCCTCGCCGCCCTCGACCACCTCGTGGTCCAGGACATCTTCCTGACCAGGACCGCCGGGATGGCCGACGTGGTGCTGCCCGCGACAGCGGCGTGGGCCGAGACCGACGGCACGACGACCAACAGCGAGCGGCGCGTGCAGCGCGTACGGGCCGCGCTCACCCCGCCCGGCGAGGCCCGCGAGGACATCGACATCATCTGCGACGTCGCCGCCCGCCTGGGCCACGACTGGAAGTACGCGGACGCCGAAGCCGTCTGGAACGAGCTGCGCGCCCTGTCGCCCGACCACTTCGGGATGACCTACGACCGCCTGGAGGAGCTCCAGGGCCTGCAATGGCCCTGCCCCGACATGGACGAGCTGCCCTCCTCGTACCTGCACGGCCGGCTGTGGGAGGCGGACCCGGCGCGGCGCGGGCGGCGCGCGCCGTTCGGGCTCGTCGAGCACGATCCGCCGGTCGACCTGACCGACGAGGCGTACCCGCTCCGGCTGACCACGGGGCGCCGCCTCGACTCGTACAACACCGGTGTGCAGAGCGGGAGTTTCGCCTCGCCGCTGCGGCGCGGCGAGTACATCGAGCTGTGCCCGGAGGACGCCGAACGGTACGGGGTCGCGGTCGGCGAGGAGGTGCGGGTCCGCTCGCGGCGCGGCACGGTCACCGCGCCGGTCTGGGTCGATCCGGGTCTGCGTCCCGGGCTCGCCTTCATGACCATGCACTTTCCCGACGAGGTGGACACCAACGCGCTGACCATCGAGGCGAACTGCCCGATCGCCGGGACGGCGGAGTTCAAGGCGTCGGCGATACGTGTCGAGAAGCTGACCGTGTGAGCGGGGAGGGGCTGAGGAACCGTGGATCTGCGCTTCGGTGACAGCAAGCCGACGGACGAGGAACGGGAGGCGGTCGACGCGCTGCTCGGCCCGCCGGAATCCGCCTGGGAGGGTGCCGAGAGCCGTACCGACGCCGAGGTGCGGTGGGCGCGGGGCGGACGCGCGGCCCGTGAGCGGCGGGATCTGCTGTTGCCGGGGCTGCACGCGGTCAACGACCGGGTGGGCTGGATCAGCGAGGGCGCGCTCGACTATCTGTGCCGGCGGCTGACGGTGCCGCCCGCGGAGGCGTACGGGGTCGCCACGTTCTACTCCATGTTCTCGGTGCGGGAGCGTCCCGCGACGGTGTTGCACGTGTGCACGGACCTTGCCTGTGCCCGGGTGGGGGGTGCGGAGTTGTGTGGCTCGGCGCGGTCCCGGGCCGGGGCTGATGTGCGGGTGGAGGAGTCGCCGTGTCTGGGGGCGTGTGAGCGGGCGCCTGCGGCGTTGCTGGTGCGGGCCGGGTCCGTTGCGTCGGCCGTGCCCCTCGCACCGTTTCGGGGCTCAGCCCCGGACCCCGCTCCTCGATCGCCGGAGGGGCTGGATGCAGCGGGGCTGGATTTCGCGGGGGCGGAGCCCGGCACGGCTGCCGCCGTGCCTCAAGCCGGTACCCCGGGGCTTCTCCTCCTCAAGCGCGTCGGTGTCGTCGATCCCTCCTCGCTCGACGACTACCGGGCCGAGGGCGGGTACTCCGCGTTGCGGCGGGCGTTCTCCATCGGGCCCGCCGCGGTCATCCGGGAGGTGACCGACGCGGGGCTCCTGGGGCGGGGCGGGGCCGCGTTCCCCACGGGACGGAAGTGGCAGGCCACCGCGGCACAGCCGGACGGGCCGCACTATCTCGTCTGCAACGCCGACGAGTCCGAGCCCGGCACCTTCAAGGACCGGATCCTGATGGAGGGCGACCCGTACGCGCTCGTCGAGGCCATGACGATCGCGGCGTACGCGACGGGCGCCCGGCACGGCTACCTGTATCTGCGCGGCGAGTACCCGCGGGCGCTCGCCCGGATGAGCCACGCCGTCGAACAGGCCCGTACGCGGGGGCTGTTGGGGGGCGACATCCTCGGGCAGGGGTTCGCCTTCGACATCGAGATCCGGCGCGGCGCGGGTGCCTACATCTGCGGGGAGGAGACCGCCCTGTTCAACTCCATCGAGGGGTACCGGGGCGAGCCGCGCTCCAAGCCGCCGTTCCCCGTCGAGAAGGGGCTGTTCGGCAAGCCGACCGCCGCCAACAACGTCGAGACGCTGGTCAACGTCCTGCCGATCCTGACCATGGGGGCGCAGGCCTACGCGGCCATCGGCACCGGGCAGTCGACCGGGCCCAAGCTGTTCTGCGTCTCCGGCGCCGTCGACCGGCCCGGCCTCTACGAGCTGCCGTTCGGCGCCACCCTCGGCGACCTCCTCACCCTCGCCGGCACCCCAGGTCCGCTCCGGGCGATCCTGCTCGGCGGCGCCGCGGGCGGATTCGTCCGCCCCGACGAACTGGATATCCCGCTGACCTTCGAGGGCACCCGCGCCGCGGGCACCACGCTCGGCTCCGGGGTGGTGATGGCCTTCGACGACGCGCTGCCCCTGCCCCGGATCCTGCTGCGCATCGCCCGCTTCTTCCGCGAGGAGTCCTGCGGGCAGTGCGTGCCGTGCCGGGTGGGCACGGTGCGGCAGGAGGAGGCGCTGCACCGGATCGCCGGGAAGAAGGGTGTCGCGGCCGACGACGACATCGCCCTGCTGCGCGAGGTGGGCCGCGCCATGAAGGACGCCTCGATCTGCGGTCTCGGCCAGACCGCCTGGAACGCCATCGAGTCCGCCATCGACCGCCTGGGGGCGTACGCGTCATGACCGTCACCGAGCTGGGCATCCCCCGCCGCCTGCTGAAGTTCACGATCGACGGCGAGCCGGTGCGGGCGGCCGAGGGTGCGACGATCCTCGACGCCTGCCGGGCCGCGGGGAGGGACATCCCGACGCTGTGCGAGGGCGACACCCTGACCCCGAAGAACGCCTGCCGCCTCTGCGTGGTGGAGGTGGCGGGCGCCCGGACCCTCGTACCGGCGTGTTCGAGGAAGGCCGAGTCCGGGATGGAGGTGCGCACGGACACCGAGCGCGCCCGGCACAGCCGCAAGGTGGTGCTGGAACTGCTCGCGTCGTCGGTCGACTTGTCGATGACTCCGCAGGTCGCCTCCTGGCTCAAGGAGTACGAGGCGAAGCCGGACCGGTTCGGCCCGGACGCGGCACGGGTCGACGAGGAACCGAGGATCGACAACGACCTCTATGTGCGCGACTACGGCAAATGCATCCTCTGCTACAAGTGCGTCGACGCCTGTGGCGAGCAGTGGCAGAACACCTTCGCGATCGCGGTCACCGGGCGCGGTTTCGACGCCCGGATCGCCGTCGAGCACGACGCGCCGCTGACCGATTCGGCGTGTGTGTACTGCGGCAACTGCATCGAGGTGTGTCCGACGGGCGCGCTGTCGTTCAAGTCCGAGTTCGACAGGCGGGCCGCCGGTACGTGGGACGAGGCGGCGCAGTCGCGGACGACGACGGTGTGCGCGTACTGCGGAGTCGGCTGCAATCTGACGCTCCATGTGCAGGACAATGAGATCGTGAAGGTGACGTCGCCGCACGACAACCCGGTGACGCACGGCAACCTCTGCATCAAGGGCCGCTTCGGCTACCAGCACGTACAGAACCGGGACTGATCAAGACATGGGACGAGTCACGGAACGGCGCAAGGTGATCCGGATCAGGGACGGGCGGGTCTCGACCCGGCCGGACACCCTCGTCGCCGAGGAGCCGCTGGAGATCCGGCTGAACGGGAAGCCGCTGGCCATCACCATGCGCACGCCCGGTGACGACTTCGCGCTCGCCGCGGGCTTCCTGGTCAGCGAGGGCGTACTGGGCGGCGCCGACGACCTCCAAACGATCGTGTACTGCGCGGGCGCGACCGCGGACGGGTCGAACACCTACAACGTGGTCGACGTCAGCACCGCGCCCGGGGTCGTCCTGCCCGACATCACGCTGGAGCGCAACGTCTACACGACCTCATCCTGCGGCCTGTGCGGCAAGGCGAGCCTCGACGCGGTGCGCACCACGGCCCGGTTCCCGATCGCCGACACTCCCCCGGTCCTGCTCACCCCGGAACTGCTCGCCTCGCTCCCGGACCGGCTCCGCGCGGACCAGCGCGTCTTCGACCGGACCGGGGGGCTGCACGCGGCGGCCCTGTTCGACGAGGAGGGCAATCTCGTCGACATACGGGAGGACGTGGGCCGGCACAACGCGGTGGACAAGCTCGTCGGCCGTGCCCTGCGGAACGGGGACCTGCCGCTGTCGCGGTCGGTCCTCATGGTGTCCGGGCGCGCCTCCTTCGAGCTGGCGCAGAAGGCGGTCATGGCGGGCATCCCGGTGCTCGCGGCCGTGTCGGCGCCGTCGTCGCTCGCCGTCGATCTGGCCGCCGAGACGGGGCTCACCCTGATCGGTTTCCTGCGGGGCACCTCCATGAACGTGTACGCGGGTGACCACCGGGTCGCCCTGCCGGCCTCGACGGCCGTTTCGCAGCGGCACGGCTGACCCGGCGGGCCCCGCGGCACGGCGGCGGGGGCCCGGACCGGCGGGGAGCGCCCCCTGCGCCGGCCGGGTCCCTACGCCGAGGTGCCGGACGAGGACGCCGACCGTGTCCTTGGGGTCGAGCCGGACGCTGTGCACCAGGTCGCCTGGTCGACGGGCTCCAGGTCGGCGAGGGCGCCGATGACCACGTGGTGCCACCTCTTCAGCCCCTGCTCGGCCAGTGCCTCGGCGACGAGGGCGCGGCCCCGGGCGGCGGCGCGCTCCAGCAGCCGGCGCGGTGATCGAGGAACCAGCCAACTCCGGCAAGGTGGTCCTGATCCCGTGAGCCGCCGGGTCCGCGATCCCCTGTTCCCGTGATGCGCGGTTCTTGTGGGGTGGCGATCGGCTTCAGTAGCGTCTGCGGCGCATACGTTGGACGTGGGATGTCCTGTTCGTCCCCATATCTTGTCCGTTCACCTGAAGGGTGTAACGCGCCATGCCACGAAGCACGCTCCGCGTACGTCTGAGATCGGTGGTGGCGGCGCTCGCCGTGGCCGCGGCCCTGCCCGCCCCGGTGGCCGCGCGCGCCGCCACCACCGCCGAGCCCCCTCCCCCGTTCGAACAGCAGGTGCTGTTCAAGGCGGACCAGGATCCGGGGTACGCCTGCTACCGGATCCCCGCCGTCGTGGAGACCACCGCGGGCACGCTGCTCGCCTTCGCCGAGGGCCGCACGAACGACTGCTCGGACGCCGGCGACATAGACATCGTGGTCAAGCGGTCCGAGGACGGCGGCCGGACCTGGTCACCGCTCCAGGTCGTCAACGAGGGCGCGGGCGACACCCACGGCAACCCGGCGCCCGTCGTGGACCGGCGGACCGGCCGCATCCTGCTCGCGGAGACCTACAACACGGGCCTGCCGGGCGGCGGGAACTGCCCCGTGCCGTGCGACCGCACCCCGCACCTCCAGTACAGCGACGACGACGGCCGCACCTGGTCCGCGCCGCGCGACCTGAGCGGCGAACTGCTGCCCCCCGACTTCAACTCCTGGTACGCGACCGGCCCCGTGCACGGCGTCCAGCTCACCAGGGGCCGCCACCGCGGGCGCCTGGTCTTCACGGTCAACGCCGAGACGTGGGACGGCAGCCGGATAACGACCAACCACGCCGCCCTGATGGTCAGTGACGACCACGGCGCCCACTGGCGGGTCGGCGCGAAGGACTCGTGGCCGGTCGCGGACGACGGCACGTTCCGCCAGAAGCCCTCCGAGATGACACTCGCCGAACTCCCCGACGGCACGCTCTACGTCAGCGGCCGCGAGCAGGACGGCACCGACCTCGGGCACCGCACGCACGCGGTGAGCCGCGACGGCGGGGAGTCGTTCGCCCGCCCCTTCGCCGCGCTCCCCGACCTGTACACGCCTCAGGTGCAGGGCTCGGTGCTGCGCGTCGGTGGCAGCGGCGGCAGGCGGCTGCTGCTCGCCTGCCCCGGCGATCCGGACCGGCGGCGCACCATGACCGTCCGGTCCTCCTACGACGGCGGGCGCACCTGGGACAGCTTCGACCGGGGCACCGTGGTGACCACGGACTGGTCCGGCTACTCGGATCTGGTGCAGGCCGACGCGGACCATGTGGGCCTGCTGTACGAGGGCGGCGCGGTCGACGCCCGTGACGAGATCCGCTTCGCCCGCTTCACGCTCGGCTGGCTGAAGGAGCGGCGCGGCGCCGATCCGACGACGGCCGACCGGGCGCGTCGTGCGCGGGGCGCCGCGGTGCTCGGCGGGGCGTCGGTGACCGAGGGCGCGGTCGGGCGGGCGCTCTCGTTCGACGGGGTCGACGACGCGGTCCGCTTGCCCTACCGGCCACAACTCCCGCTCGGCACACGGGACTTCACGGCGTCGCTGCGGTTCCGGTACACGGCGACCAGTGGTGAGCAGCCGTTCTTGTGGATGGGCGGGATCGGGACGTCGCAGCCGCAGGTGTGGCTGCGGGGCGAGCCCGCGTCGAACCGGATCACCGGCCTGATCACCGCCCGGGACGGCGCGGGCGCCCCGCGGAGCGTCTCGGTGCGCAGCACGTCCGCCTACAACGACGGCGCGTGGCACGAGGCCGAACTCGGGCGCGAGGGCGGCCAGTTGACGCTGTCCGTCGACGGTTCGGTGGTCGCGAGCGCGGCCGACGTGCCCGGTTCGGTGAGCCGGAACTCGCCGTTCGGGGTGCATGTCGGGCAGCGTATGGACAGCCGGGCCTTCTTCCGGGGCGACCTCGACGAGGTACGGGTCACCTCCGGCGGGCGGCCCGTTCTGTGGCTTCCGCTGGATCGGGTGCGCCCGGGAGGTTAGCGTCACCTCCTGTGGGCGGCCGTGAGGAAGCGCCGGCGTCTCGCGGCCGGTGGGCGCGGGCCGCGCGGTTCCCCGTGCCCCTGGTGGGATTGGTCCTGGTCCTCATCGGCGGGCTCGTGGTGGTGGCCGGCGTCCTTGCCCGGCGGGGGGACGACTCCTCCTGCGCGGCCCGGTCCGTGACGTCCTGGGCGCCGGATTCCGCTCTCGACCAGGAGTTCGCCCGCTACGGCAACGACGCCGCCCGCACCGACGACTGGACCGGGGGCGACGGGACGCACTCCGTGAGGCTGCCGGACGGGCGGGTGCTCTGGCTGTTCTCCGACACGTATCTGGGAGCCGTGCACCCGCCGCCCAACCCCGTGGGAGAGCCGTATTCCTGGCGCGGCCCCGACGCGCCGTTCGTGCGCAACTCCGCCGTTCTCATGGGGCGTTCGGGACGGATCGAGCGGACCGTGGCAGCGCCGCTGTTCCCCGACACGGGAGCCGGTGAGTGGCGGTGGCCGGTCGCCGCGCGGGTGGAGCCGCGCTACCCCGGCTCGCGGGAGCAGGTCGTACGCGTGCTGCTGTGGACGCGTACGGCGGGGACCGGCCCGTACATCTACGGGGTGCCGACGGCGACCGAGATGGCCACCCTGTCCCTGCCGGACCTGCGTCTCGTCGGCATCACGCAGGTCCTGGACCAGCGGCGGGTCCCGGACCCGGCCCGCCGGGTGCTGTACGGCACGACCATGGTGGACGACGCCGACTGGACGTACGTGTTCGGCGGCGACGACGGGCAGGCCGCCGTGCACCGCGCCTATGCGGCCCGGGTCCCCCGCGGGCGGCTCGGCTCCCCGCGCGCGTGGGAGTTCTGGGACGGCGAGCGCTGGCGGGCCGACGCGGGCGCGGCCCGTCCGGTGCTCGGTGACGGGCGGCGGCGGGGGGTGGGGAGCGCGTTCGCGGTGGCGGCGGTCTCGGGGACGTACGTGCTGTTCACGATGGCCGCGGGGAGCGCGGGGCTGACCACGGTGACCTCGTACTGGGCGTGCTCCCCCACCGGGCCCTGGCACGGGCCGGCGCGCGGGTTCGCGCCCGCGCTGCCGGACGGCACGGTCGCCGCGTACAACCCGCAGGTGCACCACAACCTGAGCGACGGCGGGCGGCTGGTGCTGAGCTACGACGTCAACTGGCTGGACGCGGCGCCCGCCACCGCTCAGGCGCACCTCAGCCGGAACGTGGCGCTGTACCGGCCGCGGTTCGTGTCGGCGCGGCTGGGCTGAGCGGCTGCCCGTCCGGCCCCTCGGGGTCCTTCGCGCGGCGCTTGGCGATGACCGCGCACACCATGAGCTGCATCTGGTGGAAGAGCATCAGGGGCAGCACGGCGAGGGAGGCGTGGGCGCCGAACAGGACGCTCGCCATGGGCAGCCCTGAGGCCAGGGACTTCTTCGAGCCGGCGAACTGGATGGCGATGCGGTCGGCGCGGTGGAAGCCGAGGGCTTTGGCTCCGTACCAGGTCGCGGCGAGCATCACCGCCAGGAGCACCGCCTCGACCGCGAGCAGACCGGCCAGGCGGACGGCGCTGACTTGGTGCCAGATGCCCTGCACCATGCCCTCGCTGAACGCGGTGTAGACGACGAGCAGGATCGAGCCGCGGTCGACGTAGCCGAGGACCTTCTTGTGGCGGGCGAGGAAGCCTCCGACCCAGCGGCGCAGCACCTGGCCCGCGAGGAACGGCACGAGCAGTTGCAGCACGATCTTGACGAGCGAGTCGGCGGAGAAGCCGCCGCCGCTGTTGCCCAGCAGCGCCGCCGCGAGCAGGGGCGTGAGGACGATGCCCGCGAGGGAGGAGAAGGAGCCCGCGCAGATCGCCGCCGGGACGTTGCCGCGCGCGATCGAGGTGAACGCGATCGACGACTGGATGGTCGAGGGGACGAGGGTGAGGAAGAGCAGGCCCTCGTAGAGGTTCTGCGGGAGCAGGACCGGGACGAGGCCGCGGGCGGCGAGGCCGAGCAGTGGGAACGCGACGAACGTGCAGACGAGGACCGTGACGTGGAGGCGCCAGTGCCGCAGGCCGTCCATCGCCTCGCGGGTCGACAGACGGGCCCCGTAGAGGAAGAAGAGGAAGGCGACCGCCCCGGTCGAGGCGCCGGAGGCGACGTCGGCGGCGGCGCCGCGGGCCGGGAGGAGCGCGGCGAGGCCGACCGTCGCGATCAACGCCACGATGTAGGGGTCGACCGGCATCCAGCGCGGCCAGTGCAGGCGTTTCATTGGTTCCTTGCTCTCGGTTCACGTCGTGCCCTCTCCATGGTCCACCAGGTCGGCGTGATCGGGAATCCTGCATACCGCTCTGACGGTGATCGTGTGGCGTCGGCCTGCGGCAGTCGACGGTCGGCCAGCAGGTGCGGCACCTGGAGGACACGGCCGGGCGCACCCCGTTCACGCGGGACACGCACTCCTAGGACTTCGTCCTGACCCGGCTCACCGAGATCCTGGAGTCGTTCCGGCACGCACACCCCGGGCACATCCCGCCGAACCTGGTCCGCATCCCCGACCGGGCGGGGCTGCCGGAGCTGGGGGACCGGGGCGGGCGCCGGTCCAGGCGATTCTGGCCGGCGGGGACCGGCTGCACCGGGCGGCCCGATGGTGCCCGTGTGGCGTCGCCCCCGCGCCCGGCGGCTCAGCGGACCGGCGGGCGGTACGTCAGTTGCTTCACCCGGCGCGAGAACGGGGCCGTCTCCACGTGCTCGACGCCCTCCAGGTGGCCGAGCTTTCCGCTGACGTACGCGTAGAGGTCGGCGGTGTCGCGGGCGACCGCGGTGACGACCACGTTCGAGGGGCCCGCGGTCGCGGCGGCGTAGGCGATCTCCTGGTGCTGGGCGAGTGCGCGGCCGACCGTGTGCAGGTGGCGCGGGGCCGCGGTGATCCACAGGACGGCCGCGACGCCGTAGCCCAGGCGTGACGTGTCGTACTCGATGTCGATGTAGCAGGCCCCGGAGGCGAGGAGCTGGGCGAGGCGGCGTTTGACGGCCGACTCCGATCTGCCGGTGGCGCGCTGGAGTTCGGGGTAGGTGGCGCGGCCGTCCCGTTTGAGGGCGGCGAGCAGGGCGGCGTCGTCCGGGGTGGGCAGTGCCGGTTCCGCCGTGGGCGGCGGCGGGCGCAGCGCCTTCGCCTGGGCGGCGGTGAGCAGCCCGTGCTTGCGCAGCCAGCCCTCGGGGCCGCCGAAGTACCGGTGCAGCATCTGCAGGGCACGGATCTCCACGATGTGGGGGGTGCGCGGCAGTTTGCCGAGGAGCAGGTCGTCGTGGTCGCCGGGGGTGCGCGGCACCGTGATGCAGACGACCTCCGTGCCACCGGACGTCAGGCCGATCCATGCCGTGTCCGGGCGGCGGGCCAGGGCCGCCGCGATGGTCTCGGCGCCCTCGGGGGCGCAGCGCAGGCGCAGCATCCAACTGTCGTGGCCGAGCAGGTGGCTGTCCTGGAGGCCGACGACGCGCAGGCCGCCGCTCGCGACGAGCCTGCGGTAGCGGCGGGCCACGGTCTGGTCGGAGACGCCGACGACCTCGGCGATGCGGCTGAAGGGGGCGCGGCCGTCGATCTCCAGGGCTTGGAGGATCTTCAGTTCGAGTGCGTCGAAGGGGGCGGAATCCATCTCGATACCCCCTTCTGTTGTCGGGTTCCGTCGATGCAGGGCTGCCGATCATGGTGTTCGGCCGTCATCGGCCCATCGTACGGAAGCAATGACGGACGAGGGAACGAGACGGAAGGCCGGAATCGAGATGCGTACATGGGGGACCCTGACCGCGGTCTGCCTGGGGACGTTCATGCTGCTGCTTGACGTGTCCATAGCCGTGGTCGCGCTGCCGGACATGGCGGGCGCGTTGCATGCCTCACTCAGCGATCTCCAGTGGGTGATGGACGGATACGCGCTGGCGCTCGCCGCGCTGCTGCTCGGGACCGGCGCGGCGGCGGACATCCTCGGGCGGCGCCGCACGCACGTGGTCGGCGTGGTGGTGTTCGCGCTCGCCTCGCTGGTGTGCGGGCTCGCGAACGGGCCGGGGATGCTCGTCACCGCACGGGTCGTGCAGGGCGTGGGCGCCGCGGCGATGTTCGCGACGACACTGCCGCTCATCGGCTCCGTGTACCAGGGGCGGCGGCGCTCCGTCGCGCTCGGTGTGTTCGGCGCGGTGAGCGGTGGCGCCGCCGCCGTCGGGCCGGTGCTCGGCGGGCTGCTGACCGAGGGGCCGGGGTGGCGGTGGATCTTCTGGGTCAATCTGCCGGTCAGTGTCGCCGCGGTGTGGCTGACGCTGAGGGTGGTGCCGGAGTCGCGCGGGCCGCGGGGCCGGCGCATCGACTGGGCCGGGACCGCGACGTTCGCGGCGTTCGCGGCGGGGGCGACGTTCGGCGTCATCCGGGCCGGGGAGCGCGGCTGGGGCGAGCGGGGCGCGCTCCTCGCGCTGGCGGGGGCCGCCGTGGCCCTGGTGGCCTTCGTGGTCGTGGAGCGGCGCTCCGCGCACCCGATGCTGGATCTGGCGCTGCTGCGCAGGCCCGCCTTCGTGGGGGTGATGGTGGGCGCGTTCGCCTTCAACGCGGCGGCGTTCGGCGTGCTGCCGTACACCTCGCTGTGGTTGCAGACACTGCTCGGGATGGACCCGGTCCACGGCGGCCTGGTGTTCCTGTCGCTGTCCGGGGCGTCGATGGTGGTGGCGATCGCCGGCGGGAAGCTGCTGCACGGGGTACCGGCGCGGATCACGGTCGGCGGCGGGCTGGTGCTGATCGGGGTCGGGCTGTGCTGCCAGGCGGTGCTCGACGCCGGTTCGACCTGGTCCGCGCTGGTCCCGGGGCTGCTGCTCACCGGTATCGGGGTCGGGCTCGTGTCCCCGGGGATCGCGGGCGCCGCCCTCGCCACGGTGGAGCCGGCCAGGGCGGGCATGGCGGGCGGCTCGCTCAACACCTTCCGCCAGCTCGGGTACGCGCTCGGCATCGCGGTCTTCGGCACCGTGGTGATCTCGCGGATGCAGGACACGCTGCCGCGCGGGGCGGCGCACGCGCTCGCCGGCGGCGGGGCGGACGGTCTGCGCGGGCGGCTGCCGGAGCAGGCCCTTCACACGGCCTTCGCACAGGGCCTCAACGCGTCTTTCGTGCTGGCCGGTTGCGTGGCGATCGTCGCGGGCCTGGCCGTGCTCGTCCTGGTACGGTCGCCCGCGGCGCCTCTTGCGGAAGCGACCACTCCGCCCAAAAAGGCGGTCGGCGCGCCTCGGTGACCTCTCCGTACAGATTCCGTGGAGGCCCGTGAAGAGGGCCGGGAGATTACGCCACCGAAACTTACTGGAGCGTAAGTATTCTGTCCCACACCTTCCCTTGTGGCCGCATTTAACCGGCTGACCTGTGCATATTCCGCGCGCTTCCGGCGACTTGCCACCCCTCCCGCCGGGACGCGCGGTCGGGTACCGTCACCGACCTGTGCGGAGCGCCACAAGGAGCAACTTTGCGCGAGTTCACCAACCCCGCCCTGGCGACGGCGCCGCCGGTGGGCGGCCTGGCCGACGCCGTCTTCGAGCACGCCCTGGAGGACCCCTCACACATCTCCTTCGGCCGCAAGGACAAGCAGAACCGGTGGCACGACGTCACCGCGGCCCAGTTCCGTGACGAGGTGCTGGCCCTGGCCAAGGGCCTGCTCGCCGAGGGGATCCGGTTCGGCGACCGCGTCGCGATCATGTCCCCCACGCGCTACGAGTGGACGCTGTTCGACTTCGCGCTGTGGACCGTCGGCGCCCAGGTCGTGCCGATCTATCCCACGTCCTCCGCCGAGCAGGTCTTCTGGATGCTCTACGACGCGCAGGTGACGGCCGCGATCGTGGAGCACGAGGACCATGCCATGACCATCGCCACGGTCATCGACCGGCTGCCGCACCTGCGGCGGCTGTGGCAGTTGGACGCGGACGCGGTCGGCGAGGTGACGGCGGCCGGCACCCACATCGACGACGAGACGGTGCACCGGCACCGCCGCGCGGTCACCCCGGACTCGACCGCCACCATCATCTACACCTCGGGCACGACGGGCCGCCCCAAGGGCTGCGTCATCTCGCACGCCAACTTCATGTTCGAGGCGGACACGATGGTGGCCCGCTGGGAACCGGTCTTCGCCTCCAAGCGGGACCACGTGGCGTCCACCCTGCTCTTTCTGCCGCTGGCGCACGTCTTCGGACGGATGGTGCAGGTCGCCGCGGTGCGCGGCGGTGTGAAACTGGCGCACCAGCCGCAGCTCAACGCGGCGGCGCTGCTCCCCGACCTCCAGGCGTTCAAGCCGACCTTCATCCTCGCGGTGCCGTACATCTTCGAGAAGGTCTTCAACGCGGCCCGCCGCAAGGCCGAGAAGGAGGGCCGGGCGGGCGCCTTCGACAAGGCCGTGGAGTGCGCGGTGAAGTACGCGGACGCGCAGGAGGCCAAGGCGTTCGGTACCGGGCCCGGACCCTCGGCGTCGCTGCGCATGCAGCACTCCGTCTTCGACAAGCTGGTGTACTCCAAGGTGCGCGAGGCGATGGGCGGCCGGGTGCGGCAGGCGATGTCCGGCGGCTCGGCCATGGACCGGCGGCTCGGCCTGTTCTTCGCGGGCGCGGGTGTCGCCATCTACGAGGGCTACGGACTGACCGAGTCGACGGCGGCGGCTGCCGCGAACCCGCCCGAGCAGACCCGCTACGGCACGGTCGGCAAGCCCATTCCGGGCACGACGGTCCACATCGCGGACGACGGCGAGATCTGGCTGTACGGCGCCAACATCTTCCAGGGCTATCTCAACGACCCCAAGGCGACGGACGCCGCCCTGCACGACGGCTGGCTCGCCACCGGTGACCTGGGCGCCCTCGACGAGGACGGTTATCTCACCATCACCGGGCGCAAGAAGGAGATCCTGGTGACGTCCGGCGGCAAGAGCGTCTCGCCGCAGCAGTTGGAGGAGCGGGTCCGTGACCATCCGCTCGTCGCGCAGTGCATCGTCGTGGGCAACGACCGCCCCTACATCGCGGCGCTCGTCACGCTCGACTCGGAGGCCGTCGAGCACTGGCTCGGCATGCGCGGCAAGCAGTTGATGACCCCCGCGGACCTGGTGCGCGACGGTGACCTGGAGATGGAGGTGCGGCGTGCGGTGGTCGCCGCCAACACCCTCGTCTCGCAGGCGGAGTCGATCCGCACGTTCCGCATCCTGGCCCATCAGTTCACCGAGGAGCGCGGGCTGCTCACACCGTCGCTGAAGCTGAAGCGGAAGTCGATCGAGACGGCGTACGCCACGGAGGTCGACGCCCTCTACCGGACGTGACCCCCACATTCACATACGTGACTGGCATGCTGGAAGGAATGCGGGTACGCCTGTGATCATTGACCATGGGAGTACCAACCGACGACTTAAGGATCGACACCTCGTGAGCAAGGTCCCCCCGATCATCCTGAACAACGGCACCGAGATGCCGCAGCTCGGTTTCGGCGTGTGGCAGGTACCGGACGACGAGGCCGAGCAGGCCGTGACGACGGCGCTGGAGGCCGGGTACCGCAGCATCGACACGGCGGCCATCTACGGCAACGAGGAGGGCACCGGCAAGGCGATCGCCGCGTCAGGACTGCCCCGCGAGGACCTCTTCGTCACGACGAAGCTGTGGAACGCCGACCAGGGCCACGACGCGACCCTGCGCGCCTTCGACACCTCGCTCGACAAGCTGGGCCTCGACTACGTGGACCTGTACCTGATCCACTGGCCGCTGCCGTCCAAGGACCGTTACGTGGAGACGTACAAGGCGTTCGAGAAGATCCACGCGGACGGCCGCGCCAAGGCGATCGGCGTCTCGAACTTCCTGCCCGAGCACCTCGACCGGCTGACCGCCGAGACCTCCGTCGTCCCGGCCGTCAACCAGATCGAGCTCCACCCGCACCTCCAGCAGCGCGCCTCCCGCGAGAAGCACGCGGAGCTGGGCATCGCGACCGAGGCCTGGTCGCCGCTCGGCCAGGGCAAGGGCCTCCTGGAGGTTCCGGCGATCGTGGCGATCGCGCGCAAGCACGGCCGTACGCCCGCGCAGATCGTGCTGCGCTGGCACATCGAGCTGGGCAACGTGGTGATCCCCAAGTCCGTGACGCCGTCGCGGATCAAGGAGAACATCGACGTGTTCGGCTTCGAGCTGGACACCGAGGACCTCGGCGCGATCAGCGCGCTCAACGAGGACCGGCGACTCGGCCCGGACCCGGCGACCTTCGACGTGGCCTGAGCCTTCGCCACCACTTTCCGGGGCCACCGGCGAGAACCTGTCGGGGTCTGCGCGCCGGTGGCCTCGTCAGGCGCGTACGGCCGTGTGCACCGTGTGCGCCGTCAGCAGGAACAGGTCGTCGCGTCGGTGCAGGCTCAGGGGGTCCGCAGGGTCGACGAGGCGGTCCAGCACCTCGGCGTCCCCGGGCGTCAGGAAGTCCTCGAAGCCGTCGCGGCGCCGCGTCCACAGTTCGACGAGGAGTGCGCGGGCGTCCGGCGACAACGGCGCGGGCAGATCGAGGAGGAAGGTGCGGCTGCTCGCCCCCGCCAGGCCCGCGTCCGTCAGCAGGGCCGCCCAGTCCTCCGTGTCCCTCCTGGCATCGGGCAGGGCGGACCGCATCCCGGCGAACCGCTCCTCCTCCAGGACGTCCAGGCGGGCCTGGAGGCCGGGCCGGCCGAGGCCGAAGTCGCGCGGCAGGCAGCGCCAGGGCAGACCGCCCTCGACGAGCGCGAGGGTGCCGCCCGGCGCGAGCCGCCCGGCGAGCGCGGCGACCGCGGTCCGCTGGTCACCGACGTGGTGCAGGGAACGGGCCGCCCAGATCAGGTCCGCTTCCGGCAACCGGGCGCTCTGCGCCGGGAGTTCGACCCGCAGGGTGCTGAGCCGGTCGGCGAGCCCTGCCTCCGCGGCGCGTTCGGCCGCGCGGGCCAGCAGTGCCTCCTCCGGATCGGCGGCGACGACCCGCGCCCCGGGGAAGGCCGCGGCCAGTTGCCGGGAGACGGCGCCGGGGCCGCTGCCCGCGTCGACGATCAGCCGGGTGCCGCCCGGCCGCGAGGCGCGCAGCCAGTCGAGGGCCTGCGTGTACAGCGGCGCGTGGACCTCCGCGGTGCGCTCCAGGTACGGGATCATGTCGGCCCAGTCCGGATGGGTAGCTGTGTGCGGGGAGTTCCCCTGCTGGTGGTGGCCGTGTGCCATGCGCCTTCGCCGCCCTTCGAGCCCGCGATGTGGCTCCAGCCTGCGCGGACGGCGGGCGTGTGGGCAAGTCAGCTTGCCGTTCGCGCAAAACGCTCCGCCGGGACCCGGGCGGGAGGCCCGGACCCCGGCGGAGCGCGAGGTGCCTACAGCGCGGGGTAGGCGTTCTTCATGAGCTCCTGGAACTGCGCGGAGAACCAGTGTCCCGCGACCGGCGCGTTCGGCAGCGCCCCGGACATGTTGTTGTTGTTGCGCGCGTTACCGGTGTACGTCGGGTCGCACATGCGGTCGAAGCCCTTGCCCTCGTCGTTGTCGATGGCGGAGCTCGAACCGTCGGACTCCCCCGGCGGCTTCATCCACACGTAGGCGTCGATCCCGGTGGCCGGGCTGGCCTTCGGCCGCTCACCGAGGCCCGCGCCGGACTGGTTGCACCAGTTGCCGAGGTGGATGCGCCGGTCGATGCGCCCGCCGTCGACGTATGTGTCGACCGTGGTCTTCACACCCGGACCGGCGGGCCGGGCGGCGCCGCCCCAGCCGTTGCGGGAGGTGTCGATCAGCATGCCGAGGTTCTGGTCGAAGCCGAGCGAGACCAGCTTGGTGCGCATGGCCTGGGCGTACGACAGCTCGTCCGTGTAGCGGTTCCAGTCGACCCACTTGGACTGGCGCACCGAGGTCCCGTTGACCGAGTCGTCGATGGTGAAGTTGGTTTCCTTGAGGGCGCTGTAGTTGGCCGTGTTCACGATGAAGCCGTGGACGTCGGACAGCTTGGCGCCGTTGCTGGAGGCCGTGCTCTTGAACAGTTCGGCGGAGGCGTTGAAGTTGTCGTCCCAGCCGAGCCAGCCGTGGTGACCGGCGTCGATGTAGTTGTAGACGTTCGGGATGTCCCCGAGCTTGTCCAGGGCGTAGCCGACGCCCTTCTGGTAGTTCCCGTTCGCCTTCATCACATCGCAGTTGGGCGTGGCCGTGGGACGGCCGCTGACGTTGGTGACGAGGTTGGGCAGCGAGTCGATCTCGATCGTCGTGACGATGCGCAGGCCCGCGTACTTCGGGTCCTTGAGGATCGCGGCGATCGGGTCGATGAAGTCGCTCTTGTACTTGTCGATCTCGGTCGGGCCGAGCTCGCCGTTGGAGGCGAGGGCGGCGCAGTCGCGGCCGGGAAGGTCGTAGACGACCAACTGGACGACTTCTTCGCCGCTGCCCTTCTGGCTGAGGGCCGCGTCGAGGTGGTCGCGCAGGCCCATGCCGTCGCCGACGCCGTTGATGGCGGCGATACGGTCGAGCCAGACGCCGGTGGGCTGGTTGGAGATCTTGGTGCCACCGGGTTCGGCGGCGGCCTTCTGCGACCACTCCGGGTTCACGTACACCTTGGCGCCGGCGTACGGGTTGTCGACCTTGGTGCCCGGGTCGGTCGGGTCCGTCGGGTCCGTCGGATCGGTGGCCCCGTTGCAGGTCACGCCGTTCAGCTTGAACGTGGCCGGGACGGCGTTGGTGCCGCTGTAGGACGCGTTGAAGCCGAAGGACGCGGAGGCGCCGGTGGCGAGGGAGCCGTTGTAGGAGGCGTTCTTGGCGGTGACGTTCGCACCGGACTGGGAGAGGTCGGCGTTCCAGCCGTTGGAGACCTTCTGGTCGCCCGCGAAGGTCCAGGTGAGGTTCCAGCCGTTCACGGCGGCGCCGTTGTTGGTGACGGTGACGGCGGTGGTGAAGCCACTGCCCCATTGGTTCTGCACCTTGTAGTCGACGCTGCACGCGGCTGCGGCGGCGCCCACGGCGACATCTGCGGGGAGCGCGGCGGCGGTGCCGGCACAGGCGGCGCCGGTGAGGGTGAGGGCGGCGAGCAGGGTGGTCCCGGCTCGCGTTCTGCTACGGCTCATGGTGTGCGGTGTCCCTTTCTGGGTGGTGAGGGGTTGTTGTGCGGGGATGGATCGGGGGGTCGGAGCGGTCCGTGGGGTGGGTGCGGCCGGTGGGCCGCCGGGTGGTCATCCGGACAGGCCGCGCAGGTGGTCGCGCAGGCCGATCCCGAACGGGGTCGGTGTGCCGTCGTAGGAGCTGATCAGGGACGGCCCGGAGGAGCAGTCCCAGGTGTTCCAGGTCCAGCCGAGGTACGACAGCTTCCGGTCGTCGAACCACTTCATGACGCGGTCGACGAAACCGTGCGAGCAGGTGTTCTCGCCGATCTCCCCCGCCACCAGCGGGACCTGCGCCGCGACGGGCGCGAGCGTGGAGTCCCAGCAGCTCTCGGTGGCGCAGGTGTTGAAGTTGTAGACGTGCCAGGCCGCGGCGAGATGGCCGGCCGGGTCGTCGGGCCGGTGGGCGAGCCACTGCCCGAGGTCGTTGGAGTAGGCGAGGCCGCCCGCGAGGATCACGTTCTTCGCCCCGGTGGCGCGTACCGCGTCGACAAGGTCCTGCATGCCGGCGACCTCGTAGCCGATGCCGGGGCAGGTCCCGCCGTCCTTCCAGCAGGCCCAGGCGTCCGCGAGGTTCGAGGTCGCGCGGTCCGGATACGGCTCGTTGAAGAGGTCGAGGACGACGGCCGGATCGTCCTTGTAGGCGGTTGCCACCGAGGACCAGAAACGGGGCGCGTAGCGGGCGTCCGGCATCGGCTTCTGGCAGGTGGCGTGGAGGTCGGTGCAGCCCGCCGAGTTCCCGGTGTACTGGCCGTAGGACCAGTGCATCTCCAGGATCGGCGTCATGCCGTGGGCTTTGACCTTGGTCACCAACTCCTTGATCGCGTTCTGGTAGTTGACGCCCCCGTACTCGGGCTTGATGTTGTCAAGGCCCAGCCAGCACTCCTCGTTGAGCGGGATCCGGACGGCGTTGGCCTTCCAGTCGGCGATCGCCGCGACGGACGCGTCGTCGACCGGGCCGTCGAAGATCCCGTAGCCCTGTACGCACATGAACTCGGCGCCGGAGCGGTTCACGCCGAGGATCCGGCGGGTGGCGCCGGAGGTGTCGACGAGCTTGTTCCCCGAGACCTTCAGGGCCGGGGCCACGCCGTCGCCACCCGGGTCCGTCGGGTCGGTCGGATCCGTCGGATCCGTCGGATCGGTCGGATCCGTCGGGTCGGTCGGATCCGTCGGGTCGGTGTCGTCGGTGGTGCACGTGGTGCCGTTCAGCTTGAAGCCGGTCGGCGCCGTGTTGGTGCCCGACCACGACCCGATGAACCCGGCGGACACGCTCCCGCCCGAGGGCAGCGCACCGTTCCAGGACTCGTTGGCCGCGGTCACGGCCGTGCCGGACTGGGACCACTTCGCGGACCAGCCCTGGGTGACCTTCTGCCCGTCGGCGAAGGAGAAGGTCAGACTCCAACGGTCTGTGGGCGCACCGTTGTTGACGACCTTGACCGCGCCCTGGAAGCCGTCGGCCCACTGCCCGGTGACGGAGTACTCCACCGTGCAGGCGGGGGCAGCCGCCGAGGCGGCGGTGGTCAGGGGGACGAGCGTGGCCGCCGAGACGGCACAGACGAGCAGAGTTGCACGTAACGCATGGAGCGGGGGGTGGTGCATGAGCGACTCCTTGCAGCTCGGGCGCGACCGGCACAGGCCGGCGCGTCCACTGATGGAACCGCTCCCACTGGTTGCTGCTGGACTGTAGAGAAGGAACTGCCGTCAAGCAACAGAGGAGTTACGAATTCTTGCTGTCGAATTAATTCGACTCTTCAACCCTCTTGACCCCCAATTACCTCGTCCCCATCCTTGGGAGCGCTCCCACTGGTTCACAGGTTGTGACGCCCACGTCACTTCCCGCCCCCTTCCGTCCCCGCTCCCCACGAACCGCAAGGAGGAACCAGGGCATGCCCAAGAGATCGGCCCGGCGGCTGTGGACCGCTGTCGCGGCCACCCTGGCACTACCGCTCGCCACCCTCGCGGCACTGCCAACGTCCGCTGAAGCAGCGGCAGTTGCGTGCAGCATCGACTACAAGACCAACGACTGGGGCTCCGGCTTCACGGCCGAGGTGACGATCACCAACCGCGGCACCGCGGCGATCGACGGCTGGACCCTCAGCTACAGCTACGGCGGAAACCAGAAACTGGCCAACGGCTGGAACGCGACCTGGTCGCAGTCCGGAAAAACGGTCAGCGCGAAAAGTCTCTCGTACAACTCCAAGATCGCGGTCGGCGCCGCCGCCTCGGCAGGCGCGCAATTCACCTACAGTGGCGCGAATTCAGCCCCCACCGATTTCGCGATCAACGGCACGACCTGCGCCGGTGCCCATCAACCCCCGGTCGCGGTACTCACCAGCCCGAAGGCCGGCGCGGTCTACGCGGCGGGGGACACGGTCCCGCTCGCGGCGACCGCGGCGGCGGCCGACGGAGCGACCGTCGACAAGGTCGAGTTCTACGACGACGCGGCCCTGCTCGGCACGGACACGACCGCACCGTACGAGCTGGGCACGAGCGGCCTGGCGACCGGAACGCACTCCCTGTACGCGAAGGCGTACGACAGCCAGGGCGCGGCCGGTGAGTCGACGCCGGTCGGCATCACGGTCGCGGCGGGTCCCGCCGTGGTCGCCACGCCGTCCCAGCTCGGCATCCAGCAGGGCAAGAGCGGCACCTTCGACGTGAAGCTGTCGACGCAGCCGGCGTCGAACGTCACGGTCACGGTGGCCCGCACGAGCGGCAACACCGGCCTGTCCGTCTCCTCCGGCGGGAGCCTGACCTTCACCCCGTCGAACTGGAGCACGGCGCAGAAGGTGACGCTCGCGGCCGACTCCTCCGGGACGGGCGCGGCCACCTTCACGGTGTCGGCCCTGGGCCACACCAAGGCCACGGTCACGGCCACCCAGCTCGCCGGGTCCAAGACGTACGATGCCCGTTTCCTCGACCTCTACGGGAAGATCACCAACCCGGCCAACGGCTACTTCTCGCCCGAGGGCGTCCCGTACCACTCCGTGGAGACACTGATCGTCGAGGCGCCGGACCACGGCCACGAGACGACGTCGGAGGCGTACAGCTACCTCCTGTGGCTCCAGGCCATGTACGGCAAGGTCAGCGGCGACTGGTCGAAGTTCAACGGGGCGTGGGGCCTCATGGAGAAGTACATGATCCCCACGCACGCGGACCAGCCGACGAACTCCTCGTACAACGCCTCGAAGCCCGCGACGTACGCGCCCGAGCACGATCTGCCGTCGCAGTACCCGGCCAGGCTCGACCCGGCGGTCTCCGTCGGCCCCGACCCGATCGCGGCGGAGCTGAAGAGCGCGTACGGCACGGACGACGTGTACGGCATGCACTGGCTCCAGGACGTCGACAACGTCTACGGCTACGGCAACGAACCCGGCAAGTGCGAGGCGGGTCCGACCGCCACCGGTCCTTCCTACATCAACACGTTCCAGCGCGGCGCGCAGGAGTCGGTGTGGGAGACGGTGCCGCAACCGACGTGCGACGCCTTCAAGTACGGCGGCAAGAACGGGTACCTGGACCTGTTCACCGGCGACTCCTCCTACGCCAAGCAGTGGAAGTTCACCAACGCGCCGGACGCCGACGCGCGGGCCGTGCAGGCCGCGTACTGGGCCGACGTGTGGGCCAAGCAGCAGGGTAAGGGCTCGGAGGTGTCGGCGACCGTCGGCAAGGCCGCCAAGATGGGCGACTACCTGCGGTACTCGATGTACGACAAGTACTTCAAGAAGGTGGGGAACTGCGTCGGACCGACGACGTGCCCGGCCGGTACCGGCAAGGACGCCTCGCACTACCTGATGTCCTGGTACTACGCCTGGGGCGGCGCGACCGACACCTCGGCGGGCTGGGCCTGGCGCATCGGCTCCAGCCACACGCACGGCGGCTACCAGAACCCCCTCGCCGCCTACGCGCTCTCCTCGGCCGCCGACCTGAAGCCCAAGTCGGCGACGGGACAGGCGGACTGGGCCAAGTCGCTGGACCGACAACTGGAGTTCTACCGCTGGCTCCAGTCGGACGAGGGTGCCATCGCGGGTGGTGCCACGAACAGTTGGGGCGGCAGCTACGGCACCCCGCCGTCCGGCACGCCCACCTTCTACGGCATGTACTACGACGAGGCACCGGTCTACCACGACCCGCCGTCGAACCAGTGGTTCGGCTTCCAGGCGTGGTCGATGGAGCGTGTCGCCGAGTACTACCAGCAGACGGGTGACGCCGACGCCAAGGTGGTCCTGGACAAGTGGGTCGACTGGGCCCTGTCCAAGACGACCGTCAACCCCGACGGCACGTTCCGTATCCCCTCGACGCTCCAGTGGTCGGGCAAGCCCGACACCTGGAACGCCTCGGCCCCCGGTGGCAACACGGGGCTGCACGTCACGGTCGCCGACTACACGAACGACGTCGGTGTCGCCGCGGCGTACGCGAAGACCCTGACGTACTACGCCGCCAAGTCCGGTGACACGGAGGCGAAGACGACGGCGAAGGCGCTGCTCGACGGCATGTGGGCGCACAACCAGGACGCGCTGGGCATCGCCGTACCGGAGACGCGGACCGACTACAGCCGGTTCGACGACCCGGTCTACGTGCCCAGCGGCTGGACGGGCACGATGCCGAACGGCGACGCGATCAACTCCTCGTCGACCTTCTCCTCGCTGCGCTCCTTCTACAAGGACGACCCCAACTGGCCGAAGGTCGAGGCCTACTTGGCGGGCGGCGCGGCACCGACGTTCACGTACCACCGGTTCTGGGCCCAGGCGGACATCGCGCTCGCCATGGGTTCGTACGCGGAGCTGCTCGAATAACGCCCCGCTGAACAGCGGCTCCGTGCACACGGGCCGGGCGGGCCCCCTCCCCGGGGTCCGCCCGGCCCTCTGTCCTGCTCCCGCTCCTCCCCCCTGGAGACCTCATGCGCAGACCCCGCTTGCTCGTGGCAGGCGTCCTCACCCTCGTGGCGGGCCTGTTGACGACCGGCGCGGCCACCGCGGCCGATCCCCCCGCCGCGCCCCGGGCCGCCGTGGCCGCCGACACGTACGCCTGGAAGAACGCCCGGATCGACGGCGGCGGCTTCGTCCCCGGCATCGTCTTCAACCGCGCCGAGAAGAACCTCGCCTACGCCCGTACCGACATCGGCGGCGCCTACCGCTGGGACCAGCCGACGAGATCCTGGACCCCGCTGCTCGACTCGGTCGGCTGGGACGACTGGGGCCACACGGGCGTCGCCTCCCTGGCCTCCGACGCCGTGGACCCGAACAGGGTGTACGCGGCCGTCGGCACGTACACCAACGACTGGGACCCCGGCAACGGCGCGGTCCTGCGCTCCGCCGACCGCGGCGCCACCTGGAAGAAGACGGACCTGCCCTTCAAGCTCGGCGGCAACATGCCGGGGCGCGGCATGGGCGAACGCCTCGCCGTCGACCCGCACGACAACAAGGTGCTGTACCTGGGCGCGCCCAGCGGCAAGGGCCTGTGGCGGTCCACGGACGCGGGCGTGAGCTGGTCGCAGGTCACCGCGTTCCCGAACCCGGGCACCTACCGGCAGGACCCGTCCGACACGTCGGGCTACGCCTCCGACCTCCAGGGCGTGGTGTGGGTGACGTTCGACGAGTCGACGGGCTCGGGCACGTCCCGGACACAGACGATCTACGCGGGCGTGGCCGACAAGGACAACGCGGTGTACCGCTCGACGGACGCGGGCGCCACCTGGCAGCGGCTGGCCGGCCAGCCCACCGGGTACCTCGCCCACAAGGGCGTCCTGGACAGCGAGAACGGCTACCTCTATCTCGCGTACAGCGACACGGGAGGCCCGTACGACGGGGGAAAGGGCCAGGTCCGGCGGTACGCGACCAGGACCGGCGAGTGGAAGGACATCAGCCCGGTCGCGGAGGCGGACACGTACTACGGCTTCAGCGGGCTGACCGTCGACCGGCAGCACCCGGGCACGGTCATGGTGTCCGGCTACAGCTCCTGGTACCCGGACACGATGATCTTCCGCTCCACGGACAGCGGCGGTACGTGGACGAAGGCGTGGGACTACTCCTCGTATCCGAACCGCACCAACCGCTACACGATGGACGTCTCCTCCTCGCCCTGGCTGACCTGGGGCGCGAACCCGGCACCGCCGGAGCAGTCGCCGAAGCTGGGCTGGATGACGGAGGCGCTGGAGATCGACCCCTTCGACTCGGACCGGATGATGTACGGGACGGGCGCGACGGTCTACGGCACCGAGGACCTCGGGAAGTGGGACACGGGCGGCACCTTCTCCATCACTCCGATGGTGAAGGGGCTGGAGGAGACCGCGGTCAACGATCTGGCGTCCCCGCCGTCCGGCGCGCCGCTGCTGAGCGCGCTCGGTGACATCGGCGGGTTCCGCCACACGGACCTGACGAAGGTTCCGTCGATGATGTTCACGAACCCGAACTTCACCACGACGACGAGCCTGGACTTCGCCGAGTCCAAGCCGGACGTGGTGGTGCGCTCCGGCAACGCCGACTCCGGTGCGCATGTCGCCTTCTCGGCCGACAACGGCGCCACGTGGTCGCCGGGCAGCGACCCCGCGGGGGTCACGGGCGGCGGCACCGTCGCGGTGTCGGCGGACGGCGGTCGGTACGTGTAGAGTCCGGAGGGCGCGGGCGTGCAGACGGGCTCGGGTGGATCGTGGACGGCGTCGAGCGGGGTGCCCGCGGGGGCGGTGGTGGAAGCGGACCGCGCGGACGCCAAGACCTTCTACGCCTTCAAGGCGGGTGTCTTCTACGCCAGTTCGGACGGCGGGGCGACCTTCACGGCGAAGGCGTCGAGCGGGCTCCCGGCGGACGGGCCCGTACGGTTCAAGGCGGTGCCCGGAGCGAAGGGCGACATCTGGCTGGCGGGCGGTTCGGCGCAGGGCGCGTACGGTCTGTGGCACTCGACGGACGGCGGGGGCACCTTCACCAAGCTGCCGGCCGTCGACCAGGCGGACACGATCGGCTTCGGCAAGGCGGCGCCGGGCGCCGGTTATCAGACGCTGTTCACGAGCGCGAAGATCGGCGGTGTCCGAGGGATCTTCCGCTCCACGGACGCGGGCGCGACCTGGACCCGGATCAACGACAGCGCGCACCAGTGGGGCTGGACGGGCGCGGCGATCACGGGCGACCCGCGCGTCTTCGGCCGGGTCTACGTGTCGACGAACGGGCGCGGCGTCATCTACGGGGACTCGGCGGACACGCCGGGGCCGGGCGACGGCGGCTCGGGATCAGGCGCCTGCACGGTCTCGTACAAGGTCACCAACGAGTGGCCGGGCGGTTTCCAGGCGGACGTGACGGTGTCGAACACGGGGTCCTCCGGATGGGACGGCTGGTCCCTGAACTGGACGTTCGCCGACGGCCAGAAGGTCACGCAGGCGTGGAACGCCGGTGTAGCGCAGACGGGTTCGGCCGTCACGGCGAAGAACGTGGGCTGGAACGGCAAGGTGGCGGCGGGCAGCTCGGTCTCCTTCGGCTTCACCGGAAGCCGATCGGCGACGAACACGAAACCCGCGGCCTTCACGGTGGGCGGCAAGGAGTGCGCGGCACGCTGAGCGGACCGTGACCATGACCGGCCGGGCGCCTCGCCGCGACCGGCCGGTCGCGGCCACTGTCACAAAACAGATACCAGTCCTCCATGCTCTCTACACACTTCGCGTGCGGCGCCCTAGGCTCGCTCCCCTCACCACCAGGGGGACACCATGACCGATCCGCACAGACCCGCGCCGAGATGGGCACGCAAGCGCATCGTGCTCCCCGCCCTGGGTGTCGCCATGTTCCTGGGCGTGGGCATCGGCGCCGCCGGTGACGGCGGCGAGGACGGCGACAGCGGCACGGTGGCGGCAGCGGGGGCGAAGCCGAGGACCACCGTCACCGCGACGGCGACAGCGACCGCGACGGCGACCGAGACCGCGACCGGCACTCCCGAACCCGCCCCGACCGTGACCGCCACGAAGACCGTGAAGGTCACGGCCACCGTCACCGCCAAGGCCGCCGCGGGGTCCGGCTCCACGGGCGGCGGCAGCGGCAGCGGCGGTGGCGGTGGCGCCGAGGCCGGGACGTGCTCGATCGTCTCGAACTCCGGCAACTGCTACGCGGCCGGCCAGTTCTGCCGCAACGCCGACCACGGTGCCTCCACCACCACCGCGAGCGGCACCGCCATCACCTGCCGGTTCAGCTCCGGCAGGTGGCGCTGGTCGTAGGGGGGCGCCGGAAGCGGGACGCCGGCGGGTCAGGGCGTCGTGATCGTGGGACGCGGGGCTGTCGGCATGCCCGCGCCGATGAAGAAGCTCGGGTGCGGTGGCTGGTTGTAGGCGGTGTTCTGCCAGGCCAGGGCCGTGCGGTACTGGGTGTCGTGGAGCAGGGTGGTGATGCGGGTCGGGGTCTCGGTCGGGGTCGAGTAGATGCGCAGGGCGGTGTTGTTCGTGGTCGGCCAGACGACCTCCTCGCGCCAGTCGCCGAGGATGTCGCCCGACAGGGCCGGGGTCGCCCTGGTGCCGTTGTTCGCGTGGACGCCGGAGCCGGTCAGCAGGCGGGTGTCGGACGACGTGCCGTACTTGTCGATGTGGGTGGAGTCGAGGAGTTCGCGGGTGGTGTCGCCGTCCCACCAGGACAGGAAGTTGGTGGAGGACGGCTTGCGGGAGGTGACGACCGTGCCCTTGGGGTTGCGGACGCCGGACTCGGACGACGACCAGGACTCGGCGCCCGCGCTGCCGGACCAGATGTCGCCGGAGACCCCGCGGCCGTTGTCGCCGTTGGCGGGTGTCGACCAGATGACGGCGCCGGTCCTCGCGTCGGCCATCCACGACGACGGCTTGGAGCTGTCCTCGTCGACCTTGAACTCCTCCAGGCCCGCCCGGGCCGGGTCGAGGTCGCCGACGTGCATGGCGTCGCCGTGGCCGTTCTTCGTGGTCCACAGGGCCGAGCCGTTGTCGTCGACGGCCATCGCGCCGTAGACGATCTCGTCCTTGCCGTCACCGTCGACGTCCGCGACGGAGAGCTGGTGGTTGCCCTGGCCGTCGTACCCCTTGCCGCTGTTGGTCGAGGAGCTGGTGTCGAAGGTCCAGCGGCGCGTGAACTTCCCGTCGCGCCAGTCCCACGCCGCGATCACGGACCGCGTGTAGTAGCCGCGCGCCATGATCAGGGAGGGCCGGGCGCCGTCGAGGTAGGCCGTGCCCGCGAGGAAGCGGTCCACGCGGTTGCCGTACGAGTCGCCCCAGGAAGAGACCGTGCCGCGCGCGGGGACGTAGTCGACGGTGCCCATCGCCGCGCCGGTCTGCCCGTTGAACATGGTCAGGTACTCGGGGCCCGAGAGCACGTAGCCGCTGGAGTTGCGGTGGTCGGCCGAGGAGCTGCCGATCACCGCTCCCCTGCCGTCGACCGTGCCGTCCGCCGTCTTCATGGCGACCTCGGCCTTGCCGTCGCCGTCGTAGTCGTACACCTGAAACTGGGTGTAGTGCGCGCCCGAGCGGATGTTCCTGCCCAGGTCGGCGCGCCACAGCCGGGTGCCGTCCAGCTTCACCGCGTCGACGATCGTGTTGCCGGTGTAGCCGGACTGGGAGTTGTCCTTGGCATTGGTGGGCTGCCACTTGAGGACGAATTCGAGGACGCCGTCACCGTCCAGGTCGCCTACGGAGGCGTCGTTGGCCTCGTAGGTGTAGGCGACGCCGTCGGGGGTGGTGCCGCCCGCGGGCGGGGTGATCGGTACGTCCTTGTAGCCGGTGCGGAACTGGATCGCGTGCGCCGAGTCGGCCTGCTCGGTGCCGTTGACGATCGCCCGGACCGTGTAGTCGGCGGAGTTCGGGGCGCCGGAGTGGAAGTAGTTCGTGGAGCCGGTGACCGGGGTCGCGTTGACCTTCGTACCGGCGCGGTAGACGTTGAAGGAAACGTTGTCGGGGTCGGTGCCGAGCCAGCGCCAACTGATCAGGTTTCCGGCGTCGGTGTGCACGCTGACCAGGCCGCGGTCCAGTTTCTCGGCCTGCCGGGCGGTGGCCGCGGAGGCCTGGTCGGCGGGCAGCAGGGTCAGTCCCGCGGCGGCGAGGGCGGCGGCCGTGGTGGTGGCGAGCAGGAGACGGCGCGCTCTGCGGCGGGCATGGGGACGCGGGTGCGGTCCGGGCATGTGGGGGCTCCTGGGGGTGGGGACGCGCGGATGGGTCACGTCCGTCAGTCGCCGCCCGGCCGGTGCGGGTTGCCGGTGCGACGCGCTTGACTTCGCGTGCGCTCCAACGCGTTGACTCCTCGCACAGCCCGGCCCGCACCCGGCGGCCGGGCCCCGTGAGGGGGAACTCCGCATGAAGTACCGCACCATCGGCACGGACCCGGCGACGCGCCGCGAGGTCAGCGTGCTCAGCCTCGGCGCCATGCTCTTCGGCACCGTCACGGAGGAGAGGACGGCGTTCGCGATCCTCGACCGGTACGTCGAGGCGGGCGGCACGTTCGTCGACACCTCGGACAACTACGCGTTCTGGCAGACGGGCAGCGTCGGCGGCGAGAGCGAGACGGTCCTCGGCAACTGGCGGCGCAGCCGCGGCATCGGCGACGAGGTCGTCATCGCCACCAAGCTGGGCGCGGCGCCCCTCGCGCCCGGCACCGGCTACGTCGACAACGCGGAGGGGCTGTCGGCGGCGGCGATCCGGTCGGCGGTGGCGGGCAGCACGGCCCGGCTCGGCATGGAGCGGCTGGATCTGCTGTACGCCCACATCCCGGACCCGAAGGTCGAACTCGCCGAGACGGTGCGGGCGTTCGGGGCGCTGGTGGACGAGGGGACGGTCGGGCTCCTCGGGGTGTCCAATCACTGGGCGTGGCAGGTGGAACGGGCCCGGGCGATCGCGCGGGCCGAGGGGCTGGCGGGGTACGAGGTGCTTCAGTACCAGCACAGTTATCTGCGGCACCGCATCGACACCCCCAGCCCGCTTTCCCCGGACGGCGAGCTCGGCACCGCCGACGGCAACCTGCTCTCCATGGTCCGCGCCGAGGAGGACCTCGCACTCGTCGCCTACTCCCCGCTGCTCGGCGGCGCCTACGTACGGGAGGACAAGCCGCTCGGCGCAGGGCACGACCACGGCGGCACACAGCCCCGGCTGGCGGCGCTGCGCGAGGTGGCGAAGTCGTCGGGGGCCACTGTCAACCAGGTCGTGCTGGCCTGGATGATCGGCGCCCAGGTCCCGGCGATCCCCCTCGTCGGGGCGTCGTCCGTGGCGCAGATCGAGGAGAGCCTGGCCGCGGTCGACCTGGAGCTGACGCAGGAGGAGCGGGCCCGGCTGGACGCGGTCTGACCGGGCCCGCTCCGTGGCTGCCGGGTGGGGGTCAGGTCGCGCCGTGCCCGGCGGCCGACGCCTCGACCCGGGTGGCGAGTTCGAAGTCCTTGCGGGTCACGGCGCCGCCCGCGTCGTGCGTGTGCACGGCGAGAGTGACCGTGTCGTAGCCGAGGGTGAGGTCGGAGTGGTGGTTCAGCTCCTCCTGGATCTGGGCGATGTGCACGACGAAGGCCGTCGCCGCGAAGTGCGAGCCCAGACGGTAGCTGCGGATGATGCGGTCGCCGTCGAGTGACCAGCCGGGCAGTTCGGCGAGGCGGTCCTCGATCTCCTTCAGGGAGAGCGGTTCTGTAGGCATGCCCCCAGCCTGCCACCCGCACCGCGTTACGGTCTCCCCATGACATCTGCGACGCGGGGGAACACGTCCGAGGTGGGCCGTCTGCTGCGCGGCTGGCGCGAGCGGCGGCGGGTCAGCCAACTGGAGCTGGCGCTGCGCGCGGACTCCTCGGCGCGGCACATCAGTTTCGTGGAGACGGGCCGCTCGCGGCCGAGCGAGGAGCTGATTTTGCGGCTCGCGGAGCATCTGGACGTGCCGATGCGGGAGCGCAACTCCTTGCTGCTGGCGGCGGGTTACGCGCCGAGGTTCACCCGGACGCCGCTCGACGACCCGTCGATGGGCGCGCTGCGCGAAGGTCTGGAGCGGCTGCTGCGCGGCTATGAACCGTATCCGGCGCTGATCGTCGACGCGACGTACGACGTGGTGGCGACCAACCGCGGGCTGGCGGCGCTGCTGGCCTCCCTGCCCGAGGAGCTGCTCGCACAGCGGCCGTTGAACGCGATGCGGCTGACGCTGCACCCGCGAGGGCTCGCGCCCCGGATCAGGAACCTGCGCGAGTGGCGCGGGCATCTGCTCGCGCAGATGGAACGGCAGATCGCGCTGGCGCGCTCGGCGGAGCTGCGGGCGCTGTACGAGGAGGTGGCGGCGTACCCGGTGCCGGACGAGGCGGCCGACGAGGAGCCGGCCGAGCCGGTGCCGTACTTCGCGCTGCCCATGGTGATCGAGCACGACGGGCATGTGCTGTCGTTCGTCTCGTCGATCTCCACGTTCAACACCCCGATGGACGTGACGGTCGCCGAGCTGGCCGTCGAGACCCTGCTCCCGGCCGACGCCGCGACGGCCAAGTACCTCCGGAGCGAGGTGGGGTGAGTGCGGTGAGCGGGGGCGGTGCGCCGGTTGGGCCGTACGGGTGACCCTCGTACGGCCCTGGTCGGCAGGTGCTCCCGCCCGGTGGCCCCTAGCGTGCGAAGGACGGCGACGCGAGGGAGCACACGGTGACAGACACGACGCACCCCCCGTCCGAGCCGGACGCCGCGCTGCTGCGCGCAGGGCGGTTCTTCCGGCGGGGGGCGGTCTCCGGCGATCTGCACAGTGTGCGGATCGAGGGCGGACGGGACGGGGACGTCTTCTACCGGGACCGGTGGAGCCACGACAAGGTCGTGAACTCGACCCACGGCGTGAACTGCACGGGGTCGTGCCGGTGGAAGGTGTACGTCAAGGACGGCATCATCACCTGGGAGACCCAGCAGACGGACTATCCGAGCGTGGGCCCCGACCGGCCGGAGTACGAGCCGCGCGGCTGTCCGCGCGGGGCGGCGTTCTCCTGGTACACGTACTCGCCGACGCGGGTGCGCTACCCGTACGTCCGGGGTGTGCTCCTGGAGATGTACCGGGAGGCGAAGGCGCGGCTGCGGGACCCGGTCCTTGCGTGGGCGGACATCCAGAACGACCCCGAGCGCCGCCGCACCTACCAACAGGCCCGCGGCAAGGGCGGGTTGGTGCGGGCCACCTGGGACGAGGCGGTGGAGATCTGCGCGGCCGCGCAGGTGCACACCATCAAGACGTACGGGCCCGACCGCGTCGCCGGGTTCTCGCCGATCCCCGCGATGTCGATGGTGTCGCATGCCGCCGGTGCCCGTTTCCACTCGCTGATCGGCGCGCCGATGCTGTCGTTCTACGACTGGTACGCGGATCTTCCGGTGGCCTCGCCGCAGGTCTTCGGCGACCAGACGGACGTACCGGAGTCGGGTGACTGGTGGGATGCCGCGTATCTGATGATGTGGGGCTCGAACGTGCCGGTGACGCGGACCCCGGACGCGCACTGGATAGCCGAGGCGCGTTATCGCGGGCAGAAGGTCGTGGTGGTGGCGCCGGACTACGCGGACAACGCGAAGTTCGCCGACGAGTGGCTGCATCCCCATCCGGGTACGGACGGGGCGCTGGCGTTCGCCATGGGGCATGTGATCCTCAAGGAGTTCTTCGTCGACCGGCGCACACCGTTCTTCACCGACTACGTCAAGAAGTTCACGGACCTGCCGTTCCTGGTGACGCTGGAGGAGAGGGACGGCGGCTTCGTGCCCGCGAAGTTCCTGCGGGCCTCGGATCTCGGGCAGGGCGGTGAGGGAGCCGAGTGGAAGACGGCCGTCCTCGACGAGGCGACCGGGCGGCCCACCGTGCCGAACGGGTCGCTGGGCTTCCGCTGGACCGAGTCGGGCAAGGGCAGGTGGAACCTGGAACTGGGCTCCGTCGCACCGCAGTTGAGCCTGTACGGCAGTGACGTCGCGGCCGGGGTCGAGGTGCTGCTGCCCCGCTTCGACACCGACGGGGGCACGCACGGGCAGGGCCGCGGCGAGGTCATCAGACGCGGGGTTCCGGCGACGCGGCTCGGCGGGCAGGACGGCCCGCTGGTCACCACCGTCTTCGATCTGCTCCTCGCCCAGTACGGCGTCGGCCGCGACGGGCTGCCGGGTGAGTGGGCGGCCTCGTACGACGACGCGGACGCGCCGGGGACGCCCGCCTGGCAGGAGGTCCACACCTCCGTACCGGCCGCCAAGTGCGTCAGGATCGCGCGGGAGTTCGCGGCCACCGCCGAGAGGTCGCGGGGCCGCTGCATGATCCTCATGGGGGCGGGCACCAACCACTGGTTCCACTCCGAGACGATCTACCGCAGCTTCCTGTCCCTGCTCCAGCTCACCGGCTGCCAGGGCAGGAACGGCGGCGGCTGGGCGCACTACGTGGGGCAGGAGAAGTGCCGTCCGGTGACCGGTTGGGCCTCGCTCGCCTCCGCGAACGACTGGTCACGGCCGCCGCGCCAGATGATCGGCACGGCGTACTGGTTCACCAACACCGACCAATGGCGCTACGACAGGTTCGGCGCGGACGTCCTCGCCTCACCGCTCGGAAAGGGCGCCTTCACGGGGATGACGGGCGCCGACTGCCTGGCCCTGTCGGCGCGTTCGGGCTGGATGCCGTCGTACCCGACGTTCAACCGCAGTCCGCTGGAGCTCGGCTCCACGGAGGACCCGGTCGCCGACACCGTCGCCGAACTCAAGGCGGGCACCCTGAAGTTCGCCTGCGAGGACCCCGACGCTCCGGAGAACTGGCCCCGGGTCCTGACGCTGTGGCGGGCGAACCTGCTCGGCTCGTCCGCGAAGGGTGCCGAGTACTTCACCAAGCACCTGCTCGGTACGCACTCCTCGCTGCGCGCCGAGGAGGCGGCGCCCGACGAGCGGCCCACGACGGTGACGTGGCGCGACGAGGCCCCCGAGGGCAAACTCGACCTGCTGCTGTCGCTCGACTTCCGCCAGACGTCGTCCACCCTGCTGTCCGACGTCGTGCTGCCCGCCGCGACCTGGTACGAGAAGCACGACCTGTCCTCCACGGACATGCACCCCTACGTGCACTCCTTCACCCCGGCCGTGGACCCGCCGTGGCAGGCCCGCACCGACTTCGACACGTTCAAGGCGCTCGCGGAGAAGCTCAGCGAGCTGGCCGCCGGTCACCTCGGGGTCGTCAAGGACCTGGTGGCGGCGCCGCTCCAGCACGACACGCCCGGTGAGGTCGCGCAGCCCGGCGGTGTCGTCCTGGACTGGCGCAAGGGCGAGTGCGAGCCGGTGCCGGGGAGGACGATGCCGAACCTCGTCGTCGTCGAGCGCGACTACACGGCGATCGGGGCGAAGTTCGCCGCGCTCGGACCGCTGGTCGAGCGGCTGGGCCTGCCTGCCAAGGGCATCACCCTCATGCCCGACAGGGAGGTCGAGGAGTTGCGCGGGCGCAACGGCGTCGTGCGCGGCGGCCCCGCCGACGGCCGGCCCCGGCTCGACACGGCGGTCAAGGCGGCGAACACGATCCTCGCCCTGTCCGGGACGACCAACGGCCGCCTCGCCACTCAGGGCTTCCACACCCTGGAGGCGCGTACCGGGCAGGAGATGGCGCACCTCGCCGCCGAGCACGAGGGCAAGCGCGTCACGTACGCGGACACGCAGGCCGCGCCCGTCCCGGTGATCACCTCACCGGAGTGGTCGGGCAGCGAGGCGGGGGGCCGCCGGTACACGGCGTTCACGCTCAACACCGAGCACTCCAAGCCCTGGCACACGCTCACCGGGCGCCAGCACTTCTTCATCGACCACGACTGGATGCACGAGCTGGGTGAGGCGCTGCCCGTCTACCGGCCGCCGCTCGACATGAACCGGCTGTTCGGTGAACCGCGTCTCGGCCCGGACGGCGAACGGGAGGTGACGGTCCGTTACCTCACTCCGCACAACAAGTGGTCGATCCACTCCGAGTACCAGGACAACCTGTTCATGCTGGCGCTGTCCCGCGGGGGCCAGTCGATCTGGATGGCGCCGCAGGACGCGGAGGCCATCGGGGTCCGGGACAACGACTGGATCGAGGCCGTGAACCGCAACGGCGTCGTCGTCGCCCGTGCCGTCGTCTCGCACCGCATGCCGGCCGGCACGGTCTACATGCACCACGCGCAGGAACGCACCGTGGGCGTCCCCAGGGCGGAGACCACGGGCAGGCGCGGCGGCATCCACAACTCGCTGACCCGGCTCATCCTCAAGCCGTCCCATCTCATCGGCGGCTACGCCCAGTTGTCGTGGGCGTTCAACTACCTCGGCCCGACCGGCAACCAGCGCGACGAAGTCACCGTCATCCGGCGCCGCTCGCAGAAGGTGGAGTACTGAACCCATGCGCATCATGGCTCAGATCGCGATGGTCATGAACCTGGACAAGTGCATCGGCTGCCACACGTGCTCGGTCACCTGCAAGCAGGCGTGGACCAACCGGGGCGGCATGGAGTACGTCTGGTTCAACAACGTCGAGACCCGCCCCGGGCAGGGCTATCCGCGCCGCTACGAGGACCAGGAGAAGTGGCGCGGCGGCTGGGAGCTGAACAAGAGGGGCGCCCTGAAGCTGAGGAACGGGGGCCGCTTCAAGAAGCTCGCGGGCATCTTCTCCAACCCCAAGCTGCCGGAGATGAAGGACTACTACGAGCCCTGGACGTACGACTACAAGAACCTGACCGAGGCGCCGCTCGGCGACGACTACCCGGTGGCGGAGCCCCGCTCGCAGATCACCGGCAAGCCGATGAAGATCGAGTGGTCGTCGAACTGGGACGACAACCTCGGTGGCGCCACGCAGTACGGCGACCTCGACCCGATGGTGGAGAAGACCCGGCAACAGGCCGCGGACAAGGTGAAGTTCGCGTTCGAGCAGACCTTCATGTTCTATCTGCCGCGCATCTGCGAGCACTGCCTGAACCCGTCCTGCGTGGCGTCCTGCCCGTCCGGCGCGATGTACAAGCGCGCGGAGGACGGCATCGTCCTGGTCGACCAGGACCAGTGCCGCGGCTGGCGGATGTGCGTGACGGGATGCCCGTACAAGAAGGTCTACTTCAACCACCGCACCGGCAAGGCCGAGAAGTGCACGATGTGCTATCCGCGGATCGAGGTGGGCCTGCCGACGGTCTGCTCGGAGACGTGTGTGGGGCGCCTGCGCTACCTCGGGGTGATCCTCTACGACGCCGACAAGGTGACGGCGGCGGCGCGGACGACGGACGACACGGCCCTGTACGAGGCCCAGTTGGGGGTGTTCCTCGATCCTCATGACCCCGCGGTGCAGCGGGCCGCGGAGGAGGCCGACATCCCGTACGACTGGATGGAGGCGGCCCGCCGCTCCCCGGTCCACGCGCTGATCAGTAAGTACAAGGTGGCGCTGCCGCTGCACCCGGAGTACCGGACGATGCCGATGGTCTGGTACATCCCGCCGCTCTCCCCCGTGGTCGACGCGCTCAACGAGACCGGCCACGACGGCGAGGACCACGCCAACCTGTTCGGCGCGATCGACACACTGCGCATCCCCCTCGAGTACCTGGCGGAGCTCTTCACGGCCGGTGACGTGGGACCCGTCCGCGCGTCACTCGAAAAACTCGCGGCGATGCGCTCGCACATGCGGGCCATCAACCTCGGTGACGCGCCCGACGGTTCGATCGCCGAGTCGGTCGGCATGACGGCCACCGAGATCGAGGAGATGTACCGGCTGCTCGCCATCGCCAAGTACGAGGACCGCTACGTGATCCCGACGGCGGCGGTCGGTGACGCGAAGCGCCTGGAGGAGACGGCGATCCCGGACTCGTGCAGCCTCGACCACGCCGACGGGCCCGGCATGGGCGGCGACGGCCCCTTCGGCGGCGACTCCGGGAACACCATGGCGGGCGGGCGCAAGCTGCTGCCCGTCGTCTCCTTCGAGAACTTCCACCTCACCAAGCGCCGGCAGACCGCCGACGACCCGAAGGAGAGCCCGTGAACGGCCCCTCAGCCCTTCTGCACCAGGCGGCGGCGCTCTGCCTCACCTACCCCGACGAGGACCTGTACGAGCGGCTGCCGCTGGTGCGGGCCGCCGCGCCGCGACTGGCCTCCTTCGTCGACCACGCCGAGGCCACGCCCCTGTCGGAGCTCGCGGCGCACTACGTCCAGGTCTTCGACTTCAAGAACCGGCACAGCCTGTACCTGACGTGGTGGCGCGACGGCGACACCCGGCGGCGCGGCATGTCGCTGGTCCGCATGAAGGAGGTCTACCGGGAGCACGGCCTGGAGTTCACCGGCGAGGAGCTCCCCGACTTCCTCCCCGCGGTCCTGGAGTTCTCGGCGCAGGCGGGTCCGTTCCTCCTGACCGAGCACCGCAGCGGTCTCGAACTGCTGCGCCTGGCCCTCACCGAGCACGGCACGCCGTACGCGCGCGTGCTCGACGCCGTCTGCGCCTCGTTGCCGGGCCCCTCCCCCAAGGACCGGGCCGAGGCGCTGGCGCTGGCCCGCTCGGGTCCGCCGCGCGAGGAGGTCGGCCTGGAGCCGTTCGGTGACCTCGGGGGCCGTGACCCCTTGCCGCTGTTCGTGAAGGAGCCGACCCCGTGACCACGCTGATCTGGGGCATCCTGCCCTATGTCGCCTTCGTCCTGCTGGTGGCGGGCACGATCTGGCGGTTCCGCTACGACAAGTTCGGCTGGACGACGCGCTCCTCGCAGATCTACGAGTCGAAGCTGCTGAACATCGCCTCGCCCGTCTTCCACTACGGCATCCTGTTCGTCCTCGTCGGACATCTCATCGGGCTGTTCGTCCCGATGTCGTGGACGGACGAGGCACACGTCAGCGAGCACACCTACCATCTGTTCTCGCTGTACGGCGGCACGCTCGCCGGTGTCCTGGCCGTCTGCGGCATCTTCCTCCTGGTGTACCGGCGCCGCACGAAGGCGCCCGTCTTCCGCGCGACCACCCGCAACGACAAGCTCATGTACGTGGTGCTGCTCGGCTCCCTGGTGCTCGGCATGGTCGCCAAGCTGGCGCACTCCTCGGGCGACGGCTACAACTACCGGGAGACCATCGGTCCCTGGTCCCGCAGCCTGTTCACGCTCAGCCCCGACACCTGGCGGATGGACGGGGTGCCCGTCCTCTATCAGATCCATGCGGTAGTGGGCATGTCACTCATCGCGCTGGTACCGTTCACCCGGCTCGTGCATATGTTCAGCGCGCCGGTGCAGTACCTGTTCCGTCCGTACGTGGTCTATCGCAGCCGCGATCCGCGGCAGTTGGCCTCGCGGCCGGAGCGACGGGGGTGGGAGCGCACCGGCTCCTAGCCGCCGCTCGTCGCGGTCCGGCACGTGGGGAGACGTGACGTGAGTGAAAGACGGCCCGCTCCCACGGTGGGCCAGGTCGTTCTCGGCCGACGCCTGCGTGATCTGCGGGAGGCCGCGGGGCTCAAGCGGGACGAGGCCGCCCGCGCCCTGCGCGTGACCGGGGCGACGATCCGCAGGATGGAGACGGCCGAGGTCGCCCTCAAGATCCCGTACGTCCAGATGCTCCTGGAGCTGTACGCGGTTCCCGAGCGGGAGATCGAGGCGTTCGTCGCGCTCGCCGAGGAGGCGAACCTGCCCGGCTGGTGGCAGCGGTACCACGACGTGCTGCCGGACTGGTTCAGCCTGTACGTGAGCCTGGAGGGCGCGGCCGAGATGATCCGCGCCTACGAACCGCACTTCGTGCCGGGCCTCCTCCAGACCGAGGAGTACGCGCGGGCGGTCTTCGACGCCGGCACCGTGGGCCGCTCCAAGCCGGACGACATAGACCGGCACGTGTCGCTGCGGCTGGCCCGCCAGTCCCTGCTGACCCGGGAGGACGCGCCGCACCTGTGGGTCGTCATGGACGAGACGGTGCTGCACCGGCCGCCCGGCGGGGCCGCGGTGCTGCGCGGCCAGCTCGACCGCCTCATCGAAGTGGCCGCGCTCCCCCATGTGACTTTGCAGATAGCGGAGTTCGCGAGCGGGCCGCACCCCGGCACGTTCGGCCCGTTCACCCTGTTCCGCTTCCCGGTGCGGGAGTTGCCGGACATGGTGTACAGCGAGTACGTCACCGGGGCGCTGTACCTCGACTCGCGCGACGAGGTCGGCATGCACCTGGAGGTCCTCGACCATCTCGTGGCGCAGGCGGCGGGCGCGGAGCGGACCATGGAGCTCCTGCGGAAGTGGCGCGCACGCCTGTGAGCTAGGAGGCCGTCCCCTTCTCGTTCTCGTCGTCGACGATCTCGGCTTCCACCACGTCCTCCCGGGGCTCCTGGGCGGCCTTCCCCGCGCTGTTCGCGTCCTGGTACATGGCCTGGCCCACCTTCTGGCTGACGGTGGCCAGTTTCCGGAGCCCTTCGCGCAGGGCGTGCGTGTCCGGCGGGTCGGCGGCCAGGTCGGTCTTCAACTCCTGCACTGCCGCCTCCACTTCGGAGCGGATCTCGTGCGGGACGCGCTCCTCGTTCTCCTGGACGAACCGCTCCGTGCGGTACACGAGCTGCTCGGCCTCGTTGCGCACCTCGGCGGCCTCCCGGCGTTCGCGGTCCTCCTCGGCGTGCGCCTCGGCCTCCCGCATCATGCGGTCGATCTCCTCCTTCGGCAGCGCCGAGCCGCCGGTCACCGTCATCTTCTGCTCACGTCCCGTGGCGAGGTCCTTCGCCGAGACGTGCATGATCCCGTCGGCGTCGATGTCGAACGTGACCTCGATCTGCGGGACGCCGCGCGGCGCGGGCGGCAGACCCGTCAGGTCGAAGACGCCGAGCTTCTTGTTGAAGGCGGCGATGTCCCGCTCGCCCTGGAAGACCTGGATGCCGACGGACGGCTGGTTGTCGGTGGCGGTGGTGAAGATCTCCGAACGCCGCGTGGGGATCGTCGTGTTGCGCTCGATCAGCTTCGTCATGACGCCGCCCTTGGTCTCGATGCCGAGGGACAGCGGCGTCACGTCGAGCAGCAGGACGTCCTTGACGTCGCCGCGGATGACACCGGCCTGGAGGGCCGCGCCCATGGCGACGACCTCGTCCGGGTTGACGCCCTTGTGCGGGTCCTTGCCGGTCAGCTCCCGCACCAGGTCGGAGACGGCGGGCATCCGGGTCGAGCCGCCGACGAGGATGACGTGGTCGACGGCCGACAGCTCCACGCCCGCGTCCTTCACGGCCTGGTGGAACGGCTTCCTGCACCGGTCGAGCAGGTCGCCCGTCAGCTCCTGGAACTGCGCGCGCGTCAGCTTCTCGTCCAGGTGCAGCGGGCCCTGCGCCGAGGCCGTGATGTACGGCAGGTTCACCGTCGTCTCACTGGAGGACGACAGCTCGATCTTCGCCTTCTCGGCGGCCTCGCGCAGCCGCTGCACGGCCATCTTGTCGGCGCCGAGGTCGATGCCGTGCCCGTTCCTGAACCGCTTGACGAGGTGGTCGACGACGCGCTGGTCCCAGTCGTCGCCGCCCAGTTGCGTGTCGCCGTTGGTGGCCTTGACCTCGATGACGCCGTCGCCCATCTCCAGGAGCGAGACGTCGAACGTGCCGCCGCCCAGGTCGAAGACGAGGACCGTCTGTTCGTCGCCCTTGTCGAGGCCGTACGCGAGGGCGGCGGCCGTCGGCTCGTTGATGATGCGCAGCACCCTCAGACCCGCGATCTCACCGGCCTCCTTGGTGGCCTGGCGCTGCGCGTCGTCGAAGTACGCGGGCACGGTGACGACGGCGTCGGTGACGTCCTCGCCGAGGTACGCCTCGGCGTCGCGCTTGAGCTTCTGCAGGACACGGGCGGCGAGTTCCTGGGCGCTGTAGCGGGCGCCGTCGATGTCACCGCTCGGCGGGAAGTACCAACCGCCGTCGCCCATATGGCGTTTGACGGAGCGCGCGGTGCGCTCCACGTTGGTGACGGCCTGCCGTTTGGCGACCTCACCGACCAGGACCTCGGCGTTCGCCGTCCTGGCGAAGGCGACCACGGAGGGGGTGGTGCGCGCGCCCTCCGCGTTGGCCACGACGGTGGGCTCACCGCCCTCCAGCACAGCCACCACCGAGTTCGTCGTACCGAGGTCGATCCCGACCGCACGCGCCATGTCGCGTCCCCTCTCACATCGCCGGGAAGTGGGCCCGCTCGGATCGCGGCGGACACCGGGTGGTCCGGGTATCCAGCACAGATCTCGGGCGGGCCCACGTCAAGGGAGAGGGCGCGTACGGTCAGGCCAGCTTGGCCGTGAGGGTGATCGTCGTCCCCGTGAGCGCCTGGCTGACCGGGCAGTTCTTCTTGGCGTCCTCGGCGGCGGCGATGAAGCCCTGCTCGTCGAGGCCGTCGACGGTGCCCTCGACGGTGAGGTGGATGCCGGTGATGCCCGTGCCGGGCTGGAACGTGACGTCCGCGGAGGTCACCAGCTTGGTGGGCGGGGTCCCCGCGCCGGTCAGGCCGTTGGAGAGCGCCATGGAGAAGCAGGACGAGTGCGCCGCCGCGATCAGTTCCTCGGGGCTGGTCTTGCCGTTGGCCTGCTCGGCGCGCGAGGGCCACGACACCGGCTGCTCGCCGATGCCCGAGGAGTCGAAGGTGACGACGCCGTTGCCCTCGAACAGGTTGCCTTCCCACACGGTGTGTGCGGAGCGCGTGGTTGCCACGATGGTTCCCTTCCGTGCGGCCCCGTGCGACGGGGCCGTTTCCGATGGTCTTCGAACACCATCCGACCACATGTGACTCCCGCGCACCCGCAGGACCGGGCGGCCATCACGGATCGTGAGCACCATGGCCGGAATGCGCGCTGGGCAAGACGGCACCGCGGTGACACTTTGAGGCCTCCATCACGGGGGTCCGCACGGGGTTTCACAGGGGGTTCGTTCCATGCGCATGATCTATTCGGACCGCGGTCCGTCACCACTGGAGACCGGGAAGCCCGGCGCGGCCGACCGTGACTCGACGTTCGGTTGGTGGGGCGCGTTCAGCATCCAGAAGTTCGTCAACCAGAACCCGCTCTCGCACACCCACGAGGACGCCACCGGCTGGCTCGCGTACCTCCAGCAGTTCTACGACCGCAACTTCTGGTTCGCGGACGCGGGCGCCCAGGTGTGGGCCTACGAGGAGACGTACGACAACTGGCAGGACCGGTACGGCATGGACGCCGTCGTCGCCGTGTACCACTCGGGCCACGGCGGCATGGACGGCAACGGCGTGTTCTTCGCGCCGCTGGGCGCCGCGTGGGACAACCGCTCGGACGCGGTCTCCAACCGGATGGCGTTCGGCAACGAGCGGGCCAACTACGTGTTCTGGTCGACGTGCAGTTCGCTGCGCGTCCTCGACGGGCACTCCCCCGTCCGTACATGGGCGGGGCCCAACCTGGGCTCCCGGATGATCTTCGGGTTCGAGACGACGAGCATCGACAGCGGCGACTACGGCAAGAAGTTCTGGGAAAAGTGGCGGGCCGGCCAGACGTACTGCGACGCGTGGCTCAACGCGAGCTGGGACATCTACCACGGCCAGGCGCCGTCCGTCGCGGCCACCGGCGCGACGCAGGCCGAGGCCACCAACCGCCTGAACGCCGAGCGGAACTTCTACCGCGAGCACGTCTCCGACGCCTGGTACGCGTGGCGCTGGTACTACGCCCGCGAGGGCCTGCGCGATCCGCTGACGCAGGCACCGTCGCAGCCGCAGACCGTGCAGCTCGCGCCGCGCGACCCGAGCCGGGAGCTGACCGGGCTCGGACAGCTCGCGCACTTCCCGCAGGCGGCGCTCCAGGAGGTCCAGGTCGAGCGGCAGGGCGTGCTGAGCGCGAACTCCGGCGACCGCTACATCTCGACGGCGCCGGGGGCCGTGCGCTGGGTGCGGCTGGCCGAGGCCAACCACCGCAACACGCGGCAACTGCCGACGGACCGCGCGGTCGAGCTGGCCCGGCGGTTCGTCGAGCAGCACGGTGACGTGACGGGCGGCGCCGAGCTGGTCGTCGACGGCGTGCACGACCTGATGCAGAACAGCGGCCAGAAGGACGGCTCGCGGATCGGTGAGCCGGTGTCGCTGGAGACGCACGTCACGTTCCGGCAGGCGTTCGGCGGCGTGCCGGTCATCACTCCGGGGCGCGGCGAGTTCCGCGTGGCGCTCGACAACGACGGCACCGTGGTCCAGGCGACGGTGTCGACCCGGCGGCCCACCGGTGAGACCCGCACGCCGAGTTCAGCGGTCACGCCGCCGTCCGGCCAGGGCACGCAGGCCGCGCCGTCGCCCGGCGCGCGCGACCCGCGCCAGGCCCTGGACGAGGCGCAGCGGCGTCGCATCGCGCATCTGACGGCGATGGCGTCGGACAGTGAGCACTCCGCGGCCGACATCGAGGCACGCATGGAGATCAGGGACGTCCCGGGCACCCTGGAGGTCGGTTACGAGATCGAGGGCAACGAGGCCTACCCGGCCGCCCGCAAGCTGATCGAGATCGGCTCGCGGGACAGCATGTACAAGAAGCTGCGCTGGGTGGTCGCTCCGCTCGCCAGGTGACCGGCGGGGGTCGGGTTCAGTGGGTGGCGGTCCGCTTCTTGCGGGCCGCCATCCACGCGTAGACGAGGACGCCGACGAAGAGGAAGAGCACGCCCTGGTAGACGGCCGCGTAGCCCGCGCCGCCGACCAGCCACATGGAGAACCCGAACGCGGCGACGGCGAGGACCATGTCGCGGGCCAGCCGTGAGCGCCGTACCCGGTGGCCCTGCCCGGACAGGAGGAAGTAGATCTGCGCGGCGGTGGCCAGCAGGTACGGGACGGTCGCGGTGAAGGTCGTGACGAGCACGAGCGTCTCGAAGACCCCGCTCGATCCCGCGGTGTAGTTGTAGACCGTCAGGAGCGAGGCGAGGGCGACGGCCACGAGCACGCCGACCGTCGGGACGCCGCGCCGCCTCTTCCCGAACGCCGGGGGGAACAGGCCGTCGCGTGCGGCGGCGTACGGGGTCTGGGCGCTGAGCAGCGTCCAGCCGTTGAGCGCGCCGACCATGGAGACGAGCGCGGCGACGGCGACGGCGGTGCCGCCCCAGGTGCCGCCGAACATCGCGTCGACGGCGTCGGAGAACGGGGCCGTGGAGTCCACGAGTCGGTCGTGCGGGACCGTGCCGAACACCGAGACGGTGCCCAGCAGATAGAGGAGCGCGGCGAGCCCGGTGCCGAGGACGGTGGCGCGGCCGACGTTGCGCTGCGGGTCGCGGACCTCGCCCGCGCTCACGGACGCCGACTCGACGCCCAGGTAGCTGAAGAGGAGGATCGCGGCGGACGCGGAGACGGCGCCGAGCGCGGAGTCGCTGGTGGCGCGGAAGGGGCCCGCGTTGTCCGCGTCGAAGAAGAACAGGCCGCCGACGGCGACGAGCAGCAGCGGCGCGAACTTCAGGACGGTGGAGACCAGTTGGACCGCGCCGACCCAGCGGGTGCCGGCGAGGTTGGCGAGCGCGGGCAGCCACTGGCAGGCCAGGGCGGCGACGATCGTCCAGAACGTCGAGCCGCGGATCGGCAGCAGGACGTCGAGGTAGCCGACGGCGGCGACGGCAAGCGCCGCGTTGGAGACCCAGGTGGTGATCCAGTACGACCAGGCCGCCAGGAACCCGGCGAAGTCACCGAAGGCCTCACGGGCGTAGACGTAGGGGCCGCCGGTCCGCGGGTGCCGGTGCGCGAGGCGGCCGAAGACGAGGGCGAGCGCGATGGCGCCGACGGTGAGGACGCCGAAGGCGACGAGGCTGATCGTGCCGTACGGGGCCACGGAGGCGGGGAGCAGGAAGATGCCGCCGCCGATGATGTTGCCCATGACGAGGGCGGTGGCGATGGGGAGTCCGAATCTGCGGGCGTGCCGGCTGTCCTGGTCGTCGTCCCTGGCCGGAGCCGTGTGTACCGCGGGCCCGGTGTCGTGCATGGGGTGGTGCGCCTCTCGGTCGTGCGGGCGCCGCACGGGATCGCCGGGCGGCGCTCCATGGTCGGACGACGGGGCGGCTCGCTCCAAATCAGGCTGATTTGTCCTGCGCCGGTGGGGGCACGGCCACAAATGCTGCGACGTCGGGGGTCTTCGGGAGGGAATTCTCCAGCGGTATCTGCGGGCCGTGGCTCTCGCGCAGCCAGCGGCGCAGCACGTGGTGGACCTGCTCCGCGCCGACGAGTTCACCGCCGGCCGGGACGGGCTCGGACAGGTCGACGGGCGAGAGGAGGAACGGGCGGCCCTGCGCGCCGCCGAGCCCGCCGTGCGAGCCGATCTGCTCCTCGAAGGCGAGGACCTCGCCGTCCACCGGGTCGTACCAGGAGTTGACCATGATGTCGGCGGTGTGCGGGAAGGAGTCGGTGCGGCGCACGGCCGCGGCGGCCCCCGGTCCGAAGTCGGCGAGCGGTCCCTGTCCGTCGGCCAGGTCGTCGATCGGTACCTCCGCGCCCCGCGCCCCGAGGACGACGGCCCCGTGCTCCTCGCTGCGTACGAGGAGGAAGCCGACGCCGGGATGGTTGGCGAGGGTCGGCAGCAGGGCCGGGTGGCGGGCGTCGATCTCCTCCTTGCTCATCCGGTGGTCCACGTCGGGGAAGGAGACGAGGCCGAGGTTGCCGGAGGCCAGCACGACCGGTTCGTGGTGCCTGCCCTTGCGGGTGGCCTCCGCGGACTCCTCGACGGGGCGGCGCAGCGCGGCCCGGACGGTGGAGCGGGCCTCGGCGCCGCTGTGGGTGCGCCGCGCCTTGCGCGGCACGGGCAGCCCGCAGCCGGCCCGGACGAGGTCCTGGAGGGTCAGTCCGTAGCGGGCGTGGAAGGTCTCGCCCGGGCTCTGGCCGTGGTCGGACAGGACGACGACGTGGTAGGGGCGCGGGGCGTGCTCGACGACCTTCTCGATCAGCGCGAGCGAGCGGTCGAGCCGGGCGAGGACCTTCTGGGCGTCGCGGCTGAACGGGCCCGAGTGGTGGGCCACCTCGTCGTAGGCGACGAGGTCGGCGTAGACGGCGCTGCGCCCGGCCAGCAGGTCGCCGATGACGGCGGCGACGACGACGTCCCGCTCGACGACGGTCGCGAAGGCGCGGATGAACGGGTAGAGGCCGCCGCGGCCGATCCGCGGTCGCTGCTTGCGCAGCCGGGCCCGGGTGGACTGGCCGATCTCGCGGCCGACCTCGGCGCAGAAGGACAGAGCGGTGCGGACCGCGTTCGCCGGGTCGCAGAAGTAGGCGAAGTAACCGGCCCTGGAGCGGTTCTCCCTGCCGCGCCGGGCGGCCACGGACAGGACGAGGGCGACCTGTTCGGCGCCGCCGCTGAAGAGGTTGCCGCGGCTCGCGCCGTCGAAGGTGAGCAGGCCGCCGTCGCCGGTGTGCTCGACGGCGCGGCGCTGGAGTTCGGCGGCGCTGGTGGGCCGGTTGGAGACCTGGATCTCGCCGGTGTCCTTCTCGTACCAGCGGAAGGCGGGGACGTCGTGGTTGGAGCCGTGCAGGATGCCGAGCTGGCTGGCGCCGGTCTGGCTCGACCAGTCGGTGCGCCAGGGCGTGAGCCGGTGGCGTCCGTCGCGCAACCAGGCGCCGACGGTGGGCATGACGTCGTCGCGGGCGGCGCGCAGCAGGATCTCGTGGCCGACGCCGTCGAGCTGGAGGAAGACCGTGCCGGGGGCGGGCGGCCCCACGTCGGCCGTCACCTCCTCCACGGCCCTGCGGCGTCTTCGGTCGGCGAGCCGGTACAGGCGCCGCCGGTAGGCGTCGTCGTCCCGGACGGCGAGGGCGCCGCCCGTCGCCGACGCCACGGCCGACATCACGGCGGCGACGACGACCGCGGTCTCCGGACCGGCCTCACCGCGGCCGTCGGGGACGAGGTGCAGGGCGAACAGGAACAGGGCGCCGTTCAGGAAGAAGACGACGAGGCCGAGGACGAGCGCGGGGACGAGGAGGAGCGCGCGCACCAGGAGCGGCCAGAACAGCGCGGACAGGAGGCCGAAGGCGCCCGCGCCGAGGGCCGCGGTGGTGGCGACGCGGGTGGCGCTGTCGCCGGTGGCGGACTGGAGCTGGAAGTCGGGCAGGAGACCGGCCAGGACCAGCATCGTCAGGGTGCTCGCCGCCCAGACCGTGAGCGAGCGCCACGCGGTGCTCGCCGCCCGCCGCCACCGTCTTCCGGCCACTTTCCGGCTCCCCTCGTCCCCGCGCTGCCTCGTCGACTGTCGGGGGTCAGGGTTTCACACGGTGCTGATGAGGGGTCCGGCGCCGCGTCCCGGGCACTCCGCCGCGGTCAGCAGCCGTCGTAGCCGGCCGTCGGCATCGACAGGCGGCGGTGGACGCGCGCCTTCATCTCCGTGTCGTACGACGGTTCCGCGAGACCCGCCGTCTCCAGGCGGACCCCGCGCCGCGCGCACTCCGCGGAGAACGCGTCCACCGAGCGGAGCGCCGCGCGCAGGACACGGTCGCAAGGGGCGACGAAGACATCGACCAGGCCCGCGTCGACGTCCCCCCACAGCACCTCGTGGTCGGGGCGTACGCCGTGCACGAGCAGTTCCCGGGTGATCACGTAGCCGCGCTCGGCGGCCCAGCGGGCGCACATCTGGTGCTGGCTGCGGGAGTCCACGAGGAAGGGGTCCGCGTCCAGTTCCTCCAGCGGCGTCAGGCTGGCGATCGCCGCGACCCGCACGGCGGCGTCCCCGTCCGGTGCGCCCATGGTGTCCCCTCTCACCTTCGCCCCACCTCACCCTCTCGGCGACGACCCTACCCCTGCACGTACGCTCAAGGCAGTCGCACGTAAGGAGGGCAACGGGTGCCGGTGGAGATCACCTGGTGGGGGCATGCCACCTGCACGATCGAGGACTCGGGCACCAGAGTCCTCACCGATCCGCTCTTCGCGCGGCGCCTGGCGCACCTGCGGCGCCGCCGCGGCGCCCCGCCGCCGCCCAGCGCCGCCCGCGCCGACGTGGTCCTCGTCTCCCATCTGCACGCCGACCATCTGCACCTGCCGTCGCTGGCCGGGCTCGCGCCCGGCACCCGGGTGCTGGTGCCGCGCGGCGCCGCCCGCTCCGTGCCGCGACTGCGCCGTCTGCGGAGCCTGGAGATCACCGAGGTCGAGCCCGGGGACGTCGTCGAGACCGGGAACGTCACCGTCAGGGCCGTGCACGCGGCGCACGACGGGCGACGGCTGCCGGTGGGCCCGCAGCGCTCCCCCGCGCTCGGCTACGTGGTCGGCGGCGAGGCCCGTACGTACTTCGCCGGTGACACCGGGCTGTTCGACGGCATGGCCGAGGCCGTCGGCGAGGTGGATGTCGCGCTGCTGCCGGTCGGTGGCTGGGGACCGCACCTCGGGCCGCACCACCTCGACGCGGCGCGGGCCGCCGAGGCACTGGTCAGGATCGCGCCGCGCAGCGCGGTGCCCGTGCACTACGGCACGTACTGGCCGATCGGGATGGACGCGGTGCGCCCGCACGAGTTCCACACGCCGGGCGAGGAGTTCGTCCGGCAGGCCGCGCTGCGCGCCCCCGACGTGGCGGTGCACTGTCTCGCCCACGGGGAGAGAGTCCGGCCGAAGGTGGCCCGCTGATGTTCGACGCCCTCGCGCAGGTGGTGCCGACCGAGTCGACCCAACAGGCCGCCGGCTACCCGACGTTGTTCCTCCTCGTCGCGGTCGGCGCGCTGGTCCCGGTGATCCCGACGGGCGCGCTCGTCAGCTCCGCGGCCGTCGTCGCCTTCCACCGGACGGCGCCGTTCTCGCTGCTGCTCCTGTTCGGAGTGGCCTCGCTCGCCGCGTTCCTCGGGGACATCGCCCTGTACTGGCTCGGGCGGCGCGGCATGCGGTCGGAGCACGGTTCGCGGTGGCTGGAGGCGCTGCGCTCCCGGGCCCCTCAGGAGCGTCTGGAGCAGGCGCAGGAGAAGCTCGCCGACCACGGCGTGATGGTCCTCGTGCTGTCGCGTCTTGTGCCCGCCGGGCGGATACCGGTGATGCTGGCGTGCCTGATGGCGAAGATGCCGCTGCGCCGCTTCGCCCGCGGGGACATCCCGGCGTGCCTCGCGTGGGCGGTGACGTACCAGATCATCGGGATCCTCGGCGGCTCCCTGTTCAAGGAGCCGTGGGAGGGCGTCGTCGCGGCCGTCGCGCTGACCGTGGTGGTCAGCGCGGCCCCCACGCTGTGGCGCAGGGTGCGGCGGCTGTCAGGCAGTCAGCACGCGTGACCCGCCGACCGGCAGGTCCCAGAGCGCGGCGCGCGGCAGCCCCGCCCGTTCCCAGGCGGCCCGCAGCCGGGTGAGCGGCTCCATGACGGGCTCCGCCGACAGCAGGAACGTGGCCCAGTGCATGGGCGCCATGGCGCGCGCGCCCACGTCCTGCGCGGCCCGCACCGCGTCCTCGGGGTCGCAGTGCACGTCGCGCAGCCACCAGCGCGGCTCGTAGGCGCCGATGGGCAGCAACGCCAGGTCGATGCCGGGGTGGCGGCGGCCGATCTCCGCGAACCAGCGGCCGTAGCCGGTGTCGCCCGCGAAGTAGATCCGCCGGCCGTCGCCGTCGGTGAGGACCCAGCCGCCCCACAGGGTGCGGCAGGTGTCGGTGAGCGAGCGCTTCGACCAGTGGTGCGCCGGGACGAAGTCGAAGCGGACGCCGCCCAGTTCGGCCGCCTCCCACCAGTCCAGCTCGGTGACGCGGGTGAAGCCGCGCCGGGTGAACCAGCGGCCGAGACCCGCCGGGACGAACACCGGGGTGGCGCGCGGCAGCCTGCGGAGGGTGGGCCAGTCCAGGTGGTCGTAGTGGTTGTGGCTGATGACGACGGCGTCGACGGGCGGCAGGGCGCTCCAGGCGACGCCGACCGGGGTGATGCGGGCCGGGGTGCCGAGGATCTTGCGGGACCACACCGGGTCGGTGAGGACGGTCAGGCCGCCGATGCGGATGACCCAGCTCGCGTGGCCCGCCCAGGTGACGGCGGCCGTGCGGGCGTCGACCTCGGGCAGCGGGCCGGGTTCGAACGGCAGGTTCGGGATGTCGACCAGGCCCTCGGGGCGCGGGCGCAGCGCGTTCTCGCGGGCGAACCGGGCGAAGGCGCGCAGCCCCGGCAGGGGCGCGGTCAGACGGTCGGCGAAGGACCGCGGCCAGCGGCGCGGCGGTGCTTCGGTGGTGCTTCCCCCGCCGAGCGGCCGCGGCTCGACGGGGGGTCTGCCGGACGCCGGGGCCTCGGCTCGCCGCGCTGTCGTCGGTTCGGACGCCTGGGTCATCGCTCGGACTCCCATCCTTCGCCTGCCGGTCCGTTGCCGTCGGTCCTCACCGGGCCCGCGTCGTCGCGGAGGTCGTCGAGGACCGACCCCACCCTGGTCAACAACCGCGCCACATGCGGCAATTCCAGGGGCTCCGGCGCGTGGAGAGACGCCCTGCGCTCGTCCTGGGTCGATCCGAGCAGCGGGCCTGTCGACAGACGGACGCGCAGCGCCGCCGGGTCGTCGCCGAACCGGTGGCCGCCGGGGGCGGCCATGCCGAGGCGCTCGGTGAGGTGGTCCTCCAGGTCCTGGGCGTCGGTGACCCCGCGGGCGGCGAGCGCCGGGCGCAGCGGGTCGAGGTCGACGTAGAGGTGGCGGCCCGACCGCGGGGGCAGGGCCAGGCCGCCACCGGCGAGCACGGTGCGGTACGCGGCCCCGGCCACCCGGGCGTGCAGCGCGGCGGCGGCCGTGCGCCGGTCGGCGACGGCCTCCGGTTCGGTCAGGACGTACGTCGCCGCGGCGGCGACCGGCGCCGCGAGGACGGCGCCGGTCGCGGTGAGGAAGTCCAGGACGCGGTCGGCGAGGCGGTCACCGTGCCCGGTTCGCGGGAAGCGCGCGCAGGCCGCGGGCAGCGACGGGGGCAGGTAGCCGCCGGTCAGGTCGGTGACGACCGTGACCTGGGCGGGGAACATCTCGGCGGGGCTGAACAGCACCGTGTCGCTGCCCGGGTGCAGCGTGTCGCGCCAGGTCTCGTCGCTGACCACGTGCAGGCCCTCCCCCGCGGCGGCCTCCACCGTCTCGTGCAGGACCTCGGGCGGTGGCACGGTCGCGGTCGGATCGTCGGCGACGGACAGGACGAGCAGCCGGGGGTCGCCGCCCTCGGCTCTGACCCGCCGGACGGTCTCCAGGAGCGCGTAGGGGTCGGGGACGCCGCCGCACTCGGCGGGCGTCGGCACGTGGAACACGTCGTGGCCCAGGAGGCGGGCCTGCGGCCCCCACCAGGCGGAGCAGGGGCGCGGTACGAGGACGTCGCCGCCGAGCGCCGCCGTCAGGGCGAGGAGCAGCGGGGCGCCGCCCGGGGCGGCGGCGATCCGGGCCCGGTCGTCGGTCAGGCCGCGGCGGTGCCAGTAGCCGCGGGCGGCTTCGAGGAGCGCGGCCGGTCCGCCGGGCGGCTCGGCGCACGGGCGTGCGGCGGCGCCGGCGACGACGCCCGCCAGTTCGGGCAGGACGGGCAGTCCCGGTTCGGGCAGCGGTGGTCCGTACCGCACCGGGCCGCGGCCTTGTGGTGCGGGTCCGCGCGCCTCGTGGGCCGGGTCCGCGCGGGATGCCCGGGCCGTGGGGTCCGATGGCCGCATGCTGCCTCCGTGCCGAGTGTGGTCGCCGTGCCGTCGCGGGTGCGCTGTTCCCAGCGTCACATCACCGCGGGCACCTGCGCGCGCCGTGCGGGTGCCGGGTGTGCACCTCTGCGGCTACCCGCGGGGACGGCCCGACAGACGTGTGACCTGGTACGGGCATTGCGCCGGACGGGTGAGGAGGGGCGTACCGGGGCCGGCGCGGGGCGGCGGGGGCCGGTGGTCAGGGGGTCAGCGCGGCGAACTCCCGCTCAAGACCGTGCCCGCGCCGCTCGACGACGGCATGGGCCACGTCGGCCAGCTTCCGGTTCGTGGTCTGCGAGATGCGGCGCAGCACGCCGAACGCGTCGCCGGGGTCGCAGCCCAGCACGTGCATGACGATGCCGCACGCCTGGTCGACCACGGGTCGCGTGCGCAGCGCCGTGCCCAGTTGGTCCAGCTCGGTCAGGGCCGCCTGGTAGGAGCGGTCCCGCGCCAGGCACGTGGCGGCCAGGTCGCCGAGGGCGCTGACCGGGCCGCGCGGGGCGTCGCGCAGGGCGTCGGCGTGGAAGCTGTAGAGGCTGAGGGTGACGGTGAGTCCGGCGTTGCGGAACGGCATGGTGACGCTGGAGCGCACCCCGGAGTCGAGTGCCAGGGCCCGGTAGCGCGGCCACCGCCCGTCCTTGAGCAGGTCGGCGGTGTCCACGGGGGTCCCGGCCTCCTCGGCCGTCGGGATGGGGCCCTCCCCGGAGCTGAGCTGCACGAGGGCCAGGGCGGCGAGGTCGGGGTGGGTCGCCGCGGACGTGCGGTCGCCGCCGCCGCCGGACGCGGTGGCCACGGCGCCGCAGCAGTCGGGCATGCAGTGGGCCGCGCCCTCGGCGAGTACGGAGAGGCGGCGGCTGGGAGGGGTGGCACCGGTGTCGTGCTCGCCGGTCCTCGCCCGCGCGTCGGAAGGTCGGGGCTGTCGCATCGGTCAACGCCTCCTCCTTCAGCGGGTTCCCCGGGCCGCCCCCGGAAAACGGGTGCGCAGGATAGGTTCTCGGCATGCCGCAGATGGATGCGTTCGGTGAGGAACTCGCGGACTTCGCCCGCCGGGTCGCCGAGCTGAAGGCCGCCCGGTCCGTCCCGGCCGAGGAACTGTCCGCCGTGCTCGACGCGGCGCTCTTCGAACTCGACCACGCGGTACGGGACCTGTGGCCGCGCCAGGAGGACCGGCGGGCCGTCGACCCGGGCGCGGGGCCCAGCCGGTCGGCCGCGGCCGACCGGCAGGAACAGCAGTTGTTGCGCGCCGTCTTCCAGCGGCTGCCGCTGCCGGTGGCCCTCGTCGACCGCGAGTCGGTCGTACGACGCCTGAACTTCGCCGCGACGACGCTCACCGGGGTCCGCACCGGGTACGCGACGGGCCGCCCGCTGACCGCCCTGTTCGCCCACGCCGACCGGGCCGCTCTGCGGTCGCAGGTCGCGGCGGTGGCGCGCGGCGAGGGCGACCGGGGGTTGACGCTGCATCTCCAGCAGAGTCCGCAGACGGCGATCCGTACGACGCTGACGGGTCTGCGCCCCGGCAGTGAGCGCCACACCACGGTCCTGGTCCTGCTGCGGCCCGAGGAGGACACGGCGCTGGTCGCGCCGCCGCGCGCGGGCGGGTCCGTGCCCGTGCCCGACCTCGCCGAGACGACGCACCACACGGCGCTGATGGATCTGGTCGACGTGATGGCCCGGGAGTTGATCGGGGCGCCCGCCGGGGATCCGGCCGAGGCACTGCGCCGCGCCGCGCGGGTGCTGCACGGGCGGTTCGCGGACTGGGTGATCGCGGACCTGGGCGCCGCCCGGCCGGTCCGTACGACCGTGCTCGGCGGCGACGCCGACGCGGTCCGGGACATCGCCGCGCAGGACCCCGCCGCGAGCCCCCTCGTCGTCGAGGCCGCTCGCGGCGGTTCACCGGCGCTGCTGGTCCGCCCGGAGGACGCGGGCGCGCTCGGCGAGGACGCGTGCGGCGCCCCCGTCCTGGTGCGGGCGGACGTCACGTCCCTGTTGTGCGTGCCGCTCGTCCCGGCCCCGGGCGAACCGGTCCAGGGCGTGCTCACCCTGTGCCGGTCCGCGGGCCGCCCGGCGTACTCCCTGGCGGAGGCCAGGGCGCTGGACGTGATCTCCCGTCACCTCGCGCTCGCCATGCGCAGGTGAGGGGCGCCGCCGCGGTCAGGCCGCGTCGGCCAGCACCTCGGCCCGCAGCCGGTGGCAGCACCGGGTGATGAGCCGGGACACGTGCATCTGGGAGATGCCGAGCTGTTCGGCGATGCGGCTCTGCGTCATGTCGCCGAAGAAGCGCATGTACAGGATCTGCCGCTCCCGCTCGGGCAGCGCGGCGATCCGCGGTTTGACGGCCTCCCGGTCGATGACCACGTCGAGCGCGGGGTCGGCGGCGCCGAGCGCGTCGGACAGCGAGTAGCCGTCGTCGCTGCCGGGCGTCTCCGCGTCGAGGGAGAGAGCCGTGAAGCTCTCCAGGGCCTCCAGGCCCGTGTGCACCTCGTCCTCCGTCAGGTTCGCGTGCTCGGCGATCTCGGCGGTGGTCGGGGCGCGCCCCGTGATGGTGCCGGCGAGTTCGTGCTGGGCGAACCGGACCCGGTTGCGCAGGTCCTGGACGCGGCGCGGCACATGCAGGGTCCACATGTGGTCGCGGAAGTGCCGCTTGATCTCACCGGTGACGGTGGGTACGGCGTAGCTCTCGAAGGCGTTGCCGAGCGACGGGTCGTAGCGGTCGACGGCCTTGACCAGGCCCATCGCGGCCACCTGGCGCAGGTCGTCGTAGGACTCACCGCGGTTGCGGAAACGACCGGCGAGCCGGTCGGCCATCGGCAGCCATGCCTCGACGACGTCGTGGCGCAGTTCGTCACGGGCCGGTCCGTCGGGCATGGCGGACAGTTTGGCGAACGCTTCGGCCGTGTCGGGTGCGTCGTCGTGCGGGTGGCGTCGGCCGGGCTTCGCCGGGTTCACGGGCGCGCTGGTAGGCGTACGCATGGATCGCAACTCCCCTGGAGGTGCATGGGGTTCGGTGGTCACCGTGGGAGTCACGCCTCGCTATGGCGTCGGACACACCCGGGGTGGATACCGAGCGGCATCTCTCCCACGGACGTGCCTCCAGTCCGAAGCACTTCACCTACGCCTGCCCCCCGACCGAGGGAGCAAACGCATAGGTCTCGGGGAGAGGGGTACTGCGGCCGGGCATGGTGTCCCCGCCCGGCGCGTCCCAGCAGGAAGGGCCCACGGCCATGGCCGATCTGGTGAGAGAAGTCATGACGCCGGGCGTGGTGGCGGTCCGCCCCGACGCGTCGCTCGTCGAGGCGGCCCAGCTCATGCGGGCGCAGGGCACGGGCGATGTCCTCGTGGCGGCGGACGGCCTTGTCGTCGGGGTCCTCACGGACCGGGACATCACGGTGCGGGCCGTCGCCGAGGGGGCGGATCCGCTGACCGTCAGCGCCGACGCGGTGTGCACGCCCCTGCGGGCGACGATAGGCCCCGACGAGGCGGTGTCCGCCGCGGTGGCGCTGATGCGGGCCCACGCGGTGCGGCGCCTGCCGGTGGTGGAGGGCGGGCGCACGGTGGGCACGGTGAGTCTCGGCGACCTCGTACGGCCGCGGGAGGCGTCCTAGCGCAGGCGCTCCACGCGGCGTTCGTCCCAGACCGGCTCCGGGGTCTCGCGGACGCGGCCGTCCGTGCCGAAGACCAGGTAGCGGTCGAAGGAGCGGGCGAACCAGCGGTCGTGAGTGACCGCGAGGACCGTGCCGTCGAAGGACTCCAGGCCCTCCTGGAGCGCCTCGGCCGACTCCAGGTCGAGGTTGTCCGTCGGCTCGTCCAGGAGCAGGGCTGTGGCTCCTTCGAGCTCCAGGAGCAGGATCTGGAAGCGGGCCTGCTGGCCGCCCGAGAGGCGCTCGAACTTCTGCTCGGCTTGCGCCGTGAGTTCGTAGCGTCGCAGCCGGGACATCGCGGCGCCCTTGTCCTTGGCGTGGTCGCGCCAGAGGATGTCGAGGAGCGTGCGGCCCTGGAGCTCGGGGTGGGCGTGGGTCTGGGCGAAGTGGCCGGGGACCACGCGGGCGCCCAGCTTCCACCGGCCGCTGTGCGCCACCGACTCGTCCCCGGCGAGCAGCCGCAGGAAGTGGGACTTGCCCGAGCCGTTGGAGCCGAGGACGGCGACGCGCTCGCCGTAGAACACCTCCAGGTCGAACGGTTTCATCAGGCCGGTCAGTTCCAGCCCCTCGCAGGTGACGGCCCGCACCCCGGTCCGGCCGCCCTTGAGCCGCATCGTGATGTCCTGCTCGCGCGGTGGCTCGGGCGGCGGCCCGGCCTCCTCGAACTTGCGCAGCCGGGTCTGCGCGGCGGCGTACCGGGACGCCAGCTCATGGCTGACGGAGGCCGCCTGCCGCAGGCTCACCACGAGCTTCTTCAACTGCGCGTGCTTCTCGTCCCAGCGGCGGCGCAGCTCCTCGAACCGGGCGAAGCGCTCACGGCGGGCCTCGTGGTACGTGGCGAAGCCGCCGCCGTGCACCCAGGCGTCGGCACCGCCGGCGGCCGGCTCGACGCTGATGATCTTCTCGGCGGAGCGGGCGAGCAGTTCGCGGTCGTGGGAGACGAACAGCACGGTCTTGCGGGTCTCGCGGAGCCTCTCCTCCAGCCAGCGCTTGCCCGGTACGTCGAGGTAGTTGTCCGGCTCGTCCAGGAGCAGGACCTCGTCGCCGCCGCGCAGCAGCGCTTCGAGGACGAGCCGCTTCTGCTCACCGCCGGAGAGCGTGCGCACCTCGCGGAACTGCGCCTTGTCGTAGGGGACGCCGAGCGCGGCCGTCGTGCACATGTCCCACAGCGTCTCCGCCTCGTAGCCCTGCGCCTCGGCCCAGTCGGAGAGGGCCTGCGCGTACGCCATCTGCGCGGCCTCGTCGTCGACGGTCAGGATCGCGTGCTCGGCCTTGTCGACGGCCTCCGCGGCCTCGCGGATGCGCGGCGGCGCCACGGAGACGAGCAGGTCGCGCACGGTCGTCCCGTCGCGTACGGAGCCCACGAACTGGCGCATCACCCCGAGGCCGCCGCTGACGGTGACGGAGCCGCCGTGCGGCTGGAGCTCGCCGGAGATCAGCCGCAGCAGGGTCGTCTTGCCCGCCCCGTTCGGACCGACCAGGGCCACGACGGCGCCCTCGCCGACGCGGAAGGAGACATCACCGAGCAGCGCCCGCCCGTCCGGCAGGTGGTACTCGAGGTGCGCAGCTTCCAGATGTCCCATGGTTGCGCATTGTTCACGCCCGTGCGGGTGACGGGCAAACCATTAGGGGGCGCGGACCTGGGTGCGGGGCCCGGCCCGGGGTAGTCGTCGTGGCATGTGTGCCGACTTCGACGTCTCCAAGCTGCCGGCAGCCGCGGAAGAAGCGCCCCGGCCCGGCCCCTCCCTGCGCGGCCGGCTGGCCGCGCTCGACATGCGGTTGTTCGAATCCGCGGCCGGGGCGCGCTGGCCCGGCGCCGAACGGATCCTGCCCGGCCTGAGCCGCGCCGCCAACCACGGTGTGCTGTGGTTCGCGGTGGGCGGCGCCCTGGCGGCGACGGGTTCGCCGCGGGCCCGCCGCGCCGCGATGCGGGGTGTGGCCTCGCTGGCCCTGGCCTCCGCCACGATCAACACGCTCGGGAAGCGGTCGGTGCGCCGGTCGCGGCCCGCGCTCGACGCGGTGCCGATGGTGCGCCGGCTGAAGCGGCAGCCGTTCACGACGTCGTTCCCGTCGGGGCACGCGGCCTCGGCGGCGGCGTTCGCGACGGGGGTGGCGCTCGAGTCGCGCGGCTGGGGCGCGGCGATCGCGCCGGTGGCGTTCTCGGTGGCGGCCTCCCGCGTGTACACGGGCGCGCACTTCCCCGGTGACGTGGTCGCGGGCGCGGCGCTCGGGGTGGGCGCCGCGTTCGCCGTCCGCGGGCTGGTCCCGACCCGCCACCAGATGCCCTCGCCGGGGCGTCCGCTGGTCGACGACGTACCGGCGCTGCCGGACGGCGAGGGCCTGGTGATGGTGGTGAACACCCAGGCCGGTACCCCGGAGAGGGTGCGGGTGCTGCGGGACGCGCTGCCGCTGGCCGAGTTCGTGGAGTGCGAGGGGGCCGAGATCCCCGACGCGCTGGAGAAGGCGGCGGCCGGTGCCCGCGCGCTCGGCATCTCCGGCGGCGACGGTTCGGTGAACACGGCCGCACGGGTGGCGCTGCGGCACGGGCTGCCGCTCGCGGTGCTGCCCGGCGGCACACTGAACCACTTCGCGTACGACCTGGGCATCGAGGACGCGGGCGACCTCGTGCGGGCCGTCATCGGCGGCGACGCGGTCGCGGTCGACGTCGGCCGGTTCCGCTCGGGCCGGGCGTCCGGCATCTTCCTCAACACGTTCAGCCTGGGCGCCTACCCGGAGCTCGTGCGCGAGCGCGAGCGCTGGTCGGGGCGGATCGGCGGACGGCTCGCCGATGTCGTCGGGGCGGTGCACGTGCTGCGCCGCGATCACCCGCTGGAGGTCGAACTGCACGGCGAGAAGCGGCCGTTGTGGCTGCTGTTCGCCGGCAACTGCACCTACCGGCGGATGGGCCTGACGGCGGGCAGGCGCGCGGATCTCGCCGACGGGCTCCTGGACGTGCGTACCGTCAGCGGCGGTCGGCTGCCCGGGGTGCGGCTGCTCGCGGCGGCCCTGTCGGGCCCGCTGTCCCGCTCCCCGTTCCACGCGGCGACCCGGCTCACGCAGTTGCACATCGACGGTGTGTCGCCGGGCACGCCGCTCGCGTACGACGGTGAAGTCATCGAGTGCGAGGGGAAGTTGACGATCGACAAGCAGCACGAGGCGCTGCGCGTGTACCGGCCGCCGACCATACTGTGACGCCCTCCGGGCCACACACCCCTCGGTCCACATCGTAAGACGGGTATCTCAGCATCCGGCCGCCCGGCGTACGGTGACGGTCACGCCCGGCGCCACCGCCCCGGGCGTGATGCCGCACCGTGAAGGGGATCGGGCCATGTCACAGGAGACCGCCGTGTACACCCACGGCCACCACGAGTCCGTACTGCGTTCGCACACCTGGCGCACCGCCGCCAACTCGGCGGGCTACCTGCTCGGCTCGCTCAAGCCGCACATGAAGATCCTGGACATCGGCTGCGGCCCCGGCACGATCACCGCCGACCTGGCCGCCCTGGTCCCCGACGGCCAGGTCATCGGCGCCGACCACGCCCCCGGCATCCTGGACACGGCACGGGCCACGGCGGCCGAACGGGGACTGGCCAACGTCGAGTTCACGACCGCGGACGTGCACGCGCTGGACTGGCCGGACGACACGTTCTGCGTGGTGCACGCCCACCAGGTCCTGCAACACGTCGGCGATCCGGTGCAGGCGCTGCGCGAGATGCGCCGCGTCACCAAGCCGGGCGGCATCATCGCCGTCCGCGACTCCGACTACGCGGCGATGACCTGGTACCCGCCGTCGCCCGGCATCAGTGACTGGCTGGACCTCTACCGGCGGGTCGCCCGCGCCAACGGCGGCGAACCGGACGCCGGACGCCACCTGAAGTCCTGGGCGCTGGAAGCGGGGTTCGCGGCGGCGGACATCACGTCCACGGCCGGTACGTGGTGCTACGCGACGCCGGACGAGATCGCCTGGTGGAGCGGGCTGTGGGCGGACCGCACCGTCGCCTCCGCCTACGCCGACCGCGCGACGCAGGGCGGCCACGCGAGCGCCGGGCAGCTCGCGGCCGTCTCCGAGGCGTGGCGGGAGTGGGGCACGCACGAGGACGCGTGGTTCACGGTCCTGCACGGCGAGCTCCTGTGCCGCAAGCGGTCGCGCGCCGACGCCGCCTGAGCGGCACGACGGACGGCCTGTCGCCTTCGCGACAGGCCGTCCGTCGTCAACGGGCCCCGGTCAGCCGGTCCCGCCCTGCGTGCGCGGCTCCTCCAGTTCGTCCAGGCGCCTGCGCAACTCCGCGTTCTCGCGCGCGAGTTCCTTGCGCCGGGCGCCCGACGACAGGGACGGATCGTCCTCCCACCAGTCGATGCCCATCTCCTTCGCCTTGTCGACCGACGCGACGATGAGACGCAGCTTGATCGTGACCAGCTCGATGTCGAGGAGGTTGATGCGGATGTCGCCCGCGATGATGATGCCTTTGTCCAGGACGCGTTCCAGGATGTCGGCGAGGTTGGCCCCGCCGCCGCCCTGGTAGGGCTGGGGCACGCGGCTGGCGGTGGTCATCGACGGGCCCGGCCGGCGGCGGCCGGTGCGGGCTCCTCCGCCTCGTCCCGCTCGTCCTCTTCCTCGTACGCCTCATGCTCATCGGGCTCGTCATGCTCGTCGGGCTCGTCGGGCGTGTCCTCGTACTCACCCTCGTCCGCGTCCGCGTCCGCGTCGTCGGTCTCGGCCTCGTAATCGTCCTCGTACTCGCCCTCGCCTTGGTCCTCGGCGTCGGCGTCGGCGTCGTCGGCGGCGGCTTCCTGGGAGGCTCCCTCGCTCTCGCTCTCGTACGCGTCATCCGACGGTTTGTCCTGGGCCTCCTGCTCCTGCTCGCGCTCCTCCTCTTCCTGCTCCACGGCGTCCTCATGGCTCAGGACGACCTCGCCGTCCCGGATCTCGCCGCGCCAGCCGTCGCTCGCCTCGCCCCGCAGCGTCACGAAGCGGGCGAAGTGCTTGAGGTCGAGACGGGCCCTGCGTCCCTGGGCGCGCCAGATGTTGCCCGTCTTCTCGAACAGGCCCTTGGGGTAGTACTCGATGATCAGCAGGACCCGGGTGAGGCGGTCGGCCAGCGGGTGGAAGGTGATGACGCCCTTCGTCGTGCCCTTGGCGCCCTCGGACGTCCACTGGATGCGTTCGTCCGGCAGTTGCTCAGTTGTGTGCGCCTTCCAGCTCCGGTTGGACCAGAAGATCTTCATCTGCCAGTCGGAGGTGACGTCGTCGGCGCGGTTCGCGTTCTTGACGCCCTTCGCGAAGGTGCTGAACTCCTGGTACTGCGTCCACTGGTCGTACGCGGTCCGCAGGTCGACGCCGACATCGACGAACTCCATGATCACCGTGGGCTTCTGGCCCGCGCCGCCCTTGCGCTTGCCCTTGCCACCGAGGTTCTTGAAGGCCCCGACGACGTTGTCCTTCAGGCGGCCCGCGCCCAGCTCGACCGCGCTGCGCACCGGGCCCTTGCCCTCGGCCAGTTTGCGGCCGCCGTCGAGCGCGAGCTTGGCGAAGCCCGGGCTGTTGCCCTCGGCGATGTCGGTCAGTTTGTTCGTGGTCTCGCCGAGTTTGCGGCCCGTCCCCACGAGGATGCGCTCAAGCTGCGCCGCCACGTAGCTCTGGAACTCGGCCTTGAGATGGTCGGCGGCCTCGCTCTTGGCTATGCCGCCGAGTGCCTTGGTCGGGGAGTCAGCCACGTCCACGGCCCCCCTTCGCGCCGCGCGTCGCGCTGCTCGCGGTCTTCTTGGCGGTGCGGGGCGCCCGCGCGGTGCCCGACTTGGCGCCGCCGGTCGCCTTGCCGTTGTCCGTGCTCTTCGCGGCGGTCTTCCTGGCGGGCGTCTTCTTCGCCGCGGCCGTCCTGGCGGTGCCGGACTTGTCGCCCGTGGCGGTCTTGCGGGCCGTGGCGGTGCGCCGGTTCGACGACGACTTCCCGCTCCGCGCACTCCTGCCGTTCTCGTCGCGGCCCTCACCCCGGGTCTCTTCACGGGCCTCGCCGTCGTTCTCCCCGGCGGCCTCGCGGTCGTCGTGGTCGTCGTCGTCCGCGTCGCGCTCGTCCTCGTACGCCCCGTCGTCCGTGTCGGCGTTCTCGTCCTCGTCGCGGCGTTTGCGGCCCGGGACGAGACCCGTCGCCCGCTCCCCCGCGTCCCGCACGTCCCCGGCGTCGGGGGCGACGCCGGAGATGCGGTCCTGCACCCCTTGCGTCCGCGAGTGCAGCCGCCCGGCCAGGCCCTCGATCTGGCGCTCCACGAGCGCGCCCGTCGCGGCCGTGCCGACGCCGCGCAGGTCCTGCCTGAGCTGGCCGCCGAGCTCCTTGAACTGCGGGTTCTTCTCCAACTGCGTGCTGACCAGTTCGGCCAGCGCGCGGGGGCTCAACTTCAGCCGCTTGCCCGCCACCATCGTGCCGACGGCGAACGCCAGCTTCATCTTCTTCGTACGTCCGAGGACGTAGCCGGCCCCTACCGCGAGGCCGAGAGCTGCTCGGTTCACTTTCCCTCCACCCGGTCGAGGAGCTGGTCCTCGCTACGGTCGATGTCTGCTGCTTCGGTTGCTCCGTGCCGGACCGCCGCCCACGTCACTCCGTGCCGACGGGGGCCGAGGGCCCCGGCTCCACGAAGCTGTACGGCGGGAGCGGTCCGTTGACCTTGAGTTCGAGGTGCGCGTGCTCGCGGCGTGCCGTCTCGACCGCGGCGAGGAAGTGCTCGGCGGACTTCCTGTCGACCAGGAACGAGAGGTTGGCGAGCCAGCCGGTGCTCTCCGGCGCCGCCGACACCGCCTCCGCCGCCGGTTCCAGGAGCTGTCGCAGCGCGACCGCGTCCTGGGCCTCGCGGGCCTGCACCGCCGCCACGACCATCTCGCCGAGCCGCAGCTTCTCCGCGTGACTGCCGCCGCCCGCCTGCCTGTTGGCCTCGGTCAGGGTGCGGACCTCGGCGTTCTCGGCCATCACCCGGTGCAGTACGGCCTCTTCGTCGTGCTGCGCCTTGACGTTGTACTCGACCTTGCCGTCGAGCGCCCGCAGCCGCTCCAGGTAGTGCTCGGCGCGCTCGGCCAGCACCGTCGAGACGGCCTCGTCGTCGGGGGCGAGGCTGCCGAACCGCATGGGGAGCACCGCTCCGCCGCCGCCCGCCTCGGCGAGCACGTTCTGGTGGGCGAGGAGGTCACGCCGCTTGGGCCGCAGGTCCTCGGGGGCGTCGCTGACGATCGCGGTCAGCGCCCCCGCCTCCACGAGCCGGACCTTGCGCGGTGGTTCGCCGATGCCCTCCATGCCGTCGGGCAGAGCGGGGTGGTCGGCGCTCGCGATGCCGTAGACGTACGTGCTGCTCATTCCTGCTCCTCCTTGCGGCGGCTCGGGGCGCGGCGGGCGCGCTGCGGTTCGGACCGGCCTTCCTCACGTGCCTGGCCGAAGGCGCCCGAAAGCGTCTCGGCGGCGCCGGACAGCGCGCCCTTCGCCTTGTTCCCGGAGCCGGAACCGCTCTTGGAGTCCGACTCGTCCGAGCCGCCGAGGAGGTCGGGCAGGCCGGGGCTGCGGTTGGGTCCTGCCTCCAGGTCGAGCCGGTTGCAGGCCTCGGCGAAGCGGAGGTAGGTGTCGACGCTGGCGACGACCACCCGGATGTCGATCTTCAAGATCTCGATGCCGACCAGCGAGACGCGGACGAACGCGTCGATGACGAGTCCGCGGTCAAGCACGAGTTCGAGCACGTCGTACAGGCCGCTCGTGCCGCCACCGCCACCTGATTGCTGTGCAGGGACAACGGTCATGGGTACTGTCCTCCTCTGTGCGTGTACGGCGCGGAACGACCGGGCGGGCCCCGGGCTAGGCTCCGCGCGGCTCCGCCCGCCCCCGCACGTATCGGCGGAGGCGCCGGTAGCCGGTGAGCACGCCCTGGGGGTCCAGCCTCACCTGGTAGCTCCCCAGCAGGTCCGTGGTGTCGGGGACCCGGGCCACTTCGAGCACGTCGATCTCCAACTCCCAGCCGTGTTCGGTCCGTTGGAAGGACGACACGGTTTCTGCCGTCGATCCGGTGAGCTCCGCGAGCTGGGCGCGTGCCATGCCGAGCAGCCGCGCGGGGCTCGGCACGTCTCCCTCCTCGGGGGTCGTGCCGCGGCCGGTCGCACCGTCCTCATCGCTCTTCTGCTTAGCCTTGTCCGTCATGGCAGTCTCGGCCTCCGAGTCACCGCTCAGACCTTCGCCAAACCTTCAACTCCCGTTACATGTGCGGAGATTGTGCGGACACCCGGTCGTGGGCTCAGGGCGCGATGTCCTGTTCCACGAGCAGGGCGACCCCGGCGACGATGCTCGCCGCGTCGATCCCCGCCGCCCGCAGTTGCTCCTGGGGCGTGGCCGACCCCGGCATCGGACGGACGGCGAGCCGGACCAGCCGCGGCGTGGGGGCACCGTCGTCGAAGGCCTCGGCCACGGCGTCCCCGAGGCCGCCCTGCGGCCGGTGGTCCTCCACGGTGACCAGGCAGCCGGTGGCCGCCGCGGCCTCGCGCAGGGTGCGCCGGTCGACCGGCTTCACCGAGTACAGGTCGATGACGCGGACCGGGACACCGGCGTCCGCCAGTTCGTCGGCGGCGCGCAGCGCCTCGTGCACGGTGACACCGGCGGCGACGACGGTGACGCGGTCGTCGGGGCCGGAGCGCAGCACCTTGCTGCCGCCCACCGGGAACTCCTCGCCCGGCGGATAGATCACGGGTGTCTTGCCCCGCGACGTCCGCAGGTACCGGATGCCGGTCGAGTCGGCCATGGAGGCGACCAGCCGGGCGGTCTGGTTGGCGTCGCAGGGGTGGAGGACGGTCGAACCGTGCACGGCGCGGAACATCGCCAGGTCCTCCAGGCCCATCTGCGAGGGCCCGTCCTCCCCGATGGCGACACCGGCGTGCGAGCCGACCAGGTTGATCCCGGCGCCGCTGACGGCGGCCATCCGGACGAAGTCGTGGGCGCGGGTCAGGAACGCCGCGAACGTGGACGCGTACGGGAGCCAGCCGCGTGCCGCGAGGCCGACGCTCGTCGCGACGAGCTGCTGCTCGGCGATGTAGCACTCGACGTACCGCTCGGGGTGTTCCTTCGCGAAGTACTCGGCGCGCGTCGAGTCGCCGACCTCCCCGTCGAGGGCGACGACGTCGCCGCGTGCGGTGCCGAGGGCGGTGAGTGCCCGGCCGTAGGCGTCGCGGGTGGCGACCTCCTCGCCGGTCTCCCAGCGGGGCAGGTCGAGACGGCCGCTGCGCACGGCGTGCAGGGCCCGCGCGGCGGGCGGTGGCGCCACCTCGACGCGGACGCCCCGGTCGCCGCCCAGCTCCTCGATCGCCTCGTCGGGGTCGGGCAGCGGCTTGCCGTGCAGGCCCTCCCGGTCCTCGACGGCGGCGACGCCCTTGCCCTTGAGCGTGCGCGCGAGGACGGCGGTGGGCTGCCCGGCGGTGTCGCGGGCCTCGGCGTACGCGCGGTCGACGGCCGCCACATCGTGTCCGTCGACCTCGATCGTGTGCCAGCCGAACGCCCGGAAGCGGCGCGCGTACGCGTCGAGGTCGTGGCCGTGCCGGGTGGGTCCGCGCTGGCCGAGCCGGTTGACGTCGACGGTCACGGTGAGGTTGTCGAGGTGTTCGAACCCGGCGTGTTCGGCGGCCTCCCACACGGATCCCTCGGCGAGTTCGCTGTCGCCGCACAGGACGTGGACGCGGTGGTCGACCCGGTCCAGGCGCTTGCCCGCCAGGGCGATGCCGACGCCGACGGGCAGGCCCTGGCCGAGCGATCCGGTGGCCGTCTCGACCCACGGCAGGCGCTGCGGCGTCGGGTGCCCTTCGAGGCGGCTGCCCGCCCTGCGGAAGGTCAGCAGTTCCGCGTCGTCGATGACACCGGCCGCCTTGTAGGCGGCGTAGAGCAGCGGTGAGGCGTGGCCCTTGGAGAGGACGAACCGGTCGTTGCCGGGGTGGGCGGGCCGGTCGAAGTCGTAGCGGAAGTGGCGGGCGAGCAGTACGGCCATCAGGTCGGCGGCGGACATCGACGAGGTCGGGTGGCCGGAGTCGGCGGCTGCCGCGGCGCGCACCGCGTCGACCCTCAACTGCTGGGCGAGTGCGCGTATGTCGTCGTCGGTGGGGGTGGTGGTGGTCACGGGGTGTACCTCCTTGTGGACGGCGCCCGCGCGGGAGCTCAGGGCGCCCGGGTCGGCGGGGGTCCGGCGGGCATCGGCGGCGCCGTGGGCACGGACGGCTTGCCGGGGCGCGCGGCCCGGCGCAGGGCGTAGGCGGCGACGCCGAGGACCACGGCGACGACCAGGGCCGCGCCCCAGTCCGGCATGGAGAGGGCGAGCGCCAGGCCGAGGGCGAGGGCCACCGCGGCGCCCGCGTAGAGCGCGGCGGTGGCCGCTCCCGCGTACAGCGTCGCCGTGCGCTTCCTCTTGCGGGCGCTCTCGCGCACGGCCTCGGTCAGTTCGGCCCGCAGCGCCTCGCGGACGGCCCGGGTCACCTGGCCGGTCAGTTCCTCGCTCATTCGCTGGTCGATGCGTTCCATGGCGCCCCGGGTACCCGGGCGGCGCCCCGGGTAACGAACGGGCGCGTCGCCACCGCTCCCGCGCCCGCGGCCCGGTGAAGCGATCACGCCGCGGCGCCTCGTCAACTAGGCTTTCCCGCATGGAGATCCTGGGCACCACGCTGCGCATCTGCGTCGAGGACCTGGAGTCCTCGGTGACGTTCTACGAACAGCTCACGGGCAGCCGGGCGCTGCGCTTCGAACGCGGCGGGGTCTCGGTCGCCGCCGTCGGCTGCTTCCTCCTGATGAGCGGTCCCGAGCAGGAGCTGGAGGTGCTGCGCAAGGTGTCCGCGACGATCGCCGTGCGCGACGTGGACGAGGCCCACACGGTTCTGACGGCGTCCGGCGCGAAGGTTCTCGCGGGCCCGGTCCCGACCCCGGCGGGCCGCAACCTCATCGCCCTCCACCCCGACGGCGCGGTCTTCGAGTACGTGGACCGGCAGGCGCCCGCGGAGTCCTGAGGGGCCCCGCGTCCGCGCGTCGCCCCCCGACCGGTCCTCAGTCGCCGCGGGCGCCTTGAGCCGGGGAGCGCATACGGAAGTCGTACCGGGCCGGCAGGGGCTCACCGGGGGCGATCCGTGCCCACATCTCGCCGATGACCTCCGCGCCCTCCCGCAGGTCCGCGACCTCGAAACCCGCCTCGAACACCGCGCGGGCGGACTCCGTCTCCCCCTCGGCGAGCAGCAGTTGGGCTTCCAGCAGCCGGAACCGGCCGCGCTCCCGGGTGCTCGCGTGGACCCTGTCCCAGACCCGCCGCGCGTCCGCGACCCGGTCCACCGCGAGCAGCGCCTCGATCGCCTCGCGGCCGAGGGCGGCCGTCGCGGCCACCCACGCCTCGCCCTCGTCCCGGCGCTCCGCGCACAGGTCGTCGAAGGCCGCGGTGTACCGGTCGGCGGCCCGCTCCCGGTGCCCGTCCGTCGCGTCGGCCACCGCCAGGCAGCGCAGGAACGGCCAGTCGGACGCGGCGAGTTCGAGCCCGCGCTCCCAGCTCCGCACGGCCTGCGCCCGGTCCCCCGCATGCCACTGCGCCACGCCCAGGTGGTACTCGGACAGCGGCCGGGCCGCCGCCGTCTCCAGCATGTCCCGCCACGCACGGGAGACCAGGGTGGGGCCGGGCGCGCCGACCCGCCGCGGTTCCGGGAACAGCCCCGTCTCCAGCAGCTCCCGCCACGGTTCCTGCTCCGCGCCGAGCGTCGACTCGTCGAAGGGGGTGCCCGTCGGTTTCCAGCCCGTGCGCAGCACTTCGAGGGCGCCCCAGCCGGAGCCGGTGGCGAGCCGCTGCCCGGGTTCGGTGTCGGCGTGCGGCAACCACGCCTCGTACGCCGCCTCGACCGCGGCGCGCGGCAGGGCACGCTCCAGGCGTCCCTCGACCTCGTCGACGACGGCGCTCCAGTCGCCCGTGGAGTGCACGGCCTCCGTGGTGGCGGACAGCGGCCCGTACGCCTCCAGCCAGCTCATCTCGCCCTGTGCCTCAAGCCGCAGGTGTTCCAGTTGGGTGCGGGCGAGCCCTGCCTGGATCTCGGCGTAGCCGCCGGTGCCGGGTTCGGTCAGCCAGTCCTGCCAGCGCCGTCCGCCGCTTCCGGTCCCCCACAGGAACAGCTTCCGGCCGCGCAGCACATCGGTCGAGGTCTGCACGAGCCCGTGTCCGGCCTGGTCGAGCGCGGCGATCCAGCGGCGCCGCCCGTCCTCGACCTCGTAGAAGTAGTCGGCGGCGAACTCGCTGTTCAGCGGGTACGTGCGGTCGGCCCCGTCATACTCCGGCACGGGCACCCGGCGCAGGGCCCGCTCGTAGCCGTAGTGCCATGCCTCGCGGGCGGGCGCGATCACCCGGCGTTCCTCGGGCACGGCGGTGTTGGACCACCAGTACAGCGGGGCGGCCTTCTCGTGCGGGTTGCGGACGCGTACGCCGACGTGGAGGAAGTCGGAGCCCTCCGGCAGCCACAGGTCGACCTGGAAGGGCAGGTCGCGCAGCCGCTCCCATTCCCACAGGCGCAGCATCTGGGTGCCGTCGGGCGCCGTGACGCGGGCGGCGTGCAGGGGTGCGCAGGACAGGGTGGAGTGGCCGGTGGCGCCGATGTTCCATTCGATGCCGCCGGAGAACCAGGCGCCGTTGAGCGCGAACGCGGCGGGCTGCAACACCGGGTTGCGGTAGAGGAGTTCCCGTTCGGTCGGCTTGTGGAACAGGGAGGCGACCCGGCCGCCGAGTCCGGGCAGGACGGTCGCCCGTACCCGGTCGTTCTCCAGGACGATCGCGTCGAGGTCGAGGGGTGTCCGGTCCCGCCCGTACCCGTCGAGGATCCGCGCGGGGAGCACGCTGCGCAGCACCCCGTGGCCGAGCTGCCGAGCCATGTCCAGCGGCAGGCCCTCCCTGGCACGCTCGTCGAGTTCGTGCACCTGGCGCAGGGGCCGCAGCGGGGCCAGCGGGTTCACCGGGCCGAGCTCGGCCCCCGGCAGGGTCAGTACCTCACGTCGTACGACGGTCATGGCGCCTCCCGATGCCCCGGGGGACGCGGCCCGCCCCCGATGACCATGGAACATCGCCGCCGCGGAGCTGACCAGGGGCTGCCCCGGTCAGGATTGCGCAAAGGCGGGGGCTGCCCCGGGATCGGCCGCCTGTTCGGCGGTGAGGGCCCACCGCTCGTGGTCGCGCCAGGCACCGTCGATGAAGAGGAAGTCCGGCGAGAAGCCCTCCTTGCGGAAACCGGCGCGGCGGGCGAGCGCGAGGGAGGCGGTGTTGCCGGGCTGGGCGTTGATCTCCAGCCGGTGCAGTCCGAGCGGTCCGAAGGCGTGTTGGACCACGAGGCCGAGCCCTTCGGACATCAGCCCTCGTCCGGCGGCGTGGGCGAACGCGCCGTAGCCGAGGGCGCCGCAGCGGAAACCGCCGAGCACGATGTTGTTGATGTTGATGAACCCGGCGAGGGCGCCGCTGTCACGCTCGCACACCAGGAAGCCGCGTCTCGTCGGGTCGTCCACCAGCCGCCCCGCGTACGCGGCGAAGGTGTCCGTCCGCAGTGGCGGAAAGAGCCAGGGGTGGTGCAGTTCCTGGCTCTCGCGGGCCCGCGCGACGAACTCGTCGGCGTCGGCGAGCGTGATGTGACGCAGCGCGACACGGGGTCCTTCGGCGAGGTGGGCGGACATCCGGCCGGCCTACGCAGGCCGCCCGGCCGCGAGCGCGGGCCCTGTCACCTGCGCCTGCGCGCCATGAAGTAGCCCCCGCAGACGGCGCCGATGACGGCGACCGCCCCGAGCGCCATGTAGAGGGGCATCGTGACTTCGGGGACGAGCAGCCGGATGCGTACCTCGCGGGTGTTCTCGAAGATGAAGACCAGGACGAGGACGGCCAGGACGAGCACCGCGATCCTGGCCGGCGTGAACGCGCCGGAGCCGTCGCCCTGCGCGGAGCTCGCGGTGTCCTTGGGGCTCATCGGTGCACCTTTCCGTCGTTCCCCCGAAGGCCGTGGCCGCCTCCCCGCCCAGCATGGGCGGGAAGACGGTGCTCGCGCAGCGGCCGAGGGGCCGTACGGGTGACGGCACTACCGGCCGACGACGGGCAGCTCCACGGTCCCGGTGTCCTCGGGCGCGCTGGTGACGGTGACCGGCTTGATCCCCTTGTTGCCGCCGTACGCGTCGTCGCTCGCGGCGATCACGAACTGGATGCGGTGCCCCTGCTCGTAGCGGTGCACGATGCCGGGCAGGGTGACGGTGAAGGGCCGGGTGACGTCCGGGACGCGGACCGGCGCGACGAGCCGGTGCACGAGCGTCTTCGTGCCGTCCGGCGCGACGTCGTACAGCTTCGCGAAGAGGACGAGCTTGTCGGCGGCGTCGGCGGAGTGCTGGACCCGCTCGGTCCTCGGTGAGACCACCTTGAGGGTCGCCCTCGGCGCGCCGACGACGTCGGTGTCCGTGGTGAGCGGCTCGGTGGTCCAGTCGAGGTAGGTGCCGCGCGTGTCGTGCGGGGCGGGGTCGGGCAGGCCGATGAGGCCGCCGAGGGAGGACTCGGAGTGACTGGTGGCGATCAGCCAGTTGCGGTACTCGCGGCTGCCGCGGGCGACCTTCCGCCGGTTGTCGACGAGTTTGCCGTCGCCGGACAGATACAGCTTCCGCGTCAGCGAGGGGACCTGGTCGGCGGTGGCGTAGGCGCGCTCCGGGTCGCTGATCCAGTCCCGGCGGTAGGCGAAGGCGGGGCCGGTGTCGGCGCCCTTGTCGTGGTGCAGGTAGCGGTCGAACCAGGCGAGGATCCGGCGGCCCACGTAGCTCGTCTCCAGGTTGCCCTCGGCCAGGTCGAGTTCGCCGCTCCCCGGGTCGGTCAGGCCGCCGCTGTGCCCCCAGGCCTGCCAGATCATCTTGGTGGGGGTGCCGTGCGCCCGGAGGGTCTCGTAGCTGGCCCTGGCCTCGTTGAGGTTGAACAGGCTGTCTGCCTGGCCCTGGACGAGCAGCGTCGGCGCCTTCACGTCCTTCAGGTACGAGACCGGGGAGACCCCGCGCGCGTAGTCGAGCAGCGCCTTGCTCTTGTCGGCCGGGTAGCGACCGGAGTTGAGGGTGCGGATCGTCGCGCAGGCGTCGTCGACGAAGTGCAGGCAGCTCAGCTTGTTGATGCGCGAGGGGTCGAGCGAGGGCACGAGCAGCGGCTGTCCCTCGCCCATGAGGTAGAACCCGTTGGTCCACTGCCATTTGAAGACGCCGGGCACGTCCCGGTCGGCGGCGTTCTGCGGGTCGAGGGAGTAGGACAGGTCGTTCCACGTGATCAGCGGGACCAGCGCGTCCACCCGGTGGTCCACGGCCGCCGTCGCCATCTGGACGGCGCCGCCGTAGGAGCCGCCGATCATGCCGACGCGCGGGTCGCCCTTCTTGTCGGCGGTGACGTAGTCGATCTCGGTCCCGTCGTCGGCGGCGCGGGTCCCGGCGAGGAAGTCGACGAGCGCGGAGGCCGCCTTGCCGTCGATCTCGGGGTCGTCCAGCGAGACGAGGCAGCCGGATCCGCCGAAGCCGAGCCCGGAGTAGGCGAGTCCGACGTACCCGCGCTGCGCGAACGCCTTGCCGGTGGCGTCCGTGGAGCCGTCCGACTTGCTGCCGCCGAACCCGTTGGTGGTGAGCACGGCGGGCGCGGTGTGCCGGGCGTCGACGCCCGCGGGCCGGTACAGGTCGGCGTCCACGACGCACCGACGCCCACCGGTGTCGACCGTGAACTTCAGGGCGGTGACGGTGTACTCACCGAGGGCGGGGGTGCGGGGGGCCGCGGTCGAGGGGGCGGCGAGGGCGAGCGGGGCGGCCAGGGCCGCCGCGACCGTGGCGACGGCGGTGGCGAGCGTGGGGCGGGTTCTGGGTACGGCTCGGGACACGTTCTGCCTCCACGCGGTGTTGTACCGACCGGTAAGTTTGTGATCGTGGTCATGGTGTGACACGTGTCATGTCGGGGTCAATGGGTGTGCGCGGGCTTTCTTCGGGTGGGCCCCCTCAGCTCAGGGCCGGTTCGTCCAAGGTCAGTGACAACGCCGCCGCGTCCAGTCGGGCCGCCACCCCGAAGGGCACCGTCAGCGCCCCCTCCCCGTGCCCGAACCCGAACTCCTCCACCACCGGGACGCCGAGCCCGCCCAGCCGGTCGGCCAGCAGGTCCGACACCGGATCGCACTCCGCCCAGGACCCGAGCAGCACCCCGCGGACGCCCTCCAGCCAGCCGCCGCGCAGCAGTTGGGTCAGGTACCGGTCGATGCGGTACGCCTCCTCGCCGACGTCCTCCAGGCAGAGCAGCCCGCCCCGCGCCGTGCCCCGGGCGTGCCGGGTGCCGAGATCCCCGGCGAGCAGCGACAGGCAGCCGCCCAGGGTGACGCCCCGGGCCACCCCGGGCACCAGGACCCCGGCTCCCTCCCCCGCGGTGATGACCCGCACCGACTCCGGGTCGAACAAGGTCGCCCGCAGATGGTTCCGCGCCCGTTCGCTCTTCACGAAGTCCGCCGCGGCGACCATCGGCCCGTGCAGGGTGCTCACACCGAGCCGGACGGCGAACGCCTCGTGCAGCGCGGTGATGTCGCTGTACCCGACGAACACCTTGGGGCGCGCGGCCCGCATCGCCGTCCAGTCGAGCAGGTCGACCATGCGCTGCGCGCCGTAGCCGCCCCGGGCGCACAGCACGGCGTCGATCCCGGGGTCGCACCAGGCGCGTTGCAGATCGGCGGCGCGATCGGCGTCCGTGCCCGCCAGGTACCCGAACCGCGGGTGCGCGTCGAGGACATGGGGCACGACGACCGGATCGAGGTCCCAGCCGCGCAGGATGTCGAGGCCCGATCGCAACCGGTCCTCGGGGACGGGTCCGCTCGGTGCGACGACGGCGACACGGGCGCCGGGAGCCAGCCGCTCCGGCCGGAGCAGGGGTCTCACTTGCTGAGCTCCAGGGCGGGGACGCCGGTCGGGTGCAGCCCGAACACCTGGGCGTACAGGGAGAGTTCGGCCTCCAGGGCGCGGATCATGGTGTCCGCCCTGCGGAAGCCGTGGCCCTCGCCCTCGAAGGCGATGTAGGCGTGCGGGACGCGCCGCCCCTCGCTCTCGATCCGGGCGAGGAACCGCTCGCACTGGGCGGGCGGGCAGATCACGTCGTCGAGCCCCTGGAGGAGCAGGAACGGCACGGTGAGCCGGTCGGCGTGCTCGGCCGGGGACCGCTCGACGTACCGCGCGGGGACCTCGGCGATCGGTCCCACCAGCGACTCCAGGTACTGCGACTCGAAGTCGTGGGTCTCGCCGCTGCCCCAGGCGGTGAGGTCGAGGACCGGGTAGATGATGGTGCCGCACGCGTAGACGTCGGTGCTGGTCAGGGATGCCGCGCTGGTCCAGCCGCCGGCACTGCCGCCGCGGATGGCGAGCCGCGCCCGGTCGGCGGTGCCCTCGGCGGCGAGGGCGAGCGCGACGGCGGCGCAGTCCTCGACGTCGACGACGCCCCACTGCTCGCGCAGCCGGTTGCGGTACTCCCGCCCGTAGCCCGTGGAGCCGCCGTAGTCGACCTCGGCGACGCCGATGCCGCGCGAGGTGAAGTAGGCGATCTCCAGGTCGAGGACGAGCGGGGCGTGGCTGGTGGGGCCGCCGTGCGCCCACACCACGTACGGCGGCAGCTCCTCACCGGGGGCGACGTGCGTGGGGCTGTGCGGCGGGTAGACGTGGGCGTGGATGTCCCGGCCGTCGGGGCCCTCGAAGGTGCGGATCTGCGGCTCGGGGTAGTACGCCGGGTCGACGGGGTCGCGGTGCGCGGCGCCGATCACCCGGGCGCGCCCGGTGCAGGTGTCGAGCTCGACGACCTCGGTCGCGGTGCGCGGGCTCGCGGCGACGCCGACGACGCGGGTGCCGTGCACGGCGAGCGACGCGGACCACTCGGTCCAGGGCCCCGCCGTGTCGACGACCTCGCCGGTCTCCGGGTCGAGTACGCCGAGGGAGGTGGCGCCGACGCCGTGCACGACGGCGATCAGCCCGGCCTCCAGCGGCTTGAACCAGCTCAGGCCGATCTTCCACAACGGCCCGCCGAACTCCTCCTCGCGCGGGCACAGCGGCCGGGCGGCGGCGAAGCCGGCAGCGTCCGTGGTGTCCGTGCCGAGCCGGTACAGGTTCCACCAGCCGCTGTCGTCGCCCGCGTACAGGAGCGCGCCGTCGGGGGCCCACTCGACCTGGCAGATCGACTCCTCGGGCCCGCCCGCCACCGTCCGCGCGGGGCCGAACGTGCCGTCCTCGCCGACGGACGCGACCTGCAGCTCCGTGCCGTCCCAGGGCATGCGCGGGTGGTCCCAGGCGATCCACGCGGCCCGGCTGCCGTCGGGCGAGAGGCGGGCGCCGGTGACGAACCGGTGGGCGTCGTCGGTGAGTTCGCGCACGGCGGTCCTGTCCCGCGCGGCCGAGCCGTCGAGCGGGACGGCCGCGACCACGCGCCGCACGTCGGCCGGTCCGTCCCCGGTGAACTCCTCCAGGACGCACCAGATCTCGCCCCGGTCGAGGTGGAGGTGGGGATCGGCCCAGCGCAGGCCGCCGCCGACGGCGGAGAGCGGGGTGAGCGGGCGCGGCCGCGCGCCGGGGGCCTCGGGCTCGTACGCGTACAGCCGCTGGTCGGCGAAGTTCACGAAGACCAGCAGGGGGCCCTCGGGGCGGTCCGCGCCGGCCCAGGGACGGCCGCCGTACTCGATGACACGGCTGCGCACGTTCCACGGCGCGGGCAGCACCGACTGCTCCGTGCCGTCGGGCCTGCGCCGCACCAGGGCGCGGCGGCCCCCCTCCGTGGGCCGTGGCTCGGTCCACCAGGGCTCGTCACCGACGAACCCGACGTACTCGGGTCTGCCGTCGTGCGCCGCGGCCAGCGCGGCGTCGATCGGCGACGGCCAGGAGCCGTAGCCCAGTGTGCACACCATGTCGTCCCCGCCCCCCATTTACTCCGGACCCTCCATGTTCTTCGCGTCCTCCGCTTTTTCCTAGTACGTCGCGTGCCTACGGGGCGTGCCTATGCCGAACGCAAGAACCGGTCGAGTACCCGTACGCCGAAGTGCAGTGCCTCCACCGGGACCCGTTCGTCGACGCCGTGGAACAGGGCCTGGTAGTCGAAGCCCTCGGGGAGCTTGAGCGGCGCGAAGCCGTAGCCGGTGACGCCGAGGCGGGAGAACTGCTTGGCGTCCGTGCCGCCCGACATGCAGTAGGGGACGGTGTGCCCCTCGGGGGCGAACTCCTGCACGGCGGCCCGCATCTTCGCGAAGGCGGGCGAGTCGACCGGTGCCTGGAGCGCGACCTCGCGGTGGGCGAACTCCCAGTCGACGTCCGGTCCGGTCAGCGCGTCGAGCACCGCCCGGAACTCGTCCTCCGCGCCCGGCAGGAAGCGGCCGTCGATGTGCGCGGACGCCTCGCCCGGGATCACGTTGACCTTGTAGCCGGCGGACAGCATGGACGGGTTGGTGCTGTTGCGCACGGTCGCCTCGACGAGCTTGGCCGCCGGTCCGAGCCGGGTGAGCAGCGCGTCGACGTCGAGGTCTGCCGCGTGCACGTCGGTGTCGATGCCGTACAGGGCCGCGAGTTCGGACAGGGCCGCGCGGACGGTGGGGGTGAGCCGGATCGGCCAGGCGTGCTCGCCGATGCGGGTGACGGCGGCGGCGAGTCGGGTGACCGCGTTCGCCGGGTTCACCTTGGAGCCGTGGCCCGCCCTGCCGCGCGCGGTGAGCTTGAGCCAGCCGGTGCCGCGCTCCCCCGCGCCGATCGGGTAGATCTGCCGGCCCGCGCCGTCGTGGAAGGTGTAGGCGCCGGACTCGCTGATGCCCTCGGTGCAGCCCTCGAAGAGGTCGGCGTGCTGGTCGGTGAGGAACCCGGCGCCGTCCTCGGCGCTGGCCTCCTCGTCGGCGGTGAACGCGATGACGATGTCGCGCCGCGGCCGGAACCCGACGCGGGCCCACTGGCGTACGGTCGCGAGGATCATCGCGTCCATGTTCTTCATGTCGACGGCTCCGCGGCCCCACACGACGCCGTCGCGGACCTCGCCGGAGAACGGGTGCACGCTCCAGTCGGCGGCCTGGGCGGGCACCACGTCCAGGTGGCCGTGGACCAGGAGGGCGTCGGCGCCCGGGTCGGTGCCCGCGATGCGGGCCACCACATTGCCGCGGCCGGGGGTGCGCTCCAGGATCGTCGGCTCAAGGCCCGCCTCGGAGAGCAGGGCCGCCGCGTACTCGGCGGCGGGGCGCTCCTTGCAGTCGCCGCCGCCGTGGTTGGTCGTGTCGATGCGGATGAGTTCGGAGGTGAAGGTGACGACTTCGTCGAGCGCCTTCTCGTCGATCGTGGGAAGGTGCCGCTCAGCCATACTGTTCCTCCACCGCGGCCGAGGCGATCGTGGTGACCGCCTTGAAGGTGCGGATGCCTTCGTACATGGTCTCGTGGGTGTACGCGATCTTACGCTCGCCGGTCCGCTCGACCCCGGGCACGACGGTCGAGGCCATCGCGAGGTGTTCGGCGTCGAACTCGACCTCCACCGTGAACGGGCCGCCCCGCGTCGGCTCGTGCCGCACGGCGAGGGAGACGGCGTCCTCGGCGGCGGCCCGGATGTCGGCGGCCGTCCGGGCGGGGGTGCGGCACACGGCCGCGTACCGGGAGACGTGGTCCTTCACGGCGACCTTGCGGGCCTCCGGCGCGTAGCCGAGGGCGTCGTCGCAGGCGTGGTCGTCGCCGGTGACGAGGACGACGGGGACGCCGTACTCGGCCACCACGTGCGCGTTCAGCAGACCTTCGCTCGCCCGTACGTCGTTCACCCAGACGCCGGTGATCTGGTTGGCGAGGTAGGTGTGGGCGAGGACGCCCTCCATCCCGGCGCCCGCGTGGTAGCCGACGAAGGCGATGCCGTCGACGTCGCCGTGCTGGACGCCCTCCACCATGGAGAGTGACTTGTGGCGTCCGGTGAGCATCTCGGCGCGGTCGTCGAGCTGCTCGAGGAGCAGATTGCGCATGGTCCAGTGCGCCTCGTTGATCAGCACCTCGTCGGCGCCGCCGTCGAAGAAGCCGCGCACCGCCGCGTTCACGTCCGAGGTGAACATCGCGCGGCAGCGCTCCCACTGCGGTGTGCCGGGCAGGACGTCGGCGGGCCAGGTCACGCCCGTGGCGCCCTCCATGTCGGCGCTGATGAGGATCTTCATGCCCAGCACCGTACGCGGATCCGGGCGCCCCTCACCAGACCTGTGGATCACTCGCCGAAACTCTCACGGGTATAGACCAATGTCGCACCCGGTCGGCCCTGTTCCCGCTCGTCAGCGGCGTGCGGACCACTCAGAACGGACTCCCCGCCACACGCCCCAGCACCATCCACCGCGACGGCAGCTCGATCCGGCTCCCGTCGGGGGTGAACTCCGTGGTCAGCAGCGGCAGTTCGCCCGAGTCGAGCACGGTCAGGCCCGCCCGCCGGACGTACTCGGGCACCGCCGCGTCCGGGACCTCGCCGGGCGCGAGGCCGTGGGCGAACACCGGTGCGAGCTTCGGGGGCGGGCCCGCCGGGTGCCGCGCGAGGTCCCGCAGAAGGGGCCGGGCCCGCTCGGACGGCTCGACCACGAAGGCGCGGCCCCGCTCGCCGACCAGCGCCGCCACCGCGTCGACGAGCGGCTGCCGGTCATCGGGTTCGCTCTGGTGCAGCACGCCCCGCATGTAGACGTTGGCGTCGCCCAACTCCGCGTGCAGCGCCTGCACTTGATCGGCGGCGGTGGCGTCGAGCTGTCGGTACTGGGCCTGTTCGGCGGGGTCCGCGTCGCGGGCGCGGTCGAGGGCGGCGGCCGACAGATCGGCGCCTATCACCCTCGGAAAGCGGTCGGCGAGGAAGCGGGTCTGGGTGCCGTTGCCGCAGCCGAGATCCACCAGCGGGAGCCCCGCAGCCGTCAACCGCGCCTCGAACAGGGCGAGATGCGGCCCGACGGTCAGGGCCGGCTCGGCGTCCCAGAACACGCTCCCGGGCTCCTCGGGGGCGTCCTTCCAGAACCCTTCCCACGCCGCCTTGTAGCGCTCGGTCACACTCATGGGCCCTCCCCGGAGGGTGCGACGGCCCGCCCGGCCGAAGCTGAAGAGCCTGTCTACCGCGCCGTGGTGCGCCCCACAACAGCGCGGGCCACACCTTCACGGCCTGTGCGCCCCTCGGGCACGCCCGGTGCGCGTCAGATGCCCGCGCGCCGCAGGGCGAGCTCGAACCACACCGTCTTGCCCGTCGTGGTCCGGCTCGTGCCCCACTCCCGCGCCAGGTGCGAGACCACCCGCAGGCCGCGCCCGAACTCGTCGTCCGGCCCGGCGCCGCGCAGCGCCGGCAGGGTGTGGTCGGCGTCCTCCACCTCGCACAACAGGGCGCCCGAGCGCACGAGCCGTAGCTGCACCCGGCCGCTCGCGGCATGCCGCACCGCGTTCGTCACGAGTTCGCTGACCATGAGCCCGGCCGTGTGGTCGACCGCCGTGAGCCCCCATCGCGCGAGCTGTCCCCGCACGAGTGCGCGGGCGCGCGGCACCTCGGACGCGTCCCGTTCGAGCTCCCACTGGGCGACGTCACCGTCCTCGATGCCGCTCATCCGGACCATGAGGAGCGCCACGTCGTCCTTGCGACCGCCGCGCCCCGCGAGGGAGCGGATGATGGTGTCGCAGGCGTCGTCCATGGAGGCGGCCGGGTGGGCCGCCGACTCGCAGAGCGTGGCGAGCCCTACGCCGATGTCCTCGCCGCGCACCTCGACCAGCCCGTCGGTGCACATCACGAGGCGGTCGCCGGGCGCCACCGGTATCCGTACGGACTCGAAGGGCACACCTCCCACGCCGATGGGTGCGCCCGTGGGCAGGTCGAGGAGTTCGCTGCGCCCGTCGGCGGCGCGCACGATCACCGGCGGTATGTGCCCGGCGTTGGCGAGACGCAGTTCACCGGCGATCGGGTCGTAGACCGCGTACAGGCAGGTGGCCAGGTAGTGCTCGCCCAGCCGCTGGGCCAGGTCGTCGAGGTTGCGCAGGAGTTGGGCGGGCGGGAGGTCCAGCGCGGCCATGGTCTGCACGGCGGTGCGCAACTGGCCCATCATCGCCGCCGAGTTGAGCCCGTGGCCCATGACGTCGCCGACGACGAGGGCGGTGCGCGCGCCGGGCAGCTTGACGGAGTCGAACCAGTCGCCGCCGACCCGGCCGAGCAGGGTGCCGGGGAGGTAGCGGGTGGCGACGTCGCAGCCGGGCAGGCGCGGCTCGATGTGCGGCAGCATGCTGTCCTGGAGCGTCTCGGCGACGGACTCCTGGTAGGTGTACATGCGCGCGTTGTCGAGCACGAGCCCGGCACGCGCCGCCAGTTCGGCGCCGGTGACGCGGTCCATGTCGTTGAAGAGGGGCCGCTCCTGGTGACGCAGCAGGATCATGAACCCGAGGACCACGTTCCGCGCCTTCAGCGGGACGACGAGCATGGACCGGTGGGTGATCAGCGGGCGGATGTCGCGCTTCTCGAACTGCGACGCGATCGCGTTGCCCATCTCCTCCGAGATGTACGGGACGAGCACCGGATCCCCGGTGGTCATGCATTGGAAGAACGGTGTGTGCACGGGGAACGGCATGGATTCGCCAACGGGCACGACATCGTCCCAGCGGCCCGGCTCGTCGGTGTGCTCCAGGGCGACGCGGTGCCACATCGTGGTGGCGTCGGGCGGCCCGTCGGGGAACCCCTCGCCCGCCACGACCTGTTCGCGCAGATACGTCCCGGCCACGTCGGTGAAGCGCGGCACGACGGCGCGGCTGACCTCGACGATCGTGCGGGACAGGTCGAGCGAGGAACCGATGCGCCCGCTCACCTCGTTGAGGAATTCCAGGCGCTCGCGCACCGCCACATACTCAAGGTCCTCGGCGTCGTCGGTGTCGTCGGTGTCGGTGTCGTCGGCCGGCGCCCGCGGCGAGGGAACCCCGGACGCGGCGGCGCGGGCCGCCGCCGCCCGCCGCGCCTTGCGCTCGGTACGCCGGGCGATGCCCCAGTCAGCGGTGACCGGAACCCGGTCGTGCCGGCTGAACTCCAGGACCGGGTAGCCGAGTTCGAGCACCTGGGAGACGATGCGGGCGCTCTCCCGCACGCTCATGCTGGGCAGGATCTCGGGCAGGCCCCGGGCGAGCTCTTCGGCGGCGGGGAAGTCCGTGTGCAGGGCGAAGCCGGGGGCTATCCGCTCCCCCGCCGCACCGTCGGGCCCCGCGTCGTCACTGAGCCGCCGGGCGTCCGCGGCGAGCACGAGCAGCCGCTCGGGCCCCGGGCCCACCAGGGGGTACGCCCACCACAGGACGTCGATGCGGTCGTGCGGGCCCGCGCTGGTGTCGAGCCGGGCGCGGCCGGCGGCCGGGTAGGAGGTGCGCCCGTCGAGGGATTCCTCCAGGGCGTGTCCGATCGCGTCGTACGTGCCGTACGCGCCGTGGGCCGCCGGATCGGGCTCCGCACGCTCCTCGGAGAAGGCGCCGGAGACGGGCAGCAGGTCGGTGGCGGGCCGGCCGACCGCTTCCTCGCGGTCGGGGCCGAAGAGGCGGCGGGCGCCGGTGCTCCAGTGCGACACCCGGCCCGCCCGGTCGACGACGACCACGGCCAGCGGAACGCGTCCCTGCGGGGCTCGACGGGTGCCTGGCATCGCCGCGCTCCTTCCCTCCGGGCACGCGCGGGGGGTGCGCACCGCCTCCTTCCACGGTACGCGGGGGGTCTCGGCAGAGGGCGGTTAACGGCTAATCGGGGCCGTGCGCTTGACAATCGGGGTCAGTCCTCGTGGCCGAGCTGGAGATCCCGCTCCGTGCGGCCGCCGCCGGCGACCTGGAGCACCGTGGCCACCGGCGGGTAGCCCGCCGCGATCACCGTGTACTCGCCCGAGGACAGGTCGACGAAGCGGAACGTCCCGTCCGGCCCGGTCGTCAGGGTGTCCACGACATTGCCCGCGGCGTCGAGCAGCGTGACCCGGGCCTCCTCGACGGGCCGCCCGCCGCCGGCCCGCACGGTGCCGCGCAGGACCGCGCCGCCCGCCAGCTCCACGTCCTGGCGGGTCTCGCGCGAGGCCATCACCGTCACGGGCAGGGCCGCCGGGCGGAACGCGGGCGCGCTCGCGGCCAGGGTGTACTCACCGGCCACCAACTCCGTGATGACGTAGGCCCCTTCGCGTCCGCTGCGGGTGGCCGAGACGACCTCGCCGTGCACATTGGTCAGCGTGACGATCGCGTCCCGCACCGGAGTACCGTCGGCGGTGAGGACGGAGCCCGCGAGGCGTCCGGCGCCGCCGAGGACCACGTCGAGCTCGACGGGCCGCTCCCCCACGGTGACCGTCACGGCCTGCGGCTGGTGCCCGCCGGCCGCCGCGATGAGTACGTAACTGCCCGCGCCCGGCGTCGACAGCGCGTACCGCCCGTCGTCGCCGCTGGCGCCGCGCCCGATCTGGGTGCCGCCGACGTCGATGAGGGTGAGCGCGGCGCGCGGGACCGCGGTGCCGTCGGAGTGCTGCACCGTTCCGCAGACCGGGACCCCGGCGGCGTGCGGGACGCGCTCCTGGGCGGGCACGGCGGGGGTGACGGGGTGTTCGGCGGGGGCTGTGCTGGACAACAGGGGAGTCTCCTTGATGAAGAAGGCGAGGAGCAGGCCCAGGACGAGGACCGGGACCAGGTAGAGGAAGATGCGGGGCATCGCGTCCGCGTACGCCTGGATGTAGGGGGTGCGCAGCGCCTCGGGCATCGCGTGCACGAGCTGCGGGGTGATGGACTCGGCGTCGGCCCCCGCGGGCAGTGCGGCGCCGGTGTCGGGCAGCCGGTCGGCGAGGGCGTCGGCGAGCCGGTTCGCGAAGAGCGTGCCGAAGATGGCGGCGCCGACGCTGCCGCCGATCTGCCGGAAGTAGTTGTTGGCGCTGGTGGCGGTGCCGAGGTCACCGGGGCGCACCGAGTTCTGCACGGCGAGGACGAGCACCGGCATGATCAGGCCGATGCCCGCGCCGAGCACGGCCATGTAGGCGCTGTATTCGAGGCGCGGGGTGTCGGCCTCCAGCCGCGACAGGAGGTACATGCCAAGAGCGGAGAGGGCGCTGCCGAGGATCGGGTAGAGCCGGTAGCGGCCGGTGTGGCTGATGAGCTGGCCGGAGAGGATGGAGGCGCCGACGACGCCGCCCATCATGGGGAGCATCAGCAGGCCGGACTCGGTGGCGGTGGCGCCGTCGACCATCTGGAGGAACGTGGGCAGGTAGCTGGCCGCGCCGAACAGGGCGACGCCGACGACCATGCCGACGAACCCGCTGAGGTTGAAGACGGAGTCGCGGAACAGGCGCAGCGGGATGAGGGGTTCGGCGGCGAACCTCTCGGCGACGACGAACAGCACCGCCGAGACGGCCGCCCCGGCGCCGAGGCCGACGATGACCCGGTCGCCCCACGCGTACTCCGTGCCGCCCCAACTGGTCAGCAGGACCAGGCAGGTGGAGGCGGAGGCCAGCAGCAGGGCGCCGAGCACGTCGAGGCGGGGCTTCTTCGTGGGCTTGGGGAGCTTGAGGACGACGGCCGTGACGGCGAGGGTGAGCAGGCCGAAGGGGACGTTGAAGTAGAAGCACCAGCGCCATGACAGGTGGTCGGTGAAGTAGCCGCCGAGCAGCGGCCCCGCGACGGAGGCGAGGCCGAACGCGGCGCCGATGAGGCCCATGTAGCGGCCGCGTTCGCGGGGCGGCACGATGTCGCCGATGATCGCCTGTACGCCGATCATGAGGCCGCCGGCGCCGACGCCCTGGACGGCGCGGAACGCGATGAGCTGGTCCATGGTCTGGGCCCGGCCGGCGAGGGCGGAGCCGATGACGAAGACGACGATGGCGAACTGGAAGACGCCCTTGCGGCCGAGGAGGTCGCCGAGCTTGCCGTAGATCGGCAGGCCGATGGTGGAGGTCAGCAGGTAGGCGGTGATCGCCCAGGACATCTTGTCGAGGCCGTGCAGCTCGCCGACGATCCTGGGGAGCGCGGTGGCGACGATCATCTGCTCCAGCGCCGCGAGCAGCAGCGCGAGCATGAGGCCGACGAAGACCATCCGGACGCGGCGCGGGCTGAGTCCCGCGCCGGGCAACTGCTCGTGCGAAGCGGCCTGTTGCTCCGCCGGAGCGGTGGCGACCGGGGCCGGTTCCCGAACCGCCTCCCGCTCCCCCGCGGGTTCGGTCACCAGCGTCGTCGTGCCCACCTGCTGCTCCCCTCGTCGCCCTTACGCGGCCCATTTCTCGCATTACGCGACAACGGGGGCAAGCGCGACGAGGTGCACGTCACGGGGGTGCGAGCGGCGTATGCGCCGGTAGGAGCCCTACGGCGTACAACGGACGCGAAACGAAAACCACTCGAATCGGTGAGCGGCACAAGGATGTTCGTTTCGCGTCCGACGGGGTCCGCGCGTCACTTCTCCACTTCGGCGGCGAGCTTGGCGAGCACGGCGTCGTAGATGCGCCCGAGGCCCTTGGGCGCGAACGTCTTCTCGAAGAATCCGCCGATGCCGCCCGCGCCGTTCCACACGGTCGTCACGACGACGCGGGAGCGGTTCTCGCCGGCGGGGGTGACGCGCCAGGTCGTCACCATCGAGGAGTTGCGGTCCTTCTCGACGAGTTCGCCGTCGGTGGGCTCGGTGACGTCGAGCAGGCAGTCGCGGATGCGCTTGCTGGTGGCCTGGAGCTTCCAGTGGACGAGGGTGCCCTCGCCGTCACCGCCCTCGCGCACCTCGTACTCGCTGAAGTGCTCGGTCAGCAGCTTCGGCCGGGTGCCCTCGTAGTCGGCGAGGGCGTCGAACACGTCGTCCGGCTTCGCGGCGACGACACGTTCCGTGGTGGCCTCGACCTGCGCCATGACTTTCCTCCAGCACTTGGTTCCTGTGGGCGCCGCCAAGCCAACCACTCCCGCCGCGGACGGCCCAAACCGGGGGTGCGGGTGCGGTCCGCACGATCAAGGGAACATGTGTTCTATTGTGGGCCCCGAGCTACCGAGGAGGCGTCATGCGCTGGGAGAACCTCACGGACGACCGGGCCGAACACGGCCGGGCGCCCGACGCCGCGCTGTTCGGCGCGGACGCGGTCACGACCCGCACCGTCGACACCCCCGAGTTCCGCGGCGTGACCTTCCACGAGATCCGGGCCCGCTCCATCGTGAACCGGGTGCCGGGGGCGTCCCGGATGCCGTTCGAATGGACGGTCAACCCGTACCGGGGCTGCACGCACGCGTGCGTCTACTGTTTCGCGCGCAACACCCACCGCTATCTGGACCTGGACACCGGGCTCGGTTTCGACAGCCAGATCGTGGTGAAGGTGAACGCGCCGGAGCTGCTGCGCCGCCACCTCGCCTCGCGCCGCTGGCACGGCGAGCACATCGCGATGGGCACCAACGTCGACTGCTACCAGCGGGCCGAGGGCCGCTACCGGCTGATGCCCGGCATCATCGAGGCGCTGCGCGACCACGCCAACCCGTTCTCCGTCCTGACCAAGGGCACGCTGATCCTGCGCGACCTCGATCTGCTGCGTCAGGCCGCCGAGGTGACGGACGTCGGCATCTCGGTATCGGTCGGTTTCGTCGACCAGGAGCTGTGGCGCACCGTCGAGCCGGGCACGCCCGCGCCCGAACGCCGGCTCGACGTCGTACGCGCCCTGACCGACGCGGGGATCGGCTGCGGAGTGCTGATGGCCCCGGTGATCCCGTTCCTGGGCGACCGCCCGGAGCAGTTGCGGGCGACTGTGCGGGAGATCGCGCGGGCCGGGGCGACATCCGTGACGCCGCTCGTGCTGCATCTGCGGCCGGGCGCACGGGAGTGGTTCATGGCCTGGCTCGGTGAGCACCACCCGTATCTGGTGCGCCGTTACGAGCGGTTGTACGCGGAGGGCGCGTACGCCCCCAAGTGGTACCAGCGGCGGCTGACGCGCCAGGTCCACGAGCTGGCCGAGGAGTACGGGATCGGGCCCTCGCGCCCGGGGCTGCCGCGGCGGCTGCCCGTACCGGAGCGGGACGCGACGCCCGAGGCGCCCGCGCCGACGCAGCTCACCCTGTTGTGAGGCGTGTCGGGCGGGCGATCGGGTCAACTTCCGGCAGAACGGATTCCGCCTGCCGGGGCGCGCGGGAACATCCCGCAAGGAGCGTGGATCCGCGGTCCTGACCTCCGTCCTGGGAGGACCCCATGAAGAAGCACGCAGTGGCCCTGTGCGGCATCGCCGCGCTGGCCGCCTCCACGGTCGTCACCACCGCCGGTACCGCGGGGGCGGGCGCCGACCCGGCCCGGCCCGATCCGCGCGCCGCCGCCGTCACCTGGAAGAAGTGCGGCACGAAGGAGTACCCGGCGCTCCGGTGCGCGTCGCTGAAGGTGCCGCTGGACCACGACCGGCCGCGCGGAAGGCAGATCACCCTCGCCCTGTCGCGGGTCCCCCACACGGCAAAGGCGTCCCAGGGCCCGCTCCTGGTGAACCCGGGCGGACCGGGCGGCAGCGGGATCACCCTCGCCGGGTTCGTGGCGTCGAACCTGCCGAAGAAGGTCGCCGCGCAGTACGACGTCATCGGGTTCGACCCGCGGGGTGTCGGCAGGAGCAGGCCCGCGCTCGACTGCAAGCCCGGCTACTTCACCCCCGTGCGGCCGGCGAGCGTGCCCAGGACGGAGGCGATCGAGCGGGCCGGCATCGCCCGCGCGACCTCGTTCGCGCGGGCGTGCGGCAAGAAGTACGCGGATGTCCTGCCGTTCATCGACACGGTCAGCACCGTCCGGGACATGGACGCGATCCGGGCGGCGCTCGGCGCGGAGCGGCTGAACTACTTCGGCTACTCGTACGGCACGTACCTGGGCGCCGTCTACGCGAAGTACTTCCCCGAGCGGGTCCGGCGGCTCGTGCTCGACTCGATCGTCGACCCGGAGGGCGTCTGGTACCGGGACAACCTCGGGCAGGACCACGCCTTCACCGCGCGGCACCGGGCGTTCTCGGCCTGGGTCGCCAAGCACGACGCGACGTACAAGCTGGGCAAGGACCCGGCCCGGGTCGAGGCCGCCTGGTACGCGATGCGGGACGCGCTGGCGAAGAAGCCCGCGGGCAAGAAGGTGGGCGCCGCGGAACTGGAGGACACGTTCCTGCCCGGCGGCTACTTCAACGGCTACTGGCCCTACCTCGCCGACGCGTTCGCGTCGTACGTGCGGGCCAAGGACCCGGACCCGCTGGTCGAGGCGTACGAGAACTTCGCGGCGATCGACGCGTCCGGGGACAACGGCTACAGCGTCTACTCGGCCGTGCAGTGCCGCGACGCGTGGTGGCCGCGCGGCTGGGACCAGTGGCGCGAGGACAACGCGCGGGTGCACGAGAAGGCGCCCTTCTCCACGTGGAACAACGCCTGGTACAACGCGCCCTGCGCGTTCTGGCCGACGCGGACCCTGCGTCCGCGGAGCGTGTCGAACACCTCGATCCCGCCGGTGCTCCTCTTCCAGGCGACGGACGACGGGGCGACGCCGTACCAGGGCGGTGTCGCGATGCATCGCCTGCTGCGCGGATCGAGCCTGGTCGTCGAGGAGGGCGGTGGCAACCACGGCATCACGCTCAGCGGCAGCGCGTGCCTGGACGGTCATCTGGCCGCGTACCTCGCGTCCGGCAAGGTGCCGCGCGGCGACGGCGAGGCCGACGCGGTGTGCGCCAAGCAGCCCGACCCCAAGCCCCTGTCGGCCAAGGCGGCGGCACCCTCCTCCAAGGGCGCCTCGCTGCACGGGCTGCTCGGCTTCAGGGGCTGAGCGGCCCGGCCCCTCAGGCTTCGGGGAGACGTGCCAGGGCCGCGGCCGCCGCCATGGCGAGGCGCGGATGTGTGCTCGCCTCTCTGAGGACCTCCCGGGCCCGGGGGTCCGCGAGGCTGCCGAGCCCCTCCACGCAGGCGAGGGCCACCTTGCGGTACGGGTCGTGCGGCGCGAGGCGGCGGCGGAGCGTGGTGATCAGGGCCGGGGCCGATTCGGGGGCCCTGAGCTGGGTGAGCAGGCGGACGGGGTACAGCGCGTAGGCGACCCGCAGTTCGTTCGTGGCGAGGGCCGCCGCCGCGCGGGCGGTGCGCGGGTCGCCCAGGGCCGCCAGCGCCTGCGCCGCCGCCGCGCAGCGCTGCGGATCACGGTGGTTCAGGAGCAGGACCAGGGCCTCGAAGGCGCGGCGATCACCGGCCATGCCGAGCCGGTAGGCCGCCAATTCCCGGGCCCACAGCGGCTGTTGCGGGGCGGTGAGCACCGCTGCCAGCTCGTCCCTGTCGCGCGTGGCGGCGAGCTGGTCGAAGGCGGGCGTCCCGCCGGCTTCCTTCCGGATGCGTTCTGTCACCGTTCGCGACTCTTCGTCCATGACGTCGAGGGTAGACGCGCCGGGCCTGCGGCGACGTAGATCACAGAGACTGGTCAACACCGGGGGCTGGCGCGCTCGTTACTCGCCGGTTAATCTCAGGTGAGCGGGGCACACTTCCCGCAGCACCACTTCCGGCGGCCTGGTGACGCAGCCGCCGGGGGTGCAGTCGGTTCGGTACGCGCTACCGAAGTTCGAGCAGCACGACATGGCTCCGGGACAGGGCCGGTCGGTTCTCGCGTGTGCGGCATGCGTCGGCACGCCACGTTCACTCTCCGTACGCCCTACGCCGTAGGTCTTTCCGGCGTTCCCGCGTACGCCCTCGGTCGTCACCCTCACTTCTGGAGTTCCCGGATGGACGCTCCCCTGTCCCGTATCTCGACCGTGGCCGTCGTCGGCCTCGGCACCATGGGCACCGGCATCGCCGAGGTCCTCGCCCGCGCCGGGCGCGAGGTCATCGGTATCGACATCAGCGAGACCGCCGCCGCGCAGGCCGTCGTGGCGCTGGAGACCTCGACGGCGCGTGCGGTGCGCCGCGAGCACCTCACGGAGCACGAGCGCACGGAACTGCTCGCCCGCTTCCGTACGTTCACCGACCTCCAGGCCGCGGCCGACGCCGACCTGGTGATCGAGGTCGTCCCCGAGTCGTACGAGATCAAGCAGCAGGTCTTCCGGGCCCTCGACGCGGTCGTGCGGCCCGAGACGATCCTGGCCACCGGCACCAACGCGCTGTCCGTGACGCGGCTCGCGGCCGACTCCGCCCGGCCCGAGCGCGTCCTCGGCCTGCACTTCTTCAACCCGGCCCCCGCGATGAAGCTGGTCGAGGTCGTCTCCAGCGTGCTCACCGCGCCCGTCGCGGTCGCCGCCGTCACCGACCTCGCGCTCGAACTGGGCAAGGAGCCCGTCGCGGTGGGCGACCGGCCCGGCTTCGTCGCCGACGGGCTGCTGTTCGGCTATCTCAACCAGGCCGCCGCCATGTACGAGGCCAAGTACGCCTCGCGCGAGGACATCGACGCCGCGATGAGGCTGGGCTGCGGCCTGCCCATGGGGCCCCTCGCCCTGCTCGACCTCATCGGGATCGACACCGCGCGCACCGTCCTGGACGCCATGTACGCGGAGTCGCACGACCGGCTGCACGCGCCCGCACCCGTCCTCAAGCAGCTCAGCGAGGCGGGCCTGACCGGGCGCAAGGCGGGCCGCGGCTTCTACACGTACGAGGAGCCGGGCAGCTCCGTCGTGGTGCGCGACGCCCTGACGCCGTCCGCCGAGGACACCGCGGGCCGGACGCGCCCGGTCCGCTCGGTCGGGGTCGCGGGCTCCGGCACCATGGCGTCCGGGATCGCCGAGGTCTTCGCCAAGGCGGGCTACGACGTGGTCCTCGCGGCCCGCAGCGAGGAGAAGGCCGAGAAGGCCAAGTCCCGTATCGACAAGTCGCTTTCGCGCTCCGTCGACAAGGGCCGGATGACGGCGGAGGCCGCCGCGCAGACGCTCGGGCGGATCACACCCGCCGGGTCCTACGACGCGTTCGCCGACGTCGACCTCGCCCTGGAGGCCGTCGCCGAGGACCTGGAGATCAAGCAGCAGCTCTTCGCGACGTTCGACAAGGTCTGCAAGGCCGGCGCGATACTCGCCACCACGACCTCGTCGCTGCCCGTCGTCGCGCTCGCCCGGGCCACCTCGCGCCCGCAGGACGTGATCGGCATGCACTTCTTCAACCCGGCCCCGGCGATGAAGCTCGTCGAGGTCGTGCGGACCGTGCTGACCACGGACGACGTGCACACCACCGTCCGCGATCTGACCCTGCGCGTCCGCAAGCACCCGGTGGACTGCGGCGACCGCGCCGGTTTCATCGTGAACGCTTTGCTGTTCCCGTACCTGAACAACGCGATCAAGATGGTCCAGGAGCACTACGCCTCGCTCGACGACATCGACGCCGCGATGAAGCTCGGCGGCGGCTACCCGATGGGCCCGTTCGAACTGCTCGACGTGGTCGGCCTCGATGTCTCCCTCGCCATCGAGAAGGTGCTGCACCGCGAGTTCCGCGACCCGGGTCTCGCGCCCGCTCCGCTGCTCGAACACCTGGTGGCCGCGGGCTGCCTCGGCCGCAAGACGGGCCGTGGCTTCCGCGAATATGCCCGGCGCTGAGCCGGACGCGGGGGGCGGAGCCGGCTGGGGCGGGCTGCTCGGAGCACCGGGCGGCCCGCTCACCGGGGAGCGTCCGGGAACGTACATGCAGTACGTTCGGGGCATGACGCCCGCTCATAAGGCCGCCCAGCCCTCCCCCGCTCCCGCCACCTCCGACGCCCCGGAGAGCGCCGCCGGCAACCGGGCGGCCGCTCAGCGGCTCAAGATGCGCCGTGAGCTGGCGGCCGCGGCGATGGAACTGTTCGCCACGAAGGGGTACGAGGCGACGACGGTCGACGAGATCGCCGCGCGGGCCGGCGTCGCCCGCCGCACCTTCTTCCGCCACTTCCGTTCGAAGGAAGAGGCGATCTTCCCGGACCACGACGACACCCTGGTGCGCGCCGAGGCCGTCCTGAACGCGGCGCCGCCGCTCGAGCACCCGCTCGACACCGTGTGCCGCGGCATCAAGGAAGTCATGAAGATGTACGCGGCCTCGCCCGCGGTGTCCGTGGAGCGCTACCGGCTGACCCGGGAGGTGCCCACGCTGCGCGAGCGCGAGATCGCCTCGGTCGCCCGCTACGAGCGCCTGTTCACCCGCTATCTGCTGGGCCACTTCGACGAGCAGGCCCACCACGACGGCAACGACGACCCGCTGCTCGCCGAGGTCGCCGCCTCGGCCGTGGTCACCGCCCACAACCACGTGCTGCGCCGCTGGCTGCGGGCCGGTGGCCAGGGCGACGTGGAGGCCCAGCTCGACCGCGCCTTCGCGATCGTGCGCCGCACCTTCGGCAGCGGCATCGGGGCCGGTCGCACGGCCGCCGCCGCGCCCACCGCGCAGGTCGCGCACTCCGGTGAGGTGCTGGTGGCGGTGGCCCGTACCGACGCGCCGCTCCCCGAGGTGATGCGCACCATCGAGGAAGCCCTCCGCAACCGCTAGAACCCTTTCGCACCACCCGGCCCCTGACCTGGCACGCAGTGCCAGGTCAGGGGCCTTCTGCATGCCCCGGTCCGGGACTCGCGACGCGGACTGATCGATCATCGATCCCTATACGCCCGAGTAACCCGCCTCTGACCTCGAATGATCGATCATCGCTCACCTGTTACGTAAAGATTTCACCTGAGCGAAATTGATGGCACGCAGTGCCTTGCGACCTGTCACCGTGTGCCATACGTTGAAGGAAGTCCGGGCGGCCGGCGTACAGAGAACTTCCGTACGCCGGCTGTCCCCGCACACCGCGACCGACCGTGATGTGCGCGCCCGGACGCCTGCGTCACAGGCAACCTTCCGCGCCACACCGAGCGCTGCCACCGCTCCACCCCGCCGAACCGACGGCACGCACCACCCACCCGCAGCCACAACCCCGACTCAGCGTTCCCCTCAACGCTCTTCGCCGGAGGCAACACCGTGAAGGAAATCCTGGACGCGATCCAGTCGCAGACCGCCACCTCTGCCGACTTCGCCGCCCTGCCGCTGCCCGACTCGTACCGCGCGATCACCGTGCACAAGGACGAGACGGAGATGTTCGCCGGGCTCGACACCCGCGAGAAGGACCCGCGCAAGTCGATCCACCTGGACGAGGTGCCGGTGCCCGAACTCGGCCCGGGCGAAGCCCTCGTGGCCGTCATGGCCTCCTCGGTCAACTACAACTCGGTGTGGACCTCGATCTTCGAGCCGGTCTCCACCTTCAGCTTCCTGGAGCGCTACGGCCGTCTCAGCGAGCTGACCAAGCGCCACGACCTGCCCTACCACATCATCGGCTCCGACCTCGCGGGCGTCGTGCTGCGCACCGGGCCCGGCGTGAACGCCTGGAACCCCGGTGACGAGGTCGTCGCGCACTGCCTGAGCGTCGAGCTGGAGTCCTCGGACGGCCACAACGACACGATGCTCGACCCCGAGCAGCGCATCTGGGGCTTCGAGACCAACTTCGGCGGCCTCGCCGAGATCGCGCTCGTCAAGTCCAACCAGCTCATGCCGAAGCCGGACCACCTGAGCTGGGAGGAGGCCGCCGCCCCTGGCCTGGTGAACTCCACCGCCTACCGGCAGCTCGTCTCCCGCAACGGCGCCGGCATGAAGCAGGGCGACAACGTCCTCATCTGGGGCGCCAGCGGCGGCCTCGGCTCGTACGCCACGCAGTTCGCGCTGGCCGGTGGCGCCAATCCCGTCTGCGTCGTGAGCAGCGAGCAGAAGGCGGACATCTGCCGGAAGATGGGCGCAGAGGCGATCATCGACCGCAACGCCGAGGGCTACAAGTTCTGGAAGGACGAGCGCACCCAGGACCCCAAGGAGTGGAAGCGCTTCGGCAAGCGCATCCGCGAGTTCACCGGCGGCGAGGACATCGACATCGTCTTCGAGCACCCCGGCCGCGAGACCTTCGGCGCCAGCGTCTACGTCACGCGCAAGGGCGGCACCATCACCACCTGTGCCTCCACGTCGGGCTACATGCACGAGTACGACAACCGCTACCTGTGGATGTCCCTGAAGCGGATCATCGGCTCGCACTTCGCCAACTACCGCGAGGCGTGGGAGGCCAACCGCCTGATCGCCAAGGGCAAGATCCACCCGACGCTGTCGAAGACGTACTCCCTGGAGGAGACCGGGCAGGCCGCGTACGACGTGCACCGCAACCTCCACCAGGGCAAGGTCGGCGTCCTCGCGCTCGCGCCGAAGGAGGGCCTCGGCGTGCGCGACCACGAGAAGCGGGCCCAGCACATCGACGCCATCAACCGCTTCCGCAACGTCTGAACTCCCGGGGGAGCAACGTCTGATGACTGAGCGTCAGAAGGACCGGCCGTGGTTGATGCGCACCTACGCCGGTCACTCCACGGCCGAGGCGTCCAACGAGCTGTACCGGCGCAACCTCGCCAAGGGCCAGACGGGTCTGTCGGTCGCCTTCGACCTGCCGACCCAGACGGGCTACGACCCGGACCACATCCTCGCCCGCGGCGAGGTCGGCCGGGTCGGTGTGCCGGTCTCCCACCTCGGTGACATGCGGCGCCTGTTCCAGGACATCCCCCTGGAGCAGATGAACACCTCGATGACCATCAACGCCACCGCCATGTGGCTTCTGGCGCTCTACCAGGTCGTCGCCGAGGAGCAGGGCGCGGACATCGCCACGCTTCAGGGCACGACGCAGAACGACATCGTCAAGGAGTACCTGTCGCGGGGGACGCACGTCTTCCCGCCGGGCCCCTCCCTGCGCCTGACGACCGACATGATCGCCTACACGGTCTCCCACATCCCCAAGTGGAACCCGATCAACATCTGCTCGTACCACCTCCAGGAGGCGGGGGCCACACCGGTCCAGGAGATCGCGTACGCGATGTCCACCGCCATCGCCGTTCTCGATGCCGTACGCGACTCAGGGCAGGTCCCCGCCGAGAAGTTCGGGGACGTCGTGGCCCGCATCTCCTTCTTCGTGAACGCGGGCGTCCGCTTCATCGAGGAGATGTGCAAGATGCGGGCGTTCGGGCGGATCTGGGACCAGATCACGCGCGAACGGTACGGCATCGAGAACGCGAAGCAGCGCCGCTTCCGCTACGGCGTCCAGGTCAACTCGCTGGGTCTGACCGAGGCCCAGCCGGAGAACAACGTCCAGCGCATCGTCCTGGAGATGCTGGCCGTGACGCTCTCCAAGGACGCCCGCGCCCGCGCCGTCCAGCTCCCGGCGTGGAACGAGGCGTTGGGGCTGCCTCGCCCCTGGGACCAGCAGTGGTCGCTCCGTATCCAGCAGGTCCTCGCCCACGAGAGCGACCTCCTGGAGTACGAGGACATCTTCGCGGGCAGCCACGTCATCGAGAAGAAGGTCGACGCGCTGGTCGCCGAGTCGCTCGCCGAGATCGACCGGATCCAGGAGATGGGCGGCGCGATGGCCGCCGTCGAGTCGGGCTACCTCAAGTCGCAGCTCGTCTCCTCGCACGCCGAGCGGCGGGCCCGGATCGAGAGCGGCGAGGAGAAGATCGTCGGCGTCAACATCCACGAGACGACCGAGCCGAACCCGCTCACCGCCGATCTGGACGCCGCCATCATGACGGTCGACCACCAGGTCGAGGCGCGCGTCGTGCGGGCGATCGGCGAGTGGCGCACCACGCGTCAGGAGTCGAGCGACCGCCAGGGCATGGGCGACCCGTTCCACTACCCGACCACCCAGCAGGCCCTGGAGCGCCTGAAGGAGGCGGCGGCCGGCACGGAGAACCTGATGGAGGCCACCCTCGAATGCGCCCGCGCCGGGGTCACGACCGGCGAATGGGCGGGGGCCCTTCGCGAGGTGTTCGGCGAGTTCCGGGCGCCCACCGGGGTCTCGTCCGCGCCGGTCGCCGTGACGGCCGAGGAGGGCACGCCGCTCGCCCTGGTCCGTGAGAAGGTCCGCCGCACCGGTGACGAGCTCGGCGGCAAGCTGCGCCTGCTCGTCGGCAAGCCGGGGCTCGACGGCCACTCCAACGGCGCCGAGCAGATCGCCGTGCGGGCCCGTGACGCCGGGTTCGAGGTGGTCTACCAGGGCATCCGGCTCACCCCGGAGCAGATCGTGTCCGCCGCGCTCGCCGAGGACGTGCACTGCGTCGGCCTGTCGATCCTGTCCGGGTCGCACGCCGAGCTGGTGCCGGACGTCCTGACCCGCCTGCGTGAGGCGGGCGCCCCCGACATCCCGGTGATCGTCGGTGGCATCATCCCGAACGCCGACGCCGAGGATCTGAAGCGGGCGGGTGTCGCCGCCGTCTTCACCCCCAAGGACTTCGGCATCACGGAGATCATCGGCCGTATCGTCGACGAGATCCGGCTAGCGAACAACCTCGACCCGTTGGAGGTCCCCGCATGACCCAGGTGAACCGGCTCCGACCGCGCCGCTCCTGCCTCGCCGTCCCCGGCAGCAACCCCCGCTTCCTGGAGAAGGCCCAGGGTCTGGCGGCCGACCAGGTCTTCCTCGACCTGGAGGACGCCTGCGCGCCGCTCGCCAAGCCGGAGGCCCGGCACACCATCGTCAAGTTCCTCAACGAGGGCGACTGGACGGGCAAGACGCGCGTCGTGCGGGTCAACGACTGGACGACCGAGTGGACCTACCGCGACGTCGTGACCGTCGTCGAGGGCGCGGGCCCGAACCTCGACTGCATCATGCTGCCGAAGGTCCAGAGCGCCGACCAGGTGGTGGCCCTCGATCTGCTCCTCACCCAGATCGAGAAGACGATGGGCTTCGAGGTCGGCAGGATCGGCATTGAGGCGCAGATCGAGAACGCGCAGGGCCTGAACAACGTGAACGCCATCGCGCAGGCGTCCCCGCGCATCGAGACGATCATCTTCGGCCCGGCCGACTTCATGGCGTCGATCAACATGAAGTCGCTGGTCGTCGGCGAGCAGCCGCCCGGCTACGGCGCGGACGCGTACCACTACATCCTGATGAAGATCCTGATGGCGGCCCGCGCCAACGACCTCCAGGCGATCGACGGCCCCTACCTCCAGATCAAGAACGTGGACGGGTTCCGCGAGGTCGCGGGGCGCGCGGCGGCGCTCGGTTTCGACGGCAAGTGGGTGCTGCACCCCGGCCAGGTCGAGGCGGCCAACGAGGTGTTCTCGCCCTCGCAGGAGGACTACGACCACGCCGAGCTGATCCTGGACGCGTACGAGTACTACACGTCCGAGGCGGGCGGCAAGAAGGGCTCGGCGATGCTCGGCGACGAGATGATCGACGAGGCCAGCCGGAAGATGGCGCTCGTCATCTCCGGGAAGGGGCGTGCGGCCGGCATGCGGCGCACGTCGAAGTTCGAAGCCCCGGAGGCGTGACGCACCCATGCAATTCGGCCGCACCTACGAAGAGTTCACCGTCGGGGACGTCTACAAGCACTGGCCGGGAAAGACGGTCACCGAGTACGACGACCACCTCTTCTGTTTGCTGACGATGAACCACCACCCGCTCCACATGGACGCCAACTACGCGGAGCGGACGACGGACTTCGGCAAGAACGTCGTCGTCGGCAACTACATCTACTCCCTGCTGCTCGGCATGTCGGTGCCGGACGTCTCCGGCAAGGCGATCGCCAACCTGGAGGTCGAGTCGCTGAAGCACGTGGCGCCCACCTTCCACGGCGACACGATCTACGGCGAGACGACGGTCCTCGACAAGACGCCCTCGCGGTCGAAGTCGGACCGCGGGATCGTCCACGTCGAGACCAAGGGCTACAAGCAGGACGGCACGCTCGTCTGCGTCTTCCGCCGCAAGGTGATGGTGCCCACCGAGACGTACATCAAGGAGCGCGGCGGCGAACAGCCGGGCCGCCCCCAGCTCAAGGAGCAGGAGAAGTAGCCATGGCGCGACTCGCCCAGACCGCCGGTCTCACCGACGTCCAGCAGGAAATCCTGGCCACCGTGCGGGACTTCGTCGACAAGGAGATCATTCCGGTCGCCACCGAGCTGGAGCACCGCGACGAGTATCCGCAGGAGATCGTCGACGGGCTCAAGGAGTTGGGCCTCTTCGGGCTCATGATCCCCGAGGAGTACGGGGGTCTCGGCGAGTCGCTGCTCACGTACGCGCTGTGCGTGGAGGAGATAGCGCGGGGCTGGATGTCGGTCTCCGGCATCATCAACACGCACTTCATCGTGGCGTACATGCTCAAGCAGCACGGCACACAGGAGCAGAAGGAGTACTTCCTGCCGCGGATGGCGCTGGGCGAGGTGCGCGGCGCCTTCTCGATGTCGGAGCCGGCGCTCGGCTCGGATGTGTCGGCCATCACGTCGAAGGCGGTCAGGGACGGCGACGAGTACGTCCTGAACGGTCAGAAGATGTGGCTGACCAACGGCGGCACGTCCACGCTTGTGGCGGTTCTCACGCGGAGTGACGAAGGTCATCCCGAGGGGACCGCCCCGCACAAGTCGATGACGACCTTCCTGGTGGAGAAGGAGCCCGGCTTCGGAGAGGTCCGGCCCGGCCTCACCATCCCCGGGAAGATCGACAAGATGGGGTACAAGGGTGTCGACACCACCGAGTTGATCATGGACGGCCTACGCATTCCGGCCAATCGTGTACTTGGCGGACAGACCGGCCGAGGGTTTTACCAAATGATGGACGGCGTGGAGGTCGGCCGTGTGAATGTGGCGGCGCGTGGCTGCGGCGTCGCGCAGCGTGCTTTCGAACTCGGCGTCTCCTATGCCCAGCAACGTCACACTTTCGGCAAGCCCATCGCCCAGCACCAGGCGATCCAGTTCAAGCTCGCCGAGATGGCCACCAAGGTCGAGGCCGCCCATGCGATGATGGTGAACGCGGCACGCAAAAAGGACTCGGGGGAACGAAACGACCTCGAAGCGGGAATGGCCAAGTACCTGGCCTCCGAATACTGCAAGGAAGTCGTGGAGGACGCGTTCCGGATCCATGGTGGATACGGGTTCTCCAAGGAGTACGAGATCGAGCGTCTGTACCGCGAGGCGCCGATGCTGTTGATCGGTGAAGGTACCGCCGAAATCCAGAAAATGATCATTGGTCGTCGTCTGCTCGAAGAGTATCGGTTCCAGGGCTGAGCCTGGCGAGATGTCCTAGTTCGGGGTGTTTTCTTCGCGAAGAAGATCACACCCCGTCAACACTCTTCAGCCGCCGACTCGGCTTCCTGGCTTGCCCAGTTGCGGCTCGCAACCGATAGCATTCCTCGGAAAAGCCGCCGTCCCCCCGTAACCAGCGCGGCCTCATCCGCTACGAAGGTCATCCATGCCCCACAGCCAAACCTCTGCACCTCGCGACGGCTTCCTCGGTGGTCGCCTTGCGCGCGGAGCATCGCCGTGGCTTCTCCCGACCGTCGCCACGGCTGCCCTGAGCCTGGCCCGATCGCGCCGTTCAACGAAGGCAGCAGCACTCGCCGTCCCGACCACCGCTCTGGCGGCCGGCATGCTGTGGTTCTTCCGCGACCCCGAGCGCGAGATCGCCCAGGGCCGGGTCATCTCCCCGGCAGACGGTGTGGTGCAGAGCATCATGCCGTGGAAGGACGGCCGCACCCGCGTCGCGATCTTCATGAGCCCGCTGAACGTCCACGTCAACCGCGCCCCCCTGGCGGGCACCGTGACCTCCGTCGAACACATCCCGGGCGGTTACGTCCCGGCGTTCAACAAGGAGAGCGAGAACAACGAGCGCGTCGTCTGGCACTTCGACACCGAACTCGGTGACATCGAGATGATCCAGATCGCCGGCGCCGTCGCCCGCCGCATCGTGCCGTACGTCCCCCGGGGCACGAAGGTGGAGCAGGGCGAGCGCATCGGTCTGATCCGGTTCGGCTCCCGCGTCGACATCTACCTGCCGGAGGGCGTGGAGATCGACGTGGAGGTCGGCCAGAAGACCGTGGCAGGGGTGACTCGACTTGACCGTGACTGACCCCGAGACCCAGGCCGGCTGGGTGCCGGTGCCCGGTGACGGCGCGGACGGCGTGGCGGACGACGCGGAGGAGATGCCGCTCTCCCTGCGCCTGTCGATAGCGGACACCCTCACCCTCGGCAACGCCACGTGCGGCTTCATGGCGGTCTACTTCACGACGACCGGCATTCTGATCCCGCACATCCAGGGCAGCAACGACTCGGGGATGGCCCGCAGCAGCGCGGCGACCGCCGTGATCCTGATGCTGGCCGCCGCGATCTTCGACCTGTTCGACGGTCTGGTGGCCCGCAAGCTGCGTTCGTCGCCGATGGGCGCCGAGCTGGACAACCTCTCGGACCTGATCAGCTTCGGTCTCGCCCCCGCGTACTTCGTGCTCGTCTACGGCATGGTCGCCAACGACGCGCACCAGAGAGTCGCGGCGGTGGGGGCGATCGTGGTGCTCCTGGCGGTGGTGCTGCGCCTCGCGCGGTTCTCGTGCGTGACGGTGAAGGACGGCACCTTCCAGGGCATGCCCTCGCCGTTCGGCGCGCTGACGGTCGTCTCGATCGTCCTCCTGGAGCTGCCCTTCGTGGCGACGCTCCTCGCGATCATCGGCACCGCGTGGCTGATGGTGAGCCGCGTCGAGTACCCGAAGCCGCGGGGCCGCCTCGCCGTCGCGATGCTCTCGTGGATCGTGCTGAGCATGGGCCTGCTGGCCGCCTGGGCGTTCGACGCCCCCGGCGGGCAGCTCCTGCTCCAGACCGGCTGTGCGCTCCAGCTCGTCCTCGGCGCGGTGATCCCGCTGTTCGCGACGGCCCGCCGCGTGAACAACTTCCGGGACAACCGGCGTGAGGCGCGCGCGGCCCAGCCGTAACCCGCCGCGGAACGGACGAAAGCGGTGGGCCCGAGCCGAAAGGCTCGGGCCCACCGCTTTCGCGTACCCCTTCTACGGGTTCTACGGGGCCTGTGTGTACGCCTTCGCCTCCGCGGCCTCCCCGGGCTCACGGACCACCTTCAGACCGCCGACAGCGGCCTTTTCGGGCTGGAGGATGACCGACTTGGCCGAGGACGGGGCCTTCGGGTCGGTGAAGTCCTGGTCGACGCCGAAGCCCATGTCGTAGCCGCTCATGGAGAGCAGCGCCTTGTCGACGCCCTCACGCGTGAGGTCCTTGTTCTCGCACGCCTTCTTCAGGGCCGCGCCGAAGACGCCCGCCGCGGTCCAGCCGGCGACGACGCCGTTGTCGAGCCCGTCCTTCGGATACGCCTTCTTGTAGTCGGCGACGAGCTTCTTCGCCTCCGGGGTGTCCGCGCCGATGGGCAGCGAGGGCGACGCCACGTAATAGTTGGCGAGCAGGGCCGGGGCCGCCTGGGTGCCCAGGAGCTGCGGGGAGTACGCCGAGTTGTTGCCGATGACCGGCACGTTCAGCTTCGCGGCGGCGGCGACACCGACGAGCGAGGCCGCCTGCCGCGGGCCCGCACTGATCACGATGCCCTTGACGCCCGCCTTCTTCAGGGCGGCGACCTGGGCGGTCATGTCGTTGTCGGTCGGCTTGATCTTCTGCTCGACGACGGTCAGACCGGTCTCCTTCGCCATGAACGTCGAGCCCTTGAGGGCGCTCTCGCCGTAGTCGCCCTCGAAGTAGACGTGACCGAGCTTGTCGCCCTTCTTCAGGCCCTTCTCCTTCATCAGGAAGTCGATCGCGTTGATCGTCTCGATGTCGTACGTGGACCCGATGATGCGCACGTAGGGGCTGCCGAGCAGATTCGACGACCAGGCCTGCGGCAGGACGAGGGCCTTGTCCTGGTCGGTGATGCGCTTCTCGACGGCGGCGACGAACGGCGAGCCGATGAACTGGGTGAAGCCGAGCACCTTCGGCGCCAGCTCGGTGTACCCGGCGACGGCCTTCTGCGGGTCGTAGCCGTGGTCGCGGACGGTGAGCTTCAACTGGTATCCGCAGATCCCGCCGTCGGCGTTGGTCTGCTTCACGTAGAGCTGCTGGGCCTGGGTGACGCTCTTGCCGAGGGTCGCGTACACGCCGGTCATGTCGGTCAGGACGCCGAGGTCGATCGTCTTGCCCGAGATGCCCTTGCCGGTCTTTATCCCGTCCGCGCTCTGCTGGTCGTCGTCCCCTCCCCCGTCCTCGGCCTTGGAGCTGCACGCGGCGGTCAGCGCGAGCAGCGCGGCCACGGCGGTCACCGTGAGCGTGCGAGTGCGGCCAGTACGGGCGATCATGACTCCTCCTGAGGGTGTTTCCGAACACGCCGGGCGGCCAGTTGCACGAGGCCGCCCGGAAGGAAAAGGACCACTGCCACGACGGCGGCGCCGTAGAGGTAGCGGGATGCCTCGCCGGGCGCGACGCCTCCGGTGCCGGGGGCGGAGACGAGCGGCAGGGCGTCGCTGTAGCGGGTGAGGATCTGGGGCAGCAGCGAGACGAACGCGGCGCCCACGACCGCGCCCGCCACCGAGCCGAGCCCGCCTATGACGATCATGGCGAGGTATTCGAGCGAGAGCGTGATGCCGAAGTAGTCGGGCACGGTGCGCTGGAAGATCAGCGCGAGCAGCACCCCCGCGAGGCCCGCGTACATCGACGACAGGACGAAGACGGCGCCGCGGTAGCGGGCCACGGGCACCCCGAGAACGCCGGCGGCGATGCGGTGGTCGCGGATGGCGTTCATGGCGCGGCCCGGCCTGCCGCGCAGCACACCGCGGGCGAACAGGCCGCAGCCGAGCGTGAGCAGGAGCCCCAGGTACCAGAGCTTCTCCGCGGAGCCGAACGGCACGCCCGCGACGGTGAGCGCCTCGTCGTCGAAGGTGAGCCCGAACAGGCTCATGGCGGGCACGTCGCGTCCGTTGGCGCCCCCGGTCAGGCTCTCGGCGTTGAACAGGACGTGCTGCCCGATGAAGATGAGCGCGAGTGTCGCGATGCCGAGGTACGCGCCCTGGAGGCGGCCCGCGATGGGGCTGAAGAGGCCGCCCGCGATCCCGGCGACGACCACCGCGAGGACGGCGGCGAGCCATGGCGGCAGCCCGAGACCGTTCAGCTCCTCGCCGCGCTCGCCCGCGAAGACGCAGTATCCGTAGGCGCCGACGGCGAGGAAGAAGGCGTGGCCCATGGAGAGCTGGCCGGTGGCGCCGGTGAGCAGGTTGAGCCCGATGGCTCCGATCGCGGCGGCCATGGCGAACAGGCCCGCCTGGAGCCAGAACCGGTCGAGGTAGAACGGCAGGGCGAGCAGCAGCAGCGCGCAGGCGGCCAGCGCGTAGGTGCGGCGGCGGGTGAACAGCGTCCGGACCGAGGGGTGGGACGCGGGGGGCTGTGTGGCCTTCGCGGCGGCGAGGGTGTCAGACACGGGCCAGCTCCTTCGTGCCGAACAGGCCCGAGGGCCGCAGCAGGAGAATCACGGTCATCACGAGATAGGGCGCGAGATCGCCGAGCCCCCTGCCCATGAAGGCGAGTTCGCTCTGGTAGCCGGTGGCGAGGGACTCGGTGACGCCGACGACGAGGCCGCCGACGAGCGCGCCCGTGGTGGAGTCGAGGCCGCCGAGGATGGCGGCGGGGAAGGCCTTCAGCGCGGCCAGGGAGGTGGCCCGTTCCAGGCCGGGGGTCGGGAACACGCAGAGGAACAGTGCGGCGACGGCGGCGAGCCCGCCCGCCACGGCCCAGGCGCTGAGCGACACCCTGTGCAGGCGTACGCCCATCAGCGCGGCCGTCTCGCCGCTCTCGGCGGCGGCGCGCATCGCGACGCCCCACGACGTGTAGCGGAAGACGAGCAGGAACGTGGTGATGAGCAGGCCCGCGGTGACGAACGCGGCGATCCGGGTGTGGGCGATCGACACCCCGCCGACGGTGAGGACGGCGTCGCCCCACGGGTCGCCCATGGACAGCACGTCGGTGCCCAGGCGCCGGGTGAGTTCGGTGGTGAGCAGGATGTCGACGCCGATGGTGACGATGGCGAGGACGCTGTGGTCGTGTCCGCGGTAGCGCCGCATGACGAAGAACTCCACGGCGGCGCCGACGACGGCCGCCGCGGCGATGCCGACGCCGAGCGCGGGCCAGAAGCCGATGTCGTCGTGGAGCGAGGCGGTGACGTAGCCGCCGGCGAGCAGCAGGGAGGCGTGGGCGAAGTTGACGACCTCGGTGGCGCGGAAGATGACGACGAAGCCGAGGGCGATGAGCGCGTACACCGAGCCCATCGACAGGCCGTTGAGGAGGAGTTCGAGGAACGTGGTCACGCGGAGGCCTCCCCGTCCGTGTCGCCGTCGGCGGGCGCGCCCAGGTAGGCCTGGACGACCGCCGGGTCGTTCTGGACGCGGTCCGGCGGCCCGCCGGCGATCCGGCGGCCGAAGTCCAGGACCGTGACCTCGTCGGCGAGGCGCATGACGACTCCCATGTCGTGTTCGACCAGGACGATGGAGATGCCGAGGCTGTCGCGGACGCCCGCGATGACGGCGGCGGTGCGGCGCCGTTCGTCGGCCGTCATCCCGGCGACGGGTTCGTCCAGCAGCAGCACGCTGGGCTCCATGCACAGGGCGCGGGCGAGTTCGGCGAGTTTCTGTTGCCCGTAGGGCAGCACCCCGGTCGGGGTGGAGAGTTGGTCGGCGATGCCGACGAACTCGGCGATCTCCCGCACCCGTTCGCGGTGGAGGTGCTCCTCGCGGACGGCGGAGGGCAGACGCAGCCCGGCGGCGAGGAAGCCCGTGCAGGTCAGCCGGTGGCGGCCGAGCAGCAGGCTGTCGGCGACCGTGGTGCGCGGCGGCAGGGCGAGGTTCTGGAAGATGCGGGCCACGCCGAGTCCGGCGATGCGGTGCGGGGGCAGCCCGGTCAGCTCCTGGTCGCCGAGGTGGACGGTGCCCGAGGTGGCCCGGTAGACGCCGGACAGCACGTTGAAGCAGGTCGACTTGCCCGCGCCGTTGGGCCCGATGACGGCGTGCACCGTGCCGGGTTCGACGGTGAGGCTGATGGCGTCGAGGGCGGTGAGCCCGGCGAACCGGACGGTCAGGTCCCGCACCTTCAGCGGCAGGACGCGGGTGTCGGTCGCGGTGGTCATCGGGTACCTCCCCAGCGGCGCAGCGCCGGTGCGTGCGAGGCGCCTCCCGAGGCGTCCGCGGCGGCCGTCTCGTCGACGACGCCCAGGTAGCGGCGGCGCACCTCGTCGGAGCCCGCCAGTTCGTCCGCGGGGCCGTGCAGGGTGATCTCGCCGACCTCCAGGACGTAGGCGTACGAGGCGAGGCGCAGGGCGAGCGCCGCGTTCTGCTCGACGAGGAGGACGGAGACGCCCTGGGCGTTGATCTCGCGGATCGTGTCGGCGATCCGGGCCGCCATCAGCGGGGCGAGGCCGAGCGAGGGTTCGTCGAGCAGGAGCAGGCGGGGGCCCGCCATGAGGGCGCGGGCGACCGCCAGCATCTGCTGTTCGCCGCCGGACAGCAGCCCGGCGCGTTGTCCCGCCCGGTCGGCGAGGACGGGGAACAGTTCGTGGACGCGGCGCAGCGCCGCGGCCTTGTCGGCGCGCGATCCCGTCGAGCCGAGCGCGCCGGCCCGCAGGTTGTCGGCGACGGTCATCCGGGCGAACACCCGCCGCCCCTCGGGTACTTGGCAGACTCCCGCGGCCACCACCCGGTCGGCGGAGAGCCCGCTGGTCCGGCGCCCGCCGAACCGCACCTCGCCGGAGGTGACCGTCCCACCGTGAAATCCCAGCGTGCGCGAGACGGCGCGCAGCAGCGTCGTCTTGCCCGCGCCGTTGCCGCCGAGCACGGTGACGACGGAGCCTTGCGGCACCTTGATCGTCACCCCGCGCAGGGCGCGTACGGGGCCGTAGCCGACCGACACGTCGTCGACGGCGAGGCCCTCCCCTTGTGCATCGGTCACTCTGTGTCCCTTCCTGGACCGGTGGCGCTCACGACAGCACCGCGCGAGCGGCCCGTCCACGGGCGGCCCCCGAATCGCTGCGTGGGCCCAGCCCCCGCCCGCCTCGGTTGTGCGCGCGCACAAGACCCCGTGTCAGGGGCCTGCCGGGGACGGCCGCGGGATGGCATCCTCCGGACAGGCGGATGAGTCCTTTGCCGTCGCTTTACAAGCCGTTGGAGGGGCGATGGGTGGGCGCAGGCATCGCACCGGGCAGGACTGGAAGCTGCTGAAGGAGGCGTGCACGACCCTGTTGGAGCGGGTGCCCGAGCTGGTCGACGAGCATCTGCGGCAACTGTTCGCGTACTCCGACGTGTACGCGCGGGTGCTGCCCTACGACGTCCAGTGGCGGGAGGCCGAGGAGGCGATCCGGATCGGCATCGAGACGATCTCGGCGCCGCCGGAGTCAGCGCGCCGGGATCTGGCCTACGCGGAGGAGGCGGGCCGGCGCCGGGCCGGGCAGGGCCTCCCCCTCGATCTGCTCGTGCACGCCTACCGCAACGCGGGTTATCTCGTCTGGGACGCCCTGATGGAGAGCGCGGGCGGCGAACCGGACCGGCTCTCCGCGCTGATGCGTTCCGCGACGATGGTGTGGGCGGCGGTGGACGCGCAGGCCGAGGCGGCGTCGGAGGCGTACCGGGCCACCGAGCTGGAGCTGCGGCGCCGCACCGACGAGCAGATGCAGGCCCTGCTCGACGCGCTCCTGGAGGGCCGCCCCACGCCGGGTCTGGCGGCGCGGGCGGCGGCCGGGCTCGATCTGCCCGAGCACGGCCCGTACACGGTCGTGGTGCTGCGGGTGGAGCGACGGGACGGACGGGAGGCGTTCCACCGGCGCATCCAGGACCCGGGGTTCCGGTTCGTGTGGCGGATGCGCGCGGACTGCGAGGTGGGCGTGGTCGCGCTCGGCGCGGGCCGCACCCTCGACGAGCTGGCGGCGCTGCTCGACGGGCGCTGCCCGGGGCCCGGCGGGCTCAGTCCGGTCGTCACCGGGCTCACCGAGCTCGGGCACGCGCGCCGCCTGGCCGAACTCGCCCTGCGCACCTGCCCGCCGGAGACGACCGGCGTCGTCCGTCTGGACCAGCGCATGCCGACGGCACTGGTCGTCAGCCAGCCGGATCTCGCACAGCGGCTCGTGTCCGGGGTCTTCGGTGAGCTGCTGTCCCTGGAACCGGCGGACCGGGCCGTGCTCCTGGAGACACTGGACGCGTGGCTGGCCTGCGAGGGGTCCGCCGGGCGGGCGGCCGGGCGGCTGTACTGCCATCGGAACACGGTGTTCAACCGGTTGCGGCGGCTTGAGCAGTTGACCTCGCGGTCGTTGTCCCGGCCGCGGGATCTGATGGAGATGACGCTGGCGCTCGACGCGTATCGGCTGTCCGCCGGGTGAGGGGGGTTCTCGCCGTGGGGGGCGGGTCTCGTCGCAGGCCGCGGGCCGGTGGGGGCTGGTCGCGCAGTTCCCCGCGCCCCTGAGGCATGCGGCTTCGCCGCAGCCCCCTGGAGGCGCAGCGGGGAACTGCGCGACCAGCCACGACGAGACCCGCACCCGGTGACGCGCGGGCGCACTCGCTCAGCTCAGGAAGTCGCCCGCGATGCGCTCCGCCACATCCTCCAGGATGGGCCCCGCCTCGGCGATGCACCGGGCCACGTCCGGCTCCAGGTCCGTCAGGGCGTAGGCGCGGCGGATCCCCGCACGGCCGAGGCTCGCGGGGTCCAGGGCGAGGCGTCCGCAGACCGCGACGACCTCGATGCCCGCGGCCCGCGCCGCCGCGGCGACCCCGGCGGGGGCCTTGCCGTGCAGGGTCTGTTCGTCGAGGGAACCCTCACCGGTGATCACGAGCGTGGCCCCTTCGAGGGCGGGCGCGAAACCGAGGACGTCGAGCATGACCTCGATCCCGGGCCGGAAGCTCGCGCCGAGGCCGACCAGGGCCCCGTAGCCGACGCCGCCCGCGGCACCGGCGCCCGGTGAGGCGGCGTGCTCCCGGGCCTTCGGGCCGACGGACCCGCTCTCGCCGAGCACCTTCGCGTAGTGGGCGAGGGCGGCGTCCAGCGCGGCCACGTCCTCGGGCGTCGCGCCCTTCTGCGGGCCGTAGACGGCGGGTGCGCCCTTGGGCCCGGTGAGCGGGTTGTCGACGTCGCTGGCGAGAACGATCTCCACGTCGGCGAGACGGGCGTCGAGGCCGGACAGGTCGGCGCAGGCCAGCGTCGCGAGGGCGCCGCCGCCGGGTCCGACGGGTGCGCCCGCGGCGTCCAGGAACCGGGCGCCGAGCGCGGCCAGCATGCCGGCGCCGCCGTCGGTCGTGGCGCTGCCGCCGACGCCGAAGACGATCGTGCGGGCGCCCGCGTCGAGCGCGGCGGCGATGACCTCGCCGGAGCCGTACGTCGTCGCGGTGAGCGGGGCGAAGACGCCCTCGGGCAGGAGCTGGAGGCCCGACGCCTCCGCCATCTCCACGACCGCCGTGCCCTCGCGCAGCGCGTACGCGGCGGTCACCGGCTCGCCGAGCGGACCGGTGACCCGCACCTCTCGGCGTTCGAACCCGGCGGCGACCGCCGCCGCCACCGTTCCGTCGCCGCCGTCCGCGACCGGCACGGACACGATGTCGATATCGGGCGCGACCCGGCGCAGCCCCGCGGTCACCCGCTGGGCGACCTGCACCGCGGTGAGCGAGCCCTTGAACTTGTCCGCCGCGATCAACACGTGCCGCGCGGCCTGTGCAGCGTCCGCCACCTTGCTCCCCTTGCTGTTCCGGCCTTGCTCGCGTCAAGGCAGTCGCGCCGGTGCGACCATAACCGCAGGAGGCGTCCGCTGCCCATGGCTGTCCGGGAAATGATCGATCACCTTTCGGAGGTCTCCACAAAGCGGATCGTCCCCTTTTGGTCATCTACGCGCGTTGACAACCCGGGTGGCGACCGGTGAGCTTTCCGTGGACAGTTTTTCCAGCCGGAGCGACGGCGCTCCGGAGCGAAGGGGCTCATTCCGTTGGCCAGGAAGATCATTCTCGACTGCGACCCGGGGCACGACGACGCGATCGCCATGCTGCTCGCGCACGGCAATCCCGACATCGACCTGGTCGCCGTGACCACCGTCGTCGGGAACCAGACCCTGGAGAAGGTGACCCGCAACGCCCTGTCGGTGGCGGCCATCGCCGGTATCACCGGGGTGCCGTTCGCGGCCGGCTGCGCGCGCCCGCTGGTGCGCGAGATCGAGACCGCCGCGGACATCCACGGCGACACCGGCCTGGACGGGCCCGAGCTGGCCGAGGCGACCACCGAGCTCGACGACCGTCACGCCGTCGACCTCATCATCGACACCGTCATGGCGCACGAGCCCGGCGAAATCACGATCGTGCCGACCGCGGGCCTGACGAACATCGCCCTGGCCGTGCGCAAGGAACCGCGGATCGTGGAGCGCGTGCGCGAGGTCGTGCTGATGGGCGGCGGTTTCCACGAGGGCAACTGGAGCCCGGTCGCCGAGTTCAACATCGTCATCGACCCCGAGGCCGCCCACATCGTCTTCAACGAGAAGTGGCCGGTCACGATGGTCGGGCTCGACCTCACCCACCAGGCCCTCGCCACCCCCGAGGTGGAGAAGCAGATCGCCGCCGTGGGCACCAAGCCCGCCGCGTTCGTCCTGGAGCTCCTGGAGTTCTTCCGCGAGGCGTACCGGGAGAACCAGGGCTTCGAGCACCCGCCCGTGCACGACCCGTGCGCCGTCGCCTACGTCATCGACCCGGGCGTCATGACCGTACGCAAGGCACCCGTCGACATCGAGCTGCGCGGCGCGCTCACGCTCGGGATGACCGTGACCGACCTGCGCTCCCCCGCGCCCGCCGACTGCCACACCCAGGTCGCCGTCGAGCTCGACCACGCGCGCTTCTGGGACCTCGTCGTGGACGCTCTCGTGCGCATCGGAACCCCCGGTGAGCACGGTGAGCACGGAGAGCACGGAGAGCACGCAGCATGAACGTCGCCGCCTCCCCCCACACCCCCGCCGACGGCTCCCGCACGAGCCGCCCGGCGAGGGTCGGCGCCCTCATGGTCGCGCTCCTCGCGGCCAGCTTCGCCTTCCAGCTCAACGCGTCGATGCTCAGCCCCGCCCTGACCACGATGGCGGACGAGCTGCACACCACCGCGTCGGCGATCGGCGTCACCCAGACGGCCTTCTTCACGGCCGCCGCGTTGTTCTCGCTGTTCCTGCCGCGCCTCGGCGACCTGATCGGCCGGCGCAAGGTGCTCACCGGGATGATGGTCCTGATGGCCGTCGGCTGCGTGATCTCCGCGCTCGCCGGTTCCGTCGGGACGCTCGCCGTGGGCCGCGTCATCCAGGGCGCCTCGGGCCCCACCATCCCGCTGGCGCTGATCATGCTGCGTGTCGAGGTCCCCGACCCGAAGCGGTACGGCACCCTGCTCGGCCTGGTCACGGCGGTCAACGGCGGTATCGCGGGCGTCGACTCGTTCGCGGGCGGCTCGCTGGCCGAGCACCACGGCTACGCCTCGATCTTCTGGGTCATGACCGGCTTCGCGGCCCTCGCCGCGCTGCTGGTGCGGTTCCTCGCGCCCGACTCGCGCGCCGACGAGCGCCCGCCCATGGACTGGCCCGGCGTCGCGCTCCTGGTCGTCTCCGTCGGCGCCCTGCTGATCGCCTTCAACGAGGCGGGCAAGCTGGCCGACGCGAACCGGCCGCTCACCCTCGGCCTGCTCGTCGTGGCCGCGCTCGCCTTCTGGGCGTTCTGGCGCACGGAGAAGCGGGCCGCGCACCCGCTCGTCACCACACACCTGCTCAAGCGCCGCGCCACCTGGTCGATCCTGCTGTCGACGATGCTGACGATGACCGGCGTCTTCGCCATCATGAACGGCCTGCTGCCCGGCTTCGCCCAGGACACCGCCGTCGGCCTCGGCCTCGGCGCCGAGGGCGCCACCTGGTGGACGCTGACGCCCTACGCGCTCGCAGGCCTCGCCATGGGCCCCCTCGCGGGACGGCTCGCTGCGTCCTTCGGCTACGGCCGCGTGCTGCGCATCGGCCTGATCGCCACCGCCCTCGCCACGGTGCTCGCGCTGCTGACCTTGCGCGCGGATTCCCCGGGGCTGCTCCTGGCGGCCTCGATCCTCCTCGGAGCGACCTACGCGGGCACGGTCAACATCATGCTGAACGGGCTCGGCATCCTGCTCTCCCCCAAGGAGAACCCGGGCTTCCTGCCGGGTCTCAACGCGGGCTGCTTCAACCTGGGCGCGGGGCTCAGCTTCGTCGTCCTCTACGCGGTCATGGACGCGGTCGCCCCCGCCGACGGGTCGTCCGTCGGCGGCTACGGCGCCGGTGTCGTGGCGGGCCTCGTCCTCATCGTGGCGGCCCTGTCCACCTCGCTGCTCATCCCGAAGCCGGTGGACGCGGAGGTCCCCGCCGAGGAGGTCTAAAAGAGAGCGGTGCCGCGTTCGAAGTCGAGCAGGCGGCGCTTGCGGTCCAGGCCGCCGCCGTACCCGGTGAGGCCGCCGCTCGCGCCGATGACGCGGTGGCAGGGCACGATGACGCCGACGGGGTTCTTGCCGTTGGCGAGGCCCACGGCGCGGGAGGCGGCCGGGTTGCCGAGCGCCGCCGCCAGCTCGCCGTAGGTGCGGGTCTCGCCGTACGGGATCCGCCGGAGCTGCTGCCAGACGGCGCGCTGGAAGGGCGTGCCCCGCAGGTTCAGCGGCAGGTCGAACGTGGTCAACTCGCCCTGGAAGTACGCCGTGAGCTGGTCGACGGCGGCGCCGAAGGGCCGGTCGTCGCGCGCGCCGAACGTCTCCTCGGCGGGGCGGTGGCGCTGCTCGGTCATGTACAGGCCGGACAGGGCGCCGTCGGTGGCGACGAGGGTGAGCGGCCCGTAGGGGCTGTCGATGACGGTGTGCTGCTTGTGTTCCTTGCGTTCCATGGCCGTACGTCCTTACGCGGGCAGGTGGTTGACGGGGTGGCTGTCGGTGGCCCACAGGTACTGGACGGCGTACGCCCGCCAGGGCCGCCAGGCCGTCGCACGCGCCGTGAGGGCGGCCGGGGTGTGCGGCAGTCCCGACTCCCGTGCCGCGCGCCGCATCCCGAGGTCGGTGGGGACGAAGGCGTCCGGGTCGCCGAGGGCGCGCATCGCGATGACCTCGACGGTCCAGGGCCCGAAGCCGGGCAGTGCGCCGAGCCGCGCGCGGGCCTCGTCCCAGTCGGACTCGGGACCCAACACCAGCGCGCCGTCGGCGAGTTGTCGTACGAGTGTGGTGAGCGTGGTGCGGCGGCTGCGCGGCAGGGCCAGCGACTCGGGGTCGAGGGAGGCGAGCGCGGCCGGGGACGGGAAGAGGTGGGTGAGGCCGCCGTCGGGGTCGTCGATCCGTTCGCCGTGGGCCTGGACGAGGCGGGCCGCGTGGGTGCGGGCGGCGGCGGTGGAGACCTGCTGCCCGAGCACGGCCCGGACGGCGAACTCGGCCTCGTCGACGGTGCGCGGCACCCGGCGGCCCGGCGCCTTGTCGACGAGGGGCGCGAGCAGCGGGTCGGTGCGCAGCCGGTCGTCCACGGCGACCGGGTCGGCGTCGAGGTCGAGCAGGCGGCGACAACGGCTGATGGCGACGGTCAGATCACGCTGGTCGGTGAGGACCAGACGGCAGCCGATGTGCTGGACGCCGGGGGTCAGGGCCACGACGCCGTGGCCGTGGGGCAGGCGGAGCGTGCGCCGGTACGCGCCGTCGCGCCACTCCTCGACGCCCGGTACGGCGGTCGCCGCGAGGTGTCCGAAGAGGTTGTCGGGGTGGAGGGGCGCGCGGAACGGCAGCCGGAGCGTGATCGCGCCCGGTGCGCTCGGCAGGCCCTTGGGGGCCCGTGCGCGCAGCTCGCCCGGGGCGAGTGCGTAGACCTCGCGGACGGTGTCGTTGAAGGTGCGGATCGAGGCGAACCCGGCGGCGAACGCGATGTCGGCCATGGGCAGCCCGGTGGTCTCGATGAGCAGCCGCGCGGTCTGGGCGCGCTGGGCGCGGGCGAGGGCGAGCGGTCCCGCGCCGAGTTCGGCGAGCAGTTGCCGTTCGATCTGGCGCGCGCTGTAGCCGAGGCGGCGGGCGAGGCCCGGGACGCCCTCGCGGTCCACGGTCCCGTCGGCGATGAGCCGCATGGCGCGGGCGGTGAGGTCGGCGCGCTGGTTCCACTCGGGCGAGCCGGGGCTGGTGTCGGGCCGGCAACGCTTGCAGGCCCGGAACCCGGCCTGCTGGCAGGCGGCGGCGCTCGGGTAGAACACCATGTTCCGCGGTTTGGGCGGCACGACGGGGCAGCCGGGGCGGCAGTAGATGCGGGTGGTCAGGACGGCGGTGAAGAACACCCCGTCGAACCGGGTGTCCTTGGCCTGCACCGCGCGGACACACCGCTCGGTGTCGGTGTGCATGGCGGCGGTCCCGGCCTCCGCCGGAGTGCGCGGGTCGCCGGGGGCCGTGTCGAGTTCCTTGTCGAGTGCCTTGTCGGGTGCCGTGTCGAGTTCCTTGTCGGGTGCCTTGTCGGGTGCCTTGTCGAGTGCCTTGTCGGGTGCCTTGTCGGGTGCCTTGTCGGTGGGCATGGTTCAAGGATCATGGATGGTGAGCGGGTCGGCTGGCGAGAATCCGACATGGAGGTCAGCCGGTTCCGTCGCCCTTCCCGGGGGCGGATGCGGGGGCTTCGACGGAACGCAGCGCGGACACCGCACGGGCGGCCAGATCGGTCATCCCGGTGTGCAAGGTGAGCCGCAGCGCCCCCGCCAGCACGCCGACCGCCTCCCGCAGCCGCTCCTGATCGACGTCGTCCGAGGCCCGTGCGAGCACCAGGAGAGCTTCACCGAGGCACACGAAGGCGAGCGCCGGGCCGCGGGGGTTCTCGGTGGACGGCGCGTCGGCCTGCCGGGCGTGCGTCGCGTACAGGTCCACGGCCCGCCGCGCCGCGCTCGCCCTCTCCTCAGGGCGGTGCGGACCGGTCAGCGCCTCGGCTCTGAGCGCCCACAGCAGCGCGGCACGCTCGGTGTTCGGCGGGCTCTGCCCGGCGTTCAGGGCATCGTCGACCACCTCCAGCGCCTGCGCCGGGTGCCCGGTGGCAAGGAGCAGGCCGACCAGGTTGACGACAGCATTGTTGAGATCGAGAGCCGTGGCCCTGCCGTGCACGGCTTCGTCACGCAGGATGCGTACGGCCTCGCGGGCCGGGGCCAAGCCCTGCGCCGCCCGGTCGGGCAGATGCCGGCAGGCGAGATCCGACAGGCTCAGGGCGAGCCGCAGCCTGCCGTCGGGGACGTGCCCGGCGACCTCGCGGCGCAGCCGGACGGCCTCGGCCACATCGGCGAGACCGCCCTCCCGGTCACCGTGCGCGGCACGCCGGTTGCCGCGCCGGTTCAGCAGGTCGGACCGGTCGAGGCCGGGCCGGGCCGTGGAGCGCGCGCCCGCGTCGTACAGCTCCGTCGCCCGGTCGAGGGTGCTGAGGGCCCGCCCGGGAGCACCGAATGCGTCGAACGCCTTCTCCAACTCCAGGAGGGCGTCGAAGAGTTCGTCAGGACCGCCCTGGCCGTCGGGCTCCTCGGCGAGGTCGAGCAGGATCTGTACGGCTCCGTTGGCCGCACGCAGGGCCAGTCGGTACTCGCCCCGGCCACGGCGGACCGCGGTCAGCTTCCTGAGCACCTCGACCAGGCGTGGGCGGATCGTCGCATCGTGCGGAGCGCGGGCGCGGCACCACTGTTCGGCCTCGGCCAGCGCTTCGGCGGCGGCCCCGCTGTCACCGGCCTCCCGCGTGCAGGTGGCGGTCATCTCCAGGAGGCGGACGACGTGGCGGGCGTACGGTTCCGGTGTCCTGCGGGCCAGGGGGCGCAGGCAGCCGAGCGCCTCCTCGATCAACGTCAGCGCGGCGGCGGGCTGTCCGGCGCGCATCCGGACCTCGGCCGCCTGGGTGAGAACGCTGCCGAGTTCGGCGCGGCCGCTGTCCGGGACGGACCGTGCCCGCTGCCGGGCGCGTGGGAGCGTGCGGTCGAACACCTCCGCCGCCTCCTCGGGCCGTCCGGCCAGGTCCAGTTCGCTCGCGAGGTTGCCCTGCCAGCCGTACGACTGGACCGCGGAGATCCGGGCCTCGGGGTCCTTCAGGTGCTCGCCGATCTCTTCGAGCGAGGCCACCGCCTCGTCGTGGCGGCCAAGTCTGCCGAGTACCAGGGCCCGGGTGTTGAGCGCTCCGAGCAGTCGGCTGAGGCCGTCCTGGGCGTCGAGGGCGGTACGTCCTGTGCGGACGGCCTCGTCGGCAAGGGGAAGGGCTTCCTGCGCGCGCCCGGTGTCGGCCAGATTGAGGGCCGACAGGCTGAGCGCGGTCACCAGGCAGGGCGTGTGCTCCTCCCCTTGTTCCCGTACGAGGGTGGCGGCCACCCCCTGCAAGAGCTGGAACAGGTGATCGGTGTTCTCGGTGTCCTGGCGGGCGCGTGCGACACCGCCCTGCGTCAGCCGCCAGGTGAGCTGTTCGAGAGCCACCACGAGGTCGGACAGGAGCTCGCCCCGATCCTCCTCGCCGCTCCCGTCGGAGAGCTCCTTCATCAAGCCTTTGACGAGCACGTACGCGATGTGCAGCGCGGCCCGTCGCAGGGCCTCACTGTGCTCGGGCATGACGTGGAGCATCGCGACGAGCATGTCGTGCGGGAGCTTCGCCGGCGTGAGGAGCAGGTCGACGGCGCGGACGACGGGCGCGGGGTCCGTCAGTTCGGAGACGGCCGCCACCGCGACGGGGCCGAGCCGGGGGCCGTGCGCCGCGATGAGCCGGGTGACGCTCTCGCCGAGGTCGGGCTCCTGCTGCCAGCCGCGGCCGAGCGCGATGAGGGCCTGGTAGGAGAGGCGGGCGGGCAGTGCGGGCAGGAAGGTGTCGAGCAGGTCCGGGAAGACGCGGACCGTCTCGGCCACGTGGTGTTCCGCGAGCCGGTCGGGGCGCGGCGAGTCCCAGGCGAGCGCGGCATCGCCCGGCGGATAGAGAGCGGCGAGCCAACCCGCCACCTCCAGGAGGCGGTCCTCCGACTGATCCCGCAGCCCCTGCATCGCGCGCAGGGCGGTCAACGCGTCGGACTCACCGGCGGGGCGGACGAGGCAGGCGACGACGACCGCCCGGCGCCGCGCCCGCTCGGACAGTGTCAGACCACGCGCGGCGGCGACCCTGTCCCCGTAACGCCACTCGTGGTCGAGCAGGGCCGCTTCGGTGCCATGTCCGGCGCCCGCCCGTTCCGGCACCGGTTCGGGGCCGCTCTGCAACAGGGCGACCAGCAGGTCCCTGTGCCGCTCCAGGGCGGTGGGCGTGCACATGCCGCCCTCTTCGTGGTCCGCAGGACCGTGCAGCGCCTCGGCGAGCGGCGCCCACTCGGTGCCCTCGTACTGGTCGAGGCGGGACAGGGCCGCGGCGAAGGCGTCGACGACCGCGGCGCGGTGGACATCGGCCTGGCCGTCGGTGGGGTCCAGCGCGGGCAGAGTGCGTGCGGGCCGGGCCAGTTCGGCCGCCGTCGGGTGGCGTGCGCGCAGCGTCCCCCACCATTCACCGGAGCCACGGGCCAGCAGGAGCAGACGCAGCGCCCGGCCTCCGCGGCGCTCGGCGAGCGCGGCGAGCAGGGCGCCGAGCGCTCCGGAGCGGCCCTCCGCGTAGTCGACCGCCAACAGGACGGGAGCCTGTGACCGCGTCAGCGCCCGCAGGGTCCGTTCGGTGGGCGTGGTCTCGGCGAGCAGACCGGCGATCCAGCCGTGCGCGCGCATACGCCGGGTCAGTTCGCGGGCGAAGCGGGTCTTGCCCTGACCGCCGGCTCCGGTGAGCAGGAGCAGGGACACGTCCTCGGCGCCCGCGGGCCGTGCCGTGCACCACTCCTCGCCCTCGGCGAGCAGATCCTCCCGCCCGTGGAACGGCACGGTCTCGGCGTCCGCGCGGAGCAACCCCAGCGGTGTGACGGGACGGTAGGGCAGATGCGGGGCGAGAAGAGGTGCCAGTTCCACGGACTCCACGGTCAACGGGGTGCCGGACGCCTCTTCGACCAGGCGGCGGAACTCGGGGTCGGCGGCGAGGAGTTCGACGGGTACGGCCTCGACCCTGCCGTGCCGCCAGTGCGCGGGATCGACGATGATGACGCCGGTCAGGAGATCACCGCAGAACAGGGCGGCGCCCGAGGTACCGGACCAGGGGGAGTCGCCCAGATCGCCCGGAGCGTTCCCGTCGATGACGGCGGCGTAGCGACGACCGCGCCTGCGCCCTCCCAGGTTGATGGTCCCGGAGAGGTGTTCGCAGTCGCGCCGGCCCGCCACGACGGGGGCGATGTCGGGGAAGCCGATGGCCTGCCACGGCTCGCCCCGGTCGCCCCCGGTCAGCCGCCCCCACCGCTGTACGTCACCGACGACGGGGGTACGCCGGGGGTCCGCGGTGACACGGAGCAGGGCCGCGTCGACGGTGTCGTCGTCACGGCGCCAGACCACCTCGCAGGGCAGCCACGAGGTGTCCGTGCCCCCCGCCTGTCCGGTGGACTCGGCGTCGAGCGGCTGCACTTGGACGTGGGGGCCGCCCGCGACGACATGCGCGGCCGTCAGGACGAGCCGCGGCGCGATCAGATAACCGGACCCGTACTGCCCGCCCCAGACGGTCATGACCCGGTCCCCCGCGTCGTACCGCATCACCGCACCCCCCTTTCCTCGCCCCGGCCTTCGTCACCGGGCGCTCACGCCGCGTTCAGGAGACCGGCGGCGGGGGTGGCGGGGTGCCCTTCCGGGAGGCGATGCGGGCAGCCTTGCCCTCCTCGTCCACGGGGTTGAGCGTGACCTTGAGCCGACTCGTGGCGGTACTGCCGCCCGCACCGCCCGCCGACGCGTTCACCACCCATACCTTCACACCGGCCTGGGCGGACCTGTCCTTGCGCACATCCACACCGAACTCCATCTCGATCAGGCCGAGTTCGAAGAGGATGCGCTGATCCTTGCCGTCATCGAGGGCCGCTTCGAGCTCCTGCCGCACACCGCGCACGGCGTCGGACAGACCGACCCAGGGTTCCTGTTCCACGACGGGCTCCGTTCCGGCCGCACCGCCGGGAACGGCCTGTTCACCTGCGGCCAAGGTAATGCAACTCCGGCCGCGGCCGGGGGCGTTCGACCGCGCCGACCCTCAGGGCGCCCACCGGTCACCGGGCCGCCTCCCGCACACGGGCGCGCACACCCCTCCGGGTGACACGAGAGGGGCGCGCGAAGGTGGTTCGCCCGCCCCCCTCGCGCAACGCGCGCCCCTGACCTGCGAGGAATGAGCCAACACGACAAATCAGCCGCGCTGTTGGGACGATATGACTGGTTTTCGGGGTTCTTTTCTGTGCCTACAGTCGTGCCGCTGATTCGTTTCCCCGGCGGTCGTACGCGGCCGTCACCAGGAACAGAGCGAGGTTCGAGTGACCGTAGCCGACCGTCCCGCAGGGGCTCCTTCTGACCGCACGGCCGCGGTTCTGGAAGGGCTCGCGGGCTGTGTGCCTCCGCGCCGGGTCCCGAACGCCGAGCTTCCGGCCGCCTGGGGCGTCGACGACGCCTGGGTGCGGCGGCGTACCGGCGTCGCCACCCGCCATTGGGCGGGGACCGGGGTCCGCACCGGTGACCTGGCGCTGGAGGCGGCCGGCCGGGTGCTGGCCGGCCTGGAGGGCCCCGAGCCGGACACCGTCCTCGTGGCGACCTCGACGCCGGACCGGCCGATGCCCGCGATGGCGCCGCACCTCGCGGCCCGGCTCGGGCTCGGTCCGGTGGCCGCCTGGGACGTCGCGGCGGCGTGCAGCGGCTTCGGCTACGGCCTGGCCGCGGCGGCCGGGGCGCTCGCCGCCGGGCACGCGCGCCGGGTGCTGCTGGTCGCCGCCGAGGTCTACTCGACGCTCGTGGACCCCGCCGACCGGGCCGCCGGTGTGGTCTTCGCCGACGGTTCGGGCGCCGTGCTGCTGCGCCGGGGCACGTACGGCGAGCCGGGCAGCCTGCTCGCGTTCGACCTGGGCAGCGACGGCAGTGGGCACGAGCTGATCCAGGTCCCGGGCGGGGGCGCGGCCGAACGCGCCGGGCCCCTCGGTGACGCCCCCGCCGACCGGCATTTCCGGATGGCCGGCCGTGCCGTGTACCAGCACGCGGTGGTCCGGATGACCGAGTCGTCGCGGCGGGTCCTCGCCCGCACCGGCTGGAGCACCGACGACGTGGACCGGTTCGTCGCCCACCAGGCCAACGCCCGGATCCTCGACGCGGTCGGCGAGCGGCTGCGGCTGCCCGCCGCCCGACAGGTCAGCAACATCGAGCGGGTCGGCAACACCGGCGCCGCCTCCCTGCCGCTGGCCCTCGCCGACGCCGCGTCGCGCGCCGAACTGGACGTAGGGGCGAAGGTGTTGCTCACCTCGTTCGGCGCGGGCCTGACCTGGGCCTCCGCGACGCTGCTCTGGCCGGACCTGCCGGCGGTCGCGCCGGTCGACGCGGGTGTGACACCGGTCGGCACCGACGCCGCGCCCGCCACGGCCTGCCCCTGACACCGCGTCACCATCCGTTTCGCGTAAGGGAGCTGGGCCATGACTCTCGACGCCCGCAACGCCCGCACCGCCCCCAACGCCTCCGAGCCACACCGCGCACAGCGTCCGGCCCCTCCACGCACCCCCATCCGCACCACATCCCCGAGCCCCATCCGCTCGGCCCCCCTCACATCAGTCTGGAAGGTTCGCCATGTCCGCACAGTCCCCGGAAGGGTCCGCCCTCATCGCCTTGCTCACCGAGAAGTTCGAGATCGACCCGGCCCGCGTCCGCCCCGACGCCACCCTGGAAAGCCTGGACCTCGACTCCCTCGCGCTCGCCGAACTCGCCCTCGCCCTCCAGGAGCGCCTGGGCGTGCCGGTGGCCGAGTCCGAGGCCACGAAGCGGACCACCGTCGCCGGACTGACCGCCACCCTCACCGGCAAGCGCACCGCGGCGGGGGCCCGATGACCACACCGGACCGCTGTGTCGCCGTCACCGGTCTGGGCCTGCTCACCCCGGCCGGTGCCGGTCGCGAGGCCACCTGGGACGGGTTGCTGCGCGGCACGTCCACGGCGACCCGCGACCCCCAGTTGAAGGGCTGCCCCGTCGACTTCTCCTGCCGCGTCCCCGAACTCCCGCCCGCCCTGGGCCGGATCGGCGGTGGCAAGGCGTGGCGCATGGGCGACTTCACCCGGCTCGCCGTGCTCGCCGCCCGGGAGGCCGTCTCCGACGCGGGGCTGACCCCGGGGACCGGCTGGGACGGCGCGCGCGTCGCCGTGGTCATCGGCTCGGGGCTCGCGGGCGCCGGGCACCTGGAGGACCAGACGCTCCGCTTCCACCAGGGCGGGCCCGAACTGGTGGCGCCGACGCTCGTGCCGATGCTGATCCCCAACATGGCGGCGGGCGAGGTGGCTCTTGACCTCGCCGCGCGCGGCCCGTCGCTGGCGACGCAGTCGGCGTGCGCCTCGGGGGCCGGCGCCCTGGTCGTCGCCCGTGACCTGCTGCTGAGCGGGGCCTGCGACATCGCCGTCGCCGGTGGCTCCGAGGCGGCCGTGGGCCCGGTCGTCACGACCGGTTTCCAGCGCATGGGCGCGCTGTCGGCGCGGGGCGGCGACCCCGCCGCCGCGTCGCGGCCGTTCGCGGCCGACCGGGACGGCTTCGTCATGGCGGAGGGCGCCGCGGTCTGTGTCCTGGAGCGCGCGGCGGACGCCCGGGCCCGGGGCCGGCGCGGCTACGCGCTGCTCGCGGGGGCCGGTCAGTCCACCGACGCCCACCATCCGACGGCGCCCGCGCCGGGCGGCGTCGTCGCGGAGACGGCCCTGCGCGCCGCGCTCGCGGAGGCCGGCCTGTCCCCCGGCGACGTCGACCACGTCGACGCGCACGGCACGTCCACCCCGCTCAACGACCGGACCGAGGCGGAACTCATCGGCCGGGTCCTGCCGCACGGCCCCAGCGTGACAGCGCCGAAGGGCGTGCTCGGCCACAGCCTGGGCGCGGCCGGGGCCGTCGAGGCGGCCGTCACCGCGCTGACGGTCCACCACGGCACGGTGCCGCCGGTCGCCAACCTGACGCCGGACAACCTCGGGTTCCCCCTCGACTGCGTGACCGGGGCGCCGCGGACGCAGCGGGTGCGGGCCGCCGTCAGCCACTCCTTCGGTTTCGGCGGGCACAACGTCGTGCTCGTGTTCGTCCCGGTGTGACCCCGGCCGTGCCACGCCGCCGACCATGCCGGGCCGTCCGCCGTGTCCTTCGCAGGAAAGAGCGCATCCCCATGACCGCGTACAGTTCCCTCTCCCATGTGGCCGTGCACGTGCCGTCCGGCCGCCAGACCGTCGGCGAGGCGGAGGACCGCTTCCGCGCCCACAGTCCGGACGTCACCCTGGGCCGTGGCGTGCTCCAGCACATGTACGGGTTGCTCGAACGGACCGTCGCGGACGCCGACGAGCAGCCGTCCGACCTGGCCGCGCACGCCGCGCGGACGCTCCTCACGAGGTCGGGTGTGGCCGCCGCGGACATCGATCTGCTGATCTTCACGGGCATCCTCGCCGACATGGAGGAGCCCGCCACCGCCCATGTCGTCGCCGACAAGGTCGGCCTGGGCTGCCCGGTGTTCGACCTGAAGAACGCCTGCAACGGTGTCCTCAACGCCATCGAGGTCGCCGACGCGTTCATCAGGGCGGGCCAGTACCGGCGCGTCCTGATCACCACCGCGGAGGTCTCGACCCGGGAGAGCCGGTGGGCGGTCGACACCCAGGACGACGTCCTGACGGCGCTGCCCAGCCTGAGCACAGGTGACATGGGGTCCGCCCTGCTCATGGAGGTGTCCGAGCGGCCCGGCGTGCTCGGCGCGCGCTTCTTCGCCAACTCGTGGGGCTGGCCCGCCGCCACCCTCCCGAACCCGTACGCCCGTCATCGCGCCCTGGGCCGTCTGCACATCGACTCGGCGCAACTCGTCGCCTCCTTCGCGGGGTTGCCGCAGCGCGTACGGGCCGCCGTGCGCTCCCTCGGGGTGGCCACGGCGGACCTGGACCTAATCTGCATCCATCAGCCGTCCGTCGCGTTCACGAAGGTGGCCTGCGAGTGGGTGGGCGTGGACGTGGACCGGATCCAGCCGACGTTCCCGACCCACGGCAACGTCGCCACGAACACCATCCCGCTGCAGCTCGCCACCGCCTCGGAGTCCGGACGCCTCCAACGGGGCGATCTCGTCGGCCTGTTCGGGTTCGCGAGCGGGGCCAGCGCCGGGGTGGTGGTGTGCTCGTGGTGACGCCGCGCATCGCCCCGCTGCCCCCGCACGCGTGGCCGTCCGCGCTGCGTGAACTGCTGCACGCCTCCCATCGGGACGGGTCCGGCCGCGAGAACCTGTTCGGTACGCTCGCCCACCATCCGCCGCTCGCCGAGGCCTGGCTGCATCTGGCCCAAGTGCTCACCCATCAGGCCCTGTTGGAGCCGCGCCTGCGTGAGCTGGTGATGCTGCGCACCGCGCACCGCCTGCGCTCCCCGTTCGTACGCGCCCGCCACGAGGCCCATGCGCGGGACCTCGGCGTCCCGGAGGCCGCCGTCGCCGCCACCGCCGCCCCGGAACCGGTCCCGGCCGCGGGTGAGGCCCCGTACGGCTGGAGCGCGCGTGAGGCGGTGGCGCTGCGCGCGGTGGACCCGCTCGCGGTGGGCACCCCTCTCCCCGAGGCGATGTGGTGTGAGCTGGCCGGACTGTTCACCCCGCCCGAGCTGCTCGAACTGCTCGTCCTGGTGGGCCAGTGCGCCATGGCGTGTACGACGCTGAACACGCTGCGCACGCCCGGTGACGGGCCCACGGTGCGCGTCGACACGGGGCGTTGTTGCAGCGCCGGTCAGTGCGTGTCCACCGTCCCCGAGGTGTTCGCGCACGACGAGGACGGGCTGGTCACGCTCGTCGACGAGCGGCCCGAGGTGACGGAGCGGCTGCGCCTCGCCGCCGCGCTGTGCCCCAGCGGCGCCATCCAGCTCACCGCTCCCCCTCCCCCTACCGCTCCCGCACCCGCACCCGCACCCGCACCCGCTTCCGCTTCCGTCAGGTCCATGGAAGGCGCTCCCCCGTCATGACCTCCGCCCCGCCCGTCCCGCTCACCCTGCCCGCGCCGTACGGGACCTGCCCGTTCACCCCGCCCCCGGCCTACACCGAGGCGGCCCGGCAAGCCCCGGTCACCCGCGCCGTCCTGCCGGACGGTTCGCCCTGCTGGCTGGTGACGGGGTATCAGGAGGTGCGGGCCGTGCTGTCCGACGCCCGGTTCAGCGCCGACGCGCGGACGCCCGGCTTTCCGTTCCTCTCCGCCGCTCAGCGCCAACTGGCCACCCAGCGACCGAGTTTCATCCGCATGGACGACCCGGAGCACGCACGTCTGCGCCGCATGGTCGCCAAGGACTTCCTGGTGCGCCGCGTGGAGGAGTTGCGCCCCCGCATCCAGCGGATCGTCGACGCACAGCTCGACGCGCTGCTCGCGGGCGGCCAACCGGCCGATTTGGTGCGGGACTTCGCCCTGCCGATCCCCTCGCTGGTGATCTGCATGATGCTCGGCGTGCCCTATTCGGACCACGACCGCTTCCAGTCGCTCAGTCGCACCTTGCTGGACAACACCGCCTCGCAAGGCGAAGTGAGCGCAGCGCACGCCGAGTTGACCTCTTACCTCGAACGCCTCGCCGAGCTGAAGACCCGCGAACCCGGCGACGACATCCTCAGCCGGCTCGCGGCCCGCGCCGACCTCACCGCGCAGCAGGTCGCCTCGCTGGGCTTCCTGCTCCTGGTCACGGGACACGAGTCGACGGCGAACATGACGGCGGTCTCCGTGTACGCGCTGCTCCGCGCCCCCGGGACGGCCGCCCGCCTCCGGGCGGACCCGGCGCGGGTCCCCGGCGCGGTGGAGGAACTGCTGCGGCACCTGACCATCATCCACCTGGGGCTCGCCCGCGCCGCGACGCGGGACGTCGAGATCGGCGGGGTGACCGTCGCGGCGGGCGAGGGCGTACTGTGCATGCTGTCCACGGCGAACCGCGACCCCGGCCTGTTCGGCACGGACGCCGACACCCTCGATCTCGACCGGGACGCCCGCCGCCACCTGGCGTTCGGGTTCGGCGTGCACCAGTGCCTCGGCCAGACGCTGGCCCGCGTGGAGCTGCGGGCGATCCTCGGGACGCTGCTGCGCCGGGTGCCCACCCTGCGCCTCGCCGTCGCGGAGAAGGACCTCGTCCCCACCACGCGGACCATCGTCCTCGGCCTGCGGGAGCTGCCCGTCACTTGGTGAACGGCGTGCACCGCGAGGGGTGGGTGGTCCGGGGAAACACGGGCGGACCGGGAAGACGCGGGCGGACCGGGAAGACGCGGGCGGTCCGGGAGGACGCGGGCGACGCGGGAAGACGCAGGCGGCCCGAGAAGGCGGAGGCGGCCCGGGAAAACACGGGCGGTCCGAGAAGACGCAGGCGACCCGGGAAGGCGCAGGCGGTCCGGGAAGACGCAGGGGACCCGGGAAGGCGCAGGCGACCCGAGAAGACGCGAGCGGTCCGAGAAACACGGGCGACCCGGGAAGGCTCAGGCGGTCCGAGAAGACACCAGCGGTCCGAGAAGACGCCAGCGGTCCGAGAAGACGCAGGCGACCCGAGAAACGCAGGGGACCCGGGAAGACGCAGGCGACCCGAGAAGACGCGAGCGGTCCGAGAAGACGCGAGCGACCCGGGAAGGCGCAGGCGACCCGAGAAGACGCGGGGCTCAGGTGAGATGCCGGGCGAACGCCTCATGGGCCCGGTCGTCGAAGACGACGAACCGCACCTCCTCCACCGTCGGCGAGGCGGTCTCGCGGACCGTCTCGACGGCGATCCGCGCCCCGTCGTCCAGCGGCCAGCCGTAGATTCCGGTGGAGATCGCCGGGAACGCCACCGTACGGGCGTCGAGCCCGGCGGCGACCTTGAGCGACTCCCGGTAGCAGGAGGCGAGCAGCTCCGACCGGTCCTCGGTCGCCGACCAGCGCGGCCCGACGGTGTGGATGACGTGCCGGGCCGGGAGCAGCCCCGCCGTGGTGGCGACGGCCTGCCCGGTCGGCAGACCTTTCCCGTGGTGCGAGGCGCGCAGCGCGCGGCAGGCGGCGAGGATGTCAGGGCCGCCGCGCCGGTGGATCGCGCCGTCGACCCCGCCGCCGCCGAGCAGGGAGGAGTTCGCCGCGTTCACCACGGCGTCCACGTCCTGCCGTGTGATGTCGCCAAGGACGAGGGTCAATCGGGTGCTCATGACGCGCGGAGCCTGCGCCACACGGCCTTCGCCGCGTTGTGCCCGGACATGCCGTGCACGCCGGGCCCCGGCGGTGTCGCCGACGAGCAGATGAAGACGGCCGGGTGGGGGGTCGTGTACGGGGAGAGGGACAGCTTGGGGCGCAGCAGGAGCTGGAGTCCGCCGACCGAGCCGCAGGCGATGTCGCCGCCCACGTAGTTGGCGTTGCGCACGGCCAGTCGGGGCGGGCCCGCGGTGGCGCGGGCGAGCACCAGGTCCCTGAAGCCCGGGGCGAAGCGCTCCAGTTGGCGCTCGACGGCGTCGGTCAGGTCGCCGTCCCAGCCGTTGGGGACGTGGCCGTACGCCCAGAACGTGTGCTTGCCCTCGGGCGCGCGCGTGGCGTCCACGACGCTCGGCTGCACGGTGATGAGGAACGGCACCTCGGGCGCCCGGTTCTCGACCGAGGCGGCGCGCAGGGCCTTGCCGATGTCGGAGCGGTACGGGCCGACCTGCACGGTGCCCGCGACCCTGGCCTCCTTCGCGGTCCACGGGACCGGGCCGTCGAGCGCGTAGTCGATCTTGAAGACGCTGGGTCCGTAGCGGAACCGGTCGTAGTAGCGGCCGAGCCCCGCGATCCGGGCGAGGGCGGTGGGCGAGGTGTCGAAGACGTAGGCGCGCGCGGGCGGCAGGTCGTCGAGCCGCTTCACCTCGTAGTCGGTGTGGACGGTGCCGCCGAGGTCCTTCAGGTACGCGGCGAGGGCGTCGGAGAGGGACTGCGTGCCGCCGTGGACGAGGGGCCAGCCGCGCGCGTGGGCGGCGAGAGCGAAGACGAGGCCGATCGCGGACGTCGCGAAGCCGCTGAGCGGGGCGATGGTGTGGGCGACGAGCCCGGCGAAGAGGGCGGGGGCCCGCTCGTCGCGGAAGCGGCGCATCGCCCAGGTGGCGGGTGGCAGGCCGAGCAGCCCGAACCGGGCGAGGGTGACCGGGTCCCGGGGCAGGGCGCTGAGCGGCAGCGACATGAAGTCCCGCACGAGGGTGTCCCAGCGCGGGAGCAGCGGCTCGACCATGCGCCGGTAGGCACCGGCGTCGCGCGGCCCGAAGGAGGCGGCGGTCTCGGCGACGGACCGGGACAGGACGGCGGCCGTGCCGTCGGGGAACGGGTGGGCCATCGGCAGCTCGGGCTGGTCCCAGCGCAGTCCGTACCGCTCCAGCGGCATCGCCCTGAACGCCGGGGAGTTGACGCCCAGCGGGTGCGCCGCCGAGCACGGGTCGTGGCGGAAGCCGGGCAGCGTCAGCTCCTCGGTGCGTGCGCCGCCGCCGACGGTGGACTCCGCTTCGAACAGGGCCACGGACATGCCCCGCCTGGCCAGTTCGACCGCGGCGGTCAGTCCGTTCGGCCCCGCACCCACGACGACGGCATCGAGCATCGACGGCACCTTCGGACTCCTTCGTCAGCCGACGGCCACTGCCCGCACAGGATATGCCTGAGCACCGACAACGCCGGGCGCGGGTGTCGTCCCGCGCCCGGCGGACGCGCTCAGGCGCCGCCGGCCAGGAGTCCGGCGACGCGGCGCGCCGTCGCCGCGTCGCGTGCCGCGGTGAAGGGCAGCGCGTTGCCCCCGGTGATCGCGAAGGGGACGCCGTCGCGGGTGAGGTGCGCGCCACCGGTCTCCTCGACCAGGAGCAGTCCGGCCGCGTGGTCCCAGGCCAGCTCCCAGCCGAAGGCGACGGCGTCGAGGTCGCCGCGGGCGACGGCCAGGTACTCGAGCCCGGCCGAGCCGCAGGGGCGCGGGGCGACCCCTTCGGTGCGCAGCCCCAGCAGGGTCCGCTTCTGCTCGTCGGTGGTGAAGTCGGGGTGCGAGGTCGCGACGCGCAGGTCGCGGCCGGGCACGGGCGCGCCGGCGGGCAGCACCCTGCCGTTGAGCCGCGCGCCCCGGCCGCGGACCGCCACGGCGAACTCCCCGAGGGCGGGCGCGTACGTCCAGGAGGCGAGGACCACGCCGTCGAGCGCGAGGGCGACGAGGGTGCAGAAGCCGGGGTCGCCGTGGACGAACTGGCGGGTGCCGTCGACCGGGTCGACGATCCAGACGGGGGCCGCGCCCCGGACCGCCTCGTACGTCGCGGGGTCGGCGGCGACCGCTTCCTCGCCGACCACGACGGAGCCGGGCAGCAGGGCGGTCAGCTCGCGGGTGAGGTACTGCTCGGCGCGCTTGTCGGCGACCGTGACCAGGTCGTGCGGAGCGCTCTTCTGCTCGATCTCGTGGGCGGCGAGCTGCCGGAAACGGGGCGTTATCTCGGCGGCGGCAGCGGCGCGGACGGTCCGCTCCACGTCGGTCAGGAGCTGCTGGGTGACATTGCGGGTCAGAAAGTCGTCGATGCTTTCTGTTGCTGTATCGATCATGTCTCCATGAGAACACGCCCCACTGACAACGCGTTCTGCGCAGGTGAACTGTGGGTGGAATCACCATGAAAACAGCGATTCCACCCACCGTCCCACCCCCCGTTCCACCCACCGTCCCACTCACGGTTCCGCCCACCGTCCCACTCACGGTTCCGCCCCTGGACGTCACCTGCCGACGGCGTAGCCCTGCATGCCGCGCGGGTTGGCCGCCGCCGACAGGACGCCGGTGCGCGGGTCGCGGGCCACCGCGCACAGGCGGCCCTCGGACCAGGCGTCGGCGACGGTGACCTCGTGGCCGCGGCGGCGCAGCTCGGCGACGACCTCCTGATCCATGCGCGACTCGACGGTCACCGACCCCGGCCGCATGCCGCGCGGGAAGAAGGAGCCGGGGAACGAGTCGTTGTGCCAGTTCGGGGCGTCGATGGCGCCCTGGAGGTCGAGGCCGCCGCGGACGGACGCGCGCAGCGCCACCGCGAGGAAGAAGTGCGTCTGCCACTGGTCCTGCTGGTCGCCGCCGGGCGTGCCGAAGGCCAGCACGGGGACGCCGTCCCTCAGGGCGAGCGAGGGGGTCAGTGTGGTGCGCGGGCGGCGGCCCGGGGTGAGCGAGTTCGGCAGCCCCTCCTCCAGCCAGGTCATCTGGAGGCGCGTACCGAGGGGGAAGCCCAGCTCGGGCACGACCGGGTTGGACTGGAGCCAGCCGCCGGAGGGGGTCGCGGCGACCATGTTGCCCCAGCGGTCGACGATGTCGAGGTGGCAGGTGTCGCCGCGGGTCAGGCCGTCGGCGTCGACGTCGGGTTCGCCCGGCACCGGGGACGTGGGGCTCTTGGCGACCGTGGGTTCACCCGCGCCCGCCACGCCCATGGCGTCGGAGCCGGGCTCCCCGGCGGCGACGGCGCCGGCGTGGGCGCTCAGGCGCGGCTCGGCGCCGAGGGGGCTGCCGGGCCGCAGCTCGTGGGAGGCCTTGCCGGGGTCGATCAGGGCGCGGCGTGCGGCGTTGTAGTCCTCGGAGAGCAGTTCGGCGACCGGTACGCCGCAGGGGGCGGCGTCGCCGTACCAGGCCTCGCGGTCGGCCATGGCGAGCTTGCAGCCCTCGACGAGCAGGTGGACGTAGTCGGCGGAGCCGTAGGCGGGCAGCTCGGGCGGGAGGAGGGCGAGCTGCTGGAGGAGGACGGGGCCCTGGCTCCAGCCGCCCGCCTTGCACAGGGTCCAGCCGTTCCAGTCGTAGGTCGCCGGGGTCTCGTAGGTCGCCCGCCAGGAGGCGAGGTCGTCGCGGGTGAGGGTGCCGGTGTGGCGTTCGCCGCTGGTGTCCAGGGTGGGCTGCCGGGCCTGGCGGACGAGCGCCTCGGCGATGAAGCCCTCGCGCCAGACGCGCCGGGCCTCCTCGATCTGCGCGGCGCGGTCGGGGCCCGCCGCCTCGGCCTCGGCCACGAGCCGCTTCCAGGTGGCGGCGAGTTTGGGGTTGCGCAGCAGTTCGCCGGGGGCGGGGGCCTTGCCGTCGGGCAGGTAGACCTCGGCGGAGGTGGGCCACTCGGTGGTGAAGAGCTCGCGTACCGTCTCGACGGTCTCGCCGACGCGCTCGACGGGGGCGTGTCCGTCCTCCGCGTAACCGATGGCGTAGGCGAGGACGTCGGCGAGGGCCTTCGTGCCGTGGTCCTTGAGCAGCAGCATCCAGGCGTCGAAGGCGCCGGGCACGGCGGCGGCGAGCGGGCCCGTGCCGGGGACGAGGTCGAGGCCGAGTTCGTCCTTGTAGTGCGCGACGGTGGCGCCCGCGGGGGCGACGCCCTGGCCGCAGAGCACGCGTACGTCGCCGCCCGCCGGGGCGAGGATGATCGGCACCTCGCCGGCGGGCCCGTTCAGGTGCGGCTCGACGACGTGCAGGACGAAACCGGCGGCGACGGCGGCGTCGAAGGCGTTGCCGCCGTCCTCCAGGACCGCCATCGCGGACTGGGAGGCGAGGTAGTGCGTGGAGGAGACCATGCCGAAGGTGCCCTGGAGGGTGGGGCGGGTGGTGAACAAGTGAGCTCCTAGCGGGTGGCGGTGGTGCGGGAGTGCGGCGGCATCGTACGAGGGGTGGCCGCGGCGGCGTCGGGCGCGGTGCCGTCGTCAGTGACGAGGTGGCGGGCGACCTCGCGGGCGTCGTCGAGGGTGCGCAGGGCGGGCACTCGGCGCGGCAGCGGTCGACGGCGAGCGGGCGGCGCGTGTGGAAGCGGCAGCCGGGTGGCGGGGCGAGGGGGCTGGGCAGTTCGCCGCTGAGGACGATGCGCTCGCGGGTCCGCTGGGTGACCGGGTCGGGGACGGGTGCGGCCGACGGCAGGGCCTGCGTGCAGGGGTGCTCGGGGGCGGCGAACAGCTCCTTGGTGGGGGCCTGTTCGACGATCCGGCCCAGGTACCTGACGGCGATGTGGTCCGCCAGGTACTCGACGGCCGCCAGGTCGTGCGTGATGAAGAGGCAGCCGAAGCCGCGGTCGCGCTGGAGGTCGGCGCGCAGGTTCAGGACGGATGCCCGCACGGAGACGTCAAGGGCGGACGTCGGCTCGTCCGCGACGAGGAGGTCGGGGTCGGCGGAGAGGGCGCGGGCGATGGAGATGCGCCGGCGCCGGCCGCCGGAGAGTTCGCGGGGGTGCCGGTCGGCGTGTTCGGGGCGCGGCCCCCCGCGGACAAGGGGGTTGTCCGGATGTCGGGCGGGAATCGGTGAAGTTTGGGATGACCGGACCCGACGTGGGGGATGTGCGAGGCAGAACGCGCGGGGGCCCGGACCGAGGACGGCGACTGCGCCGCATCGGTCCGGGCCCCGGGACGGAGCGGGGAGGGGGACGGGTCAGCTGTCCACCCAGCCGTGCTTGCGGCCGCTCTGCACCAGTTCGCGGCGGACCGCGAGGATCTGCTCGCCGGTCAGGGACGGAGCGGCCCGCAGCAGCAGTTCGGTGACCTCGTTGGTGAACTCGTCGACGCGCAGCACGTCGCACATCACGTCGTCGCCGTCGGCCGCGCCCCGGACGGACACCGGCGCGGACGCGCCCTCGGCGAGCCGCACCGAGGACGCCTTGGGGCCGCGGTCGCCCTCCTCGATGTCGAACTCGACCTTCAAACCCGTGCGCAGATACGACTCCGGGACGAGGAGGTCGTTCACATGCAGGAAGACGTCCTCGCCGCCGTCGTCCGGCGCGATGAACCCGTATCCACGCGCTCCGTCGAAGCGCACCACACGACCAGCGACCACGCCGACCCCCAACCACCACGGCGGACCCAGCGTCCGCGCCCTCAGCAATGTGTCCGAACTTGTCGGGATCCTAGAGCCTCTCCCCCGGCGAAAACGCTCAGGCCCCGCGTCGCGTCGGCGTGGCGGTCCGGCCGGTGCTCCGGTGCGGGTCCGGGGCGCGGGCGGTGACGAGGCCCGACTCGTAGGCGAAGACGACGAGTTGCGCGCGGTCGCGGGCGCCGAGCTTGGTCATGGCGCGGCTGATGTGGGTCTTGGCGGTGAAGGGGCTGATCACCATGTGAGCGGCGATCTCCTCGTTGGTGAGGCCGCGCGCGGCCAGAGCGGTGACCTCGCGTTCGCGCGGCGTGAGGCATTCCAGGCCCGGCGCGGTCGCCCGGTCCGGGGGCCGGGCGACGAACGCGCCGATGAGGCGGCGCGTGACGGAGGGCGACAGGAGTGCGTCGCCGCGCGCGACGACCGCGATGCCGGTGAGCAGGTCCTCCGGTTCGCTGTCCTTGAGCAGGAACCCGGAGGCGCCCGCGCGCAGCGCCTCGAAGACGTACTCGTCCAGGCCGTAGTTGGTGAGCATGACGACGCGGACCCCGGCCAGGGCAGGGTCGGCGGCGATCCGCCGGGTCGCCTCGATGCCGCTGATGCCGGGCATCTGCACGTCCATGAGGACCACGTCGGGTACGTGTTCCCGCACGAGGCCGACGCCCTCGTCCCCGTTCGCGGCCTCCCCCACGACCTCGATCCCGTCCTCGGCGTCGAGCAGGGCGCGGAACCCGGCGCGCATCAGCGCCTGGTCGTCGACGAGCGCCACCCGGATCGTGGGGATCACGGGGCGGCCCCGGGGACGGCGGCCCGAGGCTGATGCCGCCGCGCGGTCGGGATGGCGGCGCCGTTCGGTCCGGTCGCCCCGGTCGCCCCGGTTGGCGGGTCCTGGTCCGCCGCCCCGTCGAACGGCAGCCGGGCCCGCACCTCGAAACCGCCGCCGGTCCGGGGCCCCGCGGTCAGCGTGCCGCCCAGGGCGCCGACCCGCTCGCGCATGCCGGTGAGGCCCGTGCCCTCGGTGACCGGCCGGTCCGGGGACGCCGCGCCCGTGTCGGTCACCTGGACCGTCAACGTCTCCTGCCCGTAGGCCAGCCGGACCTCCGCGTGCGCCTCGGGGCCCGCGTGCCGTGCCACGTTCGTCAGTGCTTCCTGCACGATCCGGTACGCCGCCCGCTCCACCGGGTCCGCACCCTCGCGCTCGGTGCCGGTGACGGTGAGGCCGACGGAGATGCCCGCCGAGCGGGCGCGCTCGACCAGCAGCGCGGGGCTGCCGGTGGGCTCGTCCGTGCGCAGCACGTCCAGCGTCGAGCGCAGTTCGCGCATCGCCTCGCCGCTCGCCTCCTGGATGGCGAGCAGCGCGGCCGGTATCTCCTCGCCGCGTTTGCGCGCGAGGTGGACGGCGACCCCGGCCTGGAGCTTGACGATCGAGATGCTGTGGGTGAGCGAGTCGTGCAACTCCCGGGCTATCCGCAGCCGTTCCTCACCGGCGCGGCGCAGCGCCGCCTCCTCCCGGGTGCGCTCGGCCTCCAGGGCGCGCTGTTCGGTCTGGTGCAGGTACGCCTGCCAGTTCTTGTCGGCGAGCCCCGAGACGACCGCGCACAGGAACCATCCCGCGAGCAGCATGCCCCGGGCGGCGGCGCCGTCCGTGGCGAGCGCGTCCCTCGTGACGTAGAGGGCGAGGAAGGCACCCGCCGTGGCGGCGGCCGGTCCCCGGTGGCCCGCACGGACCGCCGCGCACACCGCGACGAACACGGGCAGCGCCGCCCAGGGCCCGGGGTGCGCGTGCACGACGTAGGCCGCGACCAGGGCGGTCGTGGTGAGCAGGACCGCTCGGGGCGCCGCGCGGTGGCCCGCCAGAGCCACCGCGGACGCCGTCATCAGGGCGTAGTCCAGTGGCGTCGCCCCGCCGTCGCCGAGCGCCGCCACGAGCACGACGACGGCGCCGACCACGACGGCGAGCACCGCGTCGGCCAGGTACGCGCGCCAGGCGGGCGGGGGTGACGCGCCGCCCGCCTCACCGGCCGCCGCTCCCCTGCCCGCTGTCGTGCTCAAGTCCCCCGTCATGCCTGGAAGGTTAGGCGGTGCCACTGACATCGGCGTCCGTCGTGAGGACGGCCGCGGCGGCGCGGCTACTCCCCCGGGAGTAGACCGAGGTGGGCTCCGCCGTACGACGCCCGGGGCCACGGCGCCGGGCGAGCCTGAACGGGTCCTCGGCACCGCCCGAGCCCCGCCCGGAGGAGTCCGTATGTCCGGCCCGTACCGCTACACCCGCCCACCGTCGCCCAAGACCGCCACCGGCACCGCCGCCGCCGTCTACGCGCAGACGGCGACCGACTTCGGCATCCCGCATCCGACGACCCTCGTCGTCCTCGGTTCGGCGCCCGAACTCCTCGCCCCCGCCTGGGCGTTGCTGCGCGAGTCCCTCATCGCGGGCAGCGGCTCGCGCGCCGACCGCGAGCTGATCGCGGCCGGTGCCTCCCTCGCCAACCGCTGCCCGTTCTGTGTCGACGCGCACGCCGTGCTGCTGCACGCGAACGGCGACCACGCCCTCGGTGAGGCGGTGGCCCGTGCCCGGTCCCCGCGCGGCGAGCGGGCGGCCCGGCTCCTGGAGTGGGGGCGCGCCACCCGGGTGCCCGGCTCCCCGGAGCTGACGCCGCCGCCGTTCGCCCGTACCGCTCTCGCCTCCCACTTCGGTACGGCGCTGACCTTCCACTTCATCAACCGGATCGTGTCCGCGCTGTGCGGCGAGAATCTGCTGCCCGCGGGTGCCCAGCGCCTGCGGGCGGTCCGCTCACTGGCCGGCCGGAGCCTGTCCCGCGCCGTCCGCGCCCCGCACCGGCCCGGCGCCTCGCTCGCCCTGCTCGGCTCCACGGGCCCGGGGCCCCTCTGGGCGGCCGGCACCTCGGTCGGACCGGCCTACGACGCCCTGCGCACCGCCGCCACGACCGGCGCGGGTCTCCTCGACGACGCCGACCTCGGCCTCGTGCAGAGCACGGTCGCGCGGTGGGACGGCTCGCACCCCGCCCCCTCCTGGCCCGAGTTGCCGGACCGTGCCGACCGGCCCGGGGCGCGCCTGGCCCTGCTCGCCGCGCTCGCCCCGTACCGGATCACCGACGAGGACGTGGCGGCATGGCGTGTGCCGCCGTTCACCGACCACTGCCTGGTCCGTCTCATCGCGTACGGGGCGTTCGCCGCCGTCGACCGGATCGAGTCGGCGCTGCCCGCGACCGCACTCCTGGAGGCTTCGTGATCACCGCCAATCTCCGTCAACGGCAGGCCTGGAACGGGCCGCTCGGCCACCACTGGGCCGACCACCACCGGCGTTTCGACGCGATGCTCGGCGAGGCCGACGAGGCACTGTTCGAGGCCGCCGCCCTCACGCCCGGCGACCGGGTCCTCGACATCGGCTGCGGCGCCGGGGCCACGACCCGCAGGGCGGCGCTGCTCGCGGCCCCCGGTCGGGCGGTCGGTGTCGACATCTCGCTGCCGCTGGTCGCGCGGGCCCGCGCCCGTACCGCCGAGGAAGGGGTGCGGGGCGCGGTCTACGAGGTCGGGGACGCGCAGACGTACCCGTTCGCGCCGGGCGGCTTCGATGTCGCGCTCAGCCGTGGCGGCGTGATGTTCTTCGAGGACCATGTGGCGGCGTTCGCGAACGTGGCCCGCGCGCTGCGCAGGGGCGGGCGGCTCGCCTTCGTCTGCCCGCGCCGCCCGGGCCCCGGGACCGAGGAGAGCGCGGCGCTGGCCGAGTTCGCCCGGCGTCTCGCGGAGGGCACCAGGGACGCGGCGCCCCTCCCGCCGGACCCCGGCGCGCGGGCGGCGGGCGCCGCCATGGCGTCCTTGTCGGAGCCGTACCGCATCCACGCCGTGCTGCACCGCACGTTCCACCGGATCGCCGTGGACGCGGTCGACGTCCACACCCGCTGGGGCGACACCCCCGCCGACGCGGTCGACTTCCTCCTCTCCCGCGCACCGCGGCGCCGGGTGTCCGCCCGTACGCGGGCCGTCCTGGAGGACTCGCTGCGCCCGTACGCGACCGCGGGCGGCGTACGCATGCGGGCCGGGGTGTGGCTGGTCACGGCCGTACGCCGGGACGATGCCGGTGCGTGACACCGAGGTGACGGAAGTGGCGGTGTCGCCGCAGGGCAACTCGTGTGAGACTGGCGTCCCCGCACCCCCCTGACGCAAGGGACGTACGCCGTGCGTTCTCTCCCCCTCCCGGTCACCCTGGCGGCCCGCCTGCTGCCGGTCGTCGTGCTCGCCTGCGCGGGCTGGGCCTGGTCCACGGGGCCGCTGTCCGACTCCGCCGACACGCGGCGCGAGGAGGCGGCGCCGCAGCCGTCGGCGTCGGCCTCGCACGGGCCCAGCGAGAGTGTGGCGGCGAAGACGTACGCGAAACCGCCGGCGCCCTGCTCCGCTGTCACGGGCAGTACGGTCACCGCGCTCGTCCCGGGTGCGAAGGCGGCGGGCAAGGAGCTCGCGGCGACCGACGAAGCGGTGCGCCGCGGCTGCTCGTGGAGCGCGCTCAAGGGGTACGACTACCGTTGGCTCGACGTCACCTTCGAGGTGAAGGACTCCGACGCCCTCGCGAAGCGGTCCTTCGCGGCGGGGCGTGACGCGGGCGACGCGGCGCGGGACATCGGTGACGAGGCGCGGCTGAGCACGCATCTCGTCACCAAGGACAAGCAGCAGACCCGCGAGGCCGTGCTGACGGCGCGCGCGGCCAACACGCTGGTGACCGTCACCTACAACGGCAGCGACTTCGAGTCGAAGGGCGCGCCGTCCGCCGACACGGTCGGCGAGGGCGCGGCGCGGGCGGCGCGCGACGCCGTCGCCGCACTCCGGGCCTCGCACTAGGGTCTGTCGGTGCCTCAACCGCCGATGAACGGCGGCCAGTTGCGGATCTTCTTCGCTCGTGGGGCGGCGTACGTACGCACCTTGGACGTCGTCAGGCCGAGGCGCACGAGTGATTCGGCGACGGTCACGGCGGCGGTGACGCCGTCGACGACCGGGACCCCGGTGCGCTCCTTGACCCGCTCGGTCAGTTCGGCCATGCCCCCGCAGCCCAGGCAGATCACCTCGGCCCGGTCCTCCTCGACGGCGCGCGCGGCCTGCTCGACGATGGCCTCGATCGCGGCGTCCGGGTCCCGTTCGAGGTCGAGGACGGCCATGCCGCTGGCCCGTACCGAGGCGCACCGGTCGGTGAGTCCGGCCAGTTTGAGCCGGTCCTCGATGAGGGGGACGGCCCGGTCCAGGGTGGTGACGACGGAGTAGCGGTGCCCGAGGTACTGGGCGGTGGAGGCGGCGGCCTCGGTGATGTCGACGACCGGCACGTCGAGGAGTTCCTGCAAGCCCTCGCGTCCGTGTTCGCCGTATCCGGCCTGGACGACGGCGTCGAACGGCTCGGGGTGGGCGCGCACCGTCTCCATGACGGCGATCGCCGCGAGGTAGCTCTCGTAGTTGCCCTCGACGGACTCGGCGCCGAACGCCGGGGTGAGCTCCACGATCTCGGTGCCGGGCGCGGCGACGGACCGTGCCTGGGCGCCGATGGCCTCGGTCATCGTCTCGGTGGTGTTGACGTTGCAGACGAGTATGCGCATGGCGGTGACAGTGCTGCTTTCTGTTCTCTGTGCGGGTGCGGCGCGGAGATCGGGAGGGTTCAGGCGGCGTCGACGGCGATCGTCTCGCCGTCCACGTCGTGCGCCGTCCGGCTGCGGTCGGCGAGGGCCACGTAGAGCAGGGCGGCGAGACCGGCGCCGATGAACCAGGAGAAGCCGGAGACCGGTTCGAAGACGGGCACGAGGGCGACGACGACGGCCACGGCGGCGGCGGGTCCGAAGGCGCCGACGGCCCGCAGGTGGAACCCGGAGCGGTAGTGGTAGTCGCCGTCGGCGGCGTCGGTGTAGAGGGCGGGGACGTTGACGCGGGTCCTGCGCACCAGCCAGTAGTCGGCCATGACGACGCCGAAGGCCGGGCCGAGCAGGGCGCCGAGTCCGCCGAGGAAGTAGTTGACGACGGTCGGGCTGTTGTAGAGGTTCCACGGCAGGATGACGAGGCCGATGACGGCGCTGACCAGCCCGGCGCGGCGGAAGTCGAGCTTGCGCGGGAAGAGGTTGACCAGGGCGTAGATCGGGGCGACGAAGTTCGCGAGGAGGTTCACGGCGATGGTCAGGGTGATGAAGGCGAGCGAGGCGAGCACCATCAGCGGGGTGCTGGGGATGGTGGCGACGATGTCCTCGGGCCCGGTGACCACGCGTCCGTCGAGCTTGAACTGGCCGCCGGAGAGCACCACGACGATCCCGGCGAAGAAGAGCATGTTGAGCGGGATGCCCACGAGGTTGCCGACGACGATGGCGCGGCGGCTCTTGGCGGAGCGGGTGAAGTCGCAGAAGTTGAGGACGAAAGTGCCGTAGATGACGACCCACAGAGCGGCGCTCTCGAAGATCTGCCTCCAGGCGTCGAGGCCGGTCGGCGCGTTGCCGGTGGAGACGGCGACGGACAGGTCCGTCTTGGTGAGGATCCAGGCGGCGAGGCCGCACATCGTGATCAGGATGGCGGGCGCGGCGAACGCCATGTACTTGCGGATCAGCTCCATGCCGTAGCTGACGATCACGACCTGGACCACCCACAGGGCGACGAAGGTGATCCAGCCGAGCGTCGACAGGCCCAGGATCGCGTTGTGGTCGAGAGAGGCGGCGCCCGGCGCGAGTTCCTTGACGACCGCGCGGAGCACGGAGGCGGCGAGATAGGTCTGGATGCCGAACCAGGCGATGGCGACGGCGCCGCGGATCGCCGCCGGGAGCTGGGCGCCCCGGGTGCCGAAGGAGATCCGGCTCATCACCGGGAACGGGACGCCCGTCTTGTGGCCCATGTAACCGGAGAGCGTGAGCAGCCCGAACAGCAGCGCGGAGGCGATCGCGAAGGCGATGAGAATGTGCCAGACGCTCATCCCGAGGGCGAAGAGGCCCATGGCGAAGGCGTAGTTGCCGAGGCTGTGCACGTCGTTGCCCCACAGCGTGAACACGTTGTACGCGCCCCAGCGCCGCCCTTCTCTACGGGTGGGGGCGAGGTCCGGACTGTAGAGGCCGGGGCTGGTCCCGGCCGGTGCCGCGGCGGTGGAGGTCTGTTCGTGCACGACGGCCATGACGCGCTCCTAAGTGTGAATGTGCCCAACTCACCCCGGAAAAAGGGCATTCATGGGCACACTTCCGCGAGAGCGACCCTGCGCTCCGACGCCTTTGGTATACCAATACGGCGTGCGCAGGGCATCCGTCAATGGAATGCGTCCTCCGGATCGGGGCCGCGCGTCAGCGCACCACGTCGAAGACGTTCTTCTGGAGCCCGTTGGCGTACGCCTCGTGCTCGACGAGCCGCAGCTTCTGGGCGTCCTTGTCCGTGGTGCTGAACAGGCGCTTGCCCGCGCCGAGGAGCAGCGGGAAGACCAGCAGGTGGTAGCGGTCGGTGAGGCCCGCGTCCGAGAGGTCGCGGTTGAGGGCGGCGCTGCCGTGGACGATGATCGGGCCGCCCTCCGTCTCCTTGAGCGCGGCGACGTCGTCGAGGGAGCGCAGGATGGTGGTCGGACCCCATCCGTCGACCAGGGCCTCCTCACCGAGGGTCGTCGAGACGACGTACTTCGGCATCACCTTGTAGTCGGCGAATTCCGGCATGCCGGGCCAGACGGGGCTGAACGCCTCGTAGCTCACCCGTCCCAGCAGCATGGCCGCCGCTTCCTTCTGCTCACGGCCCTTGATCTCGAAGGCCTCGGGCAGGAACTCGACGTCCTTGAAGGTCCATCCCGCGTTGCGGTACCCGGACTCGCCGCCCGGGGCCTCCACGACGCCGTCGAGCGAGACGAAGGCGGTGCTGATCAACGTACGCATGGGGGTTCTCCTGGCAGCAGTGAGTCGGAAGTCCGGCCCGGGGTGCCCCGCGGGCCGTTCTTCCTGACAGACCCCGCGCCGCGCGGAAACTCATCGCCGCGCGGGCCCGGGCGGGGTGCGCCGCCCCGCCATCAGGACCGCGTACAGGACGAGCGAGGTACCGAGTCCGACGGCCCAGCCGTAGTCCGCGAGCGGTTTCAGGAACGGGATGATGCCGTCCGTCGGGAAGGGGCCCGCCTTCTCGCCCCGGGCGTCCAGCGTCGAGTACGAGCCGCCGACCGCCAGCACGCCGCCGGTCAGGAAGGCGGCCACCGCCCGGGGGTTCCAGCCGCCCGCGTACCAGTACCGGCCCCCGGCCACGTACAGGTCGGTCACGTCCAGGACGGTCCGCCGGACGATCCAGTAGTCCGCGATCAGGATGCCCGCCACCGTGCCGAGCAGCCCGCCGACCACACCCAGCCACGTGAAGATGTACAGCTCCGGCGTCGACGTCAGCTTCCACGGCATGACCAGGACGCCCACGACGCCGGTGATGACGGCGCCGGTGCGGAAGGTGATGTGTTTCGGGGCGAGGTTCGCCAGGTCGTACGCGGGCGAGACCACGTTCGCCGCGAGGTTCACCGAGATCGTCGCCACGAAGACCGTGACCAGGGCGAACAGCAGCCCGAAGACGTTGTCCGTCTTGCCGGCCAGCGCGACCGGGTCCCAGATCGCCACCCCGTACACCTTCTCCGAACCGGCCGTCACCAGCACGGACATCAGCGCGAAGAGGGTCATCGTCGTCGGCAGACCGAGGCTTTGTCCCAGCACCTGGGCCCGCTGCCCCTTGCCGAACCGTGTGAAGTCCGGGATGTTCAGCGACAGCGTCGACCAGAAACCGATCATGCCCATCAGGCCGGGGAAGAAGACCTTCCAGAAGTCCGCGCCCCAGCCGACCTTCGACGGCTCGTGCAGCAGCGGACCGAAGCCACCCGCCTTGTTCGCGATCCACACCAGGAGCACCACCGCGCCGACGAGCACGAACGGCGCCGCCCAGTTCTCGAAGCGGCGCAGCGTGTCCATGCCCCGGTGGATGATGGCGAGTTCGAGCACCCAGAAGACGACGAAGCACAGCCACAGGGTCCACGGGTAGCCGCCGATGCGCGCCGCGTCGGCCCAGCCTCCGAAGATCTTGCCCAGGAGGACGAAGATGCCCTGGCCGCCGATCCACGTCTGGATGCCGAACCAGCAGCAGGCCACCGCCGCACGCACCATCGCGGGCAGGTTCGCCCCGCGGACCCCGAACGAGGCGCGGGCCAGAACCGGGAAGGGTATGCCGTACTTCGGCCCCGCGTGTCCCGTGAGCAGCATCGGCCCCAGCACGATCACATTGGCCAGGCCGATCGTCAGGACCGCCTGCTTCCAGTCCATGCCGAGCGCGACCAGGCCCGAGGCCAGCGTCCAGGACGGAATGCAGTGGGCCATGCCGACCCACAGGGCCACGAAGTTGTACGTGGTCCAGCGGCGTTCGGCGAGCGGGACGGGGCGCAGGTCCTCGTTGGCGTAGCGGCTGTCCGCCGGGGAGGTGCCCGGCGTCGGATCGGTCGCGGATGCGGGTGGTGGCGCGGTGTCGGTCATGGGCAGTCCGTTCTGCGGAGGAGGACGGGGAACCGGGGGCGACCGTGCGGGTGCCGTGAACTGCCGTGGTGCGGTGCGGATCAATCGGTGAACGCCGGGATGACGTCGCGGCCGTACCGGTCGATCACCGACTCCCGCGCGTCGTGCATGGCGTACACCGCGAACTGGTCGACGCCCGCGTCCCGCAGGGCGCGCACCTTCTCGACATGGGCGGAGGCCGGGCCGATCAGGCAGAAGCGGTCCACGATCTCGTCCGGCACGAACGCCGTGTCCGGGTTCCCCGAGCGGCCGTGGTGCGCGTAGTCGTACCCCTCGCGTGCCTTGATGTACTCCGTCAGCTCGGGCGGGACCAGGCCGGAGTCCGCGCCGTACCGGGCGACCAGGTCCGCGACGTGGTTGCCGACCATGCCGCCGAACCAGCGGCACTGCTCACGGGCGTGCGCGAGGGCCTCCGGGGAGTCGTCGGCGGTCACGTACGCGGGCGCCGCGACGCAGATCGTGACGTCGTCCGGTGCGCGGCCCGCCGCCACCGCCGCGTCGCGCACCGCCTTGACCATCCACTCCGTCAGGAACGGGTCGGCCAGTTGCAGGATGAAGCCGTCGGCCTCCTCGCCCGCCATCCGCAGCGCCTTCGGCCCGTACGCGGCCATCCACACCGGCAGTTCGGCCCCGGGACGCACCCACGGGAAGCGGACCACCGAGCCGCCGCCGAGGTCCGCCTCCGCGCCGCGGCCGAGCGCCCGTATCACCCTGATCGCCTCGCCGGTGCGGGCGAGGGTGTTCGGCGGGCGTCCGGCGACGCGCATCGCGGAGTCGCCGCGGCCGATGCCGCACACCGTGCGGTTGCCGTACATGTCGTTGAGGGTCGCGAAGGTGGAGGCGGTCACCTCCCAGGTCCGCGTCCCCGGGTTGGTGACCATCGGGCCGACGACCAGGCGCCGCGTCTCGGCGAGGACACGGCTGTAGATGACGAACGGCTCCTGCCACAGCACGCACGAGTCGAAGGTCCAGCCGTGCGTGAATCCGGCCTCCTCCGCCCGCTTCATCAACTCCACGACCCGCGAGGCCGGCGGGTCGGTCTGAAGGACGAGTCCGAAATCCATGAGGGGCCCCCTTGGCTCCGTGCGCTGCTCAGTCCAGGTACTGACAGGTGCCGCGCGGGAGGTACGTGCCGTGCCCGGCGCGTCCGGTGAACTCCCGCTCGGTGATGACCGGTTCGCCGCGGGACAGCACCGTCTCCACGCGTCCGGTGAGCCGCTTGCCCTCGTACGCCGAGTAATCGACGTTCATGTGGTGGGTCGCGGCGCTGACGGTCTGCTCGGCATGCGGGTCGTAGAGGACGATGTCGGCGTCCGCGCCCGGCGCGATGGTCCCCTTCCTCGGGTACAGGCCGAACATCCGGGCCGGTGTGGCGCACGCGATCTCGATCCAGCGGCGGCGGGTGAGGTGCCCGTCGACGACGGCCTGATGGAGGAGGTCCATCCGGTTCTCGACGCCCGGCATACCGTTGGGGATCTTCGAGAAGTCGCCGCGCCCCAGCTCCTTCTGGCCCGTGAAGCAGAACGGGCAGTGGTCGGTCGAGACGACCTGGAGGTCGTTGGTGCGCAGGCCCCGCCAGAGTGCCGCCTGGTGGTCCCGGGGCCTGAGCGGTGTGCTGCACACGTACTTCGCGCCCTCGAAGTCGGGCTCGGCGAGGTTGTCCGTCGACAGGAACAGGTACTGCGGGCATGTCTCGCCGAAGACCGGCAGGCCCTCGTCGCGGGCGCGCGCCAGTTCGGCCAGCGCCTCCCGCGCGGAGACGTGCACGACGTACAGCGGCGCGCCCGCCACCTGTGCCAGCTTGATCGCGCGGTGCGTCGCCTCCGCCTCCAGCAGCGCCTTGCGCACCTCGCCGTGGTGGCGGGGGTCGGTCTCGCCTCGGGCCAGGGCCTGCTGTACGAGGACGTCGATCGCGATGCCGTTCTCGGCGTGCATCATGATGAGGCCGCCGTTCTCAGCGGCCCGCTGCATGGCGCGCAGGATCTGCCCGTCGTCGGAGTAGAAGACGCCCGGATAGGCCATGAACTGCTTGAAGGAGGTCACCCCCTCCCCGACCAGCAGGTCCATCTCCTCGAGCGTCTCGTCGTGCACATCCGAGACGATCATGTGGAAGCCGTAGTCGACGGCGCACCGCCCCTGCGCCTTGGCGTGCCAGGCGTCCAGGCCCTCGCGCAGTGTGTGCCCGACGCTCTGGACGGCGAAGTCGACGATGGTCGTGGTGCCGCCCCAGGCCGCGGCGCGGGTGCCGGTCTCGAAGGTGTCGGCGGCGAAGGTGCCACCGAACGGCATCTCCATGTGGGTGTGGGCGTCGACACCGCCCGGGATGACGTACTTGTCGCTCGCGTCGAGGGTGCGCGCGTCCGTCCAGGACGCGGCGATGTCGCTGTCGCCGGCCGCGAGGGCCACGACGCGCCCGTCCTCGATGAGGACGTCGGCGTACATCTCGTCGGCGGCGGTGACGACGAGTCCACCGCGGATGACGGTACGGACGGCGCTCATGCTCTCCTCCAGGGACGCGGGGGCTACGGGAGCTACGGGCGGGTCAGCGGCTCGTACGCCTGCGGGGCGCGGTCGCGGTAGAACTGCCAGCGGTCGCGGACCTCGCGCAGCGTGGCCATGTCGAGGTCTCGGACGACGAGTTCGGGTGCCTTGTCGTCGGCGACCTCGCCCACGAACCGGCCCTCGGGGTCGACGAAGTACGACGTCCCGTAGAAGTCGTTGTCGCCGTAACCCTCCACGCCCACACGGTTGATGGCGCCGACGAAGTACTCGTTGGCGACGGCGGCGGCGGGCTGTTCGAGCTGCCACAGGTAGCGGGACAGGCCCCGGCTGGTGGCGGAGGGGTTGAAGACGATCTGCGCGCCTTCGAGGCCGAGCGCGCGCCAGCCCTCGGGGAAGTGCCGGTCGTAGCAGATGTAGACGCCGATCTTGCCGACGGCCGTGTCGAAGACGGGCCAGCCGGAGTTTCCGGGGCGGAAGTAGAACTTCTCCCAGAACCCCTTCACCTGGGGGATGTGGGTCTTGCGGTACTTGCCGAGGTAGCTGCCGTCGGCGTCGAGCACGGCGGCCGTGTTGTAGAGGACGCCGGGCTGCTCCTCCTCGTACATGGGGAGCACGAGGACGATGCCATGCTCGCGGGCGAGGTCCTGGAAGCGGCGCACGACGGGTCCGTCCGGGATCGCCTCCGCGTACGCGTAGAACTTGGGGTCCTGCACCTGGCAGAAGTACGGGCCGTAGAACAGCTCCTGGAAGCAGAGGACCTGGGCGCCCTGGGCGGCGGCGTCGCGGACGGCCTGCTCGTGCACCTTGATCATGGACTCTTTGTCGCCGGTCCACGCGGTCTGGAAGACCGCGGCGCGGATCACGGGGCTCATCGGGACCTCCTGCTGGGGGCTGCGGGGGTGCGCGGTGTGCCCTCGACGATAGGAAGCCCGGCCGCGCCCGCCGAGTCGCACCGTGTCACGTCCCCGGCCGCAGGGCGTGGCACCGTGTCACGTTCCGCGCTGGGCGTCGTGCGCGAGGAGCGCGATGTGCACGGACGCGGCCTGTTCGAAGTCGTCGAGGGCCACACCGAGCAGCGTCTCGATGGTCTCCAGGCGGCGGTAGAGGGCGGGCCGGCTCATGTGGTGCAGATGAGCGGTACGGGACTTGTTGCGGCCGGTGGCGAGGTAGCTGCGCAGCACCGGCAGGAGCGCGTCGGCGTCGCCGGCGCGGAGCAGGCCGTCCAGTTCCCGCTCCGCGAAGGACTGCACGCGCGGGTCGTCGCGCAGCAGCCGCACCAGTCCGCGCAGCCGTACGTCGCGCAGCCGGACCACGGACGGCGGTCCTGGCGGCGCCCCGGCGACGGCCTCGGCGACGTGCAGCGCCTCGCGCAGCCCGTCGGGCACGTCCTCCCAGGCGGGGCGGGCGGGGCCGGCCGCGACGACGGCCGGGGTCCCCGTCTCGGCGCGCAGCCGGGCGGCGAAACGGGCGGTGAGCGCGTCGGCGTCCTGGTCCCCGGCGAGGCTGAGCAGCACGGTGGTGGCGCCCTCGGCGAGTTCGGCGACGAGCGCGGAGAGTCCCAACAGGCGCAGGACGCGGTCGACCTGGGCGCAACCCACGTCGCGGGCGACGAGCGGGACGAAGGTGCGGCGGTTGACGGGCAGGCCCGCGGCCCGGGCGCGGGGCAGCAGATGCCGTGCGGGGACGACACCGGAGACGAGGTCGGCGAGGAGGCAGCGCGCGGACTGCTCCTCCCAGCTCGCGGTGGTCGCGGACAGCATGTGGTGCAGGACGAGCGCCTCGGCGGCGCGGTCGGCGAGCAGCCGTCCGGAGGCGCTGTCGCCGCGGTAGCCGCACAGCACGACGGAGCCCCAGCGTTCGCCGCGTCCGTCGAGGCCCGCCCTGATCCAGCCCTCGCCGTCGATCTCCCCGGGCCTGCGGGCGATCCGGTCCCAGTCGCGCAGGACGTCGTCGACGGCGGGCCGCTCGCCGCCGGTGGCGAGGACGCGGTGCGCGAGGTTGGTGACGACGACCGGGCAGGCGCTGTGCGCGGCGATCTCGTCGAGCAGTGCCTGGAGCGGGGCGCCCGCGGTGATGAGACCGGTGAGCGCGGTGCGGATGCCCTCGGAGAGGCTGACGGCGGCGAACTTGCGCCGGACGAGCCGTGACTGCACCTCCTCGGTCAACTCGGCGAAGGGGAAGGGGCGGTGGAGCACGACCATGGGCAGCCCGCGCCGTTCGGCGGCGCGCCGCATGTCCTTCGGCGGCGCCGGGAAGGCGCGGCCGAGCCCCAGGACGAGGGCCGCCGCCTCGGCCCGGTACAGGGACTCGATGTACGCGGTCTGGCGGCGGACGTCACCGGCGAGCAGCACGCCGGTGGTGAGGACCATCTCGCCGCCGCTGAGCATCACGCCCACGTCCGCCGCCTCCGCGACGTGGACCCAGCGGACGGGGCGGTCGAGGTGGTCCGCCGCCGCGACCACCTCGGGTTCTCCGGCCGCGATCCTGTCCAGGGCGAGGATCTGGCGGACGGAGAGGGCGTGGTCGAGGGGGAGCGCGAGGGTCATGGCCGTCCTCTCCTGCACGGATACGCGCCGTGGGGCGCCTGCGTCACCGGCCGGCTGCGCACGTCTCCAGGGCGTGCTGCGAAGGTCCTGCCTGCCCGCGCTTCGGGCGGACGACGGGACGTTCGCCACACCCCCTACGCGTGCTCCCGCAGCGCCCGGTCCAGGACGGCGGCGCCCTCCTCCGCCTCCGCCACCGTCAGGGACAGCGGTGGCGCGATCCGCAGGACGCTCGTGTCGTGGCCGCCGCCCTTGCCGATGAGGAGGCCGTCGGCGCGGCACGCCTCCAGGACCGCCGCGGCGGCGTCGGGTGCCGCCTCGTCCGTGCCGGGTTTCGTCAGCTCCACGCCGATCATGAGGCCCCGGCCGCGCACCTCGCGGACGCCGGGGGCCTGCGCGGCGATGGCCCGCAGCCGCTCGATGAGGAGGCCGCCGACCCGCCGCGCGTTGCCCTGGAGGTCGTGCTCAAGGAGGTAGGAGAGGTTGGCGAGGCCCGCGGCCATGGTGATCGGGGAGCCGCCGAACGTCGAGATGGACTGGGCGTCGAGGCTGTTCATGACGGCGGCGCGGGCGACGACACCGCCGATCGACATGCCGTTGCCGATGCCCTTGGCGAAGGTCAGCATGTCCGGCGGTCCGGCCTGCGCGTGTGCCTGCCAGCCCCAGAAGTGGTCGCCGGTACGGCCCCAGCCGGTCTGCACCTCGTCGCTGATCCACAGGATGCCGTGGTCGCGCAGCACCTCGCGGAAGCGGGCGAGCAGGCCGTCCGGCGGTGCGGTGAACCCGCCGACGCCCTGGACGGGTTCGGCGATGAGCGCCGCCACGTCACCGCGCGTCTGGCCGAGCATGTCCCGCAGGTCCGCGACGCACGCCTCGGTGAACTCGGCGTCCGACAGCGCGGCGTACGGGCCCCGGCTGCGGACGCCTCCGTGCACGTACAGCGTCTGGAGCGGGGACAGGCTCGTCGGGGACCAGCCGCGGTTGCCGGTGATGCCGACCGCGGAGAAGGAGCGGCCGTGGTAGCTGTTGCGCAGGGCCAGGACCTGGTTCGAGCGGCGGTGGGCGGTGGCGAGCAGCAGCGCCGCGTCGTTGGCCTCGGTGCCGGACGTGGTGAAGAAGACGCGGGCGTCCGGGATGCCGGACAACTGGGCGACGCGCTCGGCGAGTTCGACCATCGGGCGGTTCAGGTAGAGCGTCGAGGAGTGGATGATCCGGCCGGCCTGTTCGCTCACCGCCTTGGTCACCTCGGGCAGCGCGTGCGCCGTCATGGTGGTGAGGATGCCGCCGAAGAAGTCGAGGTACTTCTTTCCCTCGGCGTCCCAGACGTGCCGGCCCTCGCCGTGGGTCAGCTCGATCGGGTCCGCGTAGTACAGCGCCAGCCACTCCGGCAGCACCGCGCGGTGGCGGGTGTGCAGGTCGGATGTGATCAAGACTTTCGGGGCCATGGGCCGCTCCTTCACCTGATCCTCTACGCCCGTAGACCAAGGCCGTAGAGGGACGAAGGTAAGCCCACGCGGAAGGCTTGCCAAGACCATCGTCGGCAACCCGCTGGAACGATTGTGTTTCACACTCGTGCGGGTGACTCACCCGCCTCGTGCGTGGCCCGCGCCGGGCACGAGACGGGCGGCTCACCCGCGGCCGGCTCAGGCGGGCGGCGAGACGAGCCCCAACTCGTACGCGGTGATGACGAGTTGGACGCGGTCCCGGGCGTCCAGCTTGGTGAAGAGGCGCGCGACATGGGATTTGGCGGTGGCCACGCTGATGACCAGCTCGTCGGCGATCTCCTGGTTCGAGCGGCCGAGCCCGACCAGCGTCAGCACCTCCCGCTCGCGCTGGGTGATGCCGTCGGCGGAGCGCGCCGGGCGGGCCCTGACGGGTTCCGGCCGGGCGACGAAGTCGGCGATGAGGCGACGCGTGACGCCGGGCGCGATGAGGGCGTCGCCCGCGGCGACCACGCGGATCGCGGCGAGGATGTCGTCGAGGCGCATGTCCTTGACGGCGAAGCCGCCCGCCCCGGCCCGCAGCGCCCCGTACACGTACGCGTCCTCGTCGAAGGTGGTGAGCACCAGGACGCGGCTGCCGGTGTCCGCGGCCACGATCTGCCGGGTCGCCTCGATGCCGTCCGTGCCGGGCATCCGGATGTCCATGACGACCACGTCGGGCCGCAGCCGCACGGCCAGCTCGACGGCCTCGGCGCCGTCGCCCGCCTCGCCGACGATCTCCAGGTCGTCGGTGTCGGCGATGAGGACCCTGAGCCCCGAGCGGACCAGCGGCTGGTCGTCGGCGAGCAGCACCCGTACGGTCATCGGGCCGCCTCCGGCAGCGGTATCCGCGCGGCCACCCTGAACCCGCCGCCGGGCCGCGGCCCGGCGCTGAACTCGCCGCGCAGCAGGCTGACCCGCTCCCCCATACCCGTGATCCCCATGCCGGGCACGGTAGCCGACGCGCCGGCGCCCGCGTCCACGATCTCCAGGAAGAGCGCGTCGTCCGCGTAGGAGACGAGGACGCGGCAGGCGTCGGTGGCGGCGTGCCGGACGACGTTGGTCAGGGATTCCTGCACGATGCGGTACGCCGACAGGTCGATGTCGGCGGGGAGCGGGCGCGCCGCGCCCTCGTGGACGACCTCGACGCGCACGCCCGCGTCCCTGGCGGTGGTCTCGGTGAGCCGGCCGAGGTCGGCGAGGCCGGTGGTGGGGGCGAGCGGGGCGGACTCGCCCGGTTCGGCGCCGCGCAGGGCGACCAGGGTGCGGCGCAGTCCGCGCAGGGTGTCGCGGCTGGTCTCCTCGATGGCGGTGAGAGCGGCGCGGGCCTCCTTCGGCTGCGTCTCGATGACGCGGCTCGCGACGCCCGACTGGATCGCGATGACGCCGATGCTGTGGGAGACCATGTCGTGCAACTCCCGCGCGATCCGCAGCCGTTCGGCGGTCACGGCCTCGGCGACGGCCTGCTCGCGCAGCGCCGCGGCGTGCAGGCGCCGCTCCCGTCCGAGCAGGCCGACCATGCAGGCGACGAGCAGCGCGAGCAGGGCGACGACGGCGAACCCGATCAGGTTGTCCGCCTGCACGAACACGAGAACGGCCGCGGCCTGCGCGACGACAGTCAGGGCGATCCCGGCGATCCACTGCCCGCGCGGGCGGCGGGCGACGAGGTAGCCGAGCACCACGTCGGCGGAGACGAACGCGGCCACGGTCGTCTGCCGCGACGTGTCGAAGGGCCCCTGCGCGGGCTGTACGGCGACCGCGAACAGGGTGGCGAGCAGCACCACGGCGAGCGCGAACAGCGGCACCCGGCGGACGACGCCCACCAGCAGCACGGCCGCCAGGGCGACCCCGAGGGCCCGTACCGAGGGCAGTACGGCGGAGGAGCCGAACAGCGGCAGCGCGCCCACCACGGGATAGAGGGCGAGCCCGGCCCAGGCGGCGGCGGAGCGGGCTGTGGAGGATGTGTTCACACAGGTGAGCGTAGGAGGACGGGGGGGCACGGCATCGGCCCGGGGGATGCATCCCGGCGGCCGATGCGCCGGCGGGGCACCGCGCGGGACGGTGTGCCACGTGATCGAAGTCAGCGAACTCACCAAGAGGTACGGCCGCAGGACGGCCGTCGACCAGCTCTCCTTCACCGTGCGGCCCGGTGTCGTCACCGGGTTCCTCGGTCCGAACGGCGCGGGCAAGTCCACGACGCTGCGGGTGCTCCTCGGCCTGGACGCGCCGGACGCGGGCGGCACCACGGTGGACGGTGTGCCGTTCGCCTCGCACCCGCGCGGCCTGCGCCATGCCGGTGCCCTCCTCGACGCGCAGCAGGTGCACGGCGGTCGCACCGCCCACGCCCACCTGGCGGCCCTGGCCCGCTCCAACGGTCTGCCCGGTCGGCGGGTCGCGGACGTGCTGGCCGAGGTCGGTCTCGCGGAGGCGGCACGGCGCCGGGTCGGCGGTTTCTCGCTCGGCATGAAACAGCGGCTCGGGGTGGCGGCGGCGCTGCTCGGCGACCCGCCGGTGCTGCTGTTCGACGAGCCGTTCAACGGCATGGACCCCGAGGGCGTGCTGTGGCTGCGCGGCCTCTTCCGGCGCCTGGCCGCCGAGGGCCGCACGGTCTTCCTGTCCAGCCATCTGATGGCCGAGATGCAGTCGACCGCCGACGAGCTGGTCGTGATCGGCCGGGGTCGGCTCGTCGCGGCCGAACCGTTGCGGGTCTTCGCGGCGCGCGCCGCGCGGCTCAGCGTCGTCGTGGGCTCTCCGCGCGCCGCCGAACTCGCCGCGCGTCTGGCCGCGGTCGGCGCCGAGGCCGTGCCCGAGGGCGCGGAGCGTCTGGTGGTGACGGGTCTTTCCGCCGAACGGATCGGCGCCGTCGCCCTGGAGCACGGGCTCGCCCTGCACGAACTGACCACCCGTACCGCCTCGTTGGAGGAAGCCTTCATGGAACTGACCGCGGACCGCGTCGAGTACCCGGCGGGGGCGGCCCGATGAACACCGTCGCCCCGGCCCGCTTCACGGATCTGCTCGCCGCCGAGTGGATCAAAGTCCGCTCGCTGCGCTCCACCCCCTGGATCCTCGGACTCGTCACCCTGACCGTCCTCGTCACCGCGGCGTTCGCGGCATGGAGCGACTACCAGGACATCCCCCGGCTCGACGCGCAGGCCCGGCGCGAGCACGTCTTCTCCCTGGGCGACGCATTCCCCGCCGAGGGCTATGTGACGCTGATGCTGGCGGCGGGCAGCGTCGGCGCGCTCGTCGTCGTCAGCGAGTACAGCAGCGGCCTGATCCGGACGACGACCGCGGCCGTACCGGCGCGCCGGGCGGTCATGCTGGCCAAGGCGGCCGTGACCGCCCTGCTGTGGGGCGGCACAGGACTCGTCTGCGCCCTGGGCTCCTTCGCGGTGTCGCAGACGATCCTGAGCGGCCGGGACGCGGCCGTGTCCCTCACGGACCCCGCGTCGCTGCGCGCGGTGGCGGCGTCGGCGCTGCTGGCGCCGGTGTGCGCGCTGGTCGGGCTCGGACTCGGCGCGCTGGTGCGGCACACCGCCACGGCTGTCGTCGGGACGGTCTTCCTGCTGCTGATGCTGCCCGTCTTCTTCGGCTCGCGGGAGCCGTGGGTGGAGCAGGTGCACCGGATGATGGTGCAGAGCGCCTGGCAGCGCCTCGTGACGCTGTACGGCTGGGGGCCCGAGACGTACGGCGGCGCGACGGTCGCCGGGGCCTGGGCGGTGTTCGCCGCCTGGCCGCTCGTCGCCGTCGCGCTCGCCCTCCTCGTCGTACGCCGCCGGGATGTGTGAGGGCTCCTCGGGCCCTCGCGTCACCTGGCGGGGCTGACCACCATCGCCGAGCCGCCGCCGCGCCGCACCGTCTCGGCGGCGGCGAGCCACTTGCCGCCGGGCAGCCGCTGCACGCCGGTGGCGGCGCCGATCTCCGGATTCACCTTGAAGGAGTGCCCGATGGCTTCGAGCTTCCCGCGGAGCGGGCTGTCGTAAAGGCCCGGCTCCAGCTCGGTCTGCGCGGCGTTGCGCTGGCTGGCGCGGGGCGCCGCGATGGCGTCGACGAGCGGCAGGCCCCGGTCGAGGAACCCGGTGAGGGTCTGGAGGACGGTGGTGATGATGGTGGCACCGCCCGGCGAACCGACGGCGACGACCGGCTTGTTCGCCTTGTCAAGCACGATCGTCGGCGAGATGGAGGAGCGCGGACGCTTGCCGGGGCCCGGCAGGTTCGGGTCGTGCACGGCCGGGTTCGCCGGGGTGAAGGAGAAGTCGGTCAGCTCGTTGTTGAGCAGGAAGCCGCGGCCCGGCACGGTGATGCCGCTGCCGCCGGTCGACTCGATGGTGAGGGTGTAGGCGACGACGTTGCCCCACTTGTCGGCGGCGGTCAGGTGCGTGGTGTTCTCGCCCTCGAACGTCGTCGGTGCCGCCTTGTCGCCGGGCGTGCCGCAGCTCCCCGGGTGCCGGGGGTCGCCGGGCGCGAGCGGGCTGGTGAGCACGGCGCCGTCCTGGATGAGGCAGCCCCGCGCGTCGGCGAACCGCTGCGACAGCAGCTCCTTCGTCGGTACGTCCTCGAAGGCCGGGTCGCCGACCCAGCGGCCCCGGTCGGCGAAGGCGATACGGCTCGCCTCGATGAACCGGTGCAGGTAGCGCACGTCGGACGCCTTCGCGAGGTCCGTCCTCTCCAGGATGTTGAGGGCCTCGCCGACGGTCGTGCCGCCGGAGGAGGAGGGCGCCATGGAGTAGACGCCGAGGCCGCGGTAGGACGTCTTCGTCGGCGCCTGGAACTTGGCGGCGTAGGCCCTCAGGTCCTTCGCCGACAGCTTCCCGGGCCGGGCGACGTAGTCCGAGCCCGGGTCGACCGGCGGCTTGTCGACCGTCTTCACGACGTCGGCGCCGATGTCCCCGCGGTACAGCGCCCCGACGCCCTTGTCTGCCAGCTCGCGGTAGGTGCGGGCCAGGTCGGGGTTCTTGAACGTGGAGCCGACGACGGGGAGCCGCCCGCCCGGCAGGAACAGCTTCGCCGTGTCGGGGAAATTGCGGAACCGGGCCTCGTTGGCGGCGGTCTGCGAGCGGAAGGTGGCGTCGACGGTGAATCCGGAGCGCGCCAGCTTCTCCGCGGGCCGCAGCACCGAGGCGAGCCGCTTGCTGCCCCACGCGTCGAGCGCGGACTGCCAGGTGGCCGGGGTGCCGGGGGTGCCGACGCTCAGGCCGCTGGTGACCGCGTCGTTGAAGGCGAGCGGCTTGCCGTTCTCCAGGAACAGGTCGGAGCCGGCCGTCAGCGGCGCCGTCTCACGGCCGTCGATGGTGTGCACCGTGCGGGACTTGGCGTCGTAGTAGACGAAGTAGCCGCCTCCGCCGACGCCCGAGGAGTACGGCTCGGTCACGCCGAGGGCCGCCGCGGTGGCGACGGCGGCGTCCACCGCGTTGCCCCCCTCGCGCAGCACCTTGATGCCCGCCGCCGAGGCGTCCGCGTCGACGCTCGCCACGGCGCCGCCGTACCCGACGGCGACCGGGACCTTCGGCGCGCCGCCCGCGAAGCCGTCGGACGCGGACGCGGGGGGCGCCGCCGCCCCGACCGCCATCATGGTCACCGCGACCGCGCACAACGACAGATTCCGCCCAGCAGAATGGCTCATCAGTACCTCCGGTCAACAGCCGTCCGCGCAGCGTAACTTGACTTAGGGAAGCCGTCAGGACCCCCTCGAACACGGGTACGTGCGTTGGCTAGAGTGCGCCCCCATGACTGACGACGTGCGCAACATCGTCCTCGGCGTGATCGCAGCGGGTATCAGCGCCGCGCTGGGCTGGCTCGCCAGGACCTACCTGTGGAAGCGCAGGCTCCGCCGCAAGCAGGGCTTCTTCGGGCTGCCGGACAACTCCGAGTCGCTGCTCGTGGTCAACCGCGACGCGGGCGGCCCCGAGCTGACGGTGAAGCGCCACGACGTCTTCGCGCTCCTCGAACTGTCGGCGCTCATCAAGGACTGCGGCGCGCACGCCCAGGTCGTCGCCCACGACACGGCTCAGCAGGGCTTCGGCGAGCGCACGGAGTTCTGTGTCGGGGGCCCCGCCTCGAATCGGCGCATGGCCGCCCACATGATGAGCCTGCTGCCCGGCATCCGCGTCAACACCGACCCCGAACCGGGCCCGGACCGCGGCGCCTTCCGGATCGGCTCCGAGATCTACCGCCTGGAGCCGGGGATCACCGAGTACGTGATCCTCGCGCGGCTGACCGCGGGCCAGGCCAAGGAGGCCAGACCGGTGTTCCTCTTCTGCGGGCAGCTCCCCATCACCAACCAGGCCGCCACCCGCTATCTCGCCCGCCACCACGAGCGCCTGGCCCGCAAGCACGGCAACACCTCGTTCGTGCTGCTTCTGAAGGTCGTCAACTCGGGCGCGTACGGGCCCGACGTCGTGGAGCTGGTGGCCGATGTGACGCGGGCCGCGCAGACCCCTCTTCCGGTCCCGGTGGCGACGCGCCCCTCGCACCGCGCGAGGTGAGCCGGGCGAGCGGGGCGGAACCAAGGGGAGCGGTGCCCCTGCCGCGTACGAATGCGACAGGGGCCCGCTCGGCCCCGGCAAGCAGGCGCGTCCGTCCCGCGCGCAGCTGACCTTCTCCGCACCGGTCGTGCGGAGTGATCTCCGGCTGCTGGGCGTGGACTGCCCATGCCCCGCCTACTGCACCCCTGGCAGCAGCGTCCCTGGTTCGGCCGCGGCGACGTCCGCGGCGTCCGTCTTGGGATTGCGCCGCTGGCGCTTTGACACCCACTGGGCGAACCACGACAGCACCATGCACATCCCGATGTAGATCGGCGAGATCACCATCACCACGGGGATGAAGGGCAAATCGTAGTCGAGGTTCGACGCGATGAGCTTCCCGGCGTGGAGGAACTCCTCATAGGTGATCAAATAGCCGAGCGAGGTGTCCTTCAATGCCACCACGAGCTGGCTGATGATGGCGGGCAGCATGGCCCGCACGGCCTGCGGCACGAGGACGTGCGTCATGGCCTGCGTCTTGCGCATCCCGAGCGCGTACGCCGCCTCGTGCTGCCCGCGCTCCACGGAGTTGATGCCCGAGCGGAACACCTCGGCGAGCACGGAGCCGTTGTAGAGGGTCAGGCCCGCGACGAGCGCCGAGAGCGGCTCCATCTTGAGGGCCACGTAGATGAAGAAGATCATCACGAGGACCGGCATGGCGCGGAAGAACTCGACGAAGAGCGTGGCGAGCAGGCGGACCGGTTTGTGGTCGGAGAGGCGGCCAACGGCCAGGAGCGTGCCGAGCACGAGCGAAAGCACGGCCGCCAGGGCGAAGGCCTTGAGCGTGTTGCCGAGGCCGCGCAGCAGCAGTTCCTGGATGCCCTTGTACTCGAACGGCATCCACTTCGTGCGCGTGAACTGGTCGGTGTCGAAGAGGAGGTAGAGGACCCAGCCGACGAGCGCGAGCACGAGCAGGGTCGAGATCAACCCGTACAGCCGGTGGCGGCGTTCGGTCTTCGGACCGGGGATGTCGTAGAGCGCGGTGGCGCTGTGGTCGAGGGCTTTCATCGGGCGACTCCCCAGCGCTTCTCCAGGAGGTTGAAGACCGCGCTGATGGCGAGCGTGATCACGAGGTAGCCGACGGCGATCCAGACGAACGTCCAGATGATGTTGTAGCCGAGTTCGCTGAGCGTCTTGTACGTGCCGAGCAGCTCGACGACGCTGAACGCGCCCGCGATCGCGGAGTTCTTGGCGAGCGCGATGAGGGTGGAGCCGACCGGCGGGATGACGGACCTGAACGCCTGCGGCAGGATCACCGTGGTCAGGGTCTGACCGAACGTCATGCCGAGGCTGCGGGCCGCCTCGCCCTGGCCCCGCGGCACGGTGTTGATGCCGGAGCGCAGCGCCTCGCAGATGAATGCCGAGGTGTAGCAGCCGAGCGCGAGCACCGCGAAGACGGTGAAGGGCAGGACGAGTCCGAAGCGCGGCAGGCCGAGCAGCACCGCGAAGAACAGCAGGGTGAGCGGGGTGTTGCGCAGGACGGTGACCCAAGCGGTGCCGAGGGCGCGGAAGGAGCCGACGGGGGCGACGCGGAAGGACGCCATGAGGAAGCCGAGCACGAGGGCGAGGATCGAGGCGTAGACGGTGAGTTCGACGGTACCGAGGAAGCCCTTCCAGTACGTCGAGATGTTGTCGGTCAGGACGTTCACGTGACGCTCCTCAGCTCGCCGGGTAGCGGTCGATGGCGGGCGGCTTCGGCGCGGACTCGCCGGACAGACCGAGCGTGGCCTCGTAGGCCCGCTTCCAGTCCCCGTTCTTCTGCCGGGCTTCGAGGGCGTCGTTCATGGCGGCCCGCAGGGCGTTGTCGCGCCTCGGGACGCCGATGCCGTAGGGCTCCTCGGAGAACGGCTTGCCTGCCAGTCGCAGTTCGTCGGGGGCCTTGGCGGCGAAGCCGAGCAGAATGGCGTCGTCGGTGGTGACGGCGTCGACCTGATAGGTCAGCAGGTTGTCGACGCAGATCGAGTATGTGTCGTAGGCGACGAGGTCGGCCTTCGGGTGGTCGGCCTGGATGCGCTGGTACGGCGTGGAGCCCGCGGCCGAGCAGACGCGCTTGCCGTCGAGGTCGTCCACTCCCTGGATGTCGTCCTCGTCGGTGCGCACGAGCAGGGACTGTCCGGCCATGTAGTAGGGCCCGGCGAAGCCGACGAGCTTCTTGCGGTTGTCGTTGATGGTGTAGGTGCCGACGTAGTAGTCGATCTGACCGTTCTGGAGGGCGGTCTCGCGGTTGGCGGAGGCGATCGTCTTGAAGGTGGTCTTCTTGGGGTCCAGGCCGAGCGAGGCCGAGATCATCTTGGCGATCTCGATGTCGAAGCCCGAGTAGACGCCGTTGGCCGGGTTCTTCTCGCCGAGGTAGGGCTGGTCCTCCTTGGCGCCGACGACGAAGTGCCCGCGCCGCCGGGCCTGTTTCCAGGTGGTGGAGCCGGGCAGCGAGAACGCCTTCGCCACCGCGTACGCGGGCAGTTCGTCGCCCGCCGGGCCCTTGGTGGGCGGGCTGCCTTCCTTGCCGCAGGCGGTGGCGGCGAGCGCCGTCACGGCCAGGGCGGCGAACAGTAGTGCCTTGCGCGTCATACGTGCTGCGCTCCCCCGTCAGTGCTTGAGGATCTTGGAGAGGAAGTCCCGGGCGCGCTCGCTCTCGGGGTGGGTGAAGAAGTCCTCGGGGGCGCGGTCCTCGACGACCTTGCCGTCGGCCATGAAGACGACGCGGTCCGCGGCGGTGCGGGCGAAGCCCATCTCGTGGGTGACGACGACCATCGTCATCCCCTCGCGCGCGAGTTGCTGCATGACCTCCAGGACCTCGTTGATCATCTCGGGGTCGAGGGCCGAGGTCGGCTCGTCGAAGAGGAGGGCCTTGGGGTCCATGGCGAGGGCGCGGGCGATAGCCACGCGCTGCTGCTGGCCGCCGGACATCTGCGCGGGGAACTTGTCCGCGTGGGCGGCGAGTCCGACCCGGTCGAGGAGTTCGCGGGAGCGCTTGTCGGCCTCGTCCTTCTTGCGCTTCCTGACCTTCACCTGGGCGAGGGAGACGTTCTGGAGGACCGTCTTGTGCGCGAAGAGGTTGAAGGACTGGAAGACCATGCCCACTTCGGCGCGGAGCCGGGCGAGCGCCTTGCCCTCCTCGGGCAGCGGCTTCCCGTCGAGGCGGATGGAGCCGGACTGGATGGTCTCGAGCCGGTTGATCGTCCGGCAGAGCGTCGACTTGCCCGACCCCGAGGGGCCGATGACCACCACCACCTCCCCCTTGCCGACGGTGAGGTCGATGTCCTTCAGGACATGCAGCTCCCCGTAGTACTTGTTCACGTCACGCAGCTCGATCAACGGATCGACGGCCATGGCAGTACCTGCCCACTCTCAGCGGTGTCGGTCCGCGCAAACTATCCACGCCGATATGGGACTTAAGAGACGACACGCACTTATGGGCATTAACCGTATTTGCGGCTCAACTGAGTTCGGCGACGCGGGGCGCGGCGCGGGTCAGGACTCGGCCGCCTCCGCGTAGAACCGGGACAGTTCGGGTACGCCGCTCGCCGCCCAGGCGTGCCCCGCCTCCACCACGTCGATCTCCCGGCCCGACGCGAGACGCACCACCGGCTGCCCGTCGGGCCAGATCACCCACGCCGCGCCCGGCACCCGGTGCACCAGCACGGTGCCGAGGTACAGACCGGCGTCGTTGCCGAGCCAGAGCAGCGTCTCCTCGTCCTCCCGCCAGCGGGGCACGAGCTGATCGAGCGCCTCCAAGGACCGTACCGAGTCGTCGAGTTCGACCCCGGACTGCTCGGCCTGGGCGCGCAACAGCTCGCACTCGCCGAGGAGCTCGGCGACACCGTCGGCGTCGGCACCGTCCGGTGAGAAGACGGCGACGGTCGCCGCACCGTGCCTCTTACGCCAATTGCCCACGAAAGGGATCTTCATATCACCCAGCCTCGCATCCGGTCCCGTCCTCGCACCACAGGCGCGCTGGCCTACGTCACGGGCGAGTTCACGCCGCCGTCGGCCGCACCTCGTTGACGTGTTCCCCCCTCCTTCCTACGGTCAGGGCGCACCTCTCACACCAGCCGCAGCACGGAGGGAGCCGGTCTTGCGCCGACGCACCTGGACCACCGCCGTCCTCCTGGCCGTCTGCGCGGGGCTCGCCCCCGCCACGACGGCACGGGCGGCCGGCCCGCACGGACCCGGCCCGCTCCCCCTGGAGCGGCTCTACGACAACCGGGCGGTCAGCGACGACCGCCGCCCCGGGGAAGCCGACTTCGACGGCGCGGGCGGCTCCCTGTCCGCGCAGGACCTGACGGCGGCGGGCTGGGGACCCGGGCGCGGCCTGGAGGTGGAGCGGGCCCGGCTGACCTGGCCGCGCACGGCGGGGACCGGGCCCGACAACGTCCGGGCCGACGGACAGCGGGTCCGGGTCACCGGCCGGGGCGACGCGCTGGCGTTCCTCGTCGCGGGCACGGGCGGCGACGCGCGCGGCACGGGCGTCGTGCGCTACGCGGACGGGTCGCGGTCCGCGTACACGCTCACCGCCCCCGACTGGCGCACCGGGCCGCTCGCCACGAAGTCGGTGGCCCTGCCGCACCGCAACACGCCGGACGGCCAACTCACCGAGAGGACGCGGCTGTACGTGGTGACGGTGCCGGTGCGGGCGGGGCACCGGATCACGTCCGTGGAGCTGCCGCGCGCCTCGGGCGGCGCCGCGCTGCACGTGTTCGCGCTGTCGGTGCGCGCGGCCACGCCGGGGTGGACGGGGACGTGGGCGGCGGCCCCGGCCGGATACACGGCGGTGGGGCCGTGGGCGGACCGCACGGTGCGGCTCGTCGTGCACACGAGCGCGGGCGGGCCGCGGGCGCGGATCCGTCTCGACAACACGTTCGCGTCGACGCCGGTGAGGATCGGGAGCGCGTCGGTGGCGGTGCAGGAGGCGGGGGCGGGCGCGCGGGGGAAGCCGGTGCCGCTGACGTTCCGGGGCGCGCCGGGCACCCGGCTCCCGGCGGGCACCCAGGCGTACAGCGACCCGGTCGGCTTCCGGGTGCCCGCCGACGCGAACCTGCTGGTCAGCTTCCATCTGCCGGAACCGGTGGCGGCGGCGCCCGTGCACAGCCAGGCCTTCCAGACCTCGTACGTCTCCGAGCCCGGGGACCACGCGGTGGAGGCGGCGGGTTCGGCGTACACCGCGACGCTGTCGTACTGGCCGCTGCTCACCGGCGTCGACGTCGGCGGCGGTCCTGGCTCCCTCGTGCTGCTCGGCGACTCCATCACCGACGGCGTGAAGTCGACGCCGAACGCGAACCGGCGGTGGCCGAACGTCCTGGCCGCGCGTTTGCTGGCCCAGTCGGACGTGCCGCGCTACGGCGTGCTCAACGAGGGCATCTCGGCGAACCGGATCGTCGCCGACCGCTACCCGGGGGACGGGATCTCCACGGACACGGGCGGGGTCAGCGCCCTGCACCGGCTGGACCGGGACGTGTTCGCCCAGACCTCGGCCCGCACCGTCGTGGTGTTCCAGGGCGTCAACGACGTGCGGTGGGGCGCCACCGCGGAGCAGGTCGTGGCCGGGTGGCGGGACATCGCCCGGCGGGCCCACGCGCGGGGGCTGAAAGTGGTCGGGGCGACGATCGCCCCGTGCGAGGGCGAGGCCTTGTGCACGGCCGCGGCCGACGCGCAGCGGGTCGCCGTCAACTCCTTCGTGCGCGAGCCCGGTTCGGGGTTCGACGCGGTGCTCGACTTCGACGCGGTGCTGCGGGACCCGGCCCGTCCGGCGCGGATGCGGGCCGAGTTCGACAGCGGGGACCATCTGCACCCGGGGGACGCCGGTCTGCGAGCCCTGGCCGACTCCGTCGACCTGAGCGTTCTCGCGCCGTAGTCCCGCGCCGGGCGGGGGCGGTCGCGCTACACGTCCAGGTCGACCACGACGGGCGCGTGGTCGGAGGCCCCCTTGCCCTTGCGCTCCTCACGGTCGACATAGGCGTCCTTGGCCGCCCCGGCGAACGCGGCGTTCCCGTAGACCAGGTCGATGCGCATCCCGCGGTTCTTCGGGAAGCCGAGCTGGCGGTAGTCCCAGTACGTGAAGGGGCGGTCGTACTTGAGGGGGCGGGGGACGACGTCCGAGAGGCCCGTCCCGCGCAGGGCGGCGAGCGCCGCCCGCTCCCGCGGGGTCACGTGCGTGGCGCCCTCGAAGAGGGAGATGTCCCAGACGTCGTCGTCCGTCGGTGCCACGTTGTAGTCGCCCATGACGGCGAACGGGCGCGAGCCGGCCGCGTCCCCCGCGACGGCCGCCTTCAACGCCTCGAACCACTGGAGCTTGTACGCGTAGTGCGGGTGGTCCACCTCGCGGCCGTTGGGCACGTACACCGACCAGACGCGGACCGGGCCGCAGGTCGCGGAGACGGCGCGGGGCTCCTCGACGCCGTCGTAGCCGGGATCGCCCGGCAGGCCCCTGACGACGTCCTCCAGGCCGACGCGGGAGAGCACCGCCACCCCGTTCCACCTGCCGTCCGCGTGCACCGCCGACTCGTATCCCAGCTCCCGCAGCTCGTCCGTGGGGAACTGCTCCGCCGAGCACTTGGTCTCCTGGACGCACAGCACGTCCGTGCCGCTGGACTCCAGCCAGGCGAGGAGGCGCGGGAGGCGCGCGGTGATCGAGTTCACGTTCCACGTAGCAATGCGCATGTCTCCCAACCTACCCGGCGGCGCTGACAACGGGCCCCGGCGACGACCCGAGATAGACAGGCAACCTTGCAAGTTTTCCTGTCAGACAGGTAACCTGCCCATCATGAGCATCAGCAGCCCCCTCGACGAGCGCCCCGCCCTCGTCCTCATCGACCTCCAGAACGGCATCCTCGGCCTGCCCACCGTGCACCCCGCCGGTGAGGTCCTGAAGAACGGCGCCCGCCTCGCCGACGCCTTTCGCGCCAAGGGCCTGCCGGTCGTCCGCGTCCGCGTGACCTGGTCGCCGGACGGCGGCGACCTGCCGGTGAGCCGGTCACAGGCGCCGGGCCCGACCCAGGCCCCGCCGGCCGAGTTCCCGGCCGAGCTCGGCCCGCTCGGCGACGACATCGTCATCACCAAGCGGCACTGGGGCGCGTTCACCGGGACCGAGCTCGACCTCCAGTTCCGGCGGCGCGGTGTCACACAGATCGTGCTCGGCGGCATCTCGACGTCGATCGGCGTGGAGTCGACCGCGCGCTCGGCGTTCGAGCTGAGCTACCACCAGGTGATCGTCTCGGACGCGACGACCGACACGGACGCCGCGTCCCACGAGCACTCCTTCGGCAAGATCTTCCCGCGCATCGCCGAGATCGGCACGACGGACGAGGTGCTCGGGCTCCTCGGCCGTTAGAACGCCACGGCTCAGAGCCGGGCCGACGCGCCCGGGGCCAGGCGGAGGTGTTCCGCGCCGCCGAGCTCGCCGATCTGGCGGTCGTAGACGGGGCGCGCCAGGTCGGTCAGGAGCGCGTCGTGGATGTCGTAGACGCGGCGCGGCTTCACCTCGCGCACGTAGTCGATGACCTCGGAGATCTTGTTCCACGGCGCCATGACGGGCAGCATCAGCGTCTCGACCGGGTGGTCGGGGACGGTGAGGGCGTCACCGGGGTGGAAGACGGCGCCGCCGTCCACGAGGTAGCCGACGTTCGTGATGCGCGGGATGTCCGGGTGGATGACGGCGTGCAGTTCGCCGTGGACCTGGACGTCGAACCCGGCCGCGGTGAACGTGTCCCCGTGGCCGACCGTGTGGACGCGGCCCGGGAACGCCGCGGCGAGCCGCTCCGCCACCGACCCGAGGGTCCAGATCCGCGCGCCGGGATCGGCCTCCATCGCGGCGCGCAGCCGTACCTCGTCGAAGTGGTCGGGGTGCTCGTGCGTCACCAGGATCGCGTCGGCGCCGAGCGCGGCGTCCTCCTCGGAGAAGCCGCCCGGGTCGATGACGAGGGTCTGTCCGTCCTTCTCCAGGCGGACGCAGGAGTGGGACTTCTTCGTGAACTTCATACGTCCCATCCTGCGCCGCCGACCCGGCATCCGGGCAACCCGAGACGGGTGCTCCGTGTCCCCGGCTGACGCTCACCGCCCCCGGCTGACGCTCACTCCGGCGGGGTCGTCTCCTCGCGGATGACCTGCTGGGCGACCTTGAAGGCGGAGTTGGCCGCGGGGACCCCGCAGTAGACGGCGGTCTGGAGCAGGATCTCCTTGATCTCGTCGGCCGTCAGCCCGTTGCGCAGCGCCGCTCGCGTGTGGGCGGCCAGCTCGTCGAGGTGCCCGCCCGCCACCAGGGCCGCCAGCGTCACGCAGGAGCGCGCACGGCGGTCGAGGCCGGGCCGGTTCCAGATCTCGCCCCAGGCGTAGCGGGTGATGAACTCCTGGAAGTCGCCGGAGAAGTCGTCCGCGGCGGCCAGGGCCCGGTCCACGTGCGCGTCGCCCAGGACCTCGCGGCGCACCTTGAGGCCCGCGTCGTGCGCGTCGGGCCGCACGGCCGCCACGGGCTGCGCGGCGGCGGCGATCTCCGCGACGGGGGCGACCGGCGGGGGCGGCGGCGCGAGCACCGGCTTGACCGGCGCGGCCACGATGGCGTGCTGCCCGGTCTCGTACCCGGGCAGCCAGGCCGAGGAGAAGTGGCGTACGAGGAGGTCGGTGACGGCCGCGGGCTGCTCGACCGGGGCAAGGTGGGAGGCGCCGGGGACCACCGCGAGCCGCGCGTCGGGGATGCCGGCGACGAGGGTACGGGCCTGCGCCGGGCCGGTGACCTGGTCCTCCGAGCCCACCAGGACGAGGGTCGGGACACCGATGGCGGCCAGTTCCGCGCGGATGTCGAAGGCGGCCAGCGCCTCGCAGGCCGCGATGTAGCAGCCGGGGTCCGTGGTGCGGACCATCTGGACGGCCCAGTCGGTGATCGCGGGCTGGGCGGCGGCGAACCCGGAGGTGAACCAGCGCTCGGGCGAGGTCCGCGCGATCGGGTCCAGGCCGTTGCTGCGGACGATGACGCCGCGCTGGCGGAACTCGTCGGCCGTGCCGAACCGCGGCGAGGCCGCGATCAGCGCCAGGGAGGCGACGCGCTGCGGATGGCGCAGGGCGAGCTCGGCACCGATCGCGCCGCCGAGCGAACAGCCCGCGTACCCGAAGCGCTGCACGCCCGCCTCGTCGAGCGTGGCGAGGAGCCGGTTCGCGAGCTCGGCGACCGTGCCGACCGGATGGGCCGGGGCGCCGCCGTGGCCGGGAAGGTCGAAGCGGAACACCCGCCACTGCCGGGCCAGCTCGGGTATCTGGCGGTCCCACATGTGCCAGGTGGTACCCAGTGAGGGGCCCAAGACCAGGACAGGAGCGTCTTCTGGCCCGTCGAAGCGGTATTGCAGGGTGTTCATCGGCGTCTCACTCACCCGCCTGAGCCTCTCACGTCTCACAAGCTCTCACACAGCCGGGTGAATCCTGTGACCCGCTACCTCCGCGGCTCGACTCGTCGGGCACTGCCGACTGGCCTTGTCGATCGAGTCTGACCCTCTCAGCGTGCAGGCGCGCCCCTGACGCGGCATGTCCTGCCGACCGCGCTCTCGCCCGGACAGCGCCACGGGAGACCGTTCAGGCCACTCCGATCAACACCTGCTAGCCACCCCTTTGAATACGCCGCCGGTCTCACGCGGGACCGTTGACCTCACCGTGCAAGCCATTCCATGTGGTGGCGGCTTCACGCAGGTCTTCCACGTCTGGTTTCATCCGGATCCGTCTGGACTGCGAATCCGGCAGGGAGACAGTCGTGACGCGCAGGCAACTCACCGACAGGCAGTGGCAGTTGATCGAGCCGTTCCTGCCGATAGGCGAGTACGGTCCATACCCTGAGCGGCTGCGTGAGCAGTTCGAGGAAGTGATCTGGCGGTTTCGCACCAGCAGTCAGTGGCGGGAGATGCCGGGCGAGTTCGGCCCGTGGCCGACGGTCCAAGGCCGCTTCCGGGTCTGGAGGGACGCCGGCGTCTTCACCGCACTGCCGGAAGGCGTGATCGCTGAGGCCGCCCGCCAGGGGAAGACGGACTTGTCACTGGTCGGCGTGGACTCCACCACCGCCCGAGCCCACCACGACGCCGCTGGGATGTGCATCGGCAAGGAGGTCATGGACGCGCTTGAGGAAGCCGCCGCTGACCAAGAACGGGCCCGGCAAAAGGGGGCGGCCCGCCGGAACAGAACGGACAGGACCTGGGGCTGTCGCCGCGGACAAGGCCTACTCATTCCGGAGAAGAAGGACCAGACCGCCAACCGGAAGAGGAAAGGCAGCCGGGGCGGCCGGCCCACACGTCACGATGCAGGTCTCTACAAGGAGCGGAACACCGTCGAGCGCCTGATCAACAAGCTGAAGGCCTGGCGGGGCATCGCGACTCGATACGACAAGACGCCCGGGAGTTACCTCGCCGGCCTCCACCTCCGCGCCTCAATGATCTGGATCAACGACCTGCTCAAAGCACCTGATTGATCACGACGTCACGCAGGCCTCAAGGGCGGCACCTACGCCACCATGGCCGGCGCTTGGCGGGGGCTGCCGGGCGCCGCGGCATGCCGTCGCGAACACCGGACTGTGCCGTAACCGGTGTACCGTCCGGCACGGGCGGCTCGAGGGACGGGCTCGAAGGACCCGGCAAGGGCGTGCGGTCGATGGGTGCGCCTTGCAACCCTCGGCCCGCCTCCTGGTTGTCGAAATAGAAGGTGATGAGGTCCGCCAACTGCGGCATCTGTTGCCGAAGTCGGTCGGCCACCTCGGGTTCCAGTATCTCGCCGTTGAGGGCGATCCTGCCGTCGTCACGCAGCGACGCACACAGCATCTGACCATCCGGTGTGCGGTGATATCGCACTTTGGCACGGAACTTGGCCTCCCGCCGCTCACACTCCCGCTCGCTCATCCCTCGCTTCGTCGCCCATCGCCGATCGGCGGCGATCTCCTGCTCATGCAGCACCCACGCCCGCACCCGCACTGCGGCGGCGTACTCCTCCACGGTGAGGCGGGCACCGCCTTCCCACGGCTTGGGCAACGCCTCCAACTGGGCGACCTGATGCAGGTACTCACGCTGCAGGACCACGTCTCGGCGGGCGCCGGCAGCGTAGGCGTACTGCTGCAGACCTTCGACCTTCCTCGTGAAGTCCGCCCGCAGCACGCTCGCCCAGTTGATGTTGTCGTCCCTCCGGTCACTGACCATGCATTGCCCTCCGTCAGGCCCAGTCGTGCCGGGCACCTCGGCATCTGCTCGGCGCCGTCACCCCCACGAGGACGGATGCCCATGATGATCCGTGCTCCCGGGCAGCGGCACCAGAGGGCGACGCAGCCCCTGGCAGTGGGCCCGCACCCAGCAGACTGCGACCGCGCCGTGGACGGATCCGCTGCGTCAGGCTTTCCAGGGGCCGGTGCGGTCCAGGCGGCGGAGCTGCTGCGCCGCGGTGGGCGCGTCCAGGCCCTGGCCGCGTTCGGTGAGCCGACGGGCGGTGACGGTGCGCTGCTCGACGGGTTTGTGGTCGTCGTACTTGAACTTCGCGCGGACCTCGGTGACGTCCAGGCGCAGGCCGCGGATCCCGGGCAGCATCCGCCCGTAGGGCGGCTGGTCGGGGTCGATGGGGGCGTGGTCGCCGTCGGGCTGGAAGTGTGCCATCTGCCGGCGCAGCAGTTCGGCCTTGACAGCCGGGTCGTCGACGATGGTGGCCTGGCAGGTGAACTGGACGGCGGCGTAGTAGCTGGTGGGGACGCCGTCGGTGGGCGGGATACCCGGCTTGGCGCGCCAGGGGCCGGGGATGAAGGCGTAGTCGCTGGTGACGGTGAAGGTGACGTTCGAGTCGGCCTCGATCGCCTTCCAGACGGGGTTGGGGCGGGCGAGGTGGATCAGCAGGTCCGCGCCGTCGACGGTGAAGTGGGTGGGCACGACGATCGGTGCCTGGCCGGGCAGGCCGTTGACGCTGAGGAGGCCGAAGTCGTGGCCGTCGGCGATCCAGGTCTGCCACTCGGCATCGTCCAGGGCGGCGTCCCAGGGCTGGATGAACATACGCGGGTCCCCTTTCGGCTTGTGGGGTCAGGTGAGAGCGAGGAGGCTGACGGCGACGGCGGCGGTGCCCAGGCCGATCAGTTGGGTGCGATAAATCCGTTCGGCGAGCACGGTGCGGGCGAGCAGGACGGTGCCGGCCGGGTACAGGGCGGTGATCACGGCGACGACGGCCAGGTCGCCGCCGCGGGCGGCGAGCAGGAACAGCAGGTTGGCCACCGAGTCCAGCACCCCGGCCGCCGCCGACATCGCGTAGGCGGGCTTTTCCGGGCCCAGCCGCCTGAACATCAGCCCGGCCGCGGCCAGGGTGACCGCGGAGGACACGGCGCGGCCGACGATCAGCGGGCCCACCCCGCTGTCGGTCGGCGCCTGGTGCAGGAAGATGAGCTGCAGGGCGATGGCGGCCCCGGCGCCGAAGGCCAGCAGCAGCGCGGTCCGCGACGGACGCACACTGCCGGCCCCGTGTCCGGCGCTGACCAGCACCACCGCCGCGAGCGCCAGCGGCAGGCCGATGAGTCCGGCCATACCCAGGTGCTCGCCCTGCAGCAGTCCGACACCGACCGGCAGCATCGCCGAGATGAGCGCGGTCACGGGCGAGAGCACGTTCATCGGGCCGATCGCAAGCGTGCGGTAGAGCAGCGCGAACGCGGCGGCCGACGCGACACCGGAGGCGGCACCCCATGCGAGGGTCGCGGGGGCGAAGGAGGCGCCGAGTACGGGCCACAGCAGCAGCTCGACGGTGAGCGAGGCCGGAGCGGCGATCATCACGGTGCGCAGAACGTGGGCCTTGCGAGCGCCGAGACCCCCGAGGAAGTCGGCACATCCGTAGGCCAGGGAACTACCCAGGGCCAACAGCAGAGCAATCACGGTGGTACATCCCTTACCATCAATGGAACGACTACACCGTACAACGCACCGACCGTGAGTCGTCAACCGAACGACCGCGCGGAGCAGTGCAGTGATCCACCTATCCAGAGGGGTGACAGCCGATGACCGAGACCGAAGCAGCACTGCGGACGCTCGCGCACAACGTCCGCGCGGCCCGTACCCGCGCCGGACTCTCCCTGGACGAGCTCGGCCGCCGGGCCAAGGTCAGCAAGGGCGCCCTGGTCGCCCTGGAAAAGGCCCAGGGCAACCCCAACTTCGCCACCCTGGTCCGCCTCGCCGACACCCTCGGCGCCTCCGTCTCCGCCCTGATGGAGGGGCGGTCCGAGGAACGTGTCCGGGTAGTGAGCGCCGCCACTGTCATGCCGCTGTGGAAGGGCGAGCGCGGCAGCGAAGCCCGGCTCATGCTGACCACCAGCGGCCCGGCAGCCACCGAGGTCTGGCGCTGGACGCTGGAACCCGGCGAGGAATATCCCAGCCACCCCCACCAGGCCGGCGTCGTGGAGACCGTCAACGTGACCGCCGGGCAGATGGTGCTCGTCGTCAACGGCGCCGACCATCCCGTCGAGGCGGGGCAGACAGCCACCTTCGAGGCTGACGCCCCTCACACCTACCGCGGCTCGGGCACCGAGACCTGCCACCTGATCATGACCGTCCACCTGCCCCCAGGCCCCGCGTAGTCCTGGGCGGGCGGGACCAGGGGGTCCACACCGAACCATCTCTGCTGTCGTCAAACGATGGCGAGCGCAAGCGGTCAGCGCAGCACCGCTGTTCGGAAGGTCAGCGCAGATCTCTGCCGGAGTGCGGTAGCCGTGCGTCTTGCGCGGACGGTGGTCGAGTCGATGAGCGATGGCGTCCAAGTCGTTCTGGTGAGGGCCGTGGTCTGTAGTCGTCGCTGCGGTTCGCAGGCGGGCGGCGACCTGTGGCCCGTACCGCTCGACACAAAAGCGTGACAACCCGGTGGCGAATGCCTCGATGCTGCGCAGCGCATAGTGGTCCGCCCGAGCTGGGCCACCAGCTCCCTCACCAACGGCGGCGTAGGCGGCCACGTTTTCGGGGTTGTGGTACTGATCCGGGCACCACGCGTCCGGATGCACCGTCAGGAGTTCGCTCACCCGCTCGCGGCGGGCCTGCTGCCAGCCGCCGGCCGGGTGCGGCTCGCGGACCATCTGCACGTCCGCGCCGTACGCGGTGAGCAGGCCCGACACCAGCGGTTCCATGCCGGGGTCGGTGACCACGGTGACGGGGTGGCCATAGACGAAGCCGGCCAGCGCGAGCCTCAGTCCCCGTCCCGGTCCCGGTCCCCGTCCCCGTCCCCGTCCCCGTCCCAGGGTGCCGGAAGTGGATTCCACGATCCGCGCCCCAGGCAGCAGATCACCGCGCTCGCGGGCGCGCTCGACCATGTACAGAGCGGTGCGGTCCTTGATGCCACCGGGATTGTGGCCTTCGAGCTTGGCCCAGAAACCGCGGCCGGCCGCCCCGAAGGGCTCACCCACCCACAGAACCGGAGTGTCACCGACCAGGGCGGCCGGTGAGTGGGCCCGCCGCATGGCGCCGACCAGCAACTGGGCCGGGGCCGGAGTAGGCACGAGGGAGGAGTTCATCGCGCGGGTCTCCTGCCGACCGCCGCCGCAACGCCCGGGTGAAGGGCGGGGGCAGGGCCGGATGTTCGGATACGGAACCACCGGGACACGGCCGCCGCCCGGCACGCCTCTTTCGACAAGGCGCGGCAAGCGGCATGGCCCTCTCTCAGGTGCGCCAGATCCCCAGCGCTGCACGCGCACGGCTGTGCTCGGAGGTATGCCGGCCGGCGGAAGCCTCGCAGAGCGCCCGGCCCGGGGCGTCCAGCCACCAGACGCTCTCGGGGAGGACAAAGCCGGTCCCGGCCGGGGGTACGGGCAGATCCGCCCGTGCAGCCGCAGTGGCAGGCTCATCCACGCCGGTGCACCCCACCGTGCCGTCAAGGTCCGCCAGAGCCCGCTCGCCGACCGGAGCGGTTCGGGGAGCGCTCACGGGAACGGGCTGCGCGGCAGCGGCGTCAGTGACGGTGACGGTGACGGTGACGGGAGTATCGATGCGCTGGAGCCCGGCCTGCTGGGACCGTGGGCGCAGCCGAGCAGGTGCAGCAGCCCGGCCAGCACCGTGAGCAGCACAAGCTCCCACGGCACGATCCGGGCACACGAAGCCCGCCCTTATCGACAGGCACGTAGCGCATTCGATCGATTACATAAGTGCTCGTCAGTAACCCTGGTGTACTGGCCCGACCGACTCCGGTGCGCCGCCCCACATACGATGGGCGGGTGACCGTCATCCAGCAGCCGAGTGTGCGCCCCCGGCGCGGCTTCGCCCTGCTGGTTCTGGCGGTCCTGGTTGGGCTCCTGGCCATGCACGCTCTCGCCCCCGCCGCCATGCCCGCGAGCCACACGGCGATGCCGGGCCAGAACGGCGCCCATATGGCCCCTGCCACCGCGGTGCACGTGGCGGGCGACGCATGCGAGCACGTCACCGGCGACGGGGCAGGCGGGCGCATGAACCACGCGGACGCCACCTGTGCGGCCGCAGGCACCAGCACATCGCCCGCCGCGCCGGTCCTGGCGCCGCTGCTCAGCGACCCGGCCATGACCGCGGCACTGCCGGGCTGGCCCCTGACGCCGGCCGCGGCCGGCCGGGCCCCGCCCGACCTAGCGCAACTGCAACTCCTGCGGATCTAGAGGCACCCGCACGGCGCACCTCGGCCGATGGCCGATGTGACGCCGCGCTTCGGCACGCCTTTACTGATCCGCCCGCATCAAGGAGCTGCACCGTCATGACCGCACGCCGTCCCCTGGCCCGCCGGGCCTCCGCCATCGCCGCTACCGCTGCCGCCGCAGCACTGCTGGCCGCCTGTGGCAGCAACGACAAGCCCGCCTCCTCCGGGCACGACATGAACTCGATGAGCTCTACCCCCTCAGCCCCGGCCGCCGCCACTCAAGGCAGCCACAACAGGCAGGACACCGCCTTCGCGCAGGGCATGATCCCCCATCACCGCCAGGCCGTCGCCATGGCCGACCTCGCCCCCAGCCGGGCCAAATCCAGCGACGTCAAGACCCTGGCCACCACCATCAAGAAGGCGCAGGACCCGGAGATCACCACCCTGTCCGGATGGTTGAAGGGATGGGGAGAGAAGGTCCCGGCCGCCGATGGCGAGGACAACATGGACCACTCATCGGGGCATGACATGTCCGGAATGATGAGCGCCGACGACATGACCAAGCTGGAGAAGCTCTCCGGCGCCGCATTCGACACCGCGTTCCTCCACATGATGGTCGGCCACCACCAGGGCGCCATCGACATGGCCAAGACCGAACAGGCCAAGGGCGCCTACGGCCCCGCCAAGAACCTCGCCAAGTCGATCATCGCCTCCCAGACGGTCGAGATCACCCAGATGAACAAGCTGCTCGGAAAGTAACTCCCGCCCGCGGAAAGCCGCCCTGGACAACGGGGCGGCTCTCCCCCCTCGCGGAATACCCCCGGGGGGTATACCGTTGGCACTGCTCCGAGGGGACGCCGTCCCCGTACGGCACTACGGCGGGAGAGCACGATGGACCACCACGCACCAGGCCACGAACACGGCGGCGCCCACGACCACTCCGGACACACCACACGCGGAGGCACGTCCTGGCGGATGGCGGCCCAGGCCACCCTGCACTGCCTCACGGGCTGCGCCATCGGTGAGGTCCTCGGCATGGTCATCGGCACCGCCGCCGGCCTGCACAACGGGGCCACCGTGGCCCTGTCGATCGCCCTGGCCTTCGTCTTCGGCTACGCGCTGACCATGCGCGGAGTCCTGCGCGCCGGAGTGCCCGTACGTCAGGCACTGAAGGTCGCGCTGGCCGCCGACACCCTCTCGATCGCGGTCATGGAAATCATCGACAACACCGCCATGGTCAGCATCCCCGGTGCCATGGACGCGGGCCTCGCCAACGCTCTCTTCTGGGTCTCGCTGGCCGGCTCCCTCGCCCTCGCCTTCGTGATCACGACACCCGTCAACCGGTGGATGATTGGACGCGGCAAAGGCCACGCCGTCGTCCGCGCCTACCACTGACACCATCTGCGCATTCACGTAACGGGCGGGCCGCCGCTCGAGTCGAACAGCGGTCCACCCCGCGATGCCATGGGTCAATCCAGTACTGATGCTGCCGCTGAAGAGCAGGGGCCGCATCTGGCGCGGGTGGCCAAGAGAGCCGCGATGCATCCGACGGAGCCAGCGGCTCGGACAGCCGTAATGGCGCTCCGGACTATCTGAGTATCACCTGGGCAAACCTGGATACGGGGGAGAATTCGGGAGGACCGGTAACCATCTGGAACACGCCGACAGGGCTCGAACCGTAACAAGGCTGCCAGTGACGTAGAAGGTGTGGGCATGGTGTTCTCGGACGACATCTGGGAGATGGTGGACGCCTATGGTTCGATCTCGTTCAACGGGCAGCCGCACCTGAGCCACCCGGCGCCTCACCTCCAGCACAGCCTCGGGGAACGAGATCGGAGGCGCTCTCGAACTCTGGCGCGAGGAAGACATGGACGAGTTTCCTGCCCGATCCGGTGCGAGCGGACCCTGAGAGCCGGCGTGTACTGGTCCGGGAATTCGCCAGCTTCTCCTGGGTCCTCCACGAGATGACGTTCAGCGAGTGGTAGTCCCATGAGGATCGACTGTCGACTGTCCTTCCGGACAAGGGCAGCGGACGCGGCCTGCTCCAGCCAAGGGACCTGATTCCTTGAGCGCGAGCGGGACCACGCTTCGCACCCGCAACAGTCCGCGCGGGCGACTGCGATCGTAGCCACCCCGCGCCTCAATGCCCGCAGTTGTTCGACTGGGTCACCCCGACTACCGGAAGCATCTAGCCCCGAGCCGCAACCGACCAGCGCCGCGCCATCGAGCTCGGGTGGCAGAACCCCGCCGGAATCAGCCGACGGGGGTCAACATCTGTCACGCCCGTATCACCAACGACATTGATGCGCCTGGACAGCGAGCGCCGAACTCGGCCAAACGCTCCCCATCTGGACCACGTGGACACCAGAAGACAGCTCTTCCTACCTGTGCCAGGTGGTACCCAGTGAGGGACCGAGGACAAGGACAGGGGCGTCGGCCGGTCCGTCGGAGCGGTATTGCAAGGGACTCGTCGGTGTCTCGCTCACGCCCAGAACAGTCTTACATCTCACGATTTCTCACGTGCGGGGGCTGTCACCCACGCAAGCCGTCCCACGGTGTGGTGACTTCGCGAAGATCCGTCGGTGCCGGTCACGTGCCGAGCGGATCGGCGGGGTAGGTACGGGGAGGGGGTGAGGCCGTATGAAGGTGTTGCGTCGGCCCCGGATGGGGGAGCCCAAGGTCTCGGTCTCCGAACGGGAGCTGTTCGGGGGGCCGTTGCGTTATGACTCCGGGTGGAGCAAGCACGAGTACGCCCGTCTCGACCTCACGTTGTGGGGGGCGTTGAAGTCGCTGCCCGGTCTGGTGCGGCGGACGCTGGACCTGGCGTGGCGCACCGACCGGCGTTCGTTGCTCACGGTCGCGGTGACGGAGGTCGGCCAGGGCGTGGCCACCGCGGTGAAGCTGCTCGCGGTGAACGCCGCGCTGCACGCCGTCGTCGCCGCAGGCACCGATGTGCGCGGGCTGCGCGACGCATTGCCGGCCGTGGTGCTGATGGCCGGGGTGCTGTGTGTCAACGCCGTCCTCGCCTCCCTGTCGACGGCGGCGGCCGGGAGCCTGGAGCCGAAGGTGGAGCGGGCCGCGTCCGAGCAGTACCTGGCGGCCTGCCAACGCGTCGAGATGGCAGCGATCGAGGACGGCGCGTTCCGGGAGCTGATCGACCGGGCGCAGTACGGGGCCACCGAGGCCCGCCACATGATCGGTTCGACGGTCGCCGCGATCAACAGTGTGCTGTCGCTGATCGCGTCCGGTGGTGTGCTGTTCGTGCTGAACCCGGTGCTGCTGCCGATGCTGGTCCTGATCGTGGCGCCGCGCGGCTGGGGCGTGATGCGCGTGGCCCAGCAGCGCTACTTCTCGACCATGACCTGGATCGAGCACCTGCGCGGCAGCCGGGTGCTGTCCAATCTGCTCACGTCGGTCACGGCGGCCCTGGAGGTGCGGGTCCACGGCGTGGGCGCGTTCCTGCTGCACCACTTCACGATCATGTCGCACACCTCCGAGAGCGAGCAGGAGCGTCTGGCGCGGGACAAGGCGCGTACCGAGCTGGCCGCCTCGGCGCTCCAGGGCCTCGGTTACGCCCTGACGTTCACGCTGATGATCGGGTTGTGTCTCACCGGGCACATGAGCGTCGCCGTGTTCGGCACCGCGACCATGGCCATCAACTCCGGCTCCGCGGGGATCGGCGCCCTCGTGAGCACGATGAGCCAGCTCCACGAGCAGTCCCTGTACGTGCACGACCTGACCGAGTTCCTGGTGAAGGCCGAGGAGCGGGCCATTCCGGACGGCGGTGTCCCGTTGCCCGGGCGGCCCAGGACCATCCGGCTGGAGAAGGTCACCTTCCGCTACCCGGGCCGCGACGAACCGGCCGTGCGGGACATCTCGTTCAGCATCGGCCTCGGCAGCGTCATCGCCCTGGTGGGGCCCAACGGCTCGGGCAAGTCGACGCTGGTCCGGTTGTTGTCCGGGCTGCATCTGCCGGGCGACGGCCGGATCCACTGGGACGACGTCGATGTCGCCGAGGCGGACCGCCACCAGTTGTTCGGCCATGTCAGTCTGCTGACCCAGACCTTCGAACGCTGGCCCTTCACGGCGGCGGCGAACATCCGTGTCGGGCAGCCCGAACGCGCGGCCACCAAGGAGGAGTTGCACGTCTCGGCCGTGTACGCGGGCGCGGAGCGGGACATCATGGCGCTGCCGAACGGGATGCAGACGCTGCTGGGCAAACAGTTCAGGGGCGGCAGCGATCTCAGCGGCGGGCAGTGGCAGAAGATCGGCCTCGCCCGCGCGCACTTCCGGGACGCCTGCATGATCATCGTGGACGAGCCGACGTCCGCCCTCGACCCGGACGCCGAGCAGCGGGCCTTCGACCAGATCCTCGGCCTCGCGGGTCCCGACCGCATCATCGTCCTGGTCACGCACCGCATGGCGGCGGTCCGCCACGTCGACCGCATCTTCGTCATGGACGAGGGGCGCCTGATCGAACAGGGCAGCCACGCGGAGCTGTTCGCCGCGGAGCCGCCCAGCCGGTACGCGCGGATGTACCGCCTCCAGGCCGGCCAGTACGACCATGAGTCCCTGCGTGCGCTCCCCCGCCAGGACCAGCCGACCGTCGCGGAGCCGAACGCGGGCACGCCGTGACCCGTGGGTTGTGGTCGTGCCCGGCCGGTGCCTCAGACGACGGTCACCGCGTGCCGCACCACCGCGTCGAACAGATAGCCCTGGGTGTTGTACGTCGTCGTCGCCGGCTGCGTGCGGCCCGTCGTGTCCGTGGCCCGGGCCAGGAGCTCCGTGGGGCCCGTGGCCGTCGGATGCCAGCGTGCGGACCAGCGGACCCAGTCGGCGCGGCGCGGGGTGTCGTGGAGCTGGGCGGGGTGCCAGGTGCGGCCCGCGTCCGTGCTGACGTCGACGCGGGCGACGGCGCCCGCGCCCGACCAGGAGCGGCCCGTCAGCCGGTGGTGGGTGTGCGCGGAAAGGCTCGCGTTCCAGGGGAGTTCGAAGGCGGACTTCACGGTCTGCCGGGTGAGCGGGGCGCTGCCCCCGGCCGGGTACGCGTCGCCGAACAGGCGGTAGAAGTCCGTGTTCCAGGGCGAGAAGAGGGGTTCCCTGGACACCTCTATGTCGCCCACCCACTTGGTCGACGCGATGCCGACCCAGGAGGGGACGACGACGCGGACCGGGGCGCCGTGGTCCGGCGGGAGCGGCTCGCCGTTCATCTCGTAGGCGAGGAGTACGTCGTCGAGGGCCTTCGCCACGGGCAGGGGGCGGCGTACGTGGCCCAGGTTCGTGCCGTTCGCCGTGACGTACTCCGCGTCGAGGCCGCGCGGCAGCACGTCGACCGCGTCGCGCCGGATGCCCGCGAGGCGCAGGACGTCGGCGAGGCGGGCGCCGCGCCAGCGGGCCGAGCCGATCGCGCCCAGCGTCCAGGCGGTGCCCTCGGCGCCCCGGCCCTGCTGGCTGCCGTAGAAGGCGCGGCCGTTGCCCGCGCACTCGATGAAGGAGGAGCGGGTCACGGCGGGCAGACGCTTGAGGTCGGCGAGGGTGAAGGTCCGCCCCGGTCCCGCGAGCCCGTTGCCCCATACCTGCAACTCCCATGACATGGGGTCGAGTTGCGGCGTCGTGGTGTGGTTGCGTACGAAGAAGTGGGAGACCGGGGTGGAGTGGCCGGTGCCCGCGAGGGAGGCGAAGTTCGTCTCCGCGTTGGTGCCGCGCACCGTGAACCGCTCCGCGGGCAGCGGCTTGACGATGCCGGGCGCGGCCGGGGCGGCGGCGCGGGCCGGGGTCGAGAGCGCGGTGGGCAGGCCCGTCGCGATCCCCGCGGCGGCGAGGAGCTTCAGCAGGTCACGGCGGTCCACCCCGTCGGCGCGGGCCCGGCCCGCCAGCCACTGGCGCAGTCGGCGCCGGTCGTGGGCGGCCTCGTCGTGTGCCGTGTCGTGTGCGTCGTCGGTTGTGGTCACGCGGCGAGTGTAGGAAGCGTCGGGTGCCCGGGCCCAGCTCAACTGCCCTGCCGCAACGCGCTGTTCACACTCCGGGCGTGGTCAGGGGTGGGTGGTCGAGACGACGAAGACCATGGGGTGGTCCGGGTTGGAGCGGTTCACGACGACGCTCTGGGTGGGAGAGGGGTCGGGCTGGGCATGGGTGAGTCCGTACCAGGGGCCGGGGCCCGTGAACTCCCAGCCGGCGACGGACCGGTCCCGTGCGCCGATCGGCAGCTCGCCCTCCTTGAGTGCGGCGGTGTCGGTGTCGATCCTCTTCAGGAACGTGTCCAGGCCGCCGTTGCTGGTGAGGAACTGCGCGTAGAGGCGGCTGACCTTGTAGTTGTTCGTCTCGTAGTAGGCGACGTCGCGGGAGTACCCGGGAATGGGGATCTGGTAGAGACGGCGTTGCACCTTGGAGGGCCAGCCGATGGTGAGGCCGGTCGCCGAGTACTTGGCCTCCTTGTCCTTGCCGCTGTTGCGGCTCTGGTTCGCGGAGATCACGAGGTAGCCGGCGGGGATCCCGATGAGCAGCACGATGGTGAGCAGGGTGAGGGCGCGGCGGCGGATCACCCGGCCGCGGTCCGGGGCCTGCCCGGGCTCCTGGTCCGGGGACGAGGGCTGGCGGGGCACGGTCGTCATTGCTGGCATTCCTGTCGCTCTGGTCGGTCTAACCCTCGGTGGCGCTGCCGGTGTCGCCGCCGGTGCGGGTGCGGGCGTACCGGTCGTAGCGCTCGTAACGCTCCACGCGGCGGCGCTTGGCGCGGCGGAAGCGGCGGGCGACCAGGCGGGCGAGGTCCGCGGCGCCGACCATGCCGGCCTCCGGGCCGAGCTGGGCGCGGGCGATCCGGGCCTCGGGGCGGTAGCCGCGGCCGGTGAGCTGGCGCTTGAAGGCGTCGCGGGCGGGGCCGATGAGCAGGTCGTCGGCGGCGGAGACACCTCCGCCGATGACGAAGCAGGAGGGGTCGAGGGCGGCGGCGAGGTTGGCGATGCCGACGCCGAGCCACTGGCCGATGTCCTGGAGCAGTTCGACGCACATGGCGTCGCCCTCGCGGGCCAGCTCGGTGATGAGGGGGCCGGTGATGTCGGGGATGCTGCCCTGGACCCGGTCGATGATGTTGTACGCGACCGGGGAGTCGGCGGCGGCGAGCTCGCGGGCCTCGCGGACGAGGGCGTTGCCGGAGCTGTACTGCTCCCAGCAGCCGCGGTTGCCGCACGGGCAGCGGTGGCCGCCGGGGACGACCTGCATATGGCCGAACTCGCCGGCGACCCCGAACTTACCGCGCTTGACCTGCCCGTCCTCCAGGATCGCGCCGCCGATGCCCGTACCGAGGGTGATCATGACGAGGTGGTCCTCGCCGCGGCCCGCGCCGAAGCGCCATTCGGCCCAGGCGGCGGTGTTCGCGTCGTTGTCGACGAGGACCGGGACGGAGAGGCGGCCCGCGAGGCGGTCGCGGAGCGGCTCGTTGCGCCAGGACAGGTGCGGGGCGAACAGGACGCGGTTGCGGTCCGCGTCGACCCAGCCGGCCGCGCCGATGCCCACCGCGTGCACGTCGTGCCGGTCGGACAGGTCGAGGACCAGTTCGGTGATGGTGTCCTCGACGACCTTGGGGCTCTTGGACTTGTCCGGCGTCTCGGTGCGCAGCGTCTCCAGGATGACGCCGTCCGCGTCGACGACGCCCGCCATCACCTTCGTACCGCCGATGTCGATACCGACGGTGGGGACGCGGGGGGCCGTCAGGTGCGAGCGGCGCTCCCGCGTGCCGACGGTCCGCAGGACGGTGGCCCGGGCGCTGCCCCGGTGGGCGAGGTCGCGGTAGGTGCTCATTGCGGCGATTCTGCCTCACGCGTCGGCTCCGCCGCATGCCGGGTTTCTCGTGCCCGGGGTCGCGGCGCCCCGGGGGGCTGCTCGGCTCTCGTCGGCGGGTGCGGCCCGGTGGGGCTTCTCGCGCGGTTCCCCGCGCCCTCCTAAGGGCCGCACCCGGCGACGACGCCCGGCACCCGCGGCGGATCCGCGCTACTTCCCGGCCCCGTCGGCCGTGTGCCCGCCGACGTGCGTGGGCACGGGTGCCCGTTCCAGTTCGTGGCGGAGGTCGTCCAGTTCGTTGCCGCCCGCCATCTGGCGCGTCAGCTCGTCCAGGGTGATCTCGTCGCGGGTGTGGCTGCCGGACATGGCACCCCGCTTGAGCAGGACGAACCGGTCGCCGACCAGGTAGGCGTGGTGCGGGTTGTGCGTGATGAGGACCACGCCGAGACCCGCGTCACGGGCCGCCGCGACGTACTTCAGGACGACTCCCGACTGCTTGACGCCGAGCGCGGCGGTCGGCTCGTCGAGGACGAGGACCTTCGCGCCGAAGTAGACGGCGCGGGCGATGGCGACGCACTGGCGCTCGCCGCCGGAGAGGGTGCCGACGGGCTGGTCGACGTCGCGCAGGTCGATGCCCATGCGCAGGAGTTCCTCGCGGGTCGTGCGGCGCATCAGGTCGACGTCGAGGCGCTTGAAGGGGCCCTTGCCCTTCGTCGGCTCGGAGCCGAGGAAGAAGTTGCGCCAGACCGGCATCAGCGGGACGACGGCGAGGTTCTGGTAGACGGTGGCGATGCCCCGGTCCAGGGCCTCGCGCGGGTTGGCCAGCCTCGTCTCCTCGCCTTCGATCGAGAAGGAGCCCGAGTCGTGCCGGTGCAGCCCCGCGATGATCTTGATGAGGGTGGACTTGCCGGCGCCGTTGTCGCCGAGGACGCAGGAGATCTCGCCCGCGTTCACGACGAGGGAGACGTCCTCCAGGGCCCGGATGTTGCCGTAGTACTTGCTGACGCCGTCGAGCTCGACCAGCGGCGTGTGGGCGTCGGTGATCACCTGGTCGGCGCCGACTCGGTCCGTGCTCACTTGATCGCCTCCGCGCGCTTACGGACCCACGCGTTGAGCAGGGTCGCGAGGAGCAGCATCGCCCCCAGGAAGAACTTGAACCAGTCCGAGTTCCACTCGGCGAACACGATGCCCTTGCTGGTCATGCCGAAGATCAGCGCGCCGATGGCCGCGCCGACCGCGGAGCCGTAGCCGCCGGTGATCAGGCAGCCGCCGATGACGGCCGCGACGATGTAGATCAGCTCGTTGCCGACGCCTTCGCCGGACTGCACGACGTCGTACGAGAAGAGCAGGTGCTGGCCGGAGATCCAGGCGCCGAACGCGACACCCATGTACAGGCCGATCTTGGTCTTGTTGACCGGGACGCCGACGGCGCGGGCCGAGTCCACGTCGCCGCCGACCGCGAAGATCCAGTTGCCGACACGGGTGCGCAGCAGGATCCAGGTCGCGACGAGGACCAGGGCGAGCCACCAGAGAATCGTGATCTTGAAGTCGACGCCGCCGACGGTGAGCGTGGAGGCGAAGACGGACTTCGCCGAGGAGAAGCCCTGCATGTCGGCGATGGACTTCGTGGAGACGGTGCCGCTGATCAGCTTCGTGAAGCCCAGGTTCATGCCGGTCAGCATCAGGAACGTGCCGAGCGTGATGATGAAGCTGGGCAGCTTGGTGCGGGTCAGCATCACCCCGTTGAAGACGCCGATGGCGAGGGTGACCAGGAGGGACACTCCGACGCCGACCCAGGTGTTGGCCGTCATCTGGTAGCTGAACATCGACGAGATCAGCGCCGACGACGTCACGAGGACGCCCGCCGACAGATCGAACTCGCCGCCGATCATCAGCAGCGCGACCGGCACGGCCATGATGCCGAGGGTCGAGGCCGCGTAGAGGACGGTCGCGAGGCTGGTCGCCCGCAGGAAGCTGTCCGCGAAGATCGCGAAGAAGACGAAGACGGCGACGGCGCCGACGACCGAGCCGAGCTCGGGGCGGCCCATCAGCTTCTTCCAGGGCGACGTCCTCAGCACGCGCTCGTCGAGCTGTGGCTCGGGGTGCCTCTCAGGAGCGGCCGTCGTCATCGTGTCCCCCGCTTCGCGTAATCCTGGAGCTCGGCGGCCTGGTCCTTGGTGACGATCTGCGGACCGGTGAGGACCGGCTTGCCGCCGCCGAGCACATTGGCGTTGTAACGGTAGAGCCAGAGCAGGTCCACGGCCTGGTAGCCCTGGAGGTAGGGCTGCTGGTCGACGGCGAAGCCGAGCGAACCGTCCTCCAGGCCCTGGGCGACCTTCTCGTTCAGGTCGAACGTGTCGATCTCGGCCTTGCTGCCCGCGTCGTCGGCGGCCTTCACGGCGGTGGCCGCGAAGGGTGCGCCCAGCGTGACGACGGCGTCGACGGAGCTGTCGGACTGGAGCTTCGCCTCGATGGAGGACTGCACGTCGGGCATGTTGGTGCCCTCCACGTACAGGTTCGTCATCGTGCCCTTGAAGGTCTCCTTGGCGCCCGCGCAGCGCTGCTCGTGACCGACGTTGCCCTGCTCGTGCAGGATGCACAGGGCCTTCTTCCGGCCGCGCTTGTTCAGCTCCTCGCCGACGGCCTCGCCCGCGATCTTCTCGTCCTGGCCGATGTGGGTGAGCGCGCCGAACCGCTTGGACTCCGCGGAGCCCGAGTTCACGGTGATGACGGGGATGCCCGCCCTCTCGGCGCGGGCCAGGGCCGCCTTCATCGCGTCCGGCTTGGCGAGCGTGACGATGATGCCGTCGACCTTCTTGTCGATGGCCGCGTCGACGAGCTGCGCCTGCTGGTTGGCCTCGTCGTTGTGCGAGTACAGGAAGTTGATGTTGTCCTTGACGGCCGCCTGTTTGGCGCCGCTCTGGACGATGTCCCAGAAGGTGTCGCCATCGCCCGAGTGGGTGATCATGGCGAAGGTCCAGCGCGGGGTGTTCACCGCGGCCTTGCCCTGAGCGGTCTGCGCCTTCCTGGCGTCCTCCGCCCGCTTGCCGCCGGTGCTGCTGCATCCCGCAAGCGTGAGGCCGAGCGCCCCCGCAACGGCGATGCTCACCCAGGTCCGAAACCGTGCCACGAGGCCGTGCCCTTCTTGGTCTGCTGCGTCGTACACCGGAACCGGCCACGGGCCGGTCCCGGCGGACCTTCCACCGGTCCTTGGGGACCACTTTGCGGTCCCAAACGCACAAGTATGGGTCACGGGGATCATCCAACGGTTCACCGGGTGCCGCGCGCGGTGTACTTCTCCAGTTGCGGTACGTCCTTCTCCGTGACGAGCGCCGGTCCGGTGAGGACGGGCCGGCCGCCGCCCAGCACGTTGCCGTTGGTCTTGAAGAGCCACAGTTCGTCGACGGCGAGATATCCCTGGAGGTAGGGCTGCTGGTCGACCGCGAAGGTGACCTCCTTGGCCTTGAGACGCCGCACGACCTCGGCGTTCAGGTCGAAGGTGGCGATCTCCGCCTTGCTGCCGGCGCCGTCCTTCGCCTTCACCGCGAGGGCCGCGATCGGGGCGCCGAGCGCGACGATCGCGTCGATGTCCTCGTCGGCCTGGAGCTTGGCCTCGATGGAGGACTGGGAGCTGGGGGCGTTGGTGCCGTCGACGTTCAGGTTCTCGACGCTGCCCTCGAAGGTCTTCTTGACTCCGGCGCAGCGCTGTTCGAGGGAGACGTTGCCCTGCTCGTGGATGACGCACAGCACCTTCCTACGGCCTTCCCGCGCCAGCTTGGTGCCGACGGCCTCACCGGCCACGGACTCCTCCTGGCCGATGTGGCCGAGCGCGCCGTACTTCTGTGAGAACTCGGAGCCCGAGTTGATGGAGACCACCGGTATGCCCGCGGCCTTCGCCTTGCCGAGCACCGCCCGCATGGCCTCCGGTTTGGCGAGCGTGACGACGATCCCGTCGACCTTCTTGTCGATCGCGGCCTGGACCAGTTCGGCCTGGCCCTTGGCCTCCTTGTCGTTGGAGTAGAGGAAGTCGACGTTGTCCTTGGCGGCGGCCTGCTTGGCACCGCTGCGCACGATGTCCCAGAAGGTGTCGCCCTCGCCCGAGTGCGTGATCATGGCGATCTTGAGGCGGGGCGTGGAGACGCCCTTGCCGCTCTGCGAGGCGTCCGCCTTGTCCTCGGAGTCCTTGCCGCCCGATCCGCTGCATCCGGCGGCGAGGGCGAGCACGGCGACGAGGGCCGCGGCCGTACGAGCTGTGCGGGGCGTGCGCATGGTGGAGCACCTCTCCTCCGGCCGCGCGGTGCGGCTGGAGGAGTTTGTAGCGGGGTCCCGTCGCAGCGTCAATGAATGTGTCAGAACATACGGACCACACGCCCCCGCGGGAGCCGCTTTGTCAGGACAAAGGATTGACAGTATGTGTGGGGGGCGGCACGTTGGGTCCATGCGCATCGGACTCATCGGAACGGGCCGGATCGGAACTTTTCACGCGGGTGTGCTGGAGCGGTACCGGGAGATCGGCTCGCTCGTCGTCACCGACGCCGAGCCCGCGCGGGCCGTCGCGCTCGCCGACCGGATCGGGGCGAGCGCGGCGCCGGGCGTCGACGAGCTGTTCGCCCGGGGCGTCGACGCCCTGGTGATCACGGCGGCCACCGCGGCGCACGCCGAGCTGATCGGCCGCGCCGCGCGAGCCGGCCTGCCCGTGTTCTGCGAGAAACCCATCGCGGTCGACCTGCCGGGGACCCTGGCGGCGCTGCGTCAGGTCGAGGCGGCGGGCACCGTCCTCCAGCTCGGCTTCCAGCGGCGCTTCGACGCCGGGTACACGGCGGCGCGGGAAGCCGTCAGGTCCGGGTCGCTCGGGCGGCTGCACACCGTGCGGGCCATGACCTCCGACCCGGCGCCGCCACCGGCCGCCTACCTCCCGCTCTCCGGGGGGCTCTACCGGGACTGCCTCGTCCACGACTTCGACATCCTGCGCTGGGTGACGGGGCGCGAGATCGCCGAGGTGTACGCGACCGGTTCCGACGCGGGGCCCCCGATGTTCCGGGAGGCGGGGGACGTCGACACGGCGGCCGTCGTGCTGACCCTGGACGACGGGACCCTGGCGACGGCCACGGCGACGCGGTGCAACGGCGCCGGGTACGACGTGCGGATGGAGCTCGCCGGTGAACGCGACACGGTGATCGTGGGCCTCGACGACCGGACGCCGGTCACCTCGACCGAACCGGAGGGCCCACCGGCTGCCGCCAAGCCGTGGCCCGGATTCCTGGAACGGTTCGCACCCGCCTACGAGGCCGAGCTGAAGGCGTTCGTCGACGTGGTCCGCGGGGAGCGGGCCAACCCCTGCGACGGCCGGGAGGCGCTCGCGGCGCTCCGGGTCGCCGAGGCGTGCGAGGTCTCCCGGGCCGAGCGGCGGCCGGTACGGGTCGCGGAGATCGCCGGGGCGTGACCGTCCCTGCCGCCTAGGGCGTGTTGCGAAAGCCCCTCCCCAGCCTCCGGCCGGGAGGCCCCCCGGCCCCGCGGCGTCTGGTGCGTGCGATCGCAAGGCGCCGGGGCGTCCTCATAGCGGAGTTATGCGGGGGCGTTCCGGCACGCCGCGAGCAGGCGTGCCGGACGCCGCGGGGCAGGCAGGACTTTCGCAACCCGCCCTGGTCCCGCGCGACCGGGCGGCGTCACCAGCGCACGGGCAGGGTGCGCACTCCGCGCATCAGCATGCCGGGCAGCCAGGTGCTCGGCTCGGCGTCCAGGGCCAGGTCCGGGCAGCGCTCCAGCAGGGAGCGGATCGCCGTGCGGCCCTCGATGCGGGCCAGCGGGGCGCCCAGGCAGAAGTGGATGCCGTGGCCGAACGCCAGGTGCCCGCGGGCGTCGCGGCGGATGTCGAAGCGGTCCGGCTCCGGGAAGCGGTCCGGGTCGCGGCCCGCCGAGCCGATGCCGATGAGGACGGGCGCGCCCGCCGGGATCACCGTGCCGTCGATATCGACCGGCTGCGCCGCGAAGCGGTGGGTGGCGGTCTCCACCGGGCCGTCGTAACGCAGCATCTCCTCCACGGCGCCGTCGAGGAGGCTCATGTCCGCGCGCAGCGCGGCGAGTTGGTCGGGGTGGGCGAGCAGGGCGCGCACCCCGTTGCCGATCAGGTTGACCGTGGTCTCGTGGCCCGCGATGAGCAGCAGGAAGGCCATGGCGCGCAGCTCGGACGGGGAGAGCCGGTCGCCGTCCTCGGCGGTGGTCCTGATGAGCGCGCTCAGCAGGTCGTCGGCGGGCTCCGAGGCCCGCTTGTCCTCGATCAACGCGTCGAGGAATGCCGCCAGTTCGGCGTAGACCTCCGATTCGTCGTCGCTGGTGGGCGCGACCACCTGGGTCGACATCCGGCGGAAGCGGTCCCGGTCGATGTCGGGGACGCCGAGCAGCTCGCAGATGACGACGAGGGGGAGCGGGAAGGCCAGCGCGGCGATGAGGTCGGCGGAGCCGCGCGGCACCATGTCGTCCAGCAGCTCGTCCGTGATCTTCTGGATGCGCTGTTCGAGGCCGGCGACCCGGCGCGCGGTGAACTCCCGGGTGACCAGCGACCGGAGCCTGCCGTGCTCGGGCGGGTCGGCGAAGAGCAGGTGCCGCCCGATGAGGTCGCTCTCCACGTCCCATTCCCAGGGCGGGGACTTGACGAGGCGCGGGTCGGTGAACGCGGCCCGGGCCGCCTCGTGGCCGACGATGAGCCACAGCTCCTCGCGGGGTCCGGGGCCCGGTGTGCGCACGTGGTGCACGGCGCCGCGGCGGCGCAGCGCGTCGTAGACGGGGTAGGGGTCGGCGTAGAACGACCGCGCGCCGTTCGCGAAGTGATCGAGGTCGACGGTCTCGCCCAGCTCTGCCATGGTCGCGCACTCCCCGCTCTCGTCCCGGTCGCCGCCGGCGCTCACCCTCTCACCCCATCCAACTCGCCCCGCTCACGATCGGTTCCCGTCCGGCGCCGCCGGTCTCCAGGAACCGGGCGAGCGGCAGGGTCGCCGCGCCGACCGTGACCGCGTCGGCGCCGAGGCGGCCGAGTTCGACGGTGGTCTGCGCGAAGGGGTGGCGCAGCGCGTACGCGGCGGCGGCGCGGCGCACTGGTTCGATGAGGCGCGGGCCGAGGAGCAGTCCGGCCCAGCCGCCGACGACGATCCGTTCCGGGTTGAAGAGGTTGACCAGGTCGGCGATGCCCGCGCCGAGGAACTCCGCCGTCTCGTCCAGGAGTTGACCCGTGCCGGGATCGGCCAGGAGTTCGGCGAGCGCGCCCTCCTCGTCCTGCGAGGTCCAGCTTCCGCCCGCTTCCCGCCACCGTTCGAGGAGGGCTTCGGCGCCGACGTACGCCTCCAGGCAGCCGCGCGAGCCGCACCGGCAGAGCCGTCCGCCGACCTGGAGGACGGTGTGGCCCCACTCCCCCGCGCTGCTGGAGGAGCCCTGGTAGGGCACGCCGTCGGCGATGACGCAGGCGCCGACGCCGGAGCCGATCAGGGTGATCACGGCGTTGCGGGCGCCGCGGCCCGCGCCGAACCACATCTCGGCGCGGCCGAGGGTCTTGGCGCCGTTGTCGACGAACAGCGGGATCTGAGGCGGGAGTTCGCCGGGGGCGCGCAGCATCGCCTCCAGGGGGACGGCCTCCCAGCCGATGGTCTGGCCGTGCACGACGGCGCCGGCCGGGCCGGAGGCGTCCACGATGCCGGGCACCCCGATGCCGACGCCGATGAGGGACGCGGGGGTCACGTCGGTCCCGGCAAGGACCTGGGTGAGGCCGCCCGCGATGAGGCGTACGACCTCGTGGGCATCGTAGGTGCCGTCCGGTGCCGCCTCGGGCAACGGGGCCTCCGCGCGCGCGAGTTCGCGCAGCGACAGGTCGAACAGCTCGACGCGGACCCGGGTCTCGCCGACGTCCACCCCGACGACGTGGCCGCTGCCGGGTGCGACGCGCAGCAGGGTCCGCGGGCGACCGCCGTCGGAGTCGACGGAGCCGGCCTCCTCCACGAGTCCGTCGGCGACCAGTTCGGCGACGACGTTGCTGATGGAGCCCGAGCTGAGGGCCGTGAGCGGGCCCAGTTCCTGTCTGCTGAGCGGTCCGTCGAAGTAGAGCTTGCTCAATACCGCGGCCCGGTTGTTGCGGCGCAGATCGCGCACCGTCCGCCGGCGTGGTCCTGCCATGCCTTGCTCCACCCCTTCACCTCACCTTCGCCCCACGCTCAGAGCCTGGCTTCGATCACGGTGTGAAATTTACCGTGGTCCGGGGGTCCCTCAGCCGTCGAGCAGGCCCGCGTCGTGCACCAGCAGGGCGATCTGCACGCGGTTGTTGAGGCCGAGTTTGGTCATGATGCGGGAGACGTGCGCCTTGACGGTGGCGACGCTGAGGTAGAGGGTCCCGGCGATCTCCGCGTTGGACTTGCCGCGGCCGACCTCGACGGCGACGTCGCGTTCCCGCTCGGCGAGGTCGGCGAGGCGCCGCCGCGCGCCGGCCGTGCGGAGGTCGCGTTCGGAGGCCGCGGCATGGGCCATCAACTGACGGGTCACCGCGGGCGAGAGCACGGGGTCCCCCGCGACGACCCGGCGCACGGCGTCGAGGATGTCGCCGGGGGTGGCGTCCTTGAGCACGAATCCGGCGGCGCCCGCCCGCAGCGCCCGCAGCACCTGTTCGTCGGCGTGGAAGGTGGTGAGGAGGACCACTTCGGGGGCGTCCGGCCGGGCTCGTAGCAGTTCGGTGGCGGTGAGCCCGTCCATGTTCGGCATGCGGATGTCCATGAGGACGACGTCGGGCCCGGCCGACCCCGCGGCCGCGAGCGCTTCCTCGCCGTCGGCCGCCTCACCCACGATGACGATGTCCTGGGCCCCGCCGAGCATCAGGGTCAGGCCGGAGCGGACCAGCGGGTCGTCGTCGACGAGCAGCAGACGGATCGCGTTCATGGGAGCACCGTAACCAAGCGGGGAGCCGCGTCGGGGCGGCGTGTCAGCCGGACCACGGCAACCAGGCGGTGACGACGAAGCCGCCGTCGGGTCCCGGCCCGTGGTGGAGGCGACCGCCGGTGAGGGTGGCGCGTTCGGTCAGGCCGATCAGACCTTGTCCCGAGCCGGGGACGTGCGCGACCTCGCCGGTCGGCGGGGGGTTGGTGACGGTGACGGTGAGTCCGTCGCCGGGGGCGCCGCGGACCGCGACCGTGACCTCGGCGCCCGGCGCGTGTTTGCGGGCGTTGGTCAGGCCCTCCTGGGCGATGCGGTAGGCGGTGCGGCCCACGGAGGCGGGGACGGCCGCGGGGTCGGTGACCCGCTGGTCGAGGGTGACCTTCATGCCTGCCTCGTGGGACTCGGCGATCAGGGTGTCCAGGGCGCCGAGCGTGGGCTGGGGCCGCCCGGGCTCCTCGCCGTGGTCCCCGGCGCGCAGCACGCCGATGATCTCGCGGAGGTCCTGGAGCGCCTCGTGCGCGCTCTCCCTGATGACGCCCGCGGCGCGGGCGATCTCCTCCTGCGAGGCGTCGGGCCGGAACTCCAGGGCGCCCGCGTGGACGCTGAGGAGTGTCAGGCGGTGGGCCAGGACGTCGTGCATCTCGCGGGCGATGGCCTCGCGGGCCAGCCGCTGGGCCTGCTCGGCGCGGAGCGCCGCCTCGGTCTCGGCGCGGTGGGCGCGGTCCCGCAGCGACAGCAGGAGCTGGCGCCGGGAGCGGACGAACATGCCCCAGCCGACGACGGTGACGGTGACGACGACGGTCCACGCCACGGCCGTCAGGTAGGACGCGTCGGGGTCGGGCCGCAGCCAGAAGAAGAGGGGGACGAAGGCGAGGGACACCCCCGCGGTCCAGGCGACGTAGCGGAAGGGGCGGTGCACGGCGAGCGTGTACAGCGCGATCATGCCCGCGCCCGCGGAGCTGTTGGAGATGAAGCCGACCGGGATCATCGCGACGGCCAGGCCGAGCGGCCACCGTCTGCGCAGCCAGACCGCGGCGCAGGCCAGCGCGCCGAGCAGTTGGTCGACCCCGGCGAGGACGTCGGGGGTGTTCGGGTCGTCCCAGACCTGCTCGGCGAAGGCGAGGCCGAGGAAGACGGCGATCAGGAAGCAACTGAAGTCGACGATCCAGTCCCGCGGGGTGCGCCGTCTGCGGCCCGGGCGCCCGTCCGGGTCCAGGTCCAGTTCGTCCAGGACGGCCGAGGGCAGCACCCAGCGGCGCCACGGCAGGGCAGGACCGTCCGCCGGTTGCGGGGTCGTGGTCTGCGGCGATGGCTCCATGACCGACAAATCTACGCACCGGACGTGCCCCGCACCGCCCGGTGCGCCGGGTGTGCGACTTAAGTCGCAGGGGTGTGGACTTCGGTCGTACGGGACCGCTCCCGGCAGCGACTCGTGCCGTACGTGCCTCGCCCCGCGGCCGATGTGCGTGGGGAGTCCGCGGGGCGAGGGTCTCGGGCATGGACAAGAAGCAGTGGTGGCAGATTCTCGAGGTCGTGGGCGCGGTCGCCCTGTTCCAGGGCGCGGCGGGCCTCGTCCACGAGTTCACCGGGTGGCTGGGCTGGGGCCTGGCCGGGCACCTCGCCTTCCTCGACGGCCACGAGGTGTACGGCAGCCTCGCGATGATCGTGCTCGCGATCGCCTTGTTCGCGGCCGCCGAGAGCCAGAAGGGGAATTAGGGCGTCCGGCTCCTGGGCGTCCCCGGCTCAGCAGCCGAAGTCGACCAGGTCGAACGACGCGTAGTGGTCGGACGTGTAGTAGTCCTCCTGGCTCGCCGAGCCGGTGACGATGCGGCGGGCGCCGCGGTCGGAGGAGCCCGGGGTGATGACCGTGTACTCGTGGTAGTAGCCGGTGGTCCTGGACGGCAGGACGCCCTCGCGGTTCTGGAAGACGGTGCCGTCCTGGTCGTACGGGTACGGGCCGCCCCGCGCGATGAGGTCCAGGGTGTCGTGGGCCTGGGAGGGAAGGGCGGAGTAGCAGATGTCACCGACCGCGGCGGCGGAGAGGGGGGAGGCGGTGAGGACGGGGGCCGGGGCGGCCTGGGCGGCGACCGTGGCGGGGCCGCCGACGAAGAGGGCGGCGGCGAGCGCGGCGACGCTGATGAAGCGTGGGGGAATCTTCATACCCCTAGCATGACGCGCGTAGACGGGTACACGTCAACCCCAACTGCGGCATGTTCTCCGGGAGTTAACTCGCCGCTCGCCTGCCCCAGCCGGTCCCGGCCAGCACCAGCGCACCACCCAGCAGGCCGACCACCCCCAGGTGTTCACCGCCGAGCGCGATACCGGTGGCCGCCGCCCACAGGGGTTCGGTGCCGAGGAGCAGGCTGACACGGGACGGCGAACTGCGGCGTACGGCCCACATCTGCACGAAGAACGCGAACAGGGTGCAGAAGACGGCCAGGAACAGCAGCCCCGCCCAGTCGGCGGGCCCGAAGGACGCCGCCGCGTCCCAGGGTGCGGCGCCCGTTCCGGGCAGGGCGCACAGCACGGCGAACACGGTGACGGCCGTGCCGAGCTGGACGGTCGTCAGGGGCAGCGCGTCGGCTCCCCGTACGGACTTCAGCCGCGCCATGACGAGCACGTGCAGGGTGCGGGCGAGCGCCGCGAGGAGCATCAGGAGGTCGCCCGCGGAGGGCGTCGTGAAGCCGCCGCCCTGGGTGAGCAGGACGACGCCGAGCACGGACGTCGCGGCTGCCGCCAGGAAGGTGCGGGAGGGCCGGATGCCGGTGACGGCCGCCTCGGCGAGCGGCGTGAAGATCATGGTGAGGCTGATGATGAGGCCCGCGTTGGTCGCCGAGGTGTGCACGACGCCGTACGTCTCCAGGAGGAAGATCCCGCTGAGGATCAGGCCGAGCGTGCCGGCGCCGCGCCACTGGGCGGCGGTCAGGGACCGCAGCGCCCGCCGTCCGGCCACGGCGAGCACGGGCAGCACGATCCCGAAGCGCAGGACGAGGACCGAGAGCACGGTGGACGGGGTGGTGACGCCCTTGGCGGCGAGGTAACTGGCGCCCCAGACGACAGCGACCGCGAGGAGCGGGGTGTCGGTGAGCCAGGCACGGGGCCGGGGCGCGGGCAGCGCGAGCGAGGTCAAGGGCGTCTCTTTCGGCGGCGTCGGAAGGCTGTGGAGACGTCGTCGGCTCGCACGGGGGCGATCACCGTACTCGATCGCCGCGTCCGATTGCCGCCAGCTTCGGTGCGCGTACGCCGCTGTACTCGAAGCACGACAGCGGACGAGAGCGGGAGAACTGATGACGAACAAGGTGGCTCTGGTGACCGGTGGCAGCCGGGGCATAGGCGCGGCGACGGCGCTGCGGCTCGCGGAGGACGGCTTCGACGTCGCCGTCACCTATGTACGGGGCAAGGAGGCCGCCGACGAGGTCGTGCGGCGGATCGAGGCGCTGGGGCGGCGCGGCGTGGCGGTGCGTGCCGATGCCGCCGACGCGGACGAGGCGGCGGGGGCGGTGTCGGCGACCGTGGAGGGCCTCGGCCGGCTCGATGTGCTCGTGAACAACGCCGGTGTCGGTGTCCTCGGCCCGCTGGAGGGTCTGACCCTGGACGACGTGGACCGGGTCCTCGCGGTGAACGTGCGCGGTGTCTTCCTCGCCTCGCAGGCCGCGGCGTCGGCGATGGGCGAGGGCGGTCGCATCGTCACGATCGGCACGTGCATGGCCAAGCGCGTGCCGGGGCCCGGTGGCACGCTCTACGCGATGAGCAAGTCGGCCCTGATCGGGTTGACGAAGGCCCTGGCCAGGGAGCTGGGCGGGCGCGGCATCACGGCGAACGTCGTCCACCCGGGGCCGATCGACACGGATCTGAACCCGGCGGACGGCCCCTACGCGGCCGGTCAGGCGCAGCTCACGGCGCTCGGCCGGTTCGGCACGGCCGACGAGGTGGCCCGGACGGTGGCCCATCTGGCGGGCCCCGCGGCGGCGTACGTCACGGGTGCCGAGCTGGCGGTGGACGGCGGTCACGCCGCGTAGGGCGAGGCGACGCGGGGCGCACCGGTGCTGTCGGGCCGGCGCGCCCCGCGAGACCGTACGGGACCGCTATCCGCCCAACTCCGCGTGGCGGGCGGTCAGTTCGGCTGTGCCTCGCTCCGTGAGGGAGCCGAACAGGCGCAGGCGGGAGATGCCGCCGTCGGGGTAGATGTCGATGCGGGCGTGGGTGGCGACCGCCGGGGCGTCGAGCACGAAGCGGTGGTTCGTGTCGGGCTGGAGGCGGGTGCGGGGCAGCACCTCGACCCAGTCGCCGTCGCCGCCCTCGGAGACGTCCTTGACGGAGACCGAGGCCCACCCCGCCGAGTTGCCCTTCAGGTATGCCGTGTCGATCTCCAGGGCGCGGATCTGCGCCTGCGCGGCGAGCCGGTAGCTGATCCAGTCGTTGCCGTTGTCGCGGCGGCGCCGGGTCTCCCAGCCGTCGTCCATCTTGCGGGAGTAGCCCGGCTGGATGGTGTTGGAGGCGGGCGAGTAGAAGAGGTTCGAGGCGTCCTCGGCCCGGCCGCCGTTGGCGAGGGCGACGACGTCGAAGGTGCCGAGCGCGGCGAGCCACTTCGGGTCGGGGACGACCTCGCCGTGGACGCGCAGGCGGGCGATGCCGCCGTCGGGGTGCTGGTTGACGCGCAGGTGCGTGAAGCACTGCTCGACGTCGACCGCGAAGCCGTTGGCCGCGTGGCCGCCGACCGCCGTGCGCGGGACGAGCGTCGTCCACTTCACGTCGGGGGCGAGCAGTTCCTCGGGGGTCGGCGCGCCCGGCACGGAGGTGGCCTCGACGGAGACGGCCTGCGGGTAGTTGCCGCGGAAGTGGGCGGTGTCGACGACGATGCCGCGGACGACGCCGGGGGCGCCGAGGCGGACGAGCGCCCAGTCGTGGTCGTCGGCGGTGGGCCAGGGGTGCTCGGGGCCCGTGCCGCGGCGGCGGCGGGTCTCCCAGCCGTCCATGATCTTGCCCTTGTGGCCGAAGTGCTCCGGGTCGAACTCGGCGCGCTCCGCCACGAGGAGGTTCTCGCGCTGGGCGAAGAACTCGTCGTTCGCGGCGATCACCCCGGCGCCGAGGGTGCGCGCGGCGAGGTCGGCGTACCGGGTGAAGGGGAAGTCCGCGGTGCGGTAGTCGGCGTACGGGTCGCCGCCGCCGTACGGGCTGGCGTCACCGGTGAAGCGGGGTGTCTCAGAGGATGCGGCCACGGTGCTACTGGTTCCTTTCGAGCAGCTTGCCCTGCGGGGCGGTGAACTCGCCGTCGGCGGCGATGCGTTCGCCGCGCAGCCAGGTGGACTTGACGACGCCGTGCAGCGTCTTGCCCGCGTACGCGGTGACGCGGTTGCGGTGCTGGAGCGCGGCCGGGTCGACGGTGAAGGTCTCGTCGGGGGCGAGCACCGCGAAGTCGGCGTCGCGGCCGACGGCGATGGCGCCCTTGCGGTCGTCGAGGCCGACCAGCTCCGAGGTGCGTGCCGACATCCAGCGGACCACGTCGTCGAGGGAGTACCCGCGCCGGCGGGCCGCGGTCCAGACGGCGGAGAGGCTGAGCTGGAGTCCGGAGATGCCGCCCCAGGCGGTGGCGAAGTCGTCGGTCTTCAGGTCGGCGGTGGACGGCGAGTGGTCGGTGACGACGCAGTCGATGGTGCCGTCGGCGAGCGCCTGCCACAGCAGGTCCTGGTTGGCGGCCTCGCGGATCGGCGGGCAGCACTTGAACTCGCTGGCGCCGTCCGGGACCTCCTCCGCGGTGAGCGTGAGGTAGTGCGGGCACGTCTCGACGGTCAGCTTGACGCCGTCGGCCTTGGCGGCGGCGATCAGGGGCAGCGCGTCGGAGGAGGACAGGTGCAGGATGTGGACGCGGGCGCCGATCCGCCTGGCGGTGTCGATGAGGCCCTTGATGGCGACGTCCTCGGAGACCCGGGGGCGGGTGGCGAGGTAGTCGTCGTACTTCGGGCCGCTGGTGTGCGGGGCGGCGTCGAGCTCGTGCGGGTCCTCCGCGTGCACGATCAGCAGGCCCCCGAACCCGGCGATCTCGGCCATGGAGGCGGTGAGCCGGTCGCTGTCCAGGTGCGGGAACTCGTCCACGCCGGAGGGCGACAGGAAGCACTTGAAGCCGAAGACGCCGGCGTCGTGCAGCGGGCGCAGGTCCTTGACGTTGTCGGGCAGGGCGCCGCCCCAGAAGCCGACGTCGATGTGGGCCTTGGCGGCGGCGACCTCCTGCTTGACGCGGAGGTTGGCGACGCTGGTGGTCGGCGGCAGGGAGTTGAGCGGCATGTCGACGAGGGTCGTGATGCCACCGGCCGCGGCGGCGCGGGTGGCGGTCCAGAACCCCTCCCACTCGGTGCGCCCAGGGTCGTTCACGTGGACGTGCGTGTCCACGATGCCGGGCAGCAGCGCGTCGTCGCCGAAGTCCTCGAGGCGGGCGCCGGCCGGTATCTCCGCGTCGTGGTCGAGCACCGCGACGATCTTCCCGCCGGCGACGGCCACCGACGCGGGCCGCGTACCGTCGGGGGTGATGACGCGGGTCGAGCGCAGCACCAGTTCGACTTCGACGTCCGACACCCTGGACCTCCTCTATTTCAACGTTCTGTTGAAGGAGTCTTCACTCCTCGTTCGCGGTCCGTCAAGGGTCCGCGGCGCGCACCGGACGTCCTGAGGCAGCTCTAGACGTTTCCACAAAGTGAAATTATGATTCCGGTAGGCAGAATGTAGCTACCGACGAACTTCGGGGTCAAGGGATCACCGCCCAGGAAACCGCCGGTAGGCTGCACCATCGCCTGCTTGTCCTCGAAAGGAACGCGCCGTGCCGACGTCCAACGCCAGCACCTCCGATGCCGCCAAGTCCGCGCCCAGCGGTGGCGTCCAGTCCCTGGAGCGCGCCTTCGACCTCCTGGAGCGGATGGCCGACGCCGGCGGCGAGGTGGGCCTCAGCGAGCTCTCCGCGAGCAGCGGGCTGCCCCTGCCCACGATCCACCGCCTGATGCGCACCCTGGTCGCCTGCGGCTACGTACGCCAGCAGCCCAACCGGCGCTACGCGCTCGGCCCCCGCCTGATCCGCCTCGGCGAGTCCGCCGCGCGGCTGCTCGGCACCTGGGCCAGGCCCTACCTCGCCCGGCTCGTCGAGGAGACCGGTGAGACGGCGAACATGGCGCTGCTCGACGGGGACGAGATCGTGTACGTCGCCCAGGTGCCCTCCAAGCACTCGATGCGGATGTTCACCGAGGTCGGGCGCCGGGTGCTGCCGCACTCCACCGGGGTGGGCAAGGCGCTGCTCGCGCACGCCCCGGCCGGTGAGGTCCGCTCGCTGCTCGCGCGGACCGGGATGCCCGCGGCGACCGAGAAGACGATCACCACGGCCGACGGTTTCCTCGACGCGCTGGAGGAGGTGCGCCGCCTCGGCTACGCCGTCGACGACAACGAGCAGGAGATCGGCGTGCGCTGCCTCGCGGTGCCGGTGCCGAACTCGCCCACGGCGGCGGCCATCTCGATCTCCGGCCCGGCGGGACGCGTCACGGAGGCCGCCACCGACAAGATCGTGCCGGTGCTCCAGCAGGTGGCGCGCGAGTTGTCGGAGGCGCTGGCCAGCTCGGGCCAGCCCGTCACCGGCTAGGCGGCCTCACCGGACCGGCCAGGAAGCCTCACCGGCCCGCGCTCAGTCGGTCCTCGGGCCCGCGAACAGTTCGATCGCGCCGCGCACCTGGGTGAGCGCCGCCGACAGGGCGCTCATCGAGCCGATGGCGCCCGCGACCAGCAGCAGCGACCTGTGCAGCCGCGGCGCCTCGGGGATGCCGACGCTCACCATCGCGTCGAGCGCGGCCAGTTCCTCCTCGGCGATGACGCGGTCGGGGAACTCCGCCGGATGAGCGGCGAGCTCCCGGCGCAACCGGGACACGGCCGCCCGCAGCTCCGCCACCCGCGGGTCCTCCTCGCCGCCCGTCACGCGCCTTCGCTCCTGCCCCTGCTCCGCGCTCCGCAACACAGGTCTCCCCTCGCACGCCCTTGTGCGCCTGTCGTTCCGCTGTCGTACGCCCTTGCCGACCACCCGCGCCGGGCGCTGGTCGGGTGCCCAACTCGGGTTCGAAGGCGCCCAGTTAACGCCACGACCCCGCTTTCGCGCCAGTCCGTTGCGTAAGGCAACCGCCTGCGTTCGGGCGCCGCCCCGGCCCGTGCGGTATGCAGGGGGCATGACGACCAATGCATCGGACGAGGTGGCCGGGCTGCTGCTCGCCGCGGGGGGCGGGCGACGGCTCGGGGGGCGCCCGAAGGCCCTGCTGACGCACCGGGGGCGCCCGCTCGTGGAGCACGCGGTGCGGATGGCGCGGGAGGGGGGATGCGGGCCGCTGCACGTGGTACTCGGAGCGGCGGCCGGTGACGTACGGACACGGGCCCGGCTGGAGGGCTGTGTGCTCGTGGAGAACCCCGCTTGGGAAGAGGGCATGGGCTCGTCGCTGCGCGCGGGCCTCGACTCGCTCGCGGCCACCGGGGCGTCCGCCGCGCTCGTCCTGCTCGTGGACCAGCCGGGGATCGGCGCCGCCGCGGTGGCCAGGGTCCGGGCGGCGTACCGCTCGCCCGCGTCCCTGGTGGCGGCGGCGTACGACGGGGAGCGCGCGCATCCGGTGCTGTTCGGCCGCGACCACTGGGCGGGGATCGCGGCGGGCGCGGCCGGGGACCGCGGGGCCCGCGACTACCTGAAGAAGCACGCGGGCAGCGTGGCCCTGGTGGAGTGCGGGGATGTCGCCGAGGCGTACGACATCGACACGGCGGCGGACCTCCGCCACCTTGAGTGAAAGGGGTGGCACTGAGCGCCACGTTCTGTCGATCCGGAGAATCTCGACATCAACAAACGATTGAACTTCCACAATGAGGAAACTAGTATCCACTGATCAGAAGGGCCGGTCCCCCGCAGAGGGGCCAGCAGCCGTACCCGGGCGCGCCCGGCACCGCGTGCCGACGCCCGCGCCCGCTCGCTGAAGGAAGTGACAGCCTCATGTCCGCACCAGCGCCGTCCCCGCTGGCCATCGTCGACGCCGCGCCCCTGCCCCGGCAGGACGAGGTGCTCACCGATGCGGCCCTCGCCTTCGTGGCCGAGCTGCACCGGCTGTTCACGCCCCGGCGTGACGAGCTGCTCGCCCGCCGCGCCGAGCGCCGCGCCGAGATCGCCCGCACCTCCACGCTCGACTTCCGCCCCGAGACGGCCGCGATCCGCGCGGACGACTCCTGGAAGGTCGCCCCCGCCCCGGCCGCGCTCAACGACCGCCGCGTCGAGATCACCGGCCCCACCGACCGCAAAATGACGATCAACGCGCTGAACTCGGGCGCCAGGGTCTGGCTCGCCGACTTCGAGGACGCCTCCGCGCCGACCTGGGCGAACGTGATCGGCGGCCAGCTCAACCTGACCGCCGCCTACGACCGCTCGATCGACTTCACCGACGAGCGCACGGGCAAGTCGTACGCGCTCAAGCCCGCCGACGAGCTCGCCACGGTCGTCATGCGCCCGCGCGGCTGGCACCTGAACGAGCGCCACCTCGTGGACGCCGACGGCACGGCGGTCCCCGGCGCCCTTGTCGACTTCGGCCTCTACTTCTTCCACAACGCCAAGCGCCTCATCGAGCTCGGCAAGGGCCCGTACTTCTACCTCCCGAAGACGGAGTCGTACCTGGAGGCGCGCCTGTGGAACGACATCTTCGTCTTCGCCCAGGACTACGTCGGCATCCCGCAGGGCACCGTCCGCGCCACCGTCCTCATCGAGACGATCACGGCCGCGTACGAGATGGAGGAGATCCTCTACGAGCTGCGCGACCACGCCTCCGGGCTCAACGCCGGGCGCTGGGACTACCTCTTCTCCATCGTCAAGAACTTCCGTGACGGCGGGCAGAAGTTCGTCCTGCCGGACCGCAACCTCGTGACGATGACCGCCCCCTTCATGCGGGCGTACACCGAACTCCTCGTCCGCACCTGCCACAAGCGCGGCGCGCACGCGATCGGCGGCATGGCGGCCTTCATCCCGTCCCGCAAGGACGCCGAGGTCAACAAGGTCGCGTTCGAGAAGGTGCGGGCCGACAAGGACCGCGAGGCCGGTGACGGCTTCGACGGCTCCTGGGTCGCCCACCCCGACCTCGTCCCGATCGCGATGGCCTCCTTCGACGCGGTCCTCGGCGAGAAGCCGAACCAGAAGGAGCGGCTGCGCGAGGACGTGTCGGTCGCCGCCGGTGACCTCATCGCCATCGACTCGCTCGACGCGAAGCCCACGTACGACGGTCTCGTCAACGCCGTCCAGGTCGGCATCCGTTACATCGAGGCGTGGCTGCGCGGCCTCGGCGCCGTCGCCATCTTCAACCTCATGGAGGACGCCGCCACCGCGGAGATCTCGCGCTCGCAGATCTGGCAGTGGATCAACGCGGGTGTCGTCTTCGAGGACGGCCGCACCGCCACCGCCGACCTGGCCCGCGAGGTCGCCGCCGAGGAGCTGGCGCACATCAAGGCCGAGATCGGCGAGGAGGCGTTCGCGGCCGGCAAGTGGCAGGAGGCGCACGACCTGCTGCTCCAGGTCTCCCTGGACGCGGACTACGCGGACTTCCTGACCCTGCCCGCCTACGAGCGGCTGGGCTGAGCGACCCGCACCGAGGCCCCCCGGCACCGCACAGCGCCGGGGGGCCTCACCCGAGGTGGACCGACCAGTCCTGCTCGGCGCCCGGCTTCCCGTGCAGATCGGGCACGCGCTTCAGCCACGACGGGCGCCCCTTCTCCATGGCGGCGGCCCGCCGGGCGTCCGCGGCGGCCAGTTCGTCGCGGGACGGAAAGTCCGTGGGCAGCCATGCCGCGGAGCTGCGGGCGCGGGCCAGCAGATAGGTGACGTACGCGTCCCGCGCCTCGTCCGGCGTCGCGAAGTCGGTCGTGAGCCAGGCGTCCGGGACCAGGGCCAGCACCTCGCGCAGCAGCTCCTCGGTGACCCGGGGCGCCAGTTCCGCGTCGGCCGCGCGGGTGTCCGGGCCGTGGCCGCCCAGTGCGTGGTGGCTGAAGTCGTACGCCTTGTCGGGCGCGGCCCCGTCCCAGCGGTGGTGGAAGACGAGCGCCGCGCCGTGGTCGATCAGCCAGAGCCGGGGCGGGGCCGTGCCGAACGTGGGCCACACCATCAGGTTCGAACTGTGCACCGTGCGGTCGACGTTGACGGTGAGCGCGTCGAGCCAGACGATCCGGCCGGCCTCCAGCGGGTCGACGGGGAAGGCCGCGGCGATCTCGGGCGTGAAGTCCGCGGCGCCCGGCAGGAAGTCCATGCCGAGGTTGAGCCCCGCGCTCGCCCGCAGCAGGTCCTGGACCTCCTGGTGCGGCTCGTCGGCGGCGACGGCCGGGTCGAAGTGGGCGAGCACCAGCACCGGGAAGCGCAGGCCGAGCCGGCGCGCCAGCTCCCCGACGACGATCTCGGCGACGAGCGCCTTGACGCCCTGGGCGGACCCGGTGAACTTCAGGACGTACGTGCCCAGGTCATCGGCCTCGACCACACCGGGCACGGAGCCGCCGGAGTGCAGCGGGTTGACGTAGCGGGTCACAGTGACCTCGTTCAGCATGTTCTTCGGCCACCCTGCTTCCGGCTTTCGGCCTCCGGCGTCGAATGAGCATGCTAACCGGTGGGGCCCGGGCCTCCTCAGCGCACCGTTTTGGCGTAGAGGGAGAAGCGCCTGTCGCCCGTTGTTCCCTGGGTGAGGCCGAAGTAGAGCCGACCGTCGCTGTGGCGTACGCCGAGTCCTTCCGGTTCACGGGGGCGAAGGTGCGGTGCCGTGCGCTCCGGGAAGACCCGGTGCGAGGTTCCGGTACGCCAGTTCGTGCGGCCCAGGTAGATGGTGCCGCCGAACTCCGGCGGGTCGAAGGGGCCGTAGCCGCTGCCCATGAGTTGGTACAGCGTGCTGCCGTCGAGCGCCATGCCCTGGAACGGCAGGCCGAGGTCGGCGTCGGGCTGGGCGAAGTCGGCGAGCGGCCTGGCACGGCGGGTGCCGAAGCGGGCGAGGTCGTACACCGCGAAGCGCGGCGAGCCCTGGAGCTTGTAGCGCAGCAGGAGCCTGCGGCGGCCCTGGTCGAGGGTGACGCTGTTGCTGGTGGAGCCGGGCACGGGGTGATAGGTGGTCAGGCGGGAGCTGGAACGGGTGAGGACGTGACCGTCGGCGAAGCGGAACCGGCAGATGCCGCGCCCGTAGCCGGAGGCGGGGCCGGCATCCCACTCCGTCCACAGCCTGCTGCCCGCGCCGTGTCGCTCGACGCCCATCGCTCCCCCGTGCCCGAAGCCCTTGAGGTACATGTGGCCGGTGAGGGTGCCGTGCAGGTCGAGCCGGTTGAGGCAGAGGTCTCCGTGGCGGGCCCGTTCGTCGTGCGTGTACGGGCGCTTCTCGCCGCGCAACCGGACACCGCCCTCCACGACCTGGAGCGCGTAGAGGCAGCGGTGTGCCTCGTCGAAGGCGAAGGACTGCATCACGGTGCCGTGGCGCAGCCGAAGGCCCTTGCGCCACGGGGTACCCGGTGCGGAGAGCGGGGATGCGCCGGGCCGGGTCCGTGCCGTGTCGGCCCGCGCCGCCGCGGCGGGCAGCAGGAGGTTCAGGGACGCCATGGCCGCGATGCCGAGTGCGTTCCTGCGGGTGGGTGACGGGGGGACGAACCGGGCCACGGGGGTCACCTCTCGGCTTGTCGACGGGTTGGGGCTGTTCTTCTCTGTCGCAACGAAGCCACATTGTGCAGGTTACGGACATATCGGAAATCAATGACACCGGCGCACGGGCGCGGCGCGGTGTTCGTTTTGGCATGTCCTCTCCTTGATCCATAAGATCCGCCGATGATCACTAGACAACGGCTGGCGGCGGGCGCGGGCGCCCTGCTCGCCGCCCTGGCCCTGGGCGGCCTCGCACCGGCCGGTATCGCGGCCGCCGCCGACGAGCCCGCCGGGGACAAGCCCGCCCCCAAGGTCGAGCTCGTCCTGGACGTCAGCGGCTCCATGCGCGCCCGCGACATCGACGGCGACTCCCGGATGGCCGCGGCGAAGCAGGCGTTCAACGAGGTGCTCGACGCGACGCCCGAGGAGGTCGAGCTCGGCATCCGCACGCTGGGCGCCAACTACCCGGGCGAGGACCGCAAGAAGGGCTGCAAGGACACCGAACAGCTCTACCCCGTCGGCCCGTTGGACCGCACCGACGCGAAGACCGCCGTCGCGACGCTGCGGCCCACCGGCTGGACCCCGATCGGCCCGGCCCTGCTGAAGGCCGCCGACGACCTGGACACGGGCGAGGGCGGCGGCACCCGCCGGATCGTCCTCATCAGCGACGGCGAGGACACCTGCCAGCCGCTCGACCCGTGCGAGGTGGCCCGCGAGATAGCCGCGAAGGGCATCGGCCTCACCATCGACACGCTGGGCCTGGTGGCCGACGCCAAGACCCGCGCGCAGCTCTCCTGCATCGCCGACGCCACCGGGGGCACGTACACCTCGGTCCGGCACAAGGAGGAACTGACCGACAGAGTCGGGCAGTTGGTGGACCGGGCGGCCGATCCCGTGGTCACGCCCGTCGCCGTCGACGGGGCCGCGAGCTGCGCGAGCGCGCCCGCCCTGAAGTCCGGTCTCTACACGGACCGCGAGAAGTTCGGCGAGCACCGCTACTACCGGGTGGACCTCCGGCCGGGCAAGGAGCTGCGCGCCTCGGTGAGCATCGGGGCCGACCGCGCCGTCAACCGCGACTACGGCGTGCTGCTGCGGGCCGTCACCACCCACGGCCGGGAGATCGTACGCGGCCAGGAGTCCGGTGACGGGCGCACCGACGTCATCTCGACGGGGCTGCGCTACCCGAAACCCGAGCAGGACTCGTCCGACGAGGCCCGGCCGGAGACGGTCTGTCTCCAGGTCTCGAACTCCTACTCCGCGCCCGCCTCGGTGAAGACCACCCCCGGCCTGCCGGTCGAGCTGGCCGTCGACGTGGTCGACGGACCCGACGGGGCGTCCGACGTGGCGGCGTTCGGTCTGGGCCACGGCTGGTGGCTGCTGGTCGCGCTGGTCGTGGTCGGCTTCCTCGCGGGTGTGCTGTGGGGCTGGATCTCGCGCTGGCGTGTCGCCGTATGGAGGACCAACTGATGCGACGTACAAGGCTGTTCGTGACAGGGCTGCTGCTGGGCTGCGCGTCCCTGGCCGCGTTCACGGGGTCCGCCGTCGCCGCCGGTGACGACGAGGCGGCGAAGGCGCCGACGGAGGCGGGTACGTCGTTCCGTACGGCGACGCCGATCGCGCAGGAGCAGAAGGCGACGGCGAGCGCGGCCACGGGCGACTACCTGTACTGGTCGTTCCCCGCCGACTCCGGGCAGCGGCCGACGGTGCGGGCCACGGTCGACCTGCCCGAGGCGCAGGCCCGGCACGGCGCGCAGACCTGGCGGATCGACGTGTACGACGGGCTGCGCCGCCGCCAGTCCTGCATGTACGGGACGCAGGCGCGCACGGTGGCCGCCGACGCGGCGCGGGTCGACCTCGCGTGCACGCTGCGCGCGGTGCGGGCCTGGTCCGAGCCGTGGGCGAACGACCCGCTGCCCGGCATGTACTTCGTACGGCTCACGGTGACCGGGCTGGCCGACAGCGATCTCGGGCTGCCGGTGTCGGCGTCGGCCGAGGTGGCGTCGAAGGACATGGGCGGCGCGGCGGCGGTGGACGGTTCGCTGTCGACCCCGCTGGCCGCGGTCTCGGCCCGCACCACCGACGACCAGGACTGGGCGTCCGGCTGGTGGACCAGCCGCTGGCTCTGGACCGGCGCGGGCGCGGTGCTCGCCGCCCTGGCGGGGATCGGCGGTTACGCGCTGACCCGGGGTGCGGGCCGCCCCGGCCGGGTGCCGCCCACCGCCTGAGCCACCGGCTCCGCCCCGCCCCCCTTCGCGCCCCGACCGGCGGTCGAGAAGCGGGGACCGGGCGGAGCCTCTCCCCTTTTCAGGCCCTTTCCTTCTCAGGTCCTCTCAGGCGCCGGGGCCGCGCTGGCGCAACGCCTTGGCCAGCGGACCGTCCCCGGTGACCTCGATCCGCCCCTGCGCGACGGCCTCGGTCAGGCCCACCTCCGCCCGGGCGATCTCATCACCCGTCTCCGCGTCGAACGTCAGCCGCGCGTCGGGGTCACCGCCCGTCCAGGGCCCCTCGCCGTAGCCGCCTTCGCCGCCGACCCGCACATGGAACTCGCCCTCGTCGAGGCGGACTTCGACGACGCCGGTCTCCCCCAGGCCCGCCAGTTCCCGCAGCACCGGCAGCGCGAGCCAGTGCGCCCGCACCGCGTCCGTGGGCCGTCGCTCGCCGAGTTCGGCCGCGCCCCACTCTCCCAGCGCCTGGAGCACGGGCAGCAACCGCCGTCCGCGCGCGGTGAGTTCGTAGACGTAGGCCGAGGCGGGGGCGGGGAGCCTGCGGCGCGTGGCGAGGCCGTCGCGCTCCATGTCCTTCAGGCGCGTGGCCAGCATGTCCGTACTGACGCCCGGCAGATCGGCGTGGAGGTCGGTGTAGCGGCGCGGCCCCGCGAGGAGCTCCCGGACGATCAGGAGCGTCCAGCGGTCGCCGACGGCGTCGAGGGCGCGGGCAGCGGCGCAGTACTGGTCGTAGCTTCGGCGTGGCATGGCTCGCAGTCTATGCAACTTGTTGGACTTTCCAAGCTCCTACTTGGTAAAACCAAGCAACAACGGTCACTGGTACGCACAGACACCCTGGTACGCCTGGAGGGCACGCGCATGGAGTTCCGGCAGTCGAGCAAGCTGAGCGAGGTCTGCTACGAGATCCGCGGCCCGGTGATCGAGCACGCGAACGCCCTGGAGGAGGCGGGCCACAGTGTGCTGCGCCTGAACACGGGCAACCCCGCGCTGTTCGGCTTCGAGGCGCCGGAGGAGATCGTCCAGGACATGATCCGGATGCTGCCGCAGGCGCACGGCTACACCGACTCGCGCGGCGTCCTCTCGGCCCGGCGCGCGGTCGCCCAGCGGTACCAGGCGCTCGGTCTCGACGTCGGCGTGAACGACGTCTTCCTCGGCAACGGCGTCTCCGAGCTGGTGACGATGGCCGTCCAGGCGCTCTTGGAGGACGGCGACGAAGTCCTCATCCCGGCCCCCGACTTCCCGCTCTGGACGGCCGTCACCACACTCTCCGGCGGCAAGGCCGTCCACTACCTCTGCGACGAACAGTCCGACTGGTACCCGGACCTGGACGACATGGCGTCCAAGATCACGGACCGCACCAAGGCCGTCGTCATCATCAACCCCAACAACCCCACCGGCGCCGTCTACCCGAAGGAGATCGTCGAGGGCATCCTCGACCTCGCCCGCCGACACGGCCTGATGGTCTTCGCCGACGAGATCTACGACCAGATCCTGTACGACGACGCCGTCCACCACAGCGCCGCCGCCCTCGCCCCCGACCTCGTCGTCCTCACCTTCTGCGGCCTCTCCAAGACGTACCGCGTCGCGGGCTTCCGCTCGGGCTGGCTGGTGGTCACGGGTCCGCAGCAGCACGCGAAGAACTACCTGGAGGGCCTGACGATGCTCGCCTCCATGCGGCTGTGCCCGAACGCGCCCGCGCAGTACGCCATCCAGGCCGCGCTCGGGGGCCGCCAGTCGATCCGTGAACTCACCGCGCCCGGCGGCCGGTTGCACGAGCAGCGCGACAAGGCGTGGGAGAAGCTGAACGAGATCCCCGGCGTGAGCTGCGTCAAGCCGAAGGGCGCCCTCTACGCCTTCCCGCGCCTCGATCCGAAGGTCCACCGCATCGTCGACGACGAGAAGTTCGTCCTGGACCTGCTGCTCCGCGAGAAGATCCAGGTGGTCCAGGGCACCGGCTTCAACTGGCCGCGGCCCGACCACTTCCGCATCCTCACCCTCCCGTACGCTGACGATCTCGACGCCGCCATCAGCCGGATCGGCCGCTTCCTGAGCGGCTACCGCCAGTGAGGCGGCCCTCGCCGGACCGCCTGGAGAGTCAGTGACAGCCTGCGCCTCGTGCGCGTACCCCAGCCACACGCAGTTCGCCTCGCCCGACCTGGTCGGCCCGATCGTCTCGGGGCGGTTCGACCGGGCCCGGGACCCCGCGTGGCGGGAGTCGGGCGCGGCGACGGTGGAGGACTACGCGCGCTGGTGCGGCCATCTGTGCGGGGTGACCTGCCTGCGCATGGCCCTGGGCACCGAAGCGCCCTCCCTCTTCGAACTCCGCGACGGCGCGCTGAAGTCCGGCGCGTACACGGTGGACACCGACGGCGTGATCCACGGCATGGTCTACGCGCCCGCCGCCGCGTACATGGCGGAGACGCACGGCGTCCGAGCGCGGGTGCACCGCGAGCTGACGACCGACGGGATCGGCGAACTGCTCGACGCGGGGCGCCTCGTCATCGCCTCCGTGCACCACGCGATCCGCCGCCCCCACGAGCCCGCTCCCGGCCGCGGCGGCCATCTGGTCCTGGTCACGTCCCGGACGCCGGACGGTGCGGGCCTCCACTTCCACAACCCCTCGGGCACGGACGCGGCGACGCGGACGGCGGACCTGCCGGTGCAGCGCTTCGGCGACTACTTCGCGGGGCGGGGCATGTCCCTGGTCACGGAGGCGTAGGTGGACGCGGCACTGATAGCGGTGATCGGTACCTTGCTGGGCTCGGTCGTCACCCACTATTTCCAGGGGCGGGCGACGGTCCGCAGCGCCGAGCTGGCCCGGGCGGAGCAGCTCCGGCAGGAACGCATCGCCAGTTACAGCGGGTTCGCGAGCGCCCTCTTCGACTATCGGCGCAGCCAGAACGACCGCTGGTTCCGCGCCCACGAGCAGCCCGGCGCCCCGGAGGCGGAGGCGGCGCGCTTCGCCTCGTACGAGGCCCGGATCACGGCGCGTCAGGCGCTGGCCCGGGTCCAACTGGTCTGCGACGTACCGCGGTTGCGGCAACTGGCGGAGAGCGCCTTCGAGTCGGCGAACTGCCTGCACGAGGCGGTGGACGAGGAGGACCGCGACCGGCGTTCGCAGCGCTGCAAGGACGCGCTGTCCGCGTTCGTGGAGGCGGCGGCACCCAGCGTGCAGTAGCCCTGGGCGCGCGCAGTCAGCCCCGGCCGAGCAGGGAGTCCAGGGCCGCCACGGGGTCGGGGCTCGGGTCGCCGCGGGGCCACCAGTCGTCCCGGCCGGGGTCGGACTCGTAGCCGTACCACAAACCGTCGCGGCCCAGGCGGAGTTGGACGGCCACCGACGACAGGTGGTTGCGGCGGGGGCGGAACTCAGGGGCGCCCGTGGCGAGCAGGGCGGGGCGGGCGCGGTCGAAGGGGCCCGCCGGCGGGTCCCACTCCTCCTCCAGGACGGACAGTCCGGCCGGTCCGCCCTGACGCCAGGCGGCGACCGCGCGGGCGAGGTCGACCGGGGTGCGGCCGGTGCCCCGGGCCAGCGAGGCGTACAGCGCGCGGGTGGCCGCGGTGAGGCCCGAGCCGGGGTGGGCGGCGGCCAGCCGGACGGCGTCCTGCCAGGGGGTGAGACCGGCGAGCGGGTCGGTGCCGGTGGTCAGCAGGGTGTGCGCGCGCACGCCCGCCTCCGTGGCCAGCAGGTCGAGGGCGAGCGGGTCGGGCGCGTCCGGCGCCTGCGGGTACGACGGGGGCCGCTCGGGGTGGACGGGCACGGGGAACTCCGGCGGGAGCGCCGGCAGCCGAGCCGCCCGGGCGAGCGCGTCCCGGGCGGGGACCGAGTCGAGGGCCGGTGCCTGTCCGGTGTGCCGCTCCTGCGCCGTGTGCACCGCGTTGCGGCGCGTGAGATCGGCGAGCAGCTCCTGCTCGCCCCGGCCGCGCAGCAGGAACAGGACGAAGGGGTCCTCGTCGATGAGGCGTGCCGTCTGGTAGCAGAGGGCCGCCGCGTGCTTGCAGAGCTCGGCGGGGTCCGGGCAATTGCACTCGGGGAGCAGGTCGTCGACGGCGGGCAGCAGGTCGACGGCGGCGGCGAGCGCGTGCGGCACGTCCTTGTCGAGCAGGGACGCCATGTGCTCGGGGCGGGCCGCGGCCGTCTCCACGAAGCGGGTCCACTGCTCCTCCGTCAGGGTGCGCAGCCGCAGTTCGGCCCGGTACGGGCGGGGCCGTGATCCGTGGACGTAGGCGAGGACGCGGCCGGGGACGACGGTGATCGCGTCGACGTGGCCGCGGTCGGCGTAGGCACGGCCGCGCGCGAGGCGGGCCGGGTCGAGGGCGGTGTCCTCCAGTGCCTCCACCCACGCGTTGCCCCACCAGGTCAGGGCGGGGGTGGCGCCCGGCCGGGCGCGGGGCGGCAGCGGCGGGAACGTGCGACGCGTGTCCGTGTGCCGGGCCCGCGCCTGCTCGGCGCTCCCGGCCCGGCCGGGGATGTGCGCGCCGCGGCGTCCGCCGCGGTCGGGGCTCATGCCTGCCCCCTGCGCAGCGCGACCAGGTCGGTCAGCTCCCGGTCGGTCAGCTCGGTGAGCGCCGCCTCGCCGGAGCCGAGCACCGCGTCGGCCAGCGCCCGCTTGGACGCGAGCAGTTCGGCGATCCGGTCCTCGACGGTCCCCTCGGTGACGAGGCGGTGCACCTGGACGGGCTGGGTCTGCCCGATGCGGTACGCGCGGTCGGTGGCCTGCTCCTCCACCGCCGGGTTCCACCAGCGGTCGTAGTGCACGACATGGCTCGCGCGCGTGAGGTTGAGTCCGGTGCCCGCGGCTTTCAGCGACAGCAGGAACACGGGGACCTCACCGGCCTGGAAGCGATCCACCATGCGCTCGCGCTCGGCTACGGGGGTGCCGCCGTGCAGCAACTGGGTGGGGATGGACCGGGTGGCCAGATGAGCGGCGAGGAGCTTCGCCATCGCCACGTACTGGGTGAAGACCAGGACCGAGTTGTCCTCGGCGACGATCGTGTCCAGCAGTTCGTCGAGGAGCGCGAGCTTGCCCGACCGGCCCGCGAGGCGGGCGCGCGCCCCGTCGCCCTCGCCCTCCCTGAGGTAGTGCGCCGGGTGGTTGCAGACCTGCTTGAGCGAGGTGAGCAGCTTCATGATGAGACCGCGGCGGCCGATGCCCTCGGCGGCCTCGATGTTCGCCAGGGATTCGCGCACCACGGCCTCGTACAGCGACGCCTGTTCCCTGGTGAGGGGGGCCGGGTGGTCGGTCTCCGTCTTGGGCGGCAGCTCGGGCACGATGCCCGGGTCGGACTTCTTGCGGCGCAGGACGAAGGGGCGGACGAGGCGGGAGAGCCGCTCGATCGCCTCGGGGTTCACCCCGCCCTGGTCCTGGAGGGGCACCTCGCCCTCGACCGCGCGCGCGTGCCGGGCGCGGAACGCCTTGAGCGGGCCGAGGAGGCCGGGAGTCGTCCAGTCGAGCAGGGCCCACAGCTCGGACAGGTTGTTCTCGACGGGCGTGCCGGTGAGCGCCACGCGCGCGGGGGTGTCGATCTGGCGCAACGCCTTCGCCGTGGCCGAGTTCGGGTTCTTCACGTGCTGTGCCTCGTCGGCGACGACCATGCCCCAGGTGTGTCCCGCGAGCTCGGCGGCGCGGCTGCGCAGTGTGCCGTACGTGGTGAGGACGAAGCCGCCGTCGAGGCCGTCCAGGGCGCGGTCGGCGCCGTGGAAGCGGCGCACGGGGACGCCGGGGGCGAACCGGGTGACCTCCCGCTGCCAGTTGCCCAGCAGGGAGGCGGGGCAGACGACGAGGGTGGGCGCCGTCCGGTTCCTGCGCAGGTGCAGGGCGATGAGGGTGACCGTCTTGCCGAGGCCCATGTCGTCGGCGAGGCAGCCGCCGAGCCCGAGCGAGGTCATGAGGTCGAGCCAGGCCAGACCGCGCAGTTGGTAGTCGCGCAGTGTCGCGTGCAGACCGGCGGGCTGCTCGACGGTGTCGACGCCCCGGGTGAGCCGGTCGCGGAGCTCGGCGAGGCGGCCCGTGGGCACGGCGGGGACGCGCTCCCCGTCGACGTCGGCCTCGCCGGTGAGCGCGACGGCCAGCGCGTCGACGGGTTGCAGGAGGCCCAGCTCCCGCTTGCGCGCCTTGCGGACGAGATCGGGGTCGACGACGACCCACTGGTCGCGCAGCCGGACCACGGCACGGTGCGACTCGGCGAGCCGGTCCATCTCCTGCTCGGTGAGCGGGTCTCCGTCGAGCGCCAACTGCCAGTTGAACGCAAGCAGTTCGTCGCTGTCGAAGAAGGTCGTGCCGTCGGTGGCCGAACCGGGCGCGGTCTGCGCGCGCACCACGGCCGTCGCGGTGAGCGAGCGGGCCAGCTCGCGCGGCCAGTGCACCGTGACCCCGGCCCTCGCGAGGCGGGCCGCGCCGGGCCCGAGCAGGTCGATCAGCTCGCTCTCGTCGAGCGCGAGCACGTCCGGCACGTCCTGCTCCAGGAGCCGGCCGAGCGGCGGCCAGGCGGCGACGGCGCGCCGCACGGCGAGGACGGCGTCGATCCGGGCGCGGGGCCCGAAGTGGTCGGAGGCGTCACCGGCCCACAGGTGCGCGGCGTCGACCACGCGCGTGGGGTCGGCGAGGCTGTGCACCTGGACGACGGCGGCCCCGGCGCGCCGTGCCACCGGCTCGTCGGGCGTCCCGGGCTCCTCGGCCGCGTCGAAGAGCGACTGCTGGGAGAGGTCGAGCCGGAGCGACACGCGCACGCCCGCGTCGAGCCCGGCCGCCGCCTCGACGGCCCAGGGCCGGGCGCGCGGGATGTGCTGGGCGGCCGTCGCCGCGAACGGGGCGCCCGCCGCGTGCGCCGCCGCCGGGGTGCGCGGCAGCGCGTCGGCCACCGCGTCGACGAAGGCACGCACCAGGGCCTCGGGGTCGGGCAGCCGCAGCGGTCGGCGGCCGGGCACCGGTGTCGCGTACCCCTCCGGGGGGAGGGCGGCGGCGATGCCCTGGAGCTGCGCGACGTCGTCCGCGTCCAGCGGCCCCGCCCGCCACGCGTCGTGATCGTCGGCGGTCAGTCCGGGCAGCAGCCGGCCGCGTGCGACGAGGTGCAGAGCGTGTGCGGCGGCGGCGCCCCAGGCGGCCTGGGCGGGATGGGCGCCTCGGGTGCGGCGGGCCCGCACGAGCGGCGCCAGCGCGTCGACGACGGGCAGCACGAGCGCCGGCACCTCCCGGCCGCGCACCCCCGGGCCGTGCGACCGCACGACCGTGATCGTCCCGTCGGCGCCGGGGAGGCCGTCCCCGTCCGGCGACCAGAACGCGACCTTCCCCTCGCGCGGCAGGGCCGCGGGCAGGAAGACGGCGGCGGCGCCCAGGGCGACGCCGGAGAGCTCCGGCACGGCCGCGCCACCTCCCTCTCGACTCGCTCGGCCCACACATCTCCGGACCGCTCGTCCGGCCCTCCAGACCTTACGGGCCGGGTCTGACAATCCGTGGTCCGCGGGCGGCGGCCCGGGTCCCGCCGCCCGTTGCGGCGCAGGTCGGCGGGGTCGCGCCCGGGCCCAGGTGTACCGTTCGTTCAAGAATGTTCCCGTCAAGTACCGACCCAGAACAGGCTTGTACCTTGGGTGATCTGCTCCTCGTCCGGCACGGCGAGACCGAGTGGGCGCTGACCGGCCAGCACACCGGTCTCACCGACATCCCGCTCACCGAGAACGGCCGCGAAGAAGCGCGCAGGGTCGCGCCGCTCGTCGGCAGCTACCACATCGGGGCCGTCTTCGTGAGCCCTCTGGGCCGGGCCCGCGAGACCGCGGAACTCGCCGGTCTGCACCGGTTCACCGTCGACCCCGATCTGCGGGAGTGGGACTACGGCGCCTACGAGGGCGTGACGACGCGCGAGATCCAGCGCACCCGCCCCGACTGGTACCTCTTCGACGACGGGGTGCCGCCCGGGCCGCCCGAGCACCCGGGAGAGACCCCGGAACAGGTCGGGGAGCGTGCCGACCGGATGCTGTCCAAGGTCGACGCGGCGCTCGCCAACAACGAGGGCAGCGTGGTGCTGGTCTCGCACAGTCACTTCCTGCGGGTGCTGACCGCGCGGCGCCTTGGTCTGCCCCCTTCGGGCGGTTCGCACTTCCTGCTGGCGACCGGCACGGTGAGCCGGCTGAGCACGGAACACGGCCGACCGGTGGTCTCGGGCTGGAACCTGCGCCCGCCGGGCGACTGACCGGCGGCGGGCCGGGACCCGTTGTCAGTGGCGTCGTGCACCATCGTCGGCAGGAGGTGCACGATGACCCGACCGCCGACCGCCGCGCAGTGGCGCATCATCGAGGCCGCCGATCCGCGGACGGGCCGGATCAGCGGCAGCGAGGCCCAGCTCACCCGGCTCGTCGCGCTGAAGCTGGCGTTCCGGCATCCCCGTCCGCCGCACGACCACTTCCTCACCCCGGCCGGGCACCGGCTCCGCGAGGCCGGGGACGAGCCCGCGGGTCCGGCGCCGACCGCTCCACCGGCGGCCGGAGCCCCGGCGGCCGGTTCCGACGGCGTGTTCACGGCGCGGCTCGGCGGTGAGGCGGACGCCGTGGCCTCCGCGGCGCGGGCCCGGGAGGTGCGTACGGCCTGGCAGGGCCTCCTGGAGATACGCCGTATGACCAGCGCGGACGGCTCCACGGACCGGCCCTGCGCCTGGGAGCGGAGCCGTCTCACGCACGCGGCCGCGCTCGCCCTGGAGGCGGCGGGCTGCCTCCCCGCGACGGGCACGGCGCCCGGGTACCGCGTGACCGGCACCCCGCAGCCCGAGGCCGTCGCCGTGCACCATCCGGAGCCCGCCTCGCTCGCGGCCTGCGCGGTGGCGCTCCAGGAGGCCGGATGGCAGGTCAGCGAGCACGCGGCGACGCGGGGCGGGGGCCGCTATCTGCTGGCGTCACCGAGACGGGCGTAGCCCCACCACTCGCCCGGGAGACGACCGGCCCAGGGGCTGCGACGGGCCCGGGGTGACCCCGCCGTTCACGTGCCTCACCCCGGCCCGTCCGCGCGGCGACATGCGCCGAGCCGTGCGGGCGGGTATGCACTCACCATGTCCCTGGCTCGTCGTACGTTCCTGACCGCGTTCGCCGGATCGGCCGTGGTGTCGTGCACCGGCGCCTCCGCCACCCCGGACGACGCGGTGCCCCGCGCCCCGCGCGCCGCGGCCTGTGCCGCGCGTCGCCTGCTCGGCCACCACGCGCACCAGCTCTCCTTCGGCCCGCTGCCGGGCGCCCGCGACAGCTTCCGCGTCGACGGGCGGCCCGGGCGCATCCGCGTCGCGGGCACCTCGCCCGCGGTGCAACTGGCGGGTCTGCGCCATTACCTGAAGCACGTGGTGCACGCCAACATCTCCTGGGCGGGCGAGCAGCTCGACCTCCCGGGCCTGCTGCCCGCGCCGCCGCACCCGCTCACCGGCACCGCGAACGTCCCGCACCGCTTCGTCCTCAACGACACCAACGACGGCTACACCGGTGCGTACCACGACTGGTCGTACTGGGAGCGGGAGCTGGACGTCCTCGCCCTGCACGGCTTCAACGAGGTGCTCGTGTACGTCGGCGCGGACGCGCTGTACCACCGGGTGCTGAGCCGGTTCGGCCACGGTGACCGGGAGCTGCGGGAGTGGATCCCCTCCCCCGCCCATCAGCCCTGGTGGCTGTTGCAGAACATGGCGGGTCCGGTGGGCGGGCCCGTCTCCACCGGGCTCCTCGCGGAGCGGGCCCGCCTCGGGCGCCGGATCGCCGACCGGGTGCGGGAGTTGGGGATGCGGCCGGTGCTGCCCGGCTACTTCGGCACGGTGCCGCCCGGCTTCGCGGAGCGGAACCCGGGGGCGCACGTGGTCGCGCAGGGTGAGTGGTACGGGTACCGGCGGCCCGACTGGCTGGATCCGCGCGGTGCGCACTTCGCGCGGGTGGCGGCCACGTTCTACCGCGTCCAGCGGGAGATGTTCGGCCCGGCCGACCTCTTCAAGATGGACCTGCTGCACGAGGGGGGCAAGGCCGGTGACGTGCCGGTCGCCGAGGCGGCGCGCGGGGTCGAGAAGGCCCTGCGCACGGCGCATCCGGAGGCGACCTGGGTGATTCTGGGCTGGCGGCGCAACCCGCCGAAGGCGATCGTGAACGCCGTCGACAAGAGCCGCATGCTCGTGGTCGACGGCATCTCCGACCACTTCCCGACGGTGACGGACCGCGACGCGGACTGGGACGGCACGCCCTACGCGTTCGGCTCGATCTGGAACTTCGGCGGTCACACCACGCTGGGCGCCAACACCCGCGACTGGGCGGACCTGTACGACCGGTGGCGTACGCGTCCGGGCGGCGCCCTGCGCGGCACGGCCCTGCTTCCCGAGGCGGCGGACAACAACCCGGCGGCGTTCGAGCTGTTCTCCGAACTGGCTTGGCGCGAGAGCCCGTTGGACTTGCGGGACTGGTTCGATGAGTGGTCCGTCGCGCGGTACGGCGGGCGTGATCCCGAGGCCGTCGCCGCCTGGGACGTGCTGCGGCGCACCGCGTACGGCACGACGCGCGCCGACGGCTGGGGCGAGGGCGCCGACGGGCTGTTCGGGGCCCGCCCCTCCCTCGCGGCCCGGTCCGCCGCGTCCTGGTCGCCGAAGCAACTGCGGTACGACGCGGCCGAGTTCGAGAAGGCACTCGACCATCTGCTGGCGGTGCGCCCGGAGCTGCGGCACTCGTCGGCGTACCGCACCGATCTCCTGGACGTGGCCCGCCAGACCCTCTCCAACCGCAGCCGCGCCCTGCTGCCCCGGATCAAGGATGTGTACGAGGCCGGGGACGCGGCCGGTCTGGACCGGCTGAGCCGCGCGTGGCTGGATCTGATGGATCTGCTGGAGCGGCTGCTCGCCACCGACGCGCGGCATCTGCTGGGGCGCTGGGTCGCGGACGCGCGCGCCTGGGGCGCCGACGACGCGGAGCGCGACCGTCTGGGGTACGACCAGCTCTCCCTGGTGACGTCGTGGGGGACGCGCGCGGGGGCCGAGGCCGGGTTGCGCGACTACGCCAACCGGGAGTGGGCCGGGCTCGTCGGCGGTCTGTACCGCACGCGCTGGGTGACGTACTTCGCGACGCTCCGCACGGCGCTCGACGAGCGGCGAGAGCCCGAGCCGGTGGACTGGTTCGCCCTGGAGGACGCCTGGGTCCGCGCTCCGGGCGAGTTGCGCATCCACCCGACCGGGAACACGTACAAAGTCGCTGTTCAGGTGCGCGAACGGCTGCGCAGGGCCTGAGCGAGTCCGCCGGGGCCGGGGCCGGGCGGCCCCGGCCCGTTGTCGACCAAGCTGACTTGACGGGTATACGTCATCCCCAATCTCTGGTAGGAAACCTTCCTAACAGTCGTTGGCACGACGAACTCCCCTCTAGGAGGCACTGTGTTCACCCCCCACATGCACACCTCCCGTCGCACTCTTCTCACCTTCCTCGGCGCCACCGCCCTCACGGCGCCCTTGCTGTCCACGCGGATCGCCACCGCCGCCCCGTCGGCCGCCGCCGGACTCGACGACCCGGCGAAGAAGGAGATCGCCATGCAACTCGTGTCGAGCGCCGAGAACTCCTCGCTCGACTGGAAGGGCCAGTACGGGTACATCGAGGACATAGACGACGGGCGCGGCTACACCGCCGGCATCATCGGCTTCTGCTCGGGCACCGGCGACATGCTCGACCTCGTCGAGCTCTACACCGCCCGCAAGCCGGGCAACGTCCTCGCGAAGTACCTGCCCGCGCTGCGCGAGGTCGACGGCAGCGACTCGCACGACGGGCTCGACCCGAACTTCCCCCGCGACTGGGCGAGGGCGGCCCAGGACTCCGCCTTCCAGCAGGCGCAGAACGACGAGCGCGACCGGGTCTACTTCAACCCGTCGGTCAGCCAGGGCAAGGCCGACGGCGTGGGCACGCTCGGCCAGTTCACGTACTACGACGCGATCGTGATGCACGGCGACGGCTCCGACCCGACCAGCTTCCGCAGCATCCGCAAGCGCGCCCTCGGCAAGGCGAAGCCGCCCGCCCAGGGCGGCTCCGAGGTGACCTGGCTGAACGCCTTCCTCGACGCACGGGTGTGGGCCATGCGCCAGGAGGAGGCGCACAGCGACACCAGCCGCGTCGACACGGCGCAGCGCGTCTTCCTGAAGAAGGGCAACCTGAACCTGGACCCGCCGCTGGACTGGAAGGTCTACGGGGAGAGCTTCCACATCGGCTGACGCAGCGGCGCGCGGGCGCCCGGCCCACGGCCGGGCGTCAGTGCGCCGTGGCCGCGCTCGCCCCCGTCCGCTGCTCGACGATGGCTCCGCCCGGTTCCATCGGCGAGGTGACGTCGTCCGCGTCGCGGTGGCGGCCGATGTGGTTGAAGACGAGGTTGAGGAGGACGGCGGCGACGCAGCCCGTCGAGATCCCCGAGTCCAGGATGATCTTCGCGGTGTCCGGGAACGCGTGGTAGAACTCCGGTGCCGCGATCGGGATGAGCCCGACGGCGAGCGAGACGGCCACGATGAGGACGTTGTTGTCCTTCTCCAGGTTGGCCTTGACCAGGGTCTGGATGCCGCTGGCCGCGACCGACCCGAACAGCACGACCCCCGCGCCGCCGAGCACCGGGCGCGGCACGACCGCGATCAGCGAGGCCGCGACGGGGCACAGCCCCATCAGGACGAGGAACGCGCCGCCGGTCGCCACCACGTACCGGCTGCGGATCTTCGTCATCGCGACCAGGCCGATGTTCTGCGCGAACGCGCTGCACATGAAGCCGTTGAACAGGGGGCTGATCGCCGTCCCCAGGGTGTCGGCGCGCAGGCCCGCCGCGATGGTCCGCTCGTCGGCGGGGCGCTCCACGATCTCGCCGAGCGCGAGCATGTCGGCCGTCGACTCGGTCATCGAGACGACCATGACGACGCAGAGGGAGACGATGGCCGCCCCCGCGAACTGGGGTGCGCCGAAATGGAACGGCGTGGGGAAGCCGATGATGTCCGCGTCGCCGACCGGCGAGAAGTCCGTGACACCGAACGGGATCGCGACCACCGTGCCGACGACCAGGCCGAGGAGGACCGCGATCTGCTTGACGAACCCGGTCGTGAAGCGGCGCAGGAGCAGCACGATCACGAGGGTGGTCCCGGCGAGGGCCAGGTTCTTCATCGAGCCGTAGTCCGACGCCTTGGTGTCGGGACCCTGCGCCCAGCCGAACGCGACGGGCATCAGGGAGATGCCGATGAGCGTGATGACCGTGCCGGTGACGACCGGTGGGAAGAAGCGGATCGCCTTGGAGAAGAAAGGCGCCGCGACGAAGCCGAGGACACCGGCGACGATGACCGCGCCGAAGATGATCGGCAGCGCGTCGTCCTTGTCCTTCGTCGAGTCGACGACGGCGAGCATCGGGGCGACCCCCGCGAACGTCACGCCGTTCACGAAGGGCAGCCGGGCGCCGATCCGCCAGATGCCGAGCGTCTGGAGGAAGGTGGCGAGACCCGCCGTGAAGAGGCAGGCACCGGTGAGGAAGGTGAGTTCCTTCGCGGAGAGTCCTATGTACGCGCCGACGATGAGCGGGGGCGCGACCACGCCCGCGTACATCGCCGCGACGTGCTGCAACCCCGTCGTCGCCATCTTCAGCGGGGGCAGCGTCTCGTCGACCGGATGTTTGGTATGCCCCGTGTCCTGCTCCGCGGGGGTGGTGCCTTGCTTGGTGAACCTGGGCTTCGTCGCCACTGCGGCTCCTCCGGTTGTTTTCCAGCCCCGGCACGCCGCCGGCACTTTTCGCTTCTGGGAGGTGGTGCAAGGTGGTGCTCGCTATTCGGTTGTCATGCGCCCAGGTAGTACTGACCGCCCCGGCGACGTGAAGCTTCGGGCCACGTTCCGGGGCGGCACCCGAGCAGCCCGCTCGGCTGCTCGGGTCCGGCCGGGGACCGTCCTCCCCGGCCGGAGTTCTGAGGTGCTACGTGATCACGCCTGCGCGGCGATGCGCGCGAGGCGCTGTGCCTCGTCCCGCGTGGAGCGGGCGATGGCGTCCTCGTCGACGTGCAGCAGGCGGCTGTTCTCCACGACCGGCGCGCCGTTGACGAGGGAGAGGGTGACCGGGGCGGCGGCGCCGAGGACGAGCGCGGTCACCGGGTCGGCGATGGAGCTGTGGGCCAGGGTGTCCAGCTTCCACAGGACCAGGTCGGCGAGCTTGCCGGCCTCCAGCGACCCGATCTGGGTCGCGCGGCCGAGGACCTGGGCGCCGCCGTACGTGCCGAGGCGCAGCGCCTGACGCGCGGTCAGGGCGGCCTCGCGGTGCGCGCCGAGACGGTTGATGAGCAGGGCGTTGCGCAGTTCGGTGTGGAGTTCGCCCGACTCGTTGGAGGCGGTGCCGTCGACGCCGAGGCCGACCGGGACACCGGCCGCGAGCATGTCGGGGACGCGGGCGATCCCCGCCGCCAGACGGGCGTTGGAGGACGGGCAGTGCGCCACACCGGTCTTCGTACGGCCGAAGGCGGCGATGTCGGAGTCGTTCATGTGGACGCTGTGCGCCATCCACACGTCCTCGCCGAGCCAGCCCGTCGACTCGAAGTAGTCGGTCGGGCCCATGCCGAACAGTTCGTGGCAGAACTTCCCCTCCTCGACCGTCTCGCTGCCGTGGGTGTGCAGGCGCACACCCAGGCGGCGGGCCAACTCGGCTCCCTGCTTGAGGAGTTCGGTCGACACCGAGAACGGTGAACAGGGGGCGACCGCCACCTGGGTCATCGCGTCGAAGGAGGCGTCGTGGTGCTTCCTCACCGTCTCCTCGGTCGCGGCGAGGGCGCCTTCGAGGGTCTCGACGGCGAAGTCCGGGGGCAGTCCGCCGTCCTTCTCGCTGCGGTCCATGGAGCCGCGGGCCAGGGTGAAGCGCACGCCCATCTCGGAGGCGGCGCGGATGATCGACCCGGAGAGGTCGCCCGACCCTTGCGGGAACACGTAGTGGTGGTCCATGGCGGTGGTGACGCCGCCGCGGGCCATCATGGCGAGCGAGCCCTGCGCCGCCGCGTACGTCATCTGCTCGTCGATCCGTGCCCACGTGGGGTACAGGGCCGTCAGCCAGTTGAACAGGTTGTGGTCCGTGGCGAGGCCGCGGGTGATCCACTGGTAGAAGTGGTGGTGGGTGTTGACCAGGCCGGGCGTGGCGAGGTGACCGGTGCCGTCGACGCGGCGGACCACGTTCTCCAGGTTCTCCGGGGCCTTGCCGGCGCCGATGGACTCGATCTTGTTGCCCGCCACGACGATGTACCCCGAGGCGTACTCGGTGTCGGTGGCGTCGACCGTCGCGATGGCGACGTTCTCGATGACGATGCGGTCTGCCGAAGAAGGTGCCATGGTGCTTCCTTCATTTCCTGAGTGGCGGTTGGGGCACGGCAGGACCCTAGGTGGATTTGAGTGCCGCGGCGGCGTTGGCGCTGCCGCGGGTGCCGAGATGGTGGAAGAACAGGTTCAGCGACACGGCGACGAGCGCGCCGGCGCTGATGCCGGAGCCCAGGACCGTCTGCGCCCAGGCCGGGAAGTCGGCGTAGAAGGTCGGGGCGGCGAGCGGGATGATGCCCGCGCCGAGCGAGACGGCCACGAGGATGATGTTGGAGCTGTCCTCAAGGCCCGCCTCGGAGAGCGTGCGGATGCCGCTGACGGCGATGGAGCCGAACAGGACGATGCCCGCCCCGCCGAGGACCGGCATGGGCACCAGGGAGACGACCGCGCCGAGCATCGGGAAGACGCCGAGGATCAGCAGGGCCCCGCCCGCCACGGCGACCACGTACCGGCTGCGTACTTTGGTCAGCGAGACGACGCCGACGTTCTGGGCGAACGCGGAGGTCGGGAAGCCGCCGAAGACCGGGCCGAGGAAGGTGGCGATGCCGTCGGTGCGCAGGCCGCGGGTGATGGTGCGGCCCGAGGTCTCGCGCTCGCAGATCTCGCCGATGGCCAGCATGCCGGCCGAGGACTCGGTCATGAGGACGAGCATGACCAGGCAGAGCGAGACGATCGCGGCGGGCTGGAAGTGCGGGGCGCCGAAGGCGAACGGCGTCGGGAGCGCGGCGACCGGCGCGGAGCCGAGCGCGCTGAAGTCGGCCATGCCGAACGGGATCGCGGCCAGCGTGCCGACCAACAGGCCGAACAGCAGGGCGACTTGCTTGACGAAGCCTCTGCCGAAGCGCTGGATCAGCAGGATGACGACGAGGGTGAATCCGGCGAGGGCGAGGAAGCGCATGTCGCCGTAGTCGGCGGCGGTCGCGTCGCCGCCCTGCGCCCAGCCGACGGGCACGGGCATCAGGGTCACGCCGATGAGGGTGATGACGACGCCGGTGACGAGCGGCGGGAAGAAGCGCAGGAGGCGCCCGAAGAACGGGCCGATCGCGAGGCAGAAGACGCCCGCGACCATCACCGCCCCGTAGATGGCGGGGAGTTGGTCTCCTTGCGCGTTGGTCTCGGCGATGGCGAGCATCGGTGCGATACCGGCCGAGGAGGCGGCGTTGACGAAGGGCAGCCGGTTACCGACGAAGCCCTTCACACCCAGGGTCTGGAGCAGGGTGGCCACGCCCGCGATGAGCAGGGACGCGGCGATCAGCCGGGTGCGGCCCGCGGTGTCCAGATGGACGGCCTGGCCGATGATGAGGGGAGGGGTGACGACGCCCGCGTACATGGCGGCGATGTGCTGGAGCGCGGCGGGGACGAGCCGCGAGACGTGGAGCTTTTCGTCCACCGGGTGCACCGCGCCGGCGCTCTCCGGTGAGCCGGAAGATTCAGAACACGGGCCCTCGGCCTCAGCCGGCCCCTTTCCTTGCACTGCCATTGCGATGTTCCCTCCGGTGCGGCGCACCCCCGCCGACCGGGGTGGACGGGGGTGCGCTTGCGCGTCCGAGTACGCCTAGAGGCGTCAGAGGTTGGTCATGTCGACCGGGATGCGCTGCTCGGCGCCGTCCCGCAGGATGGTGGCCTCGATCAGGCCGTAGGGGCGGTCGGCGGCGAGGTACACGGCGCCGTCCTTCGCCTCGTTGTCCAGGCCGAAGGGCGACAGGTCCTGGCGGAAGTGGTGCTTGTTCGGCGCGGAGAAGCGGATCTCGTCGATCTCGCTGCGGTTGTTGATGACGCGCGAACCCATCTGGTACAGCGTCTGCTGGAGCGAGAGCGAGTACGTCTCGACGAAGGCCTGGAGGATGTGCTTCTTGGCCTGCTCGTAGGACTTCTCCCACTGCGGCATGCGCTGCTCGTCGCTGGTCCAGGTGTGCCGCCACCAGGAGGACAGCGACGTGGCGAGGATGCGGTCGTAGTCCTCCTTGAGCGTCGTGTACTTGTCCTTGATGTAGCCCCAGAACTCGGAGTTCGTGGTGTTCATCACGGTCAGGTCCTTGAGCCCGGACAGGACCTCGAACCTCCCGCCCTCTTCGGCGGAGTAGGTGATCTGGGCGAGGCGCGTCTCCTGGCCCTTGCGGACGAAGGAGTGCTGCACCTCGTCGGCGCCGATGAAGTTGGAGCCCGCGTCGGAGCCGGCTATGCGCTCCCAGGAGTACTCCTCGATGCGGATGCGGGCCCGGTGGATGGAGGGCTGGCTGTCGACGAAGTGCCGCGCGAGGTGGATGCCGTACTGCTCGGCCGAGTCGATGCCGTATTCCTTGGCGAACGCGAAGCAGGTGTTCTTCGTGGTGTCCGTCGGCAGGCAGTGGGCGTTCGACCCGTTGTAGTGGACGTCGTCGAGGTCACCGCTGAGGGCGACCGAGACGTTCAGGTCCTTGATGTGGTGGGTGTCGCCGTCCCGCGTGATCTTGACAACGCGGTTCTCCGCCTTGCCGTACTGGTTCTGACCCAGAATCGTGGGCATGTCTGCTAGCTCCCTCGGTAAACGGAGTAGCCGAACGGGTTGAGCAGCAGCGGTACGTGGTAGTGCTCGCCCGGCGTGACGGCGAACGTGATCGCCACCTCCGGGAAGAACGCTGCCCTCGCGCCGCTGTCCCGATTCGCGGGGGCGTCCTGCTGCGCATCGGCTTGCTTTGTGTCGAAGTACGTCTCGGTCTCGAAGTCGAGGCGGACGTGGGTGGTGCCCTGCGGCAGGGCCGGCAGGTCCTTGCAGCGCCCGTCCGCGTCGGTGGCCGAACCGCCGAGCGCCACCCAGGCGGCGTCCGAACCGGCGCGCGCCGCAAGGGAGATGGCGACGCCCTCGGCGGGGCGTCCGATGCTGGTGTCCAGGATGTGCGTGGACACCGACGCGGTCGTGTCGGTGCTCATCAGGCGTTGTCCCCTTCTTCTACGAGTCTTCTGCGAGGCGGGTCAGGCGGATCCGGTTGATCTTGCCCAGTTCGGTGCGGACGATCTCCCGCTCCTGTTCGGGCGTGTTGCCGATCCGCGACCTGAGCGCATCGAGCATCTGCTCCGCGCTAGCCCCGGTGGCGCAGATGAGGAAAACGTGCCCGAACCGCTCCTGGTAGGCCAGGTTCTGTTCGAGCATCTCCGCCTTGAGCTCCTCGGAGGCGCCCGCCATCCCGCGCTGTTCGCGCGAGGAGGTCGGGTCACCGGGCTTCGGACGGCCGATCGGCGGGTGGCCGGCCATCGCCTCGGCGAGGTCCTCGGCGGTCAGTTCGGCCATCGCGGCGTCACTGGCCTCGAAGAGGGACTCGGCGGTGGCGAAGGGGCGCTGGGCGACCAGCTTGCTCCCCCACGCCGATGACGCGCACACCTCGTGGAGTTCGGCCAGGGCCGCGCTCTCGTCCGAGGTGTTGAACCGGGTGAGCCCCCGATGAGTGGCTGTCGATCCTGAAGTCACGGGATGCCTCCGTGGCCTTGTGCTGGACGGGCTGCGGATAGCTAACGCCCTCGGAAACATCGCGTCAACACTTTGTTGAAAACTTGGGGTGACAAAAACCGCCGCCCGATATCCGGACGGCGGTGCGGAGGGTCAGGAGATCGCCCCAGGTCAGGACGGTTTTTCGCGGTTCAGGTAGTTGTACACGGTGAATCGGGAGACGCCGAGCGCCCCGGCCACGGTCTCCACGCCGTGGCGCACGGAGAACGCGCCGCGGGCCTCCAGGAGTCGGACGGCCTCCTGCTTCGCCTTGCGGTCGAGCTCGGCGAGGGGCTTGCCCTCCTTGCGCTCCATGGCGGCCAGCAGATGGTCCAGGGAGTCGGCGAGCTGCGGCAGCCGCACGGCGACGACCTCCGCGCCCTCCCAGCTCAGCACGATGTCGTCCTTGGCCGCCTGGTGCGGCGGCAGCATCTCGGCCCCCATCGCGTCCACGAGCGGCTTGACCGCCCGGACGAAAGGCTCGTCGTCCCCGAGACCGGTCACTTATCACCCTCCCCGTCGATCAGGTTGACCTGGAGCGAGACGCGGGTGGCGCCCGCCGCCAGGGCTTGGCGCAGCAGGGTGTCGACCGCGGTGAGCACGCGGTCGGCGTCCCCCTCCGCGGTGTTGCCGAACGGCCCCACGTCGACCGCGTCCAGGTCGGCCCCCTGCACGACCTCGCGGGCGACGACCGCGTGCGGCGGCGCCTCGTCCAGGTCGAAGGGTTCGGTCGTGAACTCCACTCTCAATCGCACGGGCTCAACCTAACGCCGATCCGCCTTTTCCGGCGGCCCCTCTTGACAGCCCCCGGGGCGCCCAGGCAACCTTCCATCAAGCAGAAACAAACTTCCGCAATACGGAATACGATACGGAAGGGAGCGCCAGACCCCATGGGATTCGCAGACCAGCGCTTCAACGTCAACCTGTCGATCCTCTTCACGGAACTCCCGCTCCTGGAGCGCCCCGCGGCCGCCGCCGCGGCGGGCTTCACCGCGGTCGAGCTGTGGTGGCCCTGGGTCGACGCCCCCATCCCCGAACAGTCCGAGCTCGACGCCCTGCGGGACGCGCTCAAGGACGCGGGCACCCAACTGACCGGCCTGAACTTCTACGCGGGGCAGCTCCCGGGCCCGGACCGGGGCGCCCTGTCGATCCCCGGCGAGGAGAGCGAGAAGTTCCGCGCGAACATCGACGTCGCGGCGGACTTCGCCGCCTCCCTCGGCTGCAAGGCGCTCAACGCGCTGTACGGCAACCGCGTCGACGGCGTCGACCCGGCCGTCCAGGACGAACTCGCGCTGGAGAACCTGGTCCTGGCGGCCCGCGCCGCCGACCGGATCGGCGCCGTCCTGCTCATCGAGGCACTGAACGCGCCCGAGTCGCCGAAGTGCCCGATCGTCAGCGCCCCGAAGGCCGTCGAGATCGTCGACAAGGTGAACGCGGCGACCGGCCTCGACAACGCCAAGTTCCTCATGGATCTGTACCACCTGTCCATGAACGGCGAGGACCTGCCGGCCGTCATCGACGCCTACGCCGACAGGACGGCGCACGTGCAGATCGCCGACAACCCGGGCCGCGGCGCCCCCGGCACCGGCTCGCTACCCCTGGAGGAGCTGCTCGACCGGCTCAGGAAGGCCGGCTACGAGGGCTACGTGGGCCTGGAGTACAAGCCGGGCGACGCCCCGAGCGCCGAGTCCTTCGGCTGGCTGCCGCACGCGCACCGCGCGGCCTGAGCATCTGACAGCCGCTCAATTCGTAGACGTACCAACGCTTTTGGAGTCACCCTCATGAGCAACAACCTTCCCAGGGTCGCGTGGATCGGGCTCGGCATCATGGGCTCCCCCATGTCGGAGAACCTGGTCAAGGCCGGTTACGACGTCACGGGTTTCACCCTGGAGCAGGACAAGCTGGACCGCCTGGCCGCCGCCGGTGGCACGGCCGCCACGTCCATCGCCGAGGCCGTCAAGGACGCCGACGTGATCGTGACGATGGTCCCCGCCTCCCCGCAGGTCGAGGCGATCGCCTACGGCCCCGACGGCATCCTGGAGAACGCGAGGTCCGGGGCGCTGCTCGTCGACATGTCGTCGATCACGCCGCAGACCTCCGTCGACCTGGCGAAGGCCGCCGCGGACAAGGGCATCCGCGTCCTGGACGCCCCCGTCTCCGGTGGTGAGGCCGGTGCGATCGAGGCCGTCCTGTCCATCATGGTCGGCGGTGAGCAGGCCGACTTCGACGAGGCCAAGCCGCTCCTCGAGGCGCTCGGCAAGACCATCGTGCTGTGCGGTCCGCACGGCTCGGGCCAGACCGTGAAGGCCGCCAACCAGTTGATCGTCGCGGTGAACATCCAGGCGTGCGCCGAGGCCGTGGTCTTCCTGGAGAAGTCCGGTGTGGACCTGAACGCCGCGCTCGACGTCCTCAACGGCGGGCTCGCCGGCTCCACCGTGCTGACCCGCAAGAAGGACAACTTCCTCAACCGGGACTTCAAGCCGGGCTTCCGCATCGACCTGCACCACAAGGACATGGGCATCGTCACCGACGCCGCCCGCAACGTCGGCGCGGCCCTGCCGGTCGGCGCCGTGGTCGCCCAGCTCGTCGCCTCGCTGCGCGCCCAGGGCGACGGCGGCCTCGACCACTCCGCGCTGCTGCGCTCCGTCGAGCGCCTCTCGGGGAGCTGAGCCTCCCCGGCCACCCAGACTTCCGGGCCGTGGCGGCGCTGACACCTGTCCTGTCGCGCCCAGGCGCCGCCGCGGCCCGGAACCACATCACCAACTTCAACAAACTGTTGACGCGGCTGTTCAGCGGTCCTTACGCTCCGAGCACCTCAGCAGTCACAGCACGGAAGGTCACGATGTCGAAGCGCGTGCTTACGACCGAGTCCGGCGCCCCCGTCGCCGACAACCAGAACTCCGCTACCGCCGGCGTCGGTGGCCCGATCCTGCTCCAGGACCAGCACCTCCTGGAGAAGCTCGCCCGTTTCAACCGTGAGCGCATCCCGGAGCGCGTGGTGCACGCCCGGGGTTCCGGCGCCTACGGCTACTTCGAGGTGACCGACGACGTCACCGGCTTCACCCGCGCCGCCTTCCTCGACACCGTCGGCAAGCGCACCGAGCTGTTCACGCGTTTCTCGACCGTGGCCGACAACCTCGGTGGCGCCGACGCCGTGCGCGACCCGCGCGGTTTCGCCGTGAAGTTCTACACCGAGGAGGGCAACTACGACCTCGTCGGCAACAACACCCCGGTGTTCTTCATCAAGGACCCGCTGAAGTTCCCCGACTTCATCCACTCCCAGAAGCGCGACCCGTTCACGGGCAAGCAGGAGCCGGAGAACGTCTGGGACTTCTGGGCGCACTCCCCCGAGGTCACGCACCAGGTGACCTGGCTGATGGGCGACCGCGGCATCCCGGCCTCGTACCGGCACATGAACGGCTTCGGCTCGCACACCTACCAGTGGACGAACGAGGCGGGCGAGGCCTTCTTCGTGAAGTACCACTTCAAGACCAACCAGGGCATCCGCTGCCTCTCCACCGAGCAGGCCCAGGAGCTGGCGGGCAAGGACCCCAACTCCCACCAGACGGACCTGCTCCAGGCCATCGAGCGCGGCGTGAACCCGTCCTGGACGCTGTACGTGCAGATCATGCCGGCGGCCGAGGCGGCGGAGTACCGCTTCAACCCCTTCGACCTCACCAAGGTGTGGCCGCACGCGGACTACCCGCTCCAGCGGGTGGGCCGCATGGTCCTCGACCGCAACCCGGACAACGTGTTCGCCGAGGTCGAGCAGGCCGCCTTCTCCCCGAACAACTTCGTGCCCGGCATCGGCCCCTCGCCGGACAAGATGCTCCAGGGCCGCCTCTTCGCCTACGCGGACGCCCACCGCTACCGCCTGGGCGTCAACCACACGCAGCTCGCGGTGAACGCGCCGAAGGGCGTCGAGGGCGGGGCCGACAACTACGGCCGCGACGGTCTCATGGCCACCAACACCTACGGCCGCGCCCGCAAGAACTACGAGCCGAACTCCTTCGACGGGCCGGTCGAGACGGGCCGCCCGCTCGCCGCGCCGCTCGCCGTCTCGGGCCACACGGGCACGCACGAGGCCCCGGCCCACACCAAGGACGACGACTTCTTCCAGGCGGGCGAGTTGTACCGCCTGATGTCCGAGGACGAGAAGCAGCGCCTCGTCGCCAACATCGCCGGCGGCCTCTCCCAGGTCTCCCGCGACGACATCGTGGAGAAGGCCGTCGCCCACTTCCACGCCGCCGACCAGGACTACGGCAAGCGCGTCGAGGAAGCGGTCCGCGCGCTGCGCGAGGACTGATCCCACAGACGGCGTACGGAGCCCGACGGGAGGTCGGCTCCGTACGCGCGAGCCCGCGCTTCCTGTGCGACCCGGATGAGGGGTGGCCGCACGGGAGGTCGCGGGAGACTGCGCCGGGACCGCGGCGGCTGGTGCGAGCCAGTGCGGTGGTGAAGGCCCCCCGGCCCCCCTTTCGACCTGAGGGAGGGCGGCCGGGGAGCTGTCGCCCCAGCCATCGCGGTCCCGGGCAACTCCCTTTCCGGGCAACGGACTCCGTCCGGCGGCGCGCATGCATGTCTCGCCAGTCGCGCGCCGTCGGACGGCAACACGGAGATCCTCACGGCCGGAGGGCCGGGTGCGGACGGTCCCGCACTCGGCCCTCCTCCGTGCGCTCAGCCGCCGGCGATGGATCGCTCCGCGTTGTCCAAGAGCTCCTTGTAGGTGAGGACCTCGACGCGAGCCACGTGCGTGTTGAACGTACGCAGCGCCTCACTGATCTCGGCTTCCGGCACGTCCTGCTGCAGGTCGGGGTGGCCGATCAGGACGATGGCACTCGCCCTGCGGGTCTCGATGCCCAACTCCTCGTGCAGACGGCCTCGGTTCTCGTCCAGGCCCACGAGGTAGTTGACCGCTTGGCCCACGGCGTCATGCACCACTGCCGTCGGCACCCATCCCTTGCGGTACCTCTTGACGATCGGTTTCTCCAGGCTCATCGCACGCTTCAACTCCACGATGTGCAGGGAACCGTCGCCGCGGATCAGCGGTATGTCGACCTCGTCCCCGGCGACCAGCCGCCGCTGTGCGGCCTCTCCCACGTAACGGCCTCCGAAGATCCATGGCTGACCCTGGAGGGCCTTCTGCAGGTCGTGCTCCGATGCCGTCGGGTCCTCGACCACCTCGCGCAGGGCCTTCAGGTCGGCGGCACGCCGCCGCAACTCAGCAGCCTGCAGGAGCAGCAGCCCCTTCTCGTCCGCCGCGAGCAGCGCCAGCGCTTCCGGCGAGGTCGCGATCTTCTTCGCCGCTCCGGCGGGGTCCTCGATGTCGATGCGGTCACCGCGCAGCACGCGCTCCAGCCAGAGCGAGGTCTCCGCCATGCCGCGCGGGATGACGTAGCGCCCCGGGCGATCGTCCGGGGCCTGGAGGTACCGGGCGTCCTCGCCCTGACTCCGAAAGTGCTCGACCACGTCCCCGGCGGTGGCGTCGGGGCGCTCTCTCATGAACTCCTCGGCGGCGGACACCATCCACTGGTGCATGGCCACCATCGAACTCGCGAAGAAGTCACGGCTGCGTTCATGGCGCGCCCCTTCCTGGAAGATCCGGTACCGCTCCTCGAATTCGCGCCGGATGATGCGCCCTTCGGCGTAGGCGAGGGAGTCGTGGAGCTGTCGCACCACCTCCCACTCCCCCTTGCAGGCCGCTGCCTCGCGGGCCACGGTCAGTAAGCGGAGCATCTCCTTGCCGCCTCTGCGCTTGCCACTGCGCCCGCTGTGCATGTGCGCCGTCACGGCGGACACGGCCGCCCGCACTTCCTCGTCGGCGATGGATTCCCGGACCTTGCGAAGCTGCCACTCCAGCGTCATGTCCACTCGTGTCCGCATGCGCCGCATTGTGCAGCGCGGCACTGACATTCCCCGTGAACGCCGAAGGGCGGCCCATCCCAGCGGATGGGCCGCCCCGAGGCGGTCGGACGATACCCGGATCAGACCTTCAGCGGGCGGATCGCCGTCGGCGCATGGCCGGGCTCCGTCGCCAGCTCCTCGAACTCCTTGACCGCGCTGATGTCGGCCGTCGGGCTCATCGAGATGTTGGTGATGCGCTCCAGGATCGCCTCGACGACGACCGGGACCCGGTGGTCCTGGGCGAGCTTCTTGGCGCGCTCCAGGGCCTCGCCCAGCTCGTTCGGGTCGGTGACCCGGATCGCCTTGCAGCCCAGGCCCTCGGCGACCTTGACGTGGTCGACGCCGTAGACGCCCAGCTCCGGGCTGTTCTGGTTCTCGAACTCCAGGTTGACCTGGAAGTTGATGTCCAAGCCGATCTGGGCCTGGCGGATCAGGCCCAGGTAGGCGTTGTTCACCAGGACGTGGACGTAGGGAATGCGGTGCTGCGCGCCGACCGCCAGCTCCTCGATCATGAACTGGAAGTCGTAGTCGCCGGACAGGGCCACGACCTGCGTGTCCGGGTCGGCCTTGGCGACACCGAGCGCGGCCGGGATGGTCCAGCCGAGCGGGCCCGCCTGACCGCAGTTGATCCAGTGCCGCGGCTTGTAGACGTGCAGCATCTGGGCGCCGGCGATCTGCGACAGGCCGATCGTCGTCACGTACCGCGTGTCCTTGCCGAACGCCTTGTTCATCTCCTCGTAGACGCGCTGCGGCTTCATGGGGATGTCGTCGAAGTGCGTACGGCGCTGGAGGGTCTCCTTGCGCTCCAGGTGGGAGGCGACCCAGGCGGAGCGGTCGGGGAGCTTGCCCGCGGCCTTGAGTTCGCGCGCGACCTCGACGAAGAGTTCGAGGGCGGCCTTGGCGTCGGAGGTGATCCCGTAGTCCGGGGCGAAGATCTTGCCGATCTGGGTCGGCTCGATGTCGACGTGCACGAACTTCCGCTCGCCGCGGTACACGTCCAGCTTGTAGCCGGTGTGGCGGTTGGCCCAGCGGTTGCCGAGGCCGAGGACGAAGTCCGACGCCAGGAACGTGGCGTTGCCGTAGCGGTGGCCGGTCTGCTGGCCGACCATGCCCGCGTTCAGCTCGTGGTCGTCGGGGATGGTGCCCCAGCCCATCAGCGTAGGGACCACAGGGGTGTTGGTGATCTCGGCGAACTCGACGAGCAGGTCGCTCGCGTCCGCGTTGATGATGCCGCCGCCCGCGACGATCAGCGGCCGCTCCGACGCCAGGAGGAGACCGAGCGCCTTCTCGATCTGGGCGCGGGTCGCGGCCGGCTTGTAGACCGGCAGCGGCTCGTACGTCTCCGGGTCGAACTCGATCTCGGTCTGCTGCACGTCGATCGGCAGGTCGATGAGGACCGGTCCGGGACGGCCCGAGCGCATCAAGTGGAATGCCTGCTGGAAGACGCCGGGGACCTGGGCGGCCTCCAGGACGGTGACGGCCATCTTGGCCACCGGCTTGGCGATGGAGGCGATGTCGACGGCCTGGAAGTCCTCCTTGTGCAGCAGGTGGCTCGGCGCCTGGCCCGTGATGCACAGAATCGGGATCGAGTCGCCGATGGCGGAGTACAGGCCGGTGATCATGTCGGTGCCGGCCGGTCCCGACGTGCCGATGCAGACACCGATGTTGCCCGGGTTCGCCCGGGTGTAGCCCTCGGCCATGTGCGAGGCGCCCTCGACGTGGCGGGCGAGCGTGTGGTCGATGCCACCGCTCTCCTTGAGCTCCTTGTAGAAGGGGTTGATGGCGGCACCGGGCACGCCGAACGCGTTGCTGACACCCTCGCGCTTGAGGATCTCCACGGCCGCGCGGGCGGCGGTCATTCGAGCCATGAGTGCTCCCGACTTCTGCTGTGACTGAGCTCCCGTCGCGCCCCGCGGCGAGCTCTGGCTTCGATGTGACGGACCGTGTTTCCGTATTGTGGAAACTTAGTTCTGCTATATGGAAGCAATGTAGAGGGGGGTCTCGGAGGCCGTCAAGGTGGATGATGAGACGCACGACAAACGGAATCCGCGGGGCCCGAGGGGGTGTGCCATGGCCGAGCCACTGCGCGTACGGTGTCCGTCCTGCCTGCGCGAGCATCTGTACGTACCCGCGGTGCTGCCCTGCGCGTGCGGCGCCCCCGTCGCTCCCCCGCTGCTGCGCGGCGCCGATGCCGAGCCGGTCAGCGACCGCACCTGGGCCGACGACTGGGTCACCCTGCGCTGCCCCATGTGCGGCCGCCGCGACCGCTGGCCCCGGCCCGAACTGGGCTGTCACTGCGGCACCCTGCTGCGCGTGCCCGTCCAGAGCGACCGGGCGCCCACGCCCTCCCACATTCCGCTGCCCCGCACGGCGCCCACGCCGCGGCCCGCGTTCCAGCCGGTCGCCATCCGCACGGCGCGCGACGCGGTGACCGCCGCCGCCCTGTACCTGCGCTGGCTCGGCTACCGGGACGTGCGCCGCGCCGACCAGCGGCCCTCGTCCGGCATCGGCCTCGCCGCGCAGGGTGTCGTCGCGCAGATCGAGCCGTCGGTGCGGCCCGCGACGGTCCGCGACGTGGAGTGCCTGTGGCTCCAGTCGATGGCGGAGTCGGCGTCCTCCGTCTTCTTCTCCCTCGCCGGGTACGCGGACGCGGCCCGCACCCGGGCGGACGAACTGGGCGTCCCCCTGTTCGTCCTCGACCTCGCCGGGGTGCCGCAGCCGGTCAACAGCCCGGCGGACGAACTGATCGCGGGCGGCGCCTGACCCGGCGCCGCGATACTGGCCCCATGATCCTTCGCAGCGCCACCGCGGCCGAACTGCCCCGCCTCCAGGAGATCGAGGTCGCGGCGGGCGCCGCCTTCCGCCCGCTCGGCATGGACGCCGTCGCCGACGACGAGCCGCCCGCCCTGGCGGAGCTGGAGCGCTACCGGCGCGCCGGGAACGCCTGGATCGCGGCGGCGGACGACGGGCCGGTCCTCGCGTATCTCATCGGCCGCGTCGTCGACCGCGCCTTCCACATCGAACAGGTCACCGTGGACCCGGCCGCCGCCCGGCGCGGCGTGGGCCGCGCCCTGATCGCCCGCGCCGCCGACCGCGCGCGGGACCTCGGGCTCTCCGGGCTCACGCTGACCACCTTCGCCGAGGTCCCGTGGAACGCCCCCTACTACGAACGGCTCGGCTTCTCCCGGCTCGCCGACACCGCGCTCACCCCGGGCCTCCGGGAGATCCGGGCGGCGGAGGCGGAGAGTGGGCTCGACCGGTGGCCGAGGGTCTGCATGCGCCGGGAGCTGTGACGAGCGGGTGCTCCCCCGCTACACCTCCCCGTACCCCTCCCGCAGTTCGACCTTGCGGACCTTTCCGCTCACCGTCATGGGGAACGCGTCGAGGACGCGCAGCCGGGTCGGCACCTTGTAGTGGGCGAGCCGGTCGCGGCAGAAGGCGCGCAGTTCGTCGAGGGTGAGCCCCTCGGCCGGGTCCCGCAGGATCACACAGGCCAGCACCTCCTCGCCGTACTTCTCGTGCGGCACGCCGACCACCTGCACATCGGCGATCGCCGGGTGCCCGTACAGGAACTCCTCGATCTCGCGCGGGTAGATGTTCTCGCCGCCGCGGATGATCATGTCCTTGATGCGGCCGACGATCTGCGCGTAGCCGTCCTCACGCAGCACCGCGAGGTCCCCCGTGTGCATCCAGCGCCCGGCGTCGATCACCTCCGCGGTCCGCTCGAACTCGCCCCAGTAGCCGAGCATCACGCTGTAGCCGCGGGTGCACAGCTCGCCCGGCTCACCGCGCGGCAGGGTGACCCCGGTGACCGGGTCGACGACCTTGACCTCGATGTGCGGCAGGGCGCGCCCCACGGTGCCGGTGCGGCGCTCCAGGTCGTCGTCGCGGCGGGTCTGGAGGGAGACGGGGGACGTCTCGGTCATGCCGTAGCAGATGGACACCTCGGCCATGTGCATCTCGGCGACGACCCGCTTCATCACCTCGGCGGGGCACGGGGAGCCCGCCATGATGCCGGTGCGCAGCGACGACAGGTCGTAGGAGGCGAAGTCCGGCAGGTTCAGCTCGGCGATGAACATTGTCGGCACGCCGTACAGCGACGTGCAGCGCTCCTGCTGGACGGCCCGCAGGGTCGCGGCCGGTTCGAAGGAGGGGGCGGGAATGACGATGCAGGCACCGTGGGAGGTGGCGGCCAGATTTCCCATGACCATCCCGAAGCAGTGGTAGAACGGGACGGGCACGCAGATCCGGTCGTGCTCGCTGTAACCGACCGTCGCGCCGACCCAGAAACCGTTGTTGAGGATGTTGTGGTGGGAGAGCGTGGCGCCCTTCGGGAAGCCGGTGGTGCCGGAGGTGTACTGGATGTTGACCGGGTCGTCGCACGACAACTCGGCTTCTCGGTCCGCCAGTTGCCGTGGCTCCACGCGTGACGCGGAGGCGAGGAGGGCGTCCCAGCTCTGCTCACCGATGAAGACCCGCTCCCGCAACCGGGGGCATTGCCCGCTCACTTGGCGGACGAGCGCGCGATAGTCGGTGCCCTTGTGGCCGGGGGACGAGATCAGCACGGAGACCCCGGACTGGCGGAGCGCGTACGCCAACTCGTGTGCCCGGTACGCCGGGTTGATGTTGACCATGATCGCGCCGATCCGGGCGGTGGCGTACTGGACGAGGACCCACTCGGGGCAGTTCACCGCCCAGATGCCGACGCGGTCGCCCTTGCCGACGCCCGAGGCGAGCAGCCCGAGCGCCAACTCCTCGACCGCCGAGCCCAGTTCGGCGTAGGTCCAGCGGCGCCCGCTCGCCACGTCGACGAGGGCGTCCCGGTCCGGCCATGTCTCGACGGCCCGGCGGAGGTTGTCGCCGATGGTGTCGCCGAGGAGGGGTGCGGTGCTGGTGCCGTGCGTGTAGGAGAGTGCGGTGTCGGTCCCGGTCACCGGAAGTCCTCCTCGCGGTACTCGGCGGTCGAGCCCTGCGCGGTGCGCTCCCGCAGCTCGATGCGGCGGATCTTGCCCGAGACGGTCTTGGGCAGCTCGGCGAACTCGATGCGGCGCAGCCGCTTGTACGGGGCGAGGACCGCGCGGGAGTGCTCGAAGAGGAGCTTGGCGGTGTCCGCGCCGGGCTCGAAGCCCTCGGCGAGCACGATGTACGCCTTCGGCACGGAGAGGCGGAGCGTGTCGGGCGCGGGCACGACCGCGGCCTCGGCGACGGCCTCGTGTTCGAGGAGGGCGCTCTCCAGCTCGAAGGGGCTGATCTTGTAGTCGCTGGCCTTGAAGACGTCGTCGCTGCGCCCCACGTACGTCAGGTAGCCGTCGGCGTCGCGGGATCCGATGTCGCCGGTGCGGTAGTAGCCGCCCGCCATCGCCTCCGCCGTACGCTCCGGGTCGCCGTGGTAGCCGGCTATCAGACCGACCGGGCGCGCGGCCAGGTCGAGGGCGATCTCCCCCTCGTCCGCGCCGGGTTCGCCGGTGACGGGGTCCAGGAGCTCCACCTGGTAGCCGGGGCTCGGGCGGCCCATGGAGCCCGGCTTGAGGGGCTGGCCGGGGCTGTTGGAGACCTGGACGGCCGTCTCGGTCTGTCCGAAGCCGTCCCGGATGGTGATGCCCCAGGCGCGTTTGACCTGTTCGATGACCTCGGGGTTGAGCGGTTCACCGGCGGCGACCACTTCCCTTGGCGGGGTGACCAGTTGGGTGAGGTCCGCCTGGATGAGCATGCGCCACACGGTGGGCGGCGCGCAGAACGAGGTGACGCCCGCGCGGTCCATGGCCGCGAGCAGCTTGCCCGCGTCGAAGCGTGTGTAGTTGTGGAGGAAGACGGTCGCCTCCGCGTTCCACGGCGCGAAGAAGTTCGACCAGGCGTGCTTCGCCCAGCCTGGTGAGGAGATGTTCAGATGGACGTCGCCGGGGCGAAGCCCGATCCAGAACATCGTCGCCAAGTGGCCCACCGGGTAGGAGACATGGGTGTGCTCGACGAGCTTGGGGCGGGCCGTCGTGCCGGAGGTGAAATACAGCAGCAGCGGGTCGTCGGCGAGGGTGACCCCGTCGGGCTCGAAGGTGTCCGGCGCGTCGGCGGCGTCCTCGTAGGAGAGCCACCCCTGGACCGGCGCCCCCGCCCCGACGACGATCCGGCCGTACTCCCCCGGCACCTCGGCGAACTTGGCGACGTCCTCGGGCCGGACGACGACGTGCCGGGCACGGCCGCGCTCGACACGGTCGGTGAGGTCGGCGGGGCCGAGCAGCGGCGTCGCGGGGATGACGACGGCGCGCAGCTTCATCGCGGCGAGCATCACCTCCCACAGCTCGACCTGGTTGCCGAGCATCAGCAGGACGCGGTCGCCGGGCCGCACCCCCTGGGCGCGGAGCCAGCCTGCGACCTGGTTCGAGCGGCGGCGCAGCGTGTCGAAGGAGAAGCGGGCCTCGTCGCCGTCCTCCTCGACGATGTGCAGGGCGGTCCGCCCGTTGCCGTCGGCGATGACGTCGAACCAGTCGAGGGCCCAGTTGAACCGGTCCGGGCGGGGCCAGGCGAACCCCTCGTACGCCGCCTCGTAGTCCTGGGCGTGCCGCAGCAGGAAGTCACGGGCCGTGCGGAACTGCTCTGTGGGGCTTTGCGGCGTCGTCATGTGCGCTCCTTGCACTCCTGGTCCGGCGGAACCGTGTCTGCCATCGTGTACGGCGTGACGCGGGTCTCACCACCCCCGAACGGGGGTGAAGGAGCACGACGAGGTGATCAAGGTGGGCGCGGAAGTCGCGGAGGCGGTCGAGGTGCGCGCGGCGCTGGTGCGGCTGCGCCGGGGCACGGGGCTGCCCGTGGCGTTCGGCGGGCTCACGCCGAGCGCGGGCCAGGTGCGGATCGCCGAGCTGAGCGGCGCGGCGACGAACGCGCTGCGCGGTCTCGCCGTGTCGGCGGGCAGCGGCCTGGGCGGCAAGGCCCTCAGTCTCGCCAGGGCGTGCGCCGTCACCGACTACCAGGGCTCACGCCACATCAGCCACGAGTACGACGCCGCTGTCGGGGCGGAGGGCCTGCGCTCGGTCCTCGCGGTGCCCGTGGTCGTACGCCGCCGGGTGCGCGGCGTGCTCTACGGGGCACTGCGCTCGGCCCAGCCGCTGGGTGACCGGGCGCTGGACGCGGCCCTGGCGGCGGCCCGCGACGTGGAGCAGGCGTTGGTGGTGCGGGACGAGGCGCGGACGCTGCTGGCGGCGGCGAACGTCCCGGTGGGTGGGGGCGCCGGGGCGTGGGAGGAGGTCCGCGAGGCGCACGGGGCCCTGCGGGCGCTCGCCCCGAAGATCGTGGACCCGGCGCTGCGGAGCGAACTGCTCGCGGTGTGCGGGCGGTTGGCGTCCGCTTCGGCGCCGCCGGTCAGGGAGGCCGCGCCGGTGCTCGCGCCGCGTGAGGTGGATGTCCTCGTGTGCGTGGCGGCCGGCGCGACGAACGCGGCGGCGGCCGAACGGCTCGGGCTGCGGCCCGAGACCGTCAAGGGGTATCTGCGCGCCGCCATGCGGAAGCTGGGGGCGCACACACGGGGTGAGGCGGTGGTGGCGGCGCGGCGGGCGGGGCTGCTGCCGTAGGGCCCCGACCGGGGCCCGGCCCGGGGCTCACGTCCGTACGGTGCCGAAACCCACGGTGACCGGTCCGGGAGCCTCCAGCACGGCGGCGGTCAGTTCGGCCTCGGCGACCAGTTCCTCGCGCTGGGCGCGGGTGAGGGGGCCGAAGGGTTCGAGGGTGAGGGCGGTGCCCGCCGGGGTTTCGGTGAGCGTCCACAGCCCGGCGAGCATCCCGTCGACGAGGAACGTCAGGTAGGCGGTGTTCACCCGCCAGTTGCGGCCCCGGTCCGTCTCGCGGATCACCCGGGTACGGTCGGCGTGCGACAGGAGCAGGTTGTCGAACTCGGCGAGCAGGCGGGGCGGCGCGGGCGTGTCCTCGTCGGGCCGCGGCGCGTCGGGCAGGTCGAACAGCTCGACGCCGTGCTCGTCGCGGAACGTCACGAGCCGGGGGCGCAGCCGCTCGAATGCGTCCTTGGTGCGGGTCAGCCCGGACCACTGCTGGAAGTCCTTCACGGAAGCGGGCCCGAAGGCACGGAGGTGGCGCAGGACGGTGTCGTCGGGGGCGGGCGCCGGCCGGGTCCGCCGCCCCAGCCAGTGCTCGGCCGTGGTCAGCCGCACGCCGCCGCTCTGGCGCCACAGCCCGCGCGGGGTGACCTGGACGAGGGGCAGGGAGCAGCGGGCGGCGATGGTGAGGGCCTGCGGGTCGGCGTCCGGCCACTCCTTCAGGAGCAGTGCCCTGAGCTGCCCGGGCGTGCGCGGCTCCTCCTCGACGTACGCCCGCGTCAGCTCGGCGAGCCGCTCCAGCTCCACCCCCGTCAGCCCCTTGCGGAACATCCGCACCTCCCGCTCGCGGGCGGCCTGGACGAGCGGGCGCACCACCATGGCGTCCTCGGCGGTGTGCAGGTGGATCGTGGACCGCAGGGTGACGATGCGGACGACGCGCCGCTCCTCCAGCGCGGCCGAGAGGGCGGCGGGCGTGAAGCCGTCGAGGCGGGCGGCGAGCGCGAGGTAGGGCGGCCGGACCTCCTGCGCCTGGAGGCCGACGAGATGGGCGACGGCCTGTTCTGCGGTCATGGAGCTGCGCCGCAGCAGCAGTTGCCGCTCCAGGGTGGCGCGGCCCAGGGCGCGTGCGGTCATCGGCTTCGTCGTCATGGGGGGACGGTAGCGGGGATCCAGGCCAGGCGCTGTCCTCAACGGCGACCGGGGAGCATGGCGAGGGCCCGGGAGCGCTGCGCGACGAGGTCGGCGTAGGTGCCGTCGCGTTCGGCCCAGCGGTGCATGCGGACGCCCTCGACAAGGATCTCGTGCGGGGTGGGGCTCTGTGCGAGCAGGCTCATGACCTCGGTGGCGAAGTCTTCGAGGGGCAGTGCGTGCGGGTTCACCTTCTCCTGGCCCGCCGAGGCGACGGCCGGGGGGACGAGTTCGACGACGCCGACACCGGTGCCGTCGAGCTGCGCGCGCAGCGCCTCGGAGTAGGCGTGCACCGCGGCCTTCGAGGCGGCATAGCTGGGCATGGGCGGGAACGGCAGGAAGGCGATGCCCGACGTGACGGTGACGAAGGTGCCGGCGCCCCGCCCGATCAGGTGCGGGGTGAAGGCGTCGATGACCCGGATGGTGCCGAGCAGGTTGGTGTCGATGGTCGTCGCCGCCGACGCGAAGTGCGCGGGGTCGCGCAGGTCCTCCAGGTGCATGACGCCCGACATGGTCACCACGGTGTCCAGGTCGGGGTGGTGGGTGAGGACGGCGTCCCGGGCGGCGGTGACGGAGGCGGTGTCGGTCACGTCGATCTCGTACGTGCTGACGCCTTCGTCGGCGAGTTCCGCGAGCGCCTTCGGGTTGCGGCCACCGACGGCCACGGTGCTGCCCGCGGCGGCGAACCGCCGCGCCAGTTCCCGGCCGATGCCCGAGGTCCCGCCGACGACGAGGACGGTGCGGTGGGAGAGGTCCATGAGAGCTGCCCTTCGATACGGGGTCGATGAGCCCTGTCCGTCGCGGACAGCGCTCTCGCAGTCTCGGTCGCCTCCACCGGGCCGGACAGAGCCCCCGTTTCCCCTGGTCCTGCCAGGGCCCCCGCTACGGCACCCGCGCCGCCGTACGGTGTCCGTATGAAGGATGACGCTTCCGGCAACCGGCTCGGCAGCTACCTGCGTGCCCGGCGCGAGCTGGTCTCCCCCGCGCAGGCGGGGCTGCCGTCCGGTGGCAGGCGCCGGGTGCCGGGCCTGCGCCGCGAGGAGGTCGCGCTGCTCGCCGGCATCAGCCCCGACTACTACCTGCGCCTGGAGCGGGGGCGGGACAAGAACCCGTCGTCGCAGGTGCTCGCGTCGCTCGCGCGCGTCCTCGGCCTGGATGACGTGGAGCGGACGTATCTGCTGGGCCTCGCCGCCGCGCGGCCGAGGGCCCCGCGCCGCATGCGGCCCGAACACGTGCCGGCGCGGGTGCACGAGCTGCTCGCCCACCTCCAGATCCCCGCGTTCGTGGAAGGGCGCGCCTTCGACGTACTGGCCTCGAACCCCATGGCCCTGGCGCTCTCACCGCGCCTGCGGCCCGGGGAGAACCGGCTGCGCTCCCTCCTCCTCGACCCCGAGGAACAGGCGTTCCACCAGGACTGGGAGCGGGCCACCGCCGATTTCGTCGCCGCACTGCGCACCACGGTCGGCGACGACACCGACGACCCGCGGTTCGTGGAGCTGGTCGGCGAACTCGCCCTGTCGAGCGGGCGGTTCCGTACTCTTTGGGCCCGGCACGACGTGCGGGCGCTCGACGGGGGCACGATCACGGTCCACCACCCCGTCGTCGGCGATCTGCGCCTGCACCGGGACAAGCTGCCCGTCGACGACGTGATCCTCGTCGTCTACTACCCCGACAAGGACAGCGACAGCGACGAGAAGCTGCGGCTCCTCGCCGCGCTCCACGGGACCGCGTCCGACGACGCGGCGCAGGGCAGGCCGGCGGACCATCAGGGCTGATCCGGTCCCCGGATACCGATGATCCATCACACGGATACCGGGACCCCGCGGCACCGCCCCGTCAGGACGGCCCTTCGCCGTCTGCCCGCGTCTCCGCCAGCCGCCTGCCGACCCGGGCCGCCGTCTCGCGGAGCCAGATGTGCGCGGCGTCGTGCGTGTGCACCGGGTGCCACCACATGGCTTCCTGGAGGGGGACGGCCTCGTACGGCGGGTCCAGGACGCGGACCGCGGCGAGCGGGGCCATCAGCCGGGCCAGCCGCGCCTGGATCAGGGCGATCCGCCGGGTGCCCGCGACCAGCAGGGGCAGGAGCTGGAAGCTGTCGACGGAGACCTCGACGCGGGGCTCGACGCCGAGCATGCCGAGCTGGCGGACGGCCGGGGCGTCGTAGGTCCGCTGGTAGGTGACCCAGGGCAGCCGGGCCAGGTCCTGGCGGGTGAGCCGGTCCTCGACGCTCGGGTGGTCGTCGGCGACGAGGAAGACCCAGCGGTCGTCGTACAGGTCGGTGGCGGGGAAGTCGCTGATGACGCCGTGCGGCATGAGCAGTCCGTCGACGGCGCTGAGCAGGGTGGCCGTGTCGTCCACCACGGTGGGCGGGGTCTGCGCGAAGCGGAGCCGGATGCCGGGGGCCTCCTCGTGGACGACGCGGGCGAGTTCGGTGCCGAAGACGGAGACGGCGTAGTCCGACGCCACGAGTTTGAACTCGCGGCTCTCCCGCGCCGGGTCGAAGTCGGCCTGACTCGCGAAGAGGCGCTCCAGGACGTCGTAGGCGGTGGAGGTGCGGTCGAGGAGCACCTGGCCGAGCGCGGTCAGTTCGTAGTGGCCGCCGACGCGCGCGAGCAGGTCGTCGTCGAAGTGGCGGCGCAGCCGGGCCAGGGCGGCGCTCATGGCGGGCTGGCTCAGCCCGACGCGCTGCCCGGCGCGGGTCACGTTGCGCTCCTCCAGCAGGGCGCGCAGCGCGACGACGAGGTTGAGGTCCAGGCGGGCCAGGTTCACGGGCTTTCCTTGGCTTTGCGGCGTGCGGGCGGCGCTGACCAGGAGGAATCTGTCGGCTGGATGGCGCTCATCCACACAATCTATTTCCCTGATCACCGATGGCGGGTCCAGATTAGTCCCACCGCAATCAGGAGGACATGTCCGTGAAACCCGCCCCCGCGTCTCCCCTCTTCGCCGGCCCCTTCGCCCTGGCGACGCTCTCGGCCCCGGACGGGCCGCAGTTCCCCGCTCTCGTCACCCCGGACGCCCACGTCGTCGACCTGCGCCGCGCCCTCGGCGACGAGCGGCTGAGCGTCGGCCGGCTCCTGGCGGACTGGCCGGCGGTGCTGCCGCGGCTGCGCGCCCTGGCCGACGACGGCGGCGTGGCGCGCAGGCCGCTGGCGGAGTTCCGGGTGCACGCGCCGGTCGAGCCGCGTCAGGTGTTCCAGTCCGGCGCCAACTACCGCCAGCACGTGATCGATCTGCACGTCGCGCACCGCGCCCCCGGCGACGACCGGCCGGAGGAGGAGCGGCGGGCGGAGGCCGCGGAGATCATGGACCGGCGTGCGACGGAGGACCTGCCGTACGTCTTCATCGGTCTGCCGAGCGCGATCACGGGCCCCTACGACGACGTGACGCTGCCCGCCTGGGCGAAGAAGCCGGACTGGGAGCTGGAGTTGGCCGCCGTGATCGGCCGTCCCGCGCACCGGGTGTCGGTCGAGGAGGCGCTGGAGTACGTCGCCGGGTACACGATCGCCAACGACCTGACCGACCGCGCCACCGTCTTCCGCCGCGACATGCCGCAGATCGGCACCGACTGGCTGCGCAGCAAGAACGCGCCCGGGTTCACCCCGCTCGGCCCGTGGATCGTGCCGTCCGAGTCGATCGCCGACACCGGCGACCTGCGCCTGGTCCTGAAGCTCAACGGCGAGACCATGCAGGACGAGTCCACCAAGGACATGATCTTCGACGTGGCCCGGATGGTCTCCTACGCCTCGCAGTCGGCCCGGTTGCTCCCCGGCGACCTGGTGCTGACCGGCTCCCCCGCGGGCAACGGCATGCACTGGGGCCGGCTGCTGCGCGACGGTGACGTCATGGAGGGCTCCATCACCGGGCTCGGTACGCAGCGCACCCGGTGCGTGGCCGAGGAGGCGTCATGACGGTGCTGGACCGCGAGGACCCCGAGGGCACGATCGCCGGGGCCGCCAAGGCGTACTCGAACTGGGGCCGTTGGGGCGAGGACGACGTGCTCGGCACCCTCAACTTCCTCGACGAGGCCAAGCGCCGCGAGGGCGCCGCGCTGATCCGACGGGGCGTCAGCTTCTCGCTGTCGCAGCGCTTCGACATGGACGGGCCGCAGAGGGGCTGGCGGCGGCGGACCAACCCGGTCCACACCATGCTGGACACCGGCACCGACGCGGCCCTGGGCAACCAGGGTTTCCCGCACGGGCTCGGCGGCGCCGACGACGTGATCGCCATGCCGCTCCAGTGCTCCACGCAGTGGGACGGGCTCGGCCACATCTTCGACCACGGCAAGGCGTGGAACGGCCGGGCGGCGGCCGAGGTCGTCACCTCCGACGGTGACCTGGTCACCGGCATCGAGCACATGGCCCCGCACGTCGCCGGGCGCGGCGTCCTGCTCGACGTGGGCCGCGTCGTCGGCGAGGACGGCGAACTGCCCGACGCGTTCGCCGTCACCGAGGAGCACCTGGTCGCCACCGCGCGGGCGCACGGGGTGACGGTCGGCCGGGGCGACATCGTGCTGGTCCGCACCGGGCAGTTGACCCGGGTGCGGCGCGAGGGCTGGGGCGAGTACGCCGGCGGTCCCGCGCCCGGCCTGTCGTTCACCTCGGCGGGCTGGCTGCACCACACCGAGATCGCCGCGATCGCCACCGACACCTGGGGCTTCGAGGTGCGGCCCAACGAGTTCACGCACGCCTTCCAGCCCCTGCACCAGGTCGCCATCCCCAACATGGGCCTGCTCATCGGCGAGATGTGGGACCCGGACGCGCTGGCCGCCGACTGCGCGGCGGACGGGGTGTACGAGTTCTGGCTCACGGCCGCGCCGCTGCCCATCACCGGCGCCGTCGGCTCGCCCGTCAACCCCATCGCCGTCAAGTAACCCGCACCACCCCGCGGAACAAGGGAGTTCCCCCATGAGCACACCCCGCACGGTCCTCGTCGTCGGCGGCGGCGCGGCCGGCAACGCCGCGACGATCCTGCTGCGCCGCGCCGGGATCGCGGTCGACCTCATCGAGGCGAAGGACGACTGGAACGCCACCGCCGGCTCCGGCATCACCCTCCAGGGCAACGCCCTGCGCGTTCTGCGCGAACTCGGCGTGTGGGAGCAGGTGCAGGCGTCCGGGTACGGCTTCTCCGCCGTCGGCATCACCGCCCCCGACGGCACCGTCCTGCACGTCGCGGAGGATCTGCGCACCGGCGGCGACGACCTGCCCGCCACCGTCGGCATGCAGCGCCCGCGGTTGCAGCGCATCCTGATCGACGCGGTGCGGGCGAGCGGTGCCGGTGTCCGGCTCGGGGTCCGCGCCACGGCCCTGGAGCAGGAGGGCGACGGCGTCACCGTGACGTTCAGCGACGGCACCAGCCGCCGCTACGACCTGGTGATCGCCGCCGACGGACTCGGCTCCGCCACCCGCGCGGCCGTCGGCATCACGGACAAGCCCGAACCGACCGGCATGGCCATCTGGCGGGTCGCGGCGCCCCGCCCGGCCGGCGTGACCCGTACCGACCTCGCCTACGGGGGCCCGGCCTACATCGCCGGGTACTGCCCCACCAGCGAGGACACGCTGTACGCGTACGTCGTCGAGGCGAACAGGGACCGCAACTCCATACCGACCGGCTCGTACGCCGAGGAGATGCGCTCCCTGGCCCGGCACTACGGCGGTCACTGGCCGGAGATCACCGCGCACATCACCGACCCGGCGCAGGTCAACTACACCTGGTTCGACCGCATGCTGGTCGAGGGGTCCTGGCACCGCGGCCGGGTCGTCCTCGTCGGCGACGCCGCCCACTGCTGCCCGCCCACACTCGCCCAGGGCGCCGCCCTGTCCATGGAGGACGCCTGGGTGCTCGCCCAGATGCTGACCACCTCCGACACCTGGGACGACGTGCTGTTCCAGGCCTACTACGAGCGGCGCGTCACCCGCGTACGCCCCGTCGTCGACGCGTCCGTGCAGATCGGGCAGTGGCAGCTCGACGGGGTCCGCGACGCCGATGTCCCCGCCCTGATGGGCCGCACGATGACCATGCTCAGGGAGCTGCCGTGACCACCACCGAAACACCCACCGTGGATGTGCACGCCCACGTCCTGCTGCCCGAGGTCGAGGCCCTGGTGGACGGCGCCCCCGGGCTCGCCGAGGCCCGCGCCCTGGACGCCCGGCGCAACGGACCCGCCGCCCTCGCCGTCAGCGGCCCGATGGTGCGCGAGCGCATCCCGCGGATGACCGACGTGAGCGTGCGGCTCGCCGCGATGGATGCCCAGGGCGTCGACGTCCAACTGGTCAGCCCCTCCCCCTCGCACTACCACTACTGGGCCGGGGCGGAGACGGCCGAGAAGGTGTACCGGCTCGCCGACGAGGCGACGGCGGCGCACTGCGCGGCGGCCCCCGACCGGCTGCGCGGCCTCGGGCTCGTCCCGCTCCAGCACCCCGACCAGTGCGTCCGGGCCCTCGAACACGCCCTTTCCTGCGGCCTGTTGGGGGTGGAGATCTCCAGTCACGCGCCGGGCCGCGAGTTGTCCGACCCCGCGTACGAACCGTTCTGGGCGAAAGCCGAGGAGACCGGCGCGATCGTCTTCCTCCACCCCTTCGGCTGCACGCTCGACGAGCGCCTCGACCAGTGGTACCTGTCCAACACGGTCGGCCAGCCCACCGAGAACGCCGTGGCGCTGTCGCACCTCATCTTCTCCGGGGTACTGGACCGCCACCCCGCGCTGAAGATCGTCGCGGCGCACGGCGGCGGCTATCTGCCCACCCACATCGGCCGCTCCGACCACGCCTGGACGGCCCGCTCCGACGCCGGTGCGGGCTGCGCCCACCTGCCCAGCAGCTATCTCAGGCGCCTGTACTTCGACTCGCTCGTCCACGACCCCTACGTGCTGCGGGAGTTGGTGCGGGTGGCGGGCGCGGACCGGGTACTGCTCGGCTCCGACTTCCCCTTCGACATGGGCACCGAGGACCCCGTCGGCGCCCTGCGCGCCGCGCGCCTGTCCGACGCCGACCTCCACGCCGTCCGCGGTGGCAACGCGGCGGCTCTCCTCTCGGAAGGACCGACCTCATGAGCAACCGTCTGCTCACCCACCTCCGCCACGTCGACCTGGCCGTGCCGGACTACGACAAGCAGCTCGACTTCTACTCCGGCGTCTGGGGCCTGACCGAGGTCGCCGAGGACTCCGGGATCTCCTTCCTGGCCGCCGAGGGCTCTCCCGAGCAGTACGTGGTGCGGCTGCGCAAGGCCGAGGAGAAGCGGCTCGACCTCGTCTCGTACGGCGCCGCGAACCCGGCCGACGTGGACACGCTCGCCGAGCGACTGCTCGCCGGAGGCGTGCAGTTGATCTCGCGGCCCGGCAAGGTCGACACCCCGGGAGGCGGTTACGGCTTCCGTTTCTTCGACGTCGACGGCCGCACCATCGAGGTCTCCGCCGACGTCGAGGTACGGCAGCACCGCAAGATCGAGGAGAAGGAGGCGATCCCGGTCAAGCTGTCGCACGTCGTCCTCAACTCCCCCGATCTGAACCGGACCCGGGAGTGGTACGAGCGGCACCTCGGCTTCGCGCTGTCCGACACCCTCAGCTCGCCGCACATGGGCGAGGTCATGCACTTCATGCGGATCAGCAATCAGCACCACTCCATGGCGATCGCGCAGGGCCCGCACACCGCCCTGCACCACGTCTCCTTCGAGATGCGCGGCCTCGACGAGTACATGCGCGGCTCCGGCCGGGTGATGCGGGCCGGGTTCAAGAAGATCTGGGGTCCCGGCCGGCACATGGCGGGCGACAACACGTTCACCTACTTCCTCGACCCGCACGGCAACACCGTCGAGTACACGACGGAGCTGGAGCTGCTCGACGAGGACACCTGGCACCCGCACGTCTACGACTTCTCGCAGCCCGAGGTCACCGACCAGTGGGGCACCGCCAACGCGATGAACGAACTCATCGCCAAGGAGTCGTTCAACGACCCCGACCGCGGCGTGTTCGTCGCCCCGCCGGTCTGATCCCACCCCGAGTTCCGGGGGCGCGGCGGCCCTGTCATGCCCTGACTCACACCCCCCGCGCCCCCGGTGCCCCCGCGCCAGGAGCCCGTATGCGATTCGCCACCTACGAACATCACCACCGCACCCGCGTCGCCGTCGTCGAGGCGAGCGAAACGAGATCGGGGTCCCCCCGGCCGGAGGCTGGGGGAGGCACCCTCTACCCCGTGCCCGGCGCCACCTCGCTCACCGAGCTGATCCGGGCCGGCGGCGGACTGCCCGCCCTCCTCGACGCCGGGGCCGCCGCGCTCGACATGCCGCCCGGTCCGCACGTCTCCGAGGTGCGGCTGCTGCCCCCGCTCCAGCCGTCCTCCGTACGGGACTTCGTCGCCTTCGAGGAGCACGTCGAGGGGGTGCGCCGCTCCGTCGACGGGGTGAGCGGCGTGCCCGAGCAGTGGTACGCGGCCCCCACCTTCTATTTCACCAATCCGCACGCGGTGTTCGGCCCGCACGAGGACATCCCGGTGCCGCCGGGCTCCACCGCCCTGGACTACGAGCTGGAGGTGGCCGCCGTCATCGGCCGCGAGGGCCGCGACCTCACCCCCGAGCAGGCCCGCGACCACATCATCGGCTACACCGTCTTCAACGACTGGTCGGCCCGCGACCTCCAGTCCGCCGAGATGAAGGTGGGCCTCGGCCCGTGCAAGGGCAAGGACACCGCGACGACGCTCGGCCCCTACCTGGTCACCGCCGACGAGCTGGAGCCCCACCGCGATGCCGAAGGATTCCTGCGCCTCGCCCTCACCGCCGAGGTCAACGGCCAGGTCACCGGCAAGGACCTGCTCTCCAACATGAGCTGGACCTTCGAGGAGATGGTGGCCTACGCCTCGCGCGGCACCCGCGTCGCCCCCGGCGACGTCCTCGGCTCGGGCACCTGCGGCAACGGCGGCTGCCTCGCCGAGCTGTGGGGACTGCGCGGCGAGCAGAGCCCGCCGCCGCTGAAGCCGGGCGACACGGTCACCCTCACCGTCGAAGGGATCGGCTCCGTCTCCAACACGGTCGTCGCGGGCGCGGCCCCGCTGCCGATCCCGGTGGGGCGCCGCCGCGGCCGGGAGCGGCCGTGAGCGACCCGCGCCCCAAGAGGCTGCTCGGCAAGGTGGTGGTCGTCACCGGCGCGGCCCGCGGGCAGGGCGCCGCCGAGGCGGCGGCGCTCACCCGGGAGGGCGCGCGGGTCATCGCCACCGACGTCGCCGAGGCGGACGGCGTCCGGCACCTCGACGTCACCGACGCCTCGCAGTGGGCACAGCTCGCCGCCGCACTGCGGGAGGCGTATGGGCAGGTCCACGGGCTGGTCAACAACGCGGGCGTCACCTGGCGGGCCCGGATCGGCGACGTGAGCGCCGAGGACTTCGCCCGCGTCCACGCCGTCAACGTCACCGGCCCGCTCCTCGGCATCCAGCACCTCACCCCGCTGATGCCGCCCGGCGCCGCCATCGTCAACGTCGGCTCGTCGGCCGCGCTGACCGCCCACTACCCGGTCGCGTACACGGCCAGCAAATGGGCGCTGCGCGGCCTGTCGAAGACCGCGGCACTCGAACTCGGGCCGCGCGGCATCCGCGTCAACACCGTTCACCCCGGCTTCATCGAGACGGAGATGACCGCGTCCGCGGACCCGGCCTTCCGCGCGAGCAACCTGCGCGAGACCCCGCTCGGCCGCACCGGCACCGTCGACGAGATCACCCCGCTCGTCACCTTCCTGCTGTCGGACGACGCCTCGTTCATCACCGGGGCCGAGATCCCCGTCGACGGCGGTTACACCGCGCACGGCGGCGCCAAGTCGATCTCCGACGCCCTGCAGCAGCAGCCGGACGCCTGAGGCGTCCGCGGCGACTCCCCTTCGAAAGGACCCGTACCACCGTGGACAAAGTCATCGGCAGCGCCGCGCAGGCGGTCGCCGACATCCCCGACGGCGCCTCCCTCGCCGTCGGCGGCTTCGGCCTGTCCGGCATCCCCGACGTCCTCATCGCGGCCCTCCACGCGAAGGGTGCGGGCGGGTTGAGCGTCGTCTCCAACAACTGCGGCGTCGACGACCACGGCCTCGGCGTCCTCCTCTCCGCCGGGCGCATCGCCCGCGTCACCGGCTCCTACGTGGGTGAGAACAAGGAGTTCGCCCGCCAGTACCTCTCCGGTGAGCTGGAGGTCGAACTCACCCCGCAGGGCACCCTCGCCGAACGCCTGCGCGCGGGCGGCGCGGGCATCCCCGCCTTCTACACCCCGGCCGGCGTCGGCACACAGGTCGCGAGCGGCGGACTGCCCTGGCGGTACGCCCCGGACGGCACCGTCGCCGTGGCCTCCCCCGCCAAGGAGACCCGCGACTTCGACGGTCGTCCCCACGTCCTGGAGCACGGCATCCGCACCGACTTCGCCCTGGTGCGCGCCTGGCGCGGCGACCGCCACGGCAACCTCGTCTTCCGGCGCGCCGCCGCCAACTTCAACCCCCTGGCCGCCATGGCGGGGCGCGTCACGATCGCGGAGGTCGAGGAGCTCGTCGAACCGGGCGAACTGGCCCCCGACGCCGTCCACCTCCCCGGGGTCTTCGTCCAGCGACTGGTGCGCCTCACCCCGGAGCAGGCCGCCGCCAAGCGGATCGAGCGCCGCACGCTCACCACGCCCCCGACGCCCCCGACGCCCCCGACCCGAGAGACGGTACGTTCCTGATGTCATGGACCCGCGACCAGATGGCCGCCCGCGCCGCCGCCGAACTCACCGACGGCTCCTACGTCAACCTCGGCATCGGCCTGCCCACCCTGATCCCCGGCCATCTCCCGGCGGGCGTGCATGTCGTCCTCCACTCCGAGAACGGCATCCTCGGCACCGGCCCCTACCCCACCGAGGACCAGGTCGACCCGGATCTGATCAACGCGGGCAAGGAGACGGTCACGGTGCTTCCGGGCGCCGCGTTCTTCGACTCCGCGCTCTCCTTCGGGATGATCCGCGGCGGCCACATCGACACCGCCGTCCTCGGCGCCATGCAGGTCTCCGCCCGCGGTGACCTCGCCAACTGGATGATCCCCGGCAAGATGGTCAAGGGCATGGGCGGCGCCATGGACCTCGTCCACGGCGCCCGCCGCGTCATCGTCCTCATGGACCACACCGCGAAGGACGGCAGCCCGAAGGTGCTGCGGGAGTGCGCCCTGCCGCTCACGGGCGAGCGCTGCGTGGACCGGATCATCACCGACCTCGGCGTCCTGGACGTCACCGACGACGGCCTCGCCCTGGTCGAGACGGCGCCCGGCGTCACCGTGGAGGACATCGTGGCCCGCACCGACGCACCGCTGCTCCTGCGCAGCACCGCGACGGCTTGCTAGTGGCCCGGCTTCAGAAGGCGTAGCGGATGCGCAGCCACGGCGCGTGTTCCGCGACCAGTTCGTGGAGCCGGGTCAGGGCCTGTCGCTTGACCTCCAGGGCGTAGCGGACGTTGAGGGCTCCGTTCTGGGAGCGCTTCGTCTCCTGGAGGTCCGGCTGCCACAGCAGTTCCTCGGCGCGCGGGTGCCAGCCCAGGTTGACCTCGTGGAGGGGTTCGTTGTGGGTCAGCATGATGATCTCGGCCGCCGCCTGTTCCTTCACCCGGGCGGGCAGGACGTCGTCGAGGTGGGTGAGGAGATCGGCCCAGTCGCGCTGCCACCCGGGGCGCAGGACGACGGGCGAGAGGTTGAAGTGGACCTCGTACCCGGCGTCGAGGAAGTCGGCCGCGGCGGCGATCCGTTCGGGGACCGGGCTGGTGCGGATGTCGAGGAGGCGGGCGTCGCCGGGCGGCATGACGGAGAACCGCACCCGGGTGCGCCCCCGCGGGTCGAGGGCGAGCAGGTCGGGGTTGACGAACTTGGTGGCGAAGGACGCCTTGGCCGTCGGCAGGGTGCGGAACGCGGCGACGAGATCCGCGGTGTTGTCGCTGACGAGGGCGTCGACGGAGCAGTCACCGTTCTCGCCGATGTCGTAGACCCAGGCCTGGGGGTCGCACTGGTTGGGTTCCCGCTTGGGGCCCTGGGCCCGTACGTGGCGCCGGACGTGCGCGACGATCGCCTCGATGTTGGTGAACAGGGTGATGGGGTTGGCGAAGCCCTTGCGGCGGGGGACGTAGCAGTAGGCGCAGGACATCGCGCAGCCGTTGGAGGGGCCGGGGGCGATCCAGTCGGCCGATCTGCCGTTGGGGCGGGTGGTGAGCTTGTGCTTGACGCCGAGGACGAGCGTCTCGGTCTTGATGCGGACCCATCGGTCGATGTTGCCGTCGTTGCCGTGGAGCGCGGGGATGCGCCAGTGGTTGTCGACCTCGATGACGCGTACGTCGTCGCGCAGCCGGGCCATGATCTGCCGGCCGCGCGGGGAGTCGAGGGCGGCGGGTTCCGCGTACACCTCGCGCACGTCGAGCATCCGGCGGGCCTGCGGGCTGTCCCGGAACGGGCTGTGCGCCGCCGGTGCGGGGGCGAGGTCCTGCCAGTCGAACAGGGTCTCCTGCCCGGGCTGTTCCGCGGCTGATCCCGTCGGCTGTTCCACGTGCTGTGCCTTCCGTGCCGAAAAGGGCCCGATCTGTCCTCGCCGATCAAAGCGCACGAGGTCGCGCGACCGGCCCCGCACACGCCGGACGCCCGTCCTTCTTCGGGAACACCCGTGCGATCATGCTGCGGCGGCGACCGGCCGAGACAGGACCGGCCGTCGGCCGATGGCGTACAGAGCGGCGGGAAGAGCAGCGTGGACGCGGGTGGGGACAAGGACGGCCCGTCCGTACCGGACGAGGAATGGGGGCGCTTCCTCAGGGAGTCGGATCTGCCCGGGGACATCGGCGCGAGGACCGGCACCGCGGAGGTCTCCGAGGGCGACTCGGACAACGGCTGGCTGGTCGCCCGGCGCGGCAACGTCGCCGTCGCCTGCGTCGTGGAGCAGGGCGTCACGGGCGGCGGCTCGGCCGGCCCGATCCTGCACAGCCCGCTGTCGGCGATGCCGGGCGACCCGTCCTGAGTGCCTGCCTTCGAGGGCCGGGCTCTTGCGGCCGGTGCCGCCCGGCGGGTCCTCAGAGCTGGAGCGCCTGGGCGAGGGCCGCTCCGGTGAAGGCTCCGCCCAGGCCCGCGGTGACGCTGACCACGACGTTGGCCAGCGCGTACAGGCGCGGGCCCGTCTCGGCGAGCCGCAGGGTCTCGTACGAGAACGTGGAGTACGTCGTCAGGGCGCCGCACAGGCCCGTGCCGAGCAGGAGCTGGAGCTGGGCGGGGGCGGCGCCCGCGGCGACCGCGCCCGTGACCAGGCCGAGGAGCAGGGAGCCCGCGACGTTCACCGCCCACGTGCCCCACGGGAAGACCGTGTCGTGCCGGGCCTGGACGACGCGGTCGGTGACGTACCGCAGGGGCGCGCCGACCAGGGCGCCCGCGATCACGAGGAGCCAGTTCACCGGGGCCTCCGTCCGACGAGCGCGCGCGTGAGACGGGTCCCGGCCCACACCGCCGCGAGAGCGACGCACACGGTCAGCACCAGGTAGCCGAGCGCGGTGCGCGCCTCACCGAGGTCGGTCAGTCGTCCGATGTCGACGGCGTACGTGGAGAAGGTGGTGAAGCCGCCGAGGACGCCGGTGCCGAAGAACGGGCGGACGAGACGGTGGCCCTCCCACACATCGCTGATCAGGACCATGAGGACACCCATGAGGGCGCAGCCGACCGCGTTCACCCCGAGGGTCGTCCAGGGGAAGGCGCCGGTCGCCGTCGGCCACAGGAGCGACGCGCCGTAGCGGGCCGAGGCGCCGAGGGCGCCGCCGAGCGCGACGACCCCGAGCACGGGCCCCTGACCGCGCCACGCCACCGGGCGCGGCGCGGCGGTGGCAGTGGCGGCCCGGGCGGGGGCGGGCCGCTCGATGTCGGGGCCTGCGGGTTCGTCTCGCATGGGCGCGCGGGCCCCTTCCACGGGTGCGTCTCGTTCTCGGCGGGGCCTGCCACCCGCGCGGAGCAGCCTACCCGCGCCCCCGCCACCGCACCGGCTCCCCTATTGCCAGACCCTGAGGTAATCGACGTACATCGTGGAGTGCCAGTCGAACGTCTCGTCGTGGACCGAGCCGTCCGCCCAGCCGTCCAGGACCTCGTGCGAGAGGATCGGGAACTCCGCCACCTGGCTGACGAGCCGGGGGTCGGTGACGGTGCGGACCACGGCCCCGTCGTACAGGAACGTCAGTCGGGTGGGGGTCCAACTGAGGCCGAACGTGTGGTACCAGGTGCTGTGCAGCCCGGGCGCCTCGGCGACGGTGCCGGACGACTTGTGGTCGGCGCCGTAGCCGTCGTAGTGCAGCGTCACGGAGTACTTGTCGGCCTGGTAATTGGTCTCCGTGACGTCCATCTCGGCGCCGTCGCGCGCGGTGCCGTCGACCACGCCGCCGGGGGTGAGGCCCGCGTCGGCCTGGAGCCACAGTGCGGCCAGGTGCCCGTTGGTGGCGGCCGGGGTGTGGATCCTGGCCTCGATCGTGCCGTACGTGTAGTCGAACTTGCCCTGGCTGTCGATCCGGCCGCCCGCGTACTGCCCCTCGGCGAGCTGTTTCACGTCGATGGCGAGGGCGCCCGCGCCATCGGTCCGGACTCCGGCCGGTTTGTACCACCAGCGGTCGGTGCCCGCCGCGCCGGAACGTTCCTGGTCACGGGCGGTCCAGCGGGCCGCATCGAGCGTCGCGCCGTCGAACTCGTCGCTGAACACCAGGGTCTGCGCGGCGGCGGTCGCGGTGCCGGTGCCCAGCGGCTGGACTCCCGCGGGGGTCGCGGGGTCGATGAGTCCGGCCGCCTGCCCGGCGTCCTGCCGGGCGGAACCGGCGGCGTGCGCGGGCAGGGCGCCGAGCAGAGCGCTCGCGGCCAGCAGGGCGATCGCCGTCATGGTGGTTCGGTCGCGCATGAGCCCGCCCTCCGCTGTCGCGTTCCCTCCGGCAGAAAACGCTTTCACGGCGAGTCATGGTGCAAGCGGGACGACGACGCGTCAAGGGGCCGCGCACGTGCGGAAGTTGTGCACGTGCGCGGCGGTAACCGATTCCACTCCTGGTGGTGCGTCCTCTCAGAGATCGCCGCCGAGGCCGCTGGTCACCACGTAACTGCATTGCGTGTAGGTGTATCCGGGCTGGATGGTGCCGCCCGCCGCGCGGCTGCGGGCCGTGACCCGGGAGCCGCCCGGCTTGTGCAGGAAGTGGTACGTCCCGGCCGGTAGCCGCAGCGTCTTCTTCGGGTACGACGTGCCCGCCTTGCACGCCTTGCGACTGCCCTCGGCCTCGGTGCGGTACGTCGAGCACGAGTCGCAGCCGCCGATGGTGAGACGTCCGGTGACGGGTCCGGTGTACAGGATCTCCACGGGGTCGGGCCCGTCGTTGCTGATCACCATTTGCATACGGGCGCCGCCGGGCGCGTGGGCGGGCGGCAACCGGTCGCCCGCGGCCGGGCGCTGCGCGGCGATCTCGGCGGCGACGGCGACCTGCCGGGCCCGTGCGCCGCGCTTGTCGTTCTTGTACGTGCCCGCGAAGTCGGTCAGCGTCTTGCGGGCGTCCGCGAAGCTGCCGTCCTTGAACTGGTCGATTCCGCAGGCGTAGTTGCCGTCGCGCACGGCCCGGTCGACGTCGCCGCCCAGTTGCGCGGGGGCGGGCGCGGGCAGGGCCTTCGCGGTGTCGCCGATGCGGCGCAATTCGTCGGTGGCGCGGCACGGTTCGGCGCCGGACAGGTCACCCGTACGTCTCGTGACGGCGGCGCGCACGGCCGGGGCCACCTCGGCCGCCTGCGCCGACTTCGGGAACGTACGCAGGAGTTGACCGAGTTCGCCGCCGCGTCCGTCGCCCCCGGTGGCGCCGAGTCTGCCGGTGCCGCACTTCAGGAGGGACACGGCGAGGGGTTTGTCGGGCCAGGTCGCGAGGGTTCCCAGGACCTCGCGGTCGATGGACCTCGGCACGTCCCGCAGGAAGGCGAGCGGCTGGAGGGCCGCGCAGTGGTCGGCCCTCAGGTACGGGGTGGCCACCGCCTTGTAGTAGGCGTCGAGGCTGTCGTGGACGCGGTGCGCGGCGCGGGAGCCCGGGTGGTCCTCGGTGAGGGAGCGGTAGCGGACCAGGGCCGTGCGGTAGTCGGCGCGCGCCGGGGCGAACTCCTGGGTCGCGGCCCGCTCGACGAGGGCGTCGGTGGCGGCGAGCCGGTCGAGCAGCATCTCCTCGACGGCGTCGTCCCGCAGCCCCGTGTACGCGACCGCGCCCCCGGCGGGCACCGCGAGCAGGACGACGGCGAGGGCGACGATCGCAAGGGGCTTGGTGTGCAGGGTGGTTGAGCGGGTCGGCTGATTCGGCTGATTCGGCTGGTTCGGCTGGTTCACCGGGGCGCGGAAACCGCGGCGGGCGCCGTCCGCCGCCGCGATCAGCAGCAGGGCGAGGTATCCGGCGAGGACCTGCCCCGGTACGCCGTCCGGGTCGGCGGGCAGCGCGACGACGAGCAGCGCGGCCGTGCCCCCGAGGCACAGCGCGGCGAGCAGCCACCGGCGCAGGAACACGTAGCCGAGCCCCAGCCCGGAGAGGTTGAGCAGCCCGACGGCGAGCGCCCGCACCGGATCGCCGGGCCCCGCCGCCGACTCGGGCGGCCCGCCGAGCACGGTCGGCGGCGCGGGAGGCGTACCGGGTGGCGGCGGCGCGCCGGGGGTGTAGGCGGGGGGCGCGGGAGGCGGCGCCTGGAACGGGGAGGGCGGCGGACCTGCGGGGGGCGGCGTCTCGCTCGACGGCGCCGCGACCGGCGGCTCCCAGTGCGGCGGCGCGGCGGGCGGCGGGCCCGCGGGCGACGAAGCCCCGGCCGCCGACGCCGACGCCGTGGACGACATCTCACTCGTCGGCACAGCCCCGCCCGGCGCCCCCGTCCCCGGTGACATCTCCGGCGGCGGCCCGAACCCGGCTTCCGCTCCGGACGGCCCCGCCCCGGCGGGCTTCGCGTCCTCGGTCCGTTCGGCGCCCTCGGTATTTCGCTCCTCCGGCGGGCGGTGGCCCGTGTGTCTGTCCTGCCGCGTCCCGTCGTCGGACGTATCCCCCGGCCACCCCATCGCGGTCCCCCAACCGTCAAGCATCACATGCCGGTTGACACGATCCGGGGCCGCGGCGGACCTGTCAATCGGGCGTCTTACGTCAACTCCCTTTACGTCCGAACACTTGACACCCTCACGAGGCCCCTTTCAACGCAAGTCTTGAATCAAGCACGTCCCGACGCGCCATCGCCACCCGCAACCGGAACCTCCGGAGGGAATCTTGCGTCACTCCACTCACTCGCTCACCCATTCGTCCGCCCGGGGCCGCGGAGGACGGGCCGCGCTGCTCACCGTCTGTGCCCTCGCCGCCGGGCTGCTCCCGCTCACCACCGCCACGGCGCCCTCGGCGACCGGCTCGGCGACATGGACGGGCTCGTCGCCTCCTGGCTGCCGGGCACCGAGGGCGACGACGTGGCCGACGTGCTCGACGGCAAGCGGCCGTTCACCGGGCAGTCGCCCATCAACGTGGGCGACTCCTCCTACGACCCGCAGTTCCCGTACGGCCACGGGCTCACGACCTCGACCAAGGCGCCGGGCGGCGCATCCACCCTCCATGCGCTCGCGCTCGCCACCCGGCACGTGCGGGACGCGGGGCGACAGGATCACGGCCGCCTGGGCCGAACCGTTCGCCGAGGCCGACCATCCGGCCTTGACCGGTGACTACGCGGGAGCGCTCGCCAAGCTGCTCGCCGCCTATCGGGACGCCTGAGCAGAACGGCAAAACCGCAGGCCAAATGGCTACACACCCTGCGTATACGCTATGTGTATAGTGCCGACATGCCTGCCGTATCCAAGAAGATGAAGAAAAGCCGAAGAAGGTTCCGTGCGACCGCCGCGCTGGCGGTCGCCGGGGCCCTCTCCGTCGCCCTGAGTGGCTGTACGCGCTACGACACGACCACCCCGAGCGCCGCCCGCAAGAGCCCGGCCGCGGCCGAGGACGGGAAGGGCGGCGACGCCCGGTTCGGCACCGCCGACTGCCGCAAGGTCAAGTGCGTCGCCCTCACCTTCGACGCGGGCCCGAGCGAGAACAGCCCCCGGCTGCTCGACATCCTCAAGGAGAAGAAGGTCCCCGCGACGTTCTTCCTGCTCGGCAAGAACCACATCGCCGACCATCCCGAGCTGGTCAAGCGCATGGCCAGGGAGGGGCACGAGCTCGCCAGCCACACCTGGGACCACAAGATCCTCACGGACATCGACGACGCGCAGATCCGTACGGAGTTCCGGCGCACCGACGACGCCGTGGAGAAGTTGACCGGCAAGCGCCCCACACTGATGCGACCGCCGCAGGGCCGCACGGACGACCACGTCAGCGCGCTCGCCAAGGAGGAGGGCCTGGCCCAGATCCTGTGGGACGTGACCACCAAGGACTACACGACCACGGACTCGGCGCTGATCCGCAAGCGCGCCGTGGAGCAGACGAAGCGCGACAGCATCATCCTGCTGCACGACATCTACCGCGGCACCGTCCCGGCCGTGCCCGGCATCATCGACGCGCTGAAGCAGAAGGGCTACGTCTTCGTGACGGTGCCGCAGTTGCTGGCACCCGGCAAGGCGGAACCGGGGAAGATCTACAAGCCCTGACCCCGCCGCGACACGCCGCTGCGCCGGTCGTGGTGCGGCCCGCCCCGCGACGGGCCTACTGTCGCGGCGTGGCCCACGTCCTCATCGTCCGAGACACCCCGCTGCCCGCCGCCGAGGCGTGGCGGCGCCTGACCGACTGGGAACGGCACGGCGACGTCGTGCCGCTCACCCGCGTCACCGTCACCACACCGCCGCCGACGGCCGCGGGCACGGTGTTCGTGGCGCGTACCGGGATCGGCCGCCGGTTCGGCTTCGACGACCCGATGGAGCTCGTCGCGTGGCAGCCGCCGCGCCACTGCCGGCTTGTCAAGCGCGGTCGGTTCGTCACCGGCTGGGCCGAGTTCGACGTACGGGCGCTCGGCGCCGAAGGGGCCAGGGTGGAGTGGCGCGAGGAGCTGCGGGTGCGCGGGGTCCCGGCTTTCGCGGACCCGCTGCTCGCGGTGGCGGGGCGCTGGATGTTCGCTCGTGCGCTGAAAGGGCTGCTACGGGACGGAAGTCGCTGAGCCGGTCAACTCGTCGGCGGGGTCTATGAGTTGTATCTTGACCCACTTGGTCACACTCCTCCGTACGGAAGTGAGATCCTCATGGGCATAGCCGTCTACGGCGCCACGGGACACACCGGGCGCCTCGTCACCGCCGAGCTCCTCGCCCGCGGCCAGGACGTCATCCTCGCCGGCCGCACCGAACAGGGCCTGCGCGCCCTGGCCGCCGAACTCGCCGCCCCGGACCGGGTCAGCGTCCATGTGGCACCGCTCGACGACGGCGCCGCCCTGCGCCGTCTCGCCGAGCGGGCCGACGCGGTGAACCACTGCGCGGGCCCCTTCACCACGACGGGCGCCCCGGTCGCCGCCGCCGCGGCCGAGGCCGGGATCCCGTACGTCGACCACGCCATCGAGCCGCACCCCGTCAAGCACCTCTTCGACGCGTTCCAGAGCGTCGCCGAGCGCACCGGGGCCGTGCTGATCCCGCAGATGAGTTTCTACGGCGGGCTCGGCGACCTGCTGGCCTCGGCCGCCGCCGCGGGGCTGCCCGCCGCCGACGGCATCGAGAAGGTCACCGTCGGCTACGCCGTCTCCGGCTGGCGGATGACGCGGGGCGCGGTGAACACGGCGAACCTCCTCATCGGCGAGATCGACCGCATCTCCTACGCGGACGGGGTCCAGCGCGTCGGCCCGGTGGAGGTCCGCAACGCGGTCTTCCCGTTCCCGCCGCCGGTCGGGCCGCGCACCACGATCGTGCCGTTCCCCTCGGGCGAGGTCGTCACCGTGCCCCGGCACGTCCCGGCCCGGGCGGTCGAGGTGCAGCTCACGGCGTCGACGTTCGAGGAGGAGCAGATCTTCAGCAGCGTCGACGCGAGCCCCGAGGAGCGGGCCCGCAGCACGTTCACGGTCGCCGTCCAGGTCGTGCGCGCGGGCGGTGGCGGCGTCAACGCCCATGTGCGCGGGAAGGACATCTGGCGAGCCGGAGCACTGGTCTCCGTGGAGGCCGTGCTCCGGCTCATGGGCGGTGAGGGGCCGCGCAAGGCCGGGGTGTTCAGCCCGGCCGAGGCGTTCGAGGCGGCCCCGTTCCTGCGGTCGCTGGCCGACCAGGAGGCGTTCGAGGCGCTGGCGCTCCCGGAAGGCTGAACGCGCCCTACAGAAGCGGAGGCCGGGCGAGCCGCGCCAGTTCGAGTGCCTGTTGCGGGAACCAGTCCCCCGCCTTCGGGTCGACCGTCCCGCGCTCGGGGTCCTCGGGCCCTTGCGTCCCGCGCAGGCACAGCCCGTCCGACTCCCCCGGCGTCTTGATCCACAGGCGGGCGTCCTGGAGCGGGTCGCCGGTGCGCAGGGTCGGGCGGGCGCCCAGGCCGCGGTCGGGCGGGTTGCACCAGTCCTGCGGGTCGGTGTACTTGCCGGCGGGCGGGGTCCACGGGCCCTTTCCGTTGCGGCTGGAGTCGGTGACGAAGTGCGTCATACGGGAGGCGGGTACGTGGACGTGGGCGTCGATCCAGCCTTGCGTCTCGGCCCGCGGCGCGGACTGGTGCGGGCAGTCGGCGGCGTCGCCGCCGCCGTCGACGTAGGCGATGCAGGAGGAGATGAGCTTGCCGTACCAGGAGTTGGCGTCGTCGCTCTGGTAGTTGGAGGCGTTGGTGTAGAAGCCGGAGGCCCGCTCGACACCGCCCTTGAGGAGTCGCGGCACGATCGAGGAGACCGCGTGCCAGCCGGTGTGCCCGGTGTCGAGGTAGACCCGCGTGCCGCGCAGCGGCTCCAGTGTGTCGACGGCGTAATTCACCTCGGCGTACCGGGCGGCGGTCTTCGTGCCCTCGGCGTCGTCCTGTCCGCAGTCCGCGGGCAGCAGGGCGAGCGCGCTGGTTCCAGGATCACCAGGGCGTCCCGGGTGCCGATGCCGCGGGCCACGGCGTCGATCCACGCCTGGTACTCGGCGGTGTTCGCGGCGCCGCCCGCCGAGTAGTTGGAGCAGTCGCGGCCGGGGATGTCGTAGAGCGCGAAGACGGGGACGGCGTCGGCCCTGCTCGCGTCCCTGACGACGTCCCGGGCGAGTTTCTCGACCTCCTGCGGGCTCTGGTCCCCGAACCAGACGGCTTGCGGGGTGGCGACCATGGCCGTGACGCGGGCCGCGTCCCGGTACTGCCCTGCCTTGGCCAGATCGAGGATCTGCCGGAGGGCATCGGGGTTGGGCTCGGGGGTGTAGAGGCGCGGGGTGTAGAGGCGCGGAGTGCGGGCGGCGGCCTCCGCGGGTCCGTCCGCGGCGGCGACGGGGCCGCCCAGGACCAGCGCCGACAGGGCGAAGGCCCATGCGGTCACGGCAGTCGGGAGACGGCGGGCGCCGCGCCTGCGGGCACCTCTGAGGGGATCTCGCACGGGTTCACTCCAGGATCGCAATGGGGCACGTATGTTGCCTGCGGTGAATGGGAGCGCTCCCAAACGAGGGTCGGGGACGGGGCGCACGGCGTCAAGTACGGTGCACGAGCCGTTCGTTGTCCCGCGCGCCCCGGGTGTCGCGGACCGGCGGCGGCTACGATCTTCGGACGCGCCCCGGGCGAGGGGCGGCCACGAGGAGGCACCGTGCACGAACTGGAGCTGCGCGTCGACGCCGGGCACGGTGCGACCCCCGACCAGGTGGACCGCCAGGTCCGCGCTCTCTTCCAGGACCTGCGCCGGCTCGGCGCGCTGCGCGTGGAGCGCGGGACGCGGCCGGCGCCCGCCGGGGCGATGGCCGGGGCCGGGCACGAGATCGCCGTGCTCGTCCTCAGTGGCGCGTTCTCCGCGGCGACGCTGAAAGCGGTCGGCAACGTCGTCGTCGCCTACGTGAACCGCTCGAAGGCCCGGGCCGTCGAGTGGGAGTTCGACGGGAACAAGGGCTCCTTCACCGCCCTGTCCACCGAGGCTCAGCAGGCCCTCGTGGACGCGGTGACCGCCCGGATCGCGGCGGGCACGGCGGCGGCCGGGGAGGGCGAGAACGGCGGGGACGGCGGGGACGAAGCGGAGGGGACCGATGGCCGGGCGCCGGATCGCACTGCTGGTCGCGACTGACGGCTACCAGGACCCGGGGCTCAACCAGCTACGGGCACCGGCGCGCGGGGCGACCGAACTCGCGGCGCTGCTGCGCGATCCGGCCATCGGTCGGTTCGACGAGGTGCGCGCCCTGCTGAACCGGCCGAAGGAGGAGCTGGAGGGGGCGATCGAGGACCTCCTCGCCGACCGGGAACCCGATGACTTCGTCCTGCTCTACCTGGCCTGCCACGGCGTCCGCAACGACGGCGACCGCCTCTTCTTCGCGACGCTCGGCACCCGCCTGAACCGGCCTGCGGCCACGGCCGTCTCCGCCGCGTTCCTGCACGGCCTGCTCGACGAGAGCCAGGCCGGCACCAAGGTCGTCCTCCTCGACTGCTGCTACAGCGGCCTCTTCCACCGCGGCACGCCCATGTCGCCCGCCCCGGTGGACGTGGAGTCCGCGCTCGCCGGTCGCGGCACGTTCGTCATCACCGCCACGACGGCTCTGGAGTACGCCTACGAGGGCGACCAACTGAAGATCGACAACGGGGTGTCGGCGCCGCGTTTCACCAACGCCGTCATCGAGGGGCTCAGCACCGGCCTCGCCGACCTCAATCGCGACGGCGTCATCACCCCCGACGAGCTGTACGCCTATGTCCACGACGCCGTCCGCAACCAGGCGGGCCCCGACCAGACGCCCACCAAGTCCGGCCACTGCGAGGGTGACGTGGCGCTCGCCTACGCACCGGAGCTGGACGTCACCGCGGGCCCCGCGGGACGCGCCGCGGCCACCCACGAACTGCCGCTGGGCCTGCTGCTCCCACCCCCGATCGAGACCGCCGACCGCGGCTTCATCTGCGACGCCTGGGAGGGCGCGGCCCATCTGCGCACCCCCATCGGCAGGTTGGAGCACTCGGCGCACGGCGAGCTGATGTGCGTCGACTTCTCCGGCCGCGAGGGCAACGCCGCGGTGGTGGGCAAGCTCGGCAGCGGCAAGACCACGCTGCTGCGGGCCCTCGTCCTGTCCCTGGCGCTGACCCACACCCCGGGCGAGGCCGAGTTCGTCCTCCTGGAGGGCGCCGTCAACCGGCTCGGGGTGCTGCGCACGCTGCCGCACGTGCGGGGTGTCGCCGCCCCGCACGAGGAGGACCGGGTGAGCCAGGCGCTCGGCACGGTCAAGGACGCCATCGCCGCGCGCCGCTCCCTGTTCCGCGACCACGACATCGACTCCATCGAGGCGTTCCGCGCGCTGCGTGCCGAGGGCGCCCTCGGCACGGTGGAGACCAGCGACCTGTTCCTCGTCATCGACGGCTGGCTCGACTTCTGCTGGGAGCGCGCCGGGTTCGCGGACGACGTGCACCGGCTGGCGAACACCGGCCTCAACTACGGGGTCCACCTGTGTGTCGCCGCCCGCCGCTGGAGCGATCTCACGCCGGAACTGCTCGGTCTGCTCGGTACCCGTATCGAGCTGGCCCTCGACGACGCCCGGGACTCCCAGGTCGACCCGGTGCTCGCGGCGAGCGTGGGTGTCGGCTGGGCGCTCTCGCGGCGCCGCCGGTTCCGGGTGGCCGTGCCGCGCCTCGACGACGTCACGGGCCATCTGGCCGCGCGCCGCTCGCTGGCCGACACGGTGGAGCGGATCCGGGCGGGGTGGCGCAGGGACCTCGCACCGGACCGGACCGCACCGGCCTGGGTCTCCTTCACCGACCTGCTGGGCGCGGGCCGGACCACCGGCCCGGATCCGGCCCGCCGCCGCCGGGAACGGCGCACCGCCGCCCGGCTCAGCACGCCCTTCGGCACGACGTCCTCGGGTATGCCGGTCGTCCTCGACATCAAGGAGGCGGCGTCCGGTGGCGCGGGCCCGCACGGACTCCTGGTGGGCACGGCCGGTTCCGGCAAGTCCGAGCTGCTGCGCACCCTGGTTCTCTCCTTCGCGGTGACCCACGCCCCGGACGACCTGAACTTCCTGCTGGTCGGCTCGCCGGGGCGGGGTACCTTCCAGGCACTGGCGGCGCTGCCGCACACCTCGGCGGTGCCCGAGATCGGCGGCGAGGACGCCCCGGCCGCCGCCCGGCTCGCCGCGTCCGTGCGGGGCGAGATCGAGCGCCGCGCGACCCTCCTGCGCGACGCGGGACACTACGCGTCACACGCCGACTACCGTCTCGCCAGGGAACGTGACGGCGTCGCCCTCGCACCCCTGCCTACCCTGCTCGTGGTGTTCGAGGACTTCACCGAACTCATCGCCGCGCACCCCGACTTCGTCGAGGCGCTCGTCTCGATCGGCCGGGTGGGACGCTCCGTCGGCGTGCATCTGCTGCTGGGGGCGCGGCGGCTGGCTGACACCTCGCTGCGCGGCCTGGAGGCCCTCCTGTCGTACCGGATCGCGCTGCGCACCGCGACCGCGGCCGAGTCCCGGGCCGTGATCGGGGTGCCGGACGCCAACCGGGTCCCCCTGGACCCCGGTGAAGGCTACCTGCGGACGGGCGCCGACGGCCTCGTCCGCTTCAAGGCCGCCTTCGCCTCGGCGCCCGGCCAGGACGAGACCGGGGAGGACACCTCGGTCCTGGACGCGGTCGTGGCCCGGCTCGCGAAGGGGGGCCACGCGAGTCACCCGGTGTGGCTGCCTCCGCTGGAGGAGTCACCGGCCCTCGACGAGCTGCTCGCACCCGTCGCGGTCGACCCCGAGCGCGGCCTCCAGGCCGGAACCCGGCCGTCGGCCGGGGAGTTGAAGGTCCCCGTGGGGCTGTGCGACGTACCGGAGGAGCAGCGGCACGCGCCCCTTTTCCTCGACTTCTCCGGGGAGCGGGCGCACGCCCTGTTCGTCGGCGGGCCCCGGTCGGGCAAGTCGACGCTGGTGGCCACGCTCATCGCGGCGTTCGCCCTGACCCACACCGCCCAGGAGGCCCGGTTCTACGTACTGGACTTCGGCGGCGGCCAGATGGCGGACCTGTCCGGGCTTCCGCACGTGGGCCAGGTCGCCCGCCGCACGGACGAGGAGCTGGTGCGGCGCACCGTCGCCGAGGTCGTCGAGATCTTGGCGTGGCGAGAGCGCGAGTGCGAGAAACTCCAGGTCGGTTCGGTCCAGGAGTATCGCGAGCGGCACGCGGCCGAGGATGATCCGGCGTCTCGCTGGGCCGACGTCTTCCTCGTCATCGACGGCTACGCCACGCTGCGCACCGAGTACGAGCACCTGGAGCGCGCCGTGCTCGACATCGCGCTGCGGGGCCGCCGCTACGGCATCCACCTGGTGCTGACCGCCGCCCGGTACACCGAGGTACGGCCGACCCTGCGGGAGCATCTCGGCCACACCGTCGAACTGCTCCTCGGCGACCCCGCGGAGTCCGAGATCGACCGCAGGAGCGCCCGGCGTGTACCGACGGGCCGGCCGGGTCACGGGCTGTCCCCCGAGGGGCGTCCGCTCCTCACGGCGCTGCCCCGGTTGCGGGCGGGCGAGAACATGTCGCTCGGCCTGGCCACCGCCGGCCTGGTCGACGGGGTCAGGTCCGCCTGGGGCAGCCGTCCCTCGGCGCCGCCGGTCCGGCTGCTGCCGGCCGTTCTCGACCCGTCCCGGCTGCCGTCCCCGGCGACCACGCCGGACGACACACTGGCCATCGGGATCGACGGGACCCTCATGGCGCCGGTCCTGGTCGACCTCGTCAGGGATCCGCTGCTCCTCGTGCTGGGTGAGACGGGCTCGGGCAAGACGTCGTTCCTGCGGTTCCTGGCGCGCTCGATCGAGGAGAAGTACCCGCGGGGCAGGGCCCTGGTCCTCGTGGCGGACTTCCGGCGGTCCCTGATCGGCGACCTGCCGGAGTCCCGGACCCTGACGCACTGCGTCTCGCGCGAAGGGCTCGGGGTCGCCGTGGCGTCGCTGCGCGAGACGCTCAGCAGTCGGTTGCCCGGCCCGGACGTGACGCCGGAACAGATCCGGGACCGGAGCTGGTACACGGGGCCGCCCGTCCATCTCCTGGTCGACGACTACGACCTGATCGCCACCAGCTCGGGCAACGAACTGATGCCCCTCCTCGACCTGCTGCCCTTCGCCCGGGAGATCGGCCTGCGCGTGGTGCTGACCCGGACGGCGGCGGGTGCCTCGCGGGCCCAGTACGACCCGTTCCTCCAGCGTCTGTGGGAGCTCGGCGACCACGGCGTCGTCCTGTCCGCCGACCCGTCGGAGGGCATGCTCCTGGGCCGGATGCGGGCGACGACGAAGCCGCCGGGGCGCGGCACCCTGGTGAGCCGCAAGGCCACCGGGGAGATCCAACTCGCCTACTCCCCCTCGGCGTTCGAGAGGTAGACGCTCAGGCCACCGAGTCGATCCGGTGGGCGGCGGGTGCCGGCTCGTGGTGGATCGGGGTGTGGGCCCCGGTCAGCGACACCCCGCTGCCGCCCCGTCGGTGCGCGACGATCTCGGAGGCGATGGACAGGGCCACCTCCTCCGGGGTCCGCGCGCCCAGGTCGAGGCCGATGGGGGACCTCAGGCGGGCCAGCTCCAGTTCGGTGACGCCGACCTCGCGCAGGCGTTCGTTGCGGTCGAGGTGGGTGCGGCGGGAGCCCATGGCGCCCACGTAGGCGACCGGGAGCCGTAGCGCGAGCCGCAGCAGGGGGACGTCGAACTTGGCGTCGTGGGTGAGGACGCACAGGACGGTGCGGGCGTCCACGTCGGTGCGTTCCAGGTACGTGTGGGGCCACTCGACCACGATCTCGTCGGCGTCCGGGAAGCGGGCGGCCGTCGCGAAGACGGGGCGCGCGTCGCAGACGGTGACGTGATAGCCGAGGAACTTGCCCATCCGGACGAGCGCCGACGCGAAGTCGATCGCGCCGAAGACGATCATCCGGGGCGCGGGGACGGAGGACTCGACGAGCAGCGTGAGCGGTGCTCCGCAACGTGAGCCCTGCTCACCGATCTCCAGGGTGGCGGTGCGTCCCGCGTCGAGGTACGCCAGCGCCTCGGCGGTGACGGTGCGGTCGAGTTCGGGGTGGGCGCCGAGGCCGCCCTCGGTCAAGCCGTCGGGGCGCACCAGCAGGGCGCGGCCCCTGAGGGCGGCCGGGCCCGACACGATCCGCGCGAGCGCCGCCGCCTCCCCCGTGGCGGCGGCGCCCAGCGCGGTCGCGAGCACGCCGCGTACGGCCTCGTCGGCGGCGCGTACCGGCGTGACGAGGATGTCGATGACGCCGCCGCAGGTCAGGCCCACGGCGAAGGCGTCGTCGTCGCTGTATCCGAAGCGCTCAAGGACGGTCCTGCCGTCCTGGAGCGCCTCGCGGCACAGCTCGTAGACCGCGCCCTCCACGCAGCCGCCGGAGACCGAGCCGATCGCGGTGCCCTCGCTGTCGACGGCGAGCGCCGCGCCCGGCTGCCGGGGCGCGCTGCCGCCGACGGCCACCACGGTGGCCACGGCGAAGTCGCGTCCCTGCTCGACCCACCGGTTCAGCTCGTCGGCGATGTCCAGCATGTGCGGTCTCCTTTGCGGTGACGAGGGAGGGCGGGCGGCGGAGTCAGTGGACGCCGAGCCAGCTCTCGATCGGGTTGAGGGCGAAGTACACCAGGAAGATCACCGTGAGGCCCCACATGAAGGCCCCGATCTCCCGCGCCCTGCCCTGGGCGATCTTGATGGCGACCCAGGAGATGACGCCCGCGGCGACGCCGGTGGTGATGGTGTACGTGAAGGGCATCAGGACCACGGTCAGGAAGACCGGGATCGCGGTGGCGCGGTCGGCCCAGTCGACGTGCCGGGCGTTCATCATCATCATGGCGCCGATGACGACGAGCGCGGCGGACGCCACCTCCTGGGGGACGATCGCGGTGACCGGCGTGAAGAAGAGGCAGGCCGCGAAGAACAGGCCGGTGACGGCGGAGGCGAGCCCGGTACGGGCGCCCTCGCCGACGCCGGTCGCCGACTCGACGAAGACGGTCTGGCCGGAGCCGCCCGCCACGCCGCCGATCGCGCCGCCGGCGCCGTCGATGAACAGCGCCTTGGACAGGCCCGGCATGCGGCCCTTGTCGTCGGCGAGGTCGGCCTCGGTGCCGACGCCGATGATGGTGGCCATCGCGTCGAAGAACCCGGCGAGCACGAGCGTGAAGACGATCATGCCGACGGTCATCGCGCCGACCTCGCCCCAGCCGCCGAACTCGACGTGGCCGAAGAGCGAGAAGTCGGGCGTCGAGACCGCGCCGCCGTGCAGTTCGGGGGCGCCGTTGGCCCACTGCTTCGGGTCGATGACGTCGAGCGCGTTGAGGATCATCGCGACGACGGTGCCGGTGATGATGCCGATCAGGATCGCGCCGGGCGTGTTGCGCGCCTGGAGCATGAAGATCAGCAGCAAGGTGCCCGCGAAGAGCAGCACCGGCCAGCCCGCCAGCTCTCCCGCCGGGCCGAGCGTCAGCGGCGTCGCCTTCCCCGTCTGCACGAAGCCGGACTTGTAGAGCCCGATCAGCGCGATGAACAGGCCGATGCCCATGGTGATGCCGTGCTTGAGCGCCAGCGGGATCGCGTTCATGATCAGCTCGCGCAGCCCGGTGACGACGAGCAGCATGATCACGACGCCGTACATGACGCACATGCCCATGGCCTGCGGCCAGGTCATCTGGGGTGCGACCTGCGAGGAGATCACACCGGAGACGGACAGGCCGGCAGCGAGGGCGAGCGGGACCTTGCCGACGAAGCCCATCAGGAGCGTGGTGAACGCGGCGGCGAAGGCGGTCGCGGTGATCAGGGCCTTCTGCCCGAGCGTGTCGCCCGCGGCGTCCTTGCCGGACAGGATCAGGGGGTTGAGCAGGAGGATGTACGCCATGGCCATGAAGGTCGTGACGCCGCCGCGCACTTCGCGCGCGACGGATGATCCACGGTCGGATATGTGGAAGTAGCGGTCGAGCCAGGATCTGCCGGCGGGCTGGCGCGAACCCGCGCCCGCGTCGTCGGCGGTGGTCCTGGGCTCCACGGACTGCTGGGTCATGGTGCCTCGTTTCCCAAGGTTCAAAGGGGCACCCGCGAACTGCCTCTGCGCGTGCGGGATTTGGGATGGCTGCACGACCCGGGGGACGGCCCGAGACGGACGGCGACTGGGGTCGGGGGGACGGCGTCGGGACGGCGTCCCCCCGGATTCATCGAGTGCGGGCTACGCCGTGGTGGCCGTGCCCGTCAGGTGCTCGGGCCGGACGGGTGTCCGGTCGAGCGCCAGGCCCGTCGCGTTCCGGATCGCCGCGAGGACGGCCGGGGTGGACGACAGGGTGGGGGCCTCGCCGATACCGCGCAGCCCGTACGGGGCGTGCTCGTCGGCAAGTTCGAGCACGTCGACCGGGATGGTCGGCGTGTCGAGGATGGTGGGGAGCAGGTAGTCGGTGAAGGAGGGGTTCTTGACCTTCGCCGTCTTCGGGTCGACGACGATCTCCTCCATCACGGCGATGCCCATGCCCTGGATGGTGCCGCCCTGGATCTGGCCGATCACCGAGAGCGGGTTGAGCGCCTTGCCGACGTCCTGGGCGCAGGCCAGTTCGATGACCTTGACCAGGCCGAGTTCGGTGTCGACCTCGACGACGGCGCGGTGCGCGGCGAACGAGTACTGCACGTGCCCGTTGCCCTGCCCCGTACGCAGGTCGAAGGGTTCGGTGGGCCGGTGGCGCCACTCCTCCTCGACCTCGACGGCCTCGTCCTCCAGTACGTCGACGAGGTCGCCGAGGACCTCGCCGCCGTCGGTGACGACCTTGCCGCCCTCCAGCAGGAGTTCCGCGGTGGCCCACGCCGGGTGGTAGGTGCCCATCTTGCGGCGCCCGATCTCCAGGACCTTCTCGCGGACCAGCTCGCAGGCGTTCTTCACGGCGCCACCGGTGACGTAGGTCTGCCGGGACGCGGACGTCGAACCGGCCGAGCCCACCTGGGTGTCGGCGGGCTGGATGGTCACCTGCGTGACGCCCAGCTCGGTGCGGGCGATCTGCGCGTGGACGGTGACACCGCCCTGGCCCACCTCGGCCATCGCCGTGTGCACGGTGACGACGGGCTCGCCGCCGACGATCTCCATGCGCACCTTGGCGGTGGAGTAGTCGTCGAAGCCCTCGGAGAAGCCGACGTTCTTGATGCCGACCGCGTAACCGACGCCGCGTACGACACCTTCGCCGTGGGTGGTGTTGGACAGGCCGCCGGGGAGCTGGCGTACGTCGGAGCCCTCGCTGGACTCCCACTGGCGCTCGGGCGGCATCGGCATCGCCTTGATGCGGCGCAGCAGTTCGGCGACCGGGGCGGGCGAGTCGACGGGCTGCCCGGTCGGCATGATCGTGCCCTGTTCCATGGCGTTGAGCTGCCGGAACTCGACCCGGTCCATGCCGAGCCTGTCGGCGAGCTTGTCCATCTGCGCCTCGTAGGCGAAGCACGCCTGGACCGCGCCGAAGCCGCGCATGGCGCCGCAGGGCGGGTTGTTGGAGTAGAGCGCGATGGCCTCGATGTCGACGTCGTCGATGACGTACGGGCCGACGGAGAGCGACGAGGCGTTGCCGACGACGGCCGGGGAGGCGGAGGCGTAGGCGCCGCCGTCGAGCACGATCCGGCACTTCATGTGCGTGATCTTGCCGTCCTTGGTGGCCCCGTGCTCGTAGTGGAGCTTGGCGGGGTGGCGGTGGACGTGGCCGAAGAACGACTCGAACCGGTTGTAGACGATCTTGACGGGCTTGCCGGTGCGCAGGGCGAGCAGGCAGGCGTGGATCTGCATGGACAGGTCCTCGCGGCCGCCGAACGCGCCGCCGACGCCGGAGAGCGTCATGCGCACCTTGTCCTCGGGCAGGCCGAGGACCGGGGCGATCTGCTTGAGGTCCGAGTGCAGCCACTGGGTGGCGACGTAGAGGTCGACGCCGCCGTCCTCGGCCGGCACGGCGAGGCCGGACTCGGGGCCGAGGAACGCCTGGTCCTGCATGCCGAAGTAGTAGTCGCCCTCGACGATGACGTCGGCGCGCTCGCGGGCCTCCTCGACGTTCCCGCGCACGATCGGCTGGCGGTGCACGATGTTGGGATGCGGGACGTGGCCGATGTGGTGGTCGTCGCGGTTCTCGTGGACGAGGATCGCGTCCGGCGCGGTCGCGGACGCCTCGTCGGTGATGACGGGCAGGTCCCGGTACTCGACCTTGATCTTGGCGGCGGCGCGGCGCGCGGTCTCCGGGTGGTCGGCGGCGACCAGCGCGACGGGCTCGCCGTGGTGGCGGACCTTGCCGTGCGCGAGGACCGGGGTGTCCTGGATCTCCAGGCCGTAGTTCTTCACGGCGGTCGGCAGGTCGTCGTAGGTGAGGACCGCGTAGACGCCGGGCGTGGCGAGGGCTTCGCCGGTGTCGATGGAGAGGATCTCGGCGTGCGCGACCGGGGAGCGCAGGATCTGGCCCCACAGCATGTCCTCGTGCCACATGTCGGAGGAGTACGCGAACTCGCCGGTGACCTTGAGGGTGCCGTCCGGGCGGAGCGTGGACTCGCCGATGCCGCCCTTGGTCTGCGAGCCCTGCGTCACCTTCGCGGGGATGCCGGTGGTGCGGGTGTCAGCCATGTCCTTCAGACCTCCTGGGACTGGCGCGCGGCAGCGAGCCGCACCGCGTCCATGATCTTCTCGTAGCCGGTGCAGCGGCACAGGTTGCCGGACAGCGCCTCGCGGATGTCCGCGTCGGAGGGGTTCGGGGTGCGCTCCAGCATCTCGTCGGCGGCGACCAGCAGGCCGGGCGTGCAGAAGCCGCACTGGACCGCGCCCGCGTCGATGAACGCCTGCTGGATCGGGGCGAGTTCGTCGCCCTCGCCGGTCTGCGAGTCGGTGCCCTTCGCCGCGTGCGCGTCCTCGTGGCCGCCGCCCTCGTGGCCGCCGCACGAGCGGTTCCTGGCGAACTCGGCGAGGCCTTCGACGGTGACGACCTCGCGGCCCTCGACCTGTCCGGCGGCGACGAGACACGAACAGACCGGGACGCCGTCGAGCCGGACGGTGCAGGAGCCGCACTCGCCCTGCTCGCAGGCGTTCTTGGAGCCGGGCAGGCCCATCCGCTCGCGCAGGACGTACAGCAGGGACTCGCCCTCCCAGACGTCGTCGGCTTCCTGCTTGCGGCCGTTGACCGTGAAATTGACGCGCATTACGCGACACTCCCCTTTCCGATGGTGCTGCCGTCGGTGCCGCGGTAGGACTCCCAGGCCCAGGTGAGCGTGCGGCGGGCCATGATGCCGACCGCGTGGCGGCGGTACGAGGCGGTGCCGCGCACGTCGTCGATCGGGTTGCAGGCGGCGGAGCACAGGTCGGCGAACTGCTTGGCGACCGACGGGGTGATGATCTTTCCGTTGTCCCAGAAGCCGCCCTCCTCCAGCGCCGCGTTGAGGAACTGCTCGGCCTCCTTGGCGCGGATCGGGGTCGGCGCGGCCGAGCCGATGCCGGTGCGCACGGTGCGGGTCTCGGGGTGCACCGCGAGGCCGAAGGCGCAGACGGCGATCACCATGGCGTTGCGGGTGCCGACCTTCGAGTACTGCTGCGGTCCGTCGGCCTTCTTGATGTGGACGGCGCGGATCAGCTCGTCGGGGGCGAGCGCGTTGCGCTTCACGCCGGTGTAGAACGCGTCGATCGGGATGCGCCGGGACCCGCGTACGGACTCGACCTCGACCTCGCAGTCGGCGGCGAGCAGCGCCGGGTGGGCGTCACCGGCCGGTGAGGCCGTGCCGAGGTTGCCGCCGACGCCGCCGCGGTTGCGGATCTGCGGCGAGGCGACGGTGTGCGAGGCGAGCGCCAGGCCCGGCAGCTCGGCCCGCAGGTTCTCCATGATCGCGGTGTACGGCACGGAGGCGCCGAGCCGGACCGTGCCCGAGGGGCCCTCGTCCACCTCCCACTCGCTCAGCTCGCCGATGCGGTTCAGGTCGAGAAGGTACTCGGGCCGCCGGTGGTCGAAGTTGATCTCGACCATGACGTCGGTGCCACCCGCGATCGGCACAGCGGTGGGGTGCTCGGCCTTGGCGGCGAGCGCCTCCTCCCAGCTTGCGGGGCGAAGGAAGTCCATGAGCGGCTCTCTTCATTCGTCGTTCGTGGTTCGTTCGATCGAATCGAGCCACGGATGTGCGGATCACGGGGGCTCGTTCATGTGCTGTTAACGCGGAGTGCGCCCAGTACACCGCCCTGTGCTCCGCCAGGGTCAGTCACGGAAACCATGAAGGAGTTGGCTGACCAACATGGGTGTCTTGTAGATTCGTATGAACGGAGAACATCAGTAACCTCTTCGTTTTCCTGCTGACACCCAGGAAACAGTTCGAGACAGATCGGCGGCGACGACGACATGCGGCTGCGCGCATTGCTGGACACGGACGCGCTGGGCCTCAGGCTCCTCGGCGGCGAGGAGGAGCTGGACCGCACCGTCCGCGGCGTGATGACCACGGACCTGCGGGACCCCAGCCGCTATCTGTCCGGCGGGGAGCTGGTGCTCACGGGCCTCGCCTGGCGCCGGGACGCGGCCGACTCCGAGCCCTTCGTCCGCCTCCTGGCCACGGCCGGGGTCGCGGCGCTCGCGGCCGGCGAGGCCGAGCTGGGCGCCGTCCCCGAGGACCTGGTGCGGGCCTGCGCCCGGCACCGGCTCCCCCTTTTCGCGGTGAACGAGTCGGTGGCGTTCGCGACCATCACCGAGCACGTCGTGCGCCAGGTCTCGGGCGAGCGCGCCGGTGACCTGGCCGCGGTCGTGGACCGGCACCGGCGCCTGATGACGTCGGGCCCCGCGGGCGGCGGCCCCGACGTCGTTCTCGACCTCCTCGGCACCGACCTGGACCTGCGGGCCTGGGTCCTCTCCCCCGCGGGCCGCGCCATCGCCGGTTCGAACGCGGCGGGGCCCGATCTGCCCGCCGAGGTCTGCGCGCGCCTGGCCGCCGAGCACCTGTCGGCGGTCCGCGCGGGGCGCCGGGCCCCGCACCGGGTCACCGTCGGCACCACGACGTACTCGGTGTTCGGCATCCGCTCCGGTGGCCGGAACGCGGTGCCGGCGTCCCGCGACGTCCGCGAGACGGTCCTGTCGGACTGGCTGCTCGCCGTCGAGGCGGACGCGAGCGACTGGCCCGAGGAACGGCTCGACCTGCTGCAGGGCGTCACCCAGCTCATCTCGGTCGAGCGCGACCGCCGCGACGCCGCCCGCACCGTACGCCGCCGGCTCGCCCAGGAGGTCCTGGAACTGGTCCAGACGGGCGCGGCCCCGGCCGAGATCGCCGCCCGGCTGCGCGTGACGGCCCCGGTCCTGCTGCCGGGGCTCGGCGCGGCCCCGCACTGGCAGGTCGTCGTGGCCCGCGTCGAATGGGAGGGCGGGGAGATCGACGGCGGCCCGGTCGCCCAGTCCCTCCTGGAGGAGATCCTGGTCGACCCGCTGTCCGCGGGGTCCGAGCCCTCCGACCGGATCGCGGTGGCGCACACCGGCGACGAGGCCGTGGCGCTCGTCCCGCTGCCCGCGGTACCCGCCGAGCACGACGGCTCCGAGCAGGGCCTCGTCGCGGACGCGCTGCTCGGAACCGTACGGGACCCGCTGGCCGCCGGTCTCGCCGACGACGGGCGCCTGACCATCGGCGTCAGCGCGGCCGTGCACTCGGCCGAGGGGCTGCGCGGCGCCCTGGAGGAGGCCCGGCACGCCCGCCGGGTGGCCGCCGCCCGCACGGGCCGGGTCTGCGCCGCCGGACACCAGGAGCTGGCCTCGCACGTCCTGCTGCTGCCCTTCGTCCCCGACGACGTGCGCCGCGCGTTCACGGCGCGGCTCCTCGACCCGCTGCGCGAGTACGACCGCAAGCACCGCGCGGAGCTGATCCCGACCCTGGAGGCGTTCCTCGACTGCGACGGCTCGTGGACCCGCTGCGCGGGCCGTCTGCACCTGCACGTCAACACGTTGCGCTACCGCGTCGGCCGGATCGAGCAGTTGACGAGCCGTGATCTCTCGCGCCTGGAGGACAAGTTGGACTTCTTCCTGGCCCTGCGCATGAGCTGACCCGACGGCGGCGCCCGGCCGGAACCGGAAGGCCGTCCCTTTGTGAAATCTTTCACCCACCCTCTTGGCCGGGTGCCGCGATCCGTGCTGAGATGCCCCACGACAACTCGGCTCGATGGCGTGCTCGGGGAGGGCAACGTGGCGCATACCGCCATGTCTGGTACGGGAACGAACGCAGGGGACGATCCACTCCAGACCGCGGTATGGCGGCTGCGCTCGCGCGGATGCTGGGCCGACGCCGCCGCACTGCTCGACCCGCACGCGCCGCACGACCCGGCCGCCGCACTGCAACGCGCGGCGCTGCTCGGCGAACGCTGCCTCTACACGGAGCAGGGCTGGGCCGAGGCGGAGGACGCGCTGCGCGCCGCGGAGGCCGTCGCCCACACGGACGACGAGCGCGGGGCGGCGGCCTGCGAGCGTGGCCAACTCGCGTACGCGTCCACGTTGTTGAGGGTGCGGGACCGGGCAGACGAGGCCCGCTCGGCGTTCGGCAGGGCGGCGGCGCTGCTCGCCCCCGGCGCGGCGGCGCGGGCGCTGCTCGACTTCCGGCGCGGTCTGCTGGCGGAGAACCTGGCCGACTCGCCGCAGGCGGCGCGGTCCGCGTACCGCAGGGCCCACGCGGGCGCGACGGCCCACGGCGACCCGCTGCTGCTCTCCTTCACATGGCGCCAACTGGCCGGACTCGCTCTGCGGGAGGGCGAGTTGGCGGAGGCACGGCACGGTTTCGCCGAGTCGCTGCGGCTGCGCGAGGAGCTCGGCTTCCTGGTCGGCACGGCTCCCGCGCTGGTCTCCCTCGCCGAGGCGGAGCCCGAACCGGAGACGTCGGCGCGGCTTCGGGCGGAGGCGGGGCGGTTGTTCCGGCTGCTCGGGGGCGTCCCGACGTGGCTGGCACAGGCGCTGCCCGCGGCGGCGTAGGGCTCCGCCCCGGACCCGCTCCTCGAACGCCGGAGGGGCTGGTTGCGCCGGTGGCGCCAGGAGCCGTGCGAAGACGGGCTCTCAGCCGAAATGCCGGCGGACCACGGCGCCGACCGCGGTCAGGTCCTGCGCCTCAAGGGCGTCGAGCAGGGCGACGTGCTCCGCCGCGTCCGCCCGTAGGTCGCAGCCCGCCCAGACGACGCGGCGGCGCAGGTCGTCGGCGATCCGCACGAGCTGTTCGTTCCCGGCGAGGGACAGCAGGGCCCGGTGGAAGGCCCGGTCGGCCTCGGCGTACCCCGCGAGGTCGCCGCGGGCCGCCGCGGCGACGGTGGCCTCGGCGCTGGGCCGGACCGCGGCCCAGCGCTCCGCCGGGAGCGTCCGGGCGAGCCGCAGCACGATGGGCACCTCGACGAGGCCGCGCACCTCGGCCAGCTCCGCCCGCTCGCGGGGCGTCCGCTCGGCGACCCGGAAGCCGCGGTTCGGCACGACCTCGACGGCGCCCTCCCGGGCCAACTGCTGCATCGCCTCGCGCACGGGCGTCGCCGACACGCCGAACCGCTCGCCCAGGACGGGCGCCGAGTACACCTCGCCCGGCGCCAGTTCGCCGGAGAGGAGCGCGGCCCGCAGCGCGTCGAGGACCTGCCCGCGCACCGAGGTGCGCCGGACCGTCCCGTGAAGCGCGAGGCCGGGCGCGGGCGGCTCGCTGTGCGTGTGGTCGCCGCGGCTCCGCCCGGGGGCGGCGGCCTGCGGCGGCGCCCCGGTCCACGCGGTGGCCGACCGCTGCTCGGGCACCCCGAGAGCCGTCGCGGAGCCATGTGCCGGACGCGGTCTGGCCTGCCCCACCCCGCTCATCCCCTTCGCCGCCGTTCCTGGCCGTTACCGGCCGTTTGTCCCATGCTCAACCAGAACGATAGGCGGCACAGCCCACAGTTCAAACCCCGGATCCATCGGGTAAGGTAAGGCTTACCTGCAAACGATCGTGATTCGGTGGTCACTGCATGACTCTGCTCACCCCGGCGCCCGCCGCGACGGACACCGCGGTCTCGGCCGCGTACGCCCGCCTCACCGAGGTGTTCCCGAGCCTGCGCATCGACGAGTTCGGCCCCCGTGAACCGCTGCCCGAGGAGGCCGGCTGGGTCGGCGCCCGGCAGCTCGCCGAGGGCGGCGCAGCGCTCGACGCCTTCCTCTCCTGGGACGACGCGCAGGTCCTGAAGGACTACGGGCAGCGGGCCCGCCCCGACGTCGTCGCCAGCTTCGGCCTGCACCGCTACGCGTGGCCCGCCTGCCTGCTCATCACGGTCCCCTGGTTCCTGCACCGCCGCGTGCCGCGCTACCCCGCCGCGAACGTCTCGCTCCAGCGGGCGCTCGGCCGGATGGCCGTACGCGTCACCGATTTCGCCTGCCTGCCCGGCGACCCGGCGGCGAGCCTGCCCGGCGCGCACGTCGTCCCCGACGAGGAGGCCCTGCGCGCGGAACTGCGGGCAGCCGTCGCCGAACACCTGGAGCCCGTCCTCACCGGCTTCGGACCCCGGATGCGGCGCGGGCCCCGCGCCCTGTGGGGCATGGCGACGGACGAGATCGTCGAGGGCCTCTGGTACGTCGGCCACCTGCTCGGCGAGGAGGAGCGCGCGATGGCCGAACTGGAGGAGCTGCTGCCCGGCACGACGAAGCCGTACGTCGGTAAGGCCGCGTTCCGCGAACTGACGGGCCCGAACGGGGAGTCGCTGCCCACCCGCGACCGCGCGAGCTGCTGCCTCTTCTACACGCTGCGCCCGGAGGACACCTGCGTGACCTGCCCGCGCACCTGTGACGCGGACCGCGTCGCACGGCTCATGGCATCGTCCGCTGCCTGAGCACCCCGCACGCGACATCGAACCACCCGTACGAGTGACGTAAATCGAACTCAACTCCCGTTTTTGCTGCGGGAGTTCGAGCGTACGGCCACTTTTCACGCCCCCTTGCACTCCTATGGCGTTGTCTTGTCCCGAAACCCCCTGCGGGCTCGGGCGACTGGGCCAATATGGCGCCCGAAACGCCCTATCGCTAGGCAAGGGACCCCAGATGAGACTGACCGACATATCGCTGGACTGGCTGCTTCCGGGCGCCGTGCTGCTCCTGGGCCTGCTGGCGGCGGTTGCGGTGCTCGCGCGCGGCAAGCGCGCCGGGGACGCCGGGAAGAAGGGGGTGTCGTCCGCCGACGCGTCGTGGGAGCGCAGCGAGGAGCGCCGCAGGCGCAAGGAGACCGTCTACGGCTCGGCCTCGTACGTGCTGCTGTTCTGCTGTGCCGCCGTCGCCGCCGCGCTCTCCTTCCACGGCCTCGTCGGCTTCGGCCGGCAGAACCTGAACCTGACCGGCGGCTGGGAGTACCTCGTCCCGTTCGGGCTCGACGGCGCCGCGATGTTCTGCTCGGTGCTCGCCGTGCGCGAGGCCAGCCACGGCGACGCCGCGCTCGGCTCACGGATACTCGTGTGGACGTTCGCGGGCGCCGCCGCCTGGTTCAACTGGGTGCACGCGCCGCGCGGCCTCGACCACGCGGGCGCCCCGCACTTCTTCGCGGGGATGTCCCTGTCGGCGGCCGTGCTCTTCGACCGCGCCCTGAAGCAGACGCGCCGCGCGGCGCTGCGCGAACAGGGCCTGGTGCCGCGGCCGTTGCCGCAGATCCGGATGGTGCGGTGGCTGCGCGCGCCCAGGGAGACCTACAGCGCCTGGTCGCTGATGCTCCTGGAGGGCGTGCGGACCCTGGACGAGGCGGTCGACGAGGTGCGCGAGGACAAGCGGCAGAAGACGCAGGACCGGATGCGGCGGCGCGAGCACGGGAAGCTGGAGCGGGCGCAGCTCCGGGCGCTCAGCCGTGGCAACCGCGCCTTCGGCGGGCGCGGCGGACGGCAGGTGGAGGTGCCCGCCGTGACGGCCTCGGCGGGTGCCGGGCAGAGCGGCACGGACCCTGCCATATCGCCCGGGAACGCGCCCCCGGAGCTCTCGCAGGACCAGCTTCCGCTGCGTTCCAGGCCCTCGCTCCAGGCCGTCAGGGGTGGGACTGAACCGCAGTCGCCTGCCACCGTCGACCTGACGGCGGAGGACGACACGCAGGCGCTGCCCCGGCTCGACTCGCTCGAACGGAAGCTCAAGGACCTTGAGCAGCAGTTCGGCTGAGGCCCCGGCTCCGGCCGCGGGAGGTGCGGCGGCACTGTCGTGACGCGGACGTCACGCGGTGCCGCCGTCCAGTTCGAACCACACCACCTTTCCCGCCCCGCCCGCGCCGAGCATCACCACACCCCAGGCGTCCGCGAGGGACTGCACCAGCACCAGGCCCCTGCCGTTCGTACCGTCGTCGGCGATCGGTACGCGCAGCTTCGGCTTGCGCTCCGCGTCGTCCCGCACCTCGACGCGCAGGCCGCGCGGGCCCACCGTCGCCGTGACTTCCGCGTCGCGGTCGGTGTGCACCAGTGCGTTGGTGACGAGCTCACTGGTGAGCAGTTCGGCGATCTCCGATCTTCCCGGCCTGCCCCAGTGGCTGAGCAGTTCACGCAGCGCCCGCCGGGTCTCCGGCACCGCCTTCAGATCGGCTTTGCCCAGCATGCGCTTGAGCTGTCTCGGCGGTCCCTCCCCCGGTACGGCTCCGTTCGCGCCGGCTTTCTCCGTACGTGTCATGGAGACCCCGCCCCTCGTCGGGCTGCCCCCCGCTGCCTGCCTCTTCATGCCCCCCGCCCACACGCCTATCCCGATGCCTTCCTCGCTCTGGACTCGTGCTGCCCGGTCATTGCCTCGAACGCGTACACGGGGATGCATGCCCAATGGCCATGTCGGCACTCTTGTTGATTCGTCCATCACCCACGGGTGTCCACAGGCCGCGCGGGGAAGGAAGCGTGGGATTCCTTCGGGACGAGCACTGACAAGGAGCCGCCGTGCACGACGACCGACACCTCGTGGAGGGCCGACTGGAACGGGCGATGCGCCAGTTCGTGCGACCGGCGCAGTACGCCGCGCGGTCCCCGCTGACGCTCAGCGCCTGGCACGCGCCGGGTGAGCCGGTGCCCGTGGCGGAGGCGCTGCGAGGGACGTACGAACCCTTCGCGGCCGGTTCCGTCTGGGGAAAGCCCTGGTCGACCAGTTGGTTCCGCCTTGAGGGACAGGTGCCCGCCGAGTGGGCGGGGCGGCACGTGGAGGCCGTGGTGGACCCGGGCTTCTCCGGACAGGGGCCGGGGTTCCAGGCGGAGGGGCTGCTGTACGACGCCTCGGGCGTGCCGCTGAAAGGCATCCATCCGCGCAACCGGCACCTCACGATCGCGGCGCGCGCGACCGGTGGCGAGCCGGTCCGTCTGCTCCTGGAGGCGGCGGCCAACCCGACGGTGCTGCGGGACTTCGAGCCCACTCCGCTCGGTGACGTGCTGACCGCCGGAGATCGCCCCATCTACCGATTCCGCTCTGCCGACTTGGCCGTACTCGACGAGGACGTCTGGCATCTGGTGCTCGATGTCGAGGTCCTCTCGGAGTTGATGCACGAGCTGGACCCGGACCGGGCCGCGCGACACGACATCCTGCGGGCCCTTGAGCGGATGCTGGACGTACTGGATCTGCACGACGTCGCCGGGACGGCGGTGGCGGCCCGCGCGGAGCTGGCCGACGTGCTGCTCCGGCCCGCGCACGCCAGCGCGCACCGGATCTCGGCGGCCGGACACGCGCACATCGACTCGGCGTGGCTGTGGCCGCTGCGCGAGACGGTCCGCAAGGCGTCGCGTACGTTCGCGAACGTCACGGCGCTCGCCCGCGACTACCCGGAGCTGGTCTTCGCGTGCTCGCAGGCGCAGCAGTACGCGTGGGTGAAGGAGCACCAGCCGCACATCTGGGACCGCATCAAGAAGGCCGTGGCGGACGGCAACTGGGCCCCGGTCGGCTCGATGTGGGTGGAGTCGGACGCGAACATGCCGGGCGGAGAGGCGCTGGCGCGGCAACTCGTGCACGGCAAGCGGTTCTTCCTGGACGAGCTGGGCGTGGAGACGGAGGAGGTCTGGCTGCCGGACTCCTTCGGATACACGGCCGCCTTCCCGCAGTTGGCCAAGCTCGCGGGCGCCCGGTGGTTCCTGACGCAGAAGCTGAGCTGGAACCAGACGAACAAGATGCCGCACCACACGTTCTGGTGGGAGGGCATCGACGGCACCCGGGTGTTCACCCACTTCCCTCCCGTGGACACCTACAACGCCCAGTTCCACGCCCGCGAACTCGCGCACGCCGAGCGGAACTTCGCGGAGAAGGGTGGCGCCTCACGCTCCCTCGTCCCCTTCGGCTGGGGCGACGGCGGTGGCGGTCCGACGCGCGAGATGCTGGAGAAGGCGCGCCGGCTGCGCTCCCTGGAGGGCTCGCCGCGCGTCGAGATCGAGAAGCCCTCGGCGTTCTTCCGGGCGGCGTACGAGGAGTACGGGGCGAAGGCGCCCGTCTGGTCCGGCGAGCTGTATCTGGAGATGCACCGGGCGACGTACACGACGCAGGCGAAGACGAAGCAGGGCAACCGGCGCAGTGAACACGCCCTGCGCGAGGCCGAGTTGTGGTGTGCCACCGCCGCCCTGCGCGATCCGTCGTACGCGTATCCGTACGACGCGCTCGACCGGTTGTGGAAGACGGTCCTGCTGCACCAGTTCCACGACATCCTGCCCGGCTCGTCGATCGCCTGGGTGCACCGGGAGGCCCGCGACACCTACGCCCGTGTCCTCGCCGAGCTGGACGCGATCACCGCGGAGGCGGTCCGCCGTCTGGGAGCGGGTGAGGCGTCGGTGCTGAACGCCTCCCCGTACCCGCGCAGTGAGGTGGTCGCCCACGACGGCACGTTGGTGCACGTCGAGGTCGACGGGCTCGGCATCCGCTCCCTGGCCGAGGCCACCGCGCGGACCCGCGGTCCCGGCGCCCATGCCGCGGCGACCCGTGAAGAGGACGCGATCGTGCTGGCCAACGCGTATCTGGCGGTCACCGTCGACAGCGACGGGCTCCTCAGCTCCGTACGGGACCTGACCCACGGCGGGCGTGAGGTGCTGGCGCCGGGGACGCGCGGCAATCTGCTCCAGCTCCACCCCGACCACCCCACCCAGTACGACGCCTGGGACCTGGACGCGCACTACCGACACACCCGCACCGACCTCACGGACGCCGAGTCGGTGGAGCTGGTGGAGGACGGGCCGCTGCGGGTCTCGGTGCGCGTCACCCGCTCCTTCGGCTCGTCGCGGCTCACGCAGGAGTACCGGCTCGCCGCGGACAGCCGCCGCCTCGACGTCGTCACCGACATCGACTGGCAGGAGTCGGAGAAGGTGCTCAAGGCGGCGTTCCCGGTGGACGTGCACGCGGAGCGGTCGGCGGCCGAGATCCAGTTCGGGCACGTGCACCGGCCCACGCACGCCAACACCGGGTGGGACGCGGCCCGTTACGAGATCTGCGCGCACCGCTGGCTGCGGGTGGCCGAGGAGGCGTACGGCGTCGCCCTGCTCAACGACTCGACGTACGGCCACGACGTGACGCGCACGCCGCACGCGCAGGGGGTGGGCACGACCGTCCGGCTGACGCTGCTGCGCGCCCCGCACAGCCCCGACCCGGAGACCGATCTCGGCACGCACCGGTTCACGTACGCGCTGCTGCCGGGCGCCACGACCGGGGACGCGGTGGCCGGGGGCCTCGCGCTGAACCTTCCGCTGCGGATCGCGGAGACGGAGACGGTCCTGCCGCTCGTCACGGTCGACGACCCGGCGGTGACCGTCGAGTCGGTGAAGCTCGCCGAGGACCGCAGCGGTGACGTGGTGGTGCGGCTCTACGAGTCACGGGGCGGACGCGCGACGGCGACGCTCACCGCGTCGTTCCCGGTGGCGGGCGCCGACGAGACGGACCTCCTGGAGCGCCCGCTGAAACCGGCGTCCACCTCGGACACCGGTCTGGCGCTGTCCCTGCGGCCGTTCCAGATCCTGACGCTGCGGCTGCGGCCCGTGTGAGCCGTCTCAGGGGCGGGGGACGTTGCGGAGGTTGGAGCGGGCCATCTGCACCATGCGGCCCACTCCGCCGTCGAGGACGATCTTCGACGCGGAGAGCGCGAAGCCGGTCACCATGTCGGCGCTGATCTTCGGCGGGATGGACAGGGCGTTCGGGTCGGTGACGATGTCGACGAGCGCGGGGCCCTTGTGCTTGAAGGCGTCCTTGAGGGCGCCCGCGAGCTGTTTGGGCTTCTCGACCCGGACGCCGTACGCCCCGGCGGCGCGGGCGACGGCGGCGAAGTCGGGGTTGGTGTTCGTGGTCCCGTACGAGGGCAGCCCGCCGACCAGCATCTCCAACTCCACCATGCCGAGGGAGGAGTTGTTGAACAGGACGACCTTCACCGGCAGGTCGTACTGGACGAGGGTGAGGAAGTCGCCCATCAGCATCGAGAATCCGCCGTCGCCCGACATGGAGATCACCTGGCGGCGGCGGTCGGTGAACTGGGCGCCGATGGCCATGGGCAGCGCGTTCGCCATGGAGCCGTGCGAGAACGAACCGATGACGCGGCGCCGCCCGTTGGGCGAGATGTAGCGGGCGGCCCACACGTTGCACATGCCGGTGTCGACGGTGAACACGGCGTCGTCGGCGGCGAGTTCGTCCAGGACGGAGGCGACGTACTCGGGATGGATCGGCACGTGCTTGTCGACCTTGCGCGTGTACGCCTTCACGACGCCTTCGAGGGCGTCAGCGTGTTTCTTCAGCATCTTGTCGAGGAAGCGGCGGTTGGTCTTGGGCTTCACGCGCGGGGTGAGGCAGCGCAGCGTCTCGCGTACGTCGCCCCACACCGCGAGGTCCAGCTTCGAGCGCCTGCCGAGGTGTTCGGGCCGCACGTCGACCTGGACGATCTTGACGTCCTTCTGCGGCAGGAACGCGTTGTACGGGAAGTCGGTGCCGAGCAGGATCAGCAGATCGCACTCGTGGGTGGCCTCGTAGGCGGCGCCGTACCCGAGCAGTCCGCTCATGCCCACGTCGAAGGGGTTGTCGTACTGGATCCATTCCTTGCCGCGCAGCGCGTGCCCGACCGGTGACTTGATCTTCTCGGCGAACTCCATGACCTCGGCGTGCGCCCCGGCGGTGCCGCTACCGCAGAACAGGGTGACCTTGGCGGCCTTGTCGATCAGCTCGACGAGCTTGTCGATCTCGGTGTCGCCGGGGCGGATGCTGGGCCGCGACGTGACGAGCGCGGTCTCGACGGCCTGGTCGGGGGCCGCCTCGTCGGCGACGTCGCCGGGCAGCGTGACGACGCTGACGCCGGAGCGGCCGACCGCGTGCTGGATGGCGGTCTGGAGGACGCGGGGCATCTGCTTCGGGCTGGAGATCATCTCGCAGTAGTGCGAGCACTCCTGGAAGAGCCGGTCGGGGTGGGTCTCCTGGAAGAAGCCGAGCCCGATCTCGCCGGACGGGATGTGGGAGGCGAGGGCGAGGACGGGCGCCATGGAGCGGTGGGCGTCGTAGAGGCCGTTGATGAGGTGCAGGTTGCCGGGGCCGCAGGAGCCCGCGCAGGCCGTCATGGTCCCGGTGATCTGCGCCTCGGCGCCCGCCGCGAAGGCCGCGGTCTCCTCGTGGCGGACGTGCACCCAGTCGATGGCGCTGTTGCGGCGGATCGCGTCGACGACCGGGTTCAGGCTGTCGCCGACGACGCCGTACATGCGCTTGACGCCCGCGCGGACGAGGATGTCGACGAACTGCTCGGCGACGTTCTGCTTGGCCATGACTCACGTGCCCCTTCGGAACCGATCGCTGCTTGTGGGTTCCATGAGCTCACAAGGGGCGCGGTTACGCCTCCCAAACCGCGGCCGCGGTCCGGTCGTCGGCGTAGCCCTTGACCCGCACCTGGGCGTCGGCGAGGAACGCGGTGAGGCCCGGCGGCTCGTTCTGTGCCCATCTGCTCGCCAGGTGGGCACAGAGGTCGGGCTCGCCGCGCAGCGGCTCGGCCAGGCCCACCGTGCAGAGCAGCAGCGTGTCACCCGGTCGGGCGACGGAGGCCCGGAAGCGGAAGGGGTCGTGGGACGGTTCGGGCGCGGGCTCGTACGGGCTCGGCGGGGTGGTGATCCCCAGGTCCATGGTGAGCCGGTCGCCCTGCGGGGTCTCGGCGGGCGGCAGCGATCCGTAGCCCACGACGGGGGCGCCGCTCCGCTCGTCGGCGCTCGGCACGTCCGGCTCCAGGTTCTGCCACTTTCCGCCCCGCAGCCGGAACAGGCCGCCGTCGCCGACGCCGAAGAACACCCGGGTCCTGCATTCCGGGTCGGCGGGCACGAGCAGGCAGCGCAGCCCCGCCGCGTACTCCTCGGGGTCCAGGCCGCGCTCGGCGGCGACGGCCCGCAGCTTGCCGAGGCTGCGGTCGGTGAGCCGGTGCAGCCCCGACTTGAGGTCGCCGCGGCGGCCCGCCCTGATGTCCTCGGTCAGCCGGGCGTGGCTGCGTCCGACGGCGCGGCCGATCCAGTCGCACGCCTCGGCGGCGGCCCGGTGCGCGCCCGGTGTCGCGCGGGCGCCGGTGGCCATGGCGACGAGGATGAGGGCGCCGGGTCCGCTGCCGAACCGGGCGGTCAGCAGGCTGTCCCGGCGGGGTTCGCCCCGGTAGCGGGCGGAGTCCCCGCGCACGGAGGCGGCGCGCAGGGTGCAGCTTCCGTACCGCGCGCCGTCGAGCACGGTGTCGGCGACGAGCCCGTCGAGCTCGTCCGGATCGGCGACGGGCAGGGCGGTGGGTTCGGCGTCGTAGGTGGGCGGTCCGTCCCCGACGTAGGGGACGGAGGGCGGTGGGGGCGCCGCCACGCTCTCGGGTGCGACGGGGGCGCGGGGTGCGGGGACCGAGCCCGGCGGGGCCGTCACCGCTCCGGCCGAGGCGAAACGGTCGTCCAGGGTGTCCGCGGCCGGGGCCGGTCCGGTGTCGTCGGCGATGTCGGCGGCAGCGTCTTCGTACAGTTGAACCCACCAGTCGTCCGCTCGGTCCTGGCGGCGGGCGGGCCTCTCCCCCTGCTGGCTCATGTCCTCATTGTCCACGGCGCGGGCCGTACGAAAACGGGGCATCGGGAAAATCAGCCGTGCAAAAGGTCCGCCGGGCGGCCCCACCCCCCACGGGAAGGACGCCCGGCGGACCGGTTCAGGTGATCACTCGAACTCACGCACGTCGTAAGCCCGGTTGATCGTGCCGGTGGCCCCCGCGTGGTCCACGGTGGCGGTCCAGGTCTCCCCGCCATCGCCGGGTGGACGTGGAGGTCCTTGCCGTTCTGCCGGGTCTGGAGCACGGGCGCGTCGCCGCCCGCCGGGGGGCAGGGCGGTGGCGGCGCTTGCCACCAGTGCCCCTCCGGCCGGGGCACTCCCCTGTCGTGCCCCGGCCGGAGGGGGCCGCGGTGACGGCGAGGACGGCGGCTGTCGCCGCGCCCAGGACCGTACGCGCTGTCGGGCGCATCGCGCTCCCCCTGTGAAAGCGCAGGTGAATACGGTCCATACGCCATATTCCCGGCGGGTGTCGGTACTGCGGTGACGCCACATTGGCAGAGTGGCGGCCGGTGCGGGGAAGATGGGCGCGGCGGGTTTGTGCCGTGGCCGGTTCCCGCCATCCGGGGGGTCGGAACGGACTGGACGGAACTGCGCGGGAGGGGCATCGCCGCATGCTGGGTGCGATAGGTCTGGACGAGGTGCACGAGTCGGCGTACCGCGCCCTGGTGGCGGTGGGCGCGGCGGACGTGTCCGATCTGGCCCGGCGGCTGACACTCGCCGAGTACGACGCCGAGATCACCCTGCGCCTCCTGGAGCGGCACGGGCTCGCGGCCCAGTCGTCGGCGCGGCCCGGCCGCTGGGTGGCCGCCCCGCCGGGCGTCGCCCTCGGCGCGCTGCTCACCCAGCGCCGGCACGAACTGGAGAAGGCGGAGCTGGCGGCGGCGCTGCTCGCCGAGGAGTACCGGGCGCAGGCCACCGAACCGGCGGTGCACGACCTGGTCGAGGTGGTGACCGGGGCCGCCGCGGTGTCGCAGCGCTTCCTCCAGATCCAGCTCGGCGCGGTCTCCGAGGTGTGCGCGCTGGTCACCGGCAACCCGGTCGCCGTGACCGGCATGGAGAACGAGGCGGAGCCGCAGGCCGTCAGCCGCGGCGTCGGCTACCGCGTCGTCATCGAGCGGGAGGTGCTGTCGCAGCCGTCGGGTCTTACCGAGCTGTCGACGGCGATCCGGCGCGACGAGCAGGTCCGCGTCATGGACCGGGTGCCGACGAAGCTGGTGATCGCCGACGGCGCGCTCGCCCTGGTCCCGCTGACCTCCCGCACCTCGGAACCGGCGGCGCTCGTCGTCCACGCCAGCGGCCTGCTGGAGTCCCTGTCCGGCCTGTTCGAGGCCGTCTGGCGGCAGGCGCTGCCGTTGCGGCTCGGCGAGAGCGGGCAGGTCGAGGAGGCGGAGGGCGCCGGGCCCGACGGCACCGACCTGGAGATCCTCTCCCTGCTGCTGGCCGGGCTGACGGACGTGAGCGTGGCGAAACAGCTCGATCTGGGGCTGCGAACGGTGCAGCGCCGGGTGAAGCGGCTGATGGAGCTGGCCGGGGTGACGACCCGCCTCCAGCTCGGCTGGCACGCCTACGAGCGGGGCTGGGTGTCCCGCTGAGAGCCTGAGCGCCTGTCCTCGATCCCCTTCCCCGGCCCGTCCCCGATCTGCGGGCCCGGCACGTCTGGGGGACCCTTGGGCCATGGGCGCGTGGGAACTCCTGCTGGTCGGGGCCGTGCTGGTGCTCGGTCTGTGCGGGGTGCTGGTGCCGGGTGTGCCCGGGTCGTGGCTCGTGTGGGCCGCGGTGGCCGTCTGGGCGCTGCGTGACCCGAACGCTCTGGCCTGGGGTGTCCTGGTCGGCGCCACCGCCGTCCTGCTCGCCGCGCAGGTGCTGCGCTGGCAGTTGCCGCCGCGCAGGCTGCGACAGGCGGGGGCGACCCGCGCGCTCGCACTCTGGGCGGGCGTCGGCGCGCTCGTCGGGTTCTGCGTCGTCCCGGTGATCGGGGCGATCCCCGGCTTCGTCGCGGGCATCTACGGAGCGGAACGGCTGCGGCTCGGCAGCCACGGGGACGCCGCGGCGTCGACCCGGACGGCCATGCGCGCGGGCGGCACCAGCGTCCTGGCCGAGCTGTTCGCGTGCCTGCTCATCGTGGGGGCGTGGGCCGGAGCCGAGATCTGGGGCTGATCCACCGCGGAGCCGGGCGGGTACGCTGAGCCGAGGCGGGGTGATCCTTCTCGGCCCCGCGCTATCGGGAAGCGTGACTCATGGATTACGTACGGGAGTTGCCTGGCTCCGGGGCGGTCGGGCTGTGGCTGGTTCGGGCGGATGCCGCGGCCGGGGACGGGGTCGGGGTCCTCGACGCGGACGAGCTGCGCCGCGCCGCCGCCTTCGCCTTCGACCGGCACCGGCGGCGCTACCTCACCGCGCATCTGGCGCTGCGCGCCGTCCTGGGCGAGCGGCTGGGCCGCCCGCCCGGCTCGCTGCGCTTCGTCCGCGAACCCTGCCCGGGCTGCGGCGAGCCGCACGGCAGGCCCGCGCTCGCGGACGCCCCGGGCCTGCACTTCTCCCTCTCCCACGGCGGCGACCTGGCGCTGGTGGCGCTCGCCCCCGTGCCGGTCGGCGCGGACGTGGAGGAACTGGCGACGCCCGCGGCCGCCGAGGACGTGACGGCGCTGCTGCACCCCCGTGAGCGCGCCGAACTGGCCGCCCTGCGCGACCCGTCGGAGCGCCGCCTCGCCGTCTCCCGCGCCTGGGTCCGCAAGGAGGCCTACCTCAAGGGGATCGGCACGGGCCTGTCCCGCGCCACCGATCTCGACTACGTCGGCACGCTGGCCGACTCCCCCGGCGCGCCCGGCGACTGGACGCTGCGCGACGTCCCGGTCCCCGAGGGGTACGCGGCGGCGATCGCGGTGAGCCCGGAGGAATCCGGCACCTGATCAGTGCGGCAGGGAACCCTCCAGGGTGAGCAGCCGCACCTTGCGCTCCAGGCCGCCCGCGTACCCGGTGAGGGAGCCGCCCGCACCGATCACCCGATGACAGGGCCGCACGATGAGCAGCGGGTTGGCGCCGATCGCGCCGCCGACGGCCCGCACGGCGACGCCCGAGGCACCGATGCGGGCGGCCACGGCACCGTAGGTGGTGGTGTCGCCGTAGGGCACGGCGTCGAGGACGTCCCACACGCGCCGCCGGAACTCCGTCCCCGTCGGCCGCAACTCCAGGTCGAACTCCTTCAGTTCACCGGCGAAGTAGGCGCCGAGCTGCCGGGTGGCCGCGGCGAGGCGCGCGGGATCGCGCACCCCGTGCCCCTGGAGTTCCTGGACCGTCCGCCCGCCCTTCTGCCCGGGGACGGACAGGGAGGTGAGAGCGCCGGTGGAGTCGCCGGTCAGCAGCAGCTCGCCGAGCGGACTCTCGAAAGTGGTGTAGTACTCGGTCTCGCCGGTCGTGCTCACGACTGTCACAGCTTCTCCAACTGCCTTTCCACAATGAGGTGTTGACGTGCGTACGAGCGCCAGGGCCGCCAGGCGTCCCCGGTGTCGCCGTCGCCGGGGACGGCCACGTCCGGGTCGCCGAGGGCGCGCAGCCGGATCAGGGCGGCGGTGCGCGCGTCCATACCGGGCAGAGCCCGCAGCGCCTGATCGGCGTCGTCGCGGTCGGCGCCCGGGTCGAGCGTCAGGGTGCCGTCCGCGAGGGCGCGGGCGAGCGCGCCGAGCGTGCCCGGCTCGTCGGCGAGGGAGTCCGGCGCGGGGAAGACACGGTGCAGGCCGCCGCAGGGGGCGTCGAGCCGTTTGCCGTACCGCTCGACGAGCCGGGCGGACCGCGCGGGCCCGGCGAGGATCCGTACCGCCAGTTCCTCGGGGTCGGCGGCGCCGGGCGAGCGCAGGCCCGGCCGGGCGGCGACGAGCGGGGCGAGCCGCGGGTCGGCGCCGAGCCGCTCGTCGATCGCGTACGGGTCCGCGTCCAGGTCGAACAGGCGGCGCAGGCGGCCCACGGCCGTGGTCAGGTCCCGCAGATCGGTCAGGTGGATCCGGGCGTCCAGCCAGCCGCCGCGGTGCTCGGTGCGCGCCCCCGGCTGCTCATGACCGGCCTCGTCGACGGAGACGATGCCCGTCCCGTAGGGCAGCCGCAGTGTGCGCCGGAACATGCGGGCGCCCCGCTCACCGGTCATCTCCTCGATGCCGTCGAGGAGTTCGCGTTCGAGCAGGTCGAAGACGGGTCCTGCCGGGTAGGCGCCGCGGTGGGCGAGGCGCAGCGGGATCCCGGCGGTGGCGGCGACGGCGTCGCGTTCCTCGGCCCGGCCGGGCGCGTCGGTGCGCAACTGCGTGGGGGTGCGGGCGTACACCGCGCGCATCGTGTCGTTGAACTGCCGCACGCTGGCGAACCCGGCCGCGAACGCGATCTCGGTGACCGGCAGCGGTGTCGTCTGGAGGAGCACGCGCGCGGTGTGGGCGCGCTGGGCGCGGGCGAGCGCCACGGGGCCCGCGCCGACCTCGGCGGTGAGCTGGCGCTGCACCTGTCGCGCGCTGTATCCGAGCCGCGCGGCGAGCCCGCCGACGCCCTCCCGGTCGACCACGCCGTCCCCGATGAGCCGCATCGCACGGCCGACGACGTCGGCGCGCGCGTTCCACGCGGCGGACCCGGGCACGGCGTCGGGGCGGCACCGGCGGCAGGCCCGGAACCCGGAGCTCTGCGCGGCGGCGGCCGTGGCGTAGAACCGCACGTTGCGCCGTTTCGGGGTGACCGCGGGGCAGCTCGGGCGGCAGTAGATGCCGGTCGTCTCCACGGCGAAGAAGAACTCTCCGTCGAAGCGGGCGTCCCGGCTGCGCACGGCTTCGTAGCGGGCGTCCTCGTCGATCATCACCGTTCCAGTGTGACGCGGGGCGCGCCACCCGGCTGGCGGGAATCGGACATGGCGTTGCCGCCGTCCCCACCGCGGTCGACCGCGGTGGGGACGGCGTCCGTCACATGAGGCGCCCGCGCTTGGCGTCGAGCGCCGCGCGGCCTTGCGCCCCGCGCTGCTTCCAGACCTTGCGCATCTCGATCCGCAGCCTGGCGTCGGTACGGGCGGCGAGCCGCTCGTTCTCCCGCAGCAGCTTGCGGTAGCTGTCCAGCCGCCGCTGGTGCAGCACCCCGTCGGCCAGCGCGGCGAGCACCGCGCAGCCGGGCTCCACGGTGTGGGCGCAGTCCTGGAAGCGGCAGTCCCGCGCCAGTTCCTGGATCTCCGCGAAGACCTGGCCGACCCCGGACTCGGCGTCGTAGAGGCCGACACCGCGCAGCCCCGGCGTGTCGATGAGGACCCCGCCGTCCGGCAGTACGAACAGGTTGCGGGTGGTCGTGGTGTGGCGCCCCTTGCCGTCCAGGTCGCGGACGGCCCGCACCTCCATCAGGTCGGCGCCGAGCAGCGCGTTGGCGAGGGTGGACTTCCCGGCCCCGGACTGGCCGAGCAGCACGGACGTGCCACCGGCCACGACGGCCCGCAGGACGTCGGTGCCGTCACCGTCGTGGGCGCTGACGGGCAGCACCTGGACGCCGGGCGCGGCGGTCTCCACATCGGAGACCAGGTAGGACAGCGTGACCGGATCGGGCACGAGGTCCGCCTTGGTGAGTACGACCAGCGGCTGGGCGCCGGACTCCCAGGCGAGCGCCAGGAACCGTTCGATCCGCCCGAGGTCGAGCTCGACCGCAAGGGACACGGCGATGATCGCGTGGTCCACGTTGGCGGCGAGGATCTGCCCCTCGGACCGCTTGGAGGAGGTGGACCGCACGAAGGCGGTGCGCCGCGGCAGATACGCCTGGACGTAGCGCGGATCGCGGCCTGCCGGGTCGACGGCGCCCCAGTCACCGGTGCAGATGACCTTCATGGGGTCGCGCGGTACGACGTACTCGGTGTCGGCGTGCACGAGCCCGTCGGGCGTGACGAGATCGCAGCGCCCGCGGTCGACGCGCAGCACCCGGCCTGGCACGAGGCCGCGCTCGGCGTAGGGGGCGAACTCGGCGGCCCAGTGCGCGTCCCATCCGTAAGGGGCGAGGACGGGCTGGTCGGAGCCGGAGGACGAAGAGGGCAGAGATGAGGACGAGAGGTGGGACAAGGGGTGACCCTTCGAAGGGCGGCCCCGGCTACGGGTGGAGCACGGATCGGCTCAGCCGGTGGCCACGGAGGTGGTGGTCCTGACGAACTTCCGGATGCGGGCAGCGCCCATCTCGACGACAGTCATCGGTCTCTCCACCTCCTCCTCGCGCACGGCTCTCGGCCATGCCTCACGGCCACGGCTCACGGCTCTCGGCCGGTCGGCCCGGACGGCGACGCCCGGGAACGAGATGACCGTAGCGGGGGGTCGTGGCCACGCGCCACCTGTTTTTCCCGCGCTTGCGCCAGGTTCGGCGGATGCGAGATATTCCTTGACACGAATATTCTCCTGGGGGAATACTAACGCCATGGACGCACTACTCACCGCACTGGCCGACCCGGCCCGCTGGCGGCTCGTGAGCCTTCTGGCCGAGCGGCCCCGCTCGGTCGGCGTCCTCGCGCAGCTTGCGGAGGCACGGCAACCGCAGACGACCAAGCACCTCCAGACGCTCGAACGGGCCGGGGTGGTCATGTCCCGGCGTACGGGCCAGCGCCGTGTCTACGCGCTCAAGCCCGATCCCCTGCGGGATCTGGCGGCCGCGCTCAGCAGACTCGCCGACACGGCGGAGAGGGGCGACAGTGTGCGCGAGGCCTTCGACCGGTACGGGCTCGGCCTGCGCGCGGAGCGGCTCGCCGCGCAGGAGGCGGGGTGGGCGGACGGCCGCTCGTTCCGGTTCCGGCGACCGCTGGCGGTCCACCCTGAGCTGGTGTGGCGCCACCTCACGGACGCCGCCCTGCTGGCCCGCTGGTGGACGCCCGACGACCTCCGCGCCTCCGAGCTGGTCTTCGAGGCACGCCCCGGTGGCCGGATCGTCCAGGAGTACCGCGACGCGGAGGACGCCGACGACTCCGACGTGATCGCCGGGCGCGCGGAGGGGGTCGTCGACGACGTCAGCCCCGGCGAGCACCTTTCCTACCGGCTCTCACCGCGGCTTCCCGACGGCAGCCCCGCGTTCACCGCCCATGTGGACCTGGACCTGCGACCCCGTGACGGCGGCACGGAGCTGGACGTCCACTACCGCGTCACCGACAGCACCGTGGACTCCGCCGACTTCATCGCGGGCATCGAGATCGGCTTCGGTCAGAGCCTCGACAAACTCGCCGCCACCTTCGCGCACGATCCCGGCCCCGGCACGGACACCGAGACCGGCAGCGACAGCGACAGCGACACCGACTCAAGGAGCACGGCATGACGCAGCAGACCGGCGACCGCAGGGTCGTCACCAACATCGCTCTCTCGCTCGACGGCCGTTACGCGAAGCCGGACAACCCGCAGGACATGAGCTGGGTGATGCCCTACGCCGTCACGGACGTCGCCCGCGACCACCTCACCAGCCTGTGGGAGCCGGCGACGACGGCTCTGCTCGGGCGGGTCAACGCCGAGGGCTTCCTCGGGTTCTGGCCGACCGTCATCGGCATGGAAGGTGCCGATCCGCGCGACGAGGGCTTCGCGAAGTGGCTCGTCGACACCGACAAGGTGGTCCTCTCCCGCACGCTCGACGAGGCGCCGTGGGACCGGACGACGCTGGCCGACGGGCCGACCGCCGAGGTGGTGACGGAACTCAGGGCGACCGAGGGCGGCGACATCCTCGTCCTGTCCAGTGCGAGTGTCATCAAGGCGCTGCTCGCGGCCGACCAGGTCGACCGGCTGGCGTTCACGGTCTTCCCCGTCGTCCTCGGCGGCGGCCCCCGACTGTTCGAGGACGGCCTCCCCGCGGGACAGTGGACGCTCGTCAGCCAGACCGCGGGCGACCATGGCACGACGGCCCAGGTCTACGACCGCGTCCGCTGACTCCCGGCTGACTCCCGGCCTCCGCCGACCGGCGGCCCCCGGCCCGTTCGTCACCGGCCCCCGGGCCCGTTCGTCACGCGCTCGGGCCGCCCGGCGCCGGTCACGGTCCGGTCGGCGCGAGAAGGTGCTCGGTCACCCGCCGGACCCGGTCCACCGCCGAGTCGTCGCCGCAGCGCAGCGCCGTGTTCGCGGCGAGGAGGACCGCGTCGAGCTGGAAGGCCGCCAGCTCGGCGTCGGAGAGGGCGGTCGGCGAGGCGTTCGCGTCGGCGGCGTGCAGCAGTTCGCCCGCCAGGAGGGCGCGCCAGCCGCGCTGCCCCGCGAACAGGGCGTCGTGGACCCGGCCGGGGCGACCGTCGAAGGTGGCCTGGTTCGCCGCCCAGAAGCAGCCGCCCGGGAAGAGGGGCTCGGCCGCGTACACGAGCCACGCCTCGACCAGGGCCCGCAGCCGCGTTGCCCCGCGCGGCGCCGTGAGGGCGGGGCGGACGACGGTCTCCTCGAACACGCCGCGCGCACAGTCGGCCGTGGCGACCTGCAGGTTCTCCTTCGTCCCGAACAGGGTCTGCACGCCGCTCTTGCTGACGCCGAGATCGGTGGCGAGCACCCCGAAACTGAGCCCGTCCAGGCCGTCCAGCGAGGCGACATCGACGGCCCGGCGCAGGATCGTCCGCCGAGACCGCTCCCCGCGCAGCAGCCGCCTGTCCGCCGTCCCCTCCACCGCCCCGCCTTCCGCTTCACCCATGGACCTCATCCTGCCAGACCCCTTGCGATATACGTACGTACGACCGTACGTTTTCTTCATGACCTTACTGGACTCCTCCGACTGCCCGGGCTCCCTGGACGCCGCTCGCATGCTGAAGCTGGCGCACGGCCTCGCGGTGGCCAAGAGCCGTCAGGACGTGGCCGCGGCCATGCGGTACCTCCACCACGACATGACCCTGGAGGCGCCCGCCTTCGGCACCGCGGCGCACGGCCCGGAGGCGAACCGGGCAGCCCTGACCTCGTTCTTCACGTCCTTCCCCGACTACGAGATCGCCCTGGAGGGCCACGCCGTCGGCACCGGTGCGCTGGTGTGCTGGGGGACGGCGCTGATGACCATGACCGGTGACCGGTTCGGGGTGACGCCGAACGGGCGGCAGGCCCGGTTGCCGGTGTTCATCCGGTTCGGCTTCCGGGACGGCCTGATCGCGAGCGAGCGGTTCTGCTTCGACCTGGCCGAACTCTGCGCGCAGTCAGGGGTCTCCACGGACACCGTCCGCGCCACGCTGTCCGGCCAGGGCAGCGGAGGGGGGCGGTGAGCACGGCGTTCGACCCGCGGGTGAGGGAGGTCGCCGAGCCGCGCACGGTCCGGCTGTTCGACATGGTGGACGACCTCGCCCCACGGCTGGACATGGGAGCGGGACCGCTGGGGCGCCGGGTGTTCTTCGGCGCGACCGGCGGACGGTTCGAGGGGCCCCGGCTGCGCGGCGAGGTACTGCCCTCGGGCGGCGACTGGGCCCTGTTCCGCTCCGACGGCTCGATGGCGCTCGATGTGCGGCTGACCTTGCGCACCCACGACGGGGAGCTGCTGCACATGACGTACAACGGGCGGCTGATCACCCCGCCCGGGGCCCGGGCCGACGTGGCCGACCTCGCCCGGCGCCACCTCGTCGACCCGGCGCGCTACTACTTCCGCACGAACCCGCTCTTCGAGACGGGCTCCACCCGCTACGCGTGGCTGAACGACATCGTGTGCGTCGCCACCGGCTACCTGGTGGAGGGCGGCGTCGCCTACCGGGTGTCCCAACTCCTCTGACGCCCGCCCCCACCGGCTCTCAGACCGGCAGGCCCCGGGGCTCCTTCACGCGCTTCATGATGATCTGCGAGTTCACCTCGGTGACCCCGTCGAGCGTGGTGAGGCGCTCGATCCACAGCCGTTCGTACGCGGCCAGGTCGGCGACCGCGATCCGCAGCAGACAGCCCGGACTGCCGAAGAGGCGGTACGCCTCGATGACGTCCGGGATGTCCTGGAGGGCGCGTTCGAACGCCTCCACCGCCGCGCGGTCGCGCCGCACCTCGATGGAGACCAGGACCTCGAAGCCGCGCCCCACGGCCGCCGGGTCCACGATCGCGCGGTACCCCTGGATCACGCCGTCCTTCTCCAGTTGACGGACGCGGCGCAGACAGGGCGACGGGCTCAGTCCGACCCGCTGGGCCAGCTCCTGATTGCTCAGCCGGCCGTCGCTCTGGAGCTCGCGCAAGATATGCAGATCGATCCGGTCCATGACGCAATTGTGCGCCACGTCTTCGGCGCCGACCGGGCAGGATTCGCAATCCGATTGCGCCCTTGTCGATTTATCCTTGCTGAAGATCGAACGTGTATGCGCCCCGCCCCGGCGCCGTACCCGTACACCCGCACCTTCGCGAGGCAGCCTCATGGAACGCATCCGCGCCCCCAAGCGCATCACCCTCATCAGCACCGGCGGCACCATCGCCAGCCGCTGGCAGGGCACCGGTTACGCCGCCGACGCCGGCGGGGACACCGTCCTGGCCAGCGCCGCCGTACCGGACGGGGTGGCGGTCGAGGTCGTCGACCTGTTCAACGTGAACAGTTCGCGGATGACCAGCGAGCGACAGCTCGCCCTCCTGCGCACCGTCCGCGAGGTCCTCGCGGACCCGGCGGTCGACGGCATCGTCGTCACGCACGGCACGGACACCCTGGAGGAGTCCGCGTTCCTGCTCGACCTGCACCACGACGACCCGCGCCCGGTCGTGTTCACCGGCGCCCAGAAGCCGCTGGGTGCCACCGACGGCGACGGCCCGGGCAACATGTACGACGCGCTCCAGGTCGCCGCCTCCGTGCGGGACCTGGGCGTCCTCGTCGTGTTCGACGGCCGGGTGCACGCCGCGCGCGGCACCGTGAAGACGCAGACGCTCGCCGCGAACGCGTTCGCCGACCCGTCGGCCGGTCCGCTCGGCCGGCTCGGCTTCGGCCGGGTCGACATCCGCACCGCGCCGCGGCGCCCGGAGCCGCTGCCCGCACCCCGGGACGGGGCTCCCCTCCCCCGCGTCGACGTCGTCATGCACCACAGCGACGCCGACCCGGCGCTCTTCGAGGCCGCGCTCGCCGCGGGCGCGCGGGGCATCGTCCTCGTCGCCACCGGCGCGGGCAACGCGACGCCCGACTTCGTCGACGCGGTCGCCGCGGCCGTGCGGCGCGGTGTCCTGGTCGCCGTCAGCACGCGCGTCCCGGCCGGGCCGCTCGCCGAGATCTACACCGGCGGCGGCGCCGTCGACCTGGTCGCCGCGGGCGCGGTGCTCTCCGGCACGCTGCGCGCGGGCCAGACCCGGATCGCCGTACTGGCCGCGCTCCTGTCGGACGCCGCCCCGGCCGCCCGCCCCGACCTGCTGCGCCGGCTGATCGCCGCGCCGCTCCCCCAGGACGACGCGGCGGCCGAAGAGGCGGCGTGAGCCACCCGGCGCCCGCTCAGACCTCCACGGCCTCCTCGTTGGGCGCGAGGCTGTCCATGAAGGAGCTGACCGAGAAGACGGCTCGGCCCGCACCGGCCGGGCCGTAGCCGGGCGGCGACGAGAGACCGAAGTCGTCCATGGTCGAGCGGTACGCGTCCAGGAGCCGGATGTGGTACTCCAGCGGCGCGCCCTGCGGGTTGGCCTTGCCCAGCGGCGTCGTCGGCTCGGGGCACCACGTCGTGAAGCGCGGCGTGATGCCGTGCGACATGAAGAAGCGCAGGCCCTCGGTGGTGGAGGCGATGGCCTCGTCCACCGTCTTGAAGCCGAACGGCTCGGCCATCTCGACGCCCGCGACGAAGTTCGGGATGACGTTGCGCGCGCCGAAGACCTCGGTGGAGTCGAGGATGCGCTTGTGCCACTCGTCGCGGCCGACGTAGCGCTCCTTGCCGGGGCAGTACATCTTGAACAGGTACTCGTCCCACACCTCGAAGTTGGGGTGGTAGATCTGTACGCCGTAGTCCTTGAAGCGCTGCACGTCGTCCTTGGGCAGCGCCTGCGCGACGACCTTGCCGATCCAGCGGCCGGGGAAGTGCTCCTCGATGGCCTTGGCGTACCGCCCGTAGAAGTCCGCCTCGTCCAGGCCCTGGACCTTCGACGTGATCGCGCCACCGGTCAGCGTGTACGCGGTGGAGGTCTTCGCGGTGTCGTACTGGTCGATGATCGAGAGGGCTTCGAGGACCTCGTCGACGTCCTTGACGCCCGTGTACGGGCGCCCGGCGGCCTTGTGCTGGCGCCAGTTGTGGTTGATGTCGCAGTACTGGCACTCCTCCTTGGCGCCGAAGTACTGGCAGACGCGGAACGCGGTCAGGTAGATCAGGTAGCCCCACTGGATGGTCGGGGCGACCTCCATGACCGACTTCCCGTTGGAGAGCTTGTGCCGGTAGTACTCCGGCATGGGGGGCACGCCCACGTCGGCGATGCGCCTGCCGTCGAGGTAGAGGCCGAGCATGCCGGACTCGTCGGCGGCGACCCGGTAGGGGGAGGCCGGGTTGACGCGGACCGAGACGACCGTGCGGCGCAGGTCGTAGGGGCCGCCGGTGAGGACGATCTCCTCGGGCGGGCGGCGCAGCGCCGCCTCGCCGAGTTCGGGCAGGGTGCCGTGGTCGAAGGAGAAGATGAAGTACGACTTCGGCTTGACCTCGCCGTCCTCGTTGTCGCTCAGCGCCGACGCGTCGAAGGCGACGCCGCCGCGCAGCAGGTCCTCCTTGAAGACCGCCTCTTTGGGAACGTGCGGGAAGCGCTCCATCAGGTCCTCGACGAGTGCCGTACGGCTCTGCATCCCGTTCTCCTTGCTTCTACGACTGGCTGCTGCGACACGCCGCTGCGACCCGCCGCCAGGACGGTTCCGCGACGGTCACAGTTCGACACCTCACGGTATGCCCCCGCTTGTCGCTCCTTTCTGGCGGGTCCCCGCTCCCGGCCGACGCCTCCTCCGGGCGCGGTGATCGTCCGGAGGTCGCGGCCGGGTTCTCAGCGGTGCCGGAACCAGGTCTGGGCGTCCGTGGGGGCGCCGTCGTGGTCGAAGAGGGCCTGGTTCTCCCAGGCGTTGCCGCTCGACGGGTCGGTGGGGTCCCAGCCGTTGCCCGCGACGGCGGTCCAGGTGGCGTCCCACCAGTAGGCGCCCAGGCCGAGGCCGTTCGGGACGGCTTCGACGACGTTCAGCAGGTCGCGGAACCAGGCGGCCTGGCCCGCCTCGGTGGCCGCGTACCCGGGGACCAGCTCGGACTCCTGGTCGATGACGTTCTCCCAGGTGTCGTCGTCACGGAAGGTGAACGGGTACGCGGTCTCGGCGACGTAGAGCGGCTTGCCGTAGCGCGTGGCCAGGTCGTCCGTGTTGGCCTGGAGGTCGGACAGGGCGCCGTGCCAGTAGCCGTAGAAGGACAGGCCGATGACGTCGAAGGGGACGCCGTACTTCACGGCGTTGTCGAACCACGCGCGGTAGAGGGCGTTGTCGCCGCCGTTGGCGAGGTGCAGGGCCACCTTGGTGGACGGTGAGACCGCCTTCGCGGCGTTGGCCCCTGACGTCAGCAGGCCCGCCAGTTGCGCCCAGTCGGAGGTGGATCCGGCCGGCCAGAGCATGCCCGCGTTGAGCTCGTTGCCGATCTGCACCATGTCGGCGGGGGTGCCCTGGGCCTTCAGCGCGTTCAGGACGTCGTACGTGTGCTGGGAGACGTCCGCCTTGAGCTGGGCGAACGAGTGTCCCGACCAGGCCGACGGGATCGTCTGGGCGCCCGGGTCGGTCCAGGTGTCGGAGTAGTGGAGGTCGACGAGGAGCTTCATGCCCGCGGCCTTGACGCGCTTGGCCATGGCGAGGGTGCGGGCCTTGTCGCAGTAGCCGTCGGCGGGGTCGACCCAGACCCGCAGGCGGGCGTGGTTCATGCCGGCTGCGGCGAGGACGGCGACGGCGTCGGCGGTGGCGCCGGAGGCGTTCTTGTAGCGCGCGCCCTTGTCCTCGTTCTTCTTCAGTGACGAGATGTCGGCGCCCTTGACGGTGAGCTTGGTCGAGCCCGCCGTGAGGGTGATGTCGTCGAAGTTGGCCCAGTTGCCGGCCTTCGCGTCGGAGCAGAGGCGGACGGTGACCGTGCCGTCGGTGACGGCGACGGAGGTGACGAGGCGGATCCACCGGCCGTTCGGGGTGGGCGGCAGGTCGGTGCGCTGCTCGCCCGCGGCGCTCTTCAGCGCTATGTACGCGGAGTTCTGGCCGCCGCTGGAGCGGACCCAGGCGGTCAGCTTGTACGTGCCGTTGGTGAGGCCCGTCAGGTACTGGTAGGTCTCGACCTTGTACGCCGAAGCCGCGTAGTGGGCGAGGCGGTACCCGCCGCTGCGACCGCCCGCCTCGTGGTAGGAGGCGGCGGTGGTGCCGTAGGTGGACCAGCCGGTGGTGCCGCTCTCGAAGCCGCCGTTGGCCAGGGTGCTCGCCGCGTGCGCGCGGCTCGGCAGGGCGAGGGTGGCCGCCCCGGCGAGGGCCGCGGCCAGGACGGCTCTGCGTGTCGTGGTGGTCGTTGCCGTGGTGCCCGTGCTCGTGGTGCCGTGCATCGTCGGTGTCCCTTCGACGTCGCTGTCTGTGGGCGGGTGGGGGTGGCGGCGCCGCGCGAAGGCCGTGCGCGGCGCCGCCGTCGACCGGCCGGGCTTCCCCCCACGGGTTCCGGCCGGGGTCTGTTCGGGCGGTGCGCCGGCGCTTACGGCGTCTCGTCGAGCCGCACCACGCGGACGGATCCGCCCGGCACGGTCAACTGCCCCGCCACCCGTTCGCCGGTGAGGAGTTCGGCGCCCCGCGCGGGGACCTTCACCTCGTCCGGGGTGTGGTTGATCGCGAAGCCGTACGTGCCGCGGGCCCCGGTGCGGGTCACCCACTCCACGTCGCGCGGGAGTTCGGGGCGCGGTCGCAGTCCCGCGTCCGCCTCCGCCGCGCCGAGGATCGCGTCGAGCGAGGCCGCGGTCAGGCGCGTCGAGATGTACCAGGCCGTGCCGCGCCCGAACGTGTGCCGGGTGACGGCGGGGCGTCCCGCCGTGAGCCCGTCCTCGTAGGACCAGACCGTCTCGGCCCCGCGCGGGACGACGGACTCCGTCCAGACGTCACCGGGGAGCCGGGCCCCGTCCGGGCCGGACAGGGTGACCGTCTCCCCCGCCAGCAGCGGCGACCACTCCTCCACGGTCAGCCCGAGTACGTCCCTGAAGGCGCCGGGGTAGGGGCCGGGGTGCACGGCGTCGTGTTCGTCGACGATGCCGGAGAAGTAGGAGACGACGAGGGTGCCGCCGTTGTCGACGTACTCGCGCAGGTTGAGTGCCGCCGCCTCCGTCGCGAGGTAGAGGGCGGGCACGACGACGAGGGGGTAGGCCGACAGGTCGGCCTCGGGGTGGGCGAAGTCGACGGTGAGGTGGCGGTCGTACAGGGCTTCGTAGAAGGAGTCCGCGCGCTCCCGGGCGTCGTGGTCCTCGCTCGGCCGCCACTCCAGGTTCTGCGCCCACCAGGACTGCCAGTCCCACAGCATGGCCACGTCGGCGACGGTGCGGGTGCCCTTGACGGGCGCCAGGTCCCCGATGTGGGCGCCGAGTTCGCGGACCTCGCGCCACACGCGTGAGTCCGTCCCGGCGTGCGGCAGCATCGACGAGTGGAACTTCTCGGCGCCCCGGCGCGACTGCCGCCACTGGAAGAACATGGCGCCTTCGGAGCCGCGCGCGACATGGCCGAGCGAGTTCCGTGCCATCTGGCCGGGGGCCTTGGCCGGGTTGCGGGGCTGCCAGTTGACGCCGGACGTGGAGTGTTCGAGGAGCAGCCACGGGGCGCCGCCCGCCACGGACCGCGTGAGGTCGGCGGCCATCGCCAGGTTCACGTGCGTGCGGCGGCCGTCGGTGATCAGGTAGTGGTCGTTGGTGACGAGGTCGACCTCGCGGCCCCAGGCCCAGTAGTCGACGGAGTCGCACTGGCTGAGGGCGGTCATGAAGTTGGTGGTGACCGGGGTGCCGGGGGCCAGGCGGTGCAGGATGTCGCGTTCGCGGACGAAGTTCTCGCGCATCGTCGCGTCGGCGAAGCGGCGGTAGTCGAGCTGCTGGGCCGGGTTGCCGACGGTCGGGGTCGCGCGCGGCGGGTCGATCTCCTCGAACGAGCCGTACCGCTGCCCCCAGAAGGCCGTCCCCCAGGCTTCGTTGACCGCGTCGACGGTCCCGTACGTCGCGGTGAGCCAGCGCCGGAAGTGGGCCGCGCAGCCGTCGCAGTAGCAGGCGCTGACGGGCACCCCGTACTCGTTGTGGACGTGCCACATGACGACGGCCGGGTGCGTGCCGTAGCGGCGTGCGAGCTGTTCGGTGATGCGGCTGGAGGCGTCGCGGTAGTCCTGGTCGCTGTGGCAGATGGCGCCGCGCGAGCCGAACGCGAGCCGGGTGCCGTCGGCCGTCACGGGCAGGGCTTTGGGGTGCAGGTCGTAGAACCATTTGGGCGGCGCGACCGTGGGCGTACCGAGGTCGACGGTGATGCCGTGTTCGTGCAGCAGGTCGATGACGCGGTCGAGCCAGCCGAACTCGTAGGAGCCGGGCGCCGGTTCGAGCAGGGCCCAGGAGAAGATCCCGACGCTCACCGTCGTGACGCCGGCCTCGCGCATCAGCCGGACGTCCTCGTGCCAGACGGATTCCGGCCACTGCTCGGGGTTGTAGTCCCCGCCGAAGGCGAGCCGGGTCATGAGGTACCCCCAGGGGAAGATGCGACAAGTTGGGAACGTGCACACACACGATCGGCGGCACGAGGCCAACATAACCGCAGAGCAACAACCATTGACAAGTGTCCGGGATGTTTCTCTACTGTGAACGCTCACAGAGCCTGAACCATACGGCCACCGCCCAGTTCCCCGGTCAGGGACTTCGGTCAGGGAGACGAACCAGCCATGCCCATCTCGCCCCGCACCTCACGTACGCCCTTCACACCGCGCCGCCGTCGCCTCGTGGCGACCGCCGCGACGCTCACGCTCGGGGCCTGCGCCCTCGCCGCCTGCGGCTCGTCCGACGACAGCGGCGCCCAGGACGCCTCGGGCCCGGCGGACCTGACGTACTGGACCTGGACCCCGAACATGGACAAGGTCGTCGACCTGTGGAACCAGGGGCCCGGCAAGAAGCAGCAGATCAAGGTCACGGTCAAGAAGCAGGCGTCCGGTGACACGCTCGTCACCAAGATCCTCACCGCGCACAAGGCGAAGAAGGCCCCCGACCTCGTCCAGGCCGAGTACCAGGCGCTGCCCACCCTCGTCAGCAACGACGCGCTCGCCGACATATCCGACGCGGCGGGCGACCTGAAGGACGAGTACGCGGACGGCATCTGGCAGCAGGCCACACTCGGCACCGACGCCGTGTACGCGGTGCCGCAGGACGCGGCGCCGATGATGTTCCTGTACCGCGAGGACCTGTTCAAGAAGTACGGGCTGTCCGCCCCCACCACGTGGGACGACTTCGCCGAGGTGGCCCGTGAGTTGAAGAAGAAGGCCCCGGAGAAGGACCTCACCACCTTCTCCGCCAACGACTCCGGTCTCTTCGCGGGCCTCGCCCAGCAGGCCGGCGCCAAGTGGTGGACCACCTCCGGGGACACGTGGAAGGTCGGCATCGACGACGCCGCGACGAAGAAGGTCGCCGACTTCTGGGGCGGCCTCGTCAAGGAGGGCGTGATCGACAACCAGCCCATGTACACCCCGGCCTGGAACAAGGCGCTCGACACGGGCAAGCAGATCGCCTGGGTCAGCGCCGTCTGGGCGCCCGGCACACTCACCACGGCCGCGCCCGACACCAAGGGCAAGTGGGCCATGGCCCCGCTCCCCCAGTGGGACGACCACTCCACGTCGACCGGCAGTTGGGGCGGCTCCTCCACCGCGGTCACGACCGACAGCACGCATCAGGCCGCCGCCGCGAAGTTCGCCACCTGGCTGAACACCGACCCGAAGGCGCTTGCCGCCCTCGCCAGGGAAAGCGGCATCTACCCGGCCGCGACGGCCGCCCAGCTCAGCGGCGCCTTCTCCGAGCCGCCCGCCTTCTTCGCCAACCAGCCCGACTTCTACCCGCAGGCCGCGAAGATCGCCAAGACCACGGCGCCCGCCGCCTGGGGCCCGAACGTGAACGTCGCGTACAACACCTTCAAGGACGCCTTCGCCGCCGCCGCGAAGAACAAGTCGGACTTCGGCGCCGCCCTCACCAAGATGCAGGACGCGACCGTCGCCGACATGAAGAAGCAGGGTTTCGAGGTCGCCGAGTGACTTCCCGCACGGCCCGGCGGTCGTACGGGGTCAAGAGCGCCCCCTACGGCTTCCTTCTCCCCGCCGGCCTCCTCTTCGCGCTCTTCTTCGCGCTGCCCATCGGCTACGCGCTCTGGCTCAGCCTGCACAAGATCGAGGTCAAGGGCCTCGGCCTCGGCAAGGGCGCCCGCTCCGAGACCTGGGCGGGCCTCACCAACTACACGGACGCGCTCGGCGACTCCGAACTGCTCGCCGGTGCCCTGCGCATCCTCGGGTACGGCGCGATCGTCGTCCCCGTGATGCTCGGCCTCGCCCTGCTCTTCGCGCTGCTCCTGGACGCGGACCGGGTGCGCCTGACCCCGTTCACCCGGCTGGCGATCTTCCTGCCGTACGCGATCCCGGGCGTGGTGGCGGCCCTGCTGTGGGGCTTCCTCTACCTGCCGGACGTCAGCCCGTTCTTCTACGTGCTCGACAAGCTGGGCCTGCCGCAGCCCGACCTCCTGGACGGCGGCCCGCTCTACGCGGCGATGTCCAACATCGCGATCTGGGGCGGCACCGGCTTCAACATGATCGTGATCTACACGTCGCTGCGCTCGATCCCGGCCGAGGTGCACGAGGCCGCCCGGCTGGACGGCTGCTCGCAGCTCCAGATCGCGCTGCGCATCAAGATCCCGATGGTGGCGCCCTCGCTGGTCCTCACCGCGTTCTTCTCGATCATCGCGACCCTCCAGGTCTTCAACGAGCCGACGACGTTGAAACCGCTGACCAACGCCCTGTCCACGACGTGGAGTCCACTGATGCAGGTCTACCAGGACGCCTTCGTGAAGGGCGACATCCACTCCGCCGCCGCCACCGCCGTGATCATCGCCGTGGTCACGCTCGTCCTCTCCTTCGGCTTCCTGCGCGCCGCGGGCGCCCGCAACCGGCAGGAGGATCCCCGATGAGCTCCACCCTCGCACTCCGCAAGGCCGCGCCCGCCGCGGGCACCACACCCGGTACGGCGCAGGGCCCGCCGGTCCGGCGCCGCGTCGCGCTCGTCCCCACGGCGGTCCTCCTGCTCGGCGCGCTGTACTGCCTGCTGCCGGTCGCCTGGGTGGTGATCGCGTCCACGAAGTCGGGCAGCGAACTGTTCTCCACCTTCACCTTCCTGCCGGGCTCCGGCTTCACCGACAACATCAAGGACCTGTCGGCGTACCGCGACGGCGTCTACTGGACGTGGATGGCCAACTCGGCGCTCTACTCCGGGCTCGGCGCCCTCCTGTCGACCGCCGTCTCCGCGCTGAGCGGGTACGCGCTGGCCGTCTACCGCTTCCGGGGCCGGGAGTCGATCTTCAACGTGCTGATGGCGGGCGTCCTCATGCCGCCGGTCATCCTCGCCGTGCCGCAGTACCTCCTGCTCGCCGAGGCCGACCTCACCGACTCCTACGCCTCCGTGCTCCTGCCGCTGATCCTCTCCCCCTACGGCATCTACCTCGCGCGGATCTACGCCGCCGCGGCGGTGCCGCCGGACGTGGTCGAGGCGGGCCGCATGGACGGCGCCGGGGAGTGGCGGATCTTCACGCGGATCGCGCTGCCGATGATGGTGCCGGGCCTGGTGACGGTGTTCCTGTTCCAGTTCGTCGCCGTCTGGAACAACTTCCTCCTTCCCTACATCATGCTCAGCGACGACGAGAAGTTCCCGATCACGCTCGGCCTGTTCACCCTCCTCGAACAGGGCGCGAACACCCCCGCGCTCTACACCCTGGTGATCACGGGCGCGCTCCTCGCGATCGTCCCGCTGGTCGCGCTGTTCCTGGTGATCCAGCGGTTCTGGAGCCTCGACCTGCTGTCCGGAGCCGTAAAGTCATGACCATGAGCACAACGGGGACCACGGGGGCGGGCGGTCGTCGCAGGCCGCCGACGATCCATGACGTGGCGCGCGAGGCCGGTGTCTCGCGCGGCACCGTCTCACGCGTCCTCAACGGCGGTCACTACGTCAGCCCGACGGCGCGGGAAGCGGTCGACGCGGCGATCCGCAGGACCGGCTACGTGGTGAACCGGCACGCCAGGTCCCTGATCACGGGCCGCTCCGACTCGGTCGGCTTCCTGCTGACGGAGCCCCAGGAGCGGTTCTTCGAGGACCCCAACTTCAACGTGCTGCTGCGCGGGTGCACCCAGGCGCTGGCCGCGCACGACATCCCGCTGCTGCTGATGCTCGCCGGGACCCCCGACGAGCGGCGCCGCATCACCCGCTACATCACGGCAGGACACGTCGACGGCGTCCTCCTCGTCTCCTCGCACTCCGGTGACCCGGTGGCGGCGCAACTGCGGGACGCGGGCGTGCCGTTGGTGGCCTGCGGCAAGCCCATCGGGCACGGATCGGCGTCGAAGGTCAGCTACGTCGCGGCGGACGACCGGGACGGGGCGCGGGACATGGTCCGCCACCTGCTCTCCCTCGGCCGCCGCCGGATCGCGACCGTGACCGGGCCGCTGGACACCCCGGGCGGTGTGGAGCGGCTCGCCGGGTACCGGGAAGTGCTCGCCGAGGCCGGGATCCCGGGCGACGAGCGGCTCGTGGTCTCCGGTGACTACAGCCGGGCGGGCGGCGAGGCGGCGGCGCTGCGGCTGCTCGACGCGGGGACGGACTTCGACGCGGTGTTCGTGGCGTCCGACCTCATGGCGCAGGGGGTGCTCGCCGCCCTCCAGAAGGCCGGGCGGCGGGTCCCGCAGGACGTCGCGGTCGGCGGCTTCGACGACTCCCCGGCGGCGCTGGCCACCGAACCCGGCCTGACCACGATCCGGCAGCCGTGGGACCGGATCAGCGCGGAGATGGTACGGGTGCTGCTCGCGCAGGTGGGCGGGGAGGACCCGGCGGCCGTCATACTGCCGACGGAGCTCGTGCGGCGGGGCTCCGCCTGAACCGGAGGGGGCCGTGCTCTCCCGTCCCGGGCGTGATCCAATCGGCGGGACGCCCACCTCGCCGAGAAAGGCCGCCCCTCGTGTCCGAAGCCGTGTTCAACTGGGCCCGCAACATCACCTTCTCCGTCTCCGAGCTGCACCGCCCGGCCACGCTCGACGAGCTGCGGGGGCTCGTCGGCAAGAGCCCGCACATACGGGTGCTCGGCAGCGGCCACTCCTTCAACCGGATCGCCGACGTGGACGCCGACCGAGACGGAGTCCTCGTCTCCCTCGCCGCGCTGCCCGGCGGCATCGAGGTCGACAGCGCCGCGCGGACCGTGCGGGTCGGCGGTGGCGTGCGCTACGCCGAGCTGGCCGCCGAGCTGCACGCGCACGGGCTCGCGCTGCCCAACATGGCGTCCCTCCCGCACATCTCGGTCGCCGGTTCCGTGGCGACGGGAACGCACGGCTCAGGGGTGCGCAACCGGTCCCTGGCGGAGGCCGTGCGCGCCGTGGAGCTCCTCACCGCCGACGGCGAGACCGTCACGCTCGCGCGGGGCGACGCCGGTTTCGAGGGCGCCGTCGTCTCGCTCGGCGCGCTCGGGGTCGTCCTGTCGCTCACCCTCGACGTGGCGCCCGCCTTCGAGGTCGCCCAGCACGTCTTTCGTGAACTGCCGTTCCAGGGCCTGGACTTCACGGCCGTCTCCTCCGCCGCGTACAGCGTGAGCCTGTTCACCACGTGGCGCGGGCCGCACTTCGACCAGGTGTGGGTCAAGCGGCGGCTGCCCGACTCCCTCGACTTCCCGTGGGCCGAGCCGGCCACCGAGGCGCAGCACCCGGTGCCGGGGATGGACGCCGTGCACTGCACGGAGCAGTTCGGGGTGCCCGGGCCGTGGCACGAGCGGCTGCCGCACTTCCGCGCCGGGTTCACGCCCAGCAGCGGGGACGAGCTCCAGTCGGAGTACCTGCTGCCGCGCGAGCACGCCGTGGCGGCGCTGCACGCGCTCGACGCGGTGCGGGAGCGGATCGCGCCGGTGCTCCAGGTGTGCGAGGTGCGGACCGTCGCGGCGGACGCGCAGTGGCTGAGCCCCGCGTACGGCAGGGACACGGTGGCCCTGCACTTCACATGGGTGGCGGACACGCCGCGTGTGCTGCCCGTGGTGTCGCTCGTCGAGGACCGGCTGCGGGAGTTCGCGCCGCGCCCGCACTGGGGGAAGGTGTTCACGACCGCGCCCGAGCGGGTCGCCGAGCAGTACCCGCACGCCGCCGGCTTCGCCGCGCTGGCCCGTCGCCTCGACCCGCGGGGGACGTTCGCCAACGCGTTCGTACGGGCGCTGCTGCCGCGCTGAGCCGGTCCGGGCCCTGGGGCCCGGACCGCTGACCGCGGCCTGACGTCTCTCAGCCCCCGAGACGTCGCGGAAGATCCTGCCAGTCCTCCAGAGCACCGACCACGAGAGCTTCGACTCGCGCCTCGCCCTCCCCCTTGAGGACGTCCTTGAAACATGCGCAGTCGTCCATCTTCATGCCCTTGAGCACGCAGACGCAGATACCCGCAATCTGCAAGCCTCGCGCCACCGCTTGAATGTGCGCGTCGAAGGGAAGTGCCATCCGGCCGGCCATCTCTCCGGCGAAGACCGCCATCAGTTCGGAGCCACCGGCATGCCGGACCGCCTCCGCCGCTCCGGTACGCAGACTCCGTCGTAGTGACAGCAACCGGCGGGCGGCTGCGGCAAGATCGTCGCACCCGCCCGGCCGCTGCCGCTGCTCAGTCAGAAGGGACTTCCAGACGGTGTCCGTGACGTAGGTGGCGGCACGCGCGCCGATCGTGTCGACGGCGCCCGCGTCCCACACCTCGGCGCACACCCGGGCGACTTCCGCGGGAGAGCGAACACCATGGCGGGGCACTGACCCGGACGAGTCCGACCGGTGTGACGCCGGGCCCGCGAAACGCGGCATCCCCAGATGCAGGTGGCAGCGCTCCCGGTCACGCCGCACCCGGTTACGGCAGGGGCGGTGCTTCTTCGTCTCCGCGCCACACAGACCCATGGCCGCAGTGTCGACAGCTCACATCGGGGCGGCAACGCCGTCCCCACCGCGGCGTCACCAACAGGCCGCGACCTGCGGTCCGAAAGGTCGCTGCCTTCGCCGACTCACGTGCGCGCTCGCCCCCGGCTGACGCCGAGCGTCACACCGGACGCTCGCGCCCGGTCCCGAGCACACCCGAACCGGCCTCGCATCGCCTCGATGGTTCGACGCGAACCATTCCCCCACAGCGTCGGGCGCTCACCTCGGACTCGGCCCACCGGAATTCATCGGACCCGTTGTGGGTCGGCCGACGCGCGGATGCCGTCGATGATCCGGGTCCAGTTGTCGCCGCCGTGACCCTGCTCGATCGCATGGCGGTAGTGGTGTTGCACCGCCAGCGGGAGCGCCAGGTCCAGGCCGAGCGAGGTGCTGGTCTCCACGATGTGGTCGGCCGTCGCACCCATCATGGTGACCGTGCTGAGGGCGCCCGGGTGCTCACCGGCGTCCAGCGCGGCGCCGGGTGTCTCCTCGCCGGCCCGGAGGACGGCGCCGATCGAGTCGGTGAAGGCGAGCAGGTGCGGGAGTGCCTCCGCGGCCTTCGTCCCGGTGGTGCCCAGCATGGCGGTGGCGTGCATCAGCGCGGACAGGGTGGTGAGCAACACCGTGAGCTGCGCCTGGTACATCATCTGGGCGAGGCCCGGGTCCGCGCCCAGGTACCGGGGGACGCCGAGCGGTGCCAGCGTCTTGTGGTGACGCTCCATCACGTCGTCGGGGCCGCTGTAGTAGACGTGGGCGGCGTCGGTGCCGACCATCGGCGCCGGGACCATGACACCGCCGGTGAGGAAGGCGGCGCCGTGGTCCGCCGCCCAGGACGCCGCCTCGCGGGTGCGGTCGGGGGTGTCGGAGCTGAGGTTGACCAGGGTCCGGCCGGTGAGTGAGGCGGTGGCGCCGTCGAGGACGGCGTACATCGCCCGGTAGTCGGTGAGGCTGAGGAGCACGAGGTCGCTCGCCCCGACCGCCTCGGCGGGTGTCGCCGCGCGGACCGCTCCGTCGGCGACGACGCCGTCGGCCCGGCCGGGAGTGCGGTTCCATACGGTGACGTGGTGTCCCGCGGCGAGGAGGGTGCGGGTCATCGCCTGTCCCATCGGGCCGAGCCCGAGGACGGTCACGGCGCTGTGGTCTTCGCTGGTGCGGTGCTGTCGTTCGTTCACCCCTCCATGCTCGAAGAGGGCCACTAATCTCGGAAGTACCCACTATTTACTGCGGTACTTACCTTTTCGTAAGGGGGGTCAGGGATGGCCAAGGCGCCGAGGAACGGGCCGTACATCTGCGGCATCGACGCCGCGCTCGACGTGGTGAGCGGCAAGTGGAAGGGGCTGATCCTGTGGGAACTCGACACCCATCGCGTACGCCGCTTCGCCGAGCTGCGGCGTGGTCTGCCCGGGGTGAGCGAGAAGATGCTGACGCAGCATCTGCGGGAGATGGAGCAGGACGGGCTCGTGCACCGGAAGGTCCATGCCGAGGTGCCGCCGCGGGTCGAGTACTCCCTGACCGAGCACGGGCGCACCCTCAACCGAGCGCTCGGCCCGCTCGGTGCCTGGGGGTCGGAGCGGATGCGGCGCGAGGGCTTCGACGTGGTCGACGTGGGTGACGCGGGGCTCGGCGCGCAGCGCTCCGGGGCGGTTGACATGATGGAGGGGTGAACTTCCGGTCGATCTATGCTCATGGTTTCGCGCGAGTGGCCGCCTGCACCGGTCAGGCCGTCCTCGCCGACCCGCCCGCCAACGCCGAGGGAATCCTGCGCCAGGGGCGCCGCTGTGCCGAGGAGGGGGTCGCCGTCGCGGTCTTCCCCGAGCTCGGCCTGTGCGGCTACTCCCTGGAGGATCTCGTCCTTCAGGACGCGGTCCTCGATGATGTCGAGCGGGGGCTCGCCACGGTGGTCGCCGGTTCGGCGGACCTCCTGACGGTGCTCGTCGTCGGCGCCCCGCTGCGGCACCGGGGCAACATCTACAACTGCGCGGTCGTCGTCCACCGCGGCCGGATCCTCGGCGTCGCCCCCAAGTCGTATCTGCCGAACTACCGTGAGTTCTACGAGCGTCGGCAGCTCACGCCGGGCGACGACGAGCGCGGCGGCACGATCCGGGTGGGCGGTGCGGACGTCCCGTTCGGGGTGGATCTGCTGTTCGCCGCCGAGGACGTGCCGGGGCTCGTGGTGCACGTGGAGATCTGCGAGGACATGTGGCTGCCGGTGCCGCCGAGCGCCGAGGCGGCTCTCGCCGGGGCGAGCGTGCTGCTCAACCTGTCGGGCAGCCCGATCACGGTGGGCCGCGCCGACGACCGCAAGCTGCTGTGCCGCTCGGCGTCCTCGCGCTACCTGGCCGCGTACGTCTACGCGGCGGCCGGGCTCGGGGAGTCGACCACCGATCTGTCCTGGGACGGACAGACGATGATCTTCGAGAACGGGGTGCTGCTCGCGGAGACCGAGCGGTTCCCGGACGGTGACAGGACCGCGGTGGCCGACGTCGACCTGGACCTGCTGCGCCAGGAGCGCCAGCGGATGGGCACCTTCGACGAGAACCGGCGCACCCATGCCGCGCGGACGGGTGACTTCCGCACGGTGGAGTTCCGCCTCGACCCGCCGACCGGCTCCGACCTGGGGCTGCGCCGCCGCGTCGAGCGGTACCCGTTCGTGCCCGCCGACGCGGAGCGGCTCGCCCAGGACTGCTACGAGGCGTACAGCATCCAGGTCGCGGGGTTGCAGCAGCGCCTCGGGGCGATCGGCGACCCGAAGGTCGTCATCGGTGTGTCGGGCGGTCTGGACTCCACGCACGCGCTGATCGTCGCCGCCCGGGCGATGGACCGGGCGGGCCGGCCGCGCAGCGACATCCTGGCGTTCACGATGCCGGGCTTCGCCACCGGTGATCACACCAAGAGCAACGCCCACAAGCTGATGAAGTCGCTCGGCGTGACCGCGGCCGAGCTGGACATCACCGAGACGGCGCGGCTGATGCTGAAGGAGATGGACCACCCGTTCTCCTCCGGGGAGCCGGTGTACGACGTCACCTTCGAGAACGTGCAGGCCGGGCTGCGCACCGACTATCTGTTCCGGCTCGCCAACCAGCGCGGCGGCATCGTGCTCGGTACCGGTGACCTCTCCGAGCTGGCGCTCGGCTGGTGCACGTACGGTGTCGGCGACCAGATGAGTCACTACAACGTGAACTCGGGTGTGCCGAAGACGCTGATCCAGCACCTGATCCGATGGGTCGTCAGCAGTGAGCTGTTCGGCGACGAGGCCGGGCGGACGCTGACCGCGATCCTCGACACGGAGATCAGCCCCGAGCTGGTGCCGGGCGAGGAGCTCCAGTCGACCGAGTCGAAGATCGGCCCGTACGCGCTGCACGACTTCACCCTGTTCTACGTGCTGCGGTACGGGTTCCGGCCCTCGAAGATCGCGTTCCTGGCCTGGCACGCGTGGCGGGACAAGGACGCCGGTGAGTGGCCGCCCGGCTTCCCCGAGTCCGACCGCGGCGCGTACGGCCTGGCGGAGATCCGGCACTGGCTGGAGTACTTCTGCAAGCGCTTCTTCGGCTTCGCGCAGTTCAAGCGGTCCGCGATGCCCAACGGCCCGAAGGTCTCGGCCGGCGGTTCGCTGTCGCCGCGCGGCGAGTGGCGCGCGCCGTCCGACGGCAACGCGCGGGCGTGGCTGCGGGACCTGGAGCGCTGGGAGTGGCCCACGGACTGAGAGCCGGTGCTCGGCCCGGCCGTCTCAGACGGTCGCGCCGAGGCTGCGGAAGGTGCGCCGGTAGTCCCGCGGGGAGACCCCTATCGCCGCCTGGAGGTGCTGGCGCAGCGATGTGCCGGTGGCGAAGCCGACCTCGGCCGCGATCCGGTCGACGGGTAGGTCGGTGGTCTCCAGGAGGTGCCGGGCCCGGTGCACCCGCTGCTGGATCAGCCAGCGGCCCGGGCTCGTACCGGTCTCCTCCTGGAAGCGCCGGGCGAAGGTGCGCGGGCTCATCCGGGCGTGGTCCGCGAGTTCGCGCAGGGCGAGTGGCCGGTCGAGGTGGGCCAGGGCCCAGGCGCGGGTGGTGGCCGTGCCGGTGTCGCCCTCCTCGGGCATCGGCTGCTCGATGTACTGGGCCTGCCCGCCGTCGCGCCAGGGCGGCACGACACAGTGCCGGGCGACCCGGTTGGCGACCGCGCTGCCGTGGTCGGAGCGCACCATGTGCAGGCAGACGTCGACGCCGGAGGCGGCGCCCGCCGAGGTCAGCACGTCACCGTCGTCGATGAACAGCACGTCCGGGTCCAGGTCGACCCGCGGGAACATCCGGCGGAACACGTCGGCGAGCGCCCAGTGCGTCGTCGCGGGCCGTCCGTCCAGGAGCCCGGCGCCGGCCAGCGTGAACGCGCCCGTGCAGATGGAGACCAGCCGGGTGCCGGGGCGGATCCTGGCGAGCGCGGAGCGCACCTGCGCGGGCGGGTCGGCGGTGATGCGCCGCAGGTCGTAGGGCGGGATGACCACGGTGTCGGCGCTCTCCAGCACCTCAGGACCGTGCTCGACGGTGATCGAGAAGTCGGCGTCGGTCGCCACGGTGCGCTGGTCGGTCGCCGTGCAGGTGAGCACGTCGTAGGCGCCCGGCACCAGCGGGAAGACCCGGTTCGGGATGCCGAGCTCGAAAGGGTAGACGCCGTCGAGAGCGAGGGTGACGACGCGGTGCGGCCGGTCGGCGGGGGGATGCGGAAGGCCCATGGCACGATGTTATCGCTTCATGGCAATCTTGCCATTGCCCAGGTCAGCGCGGAGGGGCACGCTGAATTCATGACCAAGAACACGATGAAGGCCCTCACCCAGACCACCCTCGGCGACCCCGACGTGCTGCACGTGGCCGAGGTCGACCGTCCCGAGCCGGGCATCGGCCAGATCCTCGTCGCCGTCCACGCGGCCGGCCTCAACCCCACCGACTGGAAGCACCGCGCCTCGGGCCTCTTCCTGGGCGAGCCGCCGTTCACGCTCGGCTGGGACGTGTCCGGGGTCGTCGAGGCGGTCGGCCTCGGCGTCTCGCTGTTCACGCCCGGCGACGAGGTCCTCGGCATGCTGCCGTACCCGTACGGTGCCGGTTCGCACGCCGAGTACGTGACCGGCCCGACCCGCGCCTTCGTGCCCAAGCCCGCCGAGCTGAGCCACGTCGAGGCGGGCGCGCTGCCGCTGGCGGCCCTGACCGCCTGGCAGGCCCTGGTGGACAACGCGCGGGTGCGGCCCGGTCAGCGGGTGCTGGTGCATGCGGCGGCGGGTGGCGTCGGGCATCTCGCGGTGCAGATCGCGAAGGCGCGCGGCGCGTACGTCATCGGCACGGCCAGCGCCGCCAAGCACGACTTCGTGCGCGGCCTGGGCGCGGACGAGGTCATCGACTACCGCACCGCCGACTTCGTGGCCGAGACCGGGGACATCGACGTGGTGCTGGACTCGCTGGGCGGCGAGAACTGCCTGCGCTCGCTCGAGGTGCTGCGGCCCGGCGGCATCCTCGTGTCGATCCTGCCCGAGAACTGGGGCCCCGTGCCGGGCCGGGCGCGGGAGTTGGGCGTGCGGGCCCGGTTCATGCTGGTCGAGCACGACCGGGCGGGTATGGCGGCGGTCGCCGAGCTGGCCGCGGCGGGGCGGCTGCGGGCGCACGTCTCGGGCACGTACTCGCTGGAGGAGGCGGTCAAGGCGCACGCGGAGGGCGAGACGGGCCGCGTCACCGGCAAGCTGGTCCTGACGGTCCGCCCGTAACCGGGGGCCTGTTCGCACAGACAGGCTCTCAGCGGAACAACGGGCGTCGCAGCAGCGCCTGTTCGCGCAGGGCGTCGCGGACGAAGGAGGCGTACTCCGTGGCGCCCCGCGCCGAGGTGTGGGTGTTGTCCCGCTTCTCGTCGGAGAGGTACAGGGCCTTGGACGCCTCGGGGCCCAGCTCCTCCACGCGCGCCTTCGTCCGGGCGGTCAGATCGATCAGCGGCACGGACTCGGCGGCGGCCAGCTCCCTGACGACGGCGGGGTGGTCGACGCCGAGCCCGTTCACCAGCAGGGCCGTGGCGTTGTCCAGGGTGCCGTCGGCGTTGAACCAGCGGCGTACGACGGGCGTGACGAGCACCGGGCGCGCGCCCCGCGCCCGCACCCCGTCCACGAGCGCCTTCAGGTTGGCCCGGTAGGTCGGGCCGTCCGTCGTCTTGTCGTTGTGGGCGAGCTGGACGAGGGCCAGGTCACCGGGGTGGAGCAGTGCCTCGACGGTCGGGAAGAGCGCCGGGTTCTCCCGGTACGTCACCGAACTCTCCCCGGAATCGGCGTGGTTGGCGACCGACACCCCGCGTTCGAGGAACCGCGGCAGCTCCTGCCCCCATCCCGTGTAGGGCTCGACCGGCTGGTCGCAGACCGTGGAGTCGCCGATGAGGAAGATCCGGGGTGTGGTGCGCCGGGCGGGCCGTACCCGGACCGAGGTGAGCGCGGGGGCCGACCCGGCGAAGGTGAGGTCGAGTCCGGCGCTGCCCGCGGGTCCGGTCGGCTCGCCCTCGGGGGTACGGACGTCGACGGTGAAGGAGCGCCGGACGGTCCGCCCGGGCCGTGTCGCCGTCTCCGGGAGGAGGGCGCGCCGGGTCTCGCCGCTGACGGCGGTGCTGCCCGCTTCGGTGCCGCCCAGCGTGACGCGGACGTCGTACGTGCCGGGCGCCACGTCGAAGTGGCACGTCACGGGCGCGGTGCCGGTGCAGTGGCCGGGCCCGGCCACAGCGCGGACGGCGGGCGCGGCGTGCGCGGCGTGCGCGGGGGTGAACGCGCCGGTGGCGCCGACACAGGCGGCGACGGCGAGGGCGGCGGCGGCACGTCTCAAGGCTTGCACCTCTTTCCGCGTTCGGGGTTTCAAGGGCCGCGGTGCCACTGCTGGTTGGCGGCGCCGTTGCAGGTGTAGGTGATGACGACGGCGGAGTCGGCGGTGGACGCGCCGTTCACGTCGAGGCATTCGCCGGAGGCGCGGGACGTGAGGGCCGTGTCGGCGCCGGAGGTGGTGGCGCGCCACTGCTGGGTGGTGGCGCCGGTGCAGTACTCCTGGGTCACGTTCGTGGCGTTCTCCGTGAGGCACAGGGAACTGCCCCGGCCGACGAGGGCGTGGAAGCCGCCGCCGACGGGCTTGAACCAGAAGCTCTGGTTGGCGCCGCCGTTGCACGTGTACTGGGTGAGGGCGACGCCCGTGCGCAGCGACCGGTCCGGCACGTCGGCGCACTTGGCGCTGTGCCGGGCGGTCAGCGTCTCGTAGGTGGCGCTGGTGGCGGTGATCGTTCCGGTGGCCGTGTCGACGCTGATCTCCGGTGTCCAGCTCATGGTCATGGACGTCGAGGTGGGGAACGTGAGCGGCAGCCACACGTACCGCGAGTCGTTGACCGTGGCGCCGAAGGAGTTGCCCCAGCGATCGCCCATATAGAGGTAGGAGGTGCCCGCGCTGCCCTGCACGGGCAGGACGTAGGCGGTCTGTGAGCCGTACGCCGTGGCGTCGCCGATGTTCTTCCAGCCCGTCCAGGGCCCGGCCGGGGAGGGGGCGGTGGCGTACTGCTGCTGGTTGGGGTTCCAGCCGGTGGCGCCCGACGTCAGCATGAAGTAGACGCCGTCCCGCTTGAAGAGGGCGGGGGCCTCGCGGTGGCCGCCGGGCCACGGGTCGGCGGCCAGGCTCGCGATGCCGGTGTAGTCGGCGGTGAGCCGGTAGAGGTGCAGGTCGTAGTTGTCGCGGGCGGCGGAGACCAAATAGCCGGTGCCGTCGGTGTCCGTGAAGACGGTGAGGTCGCGGGACATGTGCGCGCCGAGCGGCCGGAAGCTGCCCCGGTAGGTGTAGGCGCCGTCCACGGTGTCGGAGACGGCGACGGCGGCCCGCGCCTCGCCGTAGTCGGTGGCGCCCTCCTTGTGCATCCACATGACGAACGTGCCGGTGGCCGCGTTGTACATGACCTTCGGGCGCTCGATGTTGGCGGCGGCGAGTTCGCCCGCGCTCGCCTGGGTCAGGACGTGGTTCCTGAACTCCCAGTTCTTCAGGTCGCTGGAGCGGTACGCGTCGACGTAGCGGAAGGTGTTGTCGTCGTTGCGGTGTTCGCCGAACCAGTAGTAGTACGCGCCGACCTTGATGACTCCCCCGCCGTGCGCGTGCACGGGATCGCCCGAACCGGTGGTGAACCGCGTGCCGTTGGCGATGGTCTGCGGGGCCGCCTGCGCCGGTGCCGCGGTCAGGAAGGCCGCCGCCAGCGCACAGCACAGGGCAAGGAGCATCACGTACGTACGTCTCGGGCTGCGCATGCCAGTCGCTCTCCTTCGTGGGGGTGAAGAACTCCACGCCGTACGAGATACCGAACGCCCATCGTGATGACGAACAGGGAGAAGGTAGAGGGGTGGTACGAGGAGGTCAACGGGGCGGACGGAACTCGTGCGTCCGCCGCTTCGGCCGGCGTCGGCCGCTTCGGTTAGCGTCCCTTCATGACCAGCGACTGTGCACCGCGCTCCCCCGGCACGCTCACCGACGCCCTGTCCCACGGCACGCTCGTCCTCGACGGCGGCCTGTCCAACCAGCTCGCGTCCGCCGGGCACGACCTGCGGGACGAGCTGTGGTCGGCGCGGCTGCTCGCCGAGGACCCCGAGGCCGTCACCGCCGCGCACCTCGCCTACTTCGCGGCGGGGGCGGACGTCGCCATCACCGCCAGCTACCAGGCGACCTTCGAGGGCTTCGGCAAAAAGGGCTTCGACCAGGACCGCACGGCCGAACTGCTCGCCCTGAGCGTCGGTCTGGCCCGGGAGGCGGCGCGGCGGGCGGACGCCGGACGGCCCCTGTGGGTGGCCGCCTCGGTCGGACCGTACGGGGCGCTGCTCGCGGACGGCTCCGAGTACCGGGGGCGGTACGGGCTGAGCGTCGCCGAGCTCGAACGCTTCCACCGGCCGCGCGCCGAGGTCCTGGCCGCGGCCGGTCCCGACGCGCTCGCCCTGGAGACCGTGCCGGACGCCGACGAGGCGCGGGCCCTGGTGCGCTCGGTGCGCGGGCTCGGGGTCCCGGCGTGGCTGTCGTACAGCGTCGCCGGGGAGCGGACGCGGGCCGGGCAGCCGCTGGAGGAGGCGTTCGCCGTGGCCGCCGACGCCGACGAGATCATCGCGGTCGGCGTCAACTGCTGCGCCCCCGCCGACGTGCCGTACGCCGTCGAGGTGGCGGCGCGGGTGACGGGCAAGCCCGTCGTGGTCTACCCCAACAGCGGCGAGGAGTGGGACGCGCGGGCGCGGGCCTGGCGGGGCAGCCCCACGTGCACCGCCGGGCAGGTGGGCGGCTGGCGACGGGCCGGGGCCCGTCTGATCGGCGGCTGCTGCCGGGTGGGCCCGCCGACGGTGGCCCGGATCGCGGCGACGCTGCGCGAGGCCTGAGCGCCTGACCTGCTCGCTGGGCCGGGTGTCCGTTTCGTACAAGACCCGGCGGTGTACGCGTCTCTACGGTGGCGGCATGACTGACAGCACCGTCCGGATGGACGCCATCGGAATCAGCTCCACCGATCTCGCCGCCTCGCTCGCGTTCTACCGCCTCCTGGGACTGACCTTCCCGGCGGGCGCCGAGAAACTCCCGCACGTGGAGGCCACGTTGCCCGGGGGCATCCGGCTCATGTTCGACCCCGACGACAGCGGCGCGGACAGGGGCCGGGGCAGGATCGCGCTCGCCTTCCACTGCGGTGACGCGGCCGGGGTCGACGCGACGTACGCGACGTTGACCGAGGCCGGGCACCACGGGGAGAGCAAGCCGTGGGACGCGGTGTGGGGGCAGCGCTACGCCGTCGTGCGCGACCCGGACGGCCATCAGGTCGATCTGTTCGCCTGACGGGTCAGCCCGCCGAGCGTGGAGCCCGTCAAGGCCCGCACCTCCCGCGCCAGATGGGCCTGGTCCGTGTAACCGGCCCGGGCGGCGGTCTGCGCGAACGGGACGCCCGCGCGGGCCAGGGCCAGGGCCCGCCGGAGCCGCAGCACCCGGGCGAGCGTCTTGGGCCCGTAGCCGAAGGCGGCCAGCGAACGCCGGTGCAGAAGCCGGGCGTTGAGCCCCGTCATGTCGGCCACCTCGGCCACGCCGCGACCCGCACCCAGGGCCGCCACGACCCTGGCGAGCAGCGGGTCGGGCGGGGCGGCGGCGGCCACCAGGCGGACGGCGGCCCGCTCCAGTTCCGTCGCGGGGTCGGGGGCGGCGTCGACGCGCTCGGCGAGGCGGCGGGCGTCGGCGCCGCGCCACAGGGCCGCCAGCTCCACGCGCCGGTCCCGCAGTTCGTGCGCGGGTACGCCGAGGTAGGCGGGCGCGGTACCGGGGGCGAACCGGATGCCCACGTAGGAACGGGCCGGCGCGTCCGTGCCGGTGGGGTGGGCGCGGGTGTCGGGCCCGGCGACGAAGAGCCGCCCCTCGCTCCAGATCAGGTCCATGCAGCCGTCGGGGAGCACGGCCCCGGCGGCGGGCCCGGCGACGGTACGGGTCCACAGCACCGCCCCGGGCACCTGGCTCGTCCGCTCCGCGTAGGCCCCGGTCATGCGCCGCTACTCGTCCTCGTCCTCGTCCGGGGCGTCCCCGTGCCGGCGTACGTGCGTGCGCAGGCGGGACGTGACGTCCTCGGGGGGCAGGAACTTCGACCAGCGCTCGGGGAACTCCGACGGCATGTCGGGGTCGTCGGGGTCGTCGGCATCGGGGTCACCGGCCCGGGGTACCGGCCGCGCGGATCCGCGGGCCAGGTAGTGCGCGGCGGCCCCCGCCGTCCTGACCCGCTCGTTCGAGGCGCGGGCCGCTGCCGTGGCGACCGACGGCCAGACCCGGTCGATCGCGGCGTTGACCGCGGCGCCGACGAGGACGGCGAACGCCGAGACGCCGATCCACAGGAGGACCGCGACGGGCGCCGCGAGGGAGCCGTAGATCGTGGGCCCCTCGATGGTGTTGGTGAGGTACAGACGCAGCAGGAAGCTGCCGGGGATCCACATGGCGAGGGAGACCAGCGCGCCGGGCACGTCCTCGATCCACGGCGACCGCACGGGGACCGACACGTGGTACAGCGTCGTCAGGAAGGCCACCGACAGGACCAGCACCACCGGCCAGTACAGGATCTGGACGAGCGTCTCCGACCAGGGGACGAGGCCGATCACCGCGTCGGGCCCCGCGATCATCAGCGGCAGCGCCACCGAGCCGACGACGAGACCGATGAGGAAGAGCAGGAAGGCCAGCAGCCGTGTCTTGACGATGCCGCGGACACCGTCGAGGCCGTACATGACGGTCACCGTGTCCACGAACGTCGACACCGCCCGCGAACCGGACCACAGGGAGATGAGGAACCCGATGGAGATGACGTCGGGCCGGCCGCCCTTGATGACGTCGTCCAGGATCGGCTGGGCGATCTCCTTCACGCCCTGGTCGGTGAGGACCGTGCGGGACGCCTCCAGGATGTTGTCGCGCACGCCCGCGATCGTGTCGGCGCCGGTCCACGCGTCGACGTAGGCGAGCAGGCCCACCAGGGACAGCAGCAGCGGCGGGACGGAGAGCAGGGTGAAGAACGCCGCCTCGGCGGCGAGACCCAGGATGCGGTACTCCATGCACGAGTTGACGGTGTCCTTGAGCAACAGCCAGGCGGTCCTGCGCTTGGAGACGTTCTCGTAGAGCACGCGGGCCCGGTGGAGGCGCCCGGACGGCGGTGGAGGGGATTCACTTGCTGGCTGCACGCCCTAAAGGTATCCGCCACCGGAAGGGGTACCGGCCCGAGGCCCGCTGTTCGCGACGGCCCGTGCGCTCGCTCCCTGCGACGCCGCCGCGCGCTTCGCCGGTAGGTTCGCTGTCATGTCGGGCAGCACACACACGGTCACCAATCAGCCTCCGCCCCTGGCGGGATACGACGTCTTCGCCGCCGACCGGGCCCTCACCGAGGGCCTGGAGCGGCATCTGGACCCGGATCTCCTGGACGAGGCCAGGTCCGAACTCACGACCCTGGGCCGCGCGGCGGGTTCCGACCAGGCGCAGGAATGGGGACGCCTGGCGAACGCCCACCCGCCGGTCCTTCGCACCCACGACCGCTACGGCCACCGCGTCGACGAGGTCGACTTCCATCCGGCCTGGCACCGGCTGCTGGGCAAGGGCGTCTCCGCGGGGCTGACGGCGGCGTGGACGCGCCCCGGCGGCCATCTGCGGCGCGCGGCGGCGTTCCTGGTGTGGTCGCAGGTGGAGGCGGGCCATCTGTGCCCGCTGTCGATGACGCACGCGGCGGTGCCCGCGCTGCGCGCGCAGCCCGACCTCGCCGCGGTGTGGGAGCCCCGGCTGACCTCCACCGTCTACGACTTCGGGCTGCGGCCCGCGGCGGAGAAGGCCGGGGCGCTGTTCGGCATGGCGATGACGGAGAAGCAGGGCGGCAGCGACGTACGGGCCGGCACGGCGCGTGCCGTGGCGCTCGCGGAGGACGGGGCGTACGCGCTCACCGGGCACAAGTGGTTCTGCTCCGCGCCCATGTCGGACGGGTTCCTGGTGCTGGCGCGGGCCGACGGGGGGCCGACGTGCTTCCTCGTGCCGCGCATCCTGGGGGACGGGGCGCGCAACCCGTTCGCGATCCAGCGGCTCAAGGACAAGCTGGGCAACCGGTCGAACGCGTCGGGCGAGGTCGAGTTCGACTCCACGTGGGCGCGGCGGGTCGGGGACGAGGGGCGCGGGGTGCGCACCCTCATCGACATGGTCGCGGCGACCCGCCTGGACTGCGTCCTGGGTTCGGCGGCGCTCATGCGGCAGGCGGTGGCGCAGGCGGTCCACCACTGCACGTACCGCGAGGCGTTCGGCTCGAAGCTCGTCGACAAGCCGCTGATGCGCAACGTGCTGGCCGATCTGGCCCTGGAGTCGGAGGCCGCGACGACGCTGGCGCTGCGGCTCGCGGCGGCGTACGACCTCGCGGAGGGCGGCGACGCGCGGGAGCGGGCGTTCCTGCGCATCGCCGTGCCCGCCGCCAAGTACTGGGTGACCAAGCGGTGCACGCCCCACGTGGCCGAGGCCCTGGAGTGCCTAGGCGGCAACGGCTACGTGGAGGAGTCGGGCATGCCGCGGCTGCTGCGCGAGTCGCCCGTGAACTCGGTCTGGGAGGGGTCGGGCAACGTCCAGGCCCTCGATGTGCTGCGGGCGCTGCAACGCGAACCGACGGCGTTCAACGCGTTCCTGCTGGAGGTCGGGACGGTCCGGGGCGCCGACCACCGCCTGGACACGGCCGTGAAGGACCTGCTGACCGAGCTCGGCGACCTGGACGGCATCGAGGCGCGGGCACGGCGTCTGGTGGAGCGCATCGCGCTGGTGCTCCAGGGCTCGCTGCTCGTGCGGTACGCGCCGGCGGAGGTGGCGGACGCCTTCTGCGCGTCGCGGCTCGGCGGGGACGGGGGCGCCGCGTTCGGGACGCTGCCGCACACGCTGGGTCTCGCCGAGATCGTGGAACGGGCCCGCCCGGTGTCCTGAGGGGTTCCCGGGTGCGGGGATGATGCTGCGCCGACACGGCACCATCCCCGCCTCTCAGGCCCCTTGAGGAGCTTGAACGCCGCCGGGGCGGCGTTGGTGTCAGTTTCAATCGCCGTACAGCTGTTCGCCAGGGTTGCAGGGGGTTGCAACGGTGCGGACCACGTCGCTCTTGCCGCGACGCGGAGGCGCACGATAGGTGTAACTCTCCGCAAACCGAGGATTCAGGCATGAACAAGGACTCGACGATCGATCTGGCGCGGTTGACCGCGATGGACACGGCGTTCGCCTCCCGCCTGCTCAAGGGTGTACGGGAGGCGATGCTCGCCGGGCAACGCCCGCCGCTGATGCCGCGCCCGGAGATCGGCGAGTCCTGGCGCCGGATGCTGCGCGTCGGCGTCGATCCGGACCGCGACATCCGCTCGGGGCTGCTCGGCGCCGACGAGGTGGAGGAGCGGCGCCGGTCCTCGCCGCTCCTGTCCGTCCTGCCGGTGCTGCGCGAGGCGCTGGTGACGGTGGCCGAGGCGGCGCAGCACATCATGGTGGTCAGCGACGCCGACGGCCGGCTGCTGTGGCGGGAGGGGCACCCCGGGGTGCTCCGCAAGGGCGACCGGCTCGGGTTCGAGGTGGGCGCGCTCTGGGCGGAGGACGTCGTCGGGACGAACGGGGTGGGGACGCCGCTGGTGACCGGGCGGCCCGTCCAGGTGTTCGCCGCCGAGCACTTCGTGCAGTCGCACGATCCGTGGACGTGCGCGGGCGCGCCGGTGAGGGATCCGCGCGACGGGCGGCTGCTCGGTGTGGTGGACGTCAGCGGCCCGCTGGAGACGATGCATCCGGCGACGCTGTCGTGGGTGCGGTCGGTGGCGCAGCTCGCGGAGGCGCGGCTGCGCGAGCAGCACGTGGGCGCCCTGGAGCGGCTGCGCGCGGTGGCGGCGCCCGCACTCGCGCGGATGGGTGGCCGGGCGCTGGCCGTCGATCGCAACGGATGGACGGCCGCCGTCACCGGGATGCCGCTGACCGACCGGGTGGCGCTGCCCAAGTCGCTCACCGAGGGGCCCTGTTGGGTGCCGTCGCTCGGCCGTTGCGAGGTGGCGCCGCTGCCCGGCGGCTGGCTGCTCCTGGTGGACGCGGCACCGCAGCCCCTCGCGGGGACCCGCATACGCCTGGACGTGAGCCGGCCGCGCCGCTGGACGGTGGAGGTGTCGGGCGCGGCGGGTTCCTGGACGCACCAACTGAGCCCGCGCCACGCCGAGTTGCTGTACCTGCTGGCCTGCCGGCGCGGCGGGCGCAGTGCGGCGGGTCTCGCGGAGGACCTGTTCGGGGACCCGGCGCGGACGGTGACGGTGCGCGCGGAGATGTCCCGCGTCCGCCGCTACCTGGGCGGCCTGCTGTCGCACCGCCCGTACCGCTTCCTGGAGGACGCGGAGGTGGAGGTGGTGCTGCCGGACGACCCGCGGGAGCTGCTGCCGCACTCGGCGGCCCCTGCGGTGGTCAGGGCACGGACGCCACGGGGCTGAGCACCGGTAGGGCATGTTCACACAAGCTCTGGATGGTGTCGTTGAGCGCCCCGGCTACCTCGGCATCGACGGCAGCGGCCACGCCGACGTCGACGAGGCCGCCGCGAACTGCGGCACCGACCGGGCGTACGCCTGCTGGGGCAAGCGCACCGAGTCGATGTCGTACTGGCAGAGCACCGGCAAGGTGTGGACGCTGACCGAGTGGGCGGGGAACTCCGCCGAGGAGTGGAAGGAACCGGCGATCCCGGAGCGCGTGCTGTTCGCGACGCCGCTGTCGTCCATCGATGCCGCGCTGCACAGCCGACGGCCCCGACGCGGCGGGGCCGTGCGGGTGGCACGGCCCCGCGCCTCACCTCACGCCCCGGGAATCCCCCGGTCCGCGAACGCCTCGCGGACCGCCTTCGCCGCGGTCGCCCCGTACATCTCCTGCGCCGTCGCGATCGTCTTCGTGGCGGCGGCGGAGAAGCTGGTGTCCGGCGCGAAGCCGAACTGGGCGTTCACGATGATCCGGTCGGCCGCCCGTGCGCCCAGCGCGCCCCGGATGTCGAACAGGGCCCGCGACCAGATCTCACCGTCCGCGTGCACCTCGCCGACCTTGTCCGCGTACGTCTTGTCGGTGTCGATACGGCGCAGGCAGTGCGGAGTGGTGTTCGTGTACGAGACCGAGTCCCAGTCCGCGACGCAGGCCAGGTCGGTCTTCCTCGGCCAGCCGTACTTGGCGTCGGCGGCGGTACCGACCTCGACCGCGAGGTAGTCGCCGAACGCCTCGCCGATCGACCCCGCCTCCGACGACGTGCCGAATCCGGGGACTTGGGCGTTGTGCACGGCGTGGCCGTACTCGTGGACGACGACCTCGGCGTCCTCCGCGTCGTCGACGCCGCCCTTGCCGAAGCGGATCTCGGCCTTCTTGTCGGTGAAGAAGGAGTTGTCGGCGCCCCACTGGTCGATGCGGACGGGCTGGGCGCGGTCGTTGGCCCCGGGCAGTTCGGTGCCGAAGCCGAGGGACTGGAGGTACTCCTGCGCCTCGTTGACCCAGAAGTACGCCATGACCTGCTCGAACCGGTCGTCGTGGCGGGTGTACGTCCCGGCGGTGGCCACGTCCGCCGAGGCGCCGGTGTCCGATCTGACGTAGGCCCACTTGCCGGACAGGCCGCCGCTGCCGTCGAGGTTGCGCAGCGCGGCCGTGGCGTAGTCCGCGTCCGGGACGGCCGCCGCCGCGTCCTTGGCGTCGGTCAGCGACTGGTCGCCGGACGACTGGACCGGGTTGACCATGAAGATCCGTGCCCGGGGGGCGGCGGGCGCGGCGAGGGCGGGCGAGGCGAGCGTGGCGAGGGCCACGGTGAGGGTGGCCGCGGCGAGCAGGCCGCGGGGTGTGCGGCGGGGCTTCGGGCGTGACATCGGGAACATCCTTCGCGTGAGCCGGATGCGGGGGGTGGCGTCGCGCTGCGGGATCTTCCCGCAGCACCGGCCGACTTGACCAGGCCGCGTCATGACGGAGTTCGCGTTCCGGACGACCTTGGCCGGAACCCGCCCCTCGTGATGCCATGGCCGCATGAGCAGCAACATCACCGTCACCACCTGGTCGCTGGAGCAGACGTCCCCCTCCGACATGCGGCCCGCGACCCCGCCCGCCGGCGACGACGTGCGCGTCGTGCGCGCCGAGGTCCCCTCGCCGGAGTTCAGCCGTTTCCTCTACGCGTCCGTCGGCGGCGACATCAAGTGGATCGACCGGCTCGGCTGGACGTACGCCCAGTGGCAGGAGCAGCTCGGCCGGCCCGGCGCCGAGACCTGGGTCGCGTACGAGAAGGGCACACCGGCCGGCTACGTGGAGCTGGACGCGCAGGACGACGGTGTCGTGGAAATCGTCTACTTCGGTCTCATCCCGGCCTTCCGCGGGCGCCGGATCGGCGGACACCTGCTCTCGTACGGGATCGCCCGCGCCTGGGACCTGGCCGAACGGTGGCCCGAGCGGACGCCCACGAAGCGGGTGTGGCTGCACACGTGCAGCCTCGACGGGGAGCACGCGATGGCCAATTACGAGCGGCGCGGGTTCCGGTTGTTCAGGACGGAGACGGCCGAGGAACCGGAAGCGGCTGCTCCGGGTCCGTGGCCCGGCGCGTTCCCGTCCGCCTGACGCGATTGCGGGCGTAACCGACTTTTCTCCGGCCCGGCGTGTGATCGGCGCCACCAGAGTCCACCATGTGGGACATCTGCGTCCGAATGACGGACGATGGTGGACCGGGCCCAAAGTCCCATGACACGCTTCCGTCATGTCTGAAGCTGGAATCGCCTTGGTGAGTCGACGGCACGTCGACTACGGCCGCATGTCCAGCGCCATCTGTCCGGCGCGCTGAGAGAACCAGCACCGCCGACGTTTCCCCACCTCACCTGATCTCCTGGCGCACCGCCGCGCCCTGCGCGAAGTGTGCTGGTCAGAGCCGCCTGAGCCAGCTTGTTGTGAAGGACGTACATCCATGGCCGCCACCCCGGAAAAGCCTGCTGCCGCCGCGCCCCGCCGCAAGGTGAGCCGTCACCGCGGCGAGGGCCAGTGGGCCGTGGGCCACCACACGCCGCTCAACGGCAACGAGCAGTTCAAGAAGGACGACGACGGTCTCAATGTGCGGACACGCATTGAGACGATCTACTCGAAGCGCGGCTTCGACTCCATCGACCCCAACGACCTGCGCGGACGCATGCGCTGGTGGGGTCTGTACACCCAGCGCCGACCCGGGATCGACGGTGGCAAGACCGCCGTCCTGGAGCCGGAGGAGCTGGACGACGAGTACTTCATGCTGCGCGTGCGCATCGACGGCGGACGGCTCACCACACGGCAGCTCCGGGTCATCGGCGAGATCTCGCAGGAGTTCGCGCGCGGCACGGCCGACATCACCGACCGGCAGAACGTCCAGTACCACTGGATCCGGATTGAGGACGTGCCCGAGATCTGGAACCGCCTGGAGGCCGTCGGCCTGTCGACCGTCACCGCCTGCGGCGACACCCCGCGCGTGATGATCGGCTCGCCGGTCGCGGGCATCGCCGAGGACGAGATCATCGACGCGACGCCGGCCCTGGAGGAGATCAAGCGCCGGGTCCTGAACAACCCGGCGTACTCGAACCTGCCCCGTAAGTTCAAGACGGCCATCTCGGGATCGCCGCTCCTGGACGTGGTGCACGAGATCAACGACGTCTCGTTCGTCGGCGTCGTCCACCCCGAGCACGGCCCCGGCTTCGACCTGTGGGTCGGCGGCGGTCTGTCCACCAACCCCAAGCTGGGGGTACGCCTCGGCGCCTGGGTGCCGATCGACGACGTGCCCGACGTCTACGAGGGCGTCATCTCGATCTTCCGCGACTACGGCTACCGCCGCCTTCGCACCCGCGCCCGTCTGAAGTTCCTGGTCGCCGACTGGGGGCCGGAGAAGTTCCGCCAGGTCCTTGAGGACGAGTACCTGGGCGGGCGCAAGCTCATCGACGGGCCCGCCCCGGCGCAGCCCTCGCAGCAGTGGCGCGACCACATCGGTGTGCACCGCCAGCAGGACGGCCGGTTCTACGTGGGCTTCGCCCCGCGCGTGGGCCGCGTCGACGGCGCCACGCTCACCAAGATCGCCGACCTGGCCGAGGCGCACGGCTCCGGCCGGGTCCACACCACGGTCGAGCAGAAGATGATCGTCCTCGACGTCGAGCAGGACCGGGTCGACTCGCTGGTGGAGGGGTTGGAGGCGCTCGACCTCACCGCCCGCCCCTCCACGTTCCGGCGCGGCACCATGGCCTGCACCGGCATCGAGTTCTGCAAGCTCGCCATCGTCGAGACCAAGGCGCGCGGCTCCCAGCTCATCGACGAACTGGAGCGCCGCCTCCCGGAGTTCGACGAACCGCTCACCATCAACCTCAACGGCTGCCCGAACGCCTGCGCCCGTATCCAGGTCGCGGACATCGGTCTCAAGGGGCAGCTCATGCTCGACGAGAACGGCGAGCAGGTCGAGGGCTACCAGGTGCACCTCGGCGGCGCGCTCGGCCTGGAGGCCGGGTTCGGCCGCAAGGTGCGCGGTCTGAAGGTCACCTCGGCGGAGCTGCCCGACTACATCGAGCGGGTCCTCAAGCGCTTCCAGGCGGAGCGCGAGGACGGCGAGCGGTTCGCCACCTGGACCACCCGCGCCTCCGAGGAGGCCCTGTCATGAGCGAGCGAGCGGCCCCCTTCTACTGCCCGTACTGCGGCGACGAGGACCTTCGGCCGAACGAAGAAGGTCACGGCGCCTGGGAATGCGGCGCCTGCAACCGAGCCTTCCAGTTGAAGTTCCTCGGGCTGCTCGCCCGAGGAGTTCAGCGCAACGACGGTGGAGGGGAACAGATATGACGACAGCTCACGTCACCTCGGACACTGCTGAGTTGAAGGCGCTCGCCGAGCAGGCCGGGCGCGACCTGGAGGACGCCTCCGCCCTGGAGATCCTCCGGTGGGCGACAGAGACCTTCGGTGAGAAGTTCTGCGTGACCTCGTCCATGGAGGACGCGGTCGTCGCCCACCTCGCCTCGCGTGCCATGCCCGGTGTCGACGTCGTCTTCCTCGACACGGGATACCACTTCGAGGAGACCATCGGCACCCGCGACGCCGTCGAGGCCGTGATGGACGTCAACGTCATCACGCTCACGCCCCGGCAGACCGTCGCCGAGCAGGACGCCGAGTTCGGCCCGAAGCTGCACGACCGCGACCCCGACCTGTGCTGCGCGATGCGGAAGGTGAAGCCCCTTGAGGAGGGGCTGGCCAAGTACGCCGCGTGGGCGACGGGGTTGCGCCGCGACGAGTCCCCGACCCGCGCGAACACCCCGGTCGTCGGCTGGGACGAGAAGCGGCAGAAGGTCAAGGTCTCGCCGATCGCCCGCTGGACGCAGGACGACGTCGACGCGTACGTCCAAGAGCACGGCGTCCTCACGAACCCCCTCCTGACGGACGGCTACGGGTCCGTGGGCTGCGCCCCGTGCACCCGCCGCCTCCTGGAGGGCGAGGACGCCCGCGCCGGACGCTGGGCGGGCCGGGCCAAGACCGAGTGCGGAATCCACGGCTGAACCCATGGGCCGTATACAGACTTTGGAGAAGCAAGTGACCGGAGCCACGATCTGGCTCACGGGTCTGCCGAGCGCCGGCAAGACCACCATCGCCTACGCACTGGCGGACACGCTGCGCGCCGAGGGCCACCGCGTCGAGGTGCTCGACGGCGACGAGATCCGCGAGTACCTCTCGGCGGGCCTCGGCTTCAGCCGCGAGGACCGGCACACCAACGTGCGGCGCATCGGCTTCCTGGCCGAACTCCTCGCCCGCAACGGCGTGTTGACGCTCGTCCCGGTCATCGCCCCGTACGCGGACAGCCGCGAGGCGGTGCGCAAGCGCCACCAGGAGGGCGGCACCGCCTACCTGGAGGTGCACGTCGCCACCCCGGTGGAGGTCTGCTCCGAACGCGACGTGAAGGGCCTCTACGCCAAGCAGGCCGCGGGCGAGCTCACCGGGCTCACCGGGGTCGACGACCCGTACGAGGCACCGGAATCGCCCGACCTGCGCATCGAGTCGCACCAGCAGAGTGTGCAGGAGTCCGCGGCGGCGCTCCGCGCGCTGCTCACCGAAAGGGGTCTCGCCGCATGACGACCGTAGTGACCGTCTCCGAGGAGACCGACAGCCCGTACGCGCTCAGCCACCTGGACGCCCTGGAGTCCGAGGCGGTGCACATCTTCCGCGAGGTGGCGGGCGAGTTCGAGCGGCCGGTGATCCTCTTCTCCGGCGGCAAGGACTCGATCGTCATGCTGCACCTGGCGCTGAAGGCGTTCGCCCCGGCCGCGATCCCCTTCTCGCTGCTGCACGTCGACACCGGGCACAACTTCCCCGAGGTCCTGGAGTACCGCGACCGCGTCGTGGCCGAGCACGGCCTGCGGCTGCACGTCGCCTCCGTGCAGGACTACATCGACCGCGGGGTGCTCAAGGAGCGCCCGGACGGCACCCGCAACCCGCTCCAGACGCTCCCGCTCACGGAGAAGATCCAGGCCGAGCGGTTCGACGCGGTCTTCGGCGGCGGACGCCGCGACGAGGAGAAGGCGCGCGCCAAGGAGCGCGTGTTCAGCCTCCGTGACGAGTTCTCCCAGTGGGACCCGCGCCGCCAGCGCCCCGAGCTGTGGCAGCTCTACAACGGCCGCCACGCGCCCGGCGAGCACGTCCGCGTCTTCCCGCTGTCCAACTGGACCGAGCTGGACGTGTGGCAGTACATCGCCCGCGAGAACATCGACCTGCCGCAGATCTACTACGCCCACGAGCGTCCGGTGTTCAGCCGCAACGGCATGTGGCTGACGGCGGGTGACTGGGGCGGCCCCAAGGAGGGCGAGACGGTCGAGACCCGGCAGGTGCGCTACCGCACCGTCGGCGACATGTCCTGCACCGGCGCCGTCGACTCGGACGCGACCACCATCGAGAAGGTCATCGTCGAGATCGCCGCCTCCCGTCTCACCGAGCGGGGTGCCACCCGCGCCGACGACAAGATGTCCGAGGCCGCGATGGAAGACCGTAAGCGCGAGGGGTACTTCTAGACATGAGCACCACCGGCACCACCACCGAAGAGCTGGCCGGACTCTCGGCCACCACGCTGCTGCGGTTCGCCACGGCCGGCTCCGTCGACGACGGCAAGTCCACGCTCGTGGGCCGTCTGCTGCACGACTCCAAATCGGTCCTCACCGACCAGTTGGAGGCCGTAGCGTCCGCCTCGCGTTCGCGCGGCGCCGCCGAGCCGGACCTCGCGCTGCTCACCGACGGCCTGCGCGCCGAGCGTGAGCAGGGCATCACCATCGACGTGGCCTACCGCTACTTCGCCACGCCCCGGCGCCGCTTCATCCTGGCCGACACCCCCGGCCACGTGCAGTACACCCGGAACATGGTCACCGGCGCCTCCACCGCCGACCTCGCCGTGGTCCTGGTCGACGCCCGCAACGGCGTCATCGAGCAGACCCGCAGGCACGCCGCGGTCGCCGCGCTGCTGCGCGTCCCGCACGTCGTTCTCGCGGTCAACAAGATGGACCTCGTCGACTACAAGGAGAGCGTCTTCGCGAAGATCGCCGAGGAGTTCACCGCGTACGCCGTGGGCCTCGGCGTCCCGGAGATCACCGCCATCCCGATCTCCGCGCTCGCCGGTGACAACGTCGTGGAGCCCTCCGCGAACATGGACTGGTACGGCGGCCCGACCGTCCTCGAACACCTGGAAACGGTCCCGGTCAGCCACGACCTCACCGGCTGCCACGCCCGGCTGCCCGTGCAGTACGTGATCCGGCCGCAGACCGCCGAGCACCCCGACTACCGGGGGTACGCGGGGCAGATCGCCGCGGGCACGTTCCGGGTCGGCGAGTCCGTCACCGTACTGCCCTCCGGCCGGACGTCCAAGGTCGCCGGGATCGACCTGCTGGGCACGTCCGTCGACGTGGCGTGGACGCCGCAGTCCGTCACCCTCCTCCTGGCGGACGACATCGACGTCTCGCGTGGCGACCTGATCGTGCCGAGCCACGACGCGCCCGCCACCTCGCAGGACGTCGAGGCGACCGTCTGCCACGTCGCGGACACGCCGCTCGCCGTCGGCCAGCGGGTGCTGCTCAAGCACACCACCCGCACGGTCAAGGCGATCGTCAAGGAGATCCCGTCGCGGCTCACGCTCGACGACCTCTCCCAGCACCCCGAGCCGGGGCAGCTCGTCGCCAACGACATCGGCCGCGTCAAGATCCGCACCGCCGAGCCGCTGGCGCTCGACAACTACGCGGACTCGCGGCGCACCGGCTCGTTCCTGCTGATCGACCCGGCGGACGGGACGACGCTCGCGGCCGGGATGGCCGGCGAGGCGTTCGCCACCGCCGAGACGCCGGCCGCCGTCGTCGACGAGGACGGCTGGGACTTCTGACATGACCTCCATCGACTACTACGGCACGTTCGCGAAAGAGGGCGGTCGCGTCGGCAGCGGCGCCCTCGGCAGCGGACAGGGCGGGGTCGCGCGATGTGCGCGATGACGTACGCGCACCGCTTGCGCGCCCACACCCCCCACGCCGTACGACGAAGACGAAGATCTGCCGACCTCCCGGCCACGCCCTGACCGCGTGACCGCCGGGCCAACGAGGGGAAGACCTCCCGTGCCTGCCAACCGTTCCACCCTTACGCGCCGTGGCCTCCTCGCCGTCGCCACCCTGCCGCTCCTCGCGCTCACCGCGACGGCCTGCGGCTACGGCTCGGACAGCGACGACAGCTCCAAGGAGAACGTCTCCGCCAAGGGCAAGGCCCTCTCCGCGGACACCGTGAAGATCGGTTACTTCGGGAACCTGACCCACGGCACCGCCCTCGTCGGCAACCAGAAGGGCTTCTTCCAGAAGGAGCTCAAGGGCACGCAGGCGAAGTACCAGGTCTTCAACGCGGGACCCTCCGAGATCGAGGCGCTCAACAGCGGCTCCATCGACATCGGCTGGATCGGCCCCTCCCCCGCCATCAACGGCTACACCAAGTCGCAGGGCAAGTCCCTCCGGATCATCGGTGGTTCGGCCTCCGGCGGCGTGAAGCTCGTCGTCGACCCGAAGAAGATCAAGTCCCTGGACGACGTCAAGGGCAAGAAGATCGCCACCCCGCAGCTCGGCAACACGCAGGACGTCGCGTTCCTGAACTGGATCGCCGAGAAGGGCTGGAAGGTCGACGCCAACTCCGGCAAGGGCGACGTGTCGGTGGTCCGCACGGACAACAAGATCACGCCCGACGCCTACAAGTCCGGCTCCGTCGACGGCGCGTGGGTGCCGGAGCCGACCGCGTCCAAGCTGGTCGCCGAGGGCGCCAAGGTGCTGCTGGACGAGGCGGACCTGTGGCCGGACAAGAAGTTCGTCATCACGAACATCATCGTGAAGCAGTCGTTCCTCAAGGAGCACCCGGACGTCGTCGAGGCGGTCCTGCGCGGTTCGGTGAAGACGAACAAGTGGATAAACGAGAACCCGGACGAGGCGAAGGCCGCCGCCAACAAGCAGTTGGAGTCGGACTCGGGCAAGGCGCTCCCGGCGAAGGTGCTCGACCCGGCGTGGAAGTCCATCGAGTTCACCGATGACCCGCTGGCCGCGACCCTCGACTCCGAGGCGGACCACGCGGTGAAGGCGGGCCTCCTGGAGAAGCCGGACCTGACCGGCATCTACGACCTGAAGCCGCTCAACAAGGTCCTCGCGGCCGAGGGCGGCACCAAGGTCGACGACGCCGGTCTCGGCGTCAAGTAGCCCGAGCACGAGCCGAGTTCACGAGATTCCCAGGAGGTGACGACCATGGCGACGACTCTGGCCAAGGCGGGCGACTCCGCCACCGCGACGGGCGGCAGGGCGGCCCGGATCGAGCACGTCTCGAAGTCCTTCGCCACACCGGCGGGCCCCCAGCTCGTCCTGGACGACATCACGCTCGATGTCGCGCCGGGCGAGTTCGTCACGCTCCTGGGGGCCTCCGGATGCGGCAAGTCGACGCTGCTCAACCTGGTGGCCGGGCTCGACCGGCCGTCCGCGGGCACCATCGCGACGGACGGCCGGCCGGCCCTGATGTTCCAGGAGCACGCCCTCTTCCCGTGGCTGACCGCGGGCAAGAACATCGAACTCGCCCTGAAGCTCAGGGGAGTCGCGAAGAACGAGCGGCGCACGCGCGCCGAGGAACTGCTCGAACTGGTCCGGCTGCACGGCGCGTACGGCAAGCGCGTGCACGAGCTGTCCGGCGGCATGCGCCAGCGGGTGGCCCTGGCGCGGGCGCTCGCCCAGGACGCCGGACTGCTGCTGATGGACGAACCGTTCGCGGCGCTCGACGCGATCACGCGGGACGTGCTGCACGACGAGCTGACCCGGATCTGGCGCGAGACCAACGTCTCCGTCCTGTTCGTCACGCACAACGTGCGCGAGGCGGTGCGGCTCGCCGAGCGGGTGGTGCTCCTGTCGTCGCGGCCCGGGCGCATCGCCCACGAGTGGACGGTGGACATCCCGCAGCCGCGCCGCATCGAGGACGCGGACGTGGCCGAGCTGTCCGTCGAGATCACCGAACAACTGCGTGGGGAGATCCGCCGTCATGGCAAGGACTGAACCGACGGCCACCGTCGACGAGGTCGAGAAGACCGGTCCCGCCCGGACCGGCAAGGACGACCTGGCGGGCCTGGAGGCGGGGCTCGACGCCCTGGAGAGCGTGGACACCGGACGTGTCCCGTTCCGCCGGACGTTCCGCGAGAAGATCCTGCCCCCGCTGACGGCGGTCCTCGTCGTGCTCGTGGTGTGGCAGGCGCTGGTCTCCTTCAAGGTCGTCGACGATCCGACGAAGCTGCCCGCGCCGTCCGCGGTCTGGGACGAGGTGCGGACCGCCTGGCTCAAGGGCGAACTGCTCGGCTACATCTGGACGAGCGTCTCGCGCGGCCTGCTCGGCTTCCTGTTCGCGCTGGTCATCGGCACACCGCTCGGTCTGCTCGTGGCGCGGGTGAAGTTCGTGCGCTCGGCGATCGGCCCGATCCTCTCCGGCCTCCAGTCCCTGCCGTCGGTCGCCTGGGTCCCCCCGGCCGTCCTGTGGCTCGGCCTGAACAACTCCATGATGTACGCGGTCATCCTGCTCGGCGCCGTCCCCTCGATCGCCAACGGTCTGGTGTCCGGCGTCGACCAGGTGCCGCCGCTGTTCCTGCGCGCGGGCCGCACGCTCGGCGCCACCGGGGTGCGCGGCCTGTGGCACATCGTCCTGCCGGCGTCCCTGCCCGGTTACCTGGCAGGGCTCAAGCAGGGCTGGGCGTTCTCCTGGCGCTCGCTCATGGCGGCGGAGATCATCGCGTCCTCACCCGATCTGGGCGTCGGCCTCGGCCAGCTCCTGGAGAACGGCCGCAACGCCTCCTCCATGCCCATGGTGTTCCTGGCGATCCTGCTCATCCTGATCGTCGGCATCGTCATCGACCTGCTGATCTTCAGCCCGTTGGAGCGCCGCGTGCTGCGCAGCCGCGGCCTCCTCGTCAAGAGTTGAGCCGGACCGTGCACCACCCGCCCGCCCTCCTGGTCATCGCCCACGGCAGCCGCGACCCGCGGCACGCCGCGACCGTGCACGCCCTCGTGCGCGAGGTGCGGGCACAGCGTCCCGGCGTGCGGGTGGAGACGGCGTTCCTGGAGTTCAACGTCCCTTCCGTGCGGGGAGTGTTGGAGTCCCTGGCGGCGGAGGGCGTCCGCGATGTCGTCGCCCTCCCCCTCCTCCTGACCCGCGCGTTCCACGCCAAGTCCGACATCCCCGCGGTGCTGCGCGAGGCCCCGCGCGTGCTGCGGATCCGCCAGGCCGGCGTCCTCGGCCCGTCGCCCCTGCTCCGCTCCGCCCTGGAGCGGCGCCTGTACGAGGCCGGGCTCACCCCGGGCGACAAGCCCACGACGGGTCTCGTGCTGGCCTCGGCGGGCTCCTCCGACCCGGAGGCGATCGCAGTGATCGCTGATATCGCGCGGGAGTGGCGGCACACCGGTTGGTGCGCCGTGCGGCCTGCGTTCGCCTCCGCTTCCCTGCCCCGCACGGAGGACGCCGTACGGGAGCTGCGCGCCCTCGGCTGCGACCGGGTCGCGGTCGCCCCCTACGTCCTGGCCCCGGGCCGCCTGCCGGACCGGATCGCGCGCGGCGCGGCCGGGGCGGACGTCCTCGCCGACGTGCTCGGCCCGGCGCCCGAGGTGGCGCGGGTGCTGCTGCACCGCTATCAGGAGGCGCTGGTACCGGAGTTGGCGGCGCTCGGGGCCTGAAGGGCCGGTCCGGTCAGCCGCACAGCCGCTCCCCCAGTTCACTGCGTACGTACCGCACGCTCCGCCCGGAGCGGGCCCGTGTCAGCAGCCCCGCGTCGTACAGGACCGACAGGTGCTGGCTGACCGCGCCCGGGGTGACGCCGAGGCGGTGGGCCAGTTCCGTGGTGGACGCCGGTTCCCGCAGGAGGTGCAGGAGGCGGGCGCGGGCGGCGCCGAGGAGCCGGGTGACGGCCTCACCGGTGGCCGGCGGCGGGGTCTCGGAGATGGTGGCACGGCCGCGGGCCGGGTAGCTGAGCAGCGGCGGCAGCACCGGGTCGATGTTGGTGTGCGCGCCCAGGGCGAACATGGTGGGGATCAGGACGAGGCCCCGGCCACCGATCTCGATGTCGGCCTCGGGCCAGGGGTGCCGGTCGAACTTCTTGACCAGGGTGAGGACTTCCCCGCTCCAGCTCAGGCGCGGGTCGAGGCTCGCGAAGAGGCCGCCCGCGCCCTCCTCGGCGAGGATCTTGCCGCGGTGGGCGAGGTCGGCCTCCAGGACGGCGTGCACGCGCGGCCACCAGTCCGGGGCGAGGCAGTCCCGCCAGTAGCCGTCCAGGGCGGCGACGATCCGGGCGAGGAGGGCGGCCGGGTCGGCGAGGCCCCGGCGCACCACGGGTGGCAGGGGCGCGGAGCCGTACGCCGCCGTGAACTGGGCTCCGACGACGTCCGGCGGGGTGCGGCCGAGTTCGGCGAGCTGCCTCTCGACGGCGGGTCTCGGCCGGTCCGGGCGCGGGGTGAGGAAGTCCGGGAGCCACAGGCTCGGCGCGACGAGCGCGGTGAGCAGTTCGGTGTCCTGCCTGCCGAAGGCGGGGCCGAGCCGGCGCAGCCACGGCCGCTGGTGCGGGTAGCGGGCGGGATCGCGCCAGCAGCGCAGGGAGTACACGGCTTCCTGGAGCGGCGAGTACGCGAAGGACGTACGGGCGAGGTCGCCGACGACGAACCGGAACTCGATCATGTCACCCCCTGGCACGTCCCTGGCACGCCCCTGACCCTTTAGCCGCACGCTAAAGGAATGTCGGTGGGCCGCGGAACCCGGGTTTCCTGTGCTCATGACCACTTCGCCGCCCCGGCCGGCCCGGACGACCCGTCTGGCCGGGATGTTGCCCACCGACCCGCTGCTGCTGCGCCTCTCCCTGTTCACGCTCCTCAACGCCTTCGGGCGCGGCCTGTTCTTCCCGGTGAGCGTTCTGTACTTCACCCGGATCGTCGGCCTCGGCGCCACGTCGGTCGGGGTGGGCCTGACCGTGGCGGGCCTGTTCGGGATCGCGGCGGGGGTGCCCGCGGGGTGGGCGTCGGACCGGTGGGGGCGCCGCCCGGTGCTGACCGCGCTGTGGATCGGGTGCGGGGTGATGCTGGCGGCGTACACGGTGATCGGTTCGTACGCCTCCTTCCTGGCGACGGCGATCGGGTACGCGGCGTTGTGCCAGGCGAGCATGGGGGTGCGCAACGCGCTGTACGCCGATGTGCTGCCCGCCGGGACGCGGGTGGAGGGCCGGGCGCATCTGCGGATGGTCACCAATGTGGGGATGGGCGCGGGCGGCGCGTTCGGTGCGCTGGCCCTCCAGGTGGACAGCAGGGCCGGGTACACGGTGCTGATCCTTCTCGACGCGGTGGCGTTCGTCGTGTCCGCGCTGCTGGTGCACCGGCTGCCGGGCGGTGCCGCGCGGTGCCCGGTGGTGGACGACGTGCCCGGGCGGGGCCGGCTGCGGGCGGTACGCGATCTGCCGTACCTGAGCGTGACCTGCCTCAATGCAGTACTGGCGCTCCAGTACAGCCTGTTGGAGGTGGGGCTGCCGCTGTGGATCGTGCGGCACACGGACGCGCCGCGCTGGTCGGCCGCCTTGATCATGGTCCTCAACTGTGTGCTGGTGGCGCTGTTCCAGGTACGGGCGACCCGGGGCGTGGAGGACCTGCCGGGCGCGGTCCGGGCGATGCGCCGCTCGGGGCTGCTGCTTGCGCTGGCGTGCGCGGTGTTCGCGTGCACGGCGGGGCTGTCACCGCTGGGGGCGCTCGTGGTCCTGCTGGCGGGGGCGGTGGTGCAGGTGCTCGCCGAGGTGCTGTCGGCGGCGGGCGGCTGGACCGTCGGCTACGGACTGGCGGACGCCCGCGCGCAGGGCGTCTACCAGGGCGTGTTCAACTCGGGGCAGGCCGCGGCGACGATGGCCGCGCCCGCCCTGGTCACGGTCACGGCGATCGACCACGGGGCGGTGGGCTGGGCCGTGCTCGGGGCGCTGTTCGTCGGGGCGGGCCTCGGGGTGGGCCCCGCCGTGCGATGGGCACGGCGGGACGCGTGGCGCGGCGAGCACGCCGAGCCCGTCAGGGCCTGACGGGCTCGGGGTCGCGGCCGCTCAGCGCGAGCGCCCGCGCGTACACGGACGCGTCGTCCGCCACCTCGACGGGTTCCGCGAATCCCTCGTACCGGCGGTACAGGGCGGCGTTCTTGCCGACCACGTGGAGCAGCAGCGCGGCGGCGCCGTCCGAGACGTGGAACTCCTGGCCGGTGGCGCGGGCCACGTCCCAGCCGTGCAGGACGAGTTCGGCCCAGATGAGGGCGGCGACCTCGGGGGCGGGCTGCTGCGCGAAGCCGAGGTCGATGGTGCCGTCCCAGACCTCGGGTGCGGCCCAGGCGGCGACGGCGCGGTCGAGCTGGGCGGCGTAGCGCGCGGCCCAGTCCTCGTCGGCGGCGAAGTCCCGGCCGGTCAGCTCCTCGGGCAACTCGGCGCGCCGGGCGCGGTGTTCGAGGCCGTGGGAGGTGTACAGCACCCAGTGGTCGACGAGGGCGCGCACGTCCCAGTCGCCGCAGTGGGAGGGCGCGTCGAGCAGGTCGGGGTCGACGCCCGCCGCGACACGGGTGGCCTCGGCGGCGGCTTCGACGAGGTACGGGTACACGGTGTCCATGCGTTCTTCCATGGCTCCGACGCTACGGCCCGGCACCCCGGCCCTTCTTGAACAAACGCGACAGGCCGCTCAGCGGTGCGCGTCGACCGCCGCGGTCAGCTCGGCCACGGACGTCGCGCCCGCCGGACGCCGTTCCCGCGCCGCCCGGTCGGCATACTCCTGGAGGACGTCGTTGACCGGGGTCGGCACGCCGTGCAGGCGGCCGAGGAGGGCGATCTCGCCGTTGAGGTAGTCCGCCTCGATGGTGCCGGTGCCCCGCTGGAGGGACTGCCAGGAGGAGCCGCCGCCGCGCGGCGTCCTGTCGGACGGCTCGAACCGGATCTTGCCGGCCCGCGCCTTGTCCTCCTCGTCGCGCGGCGTGTACGCGATCCCGGCCGCCGCGAGCACGGCCTCGCCCTCGGCGCGGGCCCGCCGGAACAGGGCGGTGCTCTCCTCACTGGTGAGCACGCCGGAGACCGCCTCGATCGCGTTGGCGAGGTTGGCGAGGAGCTTGGCGTACTTCCAGCGCATGACGTCGGCCACGACGGGTGCCTCGAAATGCGACCGCTCCAGGTCGGCGGCGACGGCCCGCGCCGTGTCGTCGCTGCCCTCGGGACAGCGGCCCAGGTGCAGGATGCCGGTGAGGGGGGTGCCGTCGGCGCGTACGACGCCGGGCTCCACGAAGGTGGCGGGCAGCCAGACGCACATCGCGTACACGCGCTGGAAGGTGCGCAGCGCGAGCCGCTCGCTCTCCACGCCGTTCTGCGCGCAGATCAGCGGCAGTCGCCGGGCCGCGGTGCCGCCGCCCGCGACCGGCCGGGGGCCCCAGGCGGCGAGCGCGGCGGCGCTGTCCTGCGTCTTCACTGCGAGGATCAGCACGTCGTCGGCGTGCAGGGTGCCGAGCGCCTCGGGTCCGTCGACGACGGGCAGCCGGTGGGTGTGGGGTCCGTCCGGGGTCCGGAGCGTCAGCCCCTGGTCGCGCAGTGCCTCGTACTGCTTGCCTCGCGCGACGAGGACGACGTCGTGGCCCGCCTGGGCGAGCCGGCCGCCGATGGCGCCGCCGACCGCCCCCGCTCCGATGATGAGATAGCGCATGCTGATGACCTTTTCATGAACACGTCGGTTACGGTCGCGCCATGACACATCCCGCACTCCGGCCAGGCTTCCGCATCGGTCCCGACCTGCCCGTACGCCGTCTCGGCTACGGCACCGTCCACCTGACCGGGCCCGGTTGCTGGGGCCCGCGCGGCACCGACGCGGAGGCGACCGCGCTGCTGCGCCGCGCCGTGGAGCTGGGTGTGACATTGATCGACACCGCAGACAACTACGGCCCGGACGTGGCCGAGGAGCGGGTCGCCGCGGCCCTGCATCCGTACGCCGACGGGCTGGTGATCGCGACGAAGGGGGGTGTCGTCCGCGACTCGGCCGAGTCCTGGCACGTCGAGGGGCGGCCCGAGCGGCTGCGCGCGATGTGCGAGGCGAGCCTGCGCCGACTGCGCCTGGACCGCATCGACCTGTACCAGCTCCACCGGCTCGACCCCGGGGTGCCGGTGGCCGAACAGCTCGGCGCGCTGCGGGAGTTGCGGGACGCGGGCAAGATCCGGCACGTCGGCCTCGACTCGGTCACGGCGGAGCAGGTGCGGGCGGTCCTGGAGCTCGACATCGTCCCGGTCGTCTCCGTGCAGAACCGGTACAACCTCCTGGACCGCGTCTCGGAGCCGCTGCTCAGGCTGTGCGAGGCGCGCGGCATCGCGTTCCTGCCGTGGTTCCCGCTGGGCAACGGGGGTCTCACCGGCCACCCCGTGTGCGCCGAGATCGCGGCGGCGCACGGCGCGACCCCGGCGCAGATCGCTCTCGCCTGGCTGCTGCACCACTCCCCCGTGCTGTGCCCGACGCCGGGCACCGGAACCCTCGCACACCTGGAGGAGAACCTGGGCGCGGTGGACGTGCGGCTCACCGCGGACGACATGGACCGGCTGGACGCGCTCACGCCCCGCTCGTGAGCTCCACCAGTTTGACCACGGTGTTCCAGTTGCGGCTCGTCGCGATCAGGCCCTTGTTCAGCGCGGGCCGGGCGAGTTGGGCGCCCAGCTTCGAGACGCCGAGGCCGCCGGGGGCGTAGAGGTACAGGGCGCGGTCGCCGAGCCGGAACTCCTCAGGGGCGTACGCCGCCGGGTCGAGGCCGGCGAACCGCTCCGCCGTCACCGGCTCCGAGAAGTACGTGCCGTGCACCTGTGTGCCCGGGAGGTCGGCCGCGGGGAAGGGGCACGCCGCCATGACGGCCGCCAGGTACGCGTGGTCCCGTACGACGACGTCCACCGCGAAGCCGAACTCGGCGTGGACGGCCGCCTCGACAGCGCGTGCGAGCGAGGTCTCGTCGCGGTCGTCCGCGGCGAAGGTGACGTTGCCGCTCTGCAGGTAGGTGCGCACCTCCGTGCACCCGAGCCCCTCGACGAGCGGTCGCAGCCGGGCCATCGGCACCTTTTTGTTGCCGCCTACGTTGATGCCGCGCAGCAGTGCCGCGTATCTGTTGGTCGTCATCCGCACACGATAGGCAGGAACGGCAGGACGGCCGCCGTGCCCCGTGGGGGCGGGCGCGGCGGCCGTCGGTCGTGGGGTGCCGCTACTCGACGATCTTCAGGAGCTTGTTCGGGGTGCCGGCTGAGGCGTTCTTGACGGCGTCGGCGGTGGCGCCGCCGGTGAGGGCCTTCGCTACGTCGGCCGGGGTCGCGTCGGGGTGTCCGGCGAGGTAGACGGCGGCGGCGCCGACGACGTGCGGGGTCGCCATCGACGTACCGGAGATGGTGTTCGTGGCGGTGTCCCCGGTGTTCCAGTCGGAGGTGATGTCCGAGCCGGGGGCGTAGATGTCCACGAGGGAGCCGTAGTTGGAGAAGGACGACTGCTCGTCGCCCTTGGTGGAGGAGGCGACCGTGATGGCCTCGGGGACACGGGCCGGGCTGGAGGTCGCGGCGTCCGCCGACTCGTTGCCCGCCGCGACCGCGTAGGTGACGCCCGAGGCGATCGACTTCCGCACCGCCGCGTCCAGTGCCTCGTCGACGCCGCCGCCGAGCGACATGTTGGCGACGGAGGGGCCCTGGTGGTGGGCGGTCACCCAGTCGATGCCCGCGACGACCTGTTCGGTGGTGCCGGAGCCCTCGTCGTCCAGGACGCGGACGGCGACGATCTTCGCCTTCTTGGCGACGCCATGCGCGGTTCCGGCGATGGTCCCGGCGACGTGTGTGCCGTGCCCGTTGCCGTCGTCGGCGCTGTCGTCGTTGTCGACGGCGTCGAAGCCGGAGGAGGCACGGCCGCCGAAGTCCTTGTGGCTGACGCGGACGCCGGTGTCGATGACGTACGCGGTCGCTCCCTCACCCGCGCTGTCGGGGTAGGTGTACTTGCCGTCACCGGCGGTGGCCGTCTGGTCGATGCGGTCCAGGCCCCAGGACGGCGGGTTGTCCTGGACGGCGTCGATGTGGAACTTCTTGTTCTGGACCACCTTGCCGACCGACTTGTCGGCGGCGAGCCGCTTGGCCTCGGTCTCCGAAAGTCCCTGTACGGAGAAACCGTTGACGGCGGAGGCGTAGTTCCGCCTCAGGGTGCCGCCGTACTCCTCGGCGAGGTCCTTCTTGGCGGCGGTGTCCGCCTTCGCGTCGAGCAGCACGATGTAGCTGCCGGAGACGGCGCCCCGGGCGTCGAGGCCGTAGACCTTGCCCTCGGCGGGGGCCGAGGCTCCCGCGAAGCCGCCGGTGAAGACCGTCACGCCGACCGCCGTCGCCGCCGTGGCTATGGCCGCGGTCAGCTTCATCGTGCGTGCACGCTGGTGAAGTGCCATGAAGAGGGGTCTCCTCTTGGTGATGTGGGGGGAAGATGTTCTACGCGCGTGGGGGCGCGTTATTTCGTGCGGCCCCCGGCAATCTCCGGAAGATCTCCGGGGGTTGAGACGAAACCCTGACCGATTGACGCGACCAGATCAAGACCTACATACACCTGTGACTTGTTCAACAAGGTTCTGTAATAACAAACCGGACGGATCGCCTCATCGACGGCGCGACTCCCCGGTGGACGTCCGTGACAGGCGCTACGCCCGGTCGTCGTGCGGGGTGGGCAGTGCGGCCTCGATGAGGTCGGCCGCCCGACGGGTGCCGCCCTCCCGCGCCATCTCCTCGCGGATCGCGGCCAGACGGCGCGCGACCTCCGGGTCGTCGACGAGGGCGAGGACCGCAGCCCGCAGGTTCTGGGCCGTCGCCTCCTCCTTCGGGACGTGCCGGGCGACGCCGAGACCCTGGAGCATGTCGGCGTTGCCGAACTGGTCGACGGCCTGCGGGACGGCGACCATCGGCGTGGCGGTGGCGAGCCCCTCCTGACTGCCGCCCGCACCCGCGTGCGTGATGAACGCGTCGGCCTGCTCCAGGACCGCCACCTGCGGCACCCAGTCACGTACGTCGATGTTCGCGGGTACGGGCCCGAGGTCGGCGGCGCCGACGTGCCTGCCGACCTGGAGCACGACGTGCCAGCCCGGCAGGTCACCGAACGCCTTGACGCACTCGCGGTAGAAGTCGGGCTGCTTGGTGAACGAGGAGCCGAGCGAGACGAGCAGCACCCGCTCCGCGTCGGCCGGTCGCTCCCACGTGCCCTGCGCGCTCCGGTCGCCCTGGCAGGCGCCGACGAAGGTGTACGTCTTCTCGTCGACCCGGTCGGCGTTCGGCTGGAGCGCCCTGGGGATGAGCACGAGGGAGCGGTCGGGGCGGCCCCAGAACTCATCGACGGTCCTGCCCACCCCGTTCTGAGCGAGCCAGGCGGTGAACCTGTCGAAGTACGCCTTGCCGCGCGGCGTCCGGCGGGGCTCCGCCCACATCGGTCCTGCGACCTCCTCCTCGTACCCCTGCCACGCGACGAGGTTCGGCGAGAGGGAGATCGCGGGCACGTCCCAGCGGTGGGCGAGGACGGCCGCCGGGTAGGAGGTGATGTCGTGCAGGACGAGGTCGGGCACGCCCGCTCCGCCCTCCCCTTCGTAGGCTTCGACGAGTTGGGGCAGCGCCTGGATCGCGTCGTCGAGGAACGGCTCGACGTTGTCGAGGAGCGTGGTGCCCCAGGCCGCCGGATCGTCGTCGGGGCCGGGCAGGGTGGTGCGGTAGAGGACCGGTTCGGCGCCGGTCTCGGCGATCTTCTCCTCGAAGAGGTGCGGGATCGCGTACGTGACGCGGTGTCCGCGCGCGACGAGTTCCCTGATCACCTCCAGGCTCGGGTTCACGTGGCCGTGGGCGGCGATCGAGAACATGGCGATGTGGGCGCGGTGGGGGTGCTGGTGGTGGGTCACGCGCTCACACTAAGCGAGACGAGACGTCTCGTGCAATAAGGATTCCTCCTCCTTCACTCTCCTGCGCGGTGCAGTGCCTGCGAACTCCTAGCGCTGGTACCGGGCGAGCACCAGATTCCCGTCGTCGACCAGGCGGCGCCGCAGCTCGGCCAGTCCGATCGCGCCGCTGTAGTACTCCTGGAGCGCGGGGGTGGCCACCTTGTCCTTCCACTCGGGATAGCCCCGCACGGACTGGGCGGGTGCCGAGCGCAGCTGAGCGGCGAGGGCCGTGCCGGTCGCCCAGCCGTTCTCGGGGGTGCGCAGCGCGGGGTCCTTCAGGGCGCGCGTACCGGTGGGCAGCATCCAGTCCCCCAGGGCGAGTCGCACCATGTTGCGCGGTCGGAGCAGGAAGTCGATGAACCGGGCCGCCTCCTTCTTGTGCGGGCTGTCCTCGGCGACGGACAGGGTCTGCGGGCTGACGCCCTGGGTGAGGCCGTCGGCGCCGGCCGGTGCGGGCAGCACCCGCCAGTCGAACCCCTTGGGCGCCTGCTGCACGATCTGCTGCCGGTAGGAGAACCCGAGCGGCACCATCGCGTACTTGCCCGCGAAGAAACCGGGAAGCGTGTCGGAGCCGCCCATGCCGAGCGTCGTGCCGGACGCGCTCCCGTCGACGTTCACCTGGTCGTGCACGGTGCGCGGCATGACCGCGTCCGCCGCCTCGAACCGCACCGTCACCTCGCCGTCCGCGCCCCGGTGGAACATCTGTCCGCCGGTGGACAGGGACAGGTTCAGCGTCGCCGACACCGGTTCCTTCAGCGGCCAGGCCACCCCGTACCGGCCCTTGCCGCTGAGCCGCTCGGTGACCTGCCGGAACTCGGCCCAGCTCCACGGCCGGCGCGGCGTCGGTACGCGTACCCCCGATGCCTTCAGGCGTTTCGCGTCGGCGATGAGCACGCGCGGCTCCTGGAGGAACGGCACCCCGTAGACCCCGTCCCCGAAGGTCACCGTCTCCCAACTGCGCCGCGGGATGTCGGAGGTGAGGCGCGACGGCAGATAGTCGCGCAGGTCGGCCAGGTAACCGCCGTACGCGAAGTCGGCCAGGTCGTCGGAGGCGTCATGGATGATGTCGGGCGCCTCACCGCCCTCGAAGGAGGTGAGCAACTGGTCGTGGACGCTGTCCCAGCTTCCCTGCACGTACTCGACCCGGATGTCGGGGTGCGCCGCGTTCCACTCCGCGACCAGCTCCTTGTTGGCGTCGACGGACTCCTTCTGCCAGGCCAGTGACTGGAAGGTGAGGGTGACGGGGCCGTCGTCGGACCCCCGCCCGGACGAACAGCCGGCGATCAGCAGGGACAGCGCCGCCGCGAGGACGAGCGTCACCGTGCGCGCCCTGGCCAGGGCCGCGTTCCGCATCACTTCACCGCCCCTGCCAGCATGCCGCCCGCGATCCGCTTCTGGATGACGGCGAAGATCACCAGGGAGGGCAGCGTCGCCAGGAATGCGGCTGCGGCGAGCGGGCCGAGGTCGGCGACGCCCTCGGCGCCGAGGAAGTGGGTGAGGATCACCGGCAGCGTCTGCCGCTCCGGCGTCTTCATCAGGACGAGCGCGAAGAAGAACTCGTTCCACGCGCTGATGAACGCGAACAGGCCCGTCGCGACGATGCCGGGCGCGAGCAGCGGCGCCGTCACGGACACCAGGACGCGCAACCGGCCCGCCCCGTCGACCGCGGCGGCCTCCTCCAGCTCCCGTGGCACGGCCCGGACGTAGCCGACGAGCATCCACAGCGCGAAGGGCAGCGCCCACACGACGTAGACCATGGTCAGGCCCGGCAGAGCGTTGATCAGGTGGAGGTTCTTGAGGACGAGGAACAGCGGGATGATCACCAGGACGAAGGGGAACGCCTGGCTGACGACCACCCAGCCGGTCGCCGCGCGTGACAGGAACGAGCGGTGCCGCGCCATGACGTACGCCATCGGCGTCGCGATGACGAGCGCGATCACGGCCGTGCAGACCGCCACGAGCAGGGAGTTGGCGGCGGCGCGCAGCAGGGGCTGCTCGTCGAAGGCCTGCCGGAAGTTGGCGAGGGTGGGGTCCTTGGGGAGCCAGGTGGGGTGCAGGCTCGCGAGTTCGCGGGGCGGCTTGAACGCGGTGGAGATCAGCCACAGGAACGGGAAGACCAGGAAGACGAGGTAGGCCAGGAGCGCGAGGTACTGGCCCGCGCGGGCGGGCCCCGACGGTTTCATCACTGCTCGTCGCCTCCCTTCAGACGGCCCACGAGGTAGAGGGCGAGGAGGATCGAGATGACGGCGACCATGACGCAGCCCATCGCCGCCGCGTAGCCGAACTGGCCGTACCGGAAGGCCTCTTCGTACGCGAACAGCATGGGGAGCCGGGTCCGGCCGCCCGGTCCGCCGTTGGTCAGGACGTAGACCAGGGCGAAGGAGTTGAAGTTCCAGATGAAGTTGAGCGCGCTGATGGCGAGGGCGACGGGCCGGATCGCGGGCCAGGTCACCGTGCGGAACCGGCGCCAGGCGCCCGCCCCGTCCATGGCGGCGGCCTCGTGCAGCTCACGCGGGGTGTGCTGGAGCCCGGCGAGCAGGGCGACCGTCGTCTGCGGCATGCCCGCCCAGATGCCGACGACGATGACGGCGGGCAGCGCCGTGGCGAGTCCGGTGAGCCAGTCGCGCCCGTCGCCGAGGCCGAGATCGCGCAGTGTCTCGTTGAGGACGCCCGCGTCCGGGTGGTAGACGAGGCGCCACATGATGCCGACGACGACCTCCGGCATCGCCCACGGCACGATGGCGAGGGCTCTGGCCGGCCAGCGGAAGCGCAGGTCCTGGTGGAGCAGGAGCGCGAGGCCGAGGGCCAGCAGGAACTGCGGCACCGTCACCCCGACCGCCCAGAGCAGGCCGATGCGGAACGACTCCCAGAAGAGGGTGTCGTCCAGCAGGTCCCGGAAGTTGAGGACGCCGACCCACCGGGTCGCGGTGGTGCGGCCCGACTGGGCGTCGGTGAAGGCGAGCCCGATCCCGTACAGCAGCGGGCCGACGCTCAGGACGAGGATGGGCAGCAGTGCGGGCAGGACCAGGAACCAGGCGCCGTGCTCCTTGCGCGGTCCGGTGGCGGGGCGCTGCCCCGCCCGTGCTGGTGCGGTCGCCGAGGTCACGGATGCGGCTCCTTCGGGCGGTTCGGACGGCTTTCAAAGACAAGCTCCGACGCTTTCCGGCCGCCCCGGCGGCCTCCGTCATCGTCCTGACGTGGTCCTACGGCGTCAAGAAGTGCGGCCGGGGTGGAAGACTGGCCGGGTACAGGCGAAAGCGCGGGAGGCGAGTGATGGACGAGGTACGGGCGCGGGACGTGCTGGCCCGGGCGGATGTCGTGGACGGACCGGCGGACGGCGCCGAGCTGCTCGCGCTCGGCGAGAACGCGGTGTTCGCGTCCGGTGATCTCGTGGTCAAGGTGGGGCGCGACACCGAGCTGGCCCCCGAACTCCTGGACCGGGCCCGCCGGGAGCTGGCCGTCGCCGGATACCTCGCCGAGCACGGTGTCCCGGCCGTGCGGGCGGCGAAGGCCGAGCCGCTGGTCGTCGACGGGCATCCGGTGACGGTGTGGCACCGCGTCCCGGACTCCGTGCGGCCCGCTGAGCCGCGCGATCTGGCGGAGCTGCTCACGCTGGTGCACGCGCTGCCCGCGCCGAGCGGACTCACGCTGCCCCGGCGGGAGTTGCTGGGCGGCGTCGAGCGGTGGCTGCGGCTCGCGGGCGACGCGATCGACCCGGCGGACGCGGCGTACCTGCGGGAGCGGCGCGACGGGTTCGCGACGGCCGCCGCCGCGCTGATCCCGCGCCTCGCCCCGGGCCCGATCCACGGTGACGCCCTGCCCCGCAACGTCCACATCGGCCCCGACGGTCCCCTCCTGGTCGACCTGGAGACCTTCTCCTCGGACCTGCGCGAGCACGACCTGGTGGTGATGGCACTGTCGCGGGACCGGTACGGGCTGCCCGCGGCGGCCTACGACGGGTTCGTCTCCGCGTACGGGTGGGACGTACGGGGGTGGGACGGGTGCGAGGTGCTGCGCGGGGCGCGGGAGACGGCGTCCTGCGCCTGGGTCGCCCAGCACGCGCCCAGCAATCCGGCGGCGCTCGCGGAGTTCCGGCGCCGGGTCGCCTCGCTGCGCGACGGGGATCCGACCGTTCGCTGGTACCCGTTCTGACGCGGGGCCTTCGGCCGCTGTTCCCCGGCCGCGGGCCGGTCCGTCACACGCTGGACGAGGTGTACGCGCGTATCGGCCACGCCGGGTCCACCACCGCCGCCGCGTCCCCCTTCGTGCGCAGGAAGTTCTGGAAGTCCGCCGCCCACCGCGCGTACCACTCCACCTGTCGGTGGTGCAGCTCCGCCACGCCGAGGGAGGCGACCTTCGGATGGCGCTCACCTATGGCGCGGGCGAGCAGCGCCGCGGCCAGGGCGTCCGCCGAGGCGTCGTGCGCGGTGTCGAGCGGGACACCGTACTCGGTGCAGACCGCCTCCAGGTTCCGCTTGCCGCGGCGGTAGCGGTCGGCGGTGCGGTCGATCGTGTACGGGTCGATCACCGGAGCCGGGTCCGTGCCGAGGCGGTCACGGAGCGAGGGCAGCCCGTACCTGGCCAGTTCGGCGCAGAGCAGGGTCAGGTCGAACGCCGCGTTGTACGCGACCACCGGGACGCCGGTGCGCCAGTACCCGACCAGCACGTCGGCGATGGCGTCCGCCACCCGGTCGGCCGGTGCGCCCTCGGCTCTCGCCCGCTCGTTGCTGATCCCGTGCACGGCGACGGCGTCGTCCGGGATGGGTACGCCCGGGTCGGCGAGCCACTGCCGGTGGCCGAGGACCGCGCCGTCCCTGACCTCTATGACGGCGCCGGTGACGATGCGCGCCTCGCGCGGATCCGTCCCGGTCGTCTCCAGGTCGAAGCCGACCAACAGCTCGCGGTGCCAGCCCATGGCAGCCCCCTTCTCGTGGTGCGTTCCCCCGATGACCACCACCCTCGCACGCGCCACTGACAATCCGTCCGGCACCGCCCCGGGCCGCCGAACCGCGCCGGTCAGGAGACGGGGCGGCCGTCCGCCCACGCCTGCTCGAACTCATCCCGGTATGTCACGAACAGGCCGTTCTCCCCGGTATCGGCAGATGAGTCCGTCCTGACCAGGCGTCCGCCGCCGCGCAGCACGAGGACCGGTGCCTCCATGCCACGGGCGCGGCGCAGATAGGACTGGACGACGGCGACCCCGTCGGCACCGTCGCCGTCGACGAGGTACGCGGTGAAGCGGGGCGTCTCGTCGAAGACCTGGATCTCGAACGCTCCGGGGTCGCGCAGGCGGGCCCTGACGCGCCGCATGTGCAGGATGTTCATCTCGACCGCCCGGCTCAACTCGCCCCTTTTGAGCCCGAGTTCCCGTTCGCGCCGCTTGACCGAACTGGAGGCCGGATTGAGGAACAGGAGCCGGGTACGGCAGCCCGACTCGGCGAGGCGCATCAGGCGGCGGCCGGAGAAGTTCTGGACGAGGAGGTTGAGCCCTATCCCGATCGCGTCGAGGCGCCGGGCGCCGCCGAACAGGTCCTCGGCCGGGAACTGGCGCAGCAGCCGCACCCGGTCCGAGTGGACGGCGACGACGTCGGCGAACCGGTCGCCGACCAGGTTCTCGACGGCGTCGATGGGCAGCCTGCGGGCCGAGGGGACGTCGGAGCCCGCGCCGAGCATCTCCAGGAGGCGGGCGGAGGCCCGCTCGGCCTGGGCGAGGACCGTCTCGGACAGGGCGCGGTTGCGGGAGACCACGTTGCGGGTGACCTCCAGCTCGTCGAGGGCGAGCTCGACGTCGCGCCGGTCGTCGAAGTACGGCTCGAAGCAGGGCCAGTGCTGCACCATCAGCTCGCGCAGTTGCGGGAGCGTCAGGAAGGACAGCACGTTGTCGTCGGCCGGGTCGAGGAGATAGCCCTTGCGGCGGCTGACCTCGCGCACCGCGACGGCCCGCTGCACCCACTCCTGCCCGGCGGGCCCGGCGGCGGCGACCACCCAGTCGTCGCCGTGCACGGGCTCGTAGATGGGGCGCAGCACGGCCGCGACGACGGCGCGCAGCCGCTGTTCCACCAGATTCAGCCAGATGTACGCGCGCCCGGCTCGTTGGGCGCGCGTACGGACCTCACGCCAGGCGTCGGTCCCCCAGTCCAGTTCGGGGCCGATCTGCGATCCCATCTCCATGGGCCGTGCCAGCGACACCGCTCCGGGCGGGATGTCCTGGGCGGCCGCCCCGGCGCCCTCCTGGCCCTCGTGACCCTCGTCACCAGGGGGAAGCTCAAGACCTCCCGAGCTCACCCGCTCCGCACCGCCTTCCGCTCCCCCGAGCTTGTCGAGCACTCCCCCAGCAACGATCAAGGAAGGGTACTCCGGGAGCGGTCGGCGGTGCAGCCCGATGGGAAGGAGAGTTTCTCAACTCCCGTTCACGGGAACGCCGTTCTGATCCGCCAGATCGGCGGGAGTGAGCGGGCTCATAGCGGTCACGTCCCTGGGGGCCAGCGAGAAGCCCTGCCAGTGGACCGGCATGGGCTGCTGGTCCTCGTCCCGGGCTATGTGGTGGAACCCTATGTTGACCCAACTGATCGGGTGGCTGAGCGTCTGGCCCGTGACCCACTTGTCCACACTCGTGCCGCCACAGGCGGCCGAGGGGTTGTTGCTCGCGTACTGCTCGCACTTCTTGTACTCGGTGAAGTACACGTCGTGCTTGGTGAAGGAGCGCCCGGGGAACCTGCTGGAGCGGCCGGGCACGAACTCGTAGGACCTGGCGTGCCCGTCCTTGTTCTTGCCGGCCGTGGAGACCACGCGCCACCAGCGCATGTCCTTGGCGTCCCCGGCGAGTTCCTTGGTGACGGGGGTCCTGGTGGTCTTCGTGGTGGGCACACCGTTGCCGCGTGGGGCGGTGACCGTGGAGTCGTACTGCTCGACCTTGTGCTTGGCGGAGCCGTCCAGGCCGAAGTCGAGCCGCCAGAAGACGTTGTGGCTGTGGCTCTCGGCGTAGGCGCTCGCGCCCTTGCCTATGGGCCAGCCCTTGCCGTCGGTGCCCTTGTAGTCGTACGGGGAGAGGCTGCCGGTGGCGCCGACGTTGGAGGTGATGGTGCCGTCGGAGGAGAAGCGCCACTCGGTGATGTACTCGTACCAGGACGCCTTGTTGACCGTGTAGACGAGCAGGTCCTTGCCCTGGGCGCTGTACAGCTTGCCGCTGCCGCCGGTCGACTCGTCGTCGTTGAGCCGGTACGCGTGCCCTCGCGCGCGCGTGGTGGCGCACAGCCCTGTCACATTGCCGCGGTCGGGGACCTTGACCGTCTTGATGGTGCCGCCGGGGCACTCGGCGGGCCTCAGGTTCTGGAGGGCCTGGCCGAAGTCGGTGCCGGTGATGTCGTCGTACTCGTTCTCCCCGTCGTCGTAGGGGACATGGACCTGCGCGAGGCGGGCACTGGTGAGGACACGGATCGGCTTCGGCTCGCTCTTGGGCTGGTAGCTCACATCGTCCAGGACGAGGCCGGAGAGGGTGTTGTAGTGCCAGCACATGCGCCAGGTGGTACCACCGTCGAGGGTCTGCTCGATCGTGTACGCGGCCGAGCAGGCGGGCGCGGCGGCGGACGCCTGGCGTGGGGCCGCGGGGGCGGCCGTGGCGGAAGGAGCGGTGGCGAGGGCGGTGCCGAGCAGCGTGGTGACCGCGAGGCCGGTGAGGACGGCAGCGGGCCGTTTGCGGGCGCGCCGGGCTCTGATGACGTGCATACGGAAGGGCTCCCTTGTGCAGGAGAGAAAGAGGGCGTGGTCGGTGGCGGGACGGCGCTCAGGCGAGGCGGCCGACCTTGCGGTCGCTCAGGTCGACGACGAGGGCGCGGGTGTCGATCCACGGCCCGTTCCGGACCTTGGCGACGACGCGCAGGCAGCGGTGTTCGCCGCAGGCGGTGAGGCCGGCGGGCACCTTCGCGACGGTCTCCTTGCGGAAGACCATGCCGCTGAGTTGCAGTTGGCCCGCGTTCGTGAGCTGCTTGCCCGTGGCGTCCTCGTAGTCGCTCTTGAGGTCGGCGCCGAGCCGGTCGGCGATCAGGAGTCGCGCCGCTTCGGCGAGTTCGTCCTGGCTGGGCGGTGGCTGCACGCCCCGGTCGGTGCGGGTGTCCTCGACCTTGCCCGTGTCGAGGTCGACGGTCTTGGTGACGACGGAGTCGTTGCGGTAGTCGTAGGAGACGACGTCCGCGCGGCGCTGCCGGGCCGCCGCGCCGGTCAGGTTCGGGTCGGTCTCCGTCAGGTTGGTGGACAGGTGCTGCGGTCCCCGGTCGCCCTCGACGTCCCGGGCGTTCCTGCGCAGGTTGTCGTCGGCCACCGCCAGGTGCTCGGCGCGGTCGATCTCGGCGTCGGTGAGCGGGTCCCTGCCGATGCCCCTGGCTCCCTCGTCGGGTGCCGCCTCGACCGTGCCCTGGGCGGCCACCGCGTCCCGCTGGGCCGTGCCCGCCCTCGCCGCGTCGTCGGCGTCCGGGGTGCTCCCCGGCAGGCTCACGCCCACCACGGCGGCCGCACCGGCCGCCGCGAGAGCCGCGGTGGCCACTATTTTCCCGAGGTGGCGTCTTGCTAGCTCGCGCACATCTTCCCCCTGCTTCCCCGGCAGCCACGCGTGTGGGCATGCCGGTATACGTGGTCGTCGTGTAAGAGGGGTCCAACTCGTAGGTGGTTCCGCCACTTTCGGGGGAGAGACTCAACTATGTCGCCCGGGCCCCCGGGCCGGAAGTGGAAGAGTCGTCAGCATGCAGGTGTGGCCTGGACAGGCGTATCCCCTCGGTGCCACGTACGACGGTGCCGGTACGAACTTCGCGGTCTTCTCCGAGACCGCGGACCGAATCGAGTTGTGTCTGTTGCACGACGACGGCTCGGAGACCGCGGTGGAGCTGAGGGAGTCCGACGCGTTCGTCCGGCACGCCTACCTCCCCGGGATCATGCCGGGGCAGCGGTACGGCTATCGTGCGCACGGCCCCTACGATCCCGCGCGCGGGCTTCGCTGCAACTCGGCGAAGCTGCTCCTCGATCCGTACGCGCGCGCCATCAGCGGCCGTATCGACTGGACGGAGGCGGTGTACGGCTATCCGTTCGGGTCGCCGGACGAGCGCAACGACCTCGACTCGGCGCCGCACATGATGGCGTCGGTCGTCGTCAACCCGTACTTCGACTGGGGCGACGACCGCCCGCCGCGTACCGAGTACCACGAGACGGTGCTCTACGAGGCGCACGTCAAGGGGCTGACGATGCGGCACCCGGCGCTGCCGGACGAGCTGCGGGGCACCTACGCGGCGCTCGCCCACCCGGCGATCATCGAGCACCTGACCGAACTGGGCGTGACCGCGCTGGAGTTGATGCCGGTCCACCAGTTCGTCAACGACCACCGCCTGGTCGAGATGGGCCTCAACAACTACTGGGGCTACAACACGATCGGTTTCTTCGCCCCGCACAACACGTACGCGTCGTGGGGCGACCGGGGCGAGCAGGTCCTGGAGTTCAAGTCGGCGGTGCGGGCGCTGCACCAGGCGGGCATCGAGGTCATCCTCGACGTCGTCTACAACCACACGGCGGAGGGCAACGACCTGGGCCCGACGCTCTCCTTCAAGGGCCTCGACAATCCGTCGTACTACCGCCTCGCCGAGGACCCGCGGTACTACATGGACACCACGGGCACCGGGAACTCGCTGCTCATGCGGTCCCCGCACGTCCTCCAGATGATCATGGACTCGCTGCGCTACTGGGTCGAGGAGATGCACGTCGACGGGTTCCGCTTCGACCTGGCCGCCACGCTGGCGCGCCAGTTCCACGAGGTGGACCGGCTGTCGTCCTTCTTCGACCTGGTGCAGCAGGACCCGGTGGTCTCGCGCGTGAAGCTGATCGCGGAGCCGTGGGACGTCGGCGAGGGCGGCTACCAGGTGGGGAACTTCCCGCCCCTGTGGACCGAGTGGAACGGCAAGTACCGCGACACCGTACGGGACCTGTGGCGCGGCGAGCCGCGCGCCCTCGCCGAGTTCGCGGGCCGGCTCACCGGCTCCTCGGACCTCTACCAGGACGACGGCCGCCGCCCGCTGGCCTCCATAAACTTCGTGACCTGCCACGACGGCTTCACCCTGCACGACCTGGTCGCGTACAACGACAAGCACAACGACGCCAACGGGGAGGACAACCGGGACGGGGAGAGCCACAACCGGTCGTGGAACTGCGGCGCCGAGGGCGAGACCGACGATCCCGAGGTGCTCGATCTGCGCGCCCGCCAGATGCGCAACTTCGTCGCCACGTTGATGCTGTCGCAGGGCGTGCCGATGCTCAGCCACGGTGACGAGTTCGCGCGCACCCAGGGCGGCAACAACAACGCCTACTGCCAGGACAACGAGGTGGCGTGGTTGCGCTGGGCGGATCCGGACGCCCCGCCGGAGCCCTTCTTGGAGTTCACGCGCGCGATGGTGCGGCTGCGCCGCGAGCACCCGGTGTTCCGAAGGCGCCGCTTCTTCCACGGCCGTCCGGTGGAGGGCACGCACGACGAGCTGTCGGACATCGCCTGGTTCACCCCGGAGGGCGAGGAGATGACGCAGCGGGACTGGACCGCCTCGCAGGCCCGCGCGCTGTCGGTGTTCCTGAACGGCAACGCGATCTCGGAGCCGGGCCCGCGGGGCGAGCGCATCCTGGACGACTCGTTCCTGCTCCTGTTCAACGCCTCACCCGACAAGCTGGAGTTCGTGGTGCCGGTCGATCACGGCCGACAGTGGCAGGCCGTCGTCGACACGGCGCTGCCGACCGGGCTGCCGCCCGACGACGGCCCGAAGGTGCAGGCGGGCGACCGGCTGACGCTGATCGGGCGAAGTCTGACGGTACTGCGGCGGCCCGCCTGACTACCGGGCACCGCCGTACGCACCGCGCGTCGAGGGGACGCGCGGTGCGCCGTCGGGGTGGGGTGGGCGCACGAAAGGCGGCGCCGGGGGTAAGTACAAGCCCATGACGCCACAGCTCCCGACGGCCACCTACCGGCTCCAGCTACAACCCGACCTCGGTTTCGCCGCGGCCGCGGCCGCCGTCCCGTACCTGGCCTCCCTGGGGGTCTCCCATCTGCACCTGTCACCGGTCCTGGAGGCGGTGCCCGGGTCGACGCACGGCTACGACGTGGCGGACTGGGCGCGCGTACGCGGCGAACTCGGCGGCGAGGACGGACTGCGCGCGCTCTCGCGGACGGCGCGCGAGCACGGCCTCGGCCTCGTCGTGGACATCGTGCCCAACCACATGGCCGCCTCCGTCCGGCACAACCGCCCCCTGTACGAGGTGCTGCGCGACGGGCCGTCGTCCCCGTACGCGCGCTGGTTCGACATCGACTGGCAGGCGCAGGACGGGCGGGTCCTGCTGCCGGTCCTGGGCGCTCCCCTGGGCGAGGAACTGCCCCACCTGAAGGTGGAGGGGGACGTGCTGCGCTACTACGAGCACGAGTTCCCCCTGCGCGAGGGCACCCGTACGCTGCCGCTGCCCGAACTCCTCGACGCCCAGTGGTACCGCCTGGCGTGGTGGCGGCTGGCCCGGACGGAGCTGAACTACCGCCGCTTCTTCACGATCTCCGATCTCATCGGGGTGCGCATGGAGGACCCCGAGGTCTTCGAGGCGACCCACGCGACCGTGCTGCGCCTGCTGCGCGAGGGAGTCGTCGAGGGGCTGCGCATCGACCATCCCGACGGGCTCGCCGACCCGGGCGGCTACTTGCAGCGGCTGAGCGAGGCCACGGGCGGGCGGTGGACCGTCGTCGAGAAGATCCTGGAGGACGACGAACAGCTCCCCGCCGCCTGGCCGGTCGCCGGCACCACCGGGTACGACGCGCTGCGCCACATCGACGGGCTGTTCACCGACCCGGCGGGGGCCGACGAGCTCCTCGGCCTGTTCCGCCGGTTCACCGGCGTCACGGCCGACCGGGGCGGTCACTGGGAGGCGACCGCCCGGCGCGCCGCCCACCGCGTCGTCACGGACGAGCTGGCCACCGAGGTGGACCGGCTGACCCGCGAGGCGTCCGTGCTGTGCGCGCAGACGCCCGCGCTGCGCGACCACGCCCCCTGGGCGCTGCGCACGGCGCTGCGCGAGCTGCTGGTGCGCGTCCCCGTGTACCGGCCGTACGTGAGCGGGGGCGCCGACCCGGAGACGGTCCTGACGGCCGCCGACGCGGCCGATGCGAAGACGGCGTTCACGGTGGCCGAGGAGGCGCGTGCGGTCGACACCGTACGGGACCTGGCGCTCGGCCGGCACGGTGACGACGCCGCGCACCGGGCGTTCCGGGCGCGGTTCGCGCAGACCGCGTCGGCGCTGCGGGCCAAGTCGGTCGAGGACACGGCGTTCTACCGGTACACGCCGCTGCTGTCCGCCCTGGAGGTGGGCGGCTGCCCGCGCAGCCCGGCGGTCCCGGCCACGTCGTTCCACGCGTACTGCGCGCGCGTGCAGCGGGACTGGCCGTACACGTCGACGGTCCTGTCCACGCACGACACGAAGCGCAGTGCGGACGTACGGGCGGGCGTCTCGGTCCTCTCCCAGTGCCCGCAGCAGTGGGAGACGCTGCTCGCCCGGGTCACGGAGCGGACCGCGCACGGCGGCGGCACCAGCTCCCCCGACCCGCAACTGGCGTGGGCGGCCTGGCAGACGGTGGCCGGGCTCGGTCCCGCCGATCCGGAGCGGCTCCAGGGGGCGCTGCTCAAGCACGCGCGCGAGGCGGGCCTCTTCACGACGTGGACGGAGCAGGACCCCGCCTACGAGAGCGCGGTACGGGACTTCGTGGCGTCGGGCCCCTGCGGCCCGCCCGGGGACGAGGTGCTGCGCTTCATGGCGGACCTGGCGCCCCATGTGCGGGTGAACGTCCTGGGCGCGGCTGTGCTGCACCTGACGATGCCGGGCGTGCCGGACGTCTACCAGGGCACCGAGCACGAGTACCGCGCCCTGGTGGACCCCGACAACCGGGCGCCCGCCCGTTTCGACGCGGAGGAGCGGGGCGCCCTGTCCGCGGAGAAGGCGGCGCTCACCAGGGCGGCGCTGCGTCTGCGCAGGGAGCACCCGGAGTGGTTCGGTGGCGCGGCGACCTATGAGCCGCTGTCGGCGCAGGGGCCGGCCGGGGACCACTGCGTCGCCTACGGGCGGTCGGGCCGGGTGGTGGTGGCGGCGACCCGGCTGTCGCTGCGGCTGGCCGACGCGGGCGGGTGGCGGGAGACGGAACTGCCGCTGCCCGACGGCGAATGGAGCGACCTGCTCGCGCCCGAGCGGCGCTTCAGCGGCCACGCGCGCGTCGCGGACCTGTTCCAGCACCTTCCGGTGGCGCTGCTGGTGCGCGCCTAGGGCGGTACGGCCCCCCGGGTTCGCGCGCCGCGTGCGCCCGGGGCGAGCCCATCGTGCGGCATCTTCGTGCACCTCACACTCGACCCGGGACCTTCGGCGTGACGTTCCTGGTCCTTCGGGGGGCGTACTCTGCGTCGGCGATGCGCGGCGATACATGCGTCCTTGACAGGGGAGGCCGGGCGTGGGGTACTGCGGGTGCTGACGTCGGGAGCACCAACGGGGGTGAGTCGTCTGACGGAGCAGCGGTACCCACGAACGGCCGAACTGGCCCAGTCGGCGCGGGAGCTGGCGGTCCGTCGGCCCGACCTGTGCCGTCTACGCCAGGTGGGTACGTCACGCGCGGGACGGCCCCTGCATCTGCTGTCCGTCGGACAGGACCGGCGCACCGTCCTCGTCGTGGCGGGCGCCCACGCCAATGAGCCGACGGGCGGCTCGACAGCGCTGCACCTCGCCGAACAGGCGCTGCTCGAACCGGCGTTGCGTTGCGACCGATCATGGCACTTCCTGTTGTGCGCCGACCCGGACGGCGCGGAGCTGCACCGCACCCCTGCCCCGCGCAGCCTGCTCGACTACCACCGGCACTTCTTCCGTCCCGCGGGCCCCGAACAGCCCGAGTGGTCGCCTTCGGTGCTGCCCCCGGACCGCCTCCCGCCCGAGACGACGACGCTGACCGGCGTCATCGACGAGCTGCGCCCCTACCTCCAGGTGTCGCTGCACGGCACGGAACTGGGCGGCAGTTGGGTGCAGTTGACACGGGACATCCCGGGCCTCGCGGAGGCGCTCGCCAAGTCGGCGGCCGAACTGCACATACCGGTGGAGACCGGCGCCTCGGACGCGGCGGGCTGGCCGATGTCCGGGCCCGGGGTCCATGTGATGCCCGATCCCGACGCGCAGGCCGCGTTCCCGAGCCTGCCCGACGACGCCCGGCACTCCACCTGGCACCACGTCCACCGCTACGGCGGCTCCACGGCGATCATCGAGGTGCCGATGTGGGCCAGCGACCTGGTGGACGACCCGGCGCCGCACCCGGCGCCCGAGCGGGCGCTGCGGCGGATCTCGGCGCGGCTGAGCCGGGACACCCGGCTCGTGGAGGCGATCCTCGCGGAGTCCCTGCCCCGGCTGCCCGACACCACGGGCCCGCTGCTGCGGGCGGCCCGCTGGGCGCTCAGCCTGGTGCCGGGCCTCGCCGACGACTGGGTGCAGCCGCCACCCCCGGACGCGACGATGGCGTACGTGGGCAGCATCGACGCGTTCGCCCGGCGGCTGCCGCTACGGGCCGCCGCGATGCTGCTGCGGGTCCTGGAGGAGGCGGGGGACCCGGCCGCGTCCCGTCTCGACGCCCTCGTCGTCCGCTGGTGCGAGGTGTACGCGGACCGGTTCGGGGCGCGGTGGGTGCCGGTGGCCCACCAGATCGAGCACCAGGCACGGACGACGATCGCGGCGGTCCGCCACGCCCAGGGGTGAGCCGGAAAGGCGGCGCCGCGGTCTCAGTCCGCCGACAGCCGGAACGACATGCGGCCGAAGCCGACCTGGTCGCCGTCCTGGACGATGGCCGCGCCGATGACCCTGCGGCCGTTCACGGACGTCCCGTTGGTGGAGCCCAGGTCGCGCAGCACCCACAGGCCGCCCTGGAGGCTGAGTTCGGCGTGCACGCGGGAGACCGTGTCATGGCTGAGGCGCAGCCCGTTGGCCGGGTCCCGGCCGATGCGCAGCGGGTAGTTGCTCTGCGCGGGCAGCAGCAGCTTCGGCAGCCGCTCGACGGTCCAGGCCCTGCGCATCCGCACGGTGAACCCGGAGACCGCCCCCACGGCGCCGAGCACCGCCCGCGACCAGCGGTTCTCATGGCGCAGATCGGCGGTGAGCGCGTCGAGTTCGTCGGACCTGCGGGCGGCGAGCGCCAGTTCCATCCGGCGTACGAACGTGTCGTGCGAGAGCCGCCCGAGGGCGGCACCGTCCCTGAGCACCTTCAGCGCACGGTCCCGCTCGGCGTCCGACAGCCGGGCCGGGTACGTGTGGTGTTCGAAAGAGGACGTCACGAGTGTGATTGTCGGGCAGCGCGCGCGGGGTGTCCAGAAATCGGGCAGGGCCGTGCGCACGACATGGAGCCAGTACGGGCGAATTCCCGGCGGAACGATCACGCCTGTCGCACCATGGATCCGTTGTCACTGTGGGCAGACATCCGGCTACGAGGGGGAACAATCCGTGCAATTCGAGGTGTGGGCACCAGAGACCGAGCAGGTGACGCTGCACTGCGACGGCGACGCGCGGGCGATGGAGCGTGATCCGCACCGCGCGGGCTGGTGGACCGGGCAGGCCGACGCCCGGGACGGTTCGCGGTACGGGTTCTCGCTCGACGGCGGCCCCGTGCTGCCTGACCCGCGCTCGCGGCGCCAGCCCGACGGGCCCGACGGCCTCAGCGCCGTCGTCGACCACGAGCGGCACGTGTGGACCGCCGGATGGGCGGGCCGGGGACTGACCGGGGCGGTCCTGTACGAACTCCACGTGGGCACGTACACGAAGGAGGGCACGCTCGACGCGGCCGCCGAGCGCCTCGGCCATCTCGCGGACCTCGGGATCACCCACGTCGAGTTGATGCCGCTGTGCCCCGTCCCCGGCCGGCACGGCTGGGGCTACGACGGGGTCAGCCTGTGGGCCGTGCACGAGCCGTACGGCGGCCCCGCGGCGCTGAAGCGGTTCGTCGACGCGGCCCATGAACGCGGCCTCGGGGTCGTGCTCGACGTCGTGCACAACCATCTGGGCCCGTCGGGGAACTATCTGCCCGCCTTCGGGCCGTACTTCACGGACACGCACCACACGCCGTGGGGCAGCGCCGTCAATCTCGACGCGCCCGGCTCGGACGAGACCCGCGCCTACCTGCTCGGCAGCGCGCTGGCCTGGCTGCGCGACTACCGGCTCGACGGTCTGCGCCTCGACGCGATCCACGAGCTGCACGACCGGCGCGCCCTGCCCTTCCTGGAGGAGCTGTCGGCCGCCGTGGACGAGCTCGCGGAGCGGCTGGGCCGCCCGCTGTTCCTGATCGGCGAGTCCGACCTGTGCGACCCGCGCGTCATCACGCCCCGCACCGAGGGCGGACTCGGCCTGCACGCCCAGTGGAACGACGACGTCCACCACGCCGTGCGCGCGGCCGTCTCCGGTGAACGCGGCGGCTACTACGCGGACTTCGCGCGCGAGCCGCTGGCCGCCGTCGCCAAGACGCTGACGCACGGCTTCTTCCACGACGGCACGTACTCGGCGTTCCGCGGCCGCCACCACGGCCGTCCCGTGGACCGCGCCCGGATCCCCGCGCACCGGATGCTCGCCTACACGCAGACCCACGACCAGGTCGGCAACCGCGCGCAGGGCGACCGGCTCGCCGCCGTGGTCTCCCCCGGGCTGCTCGCGTGCGCGGCGACGCTGGTCCTGACGAGTCCGTTCACACCGATGCTGTTCATGGGCGAGGAGTGGGCGGCGAGCACGCCGTGGCAGTACTTCACCGACCACACCGACCCGGAACTCGCCGAAGCCGTGCGCAGGGGCAGGCGGCGGGAGTTCGCGGCGCACGGCTGGGCGGAGAAGGACATCCCCGATCCGCAGGATCCCGCCACGCGCGAGCGGTCCTGCCTCGACTGGTCGGAGCCGGCGACGGGCGACCACGCGCGCGTGCTGGCCTGGTACCGCGACCTGATCGCCCTGCGGCACGCCCGCGCGGACCTCCGGGACCCGGATCTGGCGGCGGTCAAGGTCGCCTACGACGAGGAGGCCCGCTGGATCGCCTACCGGCGGGGCGACCTGCGGGTGGCGGTGAACCTCTCGGAGCGCCCGGTGTCGATCCCGCTGGGGCGTCCGGTGGCGCAGGTGCTCGCGGCCTGGGAGCCGGTGCGACTGCCGGGCGACGAAGGGACGTTGATCGTGCCCGCGGAGTCGTGCGTGGTCGCGGTGGCACCCTGAGAGCCTGCTCTCGGGGCTGACCCGGACGAAGGGGTCAGCCCTCGGACACCAGCTCCAGGAGGATCGGCTCCCAGACCCGTTCGAGACGCGTCCGGGGCAGGCTCCCGGGGCTTTCGGTGTCCGCCTCCTGGAGCCGCTCCGCGAGCCGCACCAGCGCGTCGCAACGGGCCAGCCACAGCCCGCGCAGGCAGACCCGGGGCCCGTACCCGGCGAGGGTCGCGGAGCGTACCGCCGCCCGCGCGCCGACGGCGGCGGCGAGCCCCGCGATGTCCTCGGCCGGGTCACCGATCACCGCGTCGGTCCAGCCGAGGACGCCGCGGACGCGGCCGTCCCGCTCCACGAGCAGGTGCTCGCCCGTGAGGGCGTGGTGGACGAGCACGGGTTCGGCCTGCGGTGCGAGCTGGGCGACGGCGCGTGGGGTGAGCTGGTCGAGGCGCGCCGCGTCGAACTCGTCCCGCGCCCCGAGCTTCCGGGCGGCGGCACCGGCCTGGCGCCGGACCCGCTCCAGCGGGCGCGGGGCGGCCTTCGGCACGCCGAGCGGTACGGCGCGGGCGGGCGGCACCGCGCGCAGGCCGGTGAGCAGCGCCGCGAGGTCCTCCTCACCGGCGGCGGTGACGTCCCTGGTCTCCGCGCGGTCGCCGGGCAGCCGGGTGTCGAGGGTGTGGGCGAGACCGGGCGCCCACTCCCCCGTCGCGACGGAGACGGGCACGGCGACCGTCACGTGGGGGCGCAGGAGGTCGCGCAGACGCAGTTCGCGGCGCAGTCGCCGGGAGGCCGCCTCGTCGGGGGCGAGGCGCAGTACGTACCGTGACCCCACCCACCAGGTGGTGTGTCCGCCGTCGCCCTTGGTGACGGGGCGCACCTCGGCGCCGCCGCCGTCCGGGAGGAGGGTTCCCAGGAGGCGGCGCGCCGCCTCGGCGGTGGGCTGCTCCGGTGTCGGCGGCATGGTCGCTCACCCCACGATCGCCAGGTCCCGCGCGGTGGCGTTGAGGCGCCGGCCGCCGTCCTCGGTGACGGTGACGATGTCCTCGATGCGCACGCCGAAGCGGCCGGGCAGGTAGATGCCGGGTTCCACCGAGAAGCACATGCCGGGGACGAGGGGCTGCTCCTCGCCCTCGATCATGTACGGCGGTTCGTGCGTGGTGACTCCGATGCCGTGCCCGGTGCGGTGGATGAAGTACGTGCCGTACCCGGCGTCGGTGATGACCTTGCGGGCGACCCGGTCGACGTCCTGGCAGGCGATGCCGGGCCGCACGGCGTCGCAGGCCGCGGTCTGCGCCTCGCGCACGATGTCGTGGACGCGCCGTTCCTCGTCGGTGGGTTCGCCGACGTGCACGGTGCGGCTGGTGTCGGAGCCGTAGCCGTGCTTGAGGCCGCCGAAGTCCAGGACGACCATGTCGCCGTCCCTGATGACGCGATCGCTCGCCTCGTGGTGCGGCTTGGCGCCGTTGGGGCCCGAGCCGACGACCGTGAAGTCGACCTGCGCGTGCCCGAACCGCCGCAGCAAATCGGCCAGTTCGCGGGCGATGTCGCTCTCCTTGCGCCCGCCGAAGGTGACTTTCTTGATCTCCTCGTACGTGGCGTCGGCGGCGGCGCCCGCGGCTGCGAGGCGCTCCAGTTCGGCGGCGTCCTTCACGCCGCGCAGCATCGGCAGGGCTTCGGTCAGGGAGACGTACGAGGTGCCGGGCAGGGTGCGCTGGAGGCCGAGCAGGTGCATGGCCCAGGCGTTGTCGCTGACGCCGAACCGTCCGGTGCCGCCCGGGGCCCGCAGCAGGGGGGCGGCGATCTCGTAGGGGTTCTTGCCGTCGGTCCAGTCGCGCAGGGTCATCGCCGCCGCGCCCGCGGCCTCGGCGGCGTCGGGCGCCTCCAGGGTGGGCACGACGAGGGTCGGCTCCTGCCCCGCTGCGAGCACCAGCAGGGTGAGCCGCTCGGTGTCGGCCGGCACGTGGTACCCGGTGAGCCACACCAGATCGGGTCCCGGCGCGACGAGCACCCCCGCGAGCCCGGCGTCGGCCGCGGCCAGCGCGGCTCGCTCCATGCGGGCCCTGTAGTCGGCGGCGGTGAAGGGCGCGGGTGTGCCGGTCGTCATTGGCGGGGCCTCCGTGACGTGGGAACAGCGTGGGACAGCGTGGGGACAAGGGGCCGGCGGCGTACGGCAGCATCCTGCCCGGCCCCGCGGGACGGCGCGAGTCCGCCCCCTCACAACGGACGCCGGCCCGCCACGGCGGTCGCGCGCGCCGTGGCGGGCCAGGGTCTGCCTCGCAGTGTGCCCCAGGGGGCGGGTCGCTAGGCGGTGTGACCGCCGTGGCCGCCGCCGTGTCCCGCCCCGTGGTCGAACTTCAGGGCCTCCTTCGGCATGACCACGAACGGGCGCATCATGCCCATGTCCTCGTGTTCGAGGAGGTGGCAGTGGTACATGAAGCGACCGTACGCCCCGTCGAACTTGCCCATGACGCGCAGCATCTGGCCGGGCAGGGCGCGGAAGACGTCCTTGTACCCCTGCTCGTTGGGCGGCAGCGGGATGACGGTGTCCGGGTCGTGGGTGACCGGTGTGTCCGTACCGCCCACCTCGGTGTCGAAGCCGGAGGCGTCGTACGCGTCGCGGCCGAGGATCTGGAAGTCGGCCAGGTGGATGTGCATGGGGTGCACGACCGGCGGGTTCACCGCGAGGTTGAGGAAGCTCCACTGCTCGTGGCTGCCCTCGGCGACGGTGAAGCCGAGCCCGTCGTTGAAGGTCCGGGAGATCCGGCGGTACGTCTTCAGCTCACCCTTGTCGTTGCGGACCTGGATGACGCCGTCGGCGGGGAGCCGGAGCCCGTCCAGGTCCTCGACCTCCGCCATCTCCCAGATCTCCGGGTGGCCGCCGCCGCCCGTGGTCGCGGGCGGGGTCAGCACGATGAGCCGGTGCCCGTGCTCGATGTCGTGCGTGAGCTTGCGGAAGGAGCCGGAGACCACCTCGGGCAGCGTGAACGGGTCGGGCTCGCGGTCCTCGCCCACCCGGAACTCCAGGACGTGCGGATACGGTACGTTCCCCGGCACGTCCGGCACCCCGGGCGCCTGGTTCGGGCCCTTGTTGACCAGCCGCACCCGGCGTCCGGCGAGCGCCCCGAAGTCGATGAGCAGGTCCATCCGCTCGGCGGGGGCGACGGTCAGCGCCGGCAGCGCGGCGTCGAAGTCGATCGGCACGGGGCGCGGCAGGAGCCCGCCGTCGCTGCCGATCTGGTGGAGCACGCCCGGCACCGGCTGATCGTCCTCGTCGACCAGGACGAGGTCGAAGATGCGGGCGTTCGACGCGTTCACCAGGCGGAAGCGGTGCCAGGCGGCATCGACCCGGGCGTAGGGCCAGATCCGCCCGTTGACGGTGGTGTACGGGCCGGTGAACGGCAGGGAGACGGGCTTGCCGGTCTCCGCGTTCTTCGGGTCGACGACGACCGTCTTGTGCAGCAGCCGGCCGTTCAGCCTGCCGTCGGCGTCGGTGTCCAGGTTCCGGTCGGCGAGCAGCAGCGGTATCTCGCGCTCCCCGCACGGCAGTTGCAGGGCGTCCTCCTCGTCGTCGCGGATGAGGTACGTGCCGTACAGGCCGGTCTGCACGTTCCACCGGGTGATGTTCATGGCGTGGTCGTGGTACCACGGGTTTGCAGGTGGAGGGCTGGCGAAGGGGCTTGACCGGGCGTTTCTTTGGGAGCGCCTTCGAGCACATCCCCCTCAGTCCCCCGTAGCCACCTTCACAAACCCATAGCGTCCGGGGCTTCATCCCCAAAATATCTCCTACGGGGCGGCATCGTCTCTGCAGGTCAGACCCTAGGAACTTGCGAGCAGCCCCCGCGTGAGCCGCAGGGGCCGCCCTTGTGCCGGCCCGCCACCGAGGGGGGCACCGTCCGCGACGGACCGGCACGTACTTGGGATTGGACCTCTCATCAGGTGTAACGGATGCATTCGCTCAAGGTCATTCACTCGTTCGAGTGAACACACGTTCGAATCGAGCAGTCTCCTGCCAGCCCTGCGGCATCGGCGTGAGCCGCAGGGCTGACAGGGGTTGAGGGGCGCGGGGTCCGGGCGCCATGGATGCAGGGTCAGGGCATCCACCTCAAGATCAAAGAATGCCCGGTATACCGGGCTGACATAAGATCATCGGCAACGCAGCGTTTCACGAGTGCCCGATCTTCCCGATGACGACGCCTGGCTGCTGGAGAAGCGCCGCGCCATCGGCAACCGCATCCGCGCCGCCCGCATGGACCAAGGGCTCACACAAGAGAAGATCTTCCTGGCGGTTCCGTTGAGCCGCAGCGTCTATCAGGAGATCGAATCCGGCCAGGGTAATCCGAGGGTCACCACGCTGTACCGCATCGCACGAGTGCTGCGCGTACCCATCACGGACCTCCTGAACTGAAGCTCCAGCCGCCGACGGGGTCCGGGCCGACGACTGGAAGATGTCTGATGCCGAGCATCTAAATGCATATATCCACGCCTGTGAAGACGTGCGCCCCGCTCTTATTGACATTCTGTTCGCACCCCGTGTGAAGCCATCACGCCTGGTGGAAGCCGTGGCCAATGGCTTGCGGGCTAGTTCACGTCCAGTTGGTGCCGCGGCGCCAGCCGTCGATGAGGGGCCCGCTGTAGGCGTGCTTGTGGCCGCCGCTGTGGCCTTTCGGGAGGGTGCACCGGTAGACGCCGCCAGGGTGCAGCGCCCGACACGCAGGCGTAGCCGTGGGCGCCGGCCTAGTCGCGGCCCTACGCATGCGGGTTGCTCACGGGGTTCGTGGGGGCTGGGGAGACGCGTAGCTTCGCTGTCGTCAGTTCCTCGTACTCGCGGTGCCCGGTGGATCCGGTGTGCTTCATCGCCCACCGGTCGACGTCGCCTTGTCGCGCGCTGACCTCGGACTGACTGTCGCAGAGGGTGCAGCGGATGGCGCGTTGCGGGGCGATGAGGTGGCCGTCTGCGTCCCGCTCCGGGCCGATGATCCAGTCGGCGGGCTTGATGACAGAGCGCGTCACGAAGCGGCTCCTTCCTCATGTGCGGGGCAGGCGCGCGGAAACCAGTGGGCCTGGTGTCCGAGCTGCGTGAGTATCTGCGGGCCGAGGTCGACGGCGGTCGCGTTGTCGAGGTGGTCGCCGCACCACACGCAGGCCCGGCCGCGGAGCTGGTCCTCGGTCAGGCCTCCAGTTCTCGGGAGATGCTGCGTGGCCATGTGCGCCCCGTCCTCGTTGATCAGGTCTGAAGAGACCGTAGAACGCGGTACAACAAGGTGGGGCACGCAAAGTGCGTGCCTTGTTCCGGGGGATGCTCATGGACACTTCTCGCATCGGCCGCCGTATCGCCTACTGGCGGGAGCGGCGAGGCTTCACACAGACCGACTTCGGGCGCCACATGGGGCAGACGAAGCGATGGGTGCAAGACCTCGAGGGCGGCAAGCGTCAGACGGATCCTCGGCTGTCGGTGCTGGTGCGCGCGGCTGAGGTCCTGCGCATCCCCCTGGAGCAGCTCTTGTCCGACAGCCCGCCCGAGCCGGCTGCGGTGTCCGCACCTCCTGTTGAGGCTCTTGCCGTCGTCGACGCCCTGTACCGGCCGGTCTCGGAGGACGCGCAGACGCCGACACCCGACTATCTGCGGCGGCGGCTCCTGTATGCCTGTGAGGCGTTCCAGGCCTGCCATTATGCGGCGCTGGCGAGGGAGTTGCCTGCGCTGATTGCGGGCGCCGAGCAGGCCGCCCAGCACGCACCAGTGGATCGTGCGTGTGAGGCGCGGGGCCTGCTGTCGCGGGTGTATCAGCTGGTGACGTCGTATCTGCACAAGTACGGCGCGGCGACGGTGATCCAGGCGGCGCTGGCCGCGGACCGGGCGCTGGCTGCTGCGGAGCGCTCCGGGGATGCGGTGCAGGTGGGTGCCGCCTCGCGGCGTATCGCGAAGTCGCTGGTCTATCAGCAGCGCCCGCAGGCTGCCGTTGACTTCGCGACCGCGGCGGCCCGCCGGCTCGAAGGGGATCTGCAGGCTCGCGGCCCGCTCGGTCTGTCGACGCTCGGGATGCTGTATCTGTCGGCGGCGCTTGCTGCGTCGTCGCAGGAGCGGACAGCGGCTCGCGTCGGTTCGGCGTCCGGTTTCGTGGATGAGGCCGACGATGTTGCGGACCGGCAGGGCTCGGACATGAACGAAGACTGGACAATGTTCGGGCCGACGAATGTGGTTCTGCACCGGGTGGACATGCTGGTGCGTTTCGAGGACGGCTGGTCAGCGCTTGAGGCCGCCGACGATCTCGATGCGGAGGCGGTTGGGAATCTGACGAAAGAGCGTCGTGCGGGGCTGCATGTCAGCAAGGCACGCGCTTCTCTCTTGACACGCCGCAAGGAGCAGGCCGCAAGGGAGTTGTTGGAGGCGGATGCCCTGGCGCCGGAGGAGGTGGAGGGGCGTCCGGATGCGGTGGAGTTGGTGCAGGATGTGGTGGGGGCGACGGCGGCGCCGGGCCGGGACTTGCGTGCGCTGGCGGAACGCTGTGGACTCCGCGCATGACTCGTGTGCTGTATCTGATCGCGTGTGCGGCTGGCCCGGCCGAGTTCGTCGATGACGGCGTGCGGGTGGCGCAGGCGGACGGCTGGGACGTGTGTCTGATCTTGACACCGTCGGCGGCGGCCTGGTGGGAGCCGCGCATGGAGGAGCTGGTCGAGTTGACCGGGCATCCGGTGCGGTCGCAATACAAGCTGCCGTGGGAGAAAGACGCCCTGCCGAAGGCGACCGCGATGCTGGTGGCGCCTATGTCGTGCACGACGTTGAACAAGTGGGGTGCGGGGATCGCGGACACGGTGGCGATCGGCATTCCGTCGGAGGCCGTCCACATGGGGGTGCCGGTCGCGGCGATGCCCTACTTCAACCAGGCGCAAGCCGCTCAGCCAGCGGTGGCCCGGTCGGTGGCGGCGCTGCGGGAGCAGGGCGTGCAGGTGTTGTACGGGCCGGACGGCTACACGCCGCATCCGCCGAAACGGGGGCATCCGCGCGCGTTCCCGTGGGAGAGGGCTGTGGCGGCGCTGTCGCCTTCGGATCAGGTGCCGTAGATCGTCATATGCCGTTGCTGTCGGCTGCTGGGTTGTGTCGTACCCGCCGCCTAGACTGATCGCCATGCCTTCCACTCCCCCGGCGCCGCGGCCTGCTGAGCAGGTGAATGCGGAGATCCGTGCGCTCGTCGAGGCGTGCGGCGGCTGGTTGTACGGGGACTCCCGGCAGCGGTATGAGCTGCTGGTCGCGGAGTGGGCTGTGGCTGTCGCCGCCGAGCAGGGAGACGTCGTCGAAGCGGCGTGACGTGGATGAACGATGAACGACCTATGATCCCGTGGTGGCGACCATCGACTTTCCCGACAACCTGATTGAGCTGGAACGCACCGCCTGGACGCAAATTCAGGCGGGCGCGCTGACCGTGGAGACGGCGCAGGCTGTACAGGAGCGGATCACCGCGTTCGCCGCCGAGGCCGGGATGGAGCGGCTGACGGTGGAGATGGGACTCAAGCGGGTTGTTCGGCACGCGGAGGGCGGCGCGGCCTGACACGCGTGCGCCCCGCCGGTTCCACTCGGCGGGGCGCATTCGAGCAACCAGCCGCAGCGGGGCTGATGGATGCGATCTACCGTACAGGCGGCAACTGACAACGCCGGGCGTCAGGATCGCATCGAGGCAATGCGGCTGTTCATCGTCGTCATGACGCTGGCCGCAGTGGCGTACAGGTTTGCCGCGGTTCTACGGATGCCGTCCGTCATGTCCGCGAAAGACTGCACCTGCGCGGCCGTCAGGTGCACAGACTCCGGCAGCTCTGGCAGATTCCAACCCGGCGGAAGCGTCAAGGGTTCGGGAATCCGCCCACCAGGAGCCCACTCCTCCTCATGCCTAGCGACTTGCCGCCTGGCGCGCCCGGCGTTCGGATACATGCGGTACATAGGGTCTCCTCGCGTCACCGTCAGAATGCCAGAGGTAGCCGCCGTCATGGCCAGGCTTTGAGGACGTCCCCGGTCTCAGTGTCGACGAGTTCGACACGGGCGCCATTGCGACCCTGCTCGCCGACCCAGGCCGTGAACTTCTCCGCCGCCGTCGCGTACAGGTTCCACCAGCCGTCCATGGTCGGGCGGCCGTCGAGGGTGAGGGTCACGCGGTATCTGCCTGCCTGTTCGTTCACGCGCCCACACTCCATCCCGTCGCGGCGAGGAGGTGGCTGCGACACAGGTCGAGCCAGCGGGGTTCTTCGTCCAGCATGACGATGCGGGTCGCGACCGCCATGTCCCCGCAGACCGTGCAGGCGGCTGGCGAGGGCGGGGCGAGGCGGGCCCGGACGAGGTGGGTGGGTGGCCTGCCGGACGGTGCCATATCAAGGTCTGCGGGGTCCACGCCGAGGGTGGCAAGCGGGTCGTTCATGCCGCCTCCCGGGCCCGTGTGGCGCGTGTATACACCCAGCATAGAATCGAACGCATGAGCGATGCTAGTCCTGCGACCCGCCTCGACCTGCTGCGATTCGCCCGCCGCGTCGTCGAACAGCAGGCCCGGCATCAGCTCGCACAGATCGACCGGTGGATCTCCGACGAAGAACGCCGCCAGGTAGAGCAGGAGAATGCGGCGGCGCGACGGCCGCCCATCCCCGACTGGGTCATTGAGCGGGGCCTCAACGCCAGGCACAGCGTGTACGTGCACGTCGGCGGCTGCCCCACGGCAGGAAAACGCTGCAAGGCCGCCACCGAGGGCCAAGCCCGGCAAGCCCTCGCCGCCGGGGTGGACGCGTGCCCGCACTGTCGCCCGGACACCGCACTCGGCGTGCTCGACTAGCCCGGCCCACCCGCCCTGTAGCTACTCGGCGCGCATCGCCGCAGTGAATAGGAGCTCCCGCGCATCGACCTCGCCGGGGAGGGGAACGTCATGCCCGTTCACGCAGGTCAGCGACACAGGGACGCTGTCGTCATCGAGGTCGCCGCCGATCCGGTGCGAGTGAGTAGCGGCGCAGGTGGGGCAGCCCACGGCGGCGTAGTCGACGCCGTAGGTGACCGGCCCGTGAATGGTGATCTCGACATGTCCCATGCGGTGATCCTCGCGCGGATGCGGGCGTGAGGGTAGGCCGCCCACATCCCGCAGTAGGTCAGCGTGCAGTCACGCGGCCGTACCCGCACGCTGGTCGTATGGTCTCCGCCACCCCTGTAGTGATTTACCCGCCCGACGAGTCCGGTGGCCGCCGGGTTCGCATCGACGGCAGCATCCTCGGCCTCGCCTACAGCACCCAGGACGTCGCCCGGTTCATGCAGGAAGCCGGGCTGCAAGAGTGGGACGAGATGGATGTCGTCCGCTCCGCCCTCATCGAATGGCGGGGCGGCGGGCCCGACGACTGGGCGCACTGAATGGACTACCCGCTCGCCGTCGCCCTCGCCGAACCCGCCACCGCGCTGCCCACCGGACCCGGCTGGTGGTACGAGCCCAAGTTCGACGGCGATCGGGCGGTCCTCTGGCGGCGGGACACGGTCCGCATTCAGACCCGGTCCGGACGCGATGCCACTCAGCAGTGGTACGACCTGGCCGCCGCGGGCATGGACCTGCCGGCCGATACCGTCCTCGACGGGGAGGCCGTCGTATGGCGGGACGGGAAGACGGACTTCGGGGCGGTCCGCTCGAGGGCCTCCGCCCGCGGCCGACGCCTCGCCGACCTCGTGGCCCGCTACCCCGCCTCGTATGCCGCGTTCGACATCGTCATGCTCTCCGGCGTCGACCTCCGCGGCAGGCCGTACCTCGAGCGGCGCCAGGCCCTCCTCGATGTGCTCGCCGAGCTGCCGCCGCCGATCCAGGCCGTGCCCGCCACCGACGATCCCGACGTAGCACGCGCGTGGATCGAGCATCTGGCAGGGCAAGGGATTGAGGGGGTTGTGGCCAAGCGGGCCACCTCGACGTACCGGGCGGGGCGCTCCCCGGCGTGGCGGAAGGTCCGGCATTCGGAGACCGTCGATGCCGAGGTGGTCGGCTACACCGGGGCCGCGGCCAGGCCCACGAAGGTGGTCGTCGCGTTGCCGGATGGGCGGCGGATGCTGTCGCAGACCCTCACAGCCGCGGTCAGCCGCGACATCGGCCAGCACCTCGCCGGGGCCGAAGCCGGGCCGCGGGCACGGACGCGGAACGGAGAGACGTACACAACCAGCGCGGGCGGGATCATCGTCGAGGTGCTGGCTGGGACCACCAGGCACGCCGTCTGCACCGTAACCCGGGTGCGGTGAGGCACCGCGTGTGACCGACGGCGTGCAGGTGCACACTGGAAGTAGGAGCGCCGCCAGGAGGCCGCCATGAGTGCTGATGTTCCGTGGACAGCGGTAATGGGCGTGGCCGTCGCATCGGCTTCACTTGCCGCAACTTTGGTTTCGTTTGCCTGGCAGACCGTGATCTGGAAGTGGAGCGGATCCAAGCCGAAGGTGTCGGCCAGTCTTGGCGCGGTCGTCGGTCCGATGTCTGGCTCGCAGGTCGTGGTCATGCTTGAGGCCCGCAACGCAGGAAGAGGAGCGTGCCAGATAACGCAAGTCTTCTTCGCCGCCCCGGACGACATGAAGATTGTTGCCTTGCGCCTCGTAGCTGGCAGCGACAGTCTTCCGATCACTCTAGAAGGACAGCACGCTGCGCGGTGGATCTTCGATGCCGGGCAGGTCCGCGCCACCGTCCGGGAACTAGGGGTCATCAAGATCCGGCCTGTTGTGGTGAAGGGCTCGGGCAAGCTGTGTCGCGGGAAGTGGAGCGAACTGGACAAGTTGTTGCGCACCGCGGAGTGACCTCACAGTCCGATGTCCTCACTCGCCGCATCGGTCCATTTGTCGGCTTCGCGGATGTATCCCCAGAAGGCGGGGCTGTTCTCGGCGTGGCCGGACTGGGCGCGGATCTTCTCCTCGCGCTTGCCTGCTTTGCGGCTGGTGGTGATGAACCCGGACCGCATCGAGTGGCCGGTCAACCGGACGGCGACGCCTGCACGTTCGGCGTTGCGGGCGATGATCTCGCGGACGGCTTCGGCGGAAAGGGCGCGGTTGCCCATGTGGCCCCAGACGTCGATGGGCAGAAAGGCGGGCCCGGCGGTGATGCCTGCGGCTGCTCGCCAGGTGAGCCATGCGCGGACGGGGCAGGTGTCGGCGTTCTTGCCGTAACTGACGACAACGTCCCGGGGCGGGCGGCCTTTGACGGCGGGGACGTGGACTTCGAGGCCCTGGCTGACGTGGACGATGGATTCTGCCCGGAGTTCGGCGACTTCGACGGAGCGTCCTGCGATGCCGAAGGCCATGAGCCAGAGTGCGCGGTCGCGGAGTCCGGCGAGTCCATCGGCGACGGCGGCGTTCATCTGCCGTAGCTGTTCGGGTGTGACGGCCGCCGCCTTGCCTCGGCCGCGCGCCATGCGCTCGGGGTCGTGCTTGAGCGGCTTGAGCGCCTTGCGTGCGGCTTCGGTGGCGCGCTTCGGGACTTCGACCCCGAGCCCGCGCGCGGTGACGGTGACGCCGGTGATCCGCCGGTCGATGGAGGTGGGCGCGGCGAGCTTGATGGTGTCGAGCCACACGACGAATCCCACGAGCGTGCCCTTGGTGACGGCTGTGGACGGCATGCGGTGGCCGGTGCGTTCGGCGAGCCAGTCGTGGAACTGTTCCCAGAGTGCCCAGTCGTTGGCGTATCCGCGCTTGGTGTTGTTGGGGATGTTCCTGTCGAGGTGCTCGTCGGCCGCCTGCTCCATGGCGGCCAGGACGGCGAGGGTCGCAGCGTCGTAGACAGCAGGGGTGGCGTCCGGCTGGCGCGGGGCGAGGTCGGTCATGCGGCGGCCTCCAACTGCTCCCACAGCCACGGGGTGTGGGTGGTGTGACGGTGGCGTCGGCCGCACGCCTTGCAGTGCGACGGACGGATCCGCATAGGGACGACCGCGTGCAGCGGCTTGCGCCAGTCGCCTTCGGCTTGCAGGTGGTCGCCTCGGTGCTGTCCGCAGCGTTCGCAGATCCAGTAGCCGTCCGAGCCGTCGGGCTGGATCGGGCCCTCGCGGAACCAGTGGTCGGTGATCAGTGGCGGTCGAGTGGTCATGCCGCCCTCCGCGCTTTCAGCGGCCAGGACCACCCCGTGCGGGCGCGGTGCTTTCCATTGTGGCCGGTCGGCAACTGGCAGGGGCGAGGGGCGTACTCGGAGGGCACCAGGTTCTCCGGACCGCCGACGTTGCCGCATACCGCCTCGCCGGGCGATGCGAAGTCACGGAACCAGTCCATATGTAGAACCGTGCTGGAGTCGTTGGTGTAGCACTCGTGCGTGGCGCATCCGCCGTCAAGTTCGCACTCGACGCACTCGTCAAGGTGCCATGGATCGATCTTCCCCAAGCACGGGGAGTCGAGGACGGACGTCCACATCAACTGGTCATCATCCATAGCTAATTGTACCGTTTTTTCGCCCGCGATACTGCATGTTATCGCGAGTCGTCCACGCTCAATGGAGCGCGTCTCGCCCGGGGTTGCTGGCCGGCGGGGTGGCGTTCAGTCGTCTCGGAGAGCTTCGTTGCGCAGTGCGCGCAGCAGGGTCAGGGCGTCCTGGTTGTCGGCGTCGGTGAACGCATGGATCGCCAGGAGGATGGATCCGCCGATCCGCTTGGCGGTGACCAGGTCGTCGCCGGCGAGGGCAGCCTGGTGGTGCAGGGAGTCGTTCAGGAGGAAGACGATGCGCGCCATGGGATCGCCGTTGAGCTGCGCCACGCGCTGGCCGGTCTCGTCAAGGGTCATGGCGGCTTCGATGCCGAACGCGGCGATCAGGACACGCTCCAGCGTGTGCTTCCCGTAGGCGGCCAGCAGCGCCGGGAGTGGCCGCTCGCCGGGGTCGCCCGCCAGGACCACCAGGGCATCGTCGTTGTTTCCGACGACGGCCTCCAATGCGGCTAGTGCGCGCAGGTGCTCATCGTTAGTCAGCTCGATGTCCATGGAACCGCAGGGTAGGCCAACGCCCGGACAGCACGGTGGCGTTCGCCGCGAAACCACCCGTCCCGTATCGCTCCAGGGAGCCAGCGCTTAACAAGACGTTATGCGCTACCCATGTGCTCGTTTACGTTGACCTGACTAAAGGCTAGACAGAGGTGCCGCCCCGTCGGTACGGTCTGCTCATCTACCCGACCTTCACTCAGGTCTACGCCACGGGAGGGCACTTGAAAATCACGATCACGGTGGACGAGCCCACAGGTGATTTCCAGGACAGGCTCCTCGCCCTAATCGCCGACTACGCGGGCAACGTCGAGATCGATGCCACCTGGACGGTGCCGCGCGCAGAGAATTACTACCTGCGCCTGCCACCCCGGGCCCGACGCATCGTCCGCGAAGCCGTCGCCCGGGGTGGATACGTGTCCGCTGACGACCTTCGTGGCGATGGCAACGCCAGCTTGCGCGGCCACAGCGGCGCTCTCAGGAAGGCTCTCGTGAGCGGAGCTGGCGGAGGTGACTGGCCAGACGGAATGCCTCTGCCGATCCTGGCCCAGGGGCCGGGCTTCGGAAAGGTGGCTGGCTACCGGATGCCGGATGAGCTCGTCGACATCTTCGGAAGTGCCATCACGAACGTTGACGGACAAGTGCCCACCAAGGAGGACTGACATGCCGATCACTCACTCGGATCGCATGAGCGGCACGATCTACGCCATCAACCTCGACATCCGGATCGCCGACGAGAAGTGAGGACCGATGGGCCAGCAGATCATTCAGCAACCGGACGGGAAACTCGCCGTCTTCTCCAGCATCACCGACACGTTCATCGTCGTCGACGCCACACCGGAGGAACTCGTCGAGTGGCGGGCCGAGGAAGCGGCCGAGCGGGCGCGTGAGCAGACCCGGCGCGAGCTGGGCAAGGTGCTCGCCGGGGACTCGCGGGGCGCGTACTTCCAATACGCCATGACCTACGAGGAGGCTGCCGCAAAGGACCGCGAACACGACGGCGACCTCGCCTAGCCAGAGCGCCGGAGCCCACACAGTGGGGGCGCTCGTCACTCGCCGTCTTCCATCTCCCATTGCAGGGCGAGCTCCCGAAGGAGCGCGGCACTGGCGCCATCGCCCTCAGACTCGTCGTACCGACTTGCGAGTTGGGTGAATGCTGCGCTGAAGCACGCGACGAGAAGTCCAACTCGAGGCTGTATCGCTGCGGTCACCGCATTGGCCACATCCTGAGGTCGGTCCGTGCGCACACCGACGGGCCCCGGCTCTATGGCCTCGAGAACGAACTCGCCGATCATCTCGGCCTCGGGCCTGACCTCGTCTGAGTCCTCGGCACTGCTTTCGTCGTACTGATCGGCAAGGTCGCGCGCCTGCGTGAGGATGGCCACGACCCGCTGCATCATCTCTGCTTCCGTCACCGAAGAAGCGTGGCACAACAAAGGGCGCCCCACTCCCCCGCCGAGGCGGAAGGAATGGGGCGCCGCCGCATCACGACCCGGTGACGGTGTCCACACTTCAACCGCATGCGACGTACCGTGTGGCGGCTAGCTCAACTGTGGGGGGACATGATGCGCGTTCGCGCTACGGCGGCTACGGCTGCTCTGCTTCTGGCTGCTCTGACCGCGTGCGGCGGCGACAAGGCCGAGTCGAAGCCGTCCGCGGCGAAGGAGTCGACGAAGGTCGACTGCACCGACGAGAATCTGAGCCAGGCCGAGTGGATGGAGAACTGCTCCGACGAGGGCGGTGGCGCCAGCGCCGGGCCTGAGGAAGGTGCGGGCACCGGAGGCGACGGGAAGACGAGCGGCCTGAAGTTCGGCGAGTCGTTCACGTGGCCGGACGGGGTGAAGGTGGCGGTGGTGGAGGCTCGTGTCTTCAAGGACTGGGATGCGGAGGCGCTTGAGTCGCCGGATCCGAAGGCGACGGAGTTCCGGCTGAAGCTGCGGGTCACGAACGGCAGTGCCGCGTCGTTGAAGCTGGATGACTTCTCCACGATTGTGGAGGGTGCGGTGAATGGCGGCGAGGCGTCGTCGTCGATCTTTACGCGAGAGTCCGAGCCGCTGGAGGGCCGTCTCGGTTCCAAGGTGACGGCCACGAAGACTGACGACAATACGCTGGAGAAGAAGTACGGGCGGAAGATCGTGGTCACGGTGCAGCGCAGCAATGATGCGGGCGACACATTCGACTATCCCGAGTTCGAGGGCGAGATCGTCGGCTGACTACCGCTCCATGATCTGTATGTACTGCGACCGTTCGTCGATGAGTCCGCCAACGGTGGTGATCTGGCAGGTCACCTTGTAGGTGGTGTCGATGTCGCCGCCCGCGATCCGCTGTGTGACGAGGCCCGCGTTCACGGTCGGCGGCCCGACAGCGGTAAGCCCGGCAGGTACGAGGACCGTCGCTTCGCTGAGGGTGTCGTTGATCTGTGCCAGCCACGGTGCCCAGTTCCAGTGGTAGTCCAGCCGCGAGACGGAGTCTTTGATCGTGCTGATCGAGTCGGTGCTCATGGCCTACCTCACGGTCAGGGTGCGGTTTTCGGCGGCCACGACGAGCAGCCGGGGCTCGGCGGGGATGTGCAGGGTGCGTTCGGGGCTGGGCGTGGTGGTGGTCTGCCGGGTGAACGGGCGTGCCGTGTCCGTCTCTGTGGCCGTGGGCAGGGTGGCGACCTTGCGGCCTGTGAGCAGTCGCGCCATCTCGAGCGTGGTGGCGGTGGGCAGTGTCACGGCGGGGGTGGCGACGGTGAGCGGTTGTGCGGCTTCGATGGCTGCGGCTGTGGTCAGCGTGCTCGTCTTCGTACCGGTGAGGGCTTGGGCGGTGCCGTGCTCGACAGCGGTCGGGAGCGCGGCGGCCTTCATCCCGGCCAGGGGCTGCGCGGCGTCGGTGACTGCGGTGGCGGCGAGCATTGCCGTCTTGACGCCGGCGAGACTCTGCGCGGTGTCCTGCTCGCCGGCGGTGGGCAGTCCTGCGGATTTGTTGCCGGTGAGGGGCTGAGCGGCGCCAGTCTCCGTGGCGGCGGGGAGCGTGGCCGTCCTCGTTCCGGTGAGGGGCTGGGCGGCGTCCGCCTGTAGCGCGGTGGTCATGCTCGCCGTCTTGCTGCCGGTAGGGGCGACTGCGGTGCCGGTTTCGGCTGCGGTCGGAAGCGTCCCTGTCTTGCTGCCAGCGAGGGTGAGCGCCGTGCTGGCCTCCGTGGCGGTGGCGAGGATGGCGGTCTTGGTACCGGCGAGGGGCCTGGCTGTCTCGATGGCGGTTGCGGTCGTGAGGGTGGCGGTGGTGCCTGTGGCCACGTCTGCCGCGGTGAAGTCGTCGAAGCGCAACGCGTTGATGGACTCGGAGCGGATGCCGACGCTGGTGCCGGTGGTGACGGCAGTGTTGACGACCGACACGCGTTCGACGCCGTTGACGAAGCCTTTGATCGTGGAGCCGACGGCCTGCACCTTGGCGACATCCCCGGCGACGGCCGGGGCCGCGTAGGCGCCGAGGCTGGTGAAGCTGCCCCCGGTGACACTGAAGAGGTTCCACGACGATCCGTCGTTGCGCCACAGGTAGCCGGAGGTGAGGGTGGTGGTGCCCCGGCACCACACACCGTGCGACGCCGCCGTGGTGGAGGCGATCCTGGTCTGCGCGTAGTGGTCGTTGCTGGCCATCGTAGTGGCGGCGCGCAGGAGGATGGTGCCGCCCGCCGCGCCTGGGGACAGTTGATTGGAGACGATCGACCAGTCGCCGGATACTTCCACCCAGGCGGCGCCCAGGGCGGTGGTGTCGGCCCGGTTGAAATCGTCGGTGAAGGTCGTCATGGGCTAGGCGGAGGCGGCCCGGAAGAAGTCGTTGATCGCCAGACTGAACGTGTTGCCGTCGGGGGTCCAGGACAGGTCGTGTTTGGTGAGGGGGATGAGGTCGGCGTCGGTTCCGGTGGTGGTGTCGGGGTCGTAGCAGAGGACGAAGGCGCCGATGGGGTTGCCGGTTGGTGTCGTGTAGGTGACGTCGGCGGCGTCAACGTTGATCCGGTCGTTGGTGTCGTCGACGGTGGCCGTGACGCCGCTGAGTGTCTTGCGGGTGACGGTGGTCTGTTCGTTGGTGGTGCCTGCGACGACGGCTGCGAAGTCGTCTTTGTCGCGGAGGACGGCGTCGGTTTCCAGTCCGGCAGCTTCGAGTGCCATGAGGACGAGTGCGTCGTTGGCGGCGGGCAGGGATGCGTAGTAGGCGACCTTGCCGAGGGCGATGTTGAAGGTGAACGTTGCCATGGTCAGTCTCCTGGCGGGGGTTCGCGTTGGGCTTGGAGGAGGAGCCGTGTGCGCTGGATCATGAGGGCGGCGACGGCGAGTACGGCGATGGTGCGGATGCCGCGCAGGATGATCGCGAAGCAGCCGTCGGGGAACAGCGATGCAAGGACGGTGTAGGTGCAGAGGAGGCCGACGGCGGCGGCGAACATCATCAAGTTGCGGCCGATGTCGGAACGCCACCAGGGCGCTTTGGCCTGATAGGTGATCACGAACGCCAGGCAGGCGATGACGGCGAGTGCCGACGCCCCTATGTTGATCCACTGGTCCACGCTGATGTCCCTCATGATGTTGCTCCCTTGAACGCGGCTGCTACGCGTTCACGCAGGTGGTTCTCTCGAAGGGCCCGTCGGAGGGGGGCGACGGCTTCGTCGACGCTGGACTGTCGGGCTTCTGTGGCTTTCCGGTCGGTGAGTGTGCGTTGCAGGGCGGCCTCGGAGGCGCGCAGGTCAGTCTTTTCATGGCGCCTGAGGAGGCGTTGGAGCCATGCGATCACCGGGGTTCACCTCCTCCCGGGCTGCCTGTTGCGGCTGTGGGAGGGCGGCGAGGAGGGGGCCGGTGAGTTTGGCCATGTCGAGTAGTTCGCCGGTTTGGTCGTGCTCGACCTTGCGGAGCGCTTCACTCTCAAGGAAGGCGGACCGCCAGTTGTCCCGGTCGGCGATCAGATCCTCGTGGGTGCGTCTCGGGATGAGTCGTCCGGTGAGGATGAACAGGACGACGAGGGTGAGGAGTGCGACGGCTCCAGCGTCGGTGGGTGCCATGCCAAAGATTTCGTTCACCGGAGCCTCCGCTGGTTGGGGCGCTTCAGGCCGCGGCCTTGATCGGGCTGGACTGCTCGAGCGGCACGTTCGGGACGGGCGCTTCGACTTCGCGGTGCTCGAACAGGGCGAGGATGGCGGCGACGAGGGACATCCATCCGGCCTGCTGCTCGGCGGACAGGTCGAGGCCGAAGCCGACGAAGAGGGCGAGGCCGGCGGAAGCCAACTGCAGGATGGCGGCGCCGAGGGCTCCGGTGCGCAGGATGATGGCGGAGGCGACGGCGACGAGGCAGGCCAGGGCGGTGTTGATGAGGGTCTGTTGGTCGGCGTTGACGTCGAGGCCGTATGCGGCGGCGAGCTTGAGGGCGATGGCGACTGCGGCGAGCAGGTAGACGGGTTCGCGGCCGAAGACCTTCATGGGGTCCTACTTCCAGTAGATGCCGCGCACGCGCGACGTGGTGACGGTGATGGACTTCTTGTCGGCTGCGTCGGCCGGGTAGTAGCAGACCTCGAACCGCAGCTTCTCGGTGGCGCTGATGGATCCGGCGTGGGTGAAGTCGAGGAAGCTCATGCCGTCGGTGGCGAGGCGTTCGACGACGGGTCCGGTCCAGCGGCTGCCGTCGGTGCGGTAGTGGTAGAAGCGGCCCTGGAAGGTGCTACTGGCGGGTGCGGTTACGGTGAGGTAGCTGCTGGCCGTGTACGCCTTGGCGTCCTTCAGGAGGTCTACGGATTCGACGGTCAGGGTTGTCCACTTGCCGGGGACGAGGGTGCGGTCGGTCTCGTCGTAGCGGCCGAGCGTGCTGGGCATGTCGTCGTCCTCCTGCGGGGGCACGGTGCCGCCTTTGGCGGCGGTGAGGATGGCGGCCATCGGGATCGCGCCGGGGTCGCCGTGGTCGTTTTCGGGGACGTGCTGGTGTCCGCAGTGGCCCTTGAAGTTGTTCCAGCGGGCGGCGCTCATGCGGACGGAGCTGGCGCCGTAGCTGGACGGGTACGCCTTGAACGTCAGTCCGGAGGAGAGTGGGACGCCGTGGTGGGTGTTGGCCCACTTCGCGAAGGCTCCGAGGTCGCGGATCACCCAGTCCGGCAGCTCGGGCGTGTACAGGTGCGGGGTGCTGCCCCACTTCGCGTGAGCGGCCGGGTCGCAGGTGCCGACGATCTCGACCTGACAGGCGTTGAGGGTGTTGGTCTCGACGCCGCCTGCCTTGTTGACGAGGGCGCGGGAGGAGACGTCAAAGTCGAAGTGCTGGTACCAGACCAGCCGCTTGGCGCTGAAGTCCGGCTTGGCGGTGAAGTTCGGGGCTGACGTTCCACCGCCGTAGGAGGGCATGGATGTTCCCTCGGTGGTGTGCCAGACGATGACGTTGGTCTCCATGGCGGAGCCGGGGTAGCGAGTGCCGTACCAGTAGGTGGTGCTGGCGCCGGGGTAGCGCTGTGGGCCCGTTCTTGTCATGTGGTGCCTCCGGTGCGGTGTGCCGACTCCCTCGCAGCACTCACCTTCGAATCATAGGGCCAAATGCGTTTCTAGCCTACGATTCATAGGGATTGCCGTATGCTGCGGCGTGGGGAGTCGAACCGGTCCGTGCTCCCCCCTGCGGCGGGCCCGGTCGTGCGGGCCCGGCCCGCCGCCCTTCCCGCACAGCCCGCACCCGGAGGCCCGCATGAACGACGAAGCGACCGGCCTTGAGGTACCCGCAGACCGCGAGGACATCGCCCGCGCCATCAGCACTGCCGAACGTCGCCCGAAGCGAGGGATCATGCAGCCGAAGCCGTCTCGTCGATTCACCGTCTACCTCTCCCCCGAGGATCCGGGCCGCGCGGTGGACGCGGACAGCGTCAGCACGCTCGGCGACTGGTTCACGCTGTCCCTCAACGGCCGTGAAGTGTTCGGCGCCCGAGGCGACCGCGTGCTCTGCTACACCGCCGACGATGCCGCTGGGGAGGCGGCGTGAGCAGCCGTACACCAGCCCAGAAGCTGGCCCGGAAGATCCAAGCCAAGACCGGCAAGCCTTACACGGCCTTCCTCGCCGAAGCGAAGAAACGGCTCGCAGCCCAGGAAGTTGCGGAGGCTGCTCGTGATTAGCCTCATCGCAGTCCTCGCCTGCGACTACCGCGAGTTCGAGGAGTGGTGCCGCAACAGCGGGCTGTCCTCTCGCGACCGCGACGTCGTCTTCATTAGTCGCTGGGACAGGCTTCGCGGGCTCGACAACGTCAAGTTCATCCGCTGCCCGCGCTGGGACCAGCATCCCGACGCAGGCCACATCGACGAACTCGTGCGGCGGATCGAAGACCGGAGAGCGCACCGTGGCTGACGTGATCGTCAAGCTATCCGACGGCACCCGCGAGGTCACCGTTGAGATCACTGGCGGTGAAGGCGATCCGCTCGCACGTGCCGAAGAGGCGGCCGTCCGGATGTACAGCATCGCCGTCGCCAGCGGCCCGACCGACCGGCGTGCGGGATTCGCTGGGTGGTCGCCGAGCAGCAGTACCGAACGCAGCCCTGAGGAGTAGCTCGTGAGCAAGGAAGCCGCCCGCTACGCCCGCTACGCGGAGGCCGTGAGCACGATCGTCGGCTACCCCTCCGAGACCATGGTGAAAGCCGTCATGGCCGTCGCCGACGCAGAGCTCCAGGAGCGGGAGCAGCCCGACCCGCTCGCCGGCCGCCTCGTCGTGTGCACCGACCCCGGCAGTAGCCGGATCGTCGCCGCAGGCAAGGTCACCGAAGTGAATCGAGCTGAGGGCGGCATGGAGTTGACCATCATGCAGTACAGCGCCCCGGAGGACTCATGAGTGGCGGCTCTTACAACTACCTGTGCCGCGCCTTCGATCTCGACGACCTGCTCGGTGCGCGTGGCAGCCTGCGCGAGATGGCCGATCGGCTCGCCGGGCTCGGCTACGCGGAAGACGCCGCAAAGGAGACTGAGGAACTGCTCGTCCTCCTCAACCAGTGGGCGGTGCGCGCCGAGGTCCGCCGTAACCGTCTGGCCCCCGTATGGAAGGCCGTCGAGTGGTGGGACTCCAGCGACTGGGGCGAGGACGACGTCCGCGAGGCCCTCGCCGAATACCGCAGGGAGCCGGGCGAGCCCGAAGTGGATCCGGCGCCGTGACGGCCGCCCGTAGGCCGGACTACGCCCGCATCGCCGAGCTGGAACGCGAGCTCGGCATGGCCGAGGCGGCCGAGGTGCGCCCCATGCGAGCCGAGAAGATTTGCCTGATCAAGGACTGCGACGGTGAGACCGTCGAACTCCGCACGTGGTCAGGGATCCTCGTCGCGCGGCTTCACCATCACTAGCCGTCGCCCGCTACCCCCGCACCTGCACGTCCAACTCCTGCCCGTAGGTTGCCCGGTACTGGTCCGGTGTCCACGCCCGGCCACCCGCAAGGAATACCGGATCCACGCGCGCCCCGCCCGGCGCCACCTGGTCGGCCACGAGCACCCACGCCACCACATCCGACGGTGCAGGCACCCCCTCCGTACCCGCGTCAGTCGGGGCGGAAGCCTGCACTCGCCAACCCGGTGAAGCCGCGGTCATTCCAGTGATCGCGCCCACGCTGGCCACTTCGATGATGATCGGCATCAGAACCTTCGGATGGTGCGCAGGCCGGTGGAGTAGGTGCCGGTGCCGTTGAGGATGGACGCGCCCCCGAGGTCGGACATGGTGGGCCCATTGGCCACTTTCCGGGCGGAGATGAACCGCTGGTTGCCGGCCGTGTCGAGGCCGAGGTAGATCCCGGAGTGTGTGAGTTCGCCGTCGGTGGAGTCGGACAGGGCAAAGCCGAGGTAGTCGCCGACCTGCAAATTTGTCGTAGCCGGTGGGCTGCCAGCACTGTTGGCGATCAGAACGCCCGGCCCGGAGGGGCCCATATCGGCGGAGCGGCGGGGCAGGTTGAGGCCGTCATAGTTGGAATCGAATGACATGGGGATGCCCATGTTGCGGCCGAACACCATGCGGACGAAGCCTGAGCAGTCCAGGCAGCCCGAGATGGTAATGAGGCCGTGGGGGAAACTGCGGGTCTCTCCGTTGGGATAGGTCCAGGGGATGCCGATGTAGTCGTTCCAGTCGGAGAATTCGATGCGCGTGCCGTCCGCGTTCAGCGGCCCGTACTGGGCCTGCCCGTACACCTGTTTCCCTGAGAGGGCGGGGCTGGTGACGGTAGGGGCGCCGGTGATGAACATCGTGGCGTAGCCGAGGGCATCGGGGGTGGTGTCGACGGCCCAGGCGCGGATCTGGTCGGCGAGCGCCCCGGTCCACGTGCCGTTGAAGGGGGCGGGCAGGACGCGCACCCACGTGTTGTGGATGACGGTCGGCGGGCTCGCCCACACTGCGGAATCGACGGTGAAGTCATCGACGAGGGTGTTGAACGGCACCACGGTGCTGCCGGTGGAGGCGAAAGAGCGCAGTCCGACCCGCCCGGCGGGAAAGGTGGTGTCGGTGACGGAGAACGTCCACGCGCCCGGTTCGGTATTGCCGTCCAGCCATGCGCGGCAGCGGATCGTACTGCCGGCCCGCTGGACGCGGATGCGCCACCACTGGTTCGCGGCGAAGCCCGTGCCCAGGGTGGTGGCCGTCCCGAGGGTGGTGGTCGTGCCGGTGGCGACCTTTTCCAGAGCGAGTTGCACCGTGCCAGTGGTGTTGAGCAGCAGCCTGGCGCGGTAGTGGTTGCTGCTGTCGGTGTAGCCGAACGTCATACCGACCGAGCTGGCCGCGCCGGCGGGGGTCGCACTGACAGTGACCTTGCAGGTGGCAGACACATCAGCCAGATCACCGTCGTTGACGGAGACGTAGCGGCCGGTGTTGGCGGCGTCGTTGAGGATGACACCCTGACTGCCGTTGACGGCGAAGTTCGTGTCGCTGCCGGACAGGTTGAGCCAGGTCCCGCCACCCGGGGATTGCCCCCACCCGCCCGACACGGTCCGGGCGAACGGATCGGTCCAGGGGCGTTTCTGCTCGGTCATGGTGCGGGTCTGCCCTCGCACGGTGACGGTCTTCGCGCCCACGGTCAGCGTGGCGAGGGTGCCCACCGCATCGGACACGCGGAGCTGCTGCGGCGGCCCCGCCAGCACCGTCGTAGTGAGTGCGGCGGGCGGCTGCTGGTAGGGCATATGGTCGTCCACGACGGTCAAAGCTCCCATGTCACAGCCCCTGTACGTCGACTTGGACGGTCACCGCGGTCGGGGTGCCGGTGACGCTGCGCACGGCGACTGCGATCGTGTCCCCCGCCGCGACCGCCGTGTTCTGCAACGTGGCGCCGGCCATCCATGTGACGTCGGTGGACAGTGACAGGTCTGCGGTGAGGAGGTCGGCGCCGTTGTGGGTGGCGTTGACGGTGACGCCGGTGCCTCCTTGCCGGTAGCCGCGCACAGCAGTGACCGCGCACGCGCGGGGGGCACGCCAGATGACGTAGGTGACCGCGGCGGTCGGCGCGCTGACGACGAGGCCCTTGGTGGTGGTCGCCGTGGACGGCACGGTTCGCACAGGCGCGGTGGTGGGCCCGGTGGCGTAGGAGACGTTCGGGCCGATCATCAACGTGCCGGTGCTGGTCGAGTACAGGCCTTGGGTGTTGGCGTGGAGGATGGCGTCGTCGACCTGTACGAGGGTGGAGGCCCCGGTGACGGCCATGCCGTACTGCGGGCTGTTGGTGGAGGCACCACCGTCGTCGACGCCCGGATAGCAGGTGATCCCGGAGATGACGACCGGCACGGTGGCGGCGGCGATGGCGAGGCCGGCGTATCCGCCGCCGCCTGCCCCGCCGTTGCGTCCGTCGCGGCGGGTCTGCAGCCCCGTGATGAGGATGGGCGTGTTGCCGGTGGCGTCGATGAGGACGCCGTGCTGGCCGTTGCGGTCGGTGGCGCAGCCGGTCATTTGCATGCCGCCGGATCCTGCCCAGTTTCCCCAGGCTCCGGTGATGTGGTAGCCGTGGCTGCCGTTCCATTCGGTGCGGCAGCCTGTGAGCTGTGTGTTGGTGCAGTTGGTGAGGATGATGCCTTGTGCCCAGCAGCCGATGACCTGGACGTCGTCGAGGGTGAGGTCGGTGTTGCCGGTGAGCATGATTCCGTTGCTGTGACACTGGTCGACCATGACGTGGTGCAGCCGCCAGGAGAACGGGATCTTCCCGTCCGTCCTGCTCGCCGTGATGATGCCGTTGTTGGGCATCTGGCGGATGCACACGTTGTCGAGGACGACGTTCTGCACGTTGCCCTTGGCGTAGAGGCCGTCGATCGAGGAGCCGGTGAGCTGGGAGCCGTCGACGGTGAGGTTGATGAGGCGCTGCTCGGCGGAGATGTCGGGGTGGGTGCCGTCGCTGTCGCCGATGATCTGAATGACGGATGTTCCCGTGAAGGGGATCTGCGGCTGGATGACGCACGGGTAGTCGGTGCCGGTCATGCCTGGGCCGATCATCAGGCTGCCGTGGGGGCCTTTTAGGCTCACACCGTTCGGGAGGTCGATCGTCGACTTCGTCTTGAAAATTCCGCTGGTCAAGTAGACCGTGCCCCCGGCCCCGGCCGCGTTCACGGCGGCCTGGATGGCGGGCGCGTCATCGCTGCCGCCGGAGGGGCGCAGCACCTTCCAGTCCAACTGTGCCGGGATCTGTGACGCGTCTATGCTGCCGGAGCCGTCGAGGACGGCCCATCCGCCGGGCTCGCCACCCTGGCCCATGAACGCGGCGAGGGTGGCTCCGGTGTCGATGGCGGCCATGGCGTATCGCTTGGCGTACCCGAAGTCGACGTAGAGGGACGTCACGCTGTCGGGGCCCATGAAGGCAACAGCGCCGTCCGCGTCGGCGGTGACCTCGTCGATGGGGTTGCCGACGAGGTCGGTCAGGTCGGTGTACTGGGTGCCGCCGGCGAGGGCGTCCCAGACGGTGCCGATGGCGGCGGGCCGGACGAGGAGCTGGTTGCCGACGCGTTCCATGGCGTAATCGGAGGGGCTTCCCCCGAAGTTGTGTCGCACTGGGTCACCGTCTTTCTGGGGCTCAGGCGAGCCAGTAGGAGCCGTCGATGGTGAGGACGTCGCCGTTACGGATGTTGAAGGGCTGGTTGGTGAGCAGGTTGAGGGCGTTGGGCGTGTCGTTGACCGAGTTGCCTTCGCTGGTCGGGTAGCGCAGGCGGGCGATCTTGTTGGTGCCGTCCGTGGTGGGGAAGGTGAAGCCGATGCCGACTGCGCCGCCTTCGCCGTTGGCGCTGGTGAACGCCCATTTGAAGAGGGAGCGTTGGTCGGTGGTGCAGGGCAGGCCGGGCGGCAGAGTCACTTGGAGCGGGTCGGTCCATGCGGGCGGGTTGCCGGTGGGGCTCAGTTGGATGGTGAGGTCGGCGCGTTGGCCGACGGCCTGGTAGCGGCCTATGTTCACCGATCCGCTGCCCCAGTTGAGGGGGACGGGGCCGGAGCTCCATACGGGTGTGTAGGTGGAGTCGTCGATGCCTTGGGTTGCCATCCATCGCCAGGCCGCGCCGTCGCCTAGGTACAGCTTGCCGTTTTCGACCATGAGCTGGTTTTTCAAGGCGGGTGGCCGTGCGCCGGGGATGGACGGCAGGACGCCGCGGCTGGTCATGTAGCGGCGGTCGACGGTGTTGGCCGCGGTGACGACGGATGCCCCGGCCGCGACCGTGCACTGGGCGAGGGGGATTTCCCAGACGCCGGATTCGTCCTGGGTGAGGGTGGGCGCCGAGGTGCCGCCGGTCTTGTATTCGGCGCTGACCTTGTTCGCGGCAACGTCTGCGCGCAGGACGACAAGGTCGACGCGGGCTCCGCCGCCGGGGTTGGCGGGCACCGTCAGCGGCTTGCTGGTGTCGCTGTAGTAGTAGAAGCCGTTGACGAAGGCGCCGCCCACGGATATGAGGACGGTGTTGCTGCCGGAGGCGGTGACCTTGAGGGTGGTGGCGGCGGGGTCGAGGGCGTGGACGCCGTCGAGGCCCCAGCGGCGGGCCTGCCGAGACCACTGGAGTTCGGTGCTGATGGGACTGCCGTCGAAGGGTGCGGAGAATTCAGCCATGTCAGGCGGCCTTCCGTGTTTTGAGGCGCCCGACGTCCCGTTTGACCTGGGCGATGTAGGAGTAGATGCGGGTGACGATGTTGTCGCCGGTGCCGCCGCCGACGGTCGCTTTCACGCTCATTTCGCTGGTCGAGCTGGTGAGGGTGACCTCGCGGACGACGTCCGTGTACCAGGTGTCGCCGCGGAGTTGGGCGGCCACCGTGTCTCCGACGCCGTAGTCGCGGCCGTAGCGCAGCCGCGGGATGTCGACGGGGGTGATGGCGAGGGATCCCTGCCCGGCCCCGCTGGTGAGGGCTTCGTTGCCTGCCTGGTCCATTTGTGCGGTGAGGTCGACGGATGCCGTGTCGACGGATGTCTGGTCGACGAACTGCTCGAGGATGAGACCGGGGAACAGTGGGTCGGTGCGGTCGTAGACCTTGCAGACGCGCGGACTGGGTGAGCCGCCGGCGACGACGATGGCTCGGGTGCAGGTGGGCGGTGTCGTCGTGTAGGAGGCGTCGGTCAGGTTGCCGAGCCGGAAGGAGAAGCGGGCGGTGCCGGATCGGTCGGTGGGGTCGTACACCTGAAACTGGAGGTTGGAGCCGACTTGGACGACGCGGAAGCCGAGTCCGGCGGCGCCTGCGATGTCCACCAGGACGGTGAGGAGGTTGTCGAACTGGTTGACCTCGCGGACCAGGGCGGGTCCACGGAGTCCGTTCGCGGCAAGGGTGAGCAGCGGGTGCTTGCGGCTGGCGAGCGCGCCTGGTCCGGCGTTCAAGTTGACGAGGTCGCGCATGCCGGTTTCGGTCGACGCCGTATTGATCTTGTACACGGATGCGGTCTGGGAGCCGATCGCCGCGGTTGGGGTGGGCCAGACCAGGTAGCGGGCGAGGACCTCTTCGTCGGAGACGGCGCCGACCGCGAGCTTTCCGGAACCGGCGTCACTGGCGGAGCGGGACCAGTCGACGGTGCGGATAGTTCCGGACAGGACGGTGTCGCCGGTTGGCGTCTTGATGATCAGCCCGTTGCCTTCGACAAGGAGGGGGGCCTTGTCGGAGTCGGCGGAGATCTCCATGGTGATGGCGCCGATGGCGTTGAAGCGGGGCACGACGACGAGGGAGGTGTAGTCGTCGACTTGGCCGAGCCGCTCGAGGGTGGAGGAGCGCACGTACACGCGGAGGGCGGTGGGTGATGGCATGTGTCTCCTCCTTTCAGGAGGCCAGGTAGCGGGGCTGGTAGGTCATTTGGACGGTGGTGAGGCCGGTGGATCCGCCGACGGTCAGGTTGAGGTGGTTGGCGCCTTCTTGGAGGGGCCAGAGTTCGGAGGCATTGGACAGGTTGGGCCACAGGTTGGTGATGCCGTTGAGGAGGGCGGTTTGGCGGCGTTCGCGGGTGTCGATGGTGATGGTGTCGGCGGCGGTGATGGTGCGGGTGAGGACGAGTTGTTGGGTGATGGTGCCGCCGCTGTTCGGGTCGGTGATGGTGTTGGTGAGGTTGATGGAGGTGGCGGGGCCGGTGATGGTCCACACCGGGTAGGCGACGTCGTCGCCGGGGTTGTTGACGGTGATTTCGCCGAGGACTTGGGATGCGCCGACGGTGAGGGGCAGGATCGGGAAGAATGTTCCGCCGCTTCCGTTTGACCACATTTGGGTGACTTCTGCGCCGATCCAGTATGGGGAGGGCACACCGAAGGTGATCGGGTTGATGCACCAGCGTTCTCCAGCGGCGTCGAGGCTCTCGTCGCCTTCGAGTCCGCCCGTGTAGTAGGCGCCGATGGAACGAGTCGCACCGTCGGGTTCGGTGAGGGTGAGTGTGCCGATGCCACGTTTGGGGTTGAGGGACTTGATGAACGCCCGGCGGCGTGCCTTGTAGGCGGCACGGCTGTCGTTGGCCCAGAACGCCAACGGCAGGATGATTTCCTTGCCTTGAGCGCGGACGTCGCGGACCGCGTAGCCGTCGATGCCCGGGCTCTCGTCTTGCAGGATCTGGTAGCCGGGCATGTCGAGGCCCTTGGCGCCGGGCTGGAGCAGCCAGCCGTTCTCCCAGTCGTCGAGCTTGGTGACCACACCCCGCGGGTCGGTGAACGAGACCTGCGGCATCTGGTTGATGAGGGTGGGCCACGGCACGCCCTCCCAGGGCGGCTGTTCCGGGTCGACTCCGGCGGGGGGTACGAGAAGGGGCATGTCAGCCTCCCACCATCACGGTTCGGTTGAGCATGTCGTCCATGGCGAGCGCGTCGAGGAACGCCTGCCGTGTGGGGGTCTCCCGCGTCGTCGCGTTGAAGTGCAGGTGCCGTTCGGCGCCCTGCCGGATGTTGGTCTGCTGCCGCACGGAGGCCGCGGTGCTGGCTGCGGTGGTGCGGACGGCGTTGGCCATCCGCTGCGCCGCAGCGACTGCCTGCGGGATCGTCTCCTCGACGCCTCCGGAGAAGCCGAGCCCGGTGAAGCGTCCGAGGGCATGCAGGATGCGCGACGGTGACTTGATCTTCAATTCGACCTTGATGGTCTTCTGGATCGACTTGGCCAGCTTGACCATCTGGGCTTCGATCAGCTTCTGCGTCGACGCGAGACCCGTCAGGTAGCCCTTCCCGGAGTCGGTGCCAGCGTCGAACATGGCGTCGGCCGCGTCCTTGCCGAACGAGGTGGTGAGCGAGGCGATCTGAGTCTGTGCCGCGTTGATGTCCTTGAATTCCTTGGGGGTGGCGTCGACGAGGGCCTTCGCGTAGGCGGCGCCGGACTCCGGGCCCATGGTGATGATTTGTTGCAGAAGCTGCTTGTTCAGACCGCGGGCTGCCAGCTTCTTCAGGTTGACCCCGAACGCCTTGAGCTGTGTGAGCCGTGAGGTGAGGCCGGCGAGGATGCCGGAGGCCCCGAACGCGTTGCCGCCGTTGGGCAGGCTCTGTAGGCCGGTGAACTGGACGGCTTGGTTTGTCGTCTCAGTTGCCAGCGTTTTCGCCGCTGTGATCTTTGCGGCGATGGCGTCACGCTGTTTGGCGAGGGCTTGGAGCACTTTGGTCTGGGAGGCGACTCGGGCGAGGAGTTTGTTGTCGAGGGTGGTCTTGACGCCCTTGAACGAGTTTTTGAGGGCGGTTGCGACCTTGTTCATGGCGGAGCTGATCTGTGCGGCGGTGCCGGTCAACTGCTTGAGGAAGTCGGAGCCGACGCTGGCGGCGATGGGTCCGGTGTCGACCCTCTTTCCACCGATTTTGATGATGCCGCCCGATGCGTAGCCGCTACGCGGCAGGCCGCGGTTGATGCGCAAGCCGCTGACGATCCCGCCCATCGCGTAACCGCCGGGTCGGTTGTACGCCCTGGAGAGGCTGCCATAACGGCTGAGCCCGTACCGCATGGAGGCGTACACGTTGGCCATAGGGTCGACGGACACGCCGTACTTGAACGGCCCGGTGCGCCTGTACTTCCCCGCATACGCCTGGAACGTTCCGCGGATCACCTGCATCAGCCCGACGGACGGGTTGCCGAGCGCCCAGTTGATGTCGTTGGTGTTGACGGCGTTCGGGTTGCCGCCCGACTCCTGGTTCATGCGGCGCAGCGTCGTGTTGGCGAGCGACAGCGATTGGTGGACCTGGCCGAGGGCCTGGACGACGACGCCACGCCAGCGCTCCACGCCCTTGCCGCCGACGTCGGGGCTGTGCAGGTACGGCATGGGGTCGACGGAGACGCCGTTCTTGCGGGCCTCCAGGTGGAGGTGCGGGCCGGTGACGTTGCCGGTGGCACCGACGGATCCGACACGGTCGCCGCGGCCGATGACGTCGCCTGCCTTGGCGGCCATGGCGGACATGTGGGCGTACAGGGAGGCGAGGCCGTCGCCGTGGCTGATGGCGACGTGTTTGCCGTAGGGGCCGCCGACGGTCGCGGAGGACACGGTGCCGTTGTCGACGGCGACGACCTTCGTGCCGGTCCTGGCGGGGAAGTCGAGGCCGGTGTGTCGACCGGATGCCCACATGGGGCCGCGGGTGCCGAAGCGGGTGCCGAAGGGCACGTTGACGGGCTTCAGCCAGCGGCCGGTGCCGCCGAGTTCGGCTTCCTTGCCGCGGATGAAGGCGACTGTCTTGTCCATGAGGCTGTTGGGCAGGCCTGCGACCATGCCAGGCCACGTCCGGTTGTTGCCGCCGAGGGCTTTCTTGATCCCGGTTTTGACGGGCTTGAAGGCTCTTTCGGCGAGGTCGGCGAGGCCGCCGCGTGCTGCGTCGACGCCGCCGCCGAAGGCTTTGGCGATGCCGCTGCCGATGTCTCCGACGATGCCGCCGTCCGCGAATCCGCGGAACGAGGAGAGGGAGCGGCCTTGTATTGCGGCCTGGTTGACGGCGTGGAGGCGGGCTCGCTCGTAGGGGTCGCGCATCGCTTCGGAGACGTAGACGCCTTCGCCGCGGCGCATGGGGACGAGTTGATCGTCGCCTTGCCGGAACGTGGACCATCCGGGCAGAATGCCGCCCCGCGCGAAGCCCTTCGGCATGGTCATCGGTTTGAGATCCGGAACTCCCGGTATATTACCGGCTGTTCGGTTCCAAACCGAGACAATTCCTCTGTTGTATACCGTTTCTATCCAGAATTTGATGGGGCTTTTGACGAGGCTTTTGATGCCGCTCCAGATGTCGCCGATGCCATCCCGCATGTTGCGGAAAGCGGTCTTCAATCCGTCCTTGAACCGGTCGAATCCGTCGCGGACCTTGCCCCAGGCGTCGGAGGCCGTGGAGCGGACGTTGCCCCAGAACTGGCGCCAGATGCGGCTGGCCCCGTCCTTCAGGTCCGTGAAGATCTGGGTGGCGCGGCGGCGCATATCGCCGAACCAGCGGGTCGCCCCGTTGACGATGTCCGGGATGATCGAGTGGCCGAGCAGGATGTCGTACAGCCACTTGAAGAATCCGGCGATCTTCTCGGTCAGCCACTTCACGGCGTCGACGGCGGGCTGCATCTTCTTGCGCATCGAGGTCAGGAAGGCGATCAGCCCAGCCAGGGCGGGGACTACGATCTGGACGATCACCCAGGTGGCAAGCTTCGTGAGGAGGAGCGACAACTGAGTCAGCGGGCCGACGAGGGGCAGCAGCGCGGGCAGCATCTGGGCGATCATCATGACGCTGAGCGTCAAAATCTGCGGGAGCAGCGGCGTGATCGCGAGGAGGATCTGCAGGATGCTGTCGGCGAGTTGGACGACGACCGGGATCAGTTGAGGGATCAGCGGGATCAACTGGCGCAAGATCACCATGAACTGCTGGGCGAACGCTTGCGCGATCGCCACGACCACGCCCGTCAGGGCCTGGATGATCGGCTTCAGGACGACGCCGAGAACGTTCGCAGCGAGTTGTATGATCGGCGCCAGTTGCGCGAAGATCATCGAGACGGTTTCTATCAGCGGGATCAACGGCGGCAGCAGTGCCGCGACGAGCTCGCCGACCACCGGCAGCAGCGGCGACACGGCCGTGACCAGCGCACCGATGGCCTGCGCCGCCACCACCAGAACCGGGCCGAGTGCCTGAGCCACTGGCATCAGGGCTGCACCCAGATTTTTGACCAGATCCCGGACGACCGGGCCGAGGATCTCCGTCAGGTCCGTCACCACCGGGGCGAGTTCGGCCAAGATCGGCAGGACGGCCTGGATCGCGCTGCCCAGCGCGCCGGCCAGGAGACCGGCCACAGCCGAGATCGCCTTGAAGATTTCGGTGAGTGCCCCCTGCACTTCGGGCAGTTGGACGATGCGGTTGATCTCCTTGATGACGGCGCCGATGACGCCGAAGAAGTCGCCGCCGCCTGCCGCCGCCGCTTTGAAGATTCCGGTGATGATGCCGCCGAGGTCGGCGAGCACGTGACCGAAGGAGATGGCGACGTCGAGGGCGGTGTTGATGGCGTCCTCGAGCTTGCCGTTCTCCAAGCCCTTGGCGAGCTTGCCCATGACGCGGTCCATGGCCTTGGCGGCACCGCTGGTGATGCGGTCGAAGGCGGGCTGCGCGGCGATGGACAGTTGGGCGAGACCGGTGACGAGCTGGCCGGGTATCCGGTCCAGGGTGGTGAGGCTGGAGCGGATCCCGTCGAAGACTTTGGCGAGCTGGCCGGTCTTCTCCAGATTCGAGACCGCGGTCAGCGCGTTCTTCGCCATCGTGTTGAGGGCGCCTGCCGTCCCTACCAGGCCGCGGCGGACGGTGGGCAGCACCTGCGTCCCGACCGTTTGCAGCCGGGTGCCGAGTCCGGCGAACAGTTGGTCTTGGACGTCGAGTTTCATGGCACGCCAGGCGGGGGCCATGGCCTGAAGGGTGCCGACGAATGCCCGCGCGTTCGGGCTGAGCTTTGACAGGGCGTCGTCGACCTTGGAGGTCTGGGCGGCGGCGGTCTGCTGTGCTTCGGCCATGCTCCGGGCCGCGTCGGCGACGGCTTCCTGCGCGTCGCGGATCTGCCGTTGCCCTTCGACTTGTGCCTGTGTGACGCCACGCTGTGCTTCGGCGAGGGAGCGCTGCCTGTCGGCGACCTGCTGGTCTGCTTGGGTGGCCTGCCGTTTGGCGTCGACGACGGCTTTCGTGCCGTCGATTCCGGCCTTGTTTGCGGCGGCGGTGTCTTTGGCGAGGCGGTCGACTTCGGTGCGCTGTTCGGTCAGGGACTGCACGGCGCGGTCGCGGGCGAGTTCGGCCTGCTGAATCTGTAGTTGCGTCGCGGCGGGGTCGGTGCGGGTGCGGGCCAGCTCCTCTTCGGCCTGCTCGACGGCGAGCGTCGCCTCCCGCTCGGACAGGCGGCCGTCGACGAGCTGGTTGTTCATGTCCTGCAGTTCGCGTACTGCTTCGCGGCGGGCCGCGGTCAGGTCCTGCTGGGCCTGCCGGGAGTCGCGTTGAGCGGAAGCGAGGTCACGTTCGGCGCCGCCGACGGCCCGTTGCGCCGACCGGACGCGTTCGGTGGCCTGCACCTGCGCGTCCTGCAGGGACCGTTGGGCGCGGGCGAGGCTGCGTTGCGCGGATTCGACCCCCTTGGTTGCGGAGGCGGCCTTGCCCATTTCTCCGGTGGCGGGCGTGAACGCAGCCTTGATCGCATCCCCGATGCCGGAGGTGCCGATTTTGATGGCGGCAAATCCGCCGATGAGGGTAGCGAGGGCGGGTGCGGCGGTCGCGGCGAGCGGGCCGAGCTGCACGATCGCTGACCCGAGCGAGGCGATGGCGGGCAGCGCAGACAGGGCGGCGCCCGCGAGCGCCCCGATGCGCCCCCCGAGGAGTGCGATGCCGCCGCCCGCGCCTCCTCCGCCGCCGAGGTTGCCAAGGGCTCCGGTGAGTGCGGCGAGTCCGGTGGTGCGCACGCGGACGTTCGCGGTGCGGTCGCGGGTGAGGAAGTTGAGGGCTGTGTTCGCCGCGGTCGTGTCCGCGCGGGCCTGCACGGTCACCTGGCGGCGGCGAGTGAGGTTGGCGATGTCGTCGGCTGCGACGCGGGTGTCGACATCGACGCCGATGCGGACCTTGCGCCGCTGGGTGAGGTTGCGGATCTCCTGCGCGCCGACGCGGGTATCGACGGAGGCGCGGATGTTGACGACGCGGTCTTTGCACAGCCGGTCGAGCTGGCGGACCGCCGTGTTGTACGCGGCCTCCTGGATCTTGGGGAGGATGTCGACGGTGCGCTGGCCGAGGAGCTTCTCGAGCTTGCCCTTGGCGCCGGTCTCGTCGACGTCGATGCCGACGTTGACGGTGCGATCCCGGGTGAGCCGATCCAGGGAGGTGGCGGCGGCCTTGTCGTCGACCTCGGCGGTGACCTTCACCTTGCGGTCCGCGGTCAGCCGGTCGAGCTGGGTCTTGCTGCTGCCCGTGTCGAGGTCGACCGTCAGCTTGATCTTGCGGGGGGTGGTGAGCTTGTCGAGGCGTTCCTTGATGCCGGTGACGTCCAGGTCCGCCTTGACCTTGACTGTCGGCTTGAGGGTGTCGAGGCGGCGCTGGATGGTGTCGCCGATGAGGTCGGCGGCCTTTATGGCGCCAGGCCGGACTGCGTTGGGCAGTTCGGTCAGCAGGGCCGGGCCGAACTTGGTGACGTCCGGGATCAGGGATACCCGGGTGCGTCCGACTACCGATGCCTCGGCCATGCCGCCTCCCTTCTACGCGCCGTGTGCTTCGAGCTCTCGGATCCGCTGCTCCCATGCGGCGATTTCGTCCGGATTGCTCTCGGGGGTCTGCGGGCTGTACTGGTTGAGCAGGTGTTCACTGATCGCAACCGCGGCCTCGTCTTCGCTGGCGTCGGCGGTGAGACTTGGCGGGCTGATCGCCTGCACGTCCGGAGGGCTGCCCTTCAGGTGGGCGGCCCACAGGATCCGCACGAGGATGAGCAGCACGTTGTACTGGGCTGCCTGGAGGAAGGTGGCGCTGGTCCAGCGCTGCTCTTCCTGTTCGCCGCCCGCCGCCGCGGCTTTGGTTGCCGAGTCCTCCGGGAGGGCTTGGACCAGGTCGCGGAGTTCGGCCCAGTTCATTGAGCCCTCCCCCCACGACATGGCCCAGAACTCCTCTAGGCGGCGGCCGGGGTAGTAGCGCTGGAGGTCGGCGCGGACGGCTCCTGCGTGCTCGCGGAGGAGCTGGAGGAGCCACTGCCTTCCCCCTCGCTGGTGCCCGCCTCATCCGTGAGCTGTTCAAGGATGTCGGCGAGTTCACCGACGGTGAGCTTGCCGACCTTGACGAGTCGGTCGAACGACTCGGGCGGCTTGGCGAGTTCGCGAAGGAGGCCGATGTTGGCGTTGCCGCCCTTCTCCTGGACCTCTTCGATGACTTCGACGGGCCAGTCGTCCTGGGTGGGCAGGGTGCAGACCTCTTCGACGCCCTCGGCGTTCTCGAAGTAGATGTCGACGAACTGGGTCTTGGCTGCGGAGGCGCGCTGGGCGCGCATCTGCTGAAGCCGGACGATCTTGCGGTTGGGCTTGGACATTGGGGGTTCCTTCGTGGGCGAGGGCGGGGCGGGGGCTTGCAGGTGGCCTGTCGTGCCGCCCCCGCCCGGGAGATGAGCGCGACAGGCCACCAGTCGGGGGTCAGGCGGGCTTGGGAACGTCTGTGATCATGTGCTGGACGGACTGGGCGCCGCCGGGTGCGGCGAGCGCGGTGAAGGTCATGCCCAGGTTGGAAGACTCTTCGGCGGAGTGCTTGACAGCCTCGCGGTCGGACACGCCGCAGCGGGCGATCATGATGCGGTGCCGCTTCCCCGACATGATCACGTCGAGGCCGAGGGCGATCTCCACCGTGTCCGCGAGCGACCCGGAGCCGAAGGACAGGAACTGCTTCTTCGGCGCCGGAGTGGTGACGGCCGCGGTGCTGATCATGTTGGCGAGGCTGACCTGGTAGTACAGCGACAGCAGCTCCGCCGTCGTCTGCCGGAACACGAGCTTGAACGTCTGCGTGCGCTTCCTGGCGAGGTCGACGACGGGCGCGTCCTCACCCCACGCGTCGAGCTGCGTCCGCTCCTCCTCCAGCGCCTCCTCAAGGCCGTCCGGGGTGATGAACCCCATGTCGGTGAAGTCGGAGCCCCACACCTCTTCCGGGCCGGCCGGGAACGTGCTGCCGACGTCTGCCATGTAGGCCTTGCCGGCTGTGCCGACGATGATGGTGGATGCGTCGCCCACGATGGGCCTCCTAGCTGGTCACACGGGGTGGGCAGACGCTCATCCCCAGAGTCATCCCGACGCGCCAGATGTCGCTGTTCGGGTCTTCCGGTCGGTCTTGCGGGCCGGTTTCCTGGCTTATCCCGGTGACGATCCCGTCGGCGGTGTCGCGGCCGGGTAGGAGCTCCCAGGCGGCGCACACGCGTCGGGCGATCCGCATGGCCGCAGCGGCGTCGGCGGCGTAGCAGTCGACGGAGAAGCGGGGGTTGTCCCGGCTGGCAGGGTCGGACCAGCCGCGCACGTCCGCGACGCCGCCGATGCGTAGCACCCGCACAGCGGGCAGGATCGCGTTGAGGGCGGCGCCTTCGGGGAGCCGCCCGGTGACGTGCACGTCCGGCAGGTCGGCGTCAAGCAGTTCGATCGCGATCTGTTTGCCGTCGGGGAGGACCACCGCGGTCGCCATGGCTATGCCTTCGCCCCGGCCTCGGCCTTGGTCACGTAGTCCTGGAGTTCCGCCTTGGTTGCCTTGTCGGCCTTGGCCTGCTCCATGCCGAGGGTGATGGCGTACACGCGCCATTCGGAGACGGCGGCTGAGTCGGTGGGCCGCTGGGCGGGCTTGGGGTAGTCGCCGTCGGTCGGGTCGGTGGCCTGCCCGGAGGGGTACGGGTCGCCCTGCTGTACGGCGAAGCCCTTCCAGCGGTGCACCTCGTCGGCGGGCACCTCGATCACGGTCCCGGGCGGCTGGTCGCCCCGCCAGAACGTAAGTGTCATCTTCACGACGTCGCCGTCAGCCATCAGTGTTCTCCTTGTCGTCGCCCGGCCGGACTACGCCCTCAGCAAGGAGCTGCGCGACGACCGCGATCATCAGGTTCTTGTTGTTGTCGGGTACGTCCGACCAGGGCTTTCGCGACGCTTCGCGGGTTTCGTAGCCGTGGTGGGGGGCGAGCTGTTCGTATGCGTCGTGGAAGCGGTGGGCGATGGCCTCTGCGGTCTCTGCGCGGCCCATCAGTGGTCGCCTCCTGCGGCGTCGAGTGCGGTGGAGAGGGTGTAGCGGGGCGGGTGGATGGAGCGGCCGTGCCGGTCGGTCTGCCGGGTGCCGTGCTCCACGTAGATCGCGTAGTGCGTGTCGGCTTCGACGTGGACGGCGCCGTCGAGGTCGTCCTCGGTGATGCGGCTGATCCGCGACCGGTACAGGCCCGTATCCACCGGGGCGATGGCCTTGGCGACCTCGACGACCCGGTCCATGCGGCTGCGTAGGTCCGCCTGCACCTGCTCGACGTGCGGCAGCTCGAACGCGATCGCCTCGTCATCGACTTCGACGTCAACGTCCACCCGGGAGGCCATCAGCCAGCCACCTCCCGCAGGTCGACGACCTGACCGCCGAGCGGGCCCGCCGCCTCCGGATCGGACGGGACGCCGTCGATTTCCCAGTCGCGGCCCTGCCAAGAGACCCGCATCCACTCCGTGACGACGATCGGTGCACGCCGCGGCATGTCCAGGCGGGCCGTCGTGACCGTCTGGTCCCCGGCGGTCGCCGTCTCCGTGGAGCCGGTGATATCGACGGTGCAGCGACGTATCTCCGTCGGTGTCGCGTGCTCCCAGTCGCGGACCTTCGCGTTGTACGGGCCATCGACGAGCGGGGCATCCAGGACGGTGACGGTCTGGCGTCCGATCGGATTCGGCATCAGCCCACCACCAGCGGCCAGAACTGCAACAGACCAGAGGTGCGCAGCACGGACACGGCCTGCGGGGCGAACCGCGGCGCCGCGCTGCCGCCCCCGCTCGCACCCTTGGCGTAGCGGGTCACGGACCGCTGCCCCACCGACATGGACTGCACATCGGCTTGGGCGCCGGTCTCGTCGTCCCGGTCGATCAGCCAGTGGACCTGCCGGATCGTCGCCTTGCGGAGCACCGCCTGCACGTCCGGATCGGCAATGTCGTATGCGACGCCGTACAGGATCTCGTCGACCGCGTCCGAGGCCTGCTCCAAGAGCCGCACCACGTTGTCCGGGGCCTGCTCACCAAGCCACGCCTCAAGGTCACTGACCGTCGCATACGCCATGGCCTACTCCTGGCCCTCGGCGTCGAAGTCCTCAGGCTGCTGGGCGTCCTCGACGACGGCCGCATAGTCCTGGCATGCCTGTTTGGTGGCGTCCTTCGCCTCATCCGGGTCCATGCCGAGACTGATCGCGTAAGCCCGCCAGTCGGCGACTTTCGCGCCCGCAGCAGGCTTCTCCACGGGCTCCGGGCCCGTCTCGTCGGCCGGGGTGACCGGGGCGGGTTCCCCTTCGCCGAGCGTCTTCTCGTGCTCGGCAACCCACTCCCGCAACTGGCCTACGGACAGGGTGCATGCTTGCGTGCTGTTGAGGCCGAGCGCGACCGCGTAGGTTGCCCACTCCATGGCGGACGAGTCGTCACCGGGATGCTCGCCCGGCACGCGGATGTGGTCGCCGACGTGGTTGACGGTGTCGGCTTCGGACCCGTGGACGACGACGAGCGACTTGTTCCCGTCCTCGACGTCGGGTGCACTGCCGGATACGGGGACCAGATCGCCGCGCGCGATCTGCTTGGCCATCTCCGGGCCGACCGGGTCGTCGAGGTGGACCCGCATCCCCCCTGTCCCGACGTATTCGCGGGCCGCCATCAGTACGCCTTGGGGAGCTTGAAGACGGTGATCGTGCCGAGGAACCCGGACTCGAAGTCGACGTACAGCTTCGAGCCCTTCTGCTGGAACCGGGCGCTCGTGAAGGGGCCGAAGAACTCGGAGCCGGTGTTCGCGCCGACGGCCTGGACGAAATCGCCCTGCCCGGCCATCCACGACTGAGAGCCGGAACCGGTCTTGACGGTGACGTTCTTCGCGCCGGTCGCCGTGTTGTTGACGCGAAGCACGGTGCGCTCCGGGTCGACGCCGTTGATGACGACGCCGTTGGTGACGAGCGTGGCGTCGATGGTGGTCCCGGCCGGGTTGGTGAGGTGGCCGTTCGGGACGAGGGGGCTGTAGGGGACTGCTGTACGCGCCATGGGAGGGCTCCCGGGTCAGGTGAGGCGGCGAGGGCTACGCGGAGATGGGCGTCTGCTACGCGGGGTCGACGTAGGCGACCGCGATGCCCGTCGGGCGCAGCAGCTTGGCGCCGAAAACGTGCAGGCCACGAATGGCGTCGGCGATCGTCGCCTGGAGGCGCAGCGCCTCGGTCTCCAGGATCTGCTCGGCGTAGGTGAGGGCACCGGGGTAGCCGGCCTGGATGACCTGGGTGTCGCTGCTGGGGTTCGGGGTGTTGTTGCTCTTGAGGATGTCGAAGCCCGCCGCCCTGCCGACCAGGCCGTTCCGCAGCCCGGTGTCGGTTCCGCTCGCGTCAACGCGCACGAACCGGTCGTCCTTGAGGAGCTGCCCCTCGAACTCGGGGCTGACGACGACGTAGCGGCCCTCGGTGGGGACGTTGCTGCGGTCCAGCTTGGTGCGCAGGCCCACGAGGACGTCGTCGTAGGCGGCCTTGTTGACGAGGCCAGGACCGGGCGCGGTGTGGATGTCGATCGGACTGCCCGTGGAGCCGATGACGTTGGCTGCTGCGGCGCCGGTGTAGAGGCTGGCGACGTAGGCGTCGGCCTTGTCGCGGAGTCCGTAGGCGGCGTTCTGTGCCATCTGCGACATCGGGTTGAGGAGGGCCTGCGCCTTGTCCACGTCGTCGATCTTGAAGGCGAATGCCTTGGCCTGGTCGATGACCAAGTCCGTGCCCGCGGTCTCGACGTCCTCGTAGTTGATGGTGTCGCCCGCGGCATAGTCGAAGATCGTCGGGTCACCGATGGTCGTGATGTGCACCGACTGACCCTGGCTGGTGATCTCGCCCTGGTAGTTGCTGTTGACGAGCTGCGGCTGGGCGTAGACCAGCGCATTACGGAGGGCCGTAAGCGTCTGGGCAGACCAGATCTCCGGCTTGAAGTTGTTGATCGACAACGGAGGCTCCTATGGCCATCAGCCGCTGCCGAGGTAGGCGTTAAGCCTGCCCTCCTGCACGGCATGGGTGATCTGCTCGGGGGTCATCCGCGCCACGTCCGCTGCACCCAACTGCCGCTTTCCGCCCGGCGCTCCGCCCATGTCCGCGCCACCCGCAGGGGTGGGATCCGGCTCCTTCGGCTCAGGCGCCTTGGCCGCGAGCTTCGCGTTGGAGTCGACCGCCACCTTCACGGCCTTGCCGACTGCCTCGTCGAAATCGCCCGAGGTCGGGTCGAGTTTGGCGATGGCGTTGGCGAAAGCGCGTGAGTCGAGCAGTGCGTCGGGGTCGCCGCCGTGGCTTCCGGCCGTCTTGTAGACGGCAAGTTCAACCTGCGTCTGGCGGGCGCGGTCATCGGACGCCTTGGTCCGGGTCTGCTCCTCGGCCAACTGCTGGGCGAGCTCCTCCGGAGTGGGCGGCTTCTCCTTGTCGGTCTCGACGCCGAAGAGGCCGGCCAGCTTCTTCATGAAGTCGGTCTGCTCGTCGGCGGCCTTCTGCTTGTCCTCGGCGCGCTTCTTCTTCTGATCGTCGACCTCCGTGCGGAGGTTCTCGATCGCCTTCATTGCGCGCTCGGGGTCGAAATCCCCGTCGAACTTAGGCGCCTTGGCCTTGGGTTCGTCGGCGGGCTTCGGTGCAGTGACCGGCTCGGTGGGCTTAGGGGGTTCGGGTGCGGCCGGCTCTGGCGGAGTCGGTGCGGGTGCCGTCGTTTCGGTTGGGGTGCCGGGCTGGGTGCTCGGGTCCGTGGCCGGGTTGGCGGCGGGTGTTGCGGGGGCGGGGGTCGTCATCGGGAGCCTCCTTGGGCGGCCTGCGCGGTTCTGCGATGCCTTGATCGCTACGCGTTGGCGTCGATGTTAACCCCGAACCTGCCCCTATGCTGCACAATCAAAGGCAAGAAGGCAAGATTTCCTTAGAATCACAGCTTCGGGAGGGGATGGGGAGTGGACAGCAACCGCATCGCCGACGGCGCCGAGCAGCAGCCCGACCGGATCCGCCTCCTCGAACAGCGGGCCATCGCCGACGCCACCCACCCCCTCGCCCAAGCCCTCACCGACGCCCAAGCCACAGCCCTCACCCGCTGGGTCCGCGAAACCATCAGCACCCAAATCCCCGCGCAACTTGCCGACTTCATCGACTGGGTACGTGACCTGCTGCGCAACGCCTTCCACGGCAAAAGCAGACAGGCCCAAGCCGATGCCGAACGCGCCGCATTCACCGCCGCCCAGCAAGGCGTCCAGCACGCCTCACAGCTCGCCGCCGTCATGACCGGCCAGCCCGTCCCGCCCATCGCCTCCGAGCCTGGGGCCGACGCGAAGGCGGCAGCCGACTCCATCCCCGCCGCCATCCAGGCAGAGCACAGTCACGCGCTCGCCCTCCTCACCACCGCAGGGCTCACCGCGACCGGACTCGCCGGACTCAACTCGGTCTTCAAGCGGGCCCGGCGTGCTGTCGGCAGGATCGCCACCGCCATGGCCGTCGCCATCGGCAGCGCCGCCGCCCACGGGCCCCTGCTCGTCGCCCGCGCCCTCGACGCCCGTCTCCTGTGGGTCACCGAACCCGGCGCCTGCCCCGCCTGCCGCGCCTACGCCGGACTCACCGTCAAACCCGGCCACCTCTTCCCCGGCGGGCTGTCGCTCGACCCGCGGCGGACCGTGTTCACCGCGGCGATCCCCGGCCCGCCGAGGCACCCCTTCTGCCGCTGTGCGCTGGTCCCTTGGTCGCCCACCTGGCGGCTCGACGGCACCCCACTCTCCCAACTCCTGCGCCAACGCGCCCGCACCAACCGGAGGACCTGATGCCAAGCGGCGCCATGGGCAAAGACAAATGGGACCGATTCCGCGAACTCCACGCGCGCGGAATGGGCCGAAATGAGATCAGCCGCGAAATGGGCATCGAGAAGTCCGTCATCTCCCGGACCGCCGCCCGCCTCGGCCTCGACTTCGACCGGTCCAAGATCGCCGCAGCGACCCAGGCCCGTCTCGCCGACCTCGCCGAACGGCGCTCCCTGCTCGCCGAAGCGCTACAAGACGACGCCGAAAAGCTCCGGGCGCAGATGTGGGAGCCGACCACCGTGTACGCGTTCGGCGGCAAGGAGAACACCTTCGCCTCCGAGATCCTCGACGAAGCGCCGGCCGCCGAGAAGCGGGCCCTCATGGGCACCGCGGGCATGGCCATCGACCGGTCACTGAAGCTCGCGCCGGCGGAAGCATCGGGCGGAGCCGACGATGCCAAGTCGATGCTCGGGAAGCTCGCTGAAGGCATCGCCGCGATCGTCAACGAGGACGCGCCCAGTGATGCTCTCGCCGCTGGAGATGAGTAACAGACGATGCTCAGCACCGCCGAGCTCGGGATGTCGCGGAAGCAGTTGGACTTCGTCGCGAACAGTACGGCGCGGATCAACATCGCTTCCGGATCGATCCGTGCCGGTAAGACGATCTCTACGCTGCTGCGGTGGCTGATGTACGTGGCGACCGCGCCACTGGGCGGCGAGCTGGCCGTGGTCGCGAAGACGACGAACACGGCCGCATCCAACGTGTTCATCCCGCTACAGGATCCGAACCTGTTCGGTCCGCTCGCCCAGCACGTGCACTACACCCGCGGCGCACCGACGGCGACAATCCTCGGCCGTCCGGTCCGGGTCATAGGTGCGAACGATAGCCGGGCCGAGGAGCGCCTTCGTGGCATGACCTGCGCAGGCGTGCTCGTGGACGAGGCGACTCTCGTCCCGCAAGAGTTTTGGACGCAGCTTCTGGGGCGAATGTCTGTTCCGGGGGCGAAGCTCTTTGCCTCTACCAATCCGGGCTCGCCGGCGCACTGGCTGAAGCGGGACTTCATCGACCGGCGCGACGAGCTCGGCATCCGCTACTGGCATTACGTGCTCGACGACAACCCGTCGTTGGGCGAGGACTACAAGGATGCGATCAAGGCGGAGTTCATCGGTCTCTGGTTCCGCCGTTTCGTCCTTGGTGAGTGGATCGCAGCCGAGGGCTCGATCTTCGACATGTGGGACGAGGATCGGCACATTGTCGACTCCCTCCCGGAGATCGCACGCTGGATTGGCGTCGGCGTCGACTACGGGCAAGCCAATCCCTTCCACGCGACACTCCTCGGTCTTGGCCGGGACCGCCGTCTCTACCTGGCCTCCGAGTGGCGTTACGACGGGCGCCAGCAGCGTCGCCAGTTGACCGACGTGGAATACAGCGAGCGGATGCGGGGCTGGCTCGGCGATGTGCCCGGAGTTGGGCCTGTGCGTCCACAGTTCGTCACCGTCGACCCTTCCGCCGCCTCGTTCATCGCCCAGTTGAAGCGGGACAAGCTCACGCCGACGCCGGCGAACAACGCCGTCCTGGACGGGGTGCGCACCATGTCGAGCCTGCTCGCGGCGGGCAAGCTGCGCGTCCACTCGTCATGCAAGGCGTTGATCGCCGAGATACCCAGCTACGCCTGGGATGACCGGGCGGCAGAGAAGGGCGAGGACCGGCCCATCAAGATCGCGGACCATGGCATCGATTCCGCCCGTTACGCCCTATATACCACTCGCCCCTTGTGGCAGCGCCAGCTTGCCATGGCCGCCTGAAGCTGGAAGGACCCCTCATGCCGCTGCCCACCACGAACACCCCGTGGCCGCCCCCCGCTTTGGCGGTTCCGCATGCCGATATGGATGTGTGGCGGGCCTGGTATTCCGGCAACACGGATCATCTGGCTGCGGTGTATGGCGGGGTGGCGAACTACCGCAACAACGCCATCGCCCGCCGTTTCTTCGAGGTTGATCAGCGGCGTGCGGCGGGGGGCGAGCTGCGGACGTTCTGGGGTCAGGATGCGACTCCGGGCCAGGAGGCGGCGAAGCTGCATGTGCCGATCGCCGGGGACATTGCGGAGCTGTCCGCGAACCTGTTGTGGTCGGATGTGCCGCAGGTGACCGTCGACGGCGACTCGACGGACGCGGCTCTGGCGAAGAGCACGCAGGCGCAGATCGGCCGCTACCTGGATGACCGCGGGCACGCAAAGATGCGGGAAGCCTCCGAGATCACGGCGGGCCTGTCGAACGCCTACCTGCGTGTCGTGTGGGACACGTCGCTGCGTCCGCGGCCGTGGACGGATGTGATCGCCCCGGAGGCGGTCGTCCCGACGTGGCGGTGGGGTGCACTGGCGGAGGCCATCGTGTGGCAGGAGCTGGCCCCCCTTTCGGACGAGTCGAAGGTGTGGCGGCTGCTCGAGCATCACACGCCGGGCGCCATCGAGTACGGCCTGTACGAGGGCGGTGTCGACAACCTGGGGATGCGCTGCGACAGTCTCGCCGCCCACCCGGACACCGAATATTTGGCGGTGCGCACGGATGGTCAGGGCCGCCAGTCGACGGGCATCGACCGACTGCTGATCACGCATCTGCCGAACGTTCTGCCGAACCGGATCTGGGACGGCGTCCCGAACACGGCACCGCTCGGCCGCTCCGACCTCGCAGGCGTCGAACCGTTCATGGACGCCCTTGATGAGACGTGGTCGAGCTGGATGCGGGATCTACGGCTCGGTAAGGCGCGGATCCTGCTGCCTCAGTCGATGCTCGACTCCGACGGGCCGGGCGCCGGAGGCACCTTCAACCTTGAGCAGGAGGTCCGCGTCGCCCTCAACATGCTCGACGAGGGCAGCAAGGACGCCATCACCATGGTCCAGTTCGCGATCCGGGTCGACGAGCACGAGCGGACGACGAAGGCCCTCCGGAAGCAGATCCTGTCGAGCGCCGGCTATTCGGCGCAGAGTATGGGCGATGAGGGCACGGTGGCGGTGACTGCGACGGAGGTTGCGGCCCGCAAGGAGGAGAGCCTGACGACGCGCGGGACGAAGATCCTGTATCAGCGACCTGCGCTCCTTGACCATCTGACGACGATGATGATGGTCGACGTCCGACACTGCGGGGCGAAGGGTGTTGATCCGGCGGCTGAGCTGACGGCGTCGTGGCCGCAGGCCGTGCAGCCCGATCAGGAGGCGACCGCACGCACCCTGTCGCTCCTTGACACGGCTGGGGCGATCTCCGACTTCATGAAGGTGAAGTGGCGGAGTCCGGAGCTCGACGACGAGGAGGTGGAGGCGGAGGTGCGGCGCATCCGCGACGACCAGCGGTCCGACGCGGTCCCGTCCGGCGATCCGTACAACGCTGGGGTCGACCCGAACGTCGCGCAGGACCCTGCAGGTGACAGTACGGAGGCGGGCGCGGACGAGGGCCAGGACGCGGTGGACGCGGGTGTGGGCGGGGGCTCGCGCGGTCTGGCTGCCGCTTAACGGCGGCGGATGCCCTTGCGCGCGGGGAGGGTTTTGTATGGGGCTCGCCGCTGATTACGGTGGGCCCACTTTCTGGCGAACTTCTGGCGGGTGGCGAAGGCCCAGCGCCATTGGGCGCGGGACGAGTATCGACGCTGCCTGACCACGGTGATCGTCACCTCCTGGGGGTCGACTACTTCCAGTGTTCCCCGTGTGCACGCCTCAGCCCCAGCCCTGTCGGCGGGGCTGGGGCGTGGCGTCGTTGCTCTACGCCGCATTGCGTGCGAGGTCGGTAGCCCAGGCGGCAAGCGCCTGAAAGTCGTCCTGCAGCAGCCCTAGTCGTGGATTGATGAAGTGCAGGAGCGCGGGTCCCTCGTGGTGGGCGGCGACGTAGCTGCGGTCGCGGTCGGTGAAGTCGTCGTCGATCCAGGCGAACGGGCGGCCTGCGGCCCACTGGATGACGTGTTTGGTTTTCCAGAAGGCCCCACCCGCCTGCTCCTTCCGGGCGTCCTCGGGCCACTTGATGACGGGCAACTCGGGGAGGCCGAGGTGGGGGCCGATCCACTCGTTGGCTTCCGCCTCCCAGGTGGTGCACCAGACGAGGTCGAACGGCAGGGCGAGCAGGGAGGGGCCGTGGGCTGGGTTGAGCCAGACTCGCAGCGGCTTCTGCCATGGGTCCTGCCAGCCGGTCGGCCGCATGCGGTGCGTCTGGTAGCCCTCGGGGCGGCGACTTGGCTTGGCCGCCCACGGATTGAGTGGGCCATCGACGTCTATGAGGAGCAGGGGTTTCACGGGTCAGTCCTCGTCTCGGTCGAACCAGCGGCGGTCGTACCTGGCGGCTTGGGCGGGTGTTTCCTCCCACCAGTCGGCGGGCGGGCCAGGCTCAACCGGCTCGTCAACGGCGGGAGGCGGAGGCGAGGCGGTCACCGCAGCGCCTGGAACGTCCACCAGCCGTCATAACCGGCGGGTACGGCAGGGTAGTTGGCGAGCATCGGGCGAAGGATTGCGAGGTGCCGTTCCTGCTCGGCGAGGGTGACGTTGCCCCAGTACGATTCGCCGTCCCAGCGTCCGGCGCAGTCGCCGCCGTACCGGCCGTCGGTGTACCGCTCCAGGAACTCGCGGGCGGTCGTCGGCTCGGGGTCGTCTATCAGGGTGTGAAGGTCGCCGATGCAGGCGACGGGCTGGTCCTTCCTGCCCCGGAACCACACGGCGTTGACTTGGTACCACGCCCACGTGTTGCCAGCCTGGCGCTCCCGACGACGGAACGAGGCGAGGTCGATGGCGTAGGGCTTGCGGGAGATCAGGAACTTGTCCTCGCGGATCATTCGGTGTCCTCGGTGTCGGCAGGGTTGGTGACGGTGACGCCGTCGCGGGTGCGGGCAAGGACCCGGTCGTAGGGTCGTTTGGGGTCGTCCCAGCCGCCACCTCCGCCGTCCAGGGTTAGCGTCTTCTTGTTGACCCGTTTCACCCGGTAGGTGTCCTGACCGGTCTCGAAGGTGCGGACGGTGACGATGTCGCCGACGCGGAAGTCCTCGGGCTGCCACGGCCGCTCCCGGGTGCCGGTGATGGCGGCGATCTCGTCCTTGGCGTCAGCGTGCGCCTTCGCCCACTTCGCATCCCTCTCGGCTTGCTGTGCGGCCTTGAAGGCGTCGATGGCTCGGTCGGATGCGGTGTCGGCCCGATTCTTGGTTCGGCGCGCGGACCGGTAGGAGTGGTGGCCGGGCAGGAGGGGCTGCCCGCCGGCGAACCGTCCGTACATGTCGAAGGCTCGTTCACTCTGTCCCTGGGCGGTCTTCTTAAGGCGGTCGGCGTGTCCTTGGAGGCGGTCGGCTTTGCGCCGCTCGGGGCTGGGGTCGTTGGTCTCGGTCATGACGCTTCCTTCCGTCGTATCTGCTTGGGCAGGTCGGCCGCCCCGTATACGGTGCGCGGGTTCCATGCGGCGAGGAGCTTGTTGGCGCGGGCGAGGTCGGCGAGGGCGTTCTGGCGGCCTTCCTCGTAGCGGGGCAGGCGGCACAGGTGCAGCCGGTGGATGGCGTCGGCGGCCTGCCCGATGGCCTCCTGCACCCGGGCGGGGTAGGCGTGGCCAATCCGGGACGCGACACCGTCCGGGACCGGGACGCTCGTACACGGGAAGGCGATCACGACGGGGCCTCGGCGGCGAGTCGGTGCAGCATCGCCTCCTGGTCTCCGACGCTGGTAACGAACGCACCCGTCGGACCGTAGGCAGTCGTGCGGATCGGCAGGTGTCGCTGACCATGCCCGTCCAGTGGGATCAGCAGCGAACCCCGGAAGGCGTTGTCGTCCGGTTGGGTGCCCTTGTAGAGACAGAGTCGGAGAACGCCGAGGGAGTCGACACCGAGGACGAGTACGTGCCCGGCCGGGGTGGTGGAGTCTGTCCCGGTCCAGCGGACGTCGAGATCGGCGAGGTTGATTGCAGCCATCACGGTGCTCCTTACGCGGCGAGGGCGAGTCGGGCGGCGGCCTGCTTGTACAGGTCGCGGCGCGGGCGGTAGGTGAGGGCGATCACGGCGACGGCGGCCCGGCTATAGCGGGTGCAGGCACGCGCCCGTCCTTTGCGGTAGGCGACCCCGGTCAGGCCGACGACCCCGGCTTTGGCGGCGGCTTTCCGCAGGCTGCCCGCAACGGACGCCGCCTCCCGCACGCCGAGCCCGACAGCTATCGCGTGGGTGGCCAAGGTGGCGGGGCCGCGACGGACACGGGCGGCGGCCCGGGACTGGATGGAGCGCGCCCTCACGGTCTGGCGGCGGTCACGACTGCTGCGGATCATCTGCGGACTCCCCCTTGGGTGCGGTGCGGTGGATCGGCGGGCCCGACCGGTGGTGGTCGGGCCTCGGGGTGGGTCAGGGCTTGCGCGCCAGCAGGTACGGCTTGCGGGCGCGAGGACCTCGCCGCTCAACGGTCCAGCCAGCGGCTTCGAGGGTCTCCGCGTAGAGGTCGACCATCCGGTGCCGCTCGGCAGCCATGTCGTCGCTGCTCATCCGGTCGTCGTAGCCGTCGTCCAGAGCGGTGAGTTCGGGGATGCAGTGCGTGACCCGGACCGTGTCGTCGTCCCTGGCGCTGTCGATCGAGTAACCGGCCTTGATGCACTTGCCGTACCGGTCGTCCACGGCGACGTCGTGCTTGGCGAACAGGATGCGCCCGGCCTTGTCCAGTGCCTCGGTGTACTTGAAGCGAGCCATTACCGTCTCCCCTGCTGGTCTCTCTGGCGATGACTCCAATATTGCATCCTCATGTTGCAACGTCAAGAGGTATGACGAGGTGACAACTATTGGATGCACCGCTAGGGTGTCTAGTGAAGATACGACCGGACGTGGCATCCTTGTGCGCATGACCGCCACCGAGAAGAAGCAGCAGGCAGCACGCGACCGGCTCACCGAGCTCGGGGCCGCCTATCAGGCGGCCGAGGAGCAACTGGACGCCGCGCGCGCCGCTCTCAACGAAGGCATCGTCGACGTCCTCAAATCCCGCACCTTGGGGCCCTCGGAGGTCACGCGACTTGTCCCCTATGAGCGGCAGCACGTCGGGCGCATCTCCAAGGCGGCTGGCATCCCGCCACTGCGCGAACGCACCGTTGTCAGCGCCAAGAAGGCAGCAAAGGAGCCGTCTGATGGATGACCTCGTGCAGTGGCTCGGCAAGCAGTACGACGAGGACGAGGAGATCGCGCAGGCAGTCCATGGTCCGTCCGACAAGCAGTGGTGGGTAGCAGAAGACATCAAGACCCGTCTCTGTGACGACCAAATCTGGATGGCGGACGCTTCGTTCATCGCCGCCCACGGTCCGGCGCGGGTGCTGCGCGAGATCGACGCCAAGCGGCAGATCCTGCGCGCCTTGCAAAACGCCGAGGTCGCGCTACGCAACACCGAACCTGGCAAGGAGTCGCACGAGCTGATGAGAGGGTCCACCAACTCCCTGCGCGCAACAGTGCGAATGCTCGCCACCGCCTACGCGGACCGGCCCGGCTACCGCGAGGAGTGGCGGCCCTAATCCGCCGGTTCCCGCCCCGCTCCCCTACCCGCCCGTGCACACTGCTCCCATGGCGTTACGGTTCTCGGTACAGGGCGATGACGAGGCGGAGACGGCCGCCGGCCTGGCCTGGCTCCTCGCACACGGGCTGACACCAGCCCTACCGCCGCGGCAGGTCACCGACGACCGGTGGATCGCGAAAACCGCGCCCACAACGAAAGCCCCGACCGCGGAATGCGGCCGGGGCCCCGTCATGCCGGAGTGAGACGGCGGGTACGGTCACGGCAGAACTGCCGGCGATATCCGCGCCGGGGGTTCGCCGCATGCTGGCCGGTCAGTTGAGCGGCGACGGGCCGCCGTTGGCCCAGGCGACGAGCGCGGCAGCAAGTGCGAGCGTCCAACTGCCGACAGCTGCGGCAACCGTCACCGTCCCGGAGGCTCCTGCCGTAATCGATGCACCGGCGCCGAGACCGGCCGCGGCAGTCGTTGCCGCGCCGGTCAGGACACCCCTGGGCAGGGTCACGCGGCGGCCTCGACGTCGACGAACGCGACCGCCCGCGGCCGGTACACCTTCTCGCCGCGCCCGTTGGTCGGGTGCTCCAGGTCGCCGTCGAGGGCGATCGTCTCCTCGAAACCGGGCCGACGCGTGTTGAGCAGGTAGGTCGCATACCGGAAGTCGATCTCGCGGCCCAGGTCGGCGGGCTGCTCGCCCTGGTGGGCTGCCATCAGGAAGTCGTGCGCCAGCTGCAGGACGGGCACCTCGGGGTCGGTTGCGTCGACCCAGCCAGCCCGGTGGCACTTGTGCGCCTCGACGTTGAGGTCGATCGCCCACTCGCGGAGCTCCTCGACGTGGAGCGTCGCGGGGTTGGGCGGGGTGAAGGTTCCGATCTTGTCGATGGTGACGGTCATGATTTCTCCTAGGTGAGTTTGATGTTGCTGGCGGTCCAGGGGCGGCGGTTGTCTTTGCGGACGCCCGCCTCTCGTACTGCTTCCGCGACCGCCTTACGGGCTTCGGCCTCGGAATTGGCCTTGACGGTCCCTGCGGATTCGCCGTCGTGGTGTTTGCCGTCGCTGACGTCCGCAGTCCAGTACCAGGTGCGTCTCATGGGTCCTATTTCTTGGCGGTCGGCCGGATCTTGCTGGCTGCCCATCCGGCGGCAAGGATCACGCCCGCCAACGTCAAACCGATTATTGGCAAGTTGCTGGACACGGTGCCGATGATCCCGATCAGCGTTCCGCCGACGAGGACAACAACCGCGCAGATCGCCCCGGTGCAGACGACGACCACGGCGAGGATCAGAAACGTGACGATGATCAGGCGTTCCATCTCCGGCGACAGACGCCGCGCCTCAGGCATCTGCACGACGATCTGCTGCTGGGGCGGCGGCTGGCCCACCGTGAAGTGGACCGGCCGGCCATCGATATAGGCGACGTTCGGCGGGCGGTGGTGGGCGGGGACGGGCCGCTGCCCGGCCGCAAGGCTGTCGGTCGGGTGCGGCTCGGGCAGCGGCGTAGTCATGGTGTACGGGTCTCCTTCGGTCTCAGGCGGCTTCGTACTGCGCGGCGTGGGCGAACAGGCTGATCAGGGCGGCTTCCGCCTCCTCGGGCGTGGCCTTCACCCCGGAGCTGGCGACGAGCTGCTCCTCGTCGGGGTCGAAAGCGAGGGCGGTCCACCTGTCGTGCTGCGGGTCCTCGGGGGTGAGGCCCGTCGGGAAGACGGTGATCTCGGGGGTGGCGAGGGTGGTCATGCGGATCTCCTTAGAGGGTTTCGCCAGTGCCGCGGCATGCGGTGCACACGACTTGGGGCATCCCGTGAATACGGGAGTCGAGGGGGAAGTAGCCCTTCGTGCAGCCAGCCCCGCAGGGGGTGGCAGGCTCGGGCGTGTAACCGGGGTTGGCTTCGTGGCCGCCCGCCTGCATGTCCCAGGCGGCAGTGACGGCGGCGGTCTTGACGCTGGCAGCCGCATCCTCTGCAGCGCCGCGGACCTTGCGAGCCGCCTTCTTCGCTACCTGCTTGCCGGGCTTCGTCGCCGCCCGGACAAGGGCACGCCGCCGCCTGCGGAGCTGCGGCTTGAGGCCGCGCTTCCAGAATGCCTTGGCGCCCTGGCGCACGTCGTCGTACACGATTTCCGGGTGCAGGGTGCCAGCGAGGTGGGTGCCGTCGTAGGTGACGTCGAAGGTGTCGTTGTGGCGGGCTTTGGTGCGGCCGGTGCGCGAGCCGAGGATCATGACGAGCGTGGCGCCGGTGATCTGCGGATCGGTCCAGTGGTGGCTGTAGTCGCAGTTCGCGTGGGCGGGCTCGGTCTCGAAGCGTCCGCCGTCGAGGGTGAAACCCGGCGCGTCGCACTCCGGGCACTGAACCGGCGCCCCGTCGACCGTCATCTCGACGACCTTGACTGTGCCGCTCATACCGGGACCTCCTTCGCATATAGGTCGTGACGGGGGGTGTGATGGGTCGTGACAGTGCAGGTCAGGGTCGTGACGGGGGTTGTGATAGGTCGTTACGGCGTAACAACGTGGGGCTCGAGATCACGACCCGTAACGACCGGCATCACGACCCTGACCTGCGGCGTCACAGCCCCGTCACGGCCTCTCAGGCGGCCTCATCGATGCTTTCGCCGGTGATCTGCTTGATCGTGTCGAGGTAGTAGCCGCGCGCCCCGCCGGTCACCTGCACGGTCGTCATGTCGATCAACAGCTCCATCTCGTCGACCGCCCGCTTCAGCTCCGCGGCCACCTTCTGCGCCGCAATACGCCGGGCCTTGACCTCGTCGTCGCCGAACAGCTTGAGCGCCCACGCCCCCGGGTCCCGCTCGGCGAGGTACTCCCAGATCGCCAGCGTCGTCAGGAACTTGGGATCATCCGCGACGGCGAAGGCCCCCCGCGTCAGGTCCACGATCTGCGGCAAGTCCGAACGGAGCCGATCCGCCTCCGTGACGCCGAAGTACTCAAGACCCGCAGCCTGCAGAGACTCGGCGTCCACCTCGGGGCGTCCGGCCGCGGCCCGCTCCTTGGCCCGCCGGCGACCCTCCTTGTCCTCCAGGAACAGGAACTTGAACTTGATGGGTTCCTGGCTGCCGCCGCCACGGATGTACGCCTGGGAGGCGTCCCGCAGGTCGTCGCCCTCCGCGTCACCTTCCGCAGGGTCCAGCCGGTCGGGGCGCCAGCCGTTGGCGAGGGCGCCGGTCCCGAAGACCTGGGTCACGTCCTGGCTACGGCACGGGCCTACGATCTTCAGGTGGAAGAGGTTGGCGATCGACTCCAGCAGGGCGTCCTTCGTCGCCTCGGTGGCGGCGAGGACGAGCTGCACGCGCGACTTCCGGCTGACACGCAGGATCTTGATGGCGAGCTGCTTGGCCCGGTCCGACCAGCTGGGGAACTCGTCCCCGATCAGGACGATCGCAGGCCGCTTGGGGGAAGGCTCCCAGTTCTCCGTCATGCCCAGCTTGTGGAACAGCGGCGGACGCCCCTTGGCGATCTTCAGGGACTGCTCCAGGATCGCCTCGATCATCCCCATGTTGTCGTCACCGATCGCACGGACGCCCATGGCCTCGGCGAGCGGGGCGACTCCGTTGCCGCCCGGATCCAGGTCGCCGACCACCACGTCGGAGCAGGCGGTCAGCGAATCGGCAACTTCCCGCAGGATGATCGACTTACCGCCACCGGACTTGGCGATCACGATGACGTGCATGCCGAGCAGGGACGTCTTGAATTCCTGGCCGTCCATGCGGATCGCCAGTAGCTGCTTGTCCTTGAGCCGCTTACTGTTCGGCTTGCGCTCCGGGGCCGGCTGGATGTTCTTGAAAGGGTCCTCTTCGACCAGGCGCAGCACCACCCGCCCCCGCGACTTTCGCACAGGCTGGCAGTACAGCCCGTTCTCCGGGAGGTCCAGCGGAGTTTCCAGATCGGCCGCCTTGTCGATGATGTCGGCAGGCTTGCCCTTTGCGAGCCGCGCCGTCACCTCCCACCCCCAGGCGTGCCGCTTGTTCGCCTCGATGGACTTGACCGAAATCCCCTCCGATTCCAGAGCGCGGCGCACGCACTCGGCGGCCTCGGTCCGGTTGCGGGCGTCCGCGATGGGGAACGGGTCGCCGTCCTCCGGGTGCACCTGCACCTTGCCCGGGTCGACGCCGCCGGGACGGCCCTTCCAGATTCCGACGGTGACAGCAGCCATCGCGTACAGGGCGGCCACCCACAGTCCGCCCGCGATGAGCCCGAAGGCGGTCACAGCGGCAGCCGGAACGGCAACGATGCCGCGACGCTTCAGATACTTCCGGCGGCGCTCCTGAAGCTGATCGGCACGCCTGCGGTAAACACCCTCTGCCGCACCCTCTTTGGTGGTGTCCCCCAGCGACGCTTCGATCTGAGCGAGGGCGGTGCGCATCATTTGCGGGTAGGGGCCGCACATTTTGCCGCGCTCGATGCGGGCGATGTGCCACCAGCCGCGCGCGGACCAGCCGATCCACACCACAGACCAGTGGTTGCCGATCGTGTGGGCGTGCCGTCGGGCGAGCGTGGTGCTGGAGTGGATCCAGTCGGGCAGGTGCCGCTGCTGCGGTACGGGCCGCTTGTCGGCGGCCACCGTGACCGTCGCGGGCGCGGCCGGCTGTCGAGTGGTCGGGGTAGCCATGGCGGGGTCTCAGTCCTTCTTCTCGGCGGTGCGCTCGATGCCGATCTGGCGGCGGGCGAGGGGACTGTACGAGGGGGTGTCGCCGGGGACTCGGCGGGGCGGTGTGCCACCGTTGTTGCGCCGTCCGTCGGGCGCGTCCGGGTCCTTTTGGGTGCGCCGTTTGATTTGGGATTCGACCAGTGATCGAGGACCCAGAACCGGCATCTGCTCGGCGGTCTTCGCGCGGGCGTCCGCGGCCCTCGTCTGCGCGTCGATGTCAAGATCGACACCGACCTGTTTGAAGCCCGTCACGCGGTACCAGGCTTCGGCCCAAATCTGTTCGGTGACGAACGCGGACCCGCGGGCGGAACGGATGGCGTCGGCGACCCTCCACACGTCCGGGTGCGCGGCCTTGCGGTCGTCATCGCGCCGCTTCTGCTCGAGTGCGGCACGCTCCTCGGCGATCTTCTTGTCGGCTGCCGCTTTCGTCTCGGCGGCCTCCTTCTCGATGCGCGTCTTCTCCTCGGCCGCGGCCTTCGCGGCGGCCTCCTTGGCGGCGGCCCGCTTGTCCCGCCGGGACGGCTCGCCATCCGCTTTCTGAGCGACACCGCGCTCGTAGGTCATGAGGACGATCGGGCCGCCGATGGAGGCGATAGCACCGATCAGTCCGGCGTTGAAACCGATCTCCTTGTCGGACATGCCGCCGTACAGATTGACGCCAGCAGCGATCAGCGCGCCCAGCATGATGCCGACCCGATACGGGGCCACATCCCGGCGGTGCGCGACCGCCCACGCCGCACCGAACGCGAGGACTAGGGCGAAGCCTTCGAGGAGAGCAGGAGCAGCGAGAAGGAACGGCCGCCGGGGGTCCCAGAAGTGCATGAACTGCACCGGGCCGGCGAGGGCGAGGCCGACGAGGTAGATGCCGCGGGCGCCCCACTTCCAGTACTTCTCGGAGCGGGCCCGGTCGGTGGCCAGCTGCGCCTCGCGCTTCGCCTGGTCGGCTTCAGCCTTCTCCGTCTTCTCCTTGTCGGCGCGCGACTTGGCGGTCTCGGCGGCCTTCTTCGCAATGTAGGCGTCGTGGTCGACCTTCTTGCGCTCCAACGCGATCTTGGCCCGCTGGTTGGCGATCCGGTCCTTCTCCGCCTGCTCCGCGGCGAGAGCACGTGCGGCGTCCGCTTCGCCTTCAGCTTTGATGCGGAGGGCTTCGGCTTCGGCGGCGGCTCGGGTACGAATCGCCTCCGCCTCGGCCAGCGCCACCGGATCAAACCGGGGCTCAGGCGAGGCCACGGCGGAACCGTTGACCTTCTCGACGGATGCGGTAGTCACGTGCGGGTCCCTTCGTTCAGCGGGAGATCAAGATGGCGATGATGAGGAGCGGGAGAGGCAGGAGCATCCCGGCGGCGTAGACGAGTCGCATGTCACGCCTCCGGCTTCGGCAGGGCGCGGCACTGCTCAGCGTGCGCGGTCGCCCACGGCAGGACCGTGACGCTCGCGTACTGGCGCTCGTTCTCGTGGTCCCTGCCGCAACCCCGGCAGGCGGCCTTGATCAGGCGCTCTCCCACGCTCACGTCGACGGTCAGCTCCGGGTCGCCGATGATCTCGGCGGCCTTGGTCAGGTGACGGGCGATGACGTTCTCAGGCCAAGCGGTCTTGATGTTGCCCATGGCGGGTCAGTCCTCTCGGCTTCGTCGGGTGGTGGTCTTGCGCCAGCCGAAGGGGCCGGGCAGGTCCATGGACGTGGTGTGGCGGCCGGTGGAGCTGCGGGTGTGGTGCGGGCCGCCCTTGAAGCCGAACGTCCACGAGATCGACTTCGCGTTGATGTTGAGCCGGACCCCGGGCAGGATCCGGAAGCTCTTGCGGAACGTGATCGTCATCAGTGGGCCCCTCGGACGGTTGCGGCGGGACGGGGACGGTTGCGGTAGGCGGCGACCACCACCAGGACGGCAGCCAGGGCGAACACGGGCGGCTGCGACAGGAGTTGCAGGCCGCCCGTGAAGATCAGACCGACGGTGTCGCCGATCAGCTCGGCGATCGCCGGGACCAGACCGACGAGCAGGAGGAAGACCGTCAACAGCAGGACTTTCCAAGGCCGCATGACGGCCTCCTCTCCAATGGAAATGGGTGATCAGGTGACGAGCTTTCCGGCGTGGCCGCTGGCCGCGCAGGAGACGCAGGCGTCGCACTGGCCGCCGAAGTACGGCAGATGCTTGTGCGCGTCGGGATCTTCGGCGTGCGCCCAGCACGGACGGCACTCGCCCTTCGGCGGGTTCGCGGCCCTCGCTTTCGACACGACCTCCTCCTCTCGGTCTCTCGATGCCGGGACGGATCTACTTGTCGTGCGGCTTCGGCTCGTCCTGCGGCATCTGCATCGAGAAGGTGACGGTGTAGTCGCCGTCGTCCTCGATCTCGACGTCGCTGCCGGTCTCCGGATTCGTGGGCATGGGGGCTCCTCTCGGATTGGGGTGGAAGTCGCTGACGCGGTTCCCCTCGACCGGGCCCGTGCGAGACGGGCCCGGCGGGCAGCCGGTCAGCGCTTCTTGGGCGTCTTCTTGGCGGGCTTGGCCCTCTTCTTCGTGGCCTTGGGCTTCGGCTTCGCCTTGTCCCAGCCGGACGTGTAGCTGCCGTCGTAGCGCTCCCACGGCATCGACATCAGCCGCGGCCCTTGGCGGCCTGCTCGGCGGCGACGACCTTGTCGTGCGAGGCCAGGTACTCGTCGCTGTCCGGGTCCGTGGTCTTGTTGTTGAAGCGGGCGTTGTGCTGGGCGCGGACTTCGCGGGCTTCCGCCTTGGCCTCGCTGTTGCGGCCGAACATAGGGTTCTCCTCGGGTGGGGGTGGGTGGATCAGGACGGGACTGTCCCGCCTCCTCACCGCCGGGCGTGCAGGGTCCGGCGGATCGGGCTGGGGGCAGGCTCAGCGGTACGTCCTCGACCGCGATCCGACGCCAGAGCAGCGGTCGGCGTGGGTCTGCGCCTCCCGACGGACCGCATCGGCGCGGTCAGGTCCAGTGAAGTAGCGGCTCTTCTTGCGGCACCCGCCGCACTGCCAGTAGTCGAAGATCCCGTTCACGACGACCGCAGCACCGGTCCGGTTGATCAGTTGGTAGTCCACTTCATGACCTCTCTCGATTGATGGGCCGCCACGCCATCAAGCACGGCGGATGGGGCTACAGGAGATGTGCGGCCACCTGCACGGCGGCAGCCAGAACAGCGGCGCCGAGTCCGGCGAGCGTCAGGTCGATGGCCCGCCGGAAGGCACCCATCTTCAACACGGTGATCTTCGACAGGGCGACCACATGCACGGCCTCCGCCTCCACCGTCAGCACCGCATCCGCCTCCGACGCAGACAGGCGCGCCCACAACGGAAACCCGGACCGGCCATCCCCCATCCGGGGACGAACCGTCAACAGTGCAACCACAATCGAAGCGAGAAACAGCAGCCCGGACACGACCGCCAAACCCAGCGAAGCCGACGACAGACCCGCATCCCGGCCAGCCGTCCACAACCCGGCCAGAGCCACACCGTCGAACGCCAGGAGCAGCGACGCCTTACCGTCCACGCGGGCGATCAGTGACTGGGCCTCCGACCGCGCCGTCGACACCCCCGACATCAGGCAGCCGCCGGGTAGTTGAAGCCGTCGAGCTCGACCACCAGCTCCGGGTCGATGGCGTAGGCGTGATCCCGGATGAGGTTCATCTGATCGAACTGGCCAGCGGCACGCGCCGCCGCGAAGTCGGCGAACAGGCTGGCGATGTTGTCGGCCATCGCGCTCGCCACAGTCGTCGACGCACGGCGCTTCTGGCCCAGCCGGGTCGCGCCGAGATCGGCGTCGGACAGGAACGGAGACATAGCAGGGTCCTCTCAAGGACGCAGGAATGGGGGGGTGCTGGTCCGGCGGGGAGCCGCACCCGCTCAGGGGGTGACGGATGCGGCTTCCGGCCTGCCGGGACCCGAAGGCCCCGGAGGCGGTCTGTCAGTAGCCAGCCCTGATGCGGCCTGGCCAGAACCAGGGGCCGGTCAGTGGTTCAGGGTGCGGTGGGCGGTGAGGCGCAGGCTCGTGTGGATCTCGCGGGCCCGCCGTCCGGCCGCGGCGACGGCGTCTTCATCGACCCCGTCCGGAGTGGCCGCGTCACCGATCTCGATGGCAACCAGCCGGGCAGCCTCAGCCGTCTCCAACATGCCCCGGTCCGTGGTGGCCGCATACAACTCGTCGATCGCCGTCGTAAGGGCGGAACGCGCAGCCCACCGGGCATCCCGCAACTCGCCGCCAGCCGACGCACCTTCACGACGAGCATCAACCTTGCGGTACTGCTCCGTCCGAAACTGCACGAACGCCTTCAGCACCCCAAGGACGGCCTCACGCAACTCCCGGCGGCGCCGCTCCGACCGTGCCCGCCAATCCGCGGCGAACCAGGTGAGAAGACCACCGCAGAGCGTTCCGACGACAGCAATGATCGCGGCGCCCACGATCAGCTCCTCTTCAACTGGTCAAGCTCATCGAGTTCGCTATTGATCTCGCGGTGGAGGGCCCGCGCCAGCACGGTCTGACCGGTCAGCTCCGCCTTCTGTGCGGCCTCCGACAGCTTCGCCAGCTCGTCCCGCGTGTTCTCCACGCTGACCGGCTCGTTACGGATGTGATCCCACTTCGCCATGAGTCTTCTCCTCGATTTCACTGGATAGGAACGGTGCTAGTCGGACAGGAAGCGCCCGGCAAGCGGCAGGGGGCCAAAGCCGGGAGTGGAACGGTCGCGGCCAAAGACCGGGGGTTGATGGGCCGGATCACCGGGCCCTGCGTTGTCAGTTGGTCTTGCCGGGGCCGGGTGTGTCGGCGTCGGTCACCCGGGCCATCAACTGGGCCACCAAATCGAGCATGTTGGCGCCGGGAGACTCGATGATCTGGTCGACGATGTCGCTGCCGATGTCGATAACTTCTTCATCGGTCAGTCGGGGATCGCGTCCGTCACTCATGACATGTACGCCTCTCATCGGAAGTGATGTTGAAAGATCACGGGCGGCGACGCTCGGGGGACGTGACAGCCGCCGCCCGCGACCAGATCAGGAAGTGCGGACGAAGACGAGGTAGTCGTCCGACGGAAAGTCCAGAACCACCTCGACCGGCTGACCCTCAGCCCGCAACCGGGCCGCGAACTCCTCCGCCGGCCAGCTACCGCGCGGCGCACCAGCCGGGAAGCGGCGGAGGATCGTGCGGGCGGGAGTCTCCGTGGCAGCGGTCATCGCGCACCGCCGATCAGACGCAGCAGACCCGCCGCGGCGAGCAGCGCGCGAGACTCACGCATCACGTCCTGCAGGAACTCGAAGTCGTCGAACTCGGCATCCGACAGGGGCCGCGCGTCCATCCAGTGCGACATCTGCATCGTCCGGAACGACGCCACCCCGTAGCGGGCCGCAGCCTCCATCGCACCCGGCACCGACAGGCGGACCGCCAGACGCTCGATGGCCGAGACGGCAGCCGCCGGAAGCGGGGACGTCCGGGGGTCAGACGGGAGCGGGACGTGGCGGGTGATCTCGGTGGTCATCACGCTGCCTCCTCTAGAGGCTCAGGCGAATTCAGGACGGACTCGGGGATCCGGAAGTCACCGGCCGTGTCGTCCCCAGGCTTGTAGGGCTGGCCGTTCCTAAAGGCGGCGACTGACCCCCGGTGAATCCAGCGGTAGACGGTGGAGACGTGCACGTCGAAGTGCCGTGCAACGTCGCGGACTCGCAGCATTTGGCCTCCGATCGCGCTTTCGCATCTGTCAACGAACGTACTCCTATGTAGCCCTACCTATCAAGGTATCGAGCAGAGTCTTGGCGTGTTTTGGCCATGAGAGGCCAACAGGTCCGATGCTCAGGGGCTTAAGGTTGGGAGGTCAGCGCAGGACCGCCAGCCAGAGGGGAGGCTCAAGAGATGGCCGAGAACCGGCGCACAAGCGACTCGATCGCCTACGTGACCGCACGCGGCGAGGGCCAGGCAGACGCCTGGACTGAGGAGGCGCAGCAACGGGGAGGGCAGCGTCTCGTCGAAGTCGCCGAGGTCACGCCGCCCCCAGCCGTCGCCGAGGCGCTGCGCCTTCCGGCCGACGGCAAGGCTGTCGTGCGGCGACGGGCGATCCTCCTGGACGACGCGGTCGTCGAGCTCGCCGACTCGTACTATCCGGCGGCGGTCGCCCGAGGTACCGGACTGAGCGAGGCAAAGAAGATCAAGGGTGGAGCCCCGACACTCCTCGCAAGCCTCGGCTACCGCGCCCGCCGGGTCTCCGAGGACGTGGAGTTCCGCGAAGCCAGCGAGACAGAGCGCGCCGCGCTCGTACTTCCAGAGGGCGCTACCGTCCTCCACATCCTGCGCACCACATCCGCCGAAGACGGGAGTCCGTTCGAAGTGCAGCTCATGGTCATGAAGGCGCCTCGCCGCCTCCACTACGAGATCGAGGTCCCTCATGCCTGAGCCCCACAAAGACGAGCGCCCGCTGTCGGACCGCATCGCCGCCGACCTACGCAAGGCGATCAAGCGCGGCGACTGGGAGCCAGGCTTCAGAGTGCCGTCCAACGCCGACCTCTGTGAGCAGTACGAGACGTCGAACGTGACGATCCAGCGCGCAATCAAGATCCTCAAAGATGAGCGGTTCCTGGAGGGGCAGAGCGGAGTCGGCGTCTTCGTTCGCAGCACCCCCGCCCAAACGATCAACCCCGCGCACTACATCGCACCCGCCGAACCGGGCCAGCCCTACCGGTGGCTCACCGAGGCAACGAAGCGCAACCAGAGCAGCAAGTACAAGATGCTCAAAGTCGCCGAGGAGGTACCCCCGCTTGAGGTGCGTCGGGTCCTGCACCTCGCCGAGGGCGAGACAGCGATGCTGCGCTCCCGCATCGGCTTCCTCGACGAGCGGCCGGCTGAGCTGGTCCACTCGTACTACCCGGTCGAGCTCGCCCGCGGCACTCGGTTGGCTGATCGGCGTCTAATCCCGGGCGGCTCCCCGAAGCTGCTGCTCGACATGGGCTACCCAACTCGCGCACAGGAGGATTCCGTTGACGCCCGCCCGGCGACGACCGAGGAGTACCTGGCGTTGGAGATCCCGCGCGACGTGCCGGTCCTGGACATCTTCCGCGTCGTGTACAGCGACGATGAGAAGCCGATCGAGGTCACGCTGCTCGTGAAGCCGAGCCACCGCTTCAAGATGGGGTACCGCGTCGAGATGCCGTGATGTCGCCGCCTCCCGCCCCCAGCCTGCGCGGTTGGGGGCTTCTGTATTTCCGGAACGCGACACCTTGATACATGCATGCATAAGGGCTACGGTCCTGAGACGTGAGAGTGGCCGATGCCACACGCAACGTAAGGAGCGGCATGCCCGAACCCGACGAACCCACCGCGCTCTACCGCCTCTACGACGCCGAGTACGATCTGCTGTACATCGGCATCAGCAGGGATCCCTCGAAACGGTTCAAGGCCCACGCCCACGACAAGAGCTGGTGGCACTGCGTGGAGTACGTCGACTTCACCTGGTTCAACTCGTACCCTGAGGCTCGTGGCGCCGAGAACAGGGCCCACGCTTCGGAGCGTCCGCCATACAACGGACTTCGCTGGACGGGCATCAAGTCCCCCCACCCGGCCCTTGAGTACGACGACAGTGCCGAGCGGGCCATCGTGCGGCGACTCCTCCTCGACGCACTGGAAGCGGGACTTCATGCGCCCGGCAGCCACATCTGGCCGTTCCACATCAGCGAGGCATGCGGCTATTCCAGTACGACCGTCTATCGCGCAATGGACAGCATGATCCACGAGGGTCATCTGAGATTGCGATGCAAGACGTTCGCAGTAACCGAAAAGTGGGCGGACGCCTTCGAGCGTCGCAACGCCGTCGCGAACGCTGCCTAGAACGCGAACAGCCGGGCCCGCTCGCGTCGTTTGGTGACGTGCGCGATCGGCGTTACGGTCCGGCAAGCGAAAGGCCGGGTGCGCGAACACCCGGCCCGTTCAGCCAGCGAGCGCGAACTCGCTGATCAGTGAAGTCCTGTCATCACCCATGAATCGAGGCTCCATCATGACTGTAGCGCAGCCCACCCTGAACGTTCAGGGTGGCTCCCCCACCACAGACGACCTCCTCGACACCCCGCTGACGGAGCTGCTTGCCGAGCTGGACGTGGAGTTGATCGAGTTCACTCCGTCCCCGGACTATCCGCCGTGTGGCTATGCGATCGCGCGGGGCGGGCGTGTTGGACTGCGTCTCCCCGCGGGCCAGAACCGGTGGGAGCGGGAGATGGTGGCCCGCTCAATGATCGGGAGTGCGCTGCGGGTGCCGATGCCGGAGCTGCCGGCGCCGTTCGAGCTGAGTGAGATGTCGGCGGCGATCTGACGCGGCAACGGAGGCGAGCGGCCGGACGGGTTTCCGTCCGGCCGTTTCTGCGGCGTCTGGTGGGGTTCCCTCGGTCGGGTGTCGCCCCGTCTGCCGTGTGCCCGCCGTGGCGTCCCGGGCGTCCCGTCCGGTTCGGGCGGTGCGGCGGCGCCGGGTCCGGCTGCACGCTCCCGGTATGGGGTCTGCTGAGGGGGCTCGGCGTCGTGGCCGCGGGCAGCTGTACACGTGCATCTATTGCGGGCTGCCGCAGGAGCGGGTGTGGACGCTTGATCGCGGCACTCGGATGCTCGAGCCGGATGTGCGGCCGTTGGCGCACACGGTGCCGGCGGATCAGCGGTGGATTGAGTTGTCGGACGGTCGGGTGGCGATGTACGGGGTGTGCCCGCCGGTTGCGGAGCAGCGGTGCCGGATCCTGCATGAGCTGGTCTGTCCCGGCCGTGAGCTGCCGGACTTGTGGCCGTGGCTGACGGTGCTGCGGGAGGAGAACCGGTTGCGGGCGGACCGGCAGGCGGAGACGCCTCCGCTGCCGTCCGGTGGTGAGGGGCTGCCGGACGTGGGGTGAGCGTGGCTGTCAGTCGAGCGGGTCGTAGATGCGCACGACGGTGACGGTGACTTCGGTGTCATTGATGGTGATCACGACGATGAGTCGGGTGAGACCGGCGGTCCGCATACGGACGGGACTGTCCGGGACTTCGAGGCCGTAGGCGTCGGTGATCTGCTCGGCTTCGGCGGGCAGACGGTCGAAGAGGGCGATGAGCTCGGCCTGGTCGCCCACGGGCAGCGCCTTTATCTGGCGCCGGATACCGGGCGGGACGATGAGCTCGTAGGTCACGCCGCGTAAGTCTGCCGCTTCCGCACGTCGTCGCGCAGCCCGTTCAGGAAGTCCTCGGTGCCGCCATCGTCGGCGTACTCCGGGGGGAGCTGGCCGTCGTGCGCCTTGGCGTAGGCGAGGACCTCGTCCATTTGGGGTACAACCTCGTCACGCCAGCGTTCGACGAACCGCTGCCAGCGGGCGAGGGCGGCGGGGAGCTCGGGCAGCGGGGTGAGGTTTGCTTCGCGGAGGAAGTTCTGCCGAATCTCGGCGGCGGGGATGGCGTGGGCGATGGCGTCGATGGTCCACGGCTGCTCGCTCATCGGGCGCCTCCCTGGCTGGGGATTCACGGATCGTGATTTCCGGATGGGTTTCAGCGTAGCGTCTGCCCGGCCGGGCGGGCGGCCGGGCGGCGGGTTTCGTGACTGCCGGGCGCGGCTGCCGTTGACCCGGGCATGGATGTCGATGATGACCGCACCGCCCTGGACCCGCCGGCCCCGCTCCTGCCGCTGCTGACGCTTGAGGAGGCGCAAGACGTTCTCGGCATCCTGGCCGTGGTCTCCGACGGCGGCCATCCGGATCGGGAGGCGGCGGCGTGGCTGCTGTCCAACCTGGCCGCCCGGGTGCCGTCGGCCTAGCGTCGCCTCCTGGCGGGCCCATGGGGCGTCTCCCATGCGGGGCGGCCATCGCGGCGTGGGAGGGGCGGACGCGGGCGCAGGGGCGACTGCACGGGGTCGCCGTTGGTGTCGACCCAGTCGCCGCTGTCCCGGACTGCTTCGGTGAGCGCCTGAAGTGCCTGCTGGGCGACTTCCGAGGTCCGGGCCATGTGCGCTGCGACAGCCTCCTGCGCGGCCCGCATGCTCCTCGTGAACCGCTCGAGGTCGGGGACGATCTCGACCGTGGCGACCTCGTCGCCGAACTCGATGCTCGCGATCCCCTCAAGTCGTTGCCATCCCTCGCCGCCAGCATCGGTACCGACGGGCGCGATCCACGCCTTGGGGCCGGGGTGAATGCGGGCGGGGATCATGCGGCGTCCTTGAGGAGTCCGGCGCGTTGGGCGACGGCGTGGGCGGCGTTGGCGTTCTTGCAGGCCCGGCAGGCGGGTTCTTTGCGGTGGAGGTGGCGTTGGTAGGCGGCTCGATCGCCGCAGTCGGGGTGGGTGCCGATGAGGTTGCGTTCGGTGGCGAGGTAGACGGCGTGGGTGATGTTGGCGGCGCCGAGTTTGCGGGCGATCCGGACACCAATGTTGGCGGCGCTTAGCCGGGTGTAGCCGAGGGCGCGGGCCATGGAGGCGTAGGTGTAGCCGTGGGCGGCATGCCACAGCATCAGGTGTTCGATCCGGGTGAGTCCGGTCCCCGACGGCTGGGCGCTCACGATGCCCTCCGCACCGCGGGCCGTCCACCGGCCGCGTTTTTGATCTGACCGTCGGGGTTGAGGTTGCCGTCGGCGGTGGCGAGCATCCGCACCGCGCGGGCGATGACGTCGCGTTTCGCCTGGCCGCGATAGCAGCGGGCGAGGATCGCCGCCGTCTGCGGACCGAGGCAGGCGGGAAGTTGTGGGGCGGTCATGACTGACTCCCGGTCACGTTGATCGCGCGGGCGACGGCGAGGGCGTGGGGGAAGTTCTCGCAGTTCACCGCCGATCCGTCGCCGCTGTTCGCGGCCCCGTCGTCGGCATGCAGACTGGCCTCTTCGTCCAGCCAGGCGGCGAGTGCGAGGCCGACGCCGGGGTGCAGCGTCTCGATGGCGGCTTGGTCTTCCGGCGCGACATCGATGTTGCCGACGATCAGTACCTCTTCGTCGTTGAGCGTCTCCTCGTAGCGGGACATGATCAGCGGGTCGGTGTACGGAGGAACCTTGGCGATCTTCCATGGTCCTGGGGCAGCGGCCATGCAGGCGTTGTGCAGCTTCTCGACTGCGGCGGTGATCTCTTCGGCGGGTGTCACGGCGTCTCCTGTCGGTCGGGTGGGGCGGCGGCCGGAACCGCCGCCCCGGGGGTGGTCAGGTCAGGTGGCGGGTTTGTCGTGCAGACCGGAGTCGGCGTCGGTCCATGTCTCACCGCTCACGGAGCGGTGACGGCGGTGCGCACGATGGACAACGCAGTTTTCGACGGGCCCGGCGCCAAGGGGCATGAGCCCCGCGTGGCAGCCTGCATAGGCGGGCTGGGCATCGTGCTCGTCGGCCGGGTGCTGCTCGTGCGCCCACCAGCCGCCGGTCGGGCAGTCGATCCATCCGATGACGCCCTTGCAGGTGATGCAGATCCCGGTCGAGAAGGCGTCCGGGTCCACCTCCGGGTGCGTGAACCGGATCGGTTTGCCGATCTCGCGGGCGTAGGCGATCTCGGCGCGGGTGCTGTCGCCGACGTAATTCCCGACGACGATCACCCGGTGTGCGAGGCGGATCTTCTGCCGGTGCTGGTCATCCAACCGGGCCTTCAGCGCCTCCGCCTCGACCGGATCAGCCCACAGCCGGTGCGCGAGCTTCATGTTGCAGTCCGGCTTCAGCACCAGCGCGCCGGCCACCGACTCCTCGATGGCGACCTCGGCCATCTGGTCGGCGAACCGCATCGAGCCGCACAGGACGACAACGTCACGGATACCAAGCTGGTCCAACGCCTCGGCCAGCTTCTCGGTCGGGGACAGCAGTTGCGGGTAGGACACGGATTCCTCCTGGGGCGAGCTAGTTGCTGGGCGGCTGAAAGTCGTGAATGACGTCGTCCTCGTCCTCGCAGGCGGCGCAGGTGCCGGGGCTGACGGGGTCGTTGCCCTCGCTGTGCTCGTCCTCCGCGTGGCCGCATTCAGTGCACAGCGGGACAGGGACGTAGCCGGTGATGGTCGGGTACAACTCGGCCTGATGAAGGCAGGAGTAGACGACGTTGGCGACGATCGTGGCGTCGAGTGGAACCTCCTCGTCTCTCGACTGGAAGCTGCCGCGCACGTAACCCATGACGGCGGCGTCCCGGACGAGCCCGCGCTCCCTCTCGGTGAGCCCGGTGAGGACTTCGTTCACGGCGTCGGCACGGGCCTCTTGCCGTCGTGCGAAGTAGTCGACGAGGAAGTCGGGCAGGGCCTCGGCCATCACGCCTCGCCCGCCTGCTGCGTCCCGTCAGCCCACTGAAGGAGTTGAGCGGCGAGCGCCCGCGCCTGTGCAGGGCCGAGGAGCACCGTCGACGAGTCGTCCGCGCCAGGAACGGCGTCGACCGAAACCCGCAGCCACGGCCACGGCCGCCCGTCTTCCGGCTGGCCATCGCGGCCGTCGCGGGTGATGTGCGAGGGGATCTCGGCCAGGCCGATGGCCCCACCGCGGGGGTGGTCCTCGTCGGGGAGGATGTGTGATCCCTGGTACACCCAGGGCGGCCCGGATTCGTGGTCACCGTCGGTGGGGTTTCCGATGCCGGGGATGGTGGCGTAAATGCTCACGAGGTAGCCGCCTGCTGCGCCTCGTCAGCCCGGTCGGCGCGGAGCGACTGCACGGTGGCCTCCAACTCCTCCGCTCGCGCATCCAACTTGGCCGCACGGTCCCGAAGTTCACCAGCCTCCCGAGCAGCCTCGTCCCACCGCAGTTGGCAGCCGCAGTCGCCGCCTACGCCGGGGACGGCCAGGACGGCGTCGGCGTGCCGCAGATACTCCTGGTAGCTGGGGCTTCGGGTTTTGTCGAAGCTCTCCGCCCACACCCAGCCGTCAGCGTCGGCCAGCGCCTCGGCCACCCGCTCGCGGAGGTCGGTGGCGGGTTCGGCGAGGGCGTCGTCCGGGTTGTGGGCGGAGCAGTGGTGCTTGCACCCGTAACAGGGGCAGCGGCACGGGTTCGGGCTCATCTCGTGCCCGGGGCACGAGGCCACCCGCTCGCGGAGGTCGGCGGGCGCGGGCGCGTCTTCGCTGCGGTGGAGGTCCTCGGCGAGCCGCCGCATCCCCGCCGCCACGTCGAACGGCGCGGCGGGGGCGAAGGCGGCCAGGACGGCGCGCAGTTCGTCGATGTCGCCACGCACAAGTCGCCCCCACGGGCCGCGGTCGGACTCATCGAGGACGTCCCCGAAGCCCTTGGCGTGGGCAGCCAGACGGCTGGCGATCTTCCACAGTCGCTCACGGAGGTCGGCGGCGGCGGGCGCAGACGGCTGAATGGCGGGTGGCGACGCAGTCGGCGCGGGGTCGTGGGACTCGTCGGTCATGGGGCAACTCCGGTGGTGGGGTGGGGCCGCCGGTGACGGCCCCACAGGTGGGTAGATCAGGCGGCGGGTGCGAGATGTCGACTGCCTCGTTCGGTCGCGATGGCGTGGCAGTCCGGGTCGAGGTCGACGCCGATGTAGCCGCGGCCCAGTTCATCGGCGGCGACGCCGGTCGTGCCGGTGCCCGAGAACGGATCGAGGACCCGGCCAGCCCGCATGGGCCCGTTGCAGCCACAATCGGTCCAGCCGGTGGTGACCTTCCGGGCGAACGTGAACTCTCTGAAGTAGCCGCCCAATGCGGCCTTCGCTTCAGCGGCGAGCCGGCGGACGTCTGCGCTGTTGCGGCCGGTGCCGGTCTGTACCTGCATGGCCTTGCCCGCATCCGAGATCCCGGTCGCCTGGATCGCAGCGATGTGCGCTGGAGTCAGGCCGGCTTCCTCGGCGAGCTGCATGGCCCGCCGCGCCTGAGGCCGGGACGGGTCCAGGTCCGCGGTCCGGCCGATGATCCGCACCGACGGAGTCGAGCAACTGCCGCATACGCGGCGGGGACAACCCAGCATGATCGCTCTGCGGGCCAGCTCGACCGGGAACGGCGCCAGGTGCGGGGAGAGGCCGCGCTCGGGTTCGATGCTCCACACGTCGCCGGGGTTGGCTCCGTTGCCGTATCGCTCGGCATAGCCGTGCAGGTCGTAGTGGTAGCGGCGCCCGGTCAGGTGCAGCACGTACTCGTGCCGCCCGGCGAGACGGTCCCGCACAGGGTCGGGCATGCCGCGGGTCTTCGCCCAGATGATCCGGTTGCGGACGAGCCATCCGGCGCCGATCGCGGCAGCCTCGATACGGGCCGGAATACCGGCGAGAGTGCGGCGGTGATAGCTGTCGCCGATGTTCAGCATCACCGACCCTGATGGGGTGAGGACGCGGCGCCACTCGGCGAGGCACTGCATGACCGCCTCGACGTAGCCGGCAGGTGTGGCTTCCTGGCCGAGCTGACCGGGCAAACCGTAGTCGCGCTTCTTCCAGTACGGCGGCGACGTGACGACCAAGTCGACGGAAGCGGCCGGCAGGGGAAGGCGTCTGGCATCGGCGACAAGCAGATGGCGGGTGTCGGACATGGTCACTTCCTGGGGTTGGTGGGATCGTGTCGGGTGCAGCGCCCGGGTTCGAGCCGGGCGCTGCGCTGGGGTGGTCACGGGGCGGGATCGGGCGACGCGTGTTCGCAGTCGCCGTAGTGGACGTGTGTCTGCTGGTCGGTCCATTCCGGCGTCCACCCGGACGTGATCGCCTCCGTGAGCTTCTGCAGCAGGCCCGTGTACGCCGCCAACTTCGCCCGGTAGGAGACGAGCTCGTCCCGGTACCTGGCCGCAGTACCGGGCTGCTCGTCCTGCCAGCGGTCAATCCCGGACTCGTTGACGTAGACGAGCCGCTGGTAGGTGTCGATCCGTTCACCGACCGGGCCGAGCAGCGCTCCGGGCGTCGCCCACTTGTCGAGGACGAGCGTCGCGCCGCCCTCGGCGACCGCTTGGGCATGCTCACCCGGCTCGATGAGGCGGACCTCCAGGCGGTCGGCTACAACATCAGGGCCGATGTGGAGGCGGCGCCGGCCGTGCTGGTCGTGGGCCCGCACGGTTCCGCCGCACCGGGTGACGGTCCATCCGGAGGGCAGAACCATCTCGCGCAGCCTCGGCTTGCCGGGCAGGAGGGCGCCGACTGCAGCGCCGAGGTTGTGGAGTTGTGAAGTCTGACGGTCCGGGACGGTGACGACCGCCCGGTTCGCGGCGAATGTGGTCATTTGATACTCCTGGGGTGCATTGGGTTGGCGGTCGCTTTGATGCCTTCGATCGGGCCGGCCACGTCGCGTGTGCTCACCGCGATGGCCGCTGTCACTTCCTGGGGTTCGTGGGATCGTGTCGGGTGCAGCGCCCGGGTTCGAGCCGGGCGCTGCGCTGGGGTGGTCACGTGTTGTTGGCGCAGTGCCGCAGAGCGGCGGCAACGTTGGTCAGGTCGTCGGGGTTCGGCATGTCGGCCGGGTAGCAGCCGCCTTGCTGCTCCGCCCACGCGTCGGCGAGCTTGGCGACCGGTCCGGAGAGATCGGCCAGGGCGTGGCTGAGGTCGAGGAGGATCTCCCGCAGCGAGCTGGTGTCGCCGAGGTTGTCGAGCTCGGCGAGCCGGGCAGCGTTCTCGCGAATGGCGACGGCTTCAGCTGCGCCAAGGTGGTAGTTGCTGTTCATGTCGTGCTCCTTCGGGTCGGGGATCAGGGGTGGAGGAGGTCGGGCTGGTTATCGATCGACTTGTTCGACCACAGGACCTCGGTGCGCTCACGGCTCAGATCGGACCTTGCGTTACCTGCACTGGCCGTGAGTTCGACTCGCTGCCAGCCGCCGTACAACTCGTCGTACAACGGCGAGTGGTAGCCCGAGAGAACGACCGCCGCCTTGCATCCGGCGAGCGCCCCGGCAAGTTCCCGGTGTTCGGCTTCCGTGCGCATCTCGTGCCGGTAGCCGGTCGCGATCCGCGTCGAGCCCAGGTAGGGCGGGTCGACGTACAGCAGGACGTCCGGGCGGCTGCCGAACTCGGCGATCAGTTCTAGGGCGGGGCGGGCCTCGAGCTGCACGCCCATCAGCCGCTCGGCCGCCGGGTGCAGGCGCGTTCGGTAGCCGTCCAGGTAGGCGGGCATGTTCGTGCCGATGTCGGACTTGCAGTGCCGCCACCCGGTGCGGTCCATGCGCCCCGACCGGCCCTGGGTGAGACGCACCCACACCCGGCGGGCCGTCTCCAGGTCGTCGGCCGCGGGCTCGTAGGACAGGGCGTGCTCGCTGCGGGAGTGCGGGGTGAGGGCACACATCCGGGCGAGCTCGTCGGGCTGGTCGCGCACGATCCGCCAGAAGGTGACCAGTTGGCCGTCGAGGTCGCTGGCCGTCTCCAACGGGGACGCCGCCTTGGCGAGGAGGACGGACAGGCCGCCGCAGTACGGCTCGACATAGTGCGTGTGGGCGGGCAGTCGGGCTGCAATCCGGCGAGCCAGACGCTGCTTGCCACCGAAGTACGGGACGGGCGGGCGCGTCGGGGTTGTGGTCACGGTGCTTCTCCTTCGGGTCGGGTTGGGGGTCACGGGGTGGCCTTGCAGGCGGGGCAGAGGTCGACCGGGCGGCCGTTGCGGCGGCGGTGGACCCATCCGTCCCTGCGCCCGTCGGCGCGCACTGCCGCCGCAGTCATCGAAGCGAAACGGGCGGAGACCGCGGCCGAGTCCGGGCAATCCCGGGACGCGCCGGGCCCGTCGCAGGCGATCTCGACGCCGAGACGATGCGCGGTCATCGGGGCACCGCCACGTCATCGTTGACGAGACTGAGAAGCACGTCGGCGTGGCACGGCTCATCGAGCGGGCACCAGCACATGAGGTCCCGGCCGGCCAGCTCGGCGCGCGCAGCGTCTGCCAAGGACGGCCGCTGATTGATCCAGTCCCGGAACATGGCGACGGTCTGCTCGCGGGTGGCGTCCTTCACCAGATGCGAGGTGGTGGTCCCGTCGGGATGCCGGAAACCGTGGTGCTGGCCAGACGTCTTGCCAAGGCGGCCTTCGCGCTCCCACTCGGAGCCGTCGAGGGCGGGCATGCGGACCTGGGTGCAGGGGTTTCCCCACTTGCTGCCACGACCGACGTAGACGGCACCAGCGGGCTTACGCCACCCCTTCGTGCGGCGACGCTGGATACGGACCGGAGCGGTCATCGCTGCACCGCCTCGGCGTCGGCCTGGTCCCGGTTGCTGTGCGGGGCGATCTGGAACTGGCCCCATCAGGCGCCAGTCACCTCGTCGATGTGCCGCCAGTCCGGGTGCGGGCCGCGCCGCAGCGTGCACGTCCACCCGTTGAACTGGTCACCGCACGGACGGATCTCTTCGCCGTTCGCAGACTGGTTGGTCACTGGTCTTCTCCTTCGGTGGCGGGCGCTTCGAGGCCGAGTTGGACGGCGGCGAGGTTGACGGCGTCGCGAATCGACAGGCCGTCCTCGGATGCGGCACGCAGGGCGAGCGCCCGGGTGTGGAGGTCGTCGGCGAGGGCGAGCTGGGCGGGGGTCAGATCACGGACTCGACGACGGCGGGTCGGACCCCAGCAGTCGTCGGGGGCGAGGTCAGTCATCGGGTTCCTCTCGGCTAGTTCGGTAAGACTCGGAAGACTTCGAAGCTCTGTACGGCTCTCTGACGGCCGAACGGGCCCCCGGGCCGCCGCTCGGGGTCCAGCAGGGCGGGTTCAGGCGCTCCTGGGCGGCTCTGGAGTGCTTCTCGGCCGCCGTTCCGGGCAGAGCGAACATCCCGCCACGCCAGCACTGCCCGACTTGGGGAAGTTTGCGGCGGTCCGCGCCCGCGATTCGCCCGGACACCGGTCCCTCGCGGACACCGGTCAGCCACTCCCCCGTCAGCCGCCACCCGGCAGCCTCCGCAGCCGCCCACTCCGCGGCCAGCCGGCCGATACACGCCGAGCCGATCGGATGCACGCGCACACCGTCCCGGGCCGCGCACACTGCGGGCCCGGTCCCAACCCGGTGCACGATGACCGTCAGCGGCCAGCCGTCCACCACCTCACGCAGAGCCGCCAGTTGCCGCGGCGCAGTGTGCGTGCCGTCGACGAGGACGTCCGCGCCGTCCGCCAGCAACTGGCCCACGAGCGCCGCCTGCGCGCGGGCCGTCGACTCCTCCGCGCCGCCCGCCCACCACGCCGTCGGCGTCTGCGCGTCCAGCATCAAACGCAGCGCATCCAGACCGACGTAGCGGATCGGAGTCGGCGAGTCGGCGATCAGCTTCCGGGCCAGCGTTGATTTCCCGGCCGCAGGCAGGCCCTGGGTTAGATGCAGAGTGGGCATCAGGCGGCCTCGCCTTCGATGACCCGCAGCCGCGGCTTACCCGTCCCCCGGCCTTCGAGCCGGTCCAACTCGGCTTCCAGCGCGGTGACATGCGCGGCCTGCTCCTCCGGCGACCACCGCGACGGCCGCTCAAGAACGCGCGGCACGGCGGGGGCGGCGTGGCCGAACGTGCCCGTCGGCAGGGCCTCGGCGAGGAGGCGGTCGTAGGCGTTCATGCGGCGGTCGCCTCGGCTTCCTGGTAGCGGCGGGCGTGGACGGCTCCGTGCGCGAGCGGCGAACTGCCCTGACGGCACGGGGTTCCGGGCAGCACCTGGCAGGAAGGACAGCAGGCGACGGCGCGGGCCCATGCGGCACGGCGCTGCCAGCGGCTGGGCCGACGGGAGCTCGGCCGCCTCACGCTGCCTCCTCCAGTTCCGCGGCGGTCTCTTGCGGCTGGTCGCGGCGACGCTCGGCTTCGGCGACTAGGGCCAGCAGGACCGGCCGGCCGGAGTAGGTGTTCATCGCCTGGTTCCAGGTGGCCGGCGGGATGTAGCCGTTCCAGTGCTTGGGGGCCGTGAAGCGCAGCGGCGACTCGGTGAGCTTGGCGGCCAGGTCCGGGTAGCGCAGAACGAGGGCGCGGCGGTAGGCGGCAACGCGCTGAGCTTCGGACATGTGCGTCTTGATGAACCGGGCCAGGTCGCCTTGGGCTTTGAGTTCGCGGGCGTCGGCGAAGGTCATGGGCTCGCTCATGCCGCCATCCCCTTCCGGCGGTCGTCGCCCTTGAGCGCGACGCGCTCGCACATTTCGGTGAGGCGGGAGGCGATGCGTTCGCCGAGGACGTCGCGCAGTTGGGTGGGCGGCACGTTGCTGGTGAAGATCGCCGGGCGGCACTGCTCGTACCGGTGGTTGATCAGTCGGTAGGTGACCTCTTCGGTCCACTCCGTGAGCTTGGCGGCGGCCAGGTCGTCGACGAACAGGACATCGGATCCGGCGATCGACTCGAAGGTGGCTTCGCTGTCGCGCCCGGCGCGGGGGCGAAGCTGGGCGTACAGGTCGGCGGCGGTGTAGGCGGCCCATCCGGTGGCGGCACCGGTTTCGGCGATGGCCCGCAGCACCGCGTAGGCGTAGTGGGTTTTGCCCGTGCCGGTGGGGCCGACGACGAGGAGCGAGCGGGTGTCGTCGGGGTTGGCGACGACGGCCTGCGCCCAGGCGGCGGCGACCGGGTTGGGCCGGGCGGACAGGTAGCGGCGCGGAACCTTGGTCTCGAAGTAGGCGATGGACTTCTGTCGCTGCTCTTCGACGCAGCGCAGGAAGTGCTGGCGGAGGAACTCGGTCTCGGCGGGCTGGAGGCTGTCGAGATCGGCTTCGCGGCGGACCCAGGCGTCGACGCGGGCGGCACCTTCGCGGTTGCCCTCGGGGGTGGTGAGGTACTCGGTGGCGTCGGGCAGTGGGTAGCGGCCGGAGGGGATGCCGAGGGCGGCAAGGTTGTGGCCGCGGCGTTTCTGGCTGGGCGGGATCCACTGGTCGGTCATGGCGCTCCTAGATGAGGGGTTCGTCGTAGACGTCGTGGTTCTCGGGGTTCTGGAAGGGGCGCCAGCCGCCGGAGACAGCGCGAAGCTGGGGACGGCTGCCAGGTGCTGGGGTGGGCGGCGCGAACTTGTCCTCGTAGCGGCGTTCACGGACCCAGCGGTCGGATTGCTTGATGTAGCGGAACTCGGTGTTGACGACCTCGTGCGCGTAGGCCTGTGCCGCGGCGGTGATCTTCTTGGGGTCGACTCCGTCGCGGACGGCTGCCGCCCAGGCGGCTTTGGTCTTGTCCATGTCGCGGCTCTTGGGGTGGAGCTGCCAGAAGCGACCGAACTCGAGCTTCTCTTCGGCGGTGATCTCTCGACCGGCGGCAGAAGAGGCTTCTTCTTCTTCATGGTTTCTGTGGTCTTGGTTATGGGGTCCGGATTCCGGACCCCTAGGGGTCTCGTTTTCGGACCCCTGGGGTCCGGAATCCGGACCCCTAGGGTTCTGGCTAGGGGTCTCGTTTCCGGACTGCTGCGACTCGTCTAGGGGTCCGGTTTTCGGACCTCTAGCGCCACGCTCGGGGCGGAGGTAACCGACCGCTCCAGGGATCCTGTAGAGGGCTGCGCGAGTGCCGCAGCCCTCCTCGAGGAGCTGAAGCTCGCCGGATTTCACGAGGGCATCGACGGCCTTGATGACGGATGAGCGGGCGGCGTTGGAGAACTGGACCAGTTCCGCCGTGCTCGCCCGGACGGTGCACTCCGGACCGGTGATCCAGTTGGCGCAGGCCAGCATCACGTGTCGGCCGGTTCCCTTCGACCGGGAGTGGTTCCACACCCAGTACATGGCGTCGATGCTCACGGGATCTCTCTTCGCGGAGGGGTGTCTCTGGGGGTTGATCTGCTGTTTCGGGACAGCCCTCATGGAGGCTTCAGCGGGGCGGAGTTGAGGCCTTCGCGAGGAGCTCGGCCAGTTCGGTCCGCTCCCCGGCGGTGAGATGGTGACGCAGCTTGCTGGCGATCTCTTCCAGAGATCTGTCCAGTCGGACGTAGTACGTCTTGGGCCCCTTGACGGGTGTGAGGATTCGGTCCTTGACCGCGTAGGGCTTTCGCGAGGCGATGATCTGTTCCGCCTGCTTGAACTCCTCGGGCGTGGGCTGCTCGAACGCCGCGAGGTGATACCTGCGCGCCTTGTCCGCCCACGGCAGTGAGGACGGTCCCCATGTGGCCCGCCGGTCGTGGCGCGACATCACCGAGTTGCAGCGGTCGCAGATCAAGCCGCGCACAAAGAACAGGTCGCCTCCCGCGAAGTGATCGATGACTAGCGCGCCTCGCGTCGTCCTGCTTTCTGCGGTCTGACACAGCTCGCAGTGGCCATTCGCCCGGGCCACCAGTAAGTCGTAGTTGTCGCAGGTCAAGCCGTACTTCATGTAGTGATTGCAGGAGTTTCCGGGGCTGGCGTGACGCGTTTCGGTCAGCCTGCTGGGTGAGGTCAAAGAGTCCCTCGTCATGTGAATGAGAATAGCGTTCGCGCACCGCGTTCACAATGCGCGCTGGCGTAGCGCGACCACAGATCCGTGTGTCACGATGTGCAACATGGATGAGCTGGACGAGAGGATTCAGGCGGCGGCCAAGAAGCGGGCCCGCGCCGAGGACGCCCTGAAGCGCGCTGACGAGGAACTTCGCGACCTCCTGCGAGAGGGACGAGCGGCCAACAAGGGCCCATCCCACATGGCCAAGCTCTCTGGCTTCACCCGTGAGTGGGTGGCGCGCATCGCCCCCGCTGCGAAGTCCTAGCTGCCTCATCCCTCCTCCTCCCGGCCCCGCCGTGTGCGGGGCTTTTGTCGTGTGCGGGTTCAAGTTGTCGTGCCCGGGTTGGTCTGTCATGTTTCGTGGGGTTTGCGCACGCGGTTGGTGTGCGCAAACCCGGTGTCTCGTCTGGCTGGTCGGGGCGGGGGCGCGCGGCGTGGTCCGCGTGCTTCCGTTGGTCAGGTCCCGGCGCGGCGGCCGGCTCAGGCGGCGGTGCGTTTGCTGCGGGCGTAGTAGACGGTCTGCCGGGTGCACTTGAGCCGTGCGGCGGTGATCCGTGCGGGGACGCCCCGCTGGTCGCAGAGGGCGATGGCGGCGTGCCGTTCGACCCAGGTGAGGTCGGAGGGCTGGTCTCCCCCGGCGGCCCGTTCGACGGCCATCTCGTCCGGGGCGGGTCCGGTCCAGGTGAAGTCGTCGCCGTCGGCGCGCCGTTTGGCGCGGGCCCGGTGGACGGTGCGCTGGGTGCAGCCGAGCTGTTCGGCGATCTCTCTGCTGGACATGCCTTGCCGGTCCAGCTCGGCTATGGCGGCGTGCCGCTGGGTGGCGTTCATGCGGACACCGGCTTCCGGCTGCCGGTGAGTCGGTAGCGGCGGTCGGCGGCGGCGTTGGCGGCCCGGCAGGCGTCGCAGGGCTTCTCGCCGTTCTTGAGGTGCCGGCGGTACATGCGGACCTCACCGCACTTCGGCTCGGTGGGCAGGCTGTATACGCGCGGCGTGGGGGGACGGCCGGGCTTCCAGCCGTGGTCCTTCCAACCCGCGACCGTCGCCCGGTCGGAGCTGACGCGCCCGCCGATGGCGGTCAGGTCGTAGCCGCGGGCGTCGAGGATGCGTGCGGCGTGGATCTTTTCGGCGGGTGTGAGGGTTACGGGTTCGCCGTTGAGGGCGTATTCGATGGCGATGAGGTCGAGGTCGCCGTCGAACGTTGCGGTGGTGGACGCGTAGAGGCGTTCGCGGCGGCCGGCGCCGACTCGGTTGCCGTTCATGCGGCCACCTCCGTGGCGTATTCGGGGAAGTCGCGGAAGGCGTGGTCGATGTAGTCGCGGGAGACGCCGAGGCGTTCGGCGGTGGCGCCGCGGTCGAGGCCGGTGGTCCGCATGATGAAGCTGGCGTCCTCGGCGATGACCAGACGCCGGGTGATCCCGTACATCGGCTGGAAGTGCGGGTCGTCGATGGCGTCGGCGTACTCGTCCCAGTAGGCGGGTTTAGCCCACCTCCGCTCCGCGGCGTGGCGCCGGGCGATGGTGGAGGAGCGCTTCGGAATCCCGTGGCGCGAAGGCCGTGTGCGGCTCAGGACCTCGTAGCGTTCGGTGACGCGGCGGGCTGTGCTGGAGGCGACCTGGAGGTTGTCTTCTGTGCGGGCGCGCTTGAGGAGTTCCCACACGTAGTTGCTGGACAGGCCCAACGGCCCGGCGAGGTGGATCATGGGCCATCCGTTGGCCACGAGGGCCTGGATGCGGCGCACGGTGCCTGTGGCGTCCACGCTCGGCGGCGCGACGTCCTCGACGGCCACCGCGAGGATCTTCTCGGCGTTCGAGGTGAGCACGCTGCGCTTCAGGGGCTGGCGGCGGCCGTCTTTGGTGTGGGGCAGGAGCTGCCTGACGACCTTTTCGCTGACGCCTGCCTGGGTGGCGATGCCGTGTCCGGTGGCGCCGGCCTTCATCAGCATCTGCACGTGGTTGCGCACGGGCTGGGCGTCGGTCAGGCGTCGTGGGCCGCCGGTGCGGTTGGCGTGCAGTCGGGCCTGGTTGTTGGTGTTGTAGCGCTCGATGCATTCCGGGAGGCGGCAGTGGTAGCTCGTGTAGCAGGTGAGGGTGTTGTGGTGGGGGGCTTCGCGGACGGCGGTGGTCATGACTGCGGCGTCTCCTTCCGGGGCTGGCTGATCTCGTCGATGAGCCGGTTGGCGTCGGCGAACGCGGCGAGGATGCGGCGGATGGCCGCTGCGATGAGGGCGGCGCCGGCTGCGCTGAGGCCGATTGCGCACGTGATCCAAACCCAGGTGGCGACTTCGAAAACCGTGACGTACACGTCGAGGGCTTCGAGCAGGTCTTCCTTCACGTGCGCCTCCCGCGGTGGTCGTGGAGTGCGCCGATCGCGGCGGCGAGGGCCCCGGTGATGGCTCCGGCGGCGATGAGGGCGGCGTACAGGCCGGTGAGGCGGGCGAGGGTCATGCGGCCCTCCTGGCGGCGGCGGTGCCCTTCCATGTGCGGACTCCGGAGTGGTGGGCGGTGGGCCGGTCGGAGCAGGCCCATCCGGCGGTGCGGATGTAGCCCTCGTCCTTCAGCAAGGTCATGAGTCGTCCCCAGTGCGCCTGTGGGTTGGGCGGCGCGGGGAGATCGTCGGCGTCGGCGATCTCGTAGGTGGTGAAGGTGCGGCCTGTTGCGGCGGCGGCTATGAAGCGGGGCCAGACTTCGGCGAGCCACGTCTCGTAGTCTTCGGCCTGCCGCTGCGTGCGCGTCTTCGCCGGGGCGGGGACGGATCCGTCGAGGGCGGGCTGCACGGTGGCGGTCATGACGCGGACTCCTCGGCGGTGCGGGTGGCTTCGGCGATGCCGTCGCAGGTGGCCTTGACGGCTCCCTCGCGGGCGATGGCGCGGGCGTTGCCCTCGCAGATCTGTCGCATGGTCTCGGCGTCCTGATTGATGATCGGGTCGTTCTCCTCGAGCAGGGCCTCGGTGTCGTAGCAGCGGACGCAGAGGAGGGGCTGCTTCTCACGGGTGCACCAGCGGCAGGTGAACTGGCTGGCGCCGAGGTGACCGTGGTCAGGCTCGTACAGGAACAGGGGCCGGGTCTGCTTGCAGTGGTCGCAGCGGGCTTCGACCGGTGCTGGAGCGCTCATGACTCGTCTCCCGTCTTCGCCCCGTGCTCGTCGAGCTCGGCGTTGGTCATCAGGCCGTGCGGGATGCGGCCGGTGCGCAGGACGTCGCGAAGGTCAGCAGCGGCCCGCCGGTAGGTGACGGCGCGTTCGTGCTGCTGGAGCTGGACCGGGGTTGGCTCGTCGATGAAGAGGTTGTCGCCGAAGTCGGGCCCGGCCTTGGCCATCTGCTCCCAGCGTTCGGCGAGGCTGGCGAGCGCGGTACGGAGGTCGGCTTCCTGCTGGTGCATGGTTCGAACGGTCATCTCGTGGTCTCCTTGGGGGGAGCCGCCCGCATTGCCCGCGGGCGGCTCAGGCGTGTGCGGGCTAGAACGGGACGTCTTCGGTGGGCGCAGTGCTGGTGCCGCCCCAGGGGTTTTCTGTGCGCCGCTTGGCGTTGCGCACGGACGGGGCCTCATAGGCGTCCGCCATGTAGCCGCTACCGACGTGCTCCTCGATGTGGGCCTCGACCTCGCGGTCGATGTTGAGGTCGACCGAGTCGAGGTACTTCGAGAGGCCGAGCGCGTGCCGGTGGGCTTCGTCGGTGAGGCTGTAGATGAGGCCTTCGGCGACCTGGCGGATCAGTGCGAAGCGGTAGGTGTGGATTGCGTGGCGCAGGCTGCTGACGTCGGCTGACGTGGTCTGGCCGGCCGCGAGACTGGCGTGCCCCAGGGCCCGGTTGGTGAGGATGCCGGTGAGGACTGCGGCGTGCTGCTGGTCCTCGATCGGCAGATCCTTCTCCAGCGCGGCGGTGATGGCGGTGTCGGCGGCGGCGAGCAGTCGCTCGGCTTCCTTGCTGTGGTTGGTCATGGCGTGTGGTCTCCTGTTCGGAGGTCGCCCCGCCTAGCCCGCGGGGCGACTCTCGATGGGTGCGGGCTAGGCGGCGTTAGTGGCGGCGTGGAGACGGGCGATGAGGTCGCGGATGGCCTGCGCCCCGACGTGCTCGACGGACGCCCCGAGTTCCTCGTGGGCGAGGAGGTCGATGTCGTCGATGCCCTGTGCCTGGCCGAAGGCCCGCAGTTCGGCGACCGCTGTGGCGTGGTCGTCGTCGGTGTCGGAGGTGTCCGGCTGCTGCGCTTCGGCCGCCGGCGTTGCCGCGGTAAGGGCGGCGACGCTGAGTGCGGGCCGGGAGACCGAGTACTCGCCGCGGTTGCTGGTGGAGTCGCGGAGTTCCTCGGCCGTGTACGGAACGGCGTGCAGGGCGTCGGCGGCGATCAGGCGGCAGAGTTCGCCGGTCGCACGGGCGACGAGCATGGTCTGCGGCTGCTTCTTCCACTCGGACTTGTTGACGAGTCCGAGGAGGGCGGCGCGCGGTATGTCCCAGGAGACTTGCTGCCATTCCTCGTCGTCGGCCCGCCGCCCGCGCATGACGCAGTGCTTGTCGTCGGATTCGACGAGCTGGATCTTGTGCCCCTTGGACTGGACGAGGCCGCGCATGGCGTGCGCGCGGAGGGCGGGCGTGCCCTGGATGATGTCGAACGCCTTGAGGGCGGCCATCGGCTGCAGCCCGAGCTCGTTGCCTGCGAGGATGACGGCCGTGACCTCTTCGGGCTTGCCGCGGAGCTGTCCGGCGAACGGCGTCTTGGCGATCGAGACGGCGATGTTGGCGACGACGCGGGCTTCCTCGGCCCAGATGACGAGGGCGCTCTTGGTGGTGAGCTGCTGCGGCGTCTGCTGTTCGGTGGTAGCGACTGCCTGCTGCTCGTCGCGGGTGGCGATCTCGTTGGTGGTCACGGCTGGAGGTACTCCTCGGCTTGGCGGAGGGTGTCCCAGGTCGGCATTCCGATCTGGGGGATTTCGGTGACGGGCCCGGTCCAGTCGGGCCAGATGCCGGTCGCCTGGCACTCGGCGTAGATGCGGAGGGCCCTCTCGTTGCGGGCGCGGCCGATGTCGCGGTCCTGATCGGTGAGCTCGCGGACCGTGACCAGGTACGGGGCTTGCTTCGACTGGAAGACGAAGACGAATCGGGCGCCGTCGGGGGCGAGTCCGGCGGCTTCGACGCCGTCGATGTAGAGGGCGTCTTGCTGGTGGTAGCTGCGGTCCTTGATGGCCCGGCTGATCGTGTCGGGCGCCGCATCTTTGATCGTCTTGTAGTCGACGATGATCGGGCCGCGCCGCCAGTCTGGGCGGACTCGGCAGCGGATGCCGGTCGCCTTGTCCGTCCAGTAGATCGACTGCTCTGCGACGCCCGATCCGGGCGTGAACAGCGGGCCTGCGATCGGGTGCTGGCGGATCGCCTCGGCCATCGCGACGACCATGGCGTGGTCCTTGGTGAGCAGCGGCACCTTGCCTGCGAGGTAGGCCTCGTCTCGCTGGATCTGGGCGTCCTTCTTGCGCCAGTCCGGGAAGTCGATGACCTCCAGTTCCGGGCCCTCCCCCAGCACGTACAGGTGGGCGGCGTGCCCGAGGTCGAACTCCTTCTTCGGTGCCTGCGGGTGGTCGCGGTCATACTTGAACTGGGCGGGACAGCCCGGTGCGAGGAGGGCGCGCAGGCCTGTCGAGGAGATCGACGTCGTGTCCTGGTGGTATGCCTCGGCGGGGAGCCCGTCGATGATGGCGGGCGCTTCGGCCTCGACGGCGGCGGTCATGCGGCGGCCTCGGTGCAGGTCTCGCAGCGGCCGGTGGTCGTGTCGAACGGCCCGGCGGTGTTGCCGCAGCGGGTGCACCGCAGTGGCGCCGCCTGCTTTGTGGTGCTTTCGGTGCTCATGTGCTCTCCAAAAGGATGTGCTGAGGGTGGGGCCAGGCCCCGTCGGGGGGTGTGAGGCCTGGCCCCTGGGATGCCGCGGGCGGGGAGGGAAGGGCCCGCGGCGGGTCTTCGGTTGTTGGCCGGGCGGCTACCGGTTGATGCAGCGGGGGTAGGCGGATCCGCGGCGGCAGTTGTCGTAAACCGTGGAGTTCACGGCGAACTTGTGGTCGTTGCCGTGCTTGTCGCGGGTGGTCAGCTCGTAGTCGGTGTGGCAGGACTGGTGCGAGCGCCGCTTTGTGCGGGTGCCGGTCCACGAGGTGTGACAGTCGCGGTCCGAGCCCTTCGCGACGACGCGCCCGGCCGGGCCCTGCGGGTGGCTGTCCTGGCATCCGGTCAGGAGGGCGACGGCGGTGAGAGCCGCGCCGATGAACTGGTAGGTCTTCTGCATGGCGGTCACTCAGCCCCTGCCGCGGTGACGATCCGGTCGTGGGCCTGGTTGAAGTCGGCGGTGTCGAGGCCCATCCAGGGGATGGTGTGCGACATGGCGATCATGATTTGGAGGGCGTTGAAGCCGTCCTCCTTTGCGGCCTGCGCGGCTGCTTCGATGTCCGCGTCGGTGTAGATGCCGTTGCTGGACACGTCGCCGGGCATGTAGTTGCTGCCGGGCTCGTCGCACCACGCGGCGCTCAGCTTCGTGAACAGGTCCGTGGTTCCCTTGGGGCTGAGTGACGCCTTGATGGTGTCGGCGTCTCGCGTCCAGTCGATGCCGGTGTCGGCGAGGATGGCGGCGCCTTTGAGGGCGTTCTCGCGGGTCACTGCTTCCGCGATGGCGAGGCCGCTGTGGTGGCCGATCCGCCAGCGTGCCGGGTTGTTGAGTGACTGGGTGGCGGGCATGCGGAGGACGACCAGGCCGGGCGCTACCGGCAGTGCGTCGTGGACGGTGTGCTTGTGCTGGCCGTGGACGGTCATCACGTAGTCGGTGGTCTCGGCAGGCATCGGGGTTCCCTTTCCGTGGGATGCTTCGGTGGATTCCCGCCCGCTAGCCCCGGGCGGGGGTTTCTGTTTGGGCCGCCGCCCCGCCGGCCGGGCATCATCCGGCGGGCGGCGGAGTTCAGGCGGCCGGGAACACGAGGGCGTCCAGGCGTCGGGCCGCGGCTTCCGCGTACTCCTCGTTCGCCTCAATACCGATCGCGCGACGCCCGGATTGCCGGGCAGCGTCCAACGTGCTGCCCGAGCCCGCGAACGGATCGACGACCAGGCCGCCCTCGGGGCAGGCGTAGCGGATCAGCGGATCGAGAATCCCCAGCGGCTTCTCTGTCGGGTGGAGGGCACGGCCGTGCAGATTGCTTACCTTTAGGACTGAGCGCAGCAACCGAGTGCCGTCCGACCCGTCCCACGTCTTGGCTGCGATCTTGCCAGTGTGCTCGCGAGCAGTCGCTCCGGCGCGGAGCCCGCCCTCTCCCCCGCCCCGGCGACCTGACTTCTCCGTCGGCACGGCGTGATGGGTGCTATGCCAGTCGCCGTGATACCAGTGGGTGGCCACCTCGTGGACGCGCTTGAAGCGGTCGGTGGCGAAACCTGACCCGTTCTGCTTCTCCCAGACGATGTCCTGGCTGAGCCTCCAGGTATCGAAGTCGTCACGCCGGTCGAGGAACATACGCATCGACCCGAAGCACCACATCGACGACGCTACGGGCGCGACGAGGGCGGGCCAGCCATCGGGCCACCGGTCCCACGCGAGGCTGGTCTCCGTATACGGAGGATCTGCCACAACGAGGTCGGCCTGTACGCCGAGCGCGGGCAGGACTTCCCGCATGTCACCCAGGTACAGATGGACGGTGTCGTCTTCCCAGTACGGCTTCACGACGCCACCTGCTTCGGCAGCGGCTGGGTGTCGTCGTTCGCCCGCCCCCACGTGGTGGTGCGCGGGGCCTGGCCGGGGTCGGTGACGGCGGCCAGCGGGGACACGCCGGCGCGAAGGACGGGCCCGGTCTCGAAGCGGTGGATGGCGGGGATCGGCTGGGTGGTGACGTGCTGCGGCAGCGGGTTGACCGCGGTCGCGTTGGCGAGGCGGGCCTGCGTCGCGGCGAGCACGGTGTGGAGCCGGGCCGCCTCAGCCTTGACGACGTCCAGGTCGTAAAGGGCGCCGGAGTAGTCGACGGCCGCCCGGTCCAACTGCCGTCCCAGCCACGTGTTCTCCGCGGTGAGGGCCGCGTTCTGGCCTTCGAGGCGGGCGATGTAGGCGGCCATCTCCAGGCGGGACATCCGGCGGTGCCGGGCGGCGCTGCGGGCGGTGGCGATGACGCTCATGCCGCCTCCCGTTCGTTGACAGAGTTCACGCGCTCAACGACTTCGATGCTCTGCGGGCTGAGGACGAGACCGGGCCGACGGGGCTCCGCCAGGGCCAGGGCAGCGATGTCGAAGCTGTACCGGCCGGGCCCGTAGGAGACCGTGGCGACGACAGAGTCACGGTCGCCGTGCGGGCCGTCCGAGTGGTGCGCGGTCCGGGTGACCTTCACTTCGTCGACCCGGTTTTGGTGGGTGACCCGCACGAGGTCGCCACGGTCCAAGGACCACAGCAAGTTGATGGCTTCGTCGAGGGTCACGGCTGGTCTCCGATCGTGTCGAGGGCGGCACGGATGTCGTCCTGTTGGCCGCGGATGGGGTGTCCGCATCCGGCAAGGTCGGCGGCGGCGATCAGGTCTGCGGTTGTGGCCGCATCCGAATCGGTCAGGCCGTAGTCGGCGAGGATGTGGGCGACGGCGGTCGCGTTGAAGGTCACGGCCCCTCCAGCGGGTTGAAGTCGTCGGGGATGTCGGTGTGACCGGCGAGGATGTCGTCGATCAGGTTCGGGTCGGTGATCCACCGGGGTACGGGCCGTGTCGTGACGCCGATGCCGGTGAGGAGGCCGGGTACGAGCACCGGGGCGGCGGTCGTCGGCATCGGCGGGAGGTCGGCGAGCAGTGTCGGCTCGGGCAGGAGCGCGGTCATGCGGCCACCTCCGGCAGTTGCTTGATCTGGTTGCGGATCTTGTCGTCTCGGATGCGGTGAAGGGCTTCGATCAGGTCGTCGATGCCCTCGACGGGGGTTTCGGTGAGGGAGATGGAGAGCTTGTCGCTGCCCTCCGTGTCGCCGAGGACGAGCCGCTGTTGGCGGGTGCCGTCGAAGGCGTTGCGGCCGAACTCGGCGTGGGTCGGGGCGTTGCCAAGGTCGTAGACCAGGCCGCCGATGATGCGGGCGTTCACGACGCGTCACCGTCCTCGCGCTGTGCCTTCAGGCGGGCAATCTCGGCGCGAGCCTCGGCGAGCTCGTCGACAGCCGTTCGCTGCTGGTCGGCTCGGGCCGCCAAGTCGTCACGCCAGGCGGTTACCGCCTTGGCGAACCGGTCTGCAATCTCCAGTTGCTCGTCGATGCTGAGCTTCGCGTCGATCTGGAAGGTGACGTATCCGGAGCGGTGCTGGCCTTCAGGTTCGACGTAGAGCACGGGATGGACGGAGGCGTTGCCGCGGACATGGGTCGTCCGTCCCAGGAAGAACGTGGCTGTGAAGGCGGTCACGCTGCACCTCCGGGCGTCCAGTTCGGGTAGTCGGCGGCGGTGGAGACGGGGGCGTCGGGGTGGGTGACCAGCCACTCGTCCAGTCGCCAGGCGAGCAGGTCCGACGGGGAGTGGGTGCGCGCCTCAGCGGCGACCAGGGTCAGGCGGCGGACGTCGGCCTCCACCTCGGCGGCGGGACGGTCCCAGCGGGCCGAGGCCGTCATGACGCCGCCTCCTCTTCGGTGCCGATGGCGTACCGGAGCTGCATTTCGACGCCGTACAGGCCAGCGGCGCGGGCGTGGTTCGGCTCCAGCCGCTGCATGTCCCGCAGGCGGTCCACGGCGGCGGTGACCTCACCGCGGAGACGAGCTACCTCGGCGAGGAGGGCAGGCACGTCCGTGCGGGCGTGGGCAATGAACTCGACGTTCGCGGCCATCTGCTCGGGTGCGCGGTTCTCGTCGTCGTTCTCGTGCGCGGGGTCGTCCCAGTAGTTCTCGTCTTCGAGGTGGGCGACCTTTTCGCGGTAGGAGTACGAGGCGCGGCCCGTCATCTTGAGGTCGGCGGCGACGTCGGCGTAGGTGTCGCCGTCGTAGAAGCCCCACGGCCCGGCGGTTGCCGCGTCCACGCGCGCCTGGATCTCGGTGAGCTGCTCGTCGGTGAGGGGCTGCGGGGTGCGGGTCTCGGCGGTCATGACGCCTCCCCGAAGCGCTGCTGGGCGGGGTAGCGGTCGGCGTAGAACTCGGACCAGACCTTGTCGAACATCGGCCGGTCAGCCTCGGTGTACGACTTCACCGACCGCTCCCGGCCGTCCACCAGGCCGAGCGAGTCCTTCGGCTTCTCGCCGTACTGCATCTGGTAGGCCAGCGACACGCGACGGCCGAACGACGACCGGACCGAACGGCGCTCCACATCGGAGAGGCCGCAGTCCTTCAGGTACGTCTCGACAAGCAGGGCCCGGTCCTCGGGCGCGATCTCGGCGATCTCGCCAGCCGCCTCCGCGTAGTGGTGCAACTGCCGGGACCGCTTCCACCGCGTGTCGATGCTGTCGTCCATCGCGGCGATCAACTGGACCAGGCCGAGCGCGCGGCGGATGCGGCGCTCCTCGATTTGCTGCTGCAGGGTGTCGAGCTGCTCGTCCGTGGCCCGCTCGTTGATCGCACCGCCCTGCGTCCAATACGCCTCGATCGCGTCCGCGGTCTCGTTCTGGAAGGCGACCAGGGTGGGGCGGGCTTCGTCGGCGACACGGTTCTCGTTGACCGTCGCCAGGAGCATCAGGAAGGTGCGGACCGGGACGGCGTCCATCTCGCGGAGCTTGCCGTCCTCGGCAACCGTTGCCGTCTGAGCAACGGTTGCCCAGGAGCGAGTCTTGAGCTTGCGAGACTGGGCGGGGTAGCTCAGTCCGAGGTCTTCGACGGCGGGCTTCAGCACGATGTGCGGCTGGCCGTCGATCAGAGTCGTGTGGATGGCGCCGGCGGACAGGTCGAGTTTCACGACCTCGTTCGGCTGCGCGGGAGTCGTCGTCATGCCGCCGCCTCCTGTTTCGCGATCGTGCGGAGGAACTTGCCCGCCACGACCTGGGCGGCGTGCTTCGCGGCGCACGGCGTGCAGTCCTCGATGCACTCCCGCTCGCCGCCGGGCCACTCGACCATCGAGTGGAGGCTGTCCTCGTCCACGTTGGCGACCGCTTCCAGCAGGTCGGCGATGCTCGGGCTGTGCGGGCGGATCTTCTCCACCGCGTCGGACAGGTTGATCTCGTCCACGGGTACGGGTGTCAGAATGTGAGGCACGTGAAGCCCCTTTCTTCTCGTGAGTCGTGAGGGGTGGATCGGTGCGACCTGCGGGTCGCGAGGCCCCTGCTGCCGGTGTGTGGAAGCCCGGCGGTGGGGCCGTTTGCCGCTCTAGGCGGCGCGGGCTACGGCCGGCTTCTGGAACGGCTTGACGACGTGGCGCTGCGCGAGCGCGACGATCTGCTCGCCGGTGAAGTAGATGACGCGACCGTTCCGCGAGTGCTCGATCTCGTGCTTGGTGGCCATGTTGCGCAGGGTGCGGCCACGGAACGGCGTCCACTGGGCGGCTTCGTCGGGGGTGTAGTGGAACAGCGCGCCCTCGGCGGAGTTCGGGGCGGGCAGGTTCTCGCGGATCTCAAAGGTCCGCTTTCGCGTGGCCCTGGGGGCGGTCACGGCTTCTCCTCGTGGGTGATGTCGGCAGGGGTGACACCCAGTGCGTCCGCGAGCCGGTAGATGTTCGCGTCGCTCAGGCCCGCCTTGCCGTTGAGCACCCGGGACAGATGGCTTTCGTGTATCCCGGACCGGGCGGAGAGTTCTACAAGGCTCATTTTCAGAGCCTCCCGTCTGTAGCGGATAGCGCTGGAGTGCGGTCTCACGCCAATGAAACTAGCCCCCACAGGCGCTCACAGCAAGCCTTCAGGCGACACTAAGGCTCATCTTCTTGGCCTTCACAAGCGGAGCGCACGCCATAGCTCCCGGTACGCGACGTGCGCCCCATGCAACCCAAACGCTCTGTTTGCGAGCCAAAAGGCAGGTCAAAAGGCTTGAAGGCAGCTAGGGGGTTGCATGGAAGTAGTGCATGATGAGGTTTCATGACGCGAGATTGGGTACGGCTCGGGCGTGCCTTCGAAGCCGCGCGCCGGGCGGTCGGCCTCACGCAGATCGAGGCCGCTGCGGCGCTGCACATCACGCGCACGACCGTGCAGGCCATCGAGCGCGGACGACAGCCCAACGGCAAGGCGTTCACGAAGGTCACCAGCAACATGCGCGCCTATGCCCGGCTCGTCGGCTGGAGCGAGGACTCCCCCGACCTCATCGCCGACGGAGGCGACCCCGTACCCGCCGCCGCAGCCGAACCCCCCGCCCGTGAGACGGGCTCCTCCGACCTCCCGCCGGCCGTCGAGCTCGAACTGCGCTCCGGCCGGACCCTGGACTCCGCGGTCATCCACTTGGGCACCGAGGACGATGACGCCCGGATCGTCGTCGTCGCCAAGGGCGCCGAGAACATGAGCGAGGAGGATCTCGACCGGATCTGGCAGCAGTTCCGCCGGGCCCGCCGTCACCTGCAAGGCATCGCATCCGAGACAGAAACCCCATCAGACCCGTAAAGATTCTTTCGTCACGGGTGGCGCGCGGTGTCGCAATGTGTGCCAGCATGCTCAGACCGTCACCGAGGGGGGCACGCTCGGATCGGTGAATTGAGCATGTGGGTTATGCAAGTTGAGCGTTCTGGCGGGGGCCACTTCGCACCGTTCATCGTCGACAGCATCGACGGCTGCACGTTCGTCTTCCACGAGGACGACATCACGCCCGAGGGTGCCGGGTGGTTCTCGCAGGCCATGACGGAGCAGGCGCGCAGGTGGCTGCCGCGGACCATGGAGATGCCGCGGGGGCCGATAGTCCCGGTGCGCATCATTCGGGAGCCAGTCCTGCCTGACCCCTACCGGCTGCGGCTCGACGACAGTGCCGAGCGCATCACGTACTGGGTCATCGACACCGCCATCAAACGGCACGCGGCTGACGAAATCTGCCGCCAGCTCACGGAGAGATCCCCGCACTGGCATCGTTTGCCGGTGGCGCACAGCGCTGCGGTCTGAACGAGCTGGGGGTAGCGGTGGCCTACGCCGAGAAGGTGTACAAGGTCCGGGACGGCAAGAAGACAACCAAATACACGTGGCGATGCCGATACAAGAAGCCCGACGGCACCTGGGGTAGCGAGCCCGGGTTCCCGACGAAAATCATCGCCGAGAAGTGGGGCAACGACCAAGAGGCCGCGATCCGTGAAGGGCGCTGGGCGGACCCGGAGCTCATGCGCAAACGGTTCGGGACGTTCGTCGAAGAGTGGCTGGCCGTTCAGAACCCCCGCGGCCAGACCACCGAGAACCGGCGCGAGCGGCTGCAGTCCCATATCCTGCCGCGCTGGCGGGACACCCGCCTGATCGAGCTCAACTGGTTCGACGTTGAGGCCTGGGCCCGGACGCTGCCGTGCGCTCACAGCACCACCAAGTACTGCGTCAGCTTGATGTCGCAGATTCTCACCGGCGCCGTGGACGCCCGTCACATCCCGCACAACCCACTGGCCGGCCGACGGCTGAAGGGTCTGCCGGCGGCGACCTCTGGCAAGCGCAAGGAGCGGCCGGAGGACATGTGGGCGCCGCCCGAGACGGTCCTGCAGCTGGCCCGGCGCATGGGTCCCGTTGACGGGCTGATGGTGCTGACGACGGCGTTCATCGGCCTTCGCTTCGAGGAAGCCTCGGGGCTGCATCGCCGCAATGCACTGCTGACGCGCTCCCAGAAGCACGATGGAGGGGTCTTCGAGTGCTCCCTTGTCCGCGTGGACGGAAGCGAAGGGGCGCTGGCCCAGTACTTCCGGTACGACGAGCAGGCGAAGCGGCGCACGTTCCACGGGCTGGAGCCGCCGAAGAATGCGACGTCGGCCCGGGACATTGACGTGCCACCGTTCCTGGCCGACCTGCTGGCCCGGCATCTCGACGCCTGGCCCTTCGACTTCGTGTTCACCGCACCGAAGGGCGGATGGTGGTGGCGTTCCTCGTGGTGCGCCCGGTTGCGTCCGGCGGCTGACGGGAGGAAGGCGCGGCCGGGCGGGCACGGCCATCCGCCGCTTGAGAAGTGGGAGCCGATCATGCCAGGCCTGGACATGCGGGCGCTGCGGCACTCGCACGACACCTACCAGGCAGACATCAACGTCCATCCCGTGCTGGCCCACGAACAGGCGGGGCACAAGTACCCTGGCATCAAGGGCATTTACCAGCATCCGACGCCGTCAATGCGAGTGCATCGCCTGGAGGGTCTGCAGGGCCTGTACGAGCGGGCTCTGGGGAATCTTGGGTGGGAGTCGGTCTGGGGGAGTTGATCTCCTGAATATCTCCCATTTGATCAACTGGGATCAGTGGGAGAGTGCTCAAGTCCAGGTGAGAGCCAGGCGCAAGATCTTTTAGGCTCGTTTTCCACATCACACCGGGTGATGTTCATGGCGTGGTCGTGGTACCACCACTGCACGGCCTGGTGGTCGTTCGGGTACTCGGCGAGCTGGGCGTCGCCGGACCCCACCGCGTTGTCCGCCCAGCCGTCGTTGCCGCCGCCGGTCTGCGCCCCGTGGAGATGGGTCACGGACCAGGCGGGCAGGGCGGCGACGTCCGCGTCGGCGGGCACGCCGTCGCGGCCCGGCCGGGTGCTCGGGTTCGGTGCCCCGATGGGCACCTCCACCGCTGTCACCGGGTACTCGCTGCCCTTCGGGATGCGGTTCGTCCAGGCGATCCGGACCCGCTGCCCGCGCCGCACCTCGATGGTGGGGCCCGGTACGCAGCCGTCGTAGCCCCACATGAGGGTCGGCGGGAGCTGCGGGTGGAGCCGCTGCCAGGTGGGCCGCAGCGCGATCTCCGTCTCGGTGCGGACGTCGTCGGTGGCGGGCCGCAGGATCGGCGGCACGGTCAACGGAGCGACGTACGGCTCCAGTTCCCCCGCGGCGACGGTCCCGTCCCGGTCGGCTTCGGCCGGTGCGTGCGTGACGCCCGCGGCGTCCGTGATGTGTTCGATGGTCTCGGTCAAGGCAAGAACACCCCCGTGTGTTCTCTCATGTCCCCCGTGGATGCGGCCGGTCAGTGGCCGTCTCACCTCAAGAGATGCCGTGCGCCCCCGTGAGGTTGCCTGAATGCGGCAATCCGGACGCGGAGGTCGGGTGAGGAGGGGCTGCCGGGATCCGGTCGGGCAGGAAGCCGTGGGTGCGGCTCGCGAGGTACTCCGCGCGGTAACGGTCCACGTGGCGGTGCCAGTTGAGGATGCCCGCCAGCCAGTTCCGCAGCTCCTCGACGTAGCCGTCCAGGACGGCGCGCGCCTCGGCGGAGAGCTTGAAGTCCTCGTACAGCACCGGGAACTCGTGGGCGGCGATGTGCTCGAACTGCTCCATGCGCCGCGTCATGAGGTCGTGCACGATGCGCAGGGCCCTCGGACAGTCGATGCCGAAGAAGTTCTGCACGACGAGGATCGCGTTGTGGATCTCCCCCTCGTACTCGATCTCCTTCTGGTACGAGAACACGTCGTTGACCAGCATCGCGTAGTCCATGGCCGAGTTCTCCAGGGCCCGGACGGGTCCCGTGCGGTAGACCTCGGGCGGGACGGCGGGGCCGTGGCCCATGCGGCACAGGCTCATGGTCAGGTCGGAGCCGAAGGTGGCGCGGCGCATCTCCAGGTAGTCGACCGGGTCGGGGATGCGGCCCTGGATCTGGTTCAGCACCTCCCACACCCAGCTCTCCGTCATGACGTCGACCGTGGCCTTGAACTCCGTGCGCTGCTCCGTCGTCATCCGCGCGGTCGTGCGCGCCCACAGGTCGGTGAGGCCGCGCTCCATGGCGTTGGCCGGTACGGGGACGGGTTCGTCGGCCAGCGGCATGCAGGCCGACAGGCGTTCGGTGCTGAGGCGGGCGGCGGCGAGATCGCGCCGGTGGCCGAAGACCAGCGGGTAGTAGTCGTCCCCGTAGGTGCCCCAGGCGAGCCAGCGCGCGCTGAGGTCGAGGGCCTCGGGCGAGCCGTCCGGGTCGAGCCCGGCGGAGCAGAGCGCCAGGTCGGCGGCGGCGAGCCGGTCCTCGTCCCAGACGCCCTCGCTGAGCATGCCCATGCTCCGCGTCCAGGGGACGAGTCGCTCGCGCGCGCTGTCGAGCGCCGGGTTGAGCCGCACGGTGAACGGCATGTAGAAGTCGGGCAGCCGGCTGGGGCCCGTCTTCTGGAACGGCACATGCGTGTACGCCCGCAGCCGCTCGGCCCCCACCGAGGCGAGCAGGGCGCGGACATCGGCGGCGGCGGTCCCGGGCCCGGTGGGTCCGTGCAGGGCTGAGCGTTCCTCGACGGCGCCCTTGTTCATGTACCGGCTGGAGCGCAGGTGCCACTCGTGTCCGCCGGACTGCCAGTCCTGGAGCCCGCGCGTGTACGCGGTGACGGCCGCCAGCTCCTCGGGCGTGAGGCCCTTGTCGAGGGCGAGCGCGGGCACCTCGGTGAGCGCGGTGTGCTCGAACTGGTGCAGTCGCGAGGTGAGCACGTCGTTGACGGCCTCCGCCGCCTCCTGTGTCGTACAGCCGAAAAAGGTCTCGAGCACCAGGACGCCGTTGCTGAGTTCGCCCTCGTCGCCGACCTCGCGCTCGTAGGAGAAGAGATCGTTGCGCAGGTGCACGCCGTCGGAGAAGGTCTCCATCAGGACGCGCAGCGGCCTCGTCCCGGCGACGCGGGCGGGGACCTCGGCGGTCGCGTACTCCACGAGCCCCGCGGACCAGGGCGCGCCGCCGACCTTGCGGCGCATCTCGATGTACTCGACCGGGTTGGAGACGCGGCCCTCGTTGATGTTGGACAGCTCCCACATCGACTCGTTGAGCAGGTGCTCGGTCGATTCGGCGAAGCGGCGGCGCCAGTCGAGGGTCATCGCGGGCACGGTGCGCCGCCACAGGTCGGCGAGGCCCGCCTCGACCGGGTTGGTGGGCTCGGGGACCTCGGTGGCGAGGTCCATGGGCATGAACAGGGGCAGTCGTTCGAGGTGGTCCCGGCCGCCCTCGCGGTCGTTGGTGCGCTTGTACATGTCCAGGAAGTGGTCGTCGAAGAAGAAGACCCACACGTACCAGTCGGTGATCAGGGAGAGGGCGGGGCCGTCGCAGTCGGGGTGCGTGTAGGCGCACAGCAGGCCGTAGTCGTGCGCGTCGAGATCGCTCCGCTCCCAGATGCCGCTTCCCTCCAGCATGCCCATGTCGCGGGCCCACTCGGCGGAGTGTGCGCGCGCCTCGTCGAGGTGCGGGTTGAGCCGCGCCTGATACGGCATGTAGAAGTGCGGCAGTTGGAACGGCTGTGAGGACTGCGATGTCATGTGCGCGGCCCTACCCGTGCCGCCGGAGGGGCATCCGTTCGGCGGGCGATGATCGTCCCATCGCGTGAACGATGAGTGAGCGGGCCCGCTCCTGGGAAGCGGGCGCCCCTCGCTCTACGCGGTCCAGTGCGCGGGCCGCGTCAGACCGGCGGGCAGCTCGGTGGCCCGGTCGCCGCGGGCCGCGTTGAGCTGGGCCTGAGTGAGGAAGATGCTGTCGGTGAGGTCGGCGCCGCCGAGCCGGGTGTCCCGCAGGTCCGCCCCGATCAGGTCGGCGAAGCGCAGATCGGCGCCGGTCAGGTCGGCGGCGATGAGGAGCGCGCCGCGCAGGGTGGCGCCGCGCAGGTCGGCGTCGCGCAGCCGGGCTCCGGCGAGGTCCGCGCCGCGGTGGTTCTTCTTGCGCCCGGGCACCTCGGCGCGTACGAGGTCGCTCGCCTTGAGGAGCAGGGTGTTCACGTCGCCGCGCAGCGCGGACACGTCCGCCGCGAGCAGTTCGCCGGCACCCGCGCGCGTGAGCCGCTCGATGCCGTCGAGGGCGCGCCGGGCCTCGCGGTGCACGGGCCGGGCCCTGGGCCGCTCCAGCACCTCGCTCAAGTACCACAGCAGTTCGTGGAGGTGACGCATCACGGGGAACACCTCGTACATGGTCCGCGCGCTCTCGGGGCGCTCGCGCCAACTGACGCCCTCGAAGGTGACCTGGGAGACCTTCTGGCCCGCGCCGAAGCAGTCGAAGACGGTGCACCCCTGGTAGCCCTCGTCGCGCAGCCGCGTGTGGATGCCGCAGCGGAAGTCGTCCCGGAGGTTCCGGCAGGGGCTGCCCGCGCTCTTGTCGCGCGCGAAGTCCTGTGATCTGGCGAACGGCAGGGCGACACAGCACAGCCCGAAGCAACTGCCGCAGTCGGCACGAAGGTCCGGCCGGTCGGGCCCAGCGGGAACGGAGGGGGAGGCGTCGGAGGAGGTCACGGCCCCATTGTCGCCGATCGCCCGGGTACGCCCCCTTGTGGGCCGCGCGGGGCCGCGCCACCGTGGACGCGACCGGCACCGCCCCACTCTCCGGGAGTCGACGTGGCCTCCACCTTCCTGCTTCCCCATGAACTGCGCGGAGACGGCCCGCACAAGGTGATCGCGGTGCACGGCTGGCTGGCCGACCGCTCCGCGTACGCCCCGATCGTCGCCGACCTGGACCAGGTCTCCTTCCAGTACGCGCTCGTGGACCTGCGCGGCTACGGGGAGGCGAAGGACACCCCGGGCGCGTACACGACGGCCGAGGGCGCCGCCGACGTGCTGGCGCTCGCGGACCGGCTGGGCTGGGAGCGCTTCTCGCTGCTCGGGCACTCGATGGGGGCCGGTGTGGCGCAGCGCGTCGTGGCGTCGGCACGGCACCGGGTGCGGCGTATCGCGGGGGTCTCGCCGGTCCCGGCGTCGGGTCTGGTGCTGCCGCCGCAGCAGTGGGAGCTGTTCTCCACGGCGGACAACGAACCGGCCCACCGCCGCACCATCCTCGACCTCACCACGGGCGGGGTCCGTCCGGCGGCCTGGCTCGACCGGATGACGGCGCGCTCCCTGGCGTGCGTCGACGCCAAGGCGTTCCGCGCCTGGCTGGACTCGTGGACCGGCGACGACTTCCACCGTGATCTGGAGGGCTGCACGACACCGGCGCTCGCGGTGACCGGGCAGCTCGACCCCGCGCTGCCCGCGGAGCTGATCCGGACGACGTGGCTGCACTGGTTCAGCCGCGGCGAACTGGTCGACCTGCCGGTGTGCGGGCACTACGCGATGGACGAGGCGCCACTCGCGCTGATCCGGGTCGTCGAGGACTTCCTGCGGGCGGACCGCCCCTGACCCCTGCTACGCCAGTGGCAGCGCCTCCGGTGGCTGCTGCCCGGGCGGCCGGGGACCCCTGATGCGCCGCTCGGCGGCCCGGATCGGCACGTCGTCGATGCTCGCCTCCCGCCGCCGCATCAGGCCGCGGGCGTCGAACTCCCACAGCTCGTTGCCGTAGGAACGCCAGTGCCCGCCGGCCGCGTCCCGCCATTCGTACTGGAACCGGACGGCGATCCGGTCGTCGCCGAAGGACCACAGCTCCTTGCGGAGCGCGTAGTCGAGTTCCTTGCGCCATTTCGCCGTGAGGAACGCGTGGATCTCCTTCCGCCCGCTCAGGAACGTGTCGCGGTTGCGCCACACCGAATCCTCCGTGTACGCGAGCACGACGCGGTCGGGGTCCCGGGTGTTCCAGGCGTCCTCGGCGGCCCGCACCTTGGCGAGCGCGTCGGCCTCGGTGAACGGCGGCACGGGCGGGCGCGGGCGCGCGTCGCGGGGCGTACTCATTCCGGCCACCCCGAGTTCTCGATGACGGTCACGAAGTCGGTGCGGACGAAGCCGGGCACGAAGTGGGCGAGCACGTCCGACTTGACGTTGCCGAACGCGCTGGCGGGGCGGTGCGCGATGCCCTCGGTGAACGCCCGGAGGATCTGGCGCTTGAAGTCCGGCCGGGGGTGCGCGGCCACGACCGCGTCCCGCTGCGCGTCGTCCACCTCGTCGAAGCCGAGCCCCAGCACGTCGACCTCGACCCCGGCGGTGACCAGCGCCACCTCCGGCTCCATCCGGTAGGGGATCTCGGGGGTCGTGTGCAGGGCGACGGCCGTCCAGGCGGTCCTGGCCCGCTCGGGCGGCAGGCCGTGGCGCAGCAGGAAGTCCTGGGCCGCCTCCGCGCCGTCGAGCTCGAAGCGCTGCCGGGACGCGGCGTAGCGCGGGGTGAGACCGAGGTCGTGGAAGAGGGCGGCCACGTAGAGGAGTTCGGGGTCGAAGGTCAGCTCGCGGTGGCGGCCCCGCAGCGCCCCGAAGAGGAAGACGCGGCGCGAATGGTCGTACAGGAGGGGGCCCGCGGTGTCGCGGACGAGTTCGGTCGCCTCCTTGGCGAGTGCGCTGTCGGGGATCTCGATGTCGGCGATGCGTGAGGTCACGGTCGGCTCCTGGTCGGCTGGTGCGATGCCGTCAGCCTGCCGCTCAGGCACTCTCGCGCTCCATGTCCTTCCAGCCATGAATCCCACACATACGGACATGGCACGCCGCTAGCCTGGGGCGATGAGCGCGCCCGCCCGCACCCCCTCCCGCACCGTAGCCGTCCTCGCCTACGACGACGTCCGGCTGCTCGACGTCACGGCTCCCCTTGAGGTGTTCAGCACCGCGGCCACCCTGGGCGCCCGTTACACGGTGACGCTGCTGTCCGCGCACGGTGGGCCTGTCACCACCTCGGCGGGGACCCGGCTGCTCACGGAGCCCGTCGACGGCCTCGCCGGACGCGTCCACACCCTGATCGTGCCCGGCTCGCCCGGCCTGCCCCGGCGGCTGCCGCCGGGCCTGGTCGACACCGTCCGGGCGCTGCACTCCTCGTCCTGGCGCACCACGTCCGTCTGCACCGGCGCCTTCGCGCTCGCCGAGGCGGGGCTCCTCGACGGGCGGCGCGCCACCACACACTGGCGGCATGCGGCGACGCTGGCGGGGCGCCACCCGGACATCGAGGTGCAGGACGACGCGATCTTCGTCCAGGACGGCAGGATCTACACCTCGGCGGGTGTGAGCGCCGGGCTCGACCTCTCGCTGGCCCTCGTGGAGGCCGACGAGGGCGCCGGGCTCGCCCGTGAGGTCGCCCGTGATCTGGTGGTGTTCCTCCAGCGTCCGGGCGGCCAGTCGCAGTTCTCGGTGGCCGCGCGCACCCCCGCGCCCCGCCACGCCACGCTCACCGCGCTACTCAGGTCGGTCGTCGCGGACCCGGCGGCCGACCACTCCCTGCCGGAACTCGCCCGCCGGGCCGGTCTCAGCACCCGCCATCTCACCCGCCTCTTCCACAGCGAGATCCGGGACACGCCCGGCGGCTACGTCGAGTCGGTCCGCCTCGAAGCCGCCCGGACCCTCCTCGACGCGGGCGAGAGCGTCACCTCGGCGGCCCGCCGCAGCGGCCTCGGCAGCGACGAGACCCTGCGCCGGGTGTTCCTGCGCCACCTCGGCGTGACGCCCTCCGCCTACCGGGCCCGCTTCCGGACCACGGCCCCACTCACTCCCCGTCCGGCTCCAACCGCAGCGAGATCGAGTTGATGCAGTACCGCTGGTCGGTCGGGGTCGCGTAGCCCTCGCCCTCGAAGACGTGGCCGAGGTGCGAGCCGCAGCGGGCGCAGCGGACCTCGGTGCGGACCATGCCGTGGGAGCGGTCCTCGATCAGTTCGACGGCGGCGGAGTCCTTCGGGTCGTAGAAGGACGGCCAGCCGCAGTGGGACTCGAACTTCTCGTTCGAGGTGAACAGCTCGGCACCGCACGCCCGGCAGGAGTAGACGCCCCGGGTCTTGGTGTCCGTGTACTCACCGGTGAAGGCGGGCTCGGTGCCGGCCTGGCGCAGTACGGCGTACTCCGCCGGGTTCAGCTCCGCGCGCCACTGCTCGTCCGGCTTCTCGACGTCGTACGACATGGGGGCACTCCCTCTAACGCTGTGCGAGATGGTCCAGGATGCGCGGACCGAGGTCCGTGACGTCGCCCGCGCCCATGGTGAGAACGAGATCACCGGGCTTCGCCATTCCCGCGATCGCCCCGACGGCCGCCGTCTTGTCGTGGGCCGCCTGGACGTCGGCGCCCGCGGCGCGCGCCGCGTCGACGATGAGGGCGCTGGTGATGCCGGGGATCGGGTCCTCGCGGGCCGGGTAGATGTCGAGGACGACGGAGGCGTCCGCGAGGCGCAGGGCCTCGCCCATCTCCTGGCCCAGCTCCTGGGTGCGGGAGAACAGGTGCGGCTGGAACAGGACGAGCAGGCGGGCGTCGTCGGCCGCGGCGCGCATCGCCTCCAGGTCGGCCGCCATCTCCGTGGGGTGGTGCGCGTAGGAGTCGATGACCTGGACGCCGCTCTCCTCGCCCTTGAGCTGGAGGCGGCGCTTGACGCCGGTGTACGACTTGATGGCACCGGCCAGGTTCCGGGAGGGGATGCCGAGGGCGACGCCCGCGGCGAGCGCGGCGACCGCGTTGTGCGCGTAGTGGCGGCCGGGGACCGAGACGGTGAAGGTGAGCAGCTTGCCGTCGAGGAGGACCGTGACCTCGCTGGTCAGGCCGCGGGGCGTGACCTTGTGGATGCGGATGTCCGCGGACGGCGACTCGCCGTAGGTGACGACCTTGAGGGAGGTGGTGTCGCGGATGCGGCGGGTCAGTTCGACGGCGCCGGGGTGGTCGGCGGCGATCACGAGGGTGCCGCCGGGGACGATCTTCGAGGTGAAGATCTCGAAGGAGTCGTAGATCTCGTCCATCGACGCGTAGTTGGCGTGGTGGTCGAGTTCGACGTTGAGGATGATCGCGACTTCGGGCCGGTACCGGTGGAAGCTGCGGTCCGACTCGTCGGCCTCGGCGACGAAGATGTCGCCCGCGCCGTGCAGGGCGTTGGAGCCGGGGGCGTCGAGGTCGCCGCCGATCGCGTACGAGGGGTCGAGACCCAGGGAGGACAGGGCGACGGCCAGCATCGAGGTCGTGGTCGTCTTGCCGTGGGTGCCGGCCACCGCGATCGGCCGCCGGTCCTCCATGAGGGAGGCGAGCGCGTCGGAGCGGTGCACCACGGGGATGCCGAGTTCGGCGGCGCGCCGCAGCTCCGGGTTGTCCTCGCGGATCGCGGAGGAGACGACGACGGAGGTCGCCTCGGGCGACAGGTGCGCGGCGTCGTGGCCGATGTGGACGGTGGCGCCGAGCGCGCGCAGCGCCTCGGCCGTGGCGGACTCGCGCGCGTCGCTGCCCGTGACCCGGGCGCCGCGCTGGGCGAGGATCTTGGCGATGCCCGACATCCCGGCGCCGCCGATGCCGATGAAGTGCGGTCGGTCCATGGCGGCAGCAGAAGTGGGCAGGCCGGATGCCATACGTGTCTCTCCCCTGAGGTGCTTCGGGTGTCCCGGTCCGTGGTCACTTCGACCACGGACCGGGCCAGCCTATTGCCTCCGGCCCGCCCGCCCCGCATCCGCGTCCGGCGTCACGCCTTGCTGTACGAGAACAGCTTCAGAACCGGTACCCCCACCTTGTGCCGGGCCCGCGAGGCCCAGTCCCGGTGGAAGAACTCCTCGACGTAGTGCGGGTCGGTCAGCACGATCACCTCGTCCGCCCCCACCTCGTCGACGAGCGCCTTCAGGGCGTCGAGCGGGTGGTCCTCGACGAAGCGGCCCTCGGCGGCGCAGCCGGCCTGGTGCAACGCGGTGAGGGAGACGTGCAGTGCCTGCTCCCCCGGCGCTCTGGCCTCGTCGCCCTCGGGCACCTCGTCCTCCCGGGCCGCCTCGTCCAGCTCGCCCATCGCGACGTCGTCGATGGCCCGCAGCAGGCGGTCCGCCTGGTCACCGCGGGGCTGGAGCAGCACGTGGAAGGAGACTTCCTCGTCGCCGTGCAGTGTGGTGACGAACTCCACGTCGGCGGACGTCAGTGCCTTCTCGATCATCAATACGCTCGTGAACACGACGGGCGCCCTTCTTCTCCTGCCGTGGGCCGTCGTGCGACCGGCCCTGGGGATCTGCGGAAACCATCCTGCCCCGTGGCCGCACGGGGACTGCGAGAATTAGTGTGCCCAGCGGAAGCAGTACGGAACGGATCATTCCGCCGGGTGTCGGGGCCGACGGTACCGGGTGAAGAGAAAACCGTCCTCCTCCAGGAGAGATGCCAGCTCGAAACGTTCCGGCACGGCCAGTTCGGGACCTCCGGCGATGCGCTGCGCACTGCCCGCCGTGAGCAGCGGGGAGAGGGTCAGACAGAGTTCGTCGAGCACGTGCGCGGCCACGAACTGGCCGAGCATCCGCGGCCCGCCCTCCGTGAGCTGCCGGGTCAGACCCCGCTCGGCCAGCGCCCGCACCGCCCGCCCGGGCTCGACGGCGGTGCCGTCCCCCGCGATCAGCACCTCGGCCCCGGCCGCGCGGGCCGCCGCCACCCGGTCCGCCGGCGCGCCCGCGCCCGTGAGCACGTACGTCGGTGTCAGCGGCTCGGTGAACAGGGGCAGGCCGAAGTCGAGGTCGAGGCCGGCGCTGATCACCGCGATGGCCGGTGCGGGGCCCTGACCTGCCGCCTTGCGAAGCGCGGCGAACGCCTCACGCGCGCGGGCGGGGCGGTAGCCCTCCTGGCGGACCGTCTGGGCGCCGACGACCACGACGTCCGCGAGACCGCGCAGGGTGCCGAAGACACGCATGTCGGCGGGGCAGGAGATGGGGTGGGAGCGGCCGTCGTGCTGGGCGGCGCCGTCGAGCGTGGCGACCATGTTCGCGCGCAGCCACACCTCGCCCGCCGCCTCGGCCGGATAGGCGTAGGCCTCGGCGAGCCGGTCGAGGCTCCACTCACCGTCCGGCGGCCCCTCGGGCCCTTCGCCCCCCTCCCGGCCCGCGTGATCTGCTGTTTCGTACGTCACAGGGAACAGGCGTCGCATGACGTGCAGTGTGGCACGGCCACTAAGCTGGAGAACTGTGTCGTCCTCCACCGAAGCCCCCGGCTCCCGCTCGTCCGGCATCAGCCCCATAGCCGACGCGGCGCCCCAGTCCCTGTGCGCCCGTGAGCCGCATGTCCCCGCGGAGCGCCTGGTCGCCGAGATGGTGCCGCCGCCGCGGTTCAGCTCCGCCCGCTTCGACACGTACATCCCCGATCCGAACCAGCCGAGCCAGACGCGGGCCGTGCAGGTGCTGAGCTCGTTCGCCGCCGGGCTCGGCGGGGCGCACGCCGCGGGCGCGGGCCGGAAGCGGGGCCTGTTCGGCTTCGGAAGGAAGGCAGCCGCCCCGGCCGGGCCGCGCGGCGTGTACCTCGACGGCGGGTACGGCGTCGGCAAGACCCACCTCCTCGCCTCCCTGTGGCACGCCACCCCGGCCGCGCCCGAGCGCAAGGCGTTCGGCACCTTCGTCGAGCTCACGAACCTGGTCGGCGCCCTCGGCTTCCAGCAGACGGTGCGCACGCTGAGCGAGCACCGGCTGCTCTGCATCGACGAGTTCGAGCTCGACGACCCGGGCGACACCGTCCTGGTCTCCACGCTGCTCGGCAAGCTGGTCGAGGCGGGCGTCGCGCTGGCCGCCACCTCGAACACGCTGCCCGGCAAGCTCGGCGAGGGCCGGTTCGCCGCCGCGGACTTCCTGCGCGAGATCCAGGGGCTGTCCGCGCACTTCCAGCCGCTGCGCATCGACGGCGAGGACTACCGGCACCGGGGCCTGCCCGAGGCGCCCGCGCCCTTCTCCGAGGAGCAGGTCACCAAGGCCGCGTACGCCACCGAGGGCGCCTCGCTCGACGACTTCCCGCACCTGTTGGAGCACCTGGCGCGGGTGCACCCCAGCCGGTACGGCGCGCTGACGGACGATCTGACGGCGGTCTGCCTGACGGAGGTCTCCGCCGTTCCCGACCAGTCCACCGCCCTGCGGCTCGTGGTGCTCGCCGACCGGCTCTACGACCGGGAGATACCGGTCCTCGCGTCCGGACAGCCGTTCGACCGCCTGTTCAGCGAGGAGATGCTGAACGGCGGCTACCGGAAGAAGTACTTCCGGGCGATCTCCCGGCTCACCGCCCTCGCGCGGGACGCCAAGGGCCTCGTCCAGGCGTAGCCGCCGCGTCGGGGGACGCGCAGGACGACACGAGTAACCAGTGCGCCCCGCCGTTGCTACGCGCGTGGTTCACGGCGCGCGGAGTGCGTGATAGACACACCGGGTCACAGTTCCTGTCCGCCAGCAGGAGGTTGCCCCATGTCCGATACACGGCTGTCCGCAACACGACGTCAAGTGCTCGCCCGTACCGGCGCGTTGGGGGCGGGCATCGCCTTCGCCGGGTCCCTGTCCGAGCTGTTCGCCGGTTCCGCCGCCGCCCAGGGACGTGCCGGTTACGGCCCCCTGGTGCCCGACCCGGCCGGCCTCCTCGATCTGCCGAAAGGTTTCCGCTACAAGGTCCTCTCGCGCGAGGGCGACCCCCTGCGCTCCGGCGAGGGGCAGGTGCCCAGCAACCACGACGGCATGGCCGCCTTCGCCGGCAGACAGGGCCGCGTCCACCTCGTGCGCAACCACGAGAACCGCGTCACCGGCAAGATCGCCGTGCCGACCGTCGACGGACTCACCTACGACCCGATGGGCAAGGGCGGCTGTACGGCGCTCACCGTGGACCGGCACAACAACGTGTTGTCCGAACGGGTCGCCATCGCCGGTACGGCCGTCAACTGCGCCGGTGGGCCCACCCCGTGGGGTACCTGGCTGACCTGCGAGGAGACCGAGGACCGGGCCGGCACGAACGGCTACACCAAGGACCACGGCTTCATCTTCGAGGTCGACCCGGTCGACCCGCGCCGCTCGGGCGCCGTGCCGCTCACCGCCATGGGCCGCTTCCAGCACGAGGCCATCGCCGTCGATCCGCGACGCGGTGTCGTGTACGAGACCGAGGACGCGTTCGACAAACCCTTCGGGCTGTTCTACCGGTTCCTGCCCGAGAAGCCGCGCGGCGGCCTCGGATCGCTGCGCGCGGGCGGCACGCTCCAGGCGATGCGGGTGCCCGGGGTGCCCGACCTGTCGGTGGTGCAGGAGACAGGGGCGAGCTTCACGGGCATCGAGTGGGTCGACGTACCGGATCCGCTCGCCCGGCAGACCGCCATCCGCAACCAGGACTTCGGCCCCAAGGGCATCACCCACGCCCAGAAGCTGGAGGGGTGCTACTGGGGCGGCTCCTGCGTGTACTTCGTGTCGTCGTTCGCGCGGAGCCGGGACGGGTCCGCCGCCGACCACTTCGGGCAGATCTGGCGCTACGACCCCGCCGCGCGCCGCCTCACGCTCGTCATCGTCTTCGGCCCCGCCACCGACGTCCAACTGCCCGGCGAGGAGCCCGACAACATCTGCCTCGCCCCGAGCGGCGGCCTGATGGTGTGCGAGGACGGCGAGGGCGCGCAGCACGTCTTCGGCGTGACGAGGAAGGGCGAGGTGTACGCGATGGCGCGCGGGCGCCAGAACATCGGGACGGCACAGGACCCCGCGTGGGGCGAGTTCGCGGGCGTCACCTTCTCCCCGGACCACTCCACCATGTACGTGAACTGCTACACGCCGGGCACGACGTTCGCCGTCACGGGTCCCTGGCACAAGTGACGCGCCCCTGAGCCCACCGCGCCGCCCGCACCGGCCCCGGGGCGACGGCTTCCTGCCACCCTGACCGGTTTCGGGCGGCGTGGTGCGCGCACGGCCTGGGCAGGGTCCGGGCATGGACGAACGGCCGATCACCGCATGGGAGTTCACCGACGACCGGGGGCACGTCGCCGTCGCGCCAGAGGCGCCGGAGCGGATCGTCGCGTACATACAGGCCGGTGCGAGCCTGTGGGACCTGGGGATACGTCCTGTGGGCGTCTTCGGCTCCCACCACGACGGGGACAGACCCGACCGCGCCAAGTCCGGGGGGCTGCCGCTCGACGAGGTCGCCTACCTCGGGGCGGGGTCGGGCCTCGGGCTCGACGACGTGCTCGCGGTGCGGCCGGACCTCGTGGTGGCGCTGACGTACGGCGGCGGCCAGGTGTACGGGGTCGAACCGGACGTGGCCAAACACCTGGAGGAGCATGTCCCGCTCGCCGTCCTCGACGTGGGCCAGGGGCGCGGACTCACCGCCGTGCGGGAGCGGTTCGCGGAGCTGGGGCGTTCGCTCGGGGCGGCGGAAGGACCCGAGGCGCTGACGGAACTGACGCGGGCGGAGCGGGAACTCGCGGCCGACGCCGAGGCGGCCGGGGCGGTCCGGGTACTGGCCCTGTCCCCCGGCGGGCCGGACCAGGTGCATCTCGCCCGGCCCGGGAAGTGGCCGGACCTGAGCGCGCTCGCGGGGATCGGGGTGCGCATGGTGGAGCCGCCCGAGGGACCCGGCGCCAACTGGCACACCGGGCCCTGGGCCGCCGCCGCCGAACTGGCGCCCGACGTGGTGCTGGTCGACGCCCGCGCCAACGCGGCCCCGCGGGAGCAGTACGCGGGGGACCCGCGGTGGGCGGCGGTGGCGGAGCGGGCCGTGGTGCTGCCGTGGAACCCAGAGATCGCGGCCAGCGCGGCGACGCACGCGGCGTTCTTCGACGAGGTGGCGGGGGCGCTGCGGGGGCGGGGGCCTCGCTCCGGCCACGGGCACGACCGGTGACGCATTTACCCGATTAATCCCATTTACGGAGTTATCGTCACCGGGTGATCAGCACCCTCCGTCGTACCGCGCTCCCCCGCGCCCTCGGCACTCTCGGCGCTCTCGTGCTCGGTGCCGTCGCCTGCTCGGGCGGCGGCACCGGGCCCGCGCACCCGGGACGCACGACCCGGCCCGCCGCGAGCCCGACGACCGTGGCGCCGAGCGGGCCGCCGACGCTCGCCCCGGGCCCCGCGGGCCTCGTCCCCGTCTTCACCGGCGCCCGGTCGAAGGAGCGCACGGTCGCGCTCACCTTCGACGCCGACATGACCGCGGGGCAGGGCGCGCGCGCCGCCGCCGGTGAGCGCTTCGACCATCCCCGGCTCATCGCCGCGCTCCGCGCGCTGCGGGTACCGGCCACCGTCTTCATGACCGGGCGCTGGGCCGAGCAGTACCCGGCCGAGGCCCGGGACATCGGCGGCGACCCACTCTTCGAGATCGCCAACCACTCCTACAGCCATTACGCCTTCACCGGCGACTGCTACGGCCTGCCCACCGTGCCGGCCGGGCGGATGCGCGCGGACGTCGAGCGGGCGTTCACCGCGTTCCGCGCGGCGGGGGTCCGGCACGTCGTCCCGTACTTCCGCTTCCCCGGCGGCTGTTACGACCGCCGGGCGCTGCGGGCCCTCGCCCCGACCGGTGTCACCGCCGTGCAGTGGGACGTGGTGAGCGGCGACGCCTTCGCGACGGACGCGGGCGCGGTGACGCGGCAGGTGCTCGACGGGGTGCGCCCCGGCTCGGTCGTCGTCATGCACTGCACCCGCAGCGCGGCGCCGACGACGGAACGCGTGGTGCGCGCCGTGGTCCCGGCGCTCCGCGCGAAGGGGTTCCGGTTCGTCCGGGTCTCCGAACTGCTCGCGGCGGCCCCGAAGGCGTGACCGTACGCTGGTGACCATGGAGAACACCCAGGACGGCGCCGGGACCGAGGTCGCCGAGTGCGTGCTGTGCCGCGAGCCCACCGAGTACCCGGAGTCCACCGAGGGCTCGACGCTGTGTCCGGTGTGCGAGTGGCAGGAGGCGCAGCGGGCGGCCTGTTCCGGCTAGGGCGCGTCCAGCGGTCGGCGGTCGACGGTCGGCGGCAGGACGAAGAGGGCGTGGGAACCGATGCGGCCGGTGGCAGACTGGAGGGCGTGACCAGCGACGACTCCGCCCTGCCCCAGCCCGCCGCGCCCCCGGCTTCCGACAGCCCGTTCCGTGACGAGCGCACGGCGCGCGACGAGGCACCGCAGTACGTACTGCCGCTCGTGGTGCGCATCGAGCGCGCCGCGCCGCCGGCCCGCACGGACGCCCTGGAGGCGGCGGCCCGCGCGGTGCTGGTCCTCCTCTGCGACGAGCGTTCCCTCGGCGACGGGGAGTGGGCACAGGCCGTGCGGGACTGGCAGGACGCCCGGATCCGCAAGGTGGTGCGGCGGGCCCGCGGCGCGGAGTGGCGCCGGGCGGAGGGCCTGGACGGCATCACGGTCACCGGGCACGGCGGCGCCGAGGTGCGGGTCTTCCCGCCGGTCCCGCTCGACGGCTGGCCCAAGGACCTGGCGAAGCTCCAGGTGTCCGGCACGGACCTCGACGACCCCGAGCCGCCGCCCGCCCCCGACCCGGCCGCCCCGGTGCTGTGGCTCAACCCGGACCTCGACATGACGGCGGGCAAGGCCATGGCGCAGGCCGGTCACGGCGCCCAGCTCGCCTGGTGGGAGCTGTCCGACGCGGAGCGCAAGGAGTGGCGCGAGGCGGGCTTCCCGCTGTCGGTACGGGTCGCCGAGCGGGCCCGCTGGGAGCCGCTGACGCGGGCCGGGCTGCCGGTGGTGCGGGACGCCGGGTTCACGGAGATCGCGCCGGGGTCGTGCACGGTGGTGGCCGAGGGGGCACGCGAGGGCGGCCTGCTCTCGGGGCTCGGCAGGGCATGACTCCCCCCAGGGGGCCGGAAACCGTCCCGGCCGCCTCCTCGACCCCGTCTCCACCTGGCGTGCCCGGGTCGGCGCTCGGGGGCGAAAGTGGCCGGGCCCGAACCCTGGCGACCGGGCGCGCGGCGGCCTAGCATCGGAGCGTCCGAGCGCTTTCCACTCGGACGCCATGGCTCACGCCCCGAGACCCCGGGATCGCAGCGCGCACAGCGCACCACATGCGGCCGGGTCGTTCTCGCCGACGCTCGTCCCGGCCCCTCGTCCTCCCCGCCACCGGGGCGCATCCCGCACGCTCGCGGAGCGGTGAGGGCGGTGAGCACGTGAACCGCGCCGGGGAGACGCACCCTCTCGTGCTCACTGGCCGCCGCCGATGCCGGCTCAGCCGCCGGCGGCGGCCTCTTCTCCGTACCGCATCATGGAGCCAGGGCACAGGCGGGGAACACGGTGGACGGCAGGGTCGCGGTCGGGTTCCATCCGGTGGACCACGTCGTCCACGCCTGGGACGTCGCCGTGACCCTCGGCGCCCGCGTCCGGCTGTCCGCGCCCGTGGTGGGCGCCGCCCTCGCGGTCGCCCGGCGGGTGCCGACGGGCCCGGACGCGCGTGGCCCCGGTGCCGCGTTCGCGCCGCCGGTCGAGGTGGCGCGGCGGGGCCGGACGGTCCAGACAGGTCAGACAGGGCGGACAGGGCGGGCTTTCAGCGGATGCTGGCGCTGCTGGGGCGCGACCCCGGCCGATGGCCGGGTGGCGAACCTCAAATGTAGCTCTGAAGGTTTCCCCTCCTGGGTTCAGCGGGGCCCGCCGGGGCCATGACACCAGCACGCCGTGGCGACCGGCACGGCGCAGGAGGGGGACGTCCATGCGGCGGTCGGGACAGTTGGGGACGGGGATCGGCTGGCGGCCCGAGATCGCCGGCATCGTCGAGGCCATGCCCGGCATCGACTGGGTGGAGGCCGTCGCAGAGAACCTGTGCCCGGGTCATCTGCCCGAGAGCCTGCTGCGGCTGCGCGCGCGGGGCGTCACCGTCGTGCCGCACGGCGTCTCGCTCGGTCTGGGCGGGGCGGAGCGTCCGGACGAGCACCGGCTCGCGGAGCTGGCCGCGCGCGCGGAGGCACTGGACGCACCGCTGGTCACCGAGCACATCGCGTTCGTACGGGCGGGCGGTGAACGTACGGCGTCACCGCTCCTGGAGGCCGGGCACCTGCTGCCGGTGCCGCGCACCCGCGACGCGCTCGACGTGCTGTGCGAGAACGTCCGCATCGCGCAGGACGCGCTGCCGGTACCGCTGGCCGTGGAGAACATCGCGGCGCTGTTCGGCTGGCCCGGCGAGGAGATGACCGAGGGTCAGTTCCTTTACGAGCTGGTGGAGCGCACCGGCGTACGGCTGCTGATCGACGTGGCGAACCTGCACACCAACCATGTGAACCGCGGCGAGGACCCGGCCAAGGCGCTGGACGAGCTGCCGGTCGAGGCGATCGCGTACGTCCATGTCGCGGGCGGCGTCGAACGCGACGGCGTCTGGCACGACAGCCATGCCCACCCGGTGCCGCGGGCCGTCCTCGACATCCTCGCCGAACTGGCGTCGCGGGTGCGTCCGCCGGGCGTCCTGCTGGAGCGGGACGAGAACTTCCCCGAGGACGAGCGGGAGTTGGAGCGGGAGGTCGCGGCCGTCCGCGAGACGGTCGCCGCCGCCGCGCCCGCGTCGGCCGTCCACCACCCGGCCCCCTCGGCCCCGGGGCCGGACACGCCGGCCGGGGAACCGGTGCGCGGACGGGTCGCGCTCGCCCAGGCCGCCCTGCTCTCCGCCCTCGTCGCGGGCACCCCGGTGCCGGAGGGGTTCGACCGCGCGCGGCTCGCCGTGCAGAGCCGGGCCCTGGCGGGAAAGCGGGCCGACGTGGTGGCGAAGGTGGCGCCGGAACTGCCCGCGATCCTGGGTGCCTCCGGGTATCGCGCGGCGTTCCTCGCGTACGCCCAGCGACAGCCCATGACGGCCGGGTACCGGCGCGACGCGCTCGACTTCGCCGAGGACCAGTTGCTCGGGCAGCGGGTCCAGGACGCGTCCGCGCGGCGGCGGTTGACGGACTGGTGGCTGGAGCGGTCGGGGCCCGCGCCGCTGACCGGACGCCCGGTGGCCAGGGCCCTGCGGGCGGCCAGGTTCGCGCTGCGCCGGGGCTGACCGGTCGCGGGCGGCCGTCGTCTCGTGGGCGCCGCGCCCTCCATCGTGCGGGGCGCGCGCGCCGCACCACCCCCGCGCGGCGTACGGTCGTCGGCGTAGTCCCCGCTGATGCCCGGCACCCCGCGCCCGGGGCGCACTAGCGTGCGGTGCCGCACCAGGAGGCACCATGCGACTGCTCTCATCCAGCGGGTCGTTCACCGGATCGTCCGGCGGCGTCCGCGTCAACGGCACCGTGCTCATCGTCACCGCGCTCATGGCGACGCTCGCGGCCCTCGTCTTCCCGGTCTGGTCGTACGCCGACCGCTCGGGGACCGGCCTGGACACGCTCGACGCCCAGAGCGTGCCGACCAGATTCGGGCCGCTGTCGGCCACCGACCGCGTCTTCGTCACCAAGGTCCGCCTCGCCGGACTGTGGGAGATGCCCGCCGGGCAGCAGGCCGAGGAGCGGGCGCCGAGCAAGGCCGTCGAGACGGCCGGCGAACACCTCGTCGAGGGGCACACGTTCCTGGACGCCCGGGTGCGCGAGGTCGCGGCCCGCCTCGACCTGGAGCTGCCGAACCAGCCCAACGCCCAGCAGCAGGGCTGGCTGCGGGCGTTGACGGCGGCGAAGGGCGAGGAGTACGAGCGCCTGTTCGCCAACGTCCTGCGCCGCGCCCACGGCCAGGTGTTCGCGCTGGTGGCCCAGGTGCGCGCCTCGACGCGCAACTCGCTCGTGCGGGGGCTCGCCGACGACGCCAACACCACGGTCCTCGACCACATCAAGGTCCTGGAGGCGACCGGTCTCGTCGACTTCGACGCGCTCGCGCGCAACGCGGCGACGGCGAGCCCGCCGCCCGTGACGCGCTCCGCCGCCCCGCCGGGACCGACCACGTCACCGGGGTCGGCGACACCGGTCACCCCGTCCCCCACCCTGACCCTGCCGCCCGCGGCGTCCCGCCCCAGAACCTGAGCCGCACCCCGGCACCGGAAACGGAACGTCGCGTACCGATAACACTGTGTCCGCATGCTGAACGCGCCGTAGCGCCTGCCCGAACGCGTGTCGTAGAAACACCGCATGTTCTGGGTCCTGTTCCTCGTTCTCGCCTGCGGCTTCGCGGGCGTGTCCTGCGGGCGGCTCTGCCTCGCGGCCGCGCGCGCCGCCGACGCCGAGCGCCTCGCGGACTCCCCGCACCCCCGGCACGAGCTGTCGCTGTACGAGACGGCGTTCCTGGCGGGCGGACCCGCCCGGGTCGCCGACGTGACGCTCGTGTCGATGGCCAGGAGCAGCAGGCTGCTGCTCGCGCACACCGGGTGGGCCACCGTCGTCGACCCCGTGGGCGACGACGACATGGAGCGTTCCGTGATCGGCGCCATCGGACCCGAGGGGCAGGCGCCAATCGCGCCGCTGCGGGCGGCCACGGCCACCGGCGACGCCGTCCGCGCGCTGGCCGAGCGGCTGGTCGCGGCCGGTCTCGCGGTCCCGGACTCGGCCAGGACGACCATGGCGGGCGCGGTGCGCCAGGTGCGGGCCGCGGCCGTCGCCGTGGTCGCGCTCGGCGCGGTCGCCGTGCTGATGCCGGGGCAGCCGGTCGAGCAGGAGCTGCCGGTGGCCCTCTGGTTCGCGCTGCCGCTGCTGCTGACGCTGGGCTGCCTGGCCCTGGCCCGTGTGGAGATCCACCCGTACACGCGCTGGGCGGCGCCCGCGGGTCAGCGCCTGCTCGCCGCGCTGCCGCCGGGCACGGGCAGCCTCCTCGCGGTGGCCGTGCGCGGGGTGCGGGCGGTGGACGACCCGACGCTGCGGGCCGCGTTCGCCGGGGGCCGCAGCGGCACGGGCCGGTGAGCCGGGGCGGCGCGGGAAGATCGTCGCCCCGCCACGGCGAGCGGGTGCTTTACATCCGCCCCCACCGCCCCAAGGATCCCTTGTGACCGCGAGCCGTACCGGTTCGGGGGGAACGAAAGGGACGCGTCCGAGCCATGAGAGCAGCATCCGTCCGCTACGCCGCCGCGGGCACGCTGATCCTTTCCGTCCTCACGACCGCCCCGGCGGGCGGCGCGAGCGCCGCTCCCTCGGGGCCCGGCGCACCGGAGACGGCGGGCACCGCCGTCGCCGTGCGGCGCGCCGCCACCACCGGGATCCGCTTCGGCGCCTGCCCCGCCGTGGAGCACCTGCCGGCCCCGGTCGTCTGCGGCACCGTGTCCGTCCCGCTGGACTACGCCCAGCCGCGCGGGCGACAGATCAAGCTGACCGTCAGCCGGGTCAAGGCGTCCGGCAAGCAGGCCGGGGGCAAGGCGGCCCGGCAGGGTGCGCTCGTCTTCAACCCGGGCGGGCCCGGCGGCAACGGCATGTACTTCCCACTGGTCCGCGCCGTGCCCGCGTGGAAGCGCATCGCCGCCGCGTACGACCTCGTCGGCTACGCGCCGCGCGGCGTCGGCCGGTCGGCGCCGCTGTCCTGCCAGGACCCGAAGAAGGCGGGGAAGGGACCGACCCAGGCGCCGACGCACCCCTCGGAGGCGTACAAGAGGCAACGCGTCGCGCAGGCGAAGGCGTACGCGCGGGGCTGCGCGACGCGCAACCCCGGACTGCGGCACTACACGACCCTGAACAACGCCCGCGACCTCGACGTGCTGCGGGCCGCGCTCGGCGAGAGGCGGCTGACCTTCCTGGGCGCCTCGTACGGGACGTACATCGGGGCCGTGTACGCGCACCTGTTCCCCTCCCATGTGCGGCGCATGGTCTTCGACTCGGCGGTCGACCCGGACCCGGACCGGATCTGGTACGCCTCCAACCTGGAGCAGTCGGCCGCCTTCGAGCGCCGCTGGGCCGACTTCCGGGCGTGGGTTGCGAGGCACGACGCCGCGTACGGCCTGGGGACGACACCCGAGGAGGTGCAAGGGGCCTACGAGCGGGTGCGGGCGGAGCTGGCGCGCGAGCCGGCCGGGGGCAAGGTCGGCCCCGGCCAGTTGCAGTCCGCGTTCCTCCAGGCCGGGTACTTCGACGACTACTGGCCGATGCGGGCCCAGGCGCTCTCGGCGTATCTGAAGGGCGATCCGAAACCGCTGATCGGCCAGGCCGCGCCGAGCGGGCGGACCTCCGCAGCGGCTGAGAACAGCAACGCGGTCTACACGGCGGTCGAGTGCAACGACGCGCCCTGGCCGACGGACTGGCGCACCTGGGACCGCGACGCCACCCGGCTCGCGCGCGTCGCCCCGTTCGAGACCTGGGGCAACACGTGGATGAACCTGCCGTGCGCGTACTGGTCCGCGCCGCGGCAGCAACCGGTCGACGTGCGGACGGCGCCGGGCGCGCTGCCGCCCACGCTGATCCTGGCCGCCGAGCGGGACGCGGCGACACCGTACGAGGGCGCGCGGGAACTGAACCGGCGACTCGCCGGGTCGGCGCTGGTCACGGAGTGGGGCGCGGGCACGCACGGCGTCGCGGGCGGCGCCAACGCGTGCGTGAACCGGCACCTGGACGCGTATCTGCTGGCCGGGAAGGTGCCGGGGCGGCGCGCATCGGCGTGTGCCCCGCATCCGGAGCCCACGCCGATGCGCAAGTGAGCCCGCCCGGCCCCGGGTGAACTAGGGCGTGTTGCGAAAGTCCCGCCTGCCCCACGACGCCTGGCACGCACTCTCGCCGCACCGGGCGAAAGCCCTAGTACGTCCAGTACAAGGGCTCCCACCCGGCACGCCGAGAGCACGCACCAGACGCCGCGAGGCCCGCCCTCCGGGCGAACGACGGGACTTTCGCAACACGCCCTAGGCGAGCCCCGCCACCAGTTCGGCCACGCTCTTGCGGCGGCCCGTGTAGAACGGGACCTCCTCGCGCACGTGCCGACGGGCCTCGGAGGCGCGCAGGTGACGCATGAGGTCGACGATGCGGTACAGCTCGTCGGCCTCGAAGGCGAGGATCCACTCGTAGTCGCCGAGCGAGAACGAGGCGACCGTGTTGGCGCGCACGTCCGGGTAGCCGCGCGCCATCTTGCCGTGGTCGGCGAGCATCGTGCGGCGCTCTTCGTCGGGCAGCAGGTACCAGTCGTAGGAGCGCACGAAGGGGTAGACGCTCACATAGTTGCGAGGCGTCTCGTCGGCGAGGAACGCCGGGATGTGCGAGCGGTTGAACTCGGCGGGGCGGTGCAGCGCCATGTTCGACCACACCGGTTCGAGGGCGCGGCCCAGCTTCGTGCGGCGGAAGAGGTTGTACGCCTCCTGGAGCTCGTCGGCGGTCTCCGCGTGCCACCAGATCATGAGATCGGCGTCGGCGCGCAGCCCGGAGACGTCGTAGGTGCCGCGGACGGTCACGTCCTTGGCGGCGAGCTGGTCGAACAGCTCCTGGACCTCGTCGGCGAAGCCGGCCCGGTCCTGCGGCAGTACGTCCTTCAGCTTGAAGACCGACCAGAGGGTGTAGCGGATGACCTCGTTGAGGTCCTTGGCCAGCTTGCCCTTGTTCGGGATCCGCGCCGGGTCGGTGGTAGGGGTGTCGTCGCTCATGTCCCTTATTCTCCTGCGCCGCCGTGCAGGCTCTGCACCGGGTTCGCCTTCAGGTCCGCGCGGACGCGGTGGTCGCCGCGCAGCTCGTCGACGGCGGCGTACGCGCCGGCGATGCAGGCGGGGATGCCGACGCCGTCGTACGCCGCTCCGCAGACGGTGAGGCCGGGCAGGTGCGCGAGGTGTTCGCGGACGCGGGCCACGCGCGCGCTGTGGCCGACGGGGTACTGGGGCAGGCCGTCCTGCCAGCGCGTCACGTGGGCCGCGACGGGGGCCGCACTCAGTCCGGTGGCCGCGCCCAGGTCGTGGCGGGATGCCTCGATGAGTTCGGCGTCGTCACGGGCGAGGTCCTTCTCGTCGCCGTAGCGGCCGACCGAGGTGCGTACGACGAAGAGGTCCGGGTTCTCGGCGCCGATCCAGCCCCACTTGCGGGAGGCGAACGTGGCGGCCTTGATGGTGTGGCCGTCGACGGGCGGGACGAGGAAGCCGCTGCCCTCGGGGAAGCGGGTCTCGCTCGCGCGAAACGCCATCGTGATCAGGGCCATCGAGGCGTACTCGATGCCGCGGAGTTCCTGCGAGGCCATGGGGGACGCGGTGCGCAGCAGGCTCGCCGCCGCGGGCGCGGGCAGGGCGACGACGACCTGGTCCGCGGCGTACGTGCGGCCCTGTTCGGTGACCACCCGCCAGACGGGCTCGGCGGCCGAGGGCGTCCCGTTCGCCCGCAGGGTGCTGGCCCGCTCCCCCGTCACGATCGTGCCGCCCTTCGCGCGCACCGCGTCGGCCACCGCGGCCGGGAGGGTGCCGATGCCGCCCTCGATGCCCATGAACACGGGGCCCACCTGCGGGTTGTCCGCGGTGCGGGCCTGGATCGCGCGGACCGCGGCCGTCAGGGTCGGGTGGCGGCGGGCCTCCTCGAACAACTGGGGCACCGCGCTGCGCAGGGAGATGCGGTAGGCGTCGCCCGCGTAGACGCCGCCGAGGAGCGGTTCGACGAGCCGGTCGACGACCTCGCGGCCGAGACGGGCCGCGACGTACTCGCCGACGGCGATGTCGTCGCCGATCTCGGTGGGCGGCAGGTCGTCGTCCTGCGCGACGCGCCGCAGGCCCTCCTCGGAGAGGACCCCGGCGAGCGCGTCGACGGTGCCGGGGACGCCCATGACGTGGCCCTTGGGCATGGGGCGCAGGGTGGAGCGGGTCCAGAGCGAGGCGGTCGCGGTGGACGGCGGCTGAAGCCGGTCCGCGAGGCCCACCTCACGGGCCAGGCCCACCGCTTCGGGGCGGCGCGCGAGCATCGACTCGGCGCCGAGGTCGACGCGGGCGCCGGCGATCTCGCCCGCGCGCAGTTTGCCGCCGAGCCGGTCGGACGCCTCCAGGACGGTCACCTCGACCCGGCCGGCCCCGGTGGGGTCGTCGAGCAGTCGGTGCGCTGCCGCGAGGCCCGCGATGCCGCCGCCGATGACGAGGACTCTGCGGTCCCGTGCCGTTCCCGTACCCGTACCTGTGTCCGTTTCGCGCATGCCCCCACTCTCTCAGAACCCGGCGCCGTGGCCGACGAGTCCCGACCGTGACCGGTTCGAGGCCGCCCGGCTACCACCGGACGGCCTATTCGCGCGTCGAAGGAGCGACCGATGACCGACACGTCTCCAGGAGTACGACGATGCATATGCCTGTCACCACCCGTACGCGTCCACGAACGCGGCGGGCGCGGCTACTGGCCGCGCTGTCGCTGACCGCGGTGCTCGCGCTCGCGGGCTGCTCGGCCGCGGACGACGACAGCGGCGGGGACCAGGACAAGAGCGTCGCGGACGTCAGGGCGCCGCGGGAGGCGGGCGGGGCGGCCGACAGCGGGAAGGGCGGCGGGAAGGCGTCGGGGACCACGAGGGCGCCGAAGCCCACGGACGTCCACATCATCCGCACGGCCACCCTCTCCGTCCGCGTCAAGGACGTGCCGGACGCGCTCGACAAGGCGCGCAGGGTCGCCGAGGACGCGGGCGGCATCGTCGGCGACGAGACGACGGGCCGGGACGAGGACGGCCGCGAGCGCTCACGGATCACGCTGCGGGTGCCGCAGGACGCGTACGAGGACGTGCTCGACCGGCTCTCGGGCACCGGGCGCCTGGTGGAGCGCCACGTGACGGCGAAGGACGTCACCGATCAGGTCGTCGACGTGGACAGCCGGATCGCGTCGCAGCGGGCGAGCGTGGCGCGGGTGCGCGAACTGATGGACCGGGCCACCAAGTTGAGCGATGTGGTGACCCTGGAGGGGGAGTTGAGCAGCCGCCAGTCCGCACTGGAGGCGCTGCTCGCCCAGCAGGCGTCGCTGAAGGACCGGACGACGCTCGCGACGATCACCCTCAGTCTGTCCGAGACCCCCGCGAAGGCCGGCACCGGCGGCGACGACCCGGGCTTCCTCGACGCGCTGTCGGGCGGCTGGGCCGCTTTCGTGACGGTGCTGAAGTGGCTGGCGATGGCGCTCGCGGCCGTGCTGCCGTTCGCGGCGGTGGCGGCGCTGCTGGTGTTCCTGTGGCTGCGGTGGGTACGCCCCCGGCTGCCGCGGCGCGGCGGGAGCGAGCCCGTCGCGACGGTGCCGGGGCCGCTGCCCGCGCACCCGAGGTCCGCGCCCACGAGCGGGACCGGGGAACAGGACTGACGACTAGCGTGGGGCGCATGAGCACTGATACCTCTGCACGGGAACGGCTCGTGGTCATCGGCGGTGACGCGACGGGCATGTCCGCCGCGTCACAGGCGCGGCGGCTGCGCGGCCCGGACGAGTTGGAGATCGTCGCCTTCGAACGCGGGGACTTCACCTCGTACTCGGCGTGCGGCATCCCCTACTGGGTGGGCGGCCAGGTCGGTGAGCGGGACGAGCTGATCGCGCGGACGCCCGAGGAGCACCGGGCGCGCGCCATCGACCTGCGGACCCGCACCGAGGCCGTGTCGATCGACGTGGCGGGGCAGCGGGTGCGGGCCCGCGCCCTGGACGGCGGCGACGAGTCCTGGGTCGCGTACGACAAGCTCGTGATCGCGACGGGGGCCCGGCCGACGCGGCCCGACCTGCCCGGGATGGACGCGGCCGGGGTGCACGGCGTGCAGACGCTCGGTGACGGGCAGGCGCTGCTCGACACCCTGCGGGCGACGCAGGGGCGCAGGGCCGTCGTGGTCGGCGCCGGGTACATCGGGGTGGAGATGGCCGAGGCGCTGCTGCACCGCGGGTACGAGGTGACCGTCGTCAACCGCGGCCCCGAGCCGATGTCGACGCTCGACCCGGACATGGGGCGCCTGGTGCACGAGGCGATGACGGGCATGGGCATCACGCTCGTCGACGAGGCCGAGGTGACGAAGATCCTCACCACGGACGACGGGCGGGTACGGGCCGTCGCGACCGAGGACGCCGAGTACCCGGCGGACGTCGTGGTGCTGGGCCTCGGCGTACGCCCGGAGACGACGCTCGCCCGGGACGCCGGTCTGCCGCTGGGTGAACACGGCGGCCTGCTGACCGACTTGGCGATGCGGGTGCGCGGCCACGAGAACATCTGGGCGGGCGGCGACTGCGTCGAGGTCCTCGACCTGGTCTCGGGCAGCGAGCGGCACATCGCGCTCGGCACGCACGCGAACAAGCACGGGCAGGTCATCGGGTCGAACGTGGGCGGCGGTTACGCCACCTTCCCCGGTGTCGTGGGCACGGCCGTGAGCAAGGTGTGCGACCTGGAGATCGCCCGCACCGGGCTGCGCGAGAAGGACGCGCTCCGCGCCGGGCTGCGCTTCGTGGCGGTGACCGTCGAGTCGACGAGCCGGGCGGGCTACTACCCGGACGCGGCCCCCATGACGGTGAAGATGATCGCCGAGCGGCGCACCGGGAAGCTGCTCGGCGTACAGATCGTGGGGCGCGAGGGCGCCGCGAAGCGGGTCGACGTGGCGGCGGTCGCGCTGACCGCCGGGATGACGGTGGAACAGATGACGGCCCTGGACCTGGGGTACGCGCCGCCGTTCTCACCGGTGTGGGATCCGGTGCTGGTCGCGGCCCGCAAGGCGGTGACGGCGGTCAGGGCGGCCGGTTAGGCACGGCCGCCCCGAGGAGGCGCCGGCTAGCGCGCGGTCTGCGTGTGGACGTACTCGACGAGGCGGGTGAGCGCGTCCGGGTCGGTGTTCGGCGGGACGCCGTGCCCGAGGTTGAAGACGTGGCCCTCCAGGCCGGCCGCCGCGTCGAGCACCTCGCGGGCCTTCGTCTCGACGGCCTCGGTCGTGGCGAAGAGCACCGCCGGGTCGAGGTTGCCCTGGAGCGCCTTGCCGGGGCCGACACGGCGGGTGGCCTCGTCGAGCGGCACGCGCCAGTCGACGCCGACGACGTCCGCGCCGGCCTCGCCCATGAGCCCGAGCAGTTCACCGGTGCCGACACCGAAGTGGATGCGCGGCACGCCGTACGACTCGACGGCCCGGAAGACCTTCTGCGAGGCGGGCATGACGGAGCGCCGGTAGTCGGCCGGGGAGAGCGCGCCGACCCAGGAGTCGAAGAGCTGCACGGCGCTCGCGCCCGCCTCGATCTGCACCGTGAGGAAGGCGGAGGTGATGTCGGCGAGCCGGTCGAGCAGGTCGGCCCAGAGCTGCGGGTCGCCGTACATGAGCGCCTTGGTGTGCTCGTGGTTGCGCGACGGGCCGCCCTCGACGAGGTAGCTGGCGAGGGTGAACGGGGCGCCCGCGAAGCCGATGAGCGGTGTCGCGCCGAGTTCGGCGGTCAGCAGGCCCATGGCCTCGGTGACGTACCAGACGTCCTGCGGGGTCAGGTCCCGCAGCCGGTCCAGGTCGGCGCGGGTACGGATCGGCTGCGCGATGACCGGGCCCACCCCGGGCTTGATGTCGAGGTCGACACCGATGGCCTTGAGCGGCACGACGATGTCGCTGAAGTAGATCGCGGCGTCGACCTTGTGGCGGCGCACCGGCTGCATCGTGATCTCGGCGACCAGTTCGGGCCGCATGCACGACTCCAGCATCGGGATGCCTTCGCGGACCTTGAGGTACTCGGGCAGCGAGCGCCCCGCCTGCCGCATGAACCACACCGGCGTGTGCGGCACGGGCTCGCGCCTGCACGCCCTGAGGAAGGCGGAATCCTTGACGGCGTCGTGCGTCGCTGACGGCTGCTGGCCCGTGGCCTCGGTGTTGGCACTCACACCGGAAAGTCTCGCACGGCCCCCGGGCGACAGGAGAAGCGACAGGAGAACGGCGGCGGTGCCGGGTGTCCTTGCCTGCGCGCGGCGCTCGTTCCCCTTAACCTTCCCGGCATGGCTGCGGCTCTGGGACGACGGTCGGACAGCCCGGAAGAGTCGGGCGACTCGGACGGGATGAGTGAATCGGTGCGGGAGGGGCAGAACGCTCGGGACATGAACGCTGCACAAGAGGACGAGACGGCTCCGTCCACCCCCCTGGCCTTCCGTACGGCGGTCGACGCCCTGCGGTCCGCGCGGCTGCGACCTGAGATCGAGATCGACCCCACGCGCCCGCCGCAGCGCCTGGCCCCCTTCTCCTACGCGCTGGAGGCCACGGTCGTCGACGCGGTCGCCGCCGACCCCGACGACGACGTCCTGGCCGACGGGCGCCTGGTCCTGCTGCACGACCCGGCCGGGCACGAGGCGTGGCACGGCACGTTCCGTCTGGTGACGCTGGTGCGCGCGGAGCTGGAGGCCGAGATGGCCGCCGATCCGCTGCTCCCCGACGTCTGCTGGTCGTGGCTGACGGGTGCGCTGGCGGCGCGCGGTCTCGGGTACGGGGAGCCCTCCGGCACGGTCACCCGCGCCGGTTCGCACTATTTCGGCGGGATCGGGGACCGGCCTCCCGCCTCGCAGATCGAGATTCGCGCGTCCTGGACGCCGCGCGAGGGGCCTGGCGGCATCCCGGACACGGCCGCGCATCTCGCCGCGTGGTGCGAGTTGTTGTGTCAGGTCGCGGGTCTGCCCCCGGTGGTGGGGGTGAACGGCCCGAGCGGTCAGATCGGTTCGGACAGCGCTGTGGTGTCCCTGCCGCAGCGCCGGGGACCCCGCCCCGCCTGATCCCGCACTATCACGGAGGGTCTGTTTTCGGCCGCGTCGGCGCATGTCCGACGCGGCCGTTACTCGTTTCGATTCGGTTTGATCTTCGGATGATCGATACTGTGTCTGAATTGCGTGGATTGTTACTCACCAAATCGTGATCTTTCTCTAAAGGCGGGCGGGTTTACTGCCGAAGACCTCTGTGACCTTGAAAGCACGGTTCGTCCCGGCTTCACCCCCGAGCCGGCTCCGTCCCGCACCCCAGGAGGCCTGGTGTCCGTTCTCCTCGAGCAGCCCTCAAGCCTGGTCGCCTACCGCCCGAACAAGCCGACCGCCATGGTGGTCGTGGCCGACCCGCGCGTCCGCTCCACCGTCACCCGCCATCTGTGGGCGCTCGGTGTTCGCGACGTGATCGAGGCCTCGTCCGTCGCGGAGGCTCGTCCCCGCATCGGCAACCCCCGCGACATCTGCGTAGCCGACGTCCACCTCCCCGACGGATCCGGCCTGACGCTCCTCTCCGAAACCCGAGCCGCGGGCTGGCCCAATGGCCTCGCCCTCTCCGCCGCCGACGACATCGGTGCCGTGCGCAACGCCCTCGCGGGCGGCGTCAAGGGCTATGTCGTCACCGGCACCCGCACGAACGTAGGACTCCCCACCCGTCCCGGCGCCGCCCCCATCGGGTCCGCCGCCGCCCGTATGCACCGCCGCCCCCCGGGTGCCCCGAGCCACCCGGGCGGCTACCGCGAACTGTCCGGCCGCGAGGTGGAGGTGCTCCGCCTCGTCGCCGAGGGCCAGTCGAACAAGGCCATCGGCGTCTCGATGGGCCTGTCCGCCCTGACCGTCAAGAGCCACCTCGCCCGGATCGCCCGCAAGCTCGGCACGGGCGACCGTGCCGGGATGGTGGCGGTCGCCCTGCGCACCGGAATCATCCACTGAACCGACCTGTCACAACCTGGCCGGATCTTTCCGGTTCACACACCTTCAGCGCCCGTCGACGGAACGTTCCGTCGACGGGCGCCGTCCGTTCACAGATACCCTTGACAGGTGACCGACGCCCAAGAGACCGCAGCAGACAGTTCACTGCGCACCACCGGAGGCGCCCCTCCGGACGACGTCGAGACGGCGCCGATCCCCCTGCTCGAACCGCGCGAGGGCATTCCGCCGGTGATCGCCGACGAGGCCGCGCTCGCGCAGGTGGTCGCGGCCTTCGCCGCGGGCACCGGACCTGTCGCCGTCGACGCCGAGCGCGCTTCCGGTTATCGCTACGGACAGCGCGCCTATCTGGTGCAGTTGCGCCGCGAGGGCGCGGGCAGCGCGCTCATCGATCCCGTCGCCTGTCCGGACCTCTCCGGTCTCGGCGCGGCCGTCGAGGACGCCGAGTGGGTGCTGCACGCGGCCACTCAGGACCTGCCCTGCCTGCGCGAAATAGGCATGGTGCCCGTCGAGCTGTTCGACACGGAACTGGCCGGACGGCTCGCCGGATTCCCGCGCGTCGGCCTCGGCGCGATGGTCGAGAACGTGCTGGGCTTCGTCCTGGAGAAGGGCCACTCGGCGGTCGACTGGTCCACGCGGCCCCTGCCCGAGCCCTGGCTGCGCTACGCGGCCCTCGACGTGGAGCTGCTCGTCGATCTGCGCGACGCCCTGGAGAAGGAGCTCGACCGGCAGGGCAAGCTCGACTGGGCCCGCCAGGAGTTCGAGGCGATCGCCTCCGCGCCGCCCGCGCCGCCGCGCAAGGACCCCTGGCGGCGGACGTCCGGCATGCACAAGGTGCGCAGGCGCCGGCAGATGGCCGTGGTCCGTGAACTGTGGACCGCGCGGGACCGGGTCGCGCAGCGCCGTGACGTGTCGCCGGGCAAGGTCCTCGGTGACACGGCGATCGTCGAGGCCGCGCTCGCCCTGCCGCCCAACGTGCACGCGCTGGCCGCGCTCCCCGGCTTCGGGCACCGCATGGGCCGACGCCAACTGGAGCAGTGGCAGGCCGCCGTGGACCGGGCCAGGGAGTTGCCGGAGGCGGAGCTGCCGCAGCCCGGGCAGCAGATCGCCGGACCGCCGCCGCCCCGGGCCTGGGCGGACAAGGACCCGGCGGCGGCGGCCCGGCTGTCCGCGGCGCGGGCCGCGGTGTCGACGCTGGCCGACACGTTGAACATGCCGCAGGAGAACCTGATCACGCCCGACACCGTGCGGCGGGTCTGCTGGGAGCCGCCGTCGGTCGTCGACCCGGAGTCCGTGGCGGCGGCGCTCACCTCGCACGGGGCGCGGCGCTGGCAGGTGGAGCAGGTCACTCCCGTACTGGTCGCGGCGCTGGCGTCCCGGGCGTAGGGGTTGGCTGTCCGCGGGCCGGTAAGGGGCTGAGCGCGCGTTCCCCGCGCCCCCACCGGCCCGCACCCGGCGATGTGACGTTCGCCGCTCCGGCCCGGGGGGCTGGGCAGCATGGTTACTCGCAAGTAGCATGAGGGCATGAGCGCGCGCTCAGCCGCGCGCCGTGGCAGTGCCGTCCCGCATCTTGGAGGAGAGCCATCGTGCCTCGTACCGTCAGGGACGTCGTCTTCGTCGACGGCGTCCGCACCCCGTTCGGCAAGGCGGGCCCGAAGGGCATCTACCACGAGACCCGGGCCGACGACCTGGTCGTGAAGGCCATCAGGGAGCTGCTGCGCCGCAACCCGAACCTGGACCCGGCCAAGATCGACGAGGTCGCCATCGCCGCGACCACCCAGATCGGTGACCAGGGCCTGACGCTGGGCCGCACGGCGGGCATCCTCGCGGGGCTGCCGCAGTCCGTCCCGGGCTACTCCATCGACCGCATGTGCGCCGGTGCGCTCACGGCCGTCACGACCGCCGCGGGCTCCGTCGCGTTCGGCGCGTACGACGCCGTCATCGCCGGTGGTGTCGAGCACATGGGCCGCCACCCCATGGGTGAGGGCGTCGACCCGAACCCCCGCTTCGTCAGCGAGAAGCTGGTCGACGAGTCCGCCCTGTTCATGGGCATGACCGCCGAGAACCTGCACGACCGCTACCCGCACATCACCAAGCGGCGCGCCGACGAGTACGCCGTGCGCTCGCAGGAGAAGGCGGCGAAGGCGTACGCGAACGGCAAGATCCAGCAGGACCTCGTCCCGATCTCGGTGCGCAACACCAACGCCGAGGTGGGCGAGACCGGTTGGGGGCTCGTGACCGCTGACGAGCCGATGCGGCCGGGCACGACGCTGGAGAACCTCGCCGGGCTCAAGACGCCGTTCCGTACGCACGGCCGCGTCACGGCAGGCAACGCCGCGGGTCTGAACGACGGCGCCACCGCGTCGATCATCGCGAGCGAGGAGTTCGCCCGCGAGCACGACCTGCCGGTCAAGATGCGCCTCGTCTCCTACGCCTTCGCGGGCGTCGAGCCGGAGGTCATGGGCTACGGCCCGATCCCGGCCACGGAGAAGGCGCTCGCCAAGGCGGGCCTCGCCATCGAGGACATCAACCTCTTCGAGATCAACGAGGCGTTCGCCGTCCAGGTCCTCGCGTTCCTGGACCACTACGGCATCGCCGACGACGACGCCCGCGTCAACCAGTACGGCGGCGCCATCGCGTTCGGCCACCCGCTGGCCTCCTCGGGTGTGCGTCTGATGACGCAGCTCGCCCGTCAGTTCGAGGAGCAGCCGGAGGTCCGTTACGGCCTCACCACCATGTGCGTCGGCTTCGGCATGGGCGCCACGGTGATCTGGGAGAACCCGCACCACAAGGACGCCGGAGGCGACAAGTGAGCACCACCACCGCTGAGCTCCTGAAGGGTGCCGCCGAGCTGTTCCCCGGCGAGGTCGTCACCTCCGCGCACGTACGCCACCTCGACCTCCCGTACGGGGCGGGCCGGTTCGCGCTGATCACGCTGGACAACGGCTTCGACCACACCAAGCCGACCACCTTCGGCCCGGGCTCGCTGGCGAACCTGAACACCGCGATCGACCAGGTCGAGGCCGAGGCCGCGGCGGGCGACATCGTCGGTGTCGGCATCACCGGCAAGCCGTTCATCTTCGCGGTCGGCGCCGACCTCAAGGGTGTCGAGCTGCTGAAGAACCACGATGACGCGCTGGCCATCGGCAAGGGCGGCCACGAGGTCTTCAAGCGCCTCTCGGGCCTCGCCGTGCCGACGTTCGCGTACTACAACGGTGCCGCCATGGGCGGTGGCGTCGAGGTCGGTCTGCACTGCTCGTACCGCACCGTGTCGAAGGCGCTGCCCGCCTTCTCGCTGCCCGAGGTCTTCCTCGGTCTGGTCCCCGGCTGGGGCGGCTGCGCGCTGCTGCCGAACCTGATCGGCGCGGACCGCGCGGTCTCGGTGATCATCGAGAACTCGCTCAACCAGAACAAGCAGCTCAAGGGCAAGCAGGTCTTCGAGCTCGGCATCGCCGACGCGATCTTCGAGGGCGCCGACTTCCTGGAGCAGTCGCTGCTCTGGACCGCCCAGGTGCTCAAGGGTGACGTCAAGGTCGAGCGGCCCGACGTCGACCGTGGCGAGGCCTGGGACCAGGCCGTCGCGCGCGGCCGGTTCATCGCCGACTCCAAGGTGCACGGGGCGGCCCCGGCCGCGTACCGCGCGCTCGAGATCATCGCCGCCGCGAAGAGCGGGGACCTCCAGGCCGGGTTCGACGCCGAGGACACGGCGCTCGCCGACCTCATCATGGGCGGCGAACTGCGCGCCGGTATCTACTCGTTCAACCTGGTGCAGAAGCGCGCCAAGCGGCCCGCGGGCGCGCCCGACAAGTCGCTCGCGCGCCCGGTCACCAAGGTCGGCGTCGTGGGCGCGGGCCTGATGGCCTCGCAGCTCGCCCTGCTGTTCCTGCGCCGCCTGGAGGTGCCGGTCGTCCTGACCGACATCGACCAGGAGCGCGTCGACAAGGGTGTGGGCTACGTCCACGCCGAGATCGACAAGCTGCTCGGCAAGGGCCGCGTCAACCAGGACAAGGCCAACCGTCTCAAGGGCCTCGTCTCCGGCGTGCTCGACAAGGCGGAGGGCTTCTCCGACGCGGACTTCATCATCGAGGCCGTCTTCGAGGAGATCGGCGTCAAGCAGCAGGTGTTCGCCGAGGTCGAGGCGGTCGCCCCGGCGCACGCGATCCTCGCCACCAACACCTCCTCGCTGTCGGTCTCCGAGATGGCGTCGAAGCTGAAGCACCCCGAGCGGGTCGTCGGCTTCCACTTCTTCAACCCGGTCGCGATCCTCCCGCTCCTGGAGATCGTGCGCGGTGAGAAGACCGACGACGCGGCGCTGGCCACGGCGTTCGGCGTCGCCAAGAAGCTGAAGAAGACCGCGGTGCTCGTGAAGGACGCCCCGGCGTTCGTCGTGAACCGCATCCTGACCCGCTTCATGGGCGAGATCCAGAACGTCATCGACGAGGGCACCCCCGTCGAGGTCGCCGAGAAGGCCGTCGAGCCGCTCGGACTGCCGATGTCGCCGCTGGTCCTCCTGGAGCTGGTCGGCCCGGCCATCGGTCTGCACGTCTCGGAGACCCTGAACCGCGCCTTCCCGGAGCGCTTCACCGTCTCCCCGAACCTCGCGGCCGTCGTCAAGGCGGGCAAGCGCGGCTTCTACGTCTACGATTCCGGCAAGCCGGAGCTGGACCCCGAGGTCGCCGCGCTCCTCAAGCAGGGCGATGTCGTCCTGACCGAGGAGCAGGTCCGCGACCGTGTGCTCGACGCCGTCGCCCAGGAGATCGGGCTCATGCTCGACGAGGGCGTCGTCGCCGAGGCCCAGGACATCGACCTGTGCCTGATCACGGGCGCCGGCTGGCCCTTCCACCTGGGCGGCATCACGCCGTACCTGGACCGCGAGGGCGTCTCGGAGCGGGTGAACGGCAAGCGGTTCCTGGAGGCGGGCGTCGCGAGCGTGCCCGCGTAAGCGGTAGCGCTCCCGTCCCGGAACACCGAGGGGCGTGGGGAACCGCGGACCAGTTGGGGCTGGTCGGCGGTTTCCCGCGCCCCTTCCGGCTGCTCAGAGCACGCCGCGCCATGCCTCCAGGGCGAGCCCCGGTTCTTGCTTGCGGCGGGTGAGGTGCATCTGGGGCGGGTTGCCGGGGACGTAGGTCGCCGCCACCACCCGGCCGTGCGCGTCCTCGGCCAGCGCGATCCGGGCGTCGGGCGGCAGCGCCGGGCCCGACTCCGTCCACCACGCGCCGGCCGACTCCATCTCCGTGGGGTACGCGGCGAAGGCGACGCGGCCGCTGCGGGCGCGCTGGGCGAGCAGGGTGCAGTCCACGCCGTCGAGCGAGCAGCGGATCGCCGTCACGGAGCCGGGGCCCGCCGCGTCCATCAGGCGCACCGGGGCGTCCTCGCCGCGCCAGGCCCACAGGGCGTCGTCCTCGTCCGTGTAGAAGAGCGTGGTGTGCTCGGCGGAGGTGGCGAGGGCCCACAGCGTGTCCGGGCGGACCGCGACCTGCTGCGGCTTCTCGTCCTCGACGGGGACCGCGCCGGGCTCCTGCTGGCGCCAGCGGAAGATGCGCTCCTCACCGGCCGCGTACAGGGTGATCAGTCCCGACTCGCCTGTGACGGCGGCGAGTTCACCGCGGACGCGTCTGCCCTTGAGGTCGCGCCAGGGGCCCCAGCCGCCCTTCTCCAACTGGGCGCGCATGTTGACGCCGCCGCCCCTGTTGCGGACGAAGACGTGGGCGCGGCCCTGCGCGTCGACGGCCACGGCGGGCGGGCCGGTGCGGTCGCCCGTCTTGTTGGGGTGGCCGATGGGGGTCCAGTCGAGCGCCGCGAGGTGCGGCTGGAAGTGGGTCGAGTGGACGAGGCCCGACTCGCCGGGGACGGTGGGCCGCCAGGACACCAGATGAACGTATCCGCCGGGGGCCTGGGCGAGGGCGAGCACGGGGTGCAGGCGCTGCTCGCCGCCGACCGTGCGCGCCTCGGACCAGGTGCCGCCCGGCGTCCGCTCGGTGCGGCAGACGACCGCGTCGCCGTCGGGATGGTGCGCGTAGGCGCAGAGTCCGCCGTCGCGTCCGCGTATCAGCCAGTCGCCGTTCACCGCTCCATTTTAGGTGGCGGCGGACGCTGCCCCGGTCCCGGCCCCGGTACGGTTTCCGGTATGACGACTCTCCTGGTGGTGGACGGTGCGAACGTCGTCGGGTCCGTCCCCGACGGCTGGTGGCACGACCGGCGCGCCGCCGCCGTCCGCCTGCGGGACCGTCTCGCGGTCTACGCCGAGCTCCACCCCGGCGAGGAGGTGGTGCTGGTGGTCGAGGGCCGGGCACGCGGCATCGAACCGGTGCCCGGGGTCAGGGTGGAGGAGGCGCCGGGCGAGGGCGACGACCACATCGTGGCGGTGACGGCCGGCGCGGCGGAGGCGTGCGTGGTCGTGACGGCCGACCGCGAACTGCGGCGCAGGGTCGAGGAGTCGGGGGCGCGCTGCGTCGGCCCGCGCACGGTGTACCCGTAGCGGTCGCGGGGTCGAGAGTCACGCACTGTCGCGGCGGCCGAGCTTGCTGTGGGTGCGGCCGTACGCGGAGTAGATGAGCAGGCCGAGCACCATCCAGGCGAGGAAGCGCAGCCAGGTCTCGACCGAGAGGTTGAGCATCAGCCACACCGACGCGGCGACCGAGGCGATCGGCAGGACGGGCACCCAGGGGGCGCGGAACGCGCGCGGCAGGTCGGGGCGGGTGCGGCGCAGGATGATCACGCCGAGGGCGACGACGACGAAGGCGAACAGGGTGCCGATGTTGACGAGCTTGGAGAGCTCTTCGAGGGAGACGAACCCGGCGAGGACCGCGGAGGCGACGCCGAGGATGACCGTCGAGCGGTAGGGCGTGCGGAACTTCGGGTGGACCTCGCTGAACACCTTCGGCAGGAGGCCGTCGCGGCTCATCGCGAAGAAGACGCGGCCCTGGCCGAGGAGCAGGATCATGACGACGGTGACGAGGCCGATGATGGCGCCGAAGTTGATGAGGCCCGCCCAGAACGGCTGGCCGATCGCCTTGAACGCGTCGGCGAGCGGGGCGTCCGCGCTGAGGGTGTCGTACTTCTGCATGCCGGTGACGACGATCGACACGGCGACGTACAGGGCCGTGCAGATGGCGAGGGAGCCGATGATGCCGCGCGGTACGTCCTTGGCCGGGTCGACGGTCTCCTCGGCGGCGGTGGCGACGACGTCGAAGCCGATGTACGCGAAGAAGACGACGGCGGCGGCGGTGAAGACGCCCATGACGCCGAAGGCGGAGGGGGTGTAGCCGAAGGCCGTCTCGAGGACGGTCGCGCTGAGCCCCGACCCGCCGGGCACGTCCTTCTGCGGCGGGATGAACGGCGAGTAGTTGGCGCCGACGATGTGGAAGCTGCCGACGGCGATGATGATGAGGACGACGAGGACCTTGACGGCGACGACCAGTGAGGTGACGTGCGCGGACAGCTTGACGCCCGCGACGAGGACCCCGGTCATCGCCAGGATGAGCAGGGCGGCGGCGATGTTGAAGCCGAACCTGCCGTCGGAGGGGCCGAGCAGCGCGGTCGGCAGCGGGATGCCCCAACTGTCGAGGAGCGACTGGACGTAACCGGCCCAGCCGACGGCGACGGTGGCGGCTCCCAGGGCCAGCTCCAGGACGAGGTCCCAGCCGATGATCCAGGCGACGAACTCACCGAGCGAGGCGTAGGCGAAGGTGTACGCGGAACCGGCCACCGGCACGGTGGAGGCGAACTCGGCGTAGCAGAGCGCGGCCAGCGCGCACACGATGCCCGCGACGACGAACGCGAGGGCGACGGCGGGGCCCGCGTAGTTCTTGGCGACGGTGCCCGTGGTGACGAAGATGCCCGCGCCGATGACGACGCCGACACCGAAGACCGTGAGGTCGAGGGCGGACAGCGATTTGTTGAGCTTGTGCTCGGGTTCCTCGGTGTCCTGGATGGACTGCTCGATGGACTTCGTCCTGAACAGGCCGTTGCGTACGCGTCCCGCGTCTGGCTGGGTGCTCACCGGCTGCCTCCGTCGCCTTGTCGTCCCCGACATGATCGGGACGAGTAGCCGCCGACGGGCTGATCACTCTCGCGTTTCACGCGAAAGGGCCGGGCCGGACCGCCCGATGGGTCAATCCGGTCCGGCCCTCGACGGGGGCTCAGTCCCTGGCGGGTTCCATCTCGTCCCGCGCGGCGCGCTCGTGACGGCCGTCCAGCTTCGCGACCAGGCCGGTGACCTGGCGGGCGATGTCGGGGGCGGTGAGGCCGATCTCCGCCATGACCTCCTTGCGGGAGGCGTGGTCGAGGAAGCGGGGCGGGATGCCGAAGTCACGCAGGGGTACGTCGACGCCCGCGTCGCGCAGGGCCTGGGCGACGGCCGAGCCGACACCGCCGACCCGGGAGTTGTCCTCCACCGTGACCACGACGCGGTGGCGCTCGGCGAGCGGGGCCATGGCCTCGTCGACGGGCTTGACCCAGCGCGGGTCGACGACGGTCGTCGTGATGCCCTGCTTGTCGAGGAGGTCGGCGATCTCCAGGCACATGGGAGCCAGCGCGCCGACCGAGACGAGCAGGACGTCCGGGCGGGCCGCCTGGTCGGCGGCCGGCTCGCGCAGGACGTCCATGGCGCCGACCCTGCCGACGGCCTCGACCGCCGGGCCGACGGCGCCCTTGGAGTAGCGCACGACCGTGGGCGCGTCCTGGACCTCGACGGCCTCGCGGAGCTGGGCGCGGACCTGGTCGGCGTCGCGCGGGGCGGCGATCCTGAGGCCCGGGACGACCTGGAGGATCGACATGTCCCACATGCCGTTGTGCGAGGCACCGTCGGTGCCGGTGACCCCGGCCCGGTCCAGGACGAAGGTGACGCCGCACCTGTGCAGGGCCACGTCCATCAGGAGCTGGTCGAAGGCGCGGTTGAGGAAGGTCGCGTAGACGGCGAAGACGGGGTGCAGGCCGCCCGCGGCGAGGCCCGCGGCGCTGGTCGCACCGTGCTGCTCGGCGATGCCCACGTCGTAGACCCGGTCGGGGAACCTGTCCGCGAACTTCTTCAGGCCGACCGGCTGGAGCATGGCCGCGGTGATGGCGACGATGTCCTCGCGCTCCTCGCCGAGCTTGACCATCTCGTCGCCGAAGACGGAGGTCCAGTCGGCGCCGGAGGCCTTGACGGGCAGGCCGGTGTCGGGGTGGATGGGGCCGATGCCGTGGAAGCGGTCGGCCTCGTCCTCGAGGGCGGGCGTGTAGCCGCGGCCCTTCTCGGTGAGGCAGTGCACGATGACGGGGCCGCCGAAGCGCTTGGCGCGGATCAGCGCCGACTCCAGGGCCTCGATGTCGTGGCCGTCGATGGGGCCGACGTACTTCAGGCCCAGGTCCTCGAACATGCCCTGCGGCGCGATGAAGTCCTTGAGGCCCTTCTTGGCGCCGTGCAGCGTCTCGTACAGCGGCCTGCCGACGACCGGGGTGCGCTCCAGGAGGTCCTTGCCGCGGGCCAGGAAGCGCTCGTAGCCGTCCGTGGTGCGCAGGGTGGCCAGGTGGTTGGCGAGGCCGCCGATGGTGGGCGCGTAACTGCGCTCGTTGTCGTTGACCACGATGACCAGGGGGCGGTCCTTGGCGGCGGCGATGTTGTTCAGCGCCTCCCAGGCCATCCCGCCGGTGAGGGCGCCGTCACCGATGACCGCGACGACGTGGTCGTCCTTGCCGAGCACCTCATTGGCCTTGGCGATGCCGTCGGCCCAGCCGAGGACGGTGGAGGCGTGCGAGTTCTCGATGAGGTCGTGCTCGGACTCGGCCTGCGAGGGGTATCCGGACAGGCCGCCCTTCATCTTCAGCCGGGAGAAGTCCTGGCGGCCGGTGAGCAGCTTGTGCACGTAGGACTGGTGACCGGTGTCCCACAGGACCTTGTCCTTGGGGGACTCGAAGACCCGGTGCAGGGCGATGGTCAGCTCGACGACACCGAGGTTGGGGCCGAGGTGGCCGCCGGTCTTGGAAACCGCGTCGACCAGGAAGGTCCTGATCTCCTCCGCCAGCCGGTCCAACTGCTCCAGGCTGAGCCGGTCCAGATCGCGCGGTCCCGTGATGCGGGTCAGCAGCGGCACCCGTGCCTCCTTGCAGTAGAGCTGTAGTAGCTGGTTGAGCTGTTCGAGCATGCCGGGTCTGTCGAGTCTAATGTTCCGCCACCGGAGGTGGCGGGCGGGCCGGGCGTTGCCGGCCACGCGATCGGCCCTGTCCGGACATGACTGTGCCCGGCGTCGTCCTTGACGCCGGGCACGGTCAGCCCAGATGAACGGGGCAGAAGCGGTCAGGCGCGGCCGGCCGACTTCTGGGTCTTACGGGTGACCGAGTCGATGACGACCGTGGCGAGGAGCACACCACCGGTGATCATGTACTGGATCGGGGTGGCGATGCCCTGGAGGGCGAGGCCGTACTGGATCGAGGTGATGACCAGCACACCGAGCAGCGCGTTCCACGTGCGGCCCCGGCCGCCGAAGAGGCTGGTGCCACCGATGACGGCCGCGGCGATGACGTTCATCAGGAGGTCACCGGAGCCGGCGCTCTGGTTGGCCGCCGCGATCTTGGAGGCCCAGAAGAGGCCGCCGACCGCCGCGAAGAGACCGGCGATGGCGAAGACCGAGATACGGACCGCCGTGACGTTGATGCCCGCACGGCGGGACGCCTCGACGCTGCCGCCGAGGGCGAAGACCTTGCGGCCGTAGCCGGTGCGGCGCAGCACGAAGTCGGAGCCGACCAGGACGATCGCGAACAGCAGCACCGCGAGCGGCAGGCCCTTGTACTGGTTGAAGATGATCGCGACACCGAACGCGGCGACCGCCATCAGCACCGTGCGCAGCACGATGTCGCTGAGCGGCCGGGACGGGATGCCCGCGGCCTCGCGGCGCCGGTTGGCGAGGAAGGTCGGCACGAAGTAGCCGACGACCGCGACGACGGCCAGGCCGTAGGCGGCGGCGACGTCCGAGAAGTAGTAGCTGGTGAGCTTGCCGACCACACCGTCGCTGTCGATGTTGATCGTGCCGTTGGCGCCGAGGATCTGGAGCATGAAGCCGTTCCAGAACAGCAGACCCGCCAGGGTGACGGCGAAGGCGGGCGCGCCGATGCGGGCGAAGAAGAAGCCGTGCAGGGCGCCGATGACGGCACCGGCGGCGAGGGCGGTGAGGACGGCCAGCCACTCGTTGACCCCGTGGGTGATGCTCATTACGGCCATGATCGCCGAGGAGACACCGGAGACGGAGCCGACCGAGAGGTCGATCTCGCCGAGCAGCAGCACGAAGATGATGCCGACGGACATCATGCCCGTGGCGACCATCGCGACGAAGATGTTGTTGAGGTTCTCCGCGCCCAGGAACGCCGAGTTCAGGCTCTGGAAGATCGCGCAGATGACGATGAGGCCGATGACGACCGGGATCGCGCCGAGGTCACCGGCGCGGATCTTGCGCTTGAACTCGCCTATGTAGCCGGCGAACCCTTGCTCCCGCACGAGGAGCCGGGGGTCGACGGCGGCCACGCTGGCGCCCGCGGCGGCGGGGGCCGCGTCCACGGGGGCCTGCGGCTTGTCGGTCTTTTCGATGCTCACTTCTGAGCCTCCGCGTTGCTGCGCGCCGCACGACGGGTCACGGCGTTGTCCGTGGCGCCGGTGATGGCGGAGATGATCTCTTCCTGCGAAGTCGTCTTGACCTCGAACACGCCGTTGTTGCGGCCGAGCCGCAGTACGGCGACCTTGTCGGCGACGGCCTTCACATCGGCCATGTTGTGGCTGATGAGGATGACCGCGTGGCCGCGCTCGCGCAGCCGCTCGACGAGGTCGAGCACCTGCGCCGTCTGCTCGACACCGAGGGCGGCCGTCGGCTCGTCCAGGATGACCAGCTTGGGCTCGCCGAGCATGGAGCGGGCGATGGCCACGACCTGGCGCTGACCGCCGGAGAGCGAGGCGATCGGGATACGCACGCTGGGGATGCGGATGGAGAGCGTCTCCAGGAGCTCCCGCGAGCGGCGCTCCATCTCGATCTCGTCGAGGACACCGCGGCGCTTGATCTCGCGCCCCAGGAAGAGGTTGCCGACAACGTCGATGTTGTCGCACAGCGCGAGGTCCTGGTAGACGGTCGCGATACCGAGGGCCTGGGCGTCGTGCGGGCGGTTGACCGCGACGGCCTTGCCGTCCCACTCGATGACGCCCTCGTCGATGGGGTGCACCCCGGCGATCGTCTTGACCAGGGTGGACTTTCCGGCACCGTTGTCGCCGACCAGGGCGACCACCTCACCGGCGTGGACCTCAAGCTCTACGTCGGTGAGCGCCTGGACGGCACCGAATCGCTTGGAGACCCCGCGCAACGCCAGCACGGGCGTAGCGGACACGTGAACCATCTCCTTCGCCGCCAAAGGCCTGACCCGGCGGGAGGTTGAACAGAAGTGAAGACTGGGGGGTGTTCCGTCCGGCGCCCCGCCGTTGAGCTTTGCGGGGCTGTCGGCGGCGGGGCGCCGGACGTGCTCGCACGGGAGCGCTACCGGAAGGGGCGCGCACGTCCCGTGCGGGACAGGGGAGTTACCGCGAGGGTGACTACTTCAGACCGATCTTGTCGCAGGCGGCCTTGTACTTGGCCGTGCAGATCTCGCCAAGGGTGTAGTAGCCCTGGTCGATGACCGTGTCCTTGATGTTGTCCTGGGTCAGGGAGACGACCGGGACGATCACGGAGGGGACACCCTTCTCGGTGCCGCTGTCGACGGTGCCCGTGGCGAGGCCGCTGTCGAGCTTGCCGTTCTTGGCGATCGAGACGGCCATCTTGGCGACGGTCTCGGCCTCCTGCGGGTACGACTTGAAGACGCTCATGTACTGGTCGCCGGTGACGATGCGCTGCACACCGGCGAGCTCGGCGTCCTGGCCGGTGACCGGCGGGAGCTTGCTGAGGCCCGCGGCCTTGAGGGCGGTGATGATACCGCCGGCCATGCCGTCGTTGGCGGAGTAGACGCCCGCGATCTTGCCCTTGCCGATCGAGGAGATCGCGCCCTCCATGTTGGAGTTGGCGTTCTCCGGCTTCCACTCCTTGGTGTCGTAGGACTTGGCGATGGTCACCTTGTCCTTGAGGACGGAGAGGGCGCCCTTCTTGAAGAAGGCGGCGTTCGGGTCGGTGATCGCGCCGTTCATCATGACGATCTTGCTGCTCTTGGTGGCCTTGGAGCCCATGGCCTTCAGCAGCGCCTCGCCCTGCGTCTTGCCGACCTCCTCGTTGTCGAACGAGGTGTAGGCGGCGATCGGGCCCTCGGCCAGGCGGTCGTACGCGACGACGGGGATACCGGCGTCCTTGGCCTTCTTCACGCCGTTGGCGACGGCCTTGTAGTCGACCGCGTCCAGGATCAGCACGTCGACCTTCTTGGTGATCATCGTGTCGATCTGCTGCGACTGGAGGGTCGCGTCCTGCTTGGCGTTGAGGTACTCGAGCTTGCCCTTGCCCTTGGTCAGCGTGGATATCTGCTTCTCGATGATGGGCTTGTCGAACTTCTCGTAGCGCGCGGTCTGGTTCTCCGGCAGGAGCAGACCGACGGTGATGTCGTCGCCCTTCTTGGCGCTGGACGACTTGTCGCTGTCGTCACCCTTGGACTCCTTGGCGGAGCCGCAGGCGGCGAGAGAGACGGCCATGGCGGTGGCACAGAACGCAACGGCGGCACGACGCGTACGCGTATTCACTTCAGAAACCTCCCTGACGAGGCCGCGACGTTGCGGCCGAGGTGGCTGGAAGTCAACTCGGCCGCAACCCCAGCGTCAAGGAGTAAATCCTTAACGAGATGGCAACGGTGTCATGCGTTCTCTAAGTGAAGGCAGGTGTTACTGCGGGCATCGTGCCGTCCAAAAGGGTCGAATCGCCCATCTCGCTGAGGGCCAGGGCGAGGGCCCCGAGCACCTCGGCGCGGCCCCCCAAGGCCCCTGGGAGGACCGAGAGTTGCCGGGCGGCACTCGGGATCGCGTAGCGCCCCACGGACTCCCTGATGGGCCCCAGGACCAGCTCCCCGGCCTCCGCCAGATCGCCGCCGAGGACGACCCGGCTGGGATTGAGCAGATTGCAGAGGTTCGCGACGCCGGAGCCGATGTGCCGGCCCACGTCAGCGATCACCCGGCGACAGCCCGGGTCCCCGTCGCGGGCGAGCCGGACCACGCCCTCCAGGGTCAGATCGGTGCCGTGGCTCGACTGGAGCAGCGGCAGCACGTACCGGGCCGCGGTGAACGTCTCCAGGCAGCCGCGGTTGCCGCAGCGGCAGACCGGGCCCGACTCGTCCAGCGTGATGTGCCCGATCTCACCCGCCGTGCCGCCGGGTCCCCGGTAGATCTTCCCGTCGATCACGAGTCCGGCGCCGACGCCGCTCGCCACCTTGATGTAGGCGAGGTCCTTGACGCCCCGGCCGCTGCCCCACACCAGCTCGCCGAGCGCGCCCAGGTTGGCGTCGTTGTCGACGTGCACGGGCACGCCCAGGCGCCGGCCCAGCTCCTCGGCGGGCCTGGTGCCGGTCCAGCCCGGCAGGATCGCCGTGGAGCCCAGCGTGCCGCTCTCCACGTCGATGGGGCCCGGCACACCGAGCCCGACCCCGGCCACCTTCGAACGGTCCACGCCGGTCGCCGCCACCAGGCGCTCCACCAGCTCCTCGGCCCGGTCGAAGCCCTGCGCGGCGCTCGCGTCCACGTCCAGCGGCTCGGACTCCTCGGCGAGCACCTGGTGGGCCAGGTTGCCGATGGCCACCCGCAGGTGCGTGTGGCCGAAGTCGACGCCGATGACGATGCCCGCGTCGCCGCTGAGCGACACGCTGCGGGCCCTGCGTCCCCCGGCCGAGGTCGGCGTGACCTCGACCGTTCCCCCGTCCTTGAGCTCCCGGACGATGTTGGAGACCGTGGCCGCGGACAGCCCCGTAGTCCTCGCGATCTCCGCCTGCGTGAGCGAACCGGCGAGCCGCACGGCACGTACGACCCGCTCCAGATTGGCCCGGTGCAGCGACGACTGCGACCCCGGAGTCTCCATTGACTCTCCACCCTCTGCCCCTGGCCCGTGTCACACCGGGTGACCGGCCCTTGTACAAGTTATGAACTCCAAGCTCCGCTGAAGGGGTCTCCGCCGTCAAGCCCTTGACAGAAATCGGTTCCAGCGGGCGCACAAGGGTCCGGCCCGGAGACCGCGTCTCCGGGCCGGACCCGAGCACCGAGCGCCGTGGAGGCGGCGCCCTACTTCAGCGCTCCCGCCGTCAGGCCCGCCTGCACCTGCCGCTGGAAGATGAAGTACACGATCAGCACGGGCAGCATGGCGATCATCATGCCTGCCATCAGGGCGCCCCAGTCGTTCTCGTAGCCCTGTTGCAGCGCGATCATCGCGAGGCCCTGGGTGAGCACGTACTTCTTCTCGTCCTGGTTGAGCACCATCGGCAGCAGATACTGGTTCCACTGCCCGAGGAAATTGAAGATGCCGATGCTGATGAGGCCGGGCTTGGCCATCGGCAGCATCACCTGGAAGAAGGTACGGGTGTGCGAGGCGCCGTCGATGATGGCCGCCTCGGCGACCGATGTCGGCAGCGTACGGAAGAACGCGGTCATGAAGAAGACCGTGAAGGGCAGCGAATACGCGATATAGACGAGGATGAGGCCCTGATACGTGGCCAGGAGCGAGGTCCCGGGGAAGTCCCGCAGCACGAAGAAGAGCGGGATCACCAGCATGAAGACCGGGAAGGACATTCCGGCCACGAACAGGTAGTAGATGAATCGGTTGCCCGGGAAGGTGAACCGGGCGAGGACGTACGCGGCCATGGATCCCAGCACCATCGTGCCGATCACCGAGCCGCCCACGACAATGATCGTGTTGAGGAAGTACTGGCCCATGTTCGCCTTGTTCCAGGCGTTGGCCCAGTTCTCGAAGTGCAGCGAGGTGGGCAGGCCCCACGGATTGGTCAGAATGGCGTTGGAGTCCTTGAAGGAACTCCACAGCACCCACAGCAGCGGCACGCCCACCATGAGCGCCCACACGACGAGCATGCCGTGCGAGAAGACGTTGAGGACGCCGCCCTCGGAGCTTTTCTCCCGGGCCGCGCCGGGCTTCTTGGTGACGCCGCCGCGCTGGGCCACTACCTTCGGGGGCGCCTCGTCCGACTTGCTGACCCGACCGGATTCGCCGGTTTCGATCGTCATCTGGTGCCCGCCCTTTAGAACTCGATGCGCTCACGCCGCGCGAAGCGCATCGTGAGAATGGCGAAGGCCATGGTGACGATGAGCATCGCGATGCCCATCGCGGAGGCATAGCCGAACTGACTGTTGGTGAACGCGGTGACGTACAGGCGCAGCGGCATGACGTCCGTCGCGCCGTTCGGACCGCCCATGTTGACGGACATGATCTGGACGAGTGCGAAGGCGTCCATCGCGATGATGCCCATGTAGACCCAGCCGGTCTGCACGGTGTCCCACAGCAGCGGCAGGGTGATGCGGAAGAAGGTCTGGAAGCGGTCGGCGCCGTCGAGCAGCGCGGCCTCGTAGATGTCCCGCGGGATCGAGGCCATCGCTGCGGAGAACAGGACGACGTAGAAGCCGACGTTCGCCCAGATCATGACGACCATGATGCAGAGCAGGGCGATCGACTTCTCACCGAGCCAGGCATTGGTCAGGCTGTCCAACCCCACGGTGGAGAGCAGGGAGTTGAGCATGCCGTCCTGCGGGTCGGGGTTGTACACGTTCCACCAGATCACCGCGATGATCGTGATGGAGATGACCTGCGGGAAGAAGAAGACGAAGCGGTAGAACTTGGTTCCGGCGACGCCGGTGACGACCTCGTTCTTGCGGCGCTTTCCGCCGACGTTCAGCATGAACGCGAAGAACAGGCCCATGGCGAGCGTGACGATCGGGACGGCGACGAGCATGTAGATGTTGTGCCGCAGCGCGTTCCAGAAGTCGCTGTCGTTCCACAGGCGTTCGAAGTTGTCGAGGCCGACGAACTTGGCGGTGCCCACCAGGCCGGACCAGTCCGTCATCGAGATCTGGAAGGCCTGGACGAAGGGCGATATCACGAAGATCGCGTAGACGATGACGGGTAGGGCCAGGAAGCCCACGATGAATCGGTACTTGCCGTGTTGCATGGTGCTCCCCGGCCCTTCCCTTTCGAGTGCGGTGCCGCCGGACGGCCCGCCGACGCGGGGCCGGCGGGCTGTGGGCCCGGCAGGAGGGTGAACTGCCGGGCCGCACGGATCACTTGGTGCGCTTGAACTTCTTGATCGCGTCGTCCTTGGCGACCTTGTCGGCGTACGCCTGGGTCTTCTTGATCCACTCGGCCGCGGAGAGGTCACCGGTGAGCAGGTCGCCCGTGAGACCACCGATCTTGGCGTCGGTGAGGTCCGGGTACCACTCCTGGAGCTGGAGGCTGATCAGGTTCGTGCCGGCCGCCTTGAACACGGAGCTGGCCGAGGCGAGGCCCGGCGAGAGGGTCATGCCCTCTGTGGCGTCCACGACACAGGTCAGAGACTTCACCTTTGTCGCGAAGTTCTGCGCGTGCTTCTTGGAGAGCATGATGCGCAGCATCTCCATGCCGCCCTCCGGGTTCTTGCCCTTGCTGGCGACGATGTACGGCTCGGAGGGCTCGGCGCGCAGGGTGCCCTGCGGCATCCCGTCGCTCGCGCCGCCGTCGAAGAGGGCGCCGACGGCCATCTTGAAGTCCTTGGGCGTGGTCGGCGCCGACTCGTTCTCCACCCAGGAGCCGTTCGGGATGAAGACGGCCTTGCCCTTGTTCCAGGCGGTCTGGGACTGGATGTGGGTCAGACCCTGGCTGCCTTCGAGGAAGTAGCCCTTCTTGGCCAGCTCCTCGTAGTGCTCGACGACCTGCTTGACCGCGTCGTTGCTGGTCCAGGCGTTGGGCTCCAGGTTGTCAATCTTGATCCAGTTCTCCATGCCGCCGATCTTGGCGATCTGGGCGAACAGGTTGAAGTGGACGTAGTACGGGTACTTGCCGGCGTACGTCCAGGGCGCGATGCCCTTCTTCTTGATCTGGCCGCAGAGCTTGACCATGTCGTCGAGCGACTTGGGGTACTCCCACCCGTTGTCGTCGAGGGTCTTCTGCGAGTACCAGGTGCCGTAGATCGTGAAGGCGTAGTACAGGACGTCGAAGACGTCGCCGTGCAGGCCCTTCTCGTACGTCGACGGGTGGATGACGTCCTTGACCGTCTTGGACTTGTCGTCCAGGGACGCGGCCTCCATCAGGGCCTTGAGGTCCTGCAACTGGCCCTGGCTGGACAGGCGGTTCATGTCCAGGTGGTCGGCGCCGGAGTTGTCGATGATGTCCGGCGGGTTGCCGCCGGAGAAGCGTGGCGTCAGCTTGGGTCCGACCTGCTGGGTGCCGGTGTGCTTGACGGTGCCGCCCCAGGCCTTGGTGTAGTCGGCCTCGGCGTCCTTGGCGTACTGGTCGCCCAGGCCGCCCTTGAAGATGAACGCCTCCAGGGGGGCGCCCTTCTCCACGCCCAGCGGGTTGGCGGCGGACGTCTTGCCCTTGGGCTTGTCGGTCTTGTCGCCGTCGTCGCCACCGCCACCGGTGGCACATGCCGACAGGAAGCCCATCGACGGGACGGCGATCAGGCCGAGCGCCGCGGACCGCTTGATCAGATCGCGGCGGTTCGTGCCCTCACCGGTGTTCTTCGGGCCGGAAGTGGATCCCATGCTCAAGTCCTCGCCTTCTCCAGGACTCAGGCGGTGAACCGGATCCTCCCCGGCACCGCGGTGATGTGCTGTGTCGTGCCGGGATCGAATCCCGGGTCCCGGGCCGGAAAAGCATCTTCGGAGGCTGTCCGGAAATGCGCCGTCCCGAGGGAACGCAGTTGGAGCTGGGTGGTACGGGAAGTTCCGGGATCGGCAGAGATGCCCGGCGGTCGGTGCTCCCGCACGTCCCGTCGATTCCCCCTGATCCCCCCGAGTCCGTCCGCGGCCTGAACACGGCCGGGCCGGACGCCGACAGGTATAGTCCACTCACTGTGAGCGGGGCAAGATCGAATGCAGGTTTGGGCGTCGGTCTTTTCCGAGTTGAGACCTCCCGGAAATAAGCCGCAGCCCGGTAGATGTCGATCTCCTCAACTCCTGCGCGTACAAAGGGTGTACTGGTAGGGCACCGACCGGAAGCCGCCGACGGGTCCAGGTGGGGATGAGCGGTGCGAAATCCGTGTTCTGGGGCATCTCGGAGCGCTCTGCGTTCGGACAGTGAACGAATGGCCCGCTTTCGGCGCGGTGTTCCAGCCATGCGCGCGCACGGTGCGGTGGGTGGGTCCGATGACCGGCACGGGTGCTCCGCTTCCGAGCGGGACTATCGGTGCGGACCTCGCGGCAGTACTGTTCACAGCAGTACGTGGACGGTGTGTTGCCGTAAGCGCGGTGACACCCGTCCGGCGATCGCTCGGGCCGAGGGAGGCCCCCACGCCAGCGACTGCCTTCGCGGGATCCGTGTTCCCGCACTCATGAGCGCCGTTCAGAGTTCGCGTGACCGAGTCCCTTTTTCCGTCACAGGGCGGCACCTCGCCTCCGGGATCACATATGCGCGGCTATTTCGTGGACGACCTCCTCCTCATCGCACCCCTGCACCAACGCACCGGCATCCGCCTGTTCGGCGAGGTCATCGGTGCCCACAAGGCGTCGCTGGCGGTCGCGGTCGCCGAGTGCGGCCGCTCGGCCGAAGAGATCACGGTGGATCTCACGCAGGTCGACTATCTGGCCAACGGCGCCCTGGAGACCCTCGTGGCCCTCGCGCGCAGCCTCAGCGGCGAGCAGTGCCTGCGGGTCCTGGCCGCTCCGGAACTCCGCGTGAGGGAGCGACTCAGCGCCCGCGGCTGGGACCGCATCGAGACGCTCCGGTTGATCGCCGCCTGACGGCACGCCCCTGCCGTCCTCGACGCGGGGGCCGATCGACCGCGTCCGAGGTCAATACGGCCGGGCCCGCCGCCGACACACGCCAACACCCTTGACACCACTGTCCACTTACCTCCCTACTGGACGTTGCGTAGCGAACTGACAACGTTGTCGACTCCGCCGGGAGGGTGCTCATCCATGCAGGGCAGACGGATCCGATCCAGCCGGGCCAGCCGATCCAGACACAGACTCGCCAGCACGGCGGCCCTCGGAGCGGCCGCGCTGGTCCTGACGGCGGTCGGTCAAGGGACCGCGGCCAGCGCGCCGGCGCAGAAACCGCGGTCGGCCCAGGAGTTCAGCTCCTCCTTCGAGGAGGGCCAGCCCGCGCCGGACTGGCTGAACACGGTCGACACCGCCCCGGACGGCGCGAAGCGCTCCAGCGGCGTCGACGGCGGCTACAGCGGCGGCGTCCCGGGCAGTGTCAACGGGCACGTCACGGAGGTCCGCGCCAGTGACGAGAACGCGGGCGGCGGCGAGACCAAGGAGAATCTGCTCGACGGCGAGTCGAGCAGCAAGTGGCTGGCGTTCACGCCGACCGCCTGGGTCGAGTACGACCTGGACGCCCCGGCGAAGGTCACGAAGTACGCGCTGACCTCCGCCAACGACCACGCCGAGCGCGACCCGAAGGACTGGGTCCTCAAGGGGTCGGCCGACGGCAAGGAGTGGACGACGCTCGACACCCGCTCCGGCGAGACGTTCGGCGAGCGGTTCCAGACGAAGACGTACGAGATCGGTGAACCGGCCGCGTACGCCCACTTCCGGATCGAGTTCACGAAGAACAACGGCGCGGGCGACGCCACCCAGCTCGCCGACCTCCAGTTGTCGACCGGGGACGAGCAGACGCCGACGCCCGAGGACATGCTCTCGCTCGTGGACCGCGGGCCGAACGGTTCGCCCACGGCCAAGGCGGGCGCCGGCTTCACCGGGAAGCGGGCGCTGCGCTACGCCGGTACGCACAAGGGCGACGGGCGCGCGTACTCGTACAACAAGGTCTTCGACGTCGATGTGGCGGTGCAGCGTGACACCGAACTGTCGTACAAGGTCTTCCCGCAGATGGCGGACACGGACCTCGACTACGACGCCACGAACGTCTCCGTCGACCTCGCCTTCACCGACGGCACGTACCTGAGCGACCTCAAGGCGGTCGACTCGCACGGCGGGCTGCTGACCCCCCAGGGTCAGGGCGCCGCCAAGCGGCTGTACGTCAACCAGTGGAACGCGGTGAAGTCGTCCATCGGGTCGGTGGCCGCGGGCAGGACGATCGACCGGGTGCTGGTCGCGTACGACTCCCCCAAGGGCCCGGCGAAGTTCCGCGGCTGGGTCGACGACATCAGCGTCGCGCGGGCCGAACCGACGCGCCCCAAGGCGCACGTGAGCGACTACGCGTCCACGACGCGCGGCACCAACTCCACCGGCGGCTTCTCGCGCGGCAACACCTTCCCGGCGACGGCCGTCCCCCACGGCTTCAACTTCTGGACGCCGGTGACCAACGCCGGGTCGCTGAGCTGGCTGTACGACTACGCGCGCGACAACAACGCGGACAACCTGCCCACGATGGAGGCGCTGGCCGCGAGCCACGAGCCGAGCCCGTGGATGGGCGACCGGCAGACGTTCCAGATGATGCCGTCGGCGGCGGCCACGGTGGACACCTCCCGGACGGGCCGCGCGCTGCCCTTCAAGCACGAGAACGAGACGGCGAAGCCGTACTACTACGGCGTGCGGTTCGAGAACGGCGTGAAGGCGGAGATGGCGCCGACCGATCACGCCGCCGCGCTGCGCTTCAGTTACCCGGGCGACAACGCGAGCGTCGTCTTCGACAACGTCTCCGAGCAGGGCGGCCTCACGCTCGACAAGGACAACGGGATCGTCACCGGCTACTCGGACGTCAAGTCGGGCCTGTCGACGGGGGCGACGCGCCTCTTCGTCTACGGCGTCTTCGACAAGCCGGTGAAGGACGCCGACTCCGCCGGGGTCAAGGGCCACTTCACCTTCGAGGCGGGCAAGGACCGTACGGTCACCCTGCGGCTCGCGACGTCGCTCATCAGCATCGACCAGGCGAAGGACAACCTGGCGCAGGAGCTGCCGCAAAAGCGGTCGTTCACGTCGGTGCGCAACGCGGCGCGCGCGCAGTGGGACGCGCTGATGAGCAAGGTGGAGGTGGAGGGCGCGACGGAGGACCAGCGCACGTCGCTCTACTCCTCGCTCTACCGCCTGTACCTGTACCCGAACTCGGGCTTCGAGAAGGTCGGCGACAAGTACCTGTACGCGTCGCCGTTCACCGCGATGACCGGCCCGGACTCGCCGACCCACACCGGCGCGAAGATCGTCGAGGGCAAGCCGTACGTCAACAACGGCTTCTGGGACACGTACCGGACGACGTGGCCCGCGTACTCGCTGCTCACGCCGAAGAAGGCCGGTGAACTGGTCGACGGGTTCGTGCAGCAGTACAAGGACGGCGGCTGGATCTCCCGCTGGTCCTCGCCCGGCTACGCGGACCTGATGACGGGCACGTCGTCGGACGTGGCGTTCGCCGACGCGTACGTGAAGGGCGTCGACTTCGACACCGAGGACGCGTACAAGGCTGCCGTGAAGAACGCGACCGTGGTGCCGCCGATCTCGGGCGTGGGCCGCAAGGGCATGGAGACCTCGCCCTTCCTCGGCTACACGAGCACCGACACGCACGAGGGTCTGTCGTGGGCGCTGGAGGGATACCTCAACGACTACGGCATCGCGCAGATGGGCCAGGCCCTTTACAAGAAGACGGGCAAGAAGCAGTACAAGGAGGAGTCGGAGTACTTCCTCAACCGTGCCCGTGACTACGTCAACATGTTCGACGACAAGGCGGCGGGCACCGGCTTCTTCCAGGGCAAGACCGCCAAGGGCGACTGGCGTGTGCCGTCGGAGAAGTTCGACCCGGCGATCTGGGGCTACGACTACACGGAGACCAACGCCTGGGGCTACGCCTTCACCGCCGTCCAGGACAGCAAGGGGCTCGCCAACCTCTACGGCGGCAAGGACGGCCTCGCGAAGAAGCTCGACACGTACTTCGCGACGCCCGAGACCGGATCGTCGAAGGTCGCCGGATCGTACGGCAGTGTCATCCACGAGATGACCGAGGCGCGTGACGTGCGGATGGGCATGTACGGCCACTCCAACCAGGTCGCGCACCACGTCACGTACATGTACGACGCGGCGGGACAGCCGTACAAGACGCAGGAGAAGGTCCGCGAGGTCCTCTCCCGCCTCTACACGGGCAGCGAGATCGGGCAGGGCTACCACGGCGACGAGGACAACGGTGAGCAGTCGGCCTGGTACCTCTTCTCGTCGATGGGCTTCTACCCGCTGGTCATGGGCAGCGGTGAGTACGCCATCGGCTCCCCGCAGTTCACGAAGATGACGCTGCACCTGGAGAACGGCCGCGACCTCGTCATCAAGGCGCCGAAGAACAGCGCGAAGAACATCTACGTACAGGGCATGAAGGTCAACGGCAAGGCGTGGAACAAGACGTCGCTGCCGCACTCGGTCGTCGCCAAGGGCGGGGTCATCGAGTTCGCGATGGGCGACAAGCCGTCGAAGTGGGGTACGGGGGCCGACGCGGCGCCCACGTCGATCACCCAGGACGACAAGGTGCCGTCGCCGCGCAGGGACGCGATCACCGGGTCCGGACCGCTGTTCGACAACTCCTCCGCCACCGAAACGAGTTCGGCCTCGGTGGAGCTGCCGGTCGGCGCGGACGGCACGAAGGCCGTGCAGTACACGCTGACGTCGGCCGACAAGGCGAAGGCCCCCACGGGCTGGACCCTGGAGGCGTCGGAGGACGGCACGACCTGGAAGACGGTCGACGAACGCTCCGGCGAGTCCTTCACCTGGGACAAGCAGACGCGGGCGTTCACGGTGGCATCGCCGGGCACGCACAAGCACTACCGGCTGGTGTTCGCGGGTGGCGCGGCGACGGTGGCGGAGGTGGAGTTGCTGAGCTAGCGCGCACACCCGGGGCAAGTGCTTCCGGTGGGCGGGCGTGGAGGGTTCACGCCCGCCCTTCGCGATGTCACGGCAAGCCGTACACCGATACGTGGCTGCCGCTCTCGGAGGTGAACGGAGCGCGCTCCCAGTCCTCGTACCGCTGCTCCAGGCGCATCCCGGCCAGCCGCGCCATGAGGTCGAGCTCGGCGGGCCAGACGTAGCGGAAGGGAATGGACCGGTGGCTGCCCCGGCCGTCGGCGCCGACCGTCACGTAGTGGGAGCTGAAGCGCTGGCGGGTGAGGTCCTCGTACCGGTCGAAGGCGACCCGCTCGCCGGACAGGCCGAAGATCACCGCTTCCTGGCCGGGCGGGAGCCGCCGCAGTTCCGGCACGCCGACCTCGACGACGAAACGGCCGCCGGGCGCGAGATGGGCCGCGGCGTTGCGGAACGCGTCAACCTGGGCGTCCTGCGTGGTCAGGTTGTTGATGGTGTTGTAGACGAGGTACGCGAGCGTGAAGGTGCCGGCGCCCTCGACCACGGTCGTCGTCATGTCGCCGATAGTGACGGGGAGTTCGGCTCCACCGGGTTTGGCGCGGAGTCTCGCCACCATGGCGCGGGAGAGGTCGATCCCCGTGACCGGCACGCCGCGCCCGGCCAGCGGGAGGGCGATGCGGCCGGTGCCGACGGCGAGTTCGAGAGCGGGTCCGCCGTCGGCGAGCGCGGCGAGGAAGTCGACGGCCGAGGCGGCGGCGCCGGAGTCCTCGCCGTCGTCGTAGCCGGCGGCGACGCTCTGCGGGAACCAGCCGTCCTCGGGGGCGTCGGTCGCGTGGAGGGACGTGCGGTCATCGGTCACCGGGCGACGGTAGCCCCGCCGGGCCGGCCGGGTCATCCGGTTTTCGGGGTACGGTGCGTGCGGGCGCAGGACCCGCCGGACCGCATGCCAGGAGAGCGATGAGTACCGCACCGAACTGGTTCAAGTCGAGCTGTGACGAGGGCGAGGGCGGCGCATGATCGACGTCGACGCGTATCTGGCCATGTTGGGAGTGGAGCGGCCGTCGGCGCCGACCGCCGACGCGCTCTGGGAACTGCACCGGGCCCACGCCGAACGCATCCCGTACGAGACCCTCGACAACCAGCTCGGGCGCCGGACGGGCATCGGCGCCGCCGAGTCCGTCGCCCGGATCCTGCGGGGGCGTGGCGGCTACTGCTTCCACCTCAACGGGGCGTTCGCCGCGCTCCTGGCGGCGCTCGGCTACGACGTGACGTTGCACCGGGCCGGGGTGCAGGACGAGGTCGAGGACCCGGACGGGCCCGATGGTGACCATCTCGCGCTCACGGTCGGGCTCGACGGTGAGCGGTGGCTCGTCGACATCGGGCTGGCGGGCGGGATGTACGAACCGCTGCCGCTGCGCGAAGGCACGTACACGCAGGGGCCGTTCACGTACGGGATGGCGCCCTCGACCGTCGTGCCCGGCGGGTGGCGGTTCGCCCATGATCCGCGCGGCGCGTTCGAGGCGATGGTCTTCGCGCCGGAACCCGTGGAGCTGAGCTCCTTCGTACCGAAGCACCTGGAGCTGTCCACCTCGCCCGACTCCGGGTTCGTCCGCGTGCTCCAGGTCCAGCTTCGCGACGCCAAGGGCGTGGACATGATGCGCGGCTGCGTACTGCGCCGGATCGACGCCGGGGGCACGCAGGAGCGGGTCATCGACACGGCCGACGACTGGTACGACGTGCTGGCCGACGTGTTCCACCTCGACCTGGCCGACGTCGACGCCGCCGCGCGGGCGGGGCTGTGGCGCCAGGTGCGCGTCGCGCACGAGGGGTGGGAAGCCGCGCGGGGGTGAGGCCCCCGCGTCGGGCTCGGGCAAGCTGAGCGGGGTGCTGCGCCTCCTTTGCGCATACCCTGTGCCTTCGTTACGAAGGTGACTAGAATGCGGCCTCCCTGAGCTGGGCATCACGCCCGATCGAGGAGTGGCTGATGCCGGAGAACCCCGTTCCGCCGCCCCCGTCCCGGCCGCCGTGGCCCCCTCCGGTGCCGCCCGTCCCCGGGGCCCCGCCTTTCCCGATGCACCCACCCCATCCAGCCGCCCCGGCCGTCCCACCGGCCGCGCCCGGTCCGCCCGCCGCCGGTCCCTCTCCGGTGGTCGGCGTGCTCGACAGCCGGATCCCCGGGTTCGCCGGGGCCGACCGCCGGGGCCGCTGGAAGATCGTGGCCGCGACCGTCGCGTTCGCGCTCGTCACCTCCGTCCTGACCAGCTACTTCCAGTTCGGCTTCAACCTGCTGACGATGAGCGCCACCGCGCGGGCGGAGGATTCGGCCGGGGGCGCGATCGAGGCCGGGAAGGAACCGTTCACGACAGCGGTGACCTCGTCCGACGACGCGGATTCCGTCCTACGCGACAACAGGCTCGACGCGCAATGGATCGTCTTCGACGAACCGCTCACCCCGGCGGAGCAGACCGCCGTCGTCACACACCCGCTGGGCACCGAGACGACCATTCCGGAATTCCTCTCCATGCTGAACGGGTTCGCCCACAAGCCCCACCTGGTCTATCCCGGTGACGGCGGTCGGCAGGACAACGGGGCCTCGCCCCGCGCCGCCTTCCCCTACAAGCTGACGCTCCAGAGCGACCGCTCACACGCCGTGTCGGTCAGGGGCATGGACGCGACCGACGTGCACTGCTCCGACTCCTCCGCGCCCACGGTCATCCACCTGCCACCGGAGGGCGGCGAAGAAGTCGACAACGTGGCGGTGGACCTGGCCGACGGTGTCGCGCCCCTGCTCCGTCAGTCGCGCGACGGGACCTATCCGTACTTCTCCCGCGGCTACATCGAGCTGGGGAACGGCCAGACCTCCTGGGCCGCCAACCTGGACGTCCTGACGGGTGCACGCGCGTGCACCTGGTCCTTCCAGGTCTCCTACGTCAGTGAGGGCGTCCAGTACACGAAAAGTATCCGCTCACCCCGGTTCCGGACCACCGGCCTTCCCGCGCGACCGGCCCAGTTGATCGAGTTCCGGCCCGACGGTGTCGGGAACGGATGGCGGTGCTGGGGCGAGCGGATCGCCCCGGAGACCCTGTGCACGGAGCGCGCCGCCGCCGACGATCCGAGCGTGGGCGAAACCACCCTGCGCTACTGGGGCAGCCGGCGCGGAATGCCCTGAGCAGCCACCTCGCACCACACCACCTTCCCCGGGTCCCGCGCCCCCACGCCCCACTTGTCCGCCAGCGTCTCCACCAGGAACAGGCCCCGGCCGCCCTCCGCGTCCCGGGCGCCGTGGGGCACGGCCGGTTCGCCGTCGCCGCTGTCGTGGACCTCCACGCGGATGCCGCCCCCGTACGGGATGACGCTCAGCAGGAAACCGCGGCCGGGCGGCACTCCGTGGACCAGGGCGTTCGTGGCGAGTTCGCTGACGCAGAGCAGGATGTCGTCCGCCCGTTCGCCGTCCACGCCCCAGTCGGTGAGCGCCGCCCGTACGAACGCCCGTGCCGCCGGAACCGACTGGCGTTCCCGCCGGTAGAACCGCTCGCGGGCGCCGGGGAGTTGGAGTGTCTGCTTCGCCTCGTTCACGCGAAGAGCGTCGCGGACGGTGACGGCGCGTATACAGTACGTCAACCCCGACAGATTCTCTGTCGGGGTTCGCATGGGGTCGAGTCAGATCGGAGGCGGGGAGATTGTCCGTCATGAGCCCCGGCAAGCGCCCGCAGAGAACTCCCCAGAAGAACACGCCGAAGAACCCGTCGGCGATAAGGATGGTGGCCGATCTCGTCGCCCTGTTCCGCAAGGCCGCCGGGTTCACACAGGCGGGGCTCGCGGAGCGCCTTGTCGTCGCCGAGGCGACCATCGCCGCCATTGAGCAGGGGCGGCGGCCGTTGTTGCCGGACCTGGCCGCCGCCATGGATGAACTGCTGGAGACCAAAGGGGCGTTGGCCGTCGCGGTGGCCAACCTGCCGGAGATCGACCAGTTTCCGTTGTGGGCAGAGTCGTACATCCAGCATGAGCAGGAGGCCATCGCCCTGTCGTGGTACGACACCCTGGTCGTGCCGGGCCTGCTCCAGACGCCGGACTTCGCCCGCACCCTGCTGCGGCAGCGTGTACCCGCGTACGACGAGGACGAGATCGAGACCAAGACGGCGGGCCGCGTCCAGCGGCAGGAGATCCTGCACCGCAAGTGTCCGCCGACGATGAGCTTCGTCGTCTGGGAACCGGCGCTGAAGATGGCTATCGCCGAACCCAGCGTGCGGGTGCAGCAGTTGCGGTTCTTGCGCGAGTACGCAGATCTGCCGGGGCTGTCCTTGCAGGTGCTGCCGCTCGACGCTCCCGAGAATGCCGGGGACGCGGGACCTTTCATCCTCCTGGAGACACCGGACCATCAGCACCTCGCGTACACCGAGTCTCAACGCGGAAGCCAGTGGGTTTCTGACGCCGACGAGGTGTCCATCCTGGCGCGCAAATATGCGATGCTGCGATCACAGGCCCTCACTCCTCAGGTGACAAAGGGCCTGCTGGACCGGCTGCTAGGAGAGCAATGAGCACCGCATTGAACTGGTTCAAGTCGAGCTACAGCAGCAGCGAAGGCGGCCAGTGCCTCGAAGTCGCCTACGACTGGCGGAGGTCGAGTTACAGCAGCAGTGAAGGCGGCGCCTGCGTCGAGGTCGCCGCCCACCCCACCGCCGTCCACGTCCGCGACTCCAAGAACCCCGACGGCCCCCACTTCACCGTCAGCCCCGCCGCCTGGGCCACCTTCTTGCGCCACTAAGGAAAGGGCCGCACCCCCGGGCTTCCGGGGATGCGGCCCTCAACTGCTTTACCTGACCGCCTACTTACGGATCAGGCTGCGCAGCACGTACTGCATGATGCCGCCGTTGCGGTAGTAGTCCGCCTCGCCGGGGGTGTCGATGCGGACGACCGCGTCGAACTCCACGCCGGTGTCGGTGGTGACCTTGACCGTGCGCGGGGTGGTGCCGTTGTTCAGCTCCTCGACGCCGGTGAAGGAGAAGGTCTCCTCGCCGGTGAGGCCGAGGGAGGACGCGGACTGGCCCTCCGGGTACTGGAGCGGCAGGACGCCCATGCCGATGAGGTTCGAGCGGTGGATGCGCTCGTAGGACTCGGCGATGACGGCCTTGACGCCGAGGAGCGCGGTGCCCTTGGCGGCCCAGTCACGGGACGAGCCGGAGCCGTACTCCTTGCCCGCGAGGACGACCAGCGGGATGCCCTGGTCGATGTAGTTGCGCGAGGCGTCGTAGATGAAGGAGACGGGAGCGTCCTCCTTCGTGAAGTCGCGGGTGTAGCCGCCCTCGGTGCCCGGCGCGATCTGGTTGCGCAGGCGGATGTTGGCGAACGTGCCGCGGATCATGACCTCGTGGTTGCCTCGGCGCGAGCCGTAGGAGTTGAAGTCACGACGCTCCACACCGTGCTCGGTGAGGTACTTGCCGGCCGGGGTGTCGGCCTTGATGGCGCCGGCCGGGGAGATGTGGTCGGTGGTGACCGAGTCGCCCAGCTTGGCCAGGACGCGGGCGCCCGCGATGTCGGAGACCGGGGTGGTCTCCATCGTCATGCCCTCGAAGTACGGGGGCTTGCGGACGTAGGTGGACTCGCTGTCCCACTCGAAGGTGTCACCGGTCGGGATCGGCAGCGCCTGCCACTGGGCGTCGCCCGCGAAGACGTCCTGGTAGGACTTGTTGAACATGTCCTCGCCGATGGCGTTGGCCACGACGTCGTTGACCTCGGCCTCGGTCGGCCAGATGTCGGCCAGGTGGACGGGCTTGCCGTCCTGGTCGACGCCGAGCGCGTCCTTGGTGATGTCGACCTTCATCGAACCGGCGATGGCGTACGCGACGACCAGCGGCGGGGACGCCAGGTAGTTCATCTTGACGTCGGGGTTGATACGGCCCTCGAAGTTCCGGTTGCCGGAGAGGACCGAGGTGACGGCGAGGTCGTGGTCGTTGACGGCCTTGGAGACCTCCTCGGGCAGCGGGCCCGAGTTGCCGATGCAGGTGGTGCAGCCGTAGCCGACGAGGTTGAAGCCGACCTTGTCGAGGTAGGGGGTGAGCCCGGCCTTGTCGAAGTAGTCGGTGACGACCTTGGAGCCCGGGGCGAGCGTGGTCTTGACCCACGGCTTGCGGGTCAGGCCCTTCTCGACGGCCTTCTTCGCGACGAGCGCGGCGGCGACCATCACGTACGGGTTCGACGTGTTGGTGCAGGAGGTGATGGCCGCGACCGTCACCGCGCCGTGGTCCAGCTCGTACGTCGAGCCGTCGGGGGCGGTCACGAGGACCGGGTTCGACGGGACGCCGTCCGTGGTGGCCGGGGCGTCGGAGGCCGGGAAGGACTCCTTGCCCGCCTCGTCGACCGAGTCGACGTAGTTGCGCACGTCCGTCTTGAACTGCTCGGCGGCGTTCGCGAGGACGATGCGGTCCTGCGGGCGCTTCGGGCCGGCGATCGAGGGGACGACCGTGGAGAGGTCGAGCTCCAGCTTCTCGGAGAAGTCGGGCTCGGCGGCCGGGTCGAGCCAGAGGCCCTGCTCCTTGGCGTACGCCTCGACGAGCGCGACCTGCTGCTCGGAGCGGCCGGTGAGCTTCAGGTACTTCAGCGTCTCGCCGTCGATCGGGAAGATCGCGGCGGTGGAGCCGAACTCCGGCGACATGTTGCCGATGGTGGCGCGGTTGGCGAGGCTCGTGGCCGCCACACCCTCGCCGTAGAACTCGACGAACTTGCCGACGACGCCATGCTTGCGCAGCATCTCGGTGATCGTGAGGACGAGGTCGGTGGCGGTGGTGCCGGCCGGGAGCTCGCCGGTCAGCTTGAAGCCGACGACGCGCGGGATCAGCATGGAGACCGGCTGGCCGAGCATCGCGGCCTCGGCCTCGATGCCGCCGACGCCCCAGCCGAGCACGCCCAGGCCGTTGACCATCGTGGTGTGCGAGTCGGTGCCGACCAGCGTGTCGGGGTAGGCCTGGCCGCCCCGGACCATGACCGTACGGGCCAGGTGCTCGATGTTGACCTGGTGGACGATGCCGGTGCCCGGAGGGACGACCTTGAAGTCGTCGAAGGCGGTCTGTCCCCAGCGCAGGAACTGGTAGCGCTCCTTGTTGCGGCCGTACTCCAGCTCGACGTTCTGGCCGAAGGCTTCCTTGGTGCCGAACTTGTCGGCGATGACGGAGTGGTCGATGACCAGCTCGGCCGGGGAGAGCGGGTTGACCTTCGACGGGTCGCCGCCGAGCTCCTTGACGGCCTCACGCATGGTGGCGAGGTCGACGACACAGGGCACGCCGGTGAAGTCCTGCATGATCACGCGGGCCGGCGTGAACTGGATCTCCTGCGAGGGCTGGGCCTGGGAGTCCCAGCCGCCGAGCGCGCGGATGTGGTCGGCGGTGATGTTCGCGCCGTCCTCGGTGCGGAGCAGGTTCTCCAGCAGCACCTTGAGGCTGTAGGGAAGGCGAGCAGAGCCCTCGACCTTGTCCAGCCTGAAGATCTCATACGACTCGTCGCCCACGCGCAGCGTGCTGCGGGCGTCGAAGCTGTTCGCCGACACGACAGTCTCCTTCATATATGTGCGCGTTCCACCGCAATCCTGCCGCCACGCCACGTTGCCTATCCGGTGAGGTAAGGCTAAGTTAGGTAAGCCTTACCCGCTGGGACCGTCAGACTCGGCGGTGCCGTGCGGCCGCGGTGCGCCTCGGCAGATATCTCGATGTCGAGATAACTCTAATACATCACCCGGCGGTGCCATCAAGCGGTGCCGTCGATGTCCCTCATCGTCGTACGCGCCGAGGGGAAGCACCAGCGCTGCCCGGGGGCCGACTGATCGCGGCGCGCCGGGGTACGCGGAAGCCTCCGCACGGAAGGAGCCCTCCGTCATGCCGCTCACGTTCCGCAAGAGCTTCCGGATCCTGCCGGGAGTGCGCCTCAACATCAACCGCAAGTCCTGGTCGCTCACGACGGGCGGCGGCTCGCACGGGCCGCGGCACACGCACAGCAGCACCGGCCGCCGCACCACGTCGATGGACCTGCCGGCCCCTTCGGCTGGCGCAGGACCCGTACAGCCAAGCGTCACTGACACCCCACCAGAAGGACGCTCCCTCCGTCGGACCCGCCGGGATGCGTCATCTCATATGTGAGATAGCCTGCCGCCATGGCAGACGACTACCTCGTACGTATCGGCAAGCTCATCCGTGACGCCCGCCAGCACCGGGGCTGGACACAGAGTCAGCTTGCCGAGGCGCTCGGCACCAGCCAGAGCGCCGTCAACCGCATCGAGCGCGGCAATCAAAACATCAGCCTTGAGATGATCGCTCGAATTGGCGAAGCGCTCGACAGCGAGATCGTCTCCCTGGGCTACGCGGGACCGATGCACCTGCGGGTGGTCGGCGGTCGCCGCCTCTCGGGCTCGATCGACGTGAAGACGAGCAAGAACGCGTGCGTGGCGCTGCTGTGCGCGTCCCTCCTCAACCGGGGGCGCACGGTGCTGCGGCGCGTCGCCCGGATCGAGGAGGTGTACCGGCTCCTCGAGGTGCTGAACTCGATCGGCGTCCGCACGCGCTGGATCAACGACGGGGTCGACCTGGAGGTGGTCCCGCCCGCCCGGCTCGACATGGACGCCATCGACGCGCAGGCGGCCCGCCGCACCCGCTCCATCATCATGTTCCTCGGCCCGCTGCTGCACCGCATGGACCGCTTCAAGCTGCCCTACGCGGGCGGCTGCGACCTCGGCACCCGCACGATCGAGCCGCACATGATCGCGCTGCGCCGCTTCGGCCTGGACATCACGGCCACCGAGGGGCTCTACCACGCGGAGGTGCGCGGCGACGTCGTGCCCGACCGCCCCATCGTGCTGACGGAGCGCGGCGACACCGTGACGGAGAACGCGCTGCTCGCCGCGGCCAGGCACGACGGCACCACGGTGATCCGCAACGCCTCGTCCAACTACATGGTCCAGGACCTGTGCTTCTTCCTGGAGGCTCTGGGCGTGCGGGTCGACGGTGTCGGCACGACGACCCTGACCGTCCACGGGGTGCCGCACATCGACGTGGACGTGGACTACTCGCCGTCCGAGGACCCGGTCGAGGCGATGAGCCTGCTCGCCGCCGCGGTCGTCACCGAGTCCGAGCTGACCGTGCGCCGCGTGCCGATCGAGTTCCTGGAGATCGAGCTGGCCGTCCTGGAGGAGATGGGGCTCGACCACGACCGCACGGCCGAGTACACCGCCGACAACGGGCGCACGCGCCTGGTGGACCTCACCGTCCGGCCCTCCAAGCTGGAGGCGCCGATCGACAAGATCCACCCGATGCCGTTCCCCGGTCTGAACATCGACAACGTGCCGTTCTTCGCGGCCATCGCCGCCGCGGCCCAGGGCAAGACCCTCATCCACGACTGGGTCTACGACAACCGCGCCATCTACCTCACCGACCTCAACCGGCTCGGCGGCCGTCTCCAGCTCCTGGACCCGCACCGCGTGCTGGTCGAGGGCCCGACGCGCTGGCGGGCCGCCGAGATGATGTGCCCGCCCGCGCTGCGCCCGGCCGTGGTCGTGCTCCTCGCGATGATGGCGGCCGAGGGCACCTCGGTCCTGCGCAACGTGTACGTCATCAACCGCGGTTACGAGGACCTGGCCGAGCGGCTCAACTCGGTGGGCGCGCAGATCGAGACGTTCCGGGACATCTGAGCCCCGCGCTCAGACCTAGTGCGGGACCGGGCACACCCCCGCGGCGGCGACCGTGTTGTAGGACGGGGCGGACAGGGTCGTCACCGTGGTGCTGCCGAGCTGGTTGAGGATCTCGTCGGAGAGCAGGTCCTGCTGGCCCTTGAGGGCGTCGGCGACCTTCGTGTCCTTGGGGAACACCAGCTCGGCGGCGATGTTGTCCTGCACGATGCGGGCCAGGTTGTCCAGCGCGGTGAAGACCGGGTCCGCCGGCGGCTCCAGGCCGGGCAGGTCGATGAGGTGCGTGGACACCTTCGCCGCGTTCATGCAGTCCTTGAGGATGATGGTGTTCTGGTTGAGGACGCTGGTCGTCCACTGGGAGAGCACCACGCAGTAGAGGTCGGCCCACGCCGCCTCGCCGACCTTGGCGCGCCAGGTCTTCATGATGTCCTGGACGCCCGCGATCTGGGCTTTCGAGGCGTGCTCCATGTTGGTGCGGATGGCGGGGTAGACGCTGCCGGAGAAGTCCTCGAAGGACTTCATGTCGAAGCGCTTCGCGGCGATCGACGCGTTGATGAACTTCAGGCCGCCGTCCAGGATGGTCGCGCAGGACGTGGCCAGCGTGGCGGGCAGGGCCGCCGCGGGCAGATTGGCGCGCGCGGTGGTGAGCTTGGCGGCGTACGCCTTGAGCGGCTCGATCCAGGCGGTGGACGCCTCGTCGTTGAAGGCGACCATGACCAGGTCGTGCGGGTCGATGCGGTTCGCGTTGGGCAGGTTCGGGATCTTGTCCGCGAGGTAGGAGGCGATCACCGAGAAGATGCCGAGCGGGACGTGGGCGATGGACTTCGCCAGCTCGAACGTCTGCGAGACGGGGTTGGCGGACTCCTGGCCGTCCTTGGTGACGAGGGTGAACCGGCCGCCCTTGGCGTCGTTCTGGACCACGACGACCGGTGCGAGGTGCTTGATCAACTCGGCTTTCAGCGTGGCGTAGTTGGCCCGCATGCCCGCGTTGACCGCGAACAGTGACTCGCGCGCCTGGGTCTGGGTGACCGCGGCCGCCGCGCCGTCACCGGCGTCCGCGGCGCTCGGGGTCGCCGCGTAGCCGATGAGGGCGGCGGTGCTGATGCCGGTGGCGCCGCCTATGAAGCCTCTGCGCGTAGCCATCTTCGTTTTCTCCTTGATGATGTGGGGTTCAGCTTCTGGTGCTTGGACATGGGGGGAAACCTCTGGTTGGGGGGATGGGGGGAAGTAGCTGGGGGGGAAGCTGGGGGGCAACTGGGGGGAGGATTACGTCACTTGATGTCGCGCTGCTTCGGGACGACGACGCCGAAGCGGTCCTGGATCGTGGCGAGCGCCGACTCGTGCACCTGCTTCGCCGGGATGCCGCGGGGGTTGCCGTTCACCGGCAGCGGGCGGGTGGCGGACGCGTCACCGACGACGGTGGGGGCGTAGCCCTTGTAGACGGCGCCCTCGGTGGTGAACAGGGTGCACATGTGCGTCATGAAGCCGGAGATGATGACGTTCTTGCGGCCGGTCTTCTTGAGCACGGCGTCGAGGTTCGTGTCGTGGAAGCCGTTGGGGACGGCCTTCTCCACGACGGTCTCGCCCTTGGCCGGCTTGAGCGCCGGGATGATCTGGCCGGCCTTCGACGTGAGGTCGTAGCCCTTCTCGACGATGTGCACGACCGGTGTGTGGGCCTCGCGGGCCCGGTCGAGGAGCGCCTTGGTGTTGTCGACGGCCTGGCGCCAGCCGGTCAGCTCCATCGCGCCACCGGTGTAGACGTTCTGGTAGTCGACCAGGACCAGTGTGGCGTTCGACAGCTTCGCGGGGGTCTCGTCCAGCTTCATCAACTGGCGCAGCGTCGTCGTGTTCTTCGCATGGTCGCGGTCCTGCTTGTCCGTGCGGGTCGCCGCCTGCGAGTCGCCCCCGCACGCGGTCATGGTGGCGGCGAGGACGGCGGCGGCGCCCAGGGCGGCCGCGGTACGGAGCAGCTTCATCAGACGATCTCCTTCTGGGACTGGACGACGACGCCGTACAGGTCGGCGATGGTGGCGAGGGCGGACCGGTGCACCTGCTCGGCGGGTACGTCGGCGCCCGCGACCGGGAGCGAGCGGGTGGCGGCGGCCTCGGCGACGACGGTGGGCCGGTGACCGGCGAGGAACGCGCCCTGCGCCGTGAACGCGACGCACATGTGCGTCATCCAGCCCGCGATGATCACGTCCTGGCCCTCGGTGAGGTGGGTGGCGAGGTCCGTGCCGACGAAGGCGTTCGGGACCTGCTTGACGACGACCGGCTCGCCGTCGACGGGCGCGACCTTCGGGTGGATCGCGCCGATCTCCGCGCGGATGTCGTACGGGGTGCCCTCGCCGCCGTCGTTGATGACGTGGACGACCTTGGTGCCCGCCTCTCGTGCCCGTGCCAGGAGGTGAGCGGCGGCGTCGAGGGACGCCTCCCAGCCGTCGAGCTCCATGACGCCCCGCGTGTAGGTGTTCTGGAGGTCGATGAGGATGAGCGTCGAACCGGCCAGCGTCGCGGGCGTCTCGTCGAAGCCGTTGAGCTCGCGCAGGGTGGTTCGGGACATGGGTGTACCGCCTTCGGAATTCGGGTGGGAGGCGCGGCCCGCGGTGTCCGCCGGGCTACGTCCCTCACGCTATGACCCGGCTGCGACGTCGGCAATGACGTCTAACATGCAGATACCGACATGCCGAACAGGGGGGTCTCCGTGCCGGACACCGTGGAACGCGCCATCGTCATCGTGGTCTTCGAGGGCGTCGACCTGCTCGACGTCACCGGGCCGCCCGAGGTCTTCTCGCTGGCCCGGCGCGAGAGCGAGGAGGCGCTCGGCTATCAGGTGCTGCTCGCCGCCGAGACCATGGAGCCGGTCACCACCGGTGCGGGGGTGCGCATCCTGCCGGACATCACGTTCGCGCGGGCCGCCGAGGGCACCATCGACACGCTCATCGTGCCGGGGGCGGTCGAGTTCGACGAGGAGCGCCGCGTCCACCCGCTCGTCGACCCGCACCTGGTCGAGTGGGTGGGGGTGCTCGCCGGGCGGGCGCACCGGATCACCTCGGTGTGCGTCGGGGCGCATCTGCTCGCCGCCGCCGGGCTGCTCGACGGCAAGCGGGCCACGACGCACTGGTCCACCGCGCAGCAACTGGCCGCCGACCACCCGGCCGTCGAGGTCGACGCCGACCCCATCTTCATCCGCGAGGGCAACGTGTGGACGGGGGCCGGGATCAGCGCCTGTCTCGACCTCTCGCTCGCGCTCATCGCCGACGACCTGGGCGAGGCGGTCGCCCTGCGGGTCGCGCGGCAGCTCGTGATGTATCTGAAGCGGCCCAGCGGGCAGAGCCAGTTCAGCGTCCCGCTGGAGCAGGTGTCCACGACGCGGCGCATCGAGGACCTGCGCCACCACATCCTGCGGCACATCGGCGAACCGCTCACCGTCATGGACCTCGCCGCGTACGCGCATGTCAGCGACCGGCACCTGACCCGGCTGTTCAAGACGGAGCTGGGGACGACCCCGCACGCGTACATCGAGTCGGTCCGCGTCGAGAAGGCACGCCATGAGCTGGAGTCCTCCGACGCCACCCTGGAGCGCGTGGCGACGCTGTGCGGGTTCGGCACGACGGACACGCTGGTACGGGCCTTCCGCCGACGCCTGAACACGACGCCGACGGAGTACCGGCGCCGGTTCCGCGTGCCCCAAGCGCTCTGAGGGGCAGGGGGTTCGGAGAAAAGCTCTCAGGCCGTCGCGAACTCCCGGATCGCCGCCGCCAGGGCGCGGGGGCGGTCCAGCGGGATGAGGGTGCCGCACGCGTCCAGCTCCACCAGGCGTCCCTGGGGCAGGAGTTCGGCCAGGCGGCGTCCGTGGGCGGGCGGCATCATCTTGTCCTGCCGCCCCCAGACGACGAGGGCCGGACGGTCGTACCGGCGCAGGGCGTCGGCCGCCTCCATCATCTCCGACCTGACCGTCGCCCGGAGGTAGTGCAGGAGGACGGCGCGGGCCACCGGGTCCGTGCGCAGGGGTTCGACCCAGCGGTCGATCAGGTCGTGCGGGACGGGCCGGTGGGCCATCACCGCGAATCCGGTGCCGGGCACCCGGCGCAGGGCGCGCACGGAGAGGACCCGTGCCAGGGCCGCCAGGCCGCCCGGGACCCGGGACGCCATGTCGAGGAGCTTGCCGCTCGGGCCCGGCGGGTAGTTGTCGAACGCCTCGCAGCCCGCGATGACCAGGCGGCCCACCCGCTCGGGCCGCTCCGCGACGAGCTGCTGGAGGCGGCCCGCGTCGTTCTCCACGAACACGGTGTCGTCGCCCAGCTTCAGCGTGTCGGCGAACTCGCCGATGAGCGAGGCCATGGTGCGGGGCGAGAGTTCGGCGCCGGGCCGCAGCGGTGTGCGGTGGCTGCCGTACGGGAGGGTCGGCACGATGCAGCGTACGGACGCGCCCAGTTCGTCCACGACGTGCCGCCACACCGTCCCGTCCTGGACGAGCCCGTGCAGCAGGACCACGGGCGTGCCGTCGCCGCCCGTGTCGTCGTACGCGATCGGACCTACGGAGAGTTCCGCCTGATGCGTCATGGCAGCGACCCTATGCCGCCGGCCTTCTCAGGGCAGGACCGCTGTGCCGTCGAGTTCGACCAGGGCCTGTTCGTCCCAGAGGCGGACCACGCCGATCACCGCCATCGCCGGGTAGTCCCGGCCCGCCAACTGCCGCCATAGGCGGCCGAGTTCACGGGCGTGGGCGCGGTAGTCCGGCACGTTTGTCGTGTAGACCGTGACGCGCGCGAGGTCGGCCGGGGTGCCGCCCGCGTGCCGCAGGGCCGTGAGGAGGTTGGTCAGGGCCCGCTCGAACTGCTCGGGCAGCGTCGCGCCTGTGATCTTGCCGTCGGCGTCCAGGGCGGTCTGGCCGGCCAGCAGGACGAGGCGGGTGCCGGTGGCGACGACGGCGTGCGAGAAGCCGGTGGGCGGGGAGAGTTCGGGCGGGTTCAGCCGCTCGGGGCCCTGGCTCATCGAGCGGCCTCCTGCCGGTGAGCCTCCGGCGTGCGTGCATGCTGTTTGTACAACTCCTTGGCGATGATCGCGCGTTGGACCTCCGTCGCGCCTTCGTAGATGCGCGGCGCGCGCACCTCGCGGTACAGGTGTTCCAGGAGGTGGCCGCGGAGCAGGGCCCGCGCGCCGTGCAACTGCACCGCCGCATCGACGACGTGTTGCGCCGTCTCCGTGGCGAGGAGTTTGGCCATCGCCGCCCGGCGCGGCACGTCCTCGGCGCCCGCGTCGTACGCCGCCGCTGCCGCGTAGACCATGAGGCGGGCCGACTCGACGCGTACCGCCATGTCGGCGACCTGGTGGGCGACGGCTTGCAGGTCCTTCAACGGGCCGCCGAACGCCTGGCGTTGGGCCGTGTGCCCGAGCGTCGCGTCGAGGGCGGCCTGAGCCATGCCGACGGCGAACGCGCCCACGCTGGGCCGGAACAGGTTCAGGGTCCGCATCGCCACCTCGAACCCGCCGCCCACCTCGCCGAGCACGTCCCCCTCCCCCACCGGTACGCCGTCGAAGGTGAGCGAGCCGATGGGGTGCGGGCAGAGCATGTCGAGGTGGTCGCCGGTCAGTCCGGGGCGGTCGGCGGGGAGCAGGAACGCGGTGACGCCACGGGCGCCCGCGTCCGGGCCCGTCCGGGCGAAGACGGTGTAGAAGTCGGCCTCGGGGGCGTTGGAGATCCAGTACTTCTCGCCGGTCAGCCGCCAGCCCGCGCCGTCCCCGGTGTCGGTCTTCTCGGCGCGCAGGGCGAGCGCGGCGGCGTCGGAGCCCGCGCCCGGCTCGCTCAGCGCGAACGCGGCGACCGCGCGCCCCGCGCCCGCCTCGGGCAGCCAGCGCCCGCGCTGCTCCTTCGTGCCGTACGCGTGCACGGGGTGCGCCCCGAGCCCCTGGAGGGCGAGGGCCGTCTCGGCCTCGGAGCAGACCTGGGCGAGCGATTCGCGCATGAGGCACAGATCGAGTGCCCCGGAGGTGAACAGGCGCTCCAGGAGCCCGAGTCGGCCGAGTTCGGCGATGAGAGGGCGGTCGACGCGGCCCGGTTCGGCGGCCTCGGCGAGCGGGGCGAGTCGCCGCTCCGCGAGGTCGCGCAGCTCCGCGCACCAGGCGAGTTGGTCGGGTGCGAGCGAGAACGTGCCCATACGCCGGTGCTCCTCTCACGACGGCGGCCGGCCGGCCCCTCGATCCCGCACCGTATCGCGCGCCGTTGACTGTCGTCACCATCACGATACGCTCGAAGCGCGACCACGCCACGGCAAGGGGGCGCCCCGCATGAGCCCGCAGTCCCTGGAGTCACCGAAGTCCCTGCACCCGTCCGCCCACAGCGACACCTTCGCGCGCGACCATCTGCCGCCCGCGTCGCTGTGGCCCCGCCTCACCTTCGACCTGCCGGAGCTGCGCTATCCGCGGCGGCTGAACTGCGGCGCCGAACTGCTGGACGCGACCGTGCGGCGGTTCGGCGCGGACCGGCCCGCGTTCCACTCCCCCGGCCGACCGCCGCTGACGTACGGCGAATTGCTGGCGCGCGTCGACCGGACGGCGCACGTGCTCACCGAGGACCTCGGGATCGTGCCCGGCAACCGGGTGCTGCTGCGCGGCCCCACCACGCCCGAGCTGGCGGCCTGCTGGCTCGCCGTGATGAAGGCGGGCGGTGTCGCCGTGACCGTGCTCGCGCAGGCGCGCGCGGCCGAGCTGGCCACGATGTGCGAGATCGCCCGGGTCCGGCACGCGCTCTGCGACGTACGGTCGGTCGACGATCTGGTGAAGGCGGACGTGCCGGGGCTGCGGATCACCACGTTCGGTGGTGAGGGGGTCGATGACCTGCGGCATCTCGCCGCCTCCAAACCGGCGTCCTACGCGGCCGTGCCGACCGCCGACGACGATGTCGCCCTGATCGCCTTCACCTCGGGAACGACCGGGCGGCCCAAGGGGTGCATGCACTTCCACCGGGACGTGCTCGCCGTCGCCGACACGTTCGGGCGGCACGTCCTCAAGGCGACGCCGGACGACGTGTTCGCGGGCAGTCCGCCGCTCGGCTTCACCTTCGGACTCGGCGGGCTCGTCGTCTTCCCGCTGCGGGCCGGGGCCTCGGCGCTGCTGCTGGAACAGGCGGGCCCGCGGCAGTTGCTGCCCGCCGTCGCCGCGCACCGGGTGTCGGTCCTGTTCACGGCGCCGACGGCGTACCGGGCGATGCTCGCGGACCCGTCCTGGCCCACGTACGACGTGAGAAGTCTGCGGCGCTGTGTCTCCGCCGGGGAGAACCTGCCCGCCGCCACCTGGCACGCCTGGCGGGAGGCGACCGGGCTGCGCCTCGTCAACGGCATCGGGGCGACCGAGCTGCTGCACATCTTCGTCTCCGCCGCCGACGACGCCGCCCGGCCGGGTACCACCGGGCTTCCGGTCCCCGGCTGGCAGGCGCGCGTCATCGGCGAGGACGGCACCGAACTCCCGGACGGCGAACCGGGGTTGCTCGCCGTCCGGGGCCCCGTCGGCTGCCGTTACCTCGCCGACGCACGGCAGACCACGTACGTGCGCGGCGGCTGGAACATCACCGGGGACACCTACGTCCGCGACGGCGACGGCTACTTCCGGTACGTCGCCCGCGCCGACGACATGATCATTTCCGCTGGGTACAACATCGCGGGCCCGGAGGTGGAGGAGGCGCTGCTGCGGCACCCGGACGTGACGGAGGCGGCGGTCGTCGGCCGGGCCGACGAGGCGCGCGGTCAGATCGCCGTCGCGTACGTGGTGCTGCGGCCCGGGGCGCGGCGGGCGCCGGACGGCCTGCGGGAGTTCGTGCGGGCGGAGCTGGTGCCGTACAAGTGCCCGCGCGAGATCGTGTTCCTGGACGCGCTGCCGCGCACCGCCACCGGCAAGCTCCAGCGGTTCCGGCTGCGCGGACCCGGAACCGTACAGTGATCAGGTGTCCGAGCAGACCCCGCCCACCGGCCAGGCCCACACCCCGCGCTCCCTCATCGTCACGCTGTACGGCGCCTACGGGCGCGGCTTCCCCGGCCCCGTCCCGGTCGCCGAGCTGATCCGGCTGCTCGGCGCGGCCGGGGTCGACGCGCCCTCGGTCCGGTCGGCCGTGTCGCGCCTGAAGCGGCGCGGGCTGCTCGTGCCCGCGCGCACCGCGTCGGGGGCCGCCGGGTACGCGCTGTCCGACGACGCCCGCCAGCTCCTCGCCGACGGCGACCGGCGGGTGTACGGGACCACGGACGCGGCGGAATCCTCGGCAGAGGGCGGCGGCTGGGTCCTCGCCGTGTTCTCCGTGCCGGAGTCGCAGCGCGCCAAGCGGCATGTGCTCCGCTCCACCCTCGCCGGTCTCGGCTTCGGCACCGCCGCGCCCGGCGTGTGGCTCGCCCCCGCGAAGCTGTACGAGGAGGCGCGGCACACGCTGGAGCGGATCGGCTGCGCCGGTTACGTCGAGCTGTTCCGGGGCGAGCATCTGGGGTTCGCGGCGACGGCCGACGCGGTGGCCCGCTGGTGGGACCTGGACACCCTGGCCGGGCTGCACGAGGCGTTCCTGGACGAGCACGCGCCGGTGCTGCGGGCCTGGCAGGCGCGGACCGACACCCCGCCGCAGGAGGCGTACCGCGATCATCTGCTGGCCCTGGACTCCTGGCGGCACCTGCCCTACGCGGACCCCGGTCTGCCCGCCCGGTTGCTGCCGGAGGGGTGGCCGGGGCTGCGGTCGGCGCGGGTCTTCCGGGCGCTGCACGAGCGGTTGCACGAGGCCGGTGGCCGGTTCGTCCACGGCGGCGGTCCCCGTGCGGTCAGCCCGGCAGGGTGAGGCGCGGCTTGGGGGCGTCGGAGCGTCCGGTCCTCGGGGGGCGGCTTCCCGCGCGGTACTGCCGCGGCCACGGCGCCCCAGGCCCCGTGTAGCCCTGCTCGGCGGCGGCGTGCAGGGTCCAGTTCGGGTCGTACAGGTGAGGGCGGGCCAGGGCGCACAGGTCGGTACGGCCCGCGAGGATCAGGGAGTTGACGTCGTCCCAGGAGGAGATCGCGCCGACCGCGATCACCGGGACGCCGGTCTCGCCGCGGATCCGGTCGGCGTAGGGCACCTGGTAGGAGCGGCCGTACGCCGGTTGTTCCCCGGCCACGACCTGGCCCGTGGACACATCGATCGCGTCGGCCCCGTGTGCGGCGAACGCGCGGGCCGTCGCCACCGCGTCCTCGGCGCTCGTCCCGCCCTCCGCCCAGTCCGTCGCCGAGATGCGCACGGTCATGGGGCGGTCGTCGGGCCACACCTCGCGCACCGCGTCGAACACTTCCAGGGGGAACCGCAGCCGTCCCTCCAGCGGGCCCCCGTACGCGTCCCTACGCCGGTTCGTCAGCGGTGACAGGAAGCCGGACAGCAGGTAGCCGTGCGCACAGTGCAGCTCCAACAGGTCGAAGCCCGCGCTCACCGCCCGGCGCGCCGCCGACACGAACTCGGCGCGGATGCATACGAGTTCACGGTGCGTCAGTTCACGGGGCGTCTGGCTGCCGGGCTTGTACGGCAGGGGGGAGGCGGCCACCAGGGGCCAGTTGTCCTCGGACGCGGGCAGGGGTTCGTCGATGCCCTCCCACATGAGCCGGGTGGAGCCCTTGCGGCCCGCGTGCCCGAGCTGCACGCCGATCGCCGTGCCGGGTGCCCGCGTGTGCACGAACTCGGTGATCCGCCGCCAGGCCGCGCCCTGCTCGGGGCTGTAGAGCCCGGCGCAGCCCGGGGTGATGCGGCCCTCCGGGCTGACGCAGACCATCTCCGTCATGACCAGTCCGGCCCCGCCGAGCGCCCGCGCCCCGAGGTGGACGAGGTGGAAGTCGCCGGGGACACCGTCCGTCGCCGAGTACATGTCCATCGGGGAGACGACGACCCGGTTCCGCAGCCGCAGCCCCCGCAGGGCGAACGGCGTGAACATCGGGGGGGTGCCCGCCGGGCAGCCGAACTCCTCCTCGACCGCCGCCGTGAAGCGGGCGTCCCGCAGCCGCAGGTTGTCGTGGGTGACCCGGCGGCTGCGGGTGAGGAGGTTGAACGCGAACTGCCGCGGCGGCTGGTCCAGATGGCGCGCCAGATCCTCGAACCACTCCAGGCTGGCCCGCGCGGCGCGCTGCGTGGAGGCGACGACGGGCCGCCGCTCCGCCTCGTACGCCTTCAACGCCACCTCGGTCGTGGGGTGTTCGTGCAGGCACGCGGCGAGCGCGAGGGCGTCCTCGACGGCGAGCTTGGTGCCGGACCCGATGGAGAAGTGCGCCGTGTGCGCCGCGTCCCCGATCAGTACGCAATTGCCGTGCGACCAGCGGTCGTTGACGACGGTGCGGAACGTCAGCCAGGACGAGTGGTTCGACCTCAGGGCGCGCCCGCCGAGCGCGTCGGTGAAGACCTCGGCGACGCGCCCGACACTCTCGCGCACGTCCAGGTCGGCGAGGCCCGCGGCCCGCCACACCTCCTCCCGCATCTCGACGATGACCGTGGACGCGTGGTCGCTGTACGGATAGCCGTGGAGCTGCATCACGCCGTGCCCGGTCTCCGCGATCTCGAAGCGGAACGCGTCGAAGGCCATGTCGGCGGCGAGCCAGATGTACCGGTTGCGGTGCTCCTCGACGCGCGGCCGGAACACGTCGGCGTACGTCTCGCGGGTCCGGCTGCGCACCCCGTCGGCGGCGATGACCAGGTCGTGGCCGGCGCGGAGCACGTCGACCGGCGGCGCCTCGGTACGGAAGCGCAGGTCGACGCCGAGCGCTCGGCAGCGCTCGTGCAGGATCTCCAGGAGCCTGCGCCGGCCGAGCGCGGCGAACCCGTGGCCGCCCGAGGTCCGGCGCACGCCCCGGTGCACCACGTCGATGTCGTCCCAGCGCACGAACTCGTCCTTCAGGGCCGCGTACACGACCGGGTCGGCGTGCTCGATGCCGCCCAGGGTCTCGTCGGACAGGACGACGCCGAAGCCGAACGTGTCGTGCGGTGCGTTGCGCTCCCAGAGGGTGACGGTGCGGTCCGGGGCGAGGCGCTTGAGGAGCGCCGCCGCGTAGAGGCCGCCCGGGCCGCCGCCGATGACGGCGACGCGCTGCGCGCGGGTGCTCACGCCCGGCTCACCTCCCCTGCCACGCGGGCGGGCGCTTCTCGGTGAAGGCCGCGTGGAACTCGGCGTAGTCCTCGCCGTTCATGAGCAGTGCCTGCGTCGCGGCGTCCATCTCGACGGCCGCCGCGAGGGGCATGTCGAGTTCGGCGGTGAGCAGGGCCTTCGTCTGCGCGTACGCGAGGGCGGGGCCTTCGGCGAGGCGTCCGGCGAGGGCGAGCGCCGCCTCGTCGGCCCTGCCCTCGCCGGTCAGCTCGCTGAGGAGGCCGATGCGTTCGGCCTCGGGGGCGCGAACGGTGTCGCCCAGCATCAGCAGCCGGGTGGCGTGGCCGAGGCCGACCACGCGGGGCAGCAGATAGGCCGCGCCCATGTCGCCGCCGGACAGACCGACCTTCGTGAACAGGAACGCGAAGCGGGCGCTCGGGTCGGCGACCCGGAAGTCGGCGGCCAGGGCGAGCACGGCTCCGGCGCCCGCCGCGACTCCGTGCACGGCCGCGATCACGGGGAACGGCGCCTCCCTGACCGCCCGCACGACCTGGCCCGTCATCCGGTTGAAGTCGAGGAGCTGGGCGGTGTCCATGGAGAGGGTGGCCCCGATGATCTCGTCGACGTCGCCGCCGGAGCAGAAGCCGCGCCCCCGCCCGGCGAGGACGAGAGCGCGCACCGCCTTCTCGCGGGCCAGCTCGGCGAGCAGGTCGCGCAGGTCGGCGTAGGCGCCGAAGGTGAGGGCGTTGAGCTTCTCGGGCCGGGCGAGCGTCACGGTCGCGACGCCACGCGCGTCCACGGCGTGGTCCAGGTGGCGCCAGGTCTCGGTGGCTGGGGTGGAGCCGGTGAAGGGACTCATTCGCGTGCGGCCTCCTACGGGGGCGGGCGTGCGCGGCGGCTACCCTCCGAAGTTATCACCGCTTTGTGACTGTCGTCAGCTAAGCGCTATAACTTCGCCCATGCCCGGCTCGACCGACCGGGCACAAGTACCGGCCGGGCATAAGTACCGGGTCGGCCGATAAGGCCCAATGTCCTGAGGAACACCTCCGGGAGCCCCTATCGGCGCACGCCGTACCATTCATAAGGTTGAAAGCCCGACGGAGTCCCCGGTCCGTCCCGCCAGCCCGTCCCCGAGCCATCCCACTCAGGACTCGCCTTGCCCCCTCCCTCCGGTCCTCCCACGCCCACCTCATGGCGCCTGGCGCTGCCGCACACGGCCGCCGCCGTACCGGTCGCGCGCTCGCTGGTGCGCTCCGCCCTGGCCGAGATCGAGTCCCCGCCGACCGACACGTACACCGCCGAGCTGCTCACGGCGGAGCTGGTGGCGAACGCGGTGGAGCACACGACGGGTGACAGCCCCATCGAGCTGGTCGTGGAGCTTCTGGAGACGGGCTGCCAGGTCGAGGTGCACGACCCGGACCCGTCGCCGCCCGCGGACCTCACCAACCCCGACGACGCCGAGATGCCCGACCCCTGGCAGGAGCACGGCCGCGGCCTGCTGCTGATCCGCACGCTCAGCGCGTCGTGCGGGCACCGCCCCACCGCCTCCGGCAAGGCGGTCTGGTTCACCCTTCCCGCGGTGCCGCGCCAGCGTCCGCCGTCGGAGTAGCGGGCGCGCCGAGCCGCGAGTGCCTGCGACCGTAGAGCGCGTAGACCAGGAATCCCACGGCGAGGAACACCACGAACTGGACCCACGTCGTCCAGCCCGTCCCCCAGATCAGATAGAGGCACATCGCGACGCCGAGGACCGGGCTGAGCGGGTACAGCGGCACCCGGAACGAGCGCGTGAGACCGGGGTGCGAGCGGCGCAGCGCGACGACGGCGACATTGACGACGGCCATGGTGGCGAGCGTGCCGATGGTGGTCAGGTTGACCACGGCGTCGAGCGAGGAGAAGGCCGCCGGGACCGCGAAGACGAGCGCGACGATCCAGGTGTTCGAGACGGGCGTCGACGTCCTCGGGGAGACCCGCTCGAAGACGCGCGGGATCAGCCCGTCCCGGGACATCGACATCAGGATGCGTGTCTGCCCGTACATCACCGCGAGCACGACGGAGGCGATGGCGACGACCGCGCCGAACGCGATGATGCCGCCGCCGACGGCGGAGTCCGTGACCTGATCGACGACGAGGGAGAGCGCGGCGGGCTTGTCGCCGACGGCGTCCGCGCCGAGCGCGCCGATGGCCGCGACGGCGACCGCGCAGTACAGCAGCGTCACGAGGCCGATGCAGATCAGGATGGCGATCGGGATGTTCCGCCGTGGGTCCTTGACCTCCTCACCGGCCGTGGTGATCGCGTCGAAGCCGATGTACGAGAAGAAGGCGAGGGAGGCGCCCGAGGTGATGCCGCCGACACCGGCCGACATGAAGGGCGTCAGGTTGCCTGCCTCGAAGGCGCCGAAGCCGATCGCGCAGAACGCGATCAGAATGCCGATCTTGAGGATCGCCATGGCGGCGGTGGCCCGCGCGCTCTCGCGGACGCCGCGCACCAGGAGCGTGGCGGCCATCAGGATCACGAGTACGGCGGGCAGGTTGACGACACCGCCGTCGCCGGGCCCGGCGGACAGGGCGTCGGGCAGTTGCCGTCCGAGAAGGCTGTCCAGCAGCTCGTTCAGGTACTGGCTCCAGCCGACGGCGACGGCCGAGACGGAGACGCCGTACTCCAGGAGCAGGCACCAGCCGACGAGGAACGCGACGCGCTCGCCGAGGCTCGCGTAGGCGAAGGAGTACGAGGATCCGGAGACCGGGATCGCGCCGCCCAGCTCGGCGAAGGAGAACGCGGTGAAGACGCAGGTGATCGCGGCGAGCACGAACGACACGATGACGGCGGGACCGGCCTTCGCCACCGTGTCGGACAGGCCGACGAAGATGCCGGTGCCGACGATCGCGCCGACCCCGAAGCACACGAGCTGGAAGAGGCCCATGGTGCGCTTGAGGCCGTGCCCCTCCAGATCTGTGCCGGACTCGGCGAGGAGGGACTCGGGGGACTTGATGCGCAGGCCGGTGGGGGTCGGCGACGGCGACATGGGGTGGCGCTCATTTCCTGTGGTGCGGTGCGGCCGGGGGTGGGGCCGCGGGCCGGTGCGCCGGAGAAGGTGTTCCGGCTCCACCAGTTTGTACGATTCGAGACGTTTTGGAGCTGTGTGTTACTTCTGGCCGAGCGTGGCGACCATGATGGCCTTGATGGTGTGCATCCGGTTCTCGGCCTCGCCGAAGACGACGGAGTGCGCCGACTCGAACACCTCGTCGGTGACCTCCAGGGAGTCCAGGCCGTACTTCGCGTGGATCTCGCGGCCGACCTTGGTGCCGAGGTCGTGGAAGGCGGGCAGGCAGTGCAGGAACTTCACGTCCGCGTTGCCCGTCGCGCGCAGCACGTCCATGGTCACCGCGTACGGGGTGAGCGCCTTGATGCGCTCGTCCCACACCTCTTCCGGCTCGCCCATGGACACCCAGACGTCGGTGACGACGAAGTCCGCGCCGGCCACGCCCTCCTCGACGCTCTCGGTCAGCGTGATGCGGGCGCCGCTCCCGGCGGCGAGCTCGCGCGCCGTGGCGACGACGTCCTCCGTCGGCCAGTAGGCCCGGGGCGCGACGATCCGGACGTCCATGCCGAGGAGGGCGCCGGTGACGAGGTAGGAGTTGCCCATGTTGAAGCGGGCGTCGCCGAGGTACGCGAAGGTGATGCCGGTCAGCGGTTTGTCGCTGTGCTCGGTCATCGTCAGCACGTCGGCGAGCATCTGGGTGGGGTGCCAGTCGTCGGTCAGCCCGTTGTAGACGGGGACGCCCGCGTGCGCGGCGAGCGTCTCGACGGTCTCCTGCGCGTCGCCCCGGAACTCGATGGCGTCGAACAACCGACCGAGCACCCGAGCGGTGTCCTTGCTCGACTCCTTCTTGCCGATGTGCGAACCGGCGGGGTCGATGTACGTCGTGGAGGCGCCCTGGTCGGCGGCGGCCACCTCGAAGGAGCAGCGGGTGCGGGTGGAGGACTTCTCGAAGATCAGGGCGATGTTCCTCCCCCGCAGGTACTGCGTCTCGGTGCCCGCCTTCTTGGCGGCCTTCAGCTCCGCGGCGAGCGCGACCAGGCCGCGGAACTCCTCGGCGGTGAAGTCCACCTCCTTGAGGAAGTGGCGGCCGGTGAGGTCGGGACGCTGGTCAGTCGCCATGGGGGCGCTCCTGGGATACGACGGGGCAGAACAAGAGAACGATGGAAGTCTATACGACCATCCACATTTCTATACGTTCGCGCCGGGCGGTTCAGGCGACCGGGTCCCGTTCGACCGGGCAGCTCATGCACCGGGGCCCGCCCCGCCCCCGGCCCAGCTCGCTGCCGGGGATCTCGATCACCTCGATGCCCTGCTTGCGCAGATACGTGTTCGTCGTCGCGTTCCGCTCGTAGGCGACCACCACGCCGGGCTCCACGGCGAGGACGTTGCAGCCGTCGTCCCACTGCTCGCGCTCGGCGGCGTGCACGTCCTGGCTGGCGCTCAGGACCCGGACGCCGCTCAGCCCGAGAGCCGCGGCGATGGCCCGGTGCATGTGCTCCGGCGGATGATCGGTGACCTTCAACTCCCTTGCGCTGCCGCCCGGTTCGATCGTGTAGGAGCGCAGCATGCCGAGCCCCGCGTACTGCGTGAACGTGGCGCCGTCGACCATCGTCATCACGGTGTCCAGGTGCATGAAGGCCCGCCGCTTCGGCATGTCGAGCGCGACGATGGTCCGCGCCGAGCCCGCCGCGAACAGCTTGTGGGCCAGCATCTCCACGGCCTGGGGCGTGGTGCGCTCACTCATCCCGATCAGTACCGCGCCCTGTCCGATCACGAGCACGTCGCCGCCCTCGATCGTGCTGGGGAAGTCGGCCTGCCCCTCGGACCAGACGTGGAAGTTCTCCTCGCGGAAGAGGGGGTGGTGCCGGTAGATCGCCTCGAAGTGGACGGTCTCGCGCTGGCGGGCCGGCCACCGCATGGCGTTGATGGAGACACCGTCGTAGATCCAGGCCGAGGTGTCGCGCGTGAACAGGTGGTTGGGCAGCGGTCCGAGCAGGAAGTCGTCCAGCTCCATGACGTGGAAGCGCACCGAGGTCGGCTCGGCGTGCCGCTCCAGGAACTCCCGCTTGGTCATGCCCCCGATGAGCGCCTCGGCCAGCTCGCGCGCCGACAGCGTCTCGAAGGCGTCCCGCAGCGCTCCGGTGGCCAGCGGGCCGTACTCCTTCTCGTCGAAGACCCGGTCCAGGACGAGGTCGCGGGCCGCGCCGGATGCGAGCGTCTCGGCGAGCAGGTCGCCGAAGAGGTGCACGGTGACGCCCCGGTCGCGCAGCACGTCGGCGAACCCGTCGTGCTCCTGCCGGGCACGCCGCACCCACAGCACGTCGTCGAAGAGGAGCTGGTCCTTGTTGCTGGGTGTGAGCCGCTTCAGCTCCAGGTCGGGCCGGTGCAGAATGACACGGCGCAGCCGCCCGGCCTCGGAGTCGACATGGAATGACATAGGGACATCCTTGCCCCTTCCGAGGCTCGGGGAACTGGCGAACGACCACGACACCGGCGCGCGGGGGCCCGGGGACAGGCTCTCAGAGCCGTGGGTCGACCGGCTCCGACTCCAGGGCGAGCACGGCGAACACCGCCTCGTGCACCCGCCACAACGGCTCCCCGCCACCGAGCCGCTCCAGGGCCTCGAGACCCAGCCCGTACTCCCGGATCGCGAGCGACCGCTTGTGCCCGAGGGACCGCCCGCGCAGCTTCGCCAGGTTCTCCGGCCGCGTGTACTCGGGGCCGTAGACGATCCGCAGGTACTCCCGCCCCCGGCACTTGACGCCGGGCTGCACGAGCCGCCCCTTCTCGTCCCTGACCAGCGCGCCGAGCGGCTTGACGACCATGCCCTCGCCGCCGCGTCCGGTCATCTCCAGCCACCAGTCGACGCCGCTGCGCACCGATCGCGGGTCCCCCGTGTCGACGTACAGCCTGCGCGTGGTGCGCAGCAGCCCGCTCCCGTCGTGCTCGACCATCCGGTCGACGAGCGCGAGCTGCTCGTCGTGCGGCAGCCCGGCGAGCGAACGGCCCCGCGCGGCGAGTATCTGGAACGGCGCGAGCTGTACACCGTCGAGCCCGTCCGTGCTCCAGCAGTAACGCCGGTACGCGTCCGTGAACGCGGCGGCGTCCGCGGCCCGGCCGCGCTGGCGCGTCAGGAGTCCGGCCACGTCGACCCCGCGCCCCGCCGCCGTCTCCAGCGCGCCGAGCACCCCCGGGAACACGGCGCCCGAGGCGGCGCCGACCGCCGCGTACTGCGAGCGCAGCAGCCCGGACGCCTTCAGCGACCACGGCATCAACTCGGCGTCGAACAGCAGCCAGTCGGTGTCGAGCTCGTCCCAGAGACCGGCCGCCGTCGCGGCGCCCCTGACCCGGCCGAGCACCTCCTCGGTCGTCTCCCGGCTGTCGAAGAACGGGCGCCCGGTACGCGTGTACAACGACCCGGTGACCGTGCCGTCCTCCACGCCGAAGCGCTCCCGGGCGGTATCCGCGTCCTTGCAGACGAGCGCCACGGCCCGGGACCCCATGTGCTTCTCCTCGCACACGACGCGGGGCACCCCGTCGGCGGCGTACTGGGCGAACGCCTCGGCCGGGTGTTCCAGGTAGCCGGGGACTTCGGACGTCGCGGTCGGCGCCATCGTCGGCGGCAGGTACGGCACCAGGCGCGGGTCGACCGCGAACCGGCTCATGACCTCCAGGGCCGCCGCCGCGTTCTCCTCGCGCACGGTGACGCGGCCGGCGTGCCGGGTCTCCACGGTGCGGCGGCCGTGCACGTCGGCCAGGTCGAGCGGCCGGCCCTCGTGCCCGCCGGGCGCCTCGGACGCGAGGGGCCTGGCCGGCTCGTACCAGACCCGCTCGGCCGGTACGTCGACGAGTTCGCGCTCCGGCCAGCGCAGCGCGGTCAGCTTGCCGCCGAACACGGCGCCGGTGTCGACGCAGATCGTGTTGTTGAGCCAGGTCGCCGTGGGTACCGGGGTGTGGCCGTAGACCACGGCCGCCCTGCCCCGGTAGTCCTCGGCCCACGGGTAGCGCACGGGCAGCCCGAACGCGTCGGTCTCCCCCGTCGTCTCCCCGTACAGCGCGTGCGAACGCACCCGGCCGGAGGTCCGCCCGTGGTACTTCTCGGGCAGTCCCGCGTGGCACACGACGAGCCGGCCGCCATCGAGGACGTAGTGGGAGACGAGGCCGCGGACGAACGCGCGCACCTCGGCGCGGAACTCCTCGCTCTCCTTCCCCAACTGCTCGACGGTCTCGGCGAGTCCGTGCGTGGGCCGCACCTGGTGTCCCTTGAGCCAGCGCTCCAGCTTGTTCTCGTGGTTGCCGGGCACGCACAGCGCGGTGCCGCCCTTCACCATCCCCATGACGCGTCGCAGCACGCCCGGAGTGTCGGGCCCGCGGTCGACGAGGTCGCCGACGAACACGGCGGTACGCCCCTCGGGGTGCACCCCGTCCACGTAACCCAGCCCGGTGAGCAGCGACTCCAATTCGTTGGCGCAGCCGTGGATGTCACCGATGATGTCGAACGGTCCCGTGAGGTGCGTCAGGTCGTTGAACCGTTTCTCGCGCACGACCCTCGCGCCCTCGACCTCGGCGACGCCGCGCAGGACGTGCACCTTGCGGAAGCCCTCCCTCTCCAGGTGCCGCAGCGAGCGGCGCAGTTCGCGCGCGTGCCGGGTGATGACGCGGCGCGGCATGTCGGCGCGGTCGGTGCGGGCCGCGTTGCGCGCGGCGCACACGTCCTCGGGGACGTCGAGGACGATGGCGATCGGCAGCACGTCGTGGGCGCGGGCCAGTTCGACGAGCTGACGACGTCCGTCCTGCTGGACGTTGGTCGCGTCGACGACGGTGAGGCGCCCGGCGGCGAGGCGCTTGCCCGCGATGTAGTGCAGCACGTCGAAGGCGTCACCGCTGGCGCCCTGGTCGTTCTCGTCGTCGGCGACCAGGCCGCGGCAGAAGTCGCTGGAGAGGATCTCGGTGGGCGCGAAGTGGCTGCGGGCGAAGGTCGACTTGCCCGAGCCGGACGCGCCGACCAGCACGACGAGGGAGAGGTCGGTGACGGCCAGCGTCCGCGCGCCGTTGTTGTCCGTGGTACTCATGCGGCCTTCTCCTCCTTCTCGTCGTTCGGCTGCTCGGCCCGGGTGAACACGGCCATCTGGGTCGGCGGCCCGACCTCGGGGTCGTCGGGCCCGACCGGCACGTACCGCACCTGGTATCCGTGGCGCCCGGCGACGCGCTCCGCCCAGTCGCGGAACTCCGCCCGGGTCCACTCGAACCGGTGGTCCCCGTGCCGGGCGTGCCCGGCGGCCAGCGTCTCCCAGCGCACGTTGTACTCGACGTTCGGCGTGGTCACGAGGACGGTGCGGGGCCGCGCGGAGCCGAACACGGCGTATTCGAGGGCGGGCAGGCGCGGCAGATCGAGGTGTTCGACGACCTCGCTCAGCACCGCCGCGTCGTACCCCTTGAGCCGCTTGTCGGTGTACGCGAGCGACCCCTGCACCAGCCGCACCCGCGCGGCCTGCCGCTCCCCCATGCGGTCCAGTCCGAGCCGCCTGGCGGCGACGGTGAGGGCCCGCACGGACACGTCGACGCCCACGATCTCGGTGAACCGCACGTCCTTGAGCAGCTCCTGCACCAACTGGCCCTGCCCGCAGCCGAGATCGAGCACCCGTGCCGCGCCGGACGCGCGCAGTTCGGCGAGGATCACCTCACGTCGCCGCACGGCCAGCGGCACGGCCCGCTCCTCCGTGGCGCCCGGCTCGTCCGCCGCGTCCACGGCATCGACGGCGTCGACGGCATTGTCGAGGGTCTCGACCTCCATGTCGTCGGCGTTCGCCAGCCGCAGCAGTTCCAGCCGCTCCGTCGCCTGCCGGGTCAGCGACCAGCGCCGCGCGAGATAGCGGCTGGTGATCAGCTTCTGCTCGGGGTGCTCGGCCAGCCACCCCTCGCCCGCGCGCAACAACTTGTCGACCTCGTCGGCCGACACCCAGTAATGCTTGGCGTCGTCCAGGACCGGCAACAGCACGTACAGGTGGCGCAGCGCCCGCGCCAGCCGCACCTCGCCCTCCAGCACGAGCCGTACGTACCGCGACACCCCCCACTGGGGAAACGCCTCGTCCAGCGGCACGGCCTCGACCGTGACGGCCCAGCCGAGCGGCTCGAACAGCTTCCGTACGAGATCGGGCCCGCCCCGCGCGGGCAGCGCGGGTATCTCGACGCGCAGCGGCAGGGCCTCCTCGGCGCGCTCGGGGCGTGCCTTGCAGACCCCGCGCAGCGCGCTGGAGAACACGCCGCTCAGGGCGACCGCGAGCAGCGACGACGCGGCGTAGGGCCGGTCGTTCACATACTGGGCGAGCGCCGCGTCGGGGGCGCCGCCGTGGCCCTTGCCCTTGCCGCGCCGGACCAGCGCCACCGGATCGACCTCCAGGAGCAGCGCGGCCGTGCAACGCTCCGCGCTCGCCTCGGGGTAGAAGACGTGCGCGGTGCCGTAGGACGTGGTGAACGCCTGCGCGCTCTGCGGGTGCTTGTGCAGCAGGAACCCGAGGTCGGTCGCGGGGCGTTCCGGGGTGCCTGAGGTGCTGATCGTGAGGAACACAAGGCCGAGTCTCCCGCGCTCCAGGGCCCCCGGCCAGCGAGTTTCCTCAGCCGACCGACCGACCAACCGGCCGACCGACCAACCGGCCGACCGACCAACCGGCCGACCGACCAATCGACCAACTGACCGACCGGCCGACCGGGAGCGCGGTGGGACAGCGCCCTGTCGACCTCACAGGGCAATACACCTAGAGCTGCGACTGCACCTGCGAGGAGATCAGTTCCAGGTGGTCGAGGTCGTCGAGGTCGAGCACCTGGAGGTAGACGCGGTCCGAGCCGATCGCCGCGTACCGGCCCAGCTTGTCGACCACCTCGGCCGGTGAGCCCGCGAGCCCGTTGGCCTTCAGCTCCTCCACGTCCCGGCCGATCGTCTCCGCCCTGCGCTTCACCTCCTCGTCGTCCTTGCCGACACACACCACCAGGGCGTTGGAGTACACCAGGTCGCTGCCCGCGCGCCCGGCCTGCTCGGCCGCCGCCCGCACCCGGCCGAACTGCCGCTCACTGTCCTCGATCGACGCGAACGGGATGTTGAACTCGTCCGCGTACCGCGCGGCCAGCCGGGGCGTGCGCGTCGCCCCGTGCCCGCCGATCAGTACCGGCACCTTGGCCTGCGCGGGCTTGGGCAGCGCCGGGGAGTCGGTCAACTGGTAGTACGTGCCGTCGTAGCTGAATGTCGAGCCGATGTCCGTGGACCACAGGCCGGTGACGATCGCGAGCTGCTCCTCGAGGCGGGCGAACTTCTCCTTGGGGAACGGGATCCCGTACGCCTTGTGCTCCTCCTCGAACCAGCCCGCGCCCAGGCCCAGTTCGACCCGGCCGCCCGACATCTGGTCGACCTGCGCCACCTGGATCGCGAGCACGCCCGGCAGCCGGAAGGTACCGGCGGTCATCAGCGTGCCGAGCCTGATCCGCTTGGTCTCCCGGGCGAGACCGGCCAGCGTGATCCAGGCGTCCGTCGGGCCGGGGAGACCGTCGGACGTGCCCATGCGCACATAGTGGTCCGACCGGAAAAAGGCGTCGAAGCCCAGATCCTCCGTCGCTTTGGCCACGGTGAGCAGTGTGTCGTAGGTGGCCCCTTGCTGGGGCTCGGTGAAGATTCGAAGATCCATACCTCCATCCTGCACGGTCCCGGTCGGGGGGCGTCGACCCCACTGGCCCGCCGGTCCCGTTCCCCCACGGTCGGGTGACACCGGTCGGCCCGGAGCGCCGGGGCCGCTCAGGCCGCCGAGTCCGAGCCGGGCTCCGCCTCATGTCTGCGCGGGCGGCTGTCCCACTGCGGAAGTCGCCGCAGTATCTCCAGGACGCGGTCCCGGGACTCGTCCGCCGCGTCGATCGATTCCATGCACTGCCAATAGGCCCCTTCCTCGAAGGACGCGCTCGCCACGGCGACGAGTGCGATCCCGACATCACCGAGCAGCGCGCCGAGGTCGCGCAACGCCTCCTGCACATCGCCCAGTTCGGTGATCTGCGCCGCCCGGATCCCGCCCGCTCCCACCACGGGGATCGCCGAGCCGCCGCTGCCGCGTGCTCCCGCTTCCGTCAGGGCGTGCGCCTCGCCCCGTAACTCCGGTGGCCCCTGTAGCGCGAGTCGGCTGCCGATCGCCTGGGCCAATGCCTGTGCCTGCCACGCCTCCCTCATGATGTCCGGCGCGTCCTGGCTCTGTGCCAGGGCCCGTCGGCCGATCCCGATGAGCCGCACCGCATCCATTCGCGTCCCCGTCCGTCCCGCTCCAACTCCCTTGCTCACTACCCAGAGTGAGGGTCCGCGAGACGAAAAGCCAGAGGAAGTCCGAAATCTGTGGGCGCCGGGGTCGATGTGGATATTTCTATGACTCCGGAGAGTGACGAAAGCGGGTTGAGGGCGGGGCGTGTGGATCTACGCGTCGGGGACCGGGAAACGGCTCTCGTTGCGGTCGATCTTCGCCGCGAGCGCGGCCAGCGCGTCGATGCCGAGGACCTCGCAGAGCTGGAGGAGGTAGGCGAGGACGTCGGCGACCTCGTCCCGGACGCGGTGAGCCGATTCCGGGTCGTCCATGACACGGGCCGACTGCTCGGGGGTCAGCCACTGGAAGATCTCGACCAGTTCGGACGCCTCGACGCTGAGCGCCGCGACCAGGTTCTTCGGGGTGTGGAAGGGCTCCCAGTTCCGGGCGGCGGCGAAGCGCGCGAGCCGGTCCTGGAGAGTCGCCACGTCCAGCGGGCGGGTGTCTCCCTCGCCGCGCACCTCACGCGAACCCGGCCCAGACCCAGACCCAGACCCCGGCCCCGGCCCCGGCCCCGGCCCCGAAAACACCGGACCACCCGCGCCCGCACCCACACCCGCACCCACCACGCCGCCCGCCTCACCGTTTCCGTCCGTCACGGCTTCAGGTCTACCACCGACGCCCCCTGCGCCGGCGCCGCCCGTCCGGCCGGGCCCGACTCGGCCACCGAGGCGAGGAGGCGGATGTGGCCGCGGGCGCACATCCGCGCGGCGAGGGCGACGAGTTCGGTGCTCTGGGCCGAGTCGAGCCCGCGGTCGAGGCCGTCCGCGAGGATGGTGAGGCTCTGGCACGCCTCGGGCACCTCCGCCGCCGGGTCGACCTCCAGGACGCGGGGCCCGGTGAGCAGGACCAGGGCGAGGGCCAGGTACCTCAACTCGCCGTCCGCCAGCCGGTCGAGGGGGGTGCTCGTGCCGTCGCCGCGATCGATGACGGCGCGTACGGCACCGTGCGATGTCTGCTCGGCGAGCACGTCCGCCACCGGTCCCGCGAGGCCCGCGCGGGCCGCCGCGACGAGGAGGGAGTGCCGGGTGCCGCACTCGGCGCGGGTGCGGCGCAGCACCGTCGCGAGGTTGTCGCAGCCGCCGGAGAGCCGGTCGGCGTGGACCCTGCCCGGCGCGCGCATCCGGGCCGGGGCCGGGTCGCAGGCGAACACCGAGCGCAGCCCGACCACGGTCTGCTCGGCGGCCGCCAGGACTCTGCGCTGGCCTTCGGTGCGACCGGCGACGCGCAGCGGGAGCAGCGCCGTGCCGAGGAGGTCGTCGGGGAGCGGGCCCCGGGTCACGGGTACCGACCCGGCGGTGTGCCAGGCGGCCTGGACGTCGCGGCGGCCGGGGTCGCGCAGCGCGGTCTCCAGGTAGGTGATGCCGGGTCCGGTCAGTCGTTCGCCGACGATGCGGAGTTCGGGTTCGGCCTGGACGGCGAGGTCGAGGCGGACGGGTCCCGCCGGTCCCTCCACCGTGCAGCCGATGCGGAAGCCGCGGCGGTGCTGGGCGTCCGGTCTGGAGCGCTCGGGGACGTAGCGCGGCGGGTCGGGGAAGACGTCCGCGAGGGCCGCTCCACCGCCGAGTCCGGCGAGCGCCTCCAGTGCGCGCAGCGCGCTGGACTTCCCGCTGCCGCTGGGGCCGGTCAGTACGGTGAAGGGGCCGAGGGGCACGGTGGTTCCGCGGTGGCGGCCGAAGGCGGAGAGCCGCAGTTCGGTCACGCGCGGGCGGTCCGGGGACACGCCGGTGGGCGGCGGGGGCGCGCCCCGGTGGAGCACGGTCATGCGGTGAACGTAGGCGGAGGGGTCCGCGCAGAACCGTTCATCCCCCCGGACCTTCCTACGATCGGGGGGAGTATGCCGTGCGGGCTTGCCGCCAGGCGCGCGTGGCGTCCCGTGCCGGTGTCCGCGTCAGGAGAGGGCTCCGGCCCCCGCGACCAGCCCCTGGACCTCGGTCCCGGGCGGTGCCAGGAGGAAGACGTTGCGGTCGACGCGGTGCATGCCGCAGCCGAGGCCGAGGACGACGCCGCTGCTGAAGTCGAGCACGCGCTTGGCCACTTCGCTCTCGGCGCCCGACAGGTCGAGCAGGACCGGGATGCCGGACATGACGGTCTCGGCGACCTCGCGCGCGTCGCCGAAGACATTGACCCGCAGGACGACGAAGCGGCGGCGCGGCTCCGTCTCGGGTTCGGGGATCGCCCGGTGGCCGACCGCCGAGGGCCATTCGTTGCGGCTGCGCAGCGGTACGACCTGGGCGAGCCCTTCCCACTGTTCGTCGGTGACGTCGTGGCCGTTCACTGCCCCCACCCCGTCCGGGCTCGCACTGTTGTCTGCACCGCTCAATTCTTACGCCATGTCACCCGTTCAGCCCAACACCGACACGGACCGGAGTCTCATGCCGTGAGGGCGACCGTCTCCACCGCGGGCGTCCGGACGGCGCGGCGGGCGGTGGCCAGTCCGGTGACCAGGGTGGCCGCCGCGGCCGTGGCCACCACCGCGATCCAGATGCCCGGGCCCTGGTCGGGCAGAAGGGAGTCGGTGCGTACGGCGGTGAAGGGGATGATGCCCGCGAGCGCCGCGAGTGTGCCGAAGAACACGCCGGTGACGGTCAGGAGGACGCCTTCCACGGTGACGGTCGTCAGCACTTGCGCGGGGGTCGCCCCGGCCAGCCGCTGCTGGCCGAACTCACGTACGCGGTAGGCCGTGGCGGCGTACAGGGAGTTGATCAGCATGACGCAGGCGAACACGACGATGATGCCGACCACGGTGAGGTTGAGCGTCTCCAGGTTCTTGTCCTCCACTGACCTGGTCAACCCCGATGCCTTGATCGCGTCGTTCTCGACGGCCTGCATGTACAGCGTCGCGGTGGCCATGCCGGTGAACAGGATCAACGGCATGAGGATGCCGGAGAGTTCGGGAGCGCGGCGGCGCAGCGTGCGAGCCGCCAGGTAGCCGCTCGCACCGGCCAGGGCGGTGAGGAGGGGTTCGGCGCGGCCCAGGACGGCGCGCAGCAGGGTCGTGGAGACGAGGGCGAAGCCGACGGAGAGCAGGATGGCGCCGTAGGCGGGGGCCGCCATCAGGGCCGCGTCGGTGGCTTTCATGGCGAAGGTGCCGCTCACGGCGAGCGCGCCGGTGAGCAGAGCCGCCCAGGACGCGAATGTCCGTGCCCGGCCCGCTTTCCGGCGCGGGCCCGCGGCGGCCTTCGCGGCGCGGCGCACCGCGAGGTAGGCGGCGCCGGCCGCCGCGAGGAGCGTGACGCCGACGCCGGACAGCAGGGCGATCGGGCCGAAGGAGTGGTCGACGGAGTCGGCGACCTGGCCGCCGTCCTTGAACACGTCGAGCAGGACGTGTCCCCCGAGCACGGCGGGGCCGATCGCGAGGAGGGCGCCCACGAGCGCGACGGCCATGGACTCACCGACGATCATGCGGGTGATCTGGGCGGGCGTGGCGCCCGTGGTGCGCAGGAGGCGGGTCTCCTCCGTGCGTTGACGCACGTTGACCGTCAAGGTCGAGGCGATCGCGAAGAAGACGAGGAGGGTGCCGTAGCCGCCGACCACGCTCGCCGCGGTGGTGAGCGTGTCCCTGCTGGCCTTGTCGACGCCGTGCGCGCCCGCCGTGTCGTGCAGGGAGTTGAACGTCATGACGACGGTCGCGCCGAGGAAGGCGGACAGGAGCGTCGCGAGGAAGCGGCCGGGGCGCTGTCGTACGGAGCGTGCCGCGAGTCCGAGCATCGTGCACATGGGTCAGGCTCCTGTCGTCGTCGGGGCGGAGTCCTCGTCGACGTCGTCGCCGAGGTGGGCGAGGCGTTCGGCGATCCGGTCGGCCGTCGGGGACGTCAACTGTCCGGCGAGCCGGCCGTCCGCGAGGAACCGCACGGTGTCGGCGTACGAGGCGGCCACCGGGTCGTGCGTCACCATCACCACGGTCCTGCCGTGCAGCCGCACCGTCTCCTGGAGCAGCCGCAGCACGTCGCGGGCGCCGCGGGTGTCGAGGGCGCCGGTGGGCTCGTCCGCGAAGATCACGGCGGGTTCGGTGACCAGGGCGCGGGCGATCGCGACGCGCTGGCGCTGGCCCCCGGAGAGCTGGTCGGGGGTGTGTCCGAGGCGGTCGCCGAGGCCGACGCCGGTGAGGATCCGCTCGGCCTTCGCCCGGTCCACGCGCCGCCCGGCGAGCCGCAGCGGCAGGACCGTGTTCTGGGCGACGGTGAGCGTGGGCAGCAGGTTGTACTGCTGGAAGACGAAGCCGATGCGGGTGCGGCGGAACCTGGTGAGCGCGGCCTCCCCGCGGGCCGGGCCCGGGCCGCCGGACATCTCCTCGCCCGCGACGACGACCAGGCCGTTGTCGGGGCGGTCGAGCCCGGCGGCGCAGTGCAGCAGCGTCGACTTGCCGGAGCCCGACGGCCCCATCACGGCCGTGAAGCTGCCGGTGGGCAGGGTGAGGGTGACGTCGTCGAGGGCCCGGACGAGTGTGCCGCCCGCCGGGCCCGCTCCCGGTGCGCCGTACGTCTTGGTGACCCTGACCAGGCGCAGCGCCTCGTCGCGCCCGTACGCGGAGCTCTGTGTCCGTCCGTGCCGATGGTGGTGTCGCATGTCGCCGATCCCCTCGTCCGGCGCCCGGTGCGCCTCTCCTACGACGCTAGGGACGACGGCCGCGCGGGACATTGGGCGTACGGCCCGGACCGGGGGTGTCGCCACGTACACCCTCCGCGTACGCGAAAGGCGCTACGCAGGGCCGCCGGAGCGGGCCAGCCAGCGGCCCGCGTGCCGCGTGACCTCGATGGGGCGGCCGAAGCAGGCCGTCATGCGCTCGGCCGTCAGGACCTCCTCGACCGGGCCGCGGGCGAGGACGCGGCCCTCGCGCAGGAGCAGCGCGTGGCTGATCGCCGGGGACAGCTCCTCCAAGTGGTGGGTGACGGTGACCGTGGCCAACTCCGGTCGATTCGCGGCCAGTTGGCGCATGGTGTCGATGAGGTCCTCGCGCGAGGGCAGGTCGAGCGCGTTGAACGGCTCGTCGAGCAGCAGCAGCGCCGGGTCGGCCATGAGGGCGCGGGCGATGAGGACGCGGGCGCGCTGGCCGCCCGAGCAGACGCCGTACGGGCGGTCGGCGAGCTCCTTGATCTGGAGTTCGGCGAGCAACTGGTGCGCGCGGTCGCGCACCTCGCTGTCGTAGGACTTCCAGAGCGGCTGGACCGTTCCGGTGTGGCCGGTCAGGACGACGGTGTGGCCGGGGAGGTCCTGCGGGACGCGCTGGGACGTGGAGACGTGGCCGATGTGGGCGCGCAGTTCGCGTACGTCGACGCGGCCGAGCCGGTGTCCGAGGACCTCGACGGTGCCGGTGGTGGGGAACGCGGTGGCGCCGACGAGGCGCAGGATGCTGGTCTTGCCCGCGCCGTTGGGTCCGAGCAGCGCCCAGTGCTCGCCGGGGCGGACGGTCCAGTCGATGCCGTCGAGGATGACCTGGCCCGTGGTGAGGCGGCGCATGCTCGCGCCGTCGAGGGCGGCGACGACGCGCGCGTCCCGTGCGCCGCCGACCTGCTCGTCCGTCCTGTCCATGGGGCCTCCCGCCGCGTCGCGTACCGGACGGAGAGTAGCTGTAGGCGGCATGTAACCGTGGTCGCGTCCGAGTCGTGGACGTGGCGTCCGGGGACCGGGCCGTGCCCGGCGAACGTAGGCTGACCGTCATGGACTTGAGTCGACAGCCCGTCGCCGACGCCCCGTTACCGGCCGCGGTGCCCGCGGCGCACCGCTGGAACGCGGTCGTATGGGTGCTGTGCGGTCTGGTGCCGCCCGCCATCGCGGTCTCGGACGCGGCGGACGGGACGAAGTACACGACGTACGTCCTGCTGGCGGCCCTCACGGTCGCCTACGCGGCCGTCGCGATGTTCCCGGAGAATCCGGTCCTGCGGCCGTCCGGTTATCTGACGGTGCTGACCGTCGGGGTCGGCGCCGTCGCGTACGTGATGGGCAGCGGCGCCGCCTTGTTCATCGTGTCGCTGCCGCACTTCTGGATCTACGCGTCCGGACCCGCCGCCGCCCTCTCCTTCAGCGGTGCCGCCGCCCTGCTGACCGCCCTGGGCGGAGTGCTCGGCCGCTCGGCGGGGTCCGAACTCCTCACCGGTAATGAGGGGTTCGTCGTCGCCGGGTACCTGGTGGGCGCGGGGGTCGGTCTCCTCGTGCACCGGATGAGCGAGCAGAGCGAGGCGCGCGCCCGGCGGCTGTCCGATCAACTCAACCACACGCAGGCCGCGTTGGCGGAGGCGCACCGGCGGCAGGGCGCGGCCGACGAGCGGGAGCGGCTGGCCCGCGAGATCCACGACACGCTCGCGCAGGGTTTCGCCTCCATCATCGTGCTGGCGGAGGCCGCCCGCGCGGGCCTCGCCTCCGAACCGGTGCGCGCCGCCCAGCAGTTGACGTCCATCGAGCGGACGGCGCGGGAGAACCTGGCGGAGGCGCGCGCCCTGGTCGGGGCGACGCCGCCGCCGGGCGGCGCGGTCCAGGGCGCGGTGTCGGCGATGCTGCGGCGCACCCTCGACCGGTTCACGCAGGACACCGGGATCGCGGTGGACGCGGAGCTCGCGGACGCCGACTGCGACCAGCAGACCCGGATCGCGCTGCTCCGCTGCACCCAGGAGAGCCTGGCCAACGTCCGTAAGCACGCGGAGGCCTCGACGGTGCACGTGGTGCTCGCCGACGGCCCGTACGGCATCGAGCTGGAGATCACCGACGACGGTCGGGGCTTCGATGTCGGCGCGGCCCGCGGCTTCGGCCTCGACGGGATGCGCAAGCGGCTCGCCGAGCTCGGTGGCGAGCTGACCGTGACCAGTTCGCTCGGCGACGGCACCCGCGTCCTCGCCTCCCTGCCCGCTTTCGCCCCCGGCCACGAGGAGTTCGTATGACCGTCCAGGACACGCCCCGACTGCGGGTCGTCGTGGTCGACGACCACACGGTGATGCGGGCCGGTGTCGTCGCGCTGCTCGCGCCGGAGCCCGGGATAGAGGTCGTCGGGGAGGCGGACGACGGCCGGGCGGGCGTGGCGCTCGTCGAGGAACTGACCCCCGACGTGGCCCTGTTGGACCTGCGGATGCCGGTCCTCGACGGTGTCGCGGCGACGCAGCGGATCGTCGCGGGCCCCAGCGGTACCCGGGTGCTGATCCTGACGACGTACGACACGGACACCGAGATCGAGCGGGCGGTGGAGGCCGGCGCGATCGGTTATCTCCTCAAGGACACCTCGCGCGAGCAGCTCGTCGACGCGATCCGGTCGGCGGCGCGCGGTGAGACGGTGCTGGCTCCGCGGGTCGCGCAGAAGCTCGTCGCGAAGATGCGGCGCCCGGTGCAGGCGGCACTCACCGCGCGCGAGGTGGACGTGCTGGAGGCGGTGGCCGACGGTCTGTCCAACGCCGACATCGGCAAGCGCCTGGTGATCGGTGAGGCGACCGTGAAGACGCATCTGCTGCGGGTCTTCGCGAAGCTCGACGTCAGCGACCGGACGCGGGCCGTCGTGGTGGCGATGGAGCGCGGACTGCTGGAGCGTTCCGGCCAGGACTGACGCCCGGCCAGAACGCTCCTCTCCCGACTACTTGCCCGCTGTCAACTCGCGCAGGGCGATGTTGAGTTCGAGGACGTTGACACCGGGCTCCCCCATGAAGCCGAGGACGCGGCCGTCCGTGTGGTCGGCGACGAGTTCGCGCACCCGGGCGACGGAGAGGTGGTTGCGCTCCGCGACGCGGTGGACCTGGAGGGCGGCGTAGGCCGGGGAGATGTGCGGGTCGAGGCCGGAGCCGGAGGAGGTGACGGCGTCGGCGGGCACGGCCGAGGGCTGCACCCGGTACGTCGCCGTGGAGTTGGCGGCGACGACGGAGGCCTTGGCCTCCTTCACCTGCCTGACCAGCTCCGGGTCGGCCCCGGAGAGGTTGGTGGCCCCGGACAGGATCAGCTTGTACCGCGTGTTGACGCTGTTGTTGCCCAGGCCGTTGGACGGGCGCGGCTGGAACCAGGTCAGGTCGGGCCTGCCGTCCTTGGTGAGGTACCTCTGCCCGATGAGGGACGAGCCGACGACCCGGCCCCCGGACGTGACCTCGGAGCCGTTCGCCTTGTCGTGGAAGAGGCCCTGGGCGACGCCGGTGACGGCGAGCGGGTAGAGCACGCCGCACAGGACGGTGAGGAGGGCCAGGGCGCGCAGGCCCGCCCAGAGCAGCCGGCCGGTGTTCGCTACGGAGTTGTTCATGAGGGTCAGCCGATCCCGGGGACGAGGGAGAGGAGTACGTCGATGACCTTGATGCCGACGAAGGGCGCGACGAGGCCGCCGAGACCGTAGATCCCGAGGTTGCGGCGGAGCATCCGGTCGGCGCTCACCGGCCGGTACCGGACGCCCTTGAGGGCGAGCGGGACGAGGGCGACGATGATCAGTGCGTTGAAGACGACCGCGGACAGGATCGCGGAGTCGGGGCTGGACAGGCGCATGATGTTGAGCTTGTCCAGGCCCGGGTAGACCGCCGCGAACAGCGCCGGGATGATCGCGAAGTACTTGGCGACGTCGTTGGCGATAGAGAACGTCGTCAACGCGCCGCGGGTGATGAGGAGTTGTTTGCCGATCTCGACGATCTCGATGAGCTTGGTCGGGTCCGAGTCGAGGTCGACCATGTTGCCGGCCTCCTTCGCGGCCGACGTGCCGGTGTTCATCGCGACGCCGACGTCCGCCTGGGCCAGGGCCGGCGCGTCGTTGGTGCCGTCGCCGGTCATCGCGACGAGCTTGCCGCCCGCCTGCTCCCGCCTGATGAGGGCCATCTTGTCCTCGGGCGTGGCCTCGGCGAGGAAGTCGTCGACGCCCGCCTCGTCCGCGATCGCCTTCGCCGTCAGCGGGTTGTCACCAGTGATCATGACGGTCCTGATGCCCATGCGGCGCAGCTCGTCGAACCGCTCCCGCATGCCGTCCTTGACGACGTCCTTGAGGTGGACGACGCCGAGCACGCGGGCGCCCTCGGCGTCCTCGACGGCCACGAGCAGCGGCGTACCGCCCGCCTCGGAGATCCGGTCCGTGAGCGGGCCGGCGTCCTCGGCGACCCGGCCGCCCCGCTCCTCGACCCAGGCGGCGACCGAACCGGCCGCGCCCTTGCGGACGCGGCGCCCGTCGATGTCGACGCCCGACATGCGGGTCTGGGCGGTGAACTCGATCCAGTGGGCACCGGCCGGCTCACCCTCGGGCAGCTCCCCGAGCCCGTACGCCTCCTTGGCGAGGAGCACCACCGAGCGGCCCTCGGGGGTCTCGTCGGCCAGCGAGGAGAGCCGTGCGGCGTCGGCGAGGTCGGCCTCGGGGACGCCCGCGACCGGGACGAACGCGGCGGCGCGGCGGTTGCCGTGGGTGATGGTGCCGGTCTTGTCGAGGAGCAGGGTGGAGACGTCACCCGCGGCTTCGACGGCGCGCCCGGACAGGGCGAGGACATTGCGCTGCACCAGCCGGTCCATGCCCGCGATGCCGATGGCCGACAGGAGCGCGCCGATGGTGGTGGGGATGAGGCAGACCAGGAGCGCGACCAGGACGACCATGTCGAGGTCCTTGCCCGCGTAGTGCGCGAACGGCGGCAGCGTGGCGACGGCCAGCAGGAAGACGACGGTCAGCGACGCGAGCAGGATGTTGAGCGCGATCTCGTTCGGTGTCTTCTGCCGGGCCGCGCCCTCGACCAGGTTGATCATGCGGTCGATGAACGTCTCGCCGGGCTTCGTCGTGATCTTGATGACGACGCGGTCGGAGAGCACCTTCGTCCCGCCGGTGACGGCCGAGCGGTCGCCGCCCGACTCGCGGATCACCGGCGCGGACTCACCGGTGATGGCGGACTCGTCGACGGAGGCCACGCCCTCGACGACGTCACCGTCGCCGGGGACGATGTCGCCCGCCTCGCAGACCACGAGATCGCCGATGCGCAGCTCCGTACCGGGGACCGGCTCCTCGCAGCCGTCCACGAGCCTGCGGGCCACGGTGTCGGTCTTGGCCTTGCGCAACGTGTCGGCCTGGGCCTTGCCGCGGCCCTCGGCGACGGCCTCGGCGAGATTGGCGAAGATCACGGTGAGCCAGAGCCAGGCGCTGATGGTCCAGCCGAACCAGTTGGACGGGTCGGTGAAGGAGAACACCGTCGTCAGGACCGAGCCGATCAGCACCACGAACATGACGGGGGACTTCACCATCACCCGCGGATCGAGCTTGCGGCAGGCGTCGGGGAGCGACCTGATCAGTTGCCGGGGGTCGAAGAGGCCCGCGCCGACCTTGCCGTCCCCGGACTCCCCGGCCGGCCGGCCGGTCGGAGCGGAGTGGTGCGGCGCCCGGGTGGGTGTGGCTGTGGACATGGTGTCCTCGGTGGTGTCGGTCGTTACGTTCATGAGGCGAGTCCCTCGGCGAGCGGTCCGAGCGCGAGCGCCGGGAAGTAGGTCAGTCCGGCGATGATCAGGACCGTGCCGACCAGGAGGCCGGTGAACAGCGGTTTCTCGGTGCGCAGGGTGCCCGCGGTGGCCGGGATCGGCCGCTGTTCGGCCAGCGAACCGGCGAGCGCGAGCACGAACACCATCGGCAGGAAGCGGCCGAGCAGCATGGCGAGGCCGATCGTGGTGTTGAACCAGTTCGTGTCGGCGCTCAGCCCGGCGAAGGCGGAACCGTTGTTGTTGGCGCCGGACGTGAACGCGTAGAGGATCTCGGAGAATCCGTGCGCGCCCCCGCCCAGCATGGAGTTCTTCGGGGTCGGCAGGGCCATGGAGACGGCCGTGAGGACGAGGACGAGGGCGGGGGTGATCAGGAGGTAGCAGGCGGCGAGCTTGATCTCGCGGGTGCCGATCTTCTTGCCCAGGTACTCGGGCGTGCGGCCCACCATCAGGCCGGCGATGAAGACCGCGATCACCGCCATGATCAGCATGCCGTAGAGGCCGGATCCGGTGCCGCCGGGCGCGATCTCGCCGAGCTGCATGCCGAGCATGGTGATGCCGCCGCCGAGGCCGGTGAAGGAGGAGTGGAAGGAGTTGACCGCGCCGGTCGAGGTGAGCGTCGTGGCGACCGCGAAGATCGAGGAACCGCCGACGCCGAAACGGTTCTCCTTGCCTTCCATGGCGCCGCCCGCGAGGTCGAACGCGGGGCCGTGCGGGGCGAACTCGGTCCACATCATCAGTGCGGTGAAGCCGACCCAGATCGCCGCCATCGTGGCGAGGATCGCGTAGCCCTGCCGCAGTGAGCCGACCATGCGGCCGAAGGTGCGGGTCAGCGAGAACGGGATGACCAGGATCAGGAAGACCTCGAAGAGGTTGCTGAGACCGTTCGGGTTCTCGAAGGGGTGGGCGGAGTTGGCGTTGAAGTAGCCGCCGCCGTTGGTGCCCAGTTCCTTGATGGCTTCCTGGGAGGCGACGGCGCCGCCGTTCCACTGCTGCGAGCCGCCCGTGAACTGGCCCACCGCGTGGATGCCGGAGAAGTTCTGGATGGCCCCGCAGGCGACGAGGACGAGCGCGCCGAGCACCGCGATCGGCAGCAGGACGCGGACGACGCCGCGCACGAGGTCGGCCCAGAAGTTGCCCAGTTCACCGGTGCGGGAGCGGGCGAAACCCCGGACGAGGGCGACGGCCACGGCCATCCCCACGGCCGCGGAGACGAAGTTCTGCACCGCGAGGCCGCCGGTCTGCACGACGTGGCCCATGGCCTGCTCGCCGTAGTACGACTGCCAGTTGGTGTTGGCGACGAACGACGCGGCCGTGTTGAAAGCCTGGTCCGGGTCGATCGACCGGAAGCCGAGCGAGCCGGGCAGCACCCCCTGGAGCCGTTGCAGCAGGTAGAGGAAGAGGACGGAGACGGCCGAGAAGGCGAGGACGCCCCGCAGGTACGCGGTCCAGCGCATCTGCGTGTTCGGGTCGGCGCCGATGCCCTTGTAGATCCACTTCTCCACCCGGAGGTGCTTCCCGGAGGAGTAGACCCGGGCCATGTGGTCGCCGAGGGGACGGTGGGCGAGCGCCAGCGCCGCGCCCAGGGCGAGGAACTGGAGCGCTGCGGCAAGTACGGGGCTCATCTCCGGCTCAGAACCTCTCCGGGTACAGGAGGGCGAGGACCAGATAGCCCAGCAGGGCGACGGCCACGACGAGGCCGACGACGTTTTCGGCGGTCACAGCTTGGTCACCCCCTTGGCGGCGAGGGCCACCAGGGCGAAAACCGCGATCGTGGTGACGACGAAGGCCACATCGGCCATCGTGAGCTCCCGGGTGAGGTGCGAGGAGGGACAGGGACGGAGATCCACGCGCCCGAATCGCCGAAACGTTCGGACGACTATCGGACGACTAGAGGAAACCCCCGGTCACGACCGCTTTCGCACCGCGTTGACGCCTCCCTTACGGAAGCGCCCACGCCCTTGACGCGTCTCTTACGTCGCTGCCCACGCCCGCGGCAGCGGCGACCTGTCCCCGACGGCCCGGGCGGCGTCGAGGACCAGGTCCCCGCGAACCGTCCGCCGATGAGCCGCACCCCGAGCGGCAGCCCCTCGTGCAGCGCGACCGGCACGGTGACGGCCGGGAAGCCGAGCACGGGCACGGCGGTCATCGGCCACATCGCGGGGAACAGCTCCGCGGAGCGCTTCGCCCCCGCGAGGTCGGCGTCCTGCTCGAAGGGCGGCTCGGCGCAGACCGGGGTGAGCAGCAGCCGCCCGGCGCCGAGAAGTCGCTGGAGCCGGGTGATCAGGGTGGCGCGCCGCCCCCAGCCGTTGATGTACGTCTCCAGGTCCGGGCGCTCGCCCCAGACGGTGGCCGCCATCGCGAAGTGCCCGGCGAGGGCGGTGCGGATCGCGTCGTCGCCGATCCGCTGCTACAGCGTGGGCTGACGGGGCCGACGGGGCCGATGGGGCCGACGGGCTGACGGGCTGACGGGTCCGACGGGCTGACAGGCCCGATGGATCCGACGGGTCCGACGGGTCCGACGGGCTGACAGGCTGACGGGTCCGATGGATCCGACGGGGCCGATGGATCCGATGGATCCGACGGGCTGACGGGTCCGACCGGTCCGACGGGTCCGACGGGTCCGACGGGCTGACAGGCTGACGGGTCCGACGGCTCCGATGGATCCGACGGGCTGACGGGCTGACGGGCCCGATGGGTCCGACGGGTCCGACGGGTCCGACCGGGTGCGATGGGTCCGACGGGTCCGACGGGTCCGACCGGGTGCGATGGGTCCGACGGGTCCGACGGGTGCGATGGATCCGACGGGCCCGATGGATCCGACGGGCCCGATGGGCTGGGCTGACGGGTCCGACGGGCTGACGGGTCCGATGGATCCGACGGTTCCGATGGGCTGGGCTGACGGGCCCGATGGGCTGACGGGTCCGATGGATCCGACGGGCTGACGGACCCTACGCGCCCACGTACTCCGCCAGATGCTCGCCGGTGAGCGTCTTGCGGTGGGCGACCAGGTCGGCGGGGGTGCCCTCGAAGACGACCTCGCCGCCGTCATGGCCCGCGCCCGGCCCCATGTCGATGATCCAGTCGGCGTGGGCCATGACGGCCTGGTGGTGCTCGACCACGATGACCGACTTGCCCCCGTCGACGAGCCGGTCCAGGAGGCCGAGCAGTTGCTCGACGTCGGCGAGGTGCAGCCCCGCCGTCGGCTCGTCGAGGACGTACACGCCGCCCTTCTCGCCCATGTGCGTGGCCAGCTTGAGGCGCTGGCGCTCGCCGCCGGAGAGCGTGGTGAGCGGCTGGCCGAGGGTGAGGTAGCCGAGCCCGACGTCGTTCAGCCGCTCCAGGATCTTGTGCGCGGCGGGCGTGCGCGCCTCGCCCGCGCCGAAGAACTCCCCGGCCTCGGCCACCGACATGGCGAGCACCTCGCTGATGTCGCGCCCGCCGAAGGTGTAGTCGAGGACGGAGGCGTCGAACCGCTTCCCGTCGCACTCCTCGCAGGTCGTGGAGACACCGGCCATCATCGCCAGGTCGGTGTAGACGACGCCGGCGCCCTTGCAGGTGGGGCAGGCGCCCTCGGAGTTGGCGCTGAACAGTGCGGGCTTCACACCGTTGGCCTTCGCGAACGCCTTGCGAATCGGTTCCAGGAGCCCGGTGTACGTCGCCGGATTGCTGCGCCGCGAGCCGCGGATCGCGCCCTGGTCGACGGAGACGACGTCCTCGCCCGCCGGGATCGACCCGTGCACGAGCGAGCTCTTGCCGGACCCGGCGACCCCGGTCACGACGGTCAGCACCCCGAGCGGCACGTCGACGTCGACGCCCCGGAGGTTGTGCGTCCTGGCGTCGCGGATCCTCAGGACGCCGGTCGGCTCGCGCACGGTGTCCTTGAGGGCGGCCCGGTCGTCGAAGTGCCGCCCGGTGACGGTGTCGGCGGCCCGCAGCCCCTCGACCGTGCCCTCGAAACAGACGCTGCCGCCGCCCGCGCCGGCGCCCGGCCCGAGGTCGACGACATGGTCGGCAATCGCGATCATCTCCGGCTTGTGCTCCACGACGAGCACCGTGTTGCCCTTGTCCCGCAAGCGCAGCAGCAGCTCGTTCATCCGCTGGATGTCATGCGGGTGCAGCCCGGTGGTCGGCTCGTCGAAGACGTACGTCGTGTCGGTGAGCGACGAGCCGAGGTGGCGGATCATCTTGACGCGCTGCGCCTCTCCACCGGAGAGGGTGCCGGCCGGCCGGTCGAGCGAGAGATAGCCGAGGCCGATCTCCACGAACGACTCCAGGGTCTGGCGCAGGCTCTCCAGGAGCGGGGCCACCGACGGCTCGTCGAGCCCCCGCACCCAGGCGGCCAGGTCCCGGATCTCCATGGCGCAGGCGTCGGCGATGCTGATACCGCCGATCTTCGACGACCGCGCCCCCTCGTTGAGCCGCGTGCCCGCGCAGTCGGGGCAGACGGTGAAGGTGACGGCCCGCTCGACGAAAGCGCGGATGTGCGGTTGCAACGAGTCGACGTCCTTGGAGAGCATCGACTTCTGGATCTTCGGGATCAGCCCCTCGTACGTCAGGTTGATGCCGTCGACCTTGATCTTGGTCGGCTCCTTGTGCAGCAGGTCGTGGAGCTGCCTCTTGGTGAACCGGTTGATCGGCTTGTCCGGCGGGAAGAAACCGCAGCCGGTGAAGATGCGGCCGTACCAGCCGTCCATGCTGTAGCCGGGGATGGTCAGCGCGCCCTCGTTCAGCGACTTGCTGTCGTCGTAGAGCGCGGTCAGGTCGATGTCGGTGACCGAGCCGCGCCCCTCGCAGCGCGGACACATACCGCCGGTGATGCTGAAGCTGCGCCGCTCCTTCACGTCCTGCCCGCCGCGCTTGACGGTCACCGCGCCCGCCCCGCTGATCGAGGCGACGTTGAAGGAGAACGCCTTGGGCGAGCCGATGTGCGGCTCGCCGAGGCGGCTGAAGAGGATCCGCAGCATCGCGTTGGCGTCGGTCGCCGTACCGACCGTGGAGCGCGGATCGGTGCCCAGCCGCTGCTGGTCGACGGTGATCACGGTCGTCAGGCCGTCGAGCACGTCGACCTCGGGCCGCGCGAGCGTCGGCATGAAGCCCTGCACGAACGCGCTGTACGTCTCGTTGATCAGTCGCTGCGACTCCGCCGCGATGGTGTGGAAGACCAGGGAGCTCTTGCCCGACCCGGAGACGCCCGTGAAGACCGTGAGGCGCCGCTTGGGCAGCTCCACGTTCACGTCCTTGAGGTTGTTCTCCCGCGCCCCGTACACCCGGATCAGATCGTGGCTGTCGGCGACGTGCCGCCCCGCCGGGGGTGTACCGGTCTTCCTGGCCTTGGTCATCACGTCTCCATACGTCGGGCGCCCGGCTGCGGTCAGCAGTATCTCCGGTGGGCGACGCGGCGTCCGCTCCTTTCTCCGGCCCCTACTTCTGCGGGTCGTGCCCCCAGTTCATGAGGGAGTACCGCCACCGCGTGTCCGTGACGTCGCCCGCGGGGCGCTGCTTCAGGTGGCGGTGCACGTAGCCGACGACCTTGCGCATGTGGGCGAGGTCGTCGTCGGTGAGATCGGCCTTCTTCTTCTCCAGGAGGGCGACGATGCGGCGGCCGGACGCGTGGCCCACGCTCTCGCCGTCGCCGTCCGACTGGCCGACGCTCTTGGAGTCGTCGGTGGCCAGCCACTTCTTCAGGGCGGCGGGCGTCATGTTGACGGCTTCGCCGAAGGCGTCGACGGTGTCCCGCCGGCGTGTGTCGCCGGTCTCGCCCGTGTCGTTCTTCGCGCTCATGAGCCGCTGTTCCTCTTGCGCAGGGCCTCCGGCTTGTGGACGGCGGCACGGCCGGACTTGTCGCTCGTGACCTCGTACTGCGGCTCGTCCTTCGAGGCGTCGACGGTGCGTCCCGCCGCCTCGGTACGCTCCGTGATCTTCTTCTTCACTTTTCCCGGGACGGTCTTCCCGTGGCTGCTCCAGGAGACCTTGTCACCCTTGCTGAGCTTCTTTCCCTTGGTCATGAGGCGCGCGCTCCTTCGATCGGCCCCCCGGACGGACGACGCTCCTCACTTTCCCGCCATTCGGGGACGCCCGCATTCCGACAGATCCCCGGCGACGGCGGGCCCGATCCTCCTCGACCAGCCAAAACCCTGTGGGGTTCACGGAGTTGACTCTCAAAGCTTGAACACAAATTACACACATCCCCTCTTCATACCGGCTCCGATGGTCTAGATTGACCGTGCTTCACATGTGGACACGGGGCGACAAATGATGATCTATAAGTCGGGTGTCACGGACGGCGCGCACGCGCGTTCCTGACACCGGGCGTGGGGGTGATCGATTCAAGAAGCCCGAGAGGGTGCCTTGGGTGTGGGGAGCACCCGGGGTGTCGACGGGCTTCCGTGCACCTCGTGAGCCGGGCAGGGCACAAGACCACTGCCGCCCGGTCGAGGTGATCACGTAGCGCTGCCACAGCCGGGACAGTCATGCGCGGGGGGCGGGGGCCTCCCGGGGGAGGAACAGTGCGGCGCGGGGGGCGGGGGCCTCCCGAACGGGTGCAACAGTGCGGGGGGCGGGGGTGCCTCCCGGGGGGAGGAACTGTGTGGAGCGAACACGTCGAGCCCGCCGGTGACCTGGGGGGGTCCGTGCAACAGGGCGAATTAGTCAGACCGTTGCCATCGACGCGCGGGCGTCTGGGGAACGGACCGATACGTCAGCCCGCGACCGACTGGGAACAGCGGTACCGTCGCACGGTCATCACCAGCGACACCGTGGCCACGGCCCTGGTCGTGGCCGGGATAGGCAACTTCTTCGGGGCCAGGGACGCCGCCAACTGGCACGAGAAATGGGGCATCCTCGCCTTCGGCACCGAACTGCTGGTGCTCGGGGCGCTCGCGGTGAGCCGGGCCTGGGCACCGGCCGTGCTCGGCCAGGGCGCCGAGGAGTTCCGGCGGTTCGGACGCTCCCTGTTCGCGGCGACCGTCGTCCTCGCGCTCGGCGGCATAGCCCTGACCTCGCGCAACATCAAACTCTGGATCTTCGTCGCGATCCCCGCGATCGCGCTCGTCACGATGACCGCGCGGTACGTCCTGCGCCTCTCGCTGCACAAGCAGCGCAAGGAAGGACGGTGCCTGCGCCCGGTGCTCGCCGCCGGGAGCCCGGAGACCGTGCGCGACCTGATCACCCGCACCCGAAAATTCCCGCACCTCGGCTGGCGCGTGGAGGCGGTGTGCACACCGGACGGGCTCGGGGTCGAGGGTGACCACCTGGACGGGGTTCCGGTCGTCGGTCCACTGGCGGACGTCGCGGGCCATGTCCGCCGCGACGGCTACCGGGTCGTCGCGGTCACCCCCGACCCGCACTGGTCACCCGACCGGCTCCAGCGGCTGGCCTGGAACCTGGAGGGCAGCGACGCCGAGATGGTCGTCGCCCCCGTGCTGATGGAGGTGGCCGGGCCGCGGCTGCACGTCGACGCGGTGCTCGGGATACCGCTGCTGCGGGTCAGCATGCCGGCCTTCACCGGGGGCCGCCGGGTGGTCAAGGGGATCGTCGACCGGCTGGGCGCGGCGGCGCTGCTGCTGCTGTTCGCGCCGCTGATGGTGCTGGTCGCCGTCCTCGTGATGGTGGACAGCAGGGGTGGGGCGGTGTACCGCCAGCGCAGGGTCGGCAAGGACGGCCACGAGTTCACCATCGTCAAGTTCCGCACCATGGTCACCGGCGCCCACCGGGCCCGTGCCGAGCTGGCCGACCTCAACGAGGGCGCGGGGGTGCTGTTCAAGCTCCGCCGGGACCCGCGGGTGACCCGGGTGGGCTCGGTGCTGCGCCGCTACTCCATCGACGAGCTGCCGCAGCTCTTCAACGTACTCACCGGGTCGATGTCGCTCGTCGGCCCGCGGCCTCCGCTGCCGGAGGAGTCCGCCGCGTACGGCCCGGACATCCGGCGGCGGCTGCTCGTCAAGCCCGGCCTCACCGGCCTGTGGCAGATCAGCGGACGCAGCGACCTGCCGTGGGACGAGGCGGTCCGCCTCGATCTGCGGTACGTCGAGGACTGGTCGCTCGCCCTGGACACAGTGATCTTGTGGAAGACGCTGCGCGCGGTCCTCCACGGGCAGGGCGCGTACTGATGCGCGGGGGTCGCCGACCGGCGAGCGCGCGGACCGCAGGCCGTGAGGGCCTGCCTGGGGGGAGGGACGAGTCATGAGGGTCAGCGTCTTCGGCCTCGGCTACGTGGGCTGCGTGTCAGCCGCGTGCCTGGCCGGCATGGGGCACGAGGTCATCGGGGTGGACGTCAACCAGGTCAAGGTGGACCTGGTCAACGACGGCAAGGCCCCGGTGGTCGAGGAACGGATCGGTGAGCTCATCGCCGAGGTCGTGGAGAGCGGGGCGCTGCGGGCCACCGCCGACGTCCGCGAGGCGATCATGGGCAGCGACGTGTCGCTGATCTGCGTGGGTACGCCGTCGGAGCCCAACGGCAGTCTGTGCACCACGTACCTGGAGCGGGTCACCGAGGAGATCGGCGCGGCGCTGGCCGAGCGTGGCGGGCGCCAGACCGTCGTCTACCGCAGCACCATGCTCCCCGGTACCTGCCTGAACCTGCTGGTGCCGATCCTGGAGAAGCACGTCGGCACCGCCGGGGTCGACTTCGGGGTCGCGGTCAACCCGGAGTTCCTGCGCGAGGGCACGAGTGTGCGGGACTTCTTCGACCCGCCCAAGACCGTCATCGGCGAACTCGACGCGGCCAGCGGCGACGCGGTCCTCGCGCTCTACGACGGTCTGCCCGGCGAGGTGTTCCGGGTGCCGGTGCCGACGGCCGAGGCGATCAAGTACGCGGACAACGCCTTCCACGGCCTCAAGATCGGCTTCGCCAACGAGCTGGGCGCGGTGTGCCAGGCGCTCGGGGTGGACTCGCACCAGGTGATGGACGTGTTCCTCGCCGACCGCAAGCTGAACATCAGCCCCGCCTACCTGCGGCCCGGCTTCGCCTTCGGCGGCTCCTGCCTGCCCAAGGACCTGCGCAGCCTGGTCTACGCGGCGCGGCGGGCCGACGTGTCGGTGCCGATCCTGTCGCATGTGCTGCCCTCCAACTCCGCGCATCTCCAGCGCGCGGTGGAACTGGTCGAGCGCACCGGCAAGCGCCGGGCGGGCCTGCTCGGTCTCTCCTTCAAGCCCGGCACCGACGACCTGCGCGAGAGCCCGCTGGTGGAGCTGGCGGAGAGACTTTTCGGCAAGGGCTACGACCTGAAGATCCACGACGCCAACGTGAGCCTGTCCCGGCTGCTCGGCGCCAACCGCGAATACATCGAGACCCGGCTCCCGCACCTGGCGCAACTGCTCGCGGACTCCGTCGAGGAAGTGCTGGACCACGCCGACGTGCTGCTTGTCGGCACCCGGGACCCGGCCGTGCTGGCGGCGCTGCCCCATGGCGACGACGGCCCGGTCCTCATCGACCTCGTCCATCTTCCCGACGCCGACGAGCGCCGGACCGAATCGGGGTACGTAGGCCTTGCTTGGTGACACATCGTTCGACGACACGACCGACGGCGCCCGCCCGGGCGGGCGCGCGCTGATCCTGGTGGAGAACCTGTCGGTGCCCTTCGACCGGCGGGTGTGGCAGGAGTGCACGACCCTGCGCGACGCCGGGTGGGAGGTGCACGTCATCTGCCCCCAGGGGACGAAGCGGGACACGGAGGCGGAGGCGGAGATCGACGGGGTGCGGATCCACCGCTACCCGTTGCGCGCCGCCACCGGCGGTCCCGCGGGCTACCTGCGGGAGTACGGATCGGCGCTGTGGCACACGGCCCGCCTTGCCCGCGAGGTCGGACCGGTCCACGTGGTCCACGCCTGCAACCCGCCCGACCTGCTGTTCCTTCCTGCGCTGCGGCTGAAGCGGCTCGGCGCGCGGTTCGTCTTCGACCAGCACGACCTGGTGCCCGAGCTGTACCTCTCCCGCTTCGACCGGGGCGAGGACCTGCTCTACCGCGCCGTGTGCGCCCTGGAACGGCTGACCTACCGGGCCGCGGACATCGTGCTGGCCACGAACGAGAGCTACCGGGACGTCGCGGTGCACCGTGGCGGCCGGCGGCCCGAGGACGTCTTCGTGGTACGCAGCGCGCCGCAGACGGACCGGTTCCAACCGGTCCCGGCCGAACCGGAGTTGAAGCGCGGCAAGCCGCATCTGCTGTGCTACCTCGGCGTCATGGGGCCGCAGGACGGTGTCGACTACGCCCTGCGGGCGCTGGCGAAACTGCGCGACGAACTCGGACGGACCGACTGGCACGCGGTGTTCGTCGGCTCCGGGGACGCCTTCGACGCGATGGTGGAGCTGTCGCGGGAGCTCGGCCTCTGCGACCAGGTCGAGTTCACCGGGCGCATACCCGACGCCGACCTGGTGCGCTACCTGTCCACCGCGGACGTCTGCCTCTCCCCCGACCCGCGCAACCCGCTCAACGACGTGTCGACCATGAACAAGGTCCTGGAGTACATGGCGATGGGCCGGCCGATCGTCTCCTTCGACCTCCGTGAGGCGCGGGTCTCCGCCGGTGAGGCCGCCGTCTACGCGCCCGCCAACGACGAGGCCGCGTTCGCGAAGCTCGTCGCGCTGCTCCTCGACGACCCGGAGAAGCGGGCCCGGATGGGCCGGATCGGCCAGGAGAGGGTCACCGGGGAACTGTCCTGGCGGAACTCGCAGGCATCGCTCCTCGCCGCTTACGCCGCCGCCTGCCGTGGCCGCACCCCGGTGATGCCGGGCGGGCCGGTCCGGGTACGGAGGAGGCAGCGCCGTTGAGCGACGACCCGGTACGCCTGGTCACGATCGGGCGGATCCTCCGCAGGCGCTGGCGGCTCCTCGCCGCCCTCGCCGTGGTGGGCGCGCTCCTGGGCTACGGCACCTCCCTGCTCTTCCCGCCGAACTACACGACCTCCACGTCCGTCCTTCTGGCGGGGCAGTGGGAGGAGCGCGAACTGCTCACCCAGGCGGAGGTCGCGGCGAGTTCGGCAGTGGTCGACCGTGCGGCGAACACGCTCGACTGGCCCGGGGTCAGCAACAGCGAGCTGCGCGAACACGTGACAGCGAAGATCGCGGACGGGAACATCATCAAGATCTCCGGTACGGCCGACACCCCGGAGGCCGCGCAGCGGCTCTCCGACGAGGTGGCACGGCAGTTCGTCACCTTCGCCGCGCGGATCGCGGGCGACACCTCCGACGCCGACGCGGCGACCGGTCCCGAGGCGCTGCGCAAGAAGGTCGCCGAGACCAACCGCCGCATCACCGAGCTGGCCGACTCGGCCGACCCGGGGCAGACCGTCGAGGGTGTCCAGGCCCGCACCGAGCTGGAGAAGCTGCGCACCGCGCTGCAAGAGGCCATGCGGAAGCTGGACGAGGCCGACCCGACGACCAACAAGGCCGGCATGGTCGTCATGGGGCCCGCGGCCCGGCCGACCGGTGAGGCACCGCCGACCAGGACGCAGCTCGTCGTCGCGGGGGCGCTGCTGTTCTTCCTCGTCGGAGTGGTCGGCCACCTCGCCGCCGCCCGCACGAACCGGCGGCTGCGCACCGAGGCGGAGATCACCGCCGCGCTGGGCTCGGCGCTGCTCGGCACCGTCGACGTCCCCGGTGACGGGCGTGTGCACGCGCCGGACGGTGGCGCGCGGGCCGGGGTGCGCCGGTTGCTCGGCGTCGACACGCGCTGGGACGTCCCCGCTCCGCGGGTCTCCGGCGACGAGGCCGGCACGCTGCTCCGCTACCGGCGCGTCTGCGCCCGTCTCCGGGACCGGCTGCCGGCGCCCCGGCGGCTGCTGCTCGTCGTGCCGGAGGGGGACGAGACCGCGCGCCTGGCCGCGGGGCAGCTCGTCGCCGAGGCCGGGCACGACCCGCTGCTGCGGCTTGTGGACGTCTCGGTGGCGCAGCCGCTGGTCCCGGACCGCGACACCGAGTCCGGCGCCCTGGTCGTGCTCAGCCCGGGCAGTTGGACCGCTGAGGAGCTGGGCGGCATCGCGCGGGCCTGCGCGGACGGCAGACACGAGGTCGTGGGCGTCGTCGTCGCCGGCCCGGTGCGGACCCGCCCGGCGCGGGCCGCCGGCCGTCCTTCGCAGCACGCCGTGCCCGCGATGGCGGCCGGGGGCGACTCGCGGGGAGGTACCGGGTGACGACGACCAAGACCACGGAGCCGTCGGGCGCCACCCCGCTCCTCGACCTCCAGTCGCTGGTGGTGGCGGTGCGCAGGCGCCGCCGCCTCTGGTCCGCCATGGCGCTGCTCGGGCTGCTGGCCGGCGCGGCGATGGCCGTCCTGATGCCGGCGCCGCCGTCCGCGGTGGCCAAGGTGCTGGTGGCCCACAAGGAGGACCAGCCGAACGACACCGGGACGCTGATCCGTACCGACGTCGAGCTGCTGGGGACCACGCGCATCGCCGACAAGGCGCTGCGGGCCCTCAAGTCCTCCGAGAAGCCGGAGGACTTCATGAAGGACTACCGGGGCACGGGCCTGACCAACAACCTGCTCCAGATCGATGTCACGGGGACCAGCGACGCCGACGCGGTGGCCCGGGCCCAGGCCCTGGCCGACGCGTTCGTCGCCGACCACGTCAAGCGGATGCGCGAGAGCGCGAAGACCGAGGCCAAGGCCCTGCTCGAACAGCGCGACCGTATGCAGGACGAGCTCGCCGAGGTCAACAAGGCGATCGGGGGCCGCTCGCCCGAGGCCGACCCGCAGTCGTCGGCGAGCACCGAGTCGCTCTTCGCCCGCCGGGCCGAACTCACCTCGCGCATCGCCGACTTCAACCAGCGTGCCGAGGACGCGCGCGTGGGCACGCCCCAGGTCATCGCCGGTACGCAGATCGTGGACGCCCCCCGCGCGATGGCACGCTCCCTGCCCAAGGCCGCCGCCACCCACGCGGTGATCGGGCTGGTCCTCGGGCTCGTCCTCGGGCTCGCGCTCGCCTCGGTCGGCGCGGTGGTGGCGGACCGCCCCGTGCTGCGCCGGGAGATCGCGGCGAACCTGGGCGCGTCGGTCATCGCGGAACTGCCCCTGCGCGGGGGCCGCCCGTGGCGGCGCGGACGTACCCGAAGGGCGCGCGAGCGGCTCACCACGACGCTAGCCAGGACCGTGCGCGGCTCCGCGGAACCGGTGTCGCTGCTGGAGCTGGGCTGCGCGCGCCTCACGAGCGCCATCGCCCTGGACGTCGCGCGGGCGCTGTCGGCGGAGGGGCCCGCGGTCGTCGTCGACGGTCTGCCCGGCTCGCAGCTCGCCGAGCGGCGCCCGCAGCCGGGCGATCCTGCCGTCGTCAGTGGCGACCTGCCCGGTTCACCGCAGGAGCGCCGGATCGGTGTCGGCTCCATCGCGCCGGGCACCGCCTGGACCGACCTGCACCACCTGGGCAGTCAGACCGTGCTCGTCGTGCGCGCCGGGCACAGCGGTGCCGCCTGGCTGCACACCGTGGCGCGGCAGCTCGCGGAGCAGGGCGTCGCGGTGATCGGTGTGGTGCTGGTCGACCCCGATCCGCGGGACCGGACCGACGGCACGCTGTGGGACGGGCTGCACACCGCGCTGCGCGGCCCTTTTGACCGGCCGACCGCCCGGCAGAACCAGAAGTCGCCCGGTCGGCGGCGGACGGAGCGGGCGCCGATGTGGGCCGCACGGGTCCCGGACAGCAACCAGGAGGCTCGGTAAGACATGTGTGGCATCGCAGGCACCTATCGATGGCCGGACGGCAAGATCGTGACCGACCGGCTCACCGACACCCTCGCCCATCGCGGTCCGGACGGCGCGGGCCGCTACAGCCACCCGCTCGGCGACGGTGACGTGCAGCTCGGGCACCGTCGGCTGGCCATCATCGACCTGTCGGAGACCGGCGCCCAGCCGATGGTCTCCGACGGGCTCGCCCTCACGTACAACGGCGAGCTGTACAACGCGCCCGAACTGCGCGCCGAGCTGGAGTCCGCCGGGGTGCGCTTTCGCGGTACCTCGGACAGCGAGGTGCTGCTGGAGGCCTGGCGGCGCTGGGGCACGGACTGTCTGCCGCGGCTGCGCGGCATGTTCGCGTTCGGCGTCTTCGACGAGCGCACCGGTGAACTGGTGCTTGTCCGGGACCAGTTGGGCATCAAGCCGCTGTTCCTGGTCCGGCGCGGGGGCGGCCTGGTGTTCGCCTCCGAGCTCAAGGCGCTCGCCACCGCGACCGGCGGGACCCTGGAGGTGGACCACGCGGCGCTGGTGGCCTCGCTCCTCTACTACTGGGTGCCGGACTCACGCTGCGCCTACCGCGAGGCGGAGAAGCTGCCGCCGGGGAGCTGGCTGCGGTGCCGGCCCGACGGCGCGGTGGAGCGCGGCCGGTTCTGGCATCTGCGGGACGTGGCCGCCGAGGGGCAGGAGCGGGCCCGGGCGGGCGACGTGCCGGACATCGCCGCCGCCGTCGAGGAGTCGACCCGGCGCCATCTGCTCTCCGACGTGCCCGTGGCGACGTTCCTGTCCGGCGGGCTCGACTCCAGCTATCTGACCGCGCTGGCCGCCCGCGACCGGCCCGGGATCTCCGCCTACACGATCGGGTTCCGCGCCGAGGACGCCAAGTTCGAGGCGATGCCGGATGATCTGCGCTATGCCCGGCAGGTGGCCGCGCGGTTCGGGGTCGACCTGCACGAGATCGAGATCGCCCCGAACGTGCTCGACCTGCTGCCGCAGATGACGTACCACCTGGACGAGCCGATCGGTGACCCCGCCGCGATCAACACGTTCCTGATCTGTTCGGCCGCCCGGGAGGCCGGGGTCAAGGTGATGCTGTCGGGGATGGGCGCCGACGAGTTGTTCGCGGGGTACCGCAAGCATCTGGCCAATCTGCTCGCGCTGCGCTACCAGCGCGTGCCGGGGCCCCTGCGGCGCGGTGTGTCCGCGGTCGTGGACCGGCTGCCGGTGGCGTCGGCCCGCCGGGGGTACCGGTCGGTGCGGTTCGCGAAGCGGTTCCTCTCCTTCGCGGACCTGCCGGAGGAGACCGCGTTCCGGCGCAGCTACACCATGTACGACCAGGGCGAACTGCTCGCCCTGATCGACCCGGACCTGGCGGGGACCGTCGACGACGTGCTGACGGAGCACGCGGACATCTACCAGGACAACGAGCTGGACGACTTCGTCAACCGCATGTGCCTGGGCGACTCCCGGATGTTCCTGCCGGGCCTGAACCTCGCCTACACGGACCGCTCCAGCATGGCCGCGTCGACCGAGGTGCGGGTGCCGTACGTGGACGTGGAGGTGGTCAGGGCGGCGTTCGCCGTGCCCGGCGACCGCAAGATCGCGGGGCGGCAGGGCAAGGCCGTCCTCAAGGAGGCGGCCACCTCGATCCTGCCCCGGGAGATCGTGTACCGGCCCAAGGGCCTGTTCAGCGCCCCGCTGCGGGCGTGGATGAGCCGGGACCTGGCCCCGCTGGTGCGCGAGGTGATCAACGACGGGGTGCTGGTCAACTCCGGGTTCCTGCGCCGCGACGCGCTGGCGCGGATGGTCGCCGAGGACGCCGCGGGACAGCGGGACTTCTCCAAGCATCTGTGGCATGTGCTGACGCTCGAGTACTGGTATCGCGGCGCGACCTCCGGCTCCGGCCGGAGCCGGGCGGCTTGACGGCATGGAAACAAGAGGAGCTCGGGTGCGACAGGTTGTGCAGAACTACAAGAGCGGCGAGTTGGCGCTGCTCGACGTCCCGGTGCCGGGATGCAAGCCGGGCGGTGTGCTGGTCCGCACCGCCTACTCGCTGATCTCCACCGGGACCGAGCTCATGAAGGTGTCCGAGGCGGGCATGTCGATGCTCGGCAAGGCCCGCTCCCGCCCGGACCAGGTGGCCAAGGTCATGCAGAGCGTGGCCACCAACGGGGTGCCCGCGACGTACCGCAAGGTGATGGGCAAGCTGGACTCCTACACGCCGCTGGGCTACTCGCTGTGCGGGGTGGTCGAGCAGGTCGGCGCCGGGATCGACGATGTGGCGGTCGGCGACGTCGTGGCCTGCGCGGGCAACGAGCACGCGCTGCACGCCGAGCTGAACTGGGTGCCGAAGAACCTCTACGCCCCGGTGCCCGACGGGCTCGCGCCGCGCCACGCGGCGTTCGGCACCGTCGGTTCGATCGCCATGCAGGGCGTCCGCCGGGGCGAACCCCAGCTCGGCGAGGTGGCGCTGGTCATCGGGCTCGGTCTGATCGGGCAGTTGGTGGCGCAGCTCCTCACCGCCTCGGGGGTGCGGGTCGTCGGGGCCGACCCCGACCCGGCGCGCTGCGAGCTCGCCGAGCGGCTGGGCGCGGCGGCCTGCGGCGATCCCGGCTCGGCGGCCGTGGAGGCGGCCGTCGCCGAACTGACCGGCGGGCACGGCGCGGACCAGGTGTACCTGGCCGCCGGCGGCGGCAGCAACCAGCCCGTCGAGCTGGCCGCCCACCTGGCCAGGGACCGCGGCCGGGTCGTCGACATCGGCAAGTGCCGCCTGGACCTGCCGTGGAACGCGTACTACGAGAAGGAGCTCGACGTCCGCTTCTCGCGCAGTTACGGCCCCGGGCGCTACGACCCGGAGTACGAGCTGGAGGGCCGTGACTACCCGATCGGCTACGTGCGCTGGACCGAGCGCCGCAATCTGGCGTGCTTCCTCGATCTGGTCGCCCGTGGCCGCGTCGACGTGGAGCCGCTGATCTCCCACATCGCCGACTTCGACAACGCCGTGGAGACGTACCAGCGGCTCAAGGACGGCGAACTGAAGGCCGTGGCCGTGCTGTTCGGCTATCCCGGCACCGACCGGCCGGCCGAGGCGCCGACCCCCGAGGTGGCCGTGCCCGCGGTGCGGCGCGGCAGCGCGGCGACCGCCCCGGCCCGGGCCGCCAAGGCGCCGGTGCGGCTGGCGTTCGTCGGCGCGGGCAACTACGCGTCGTCAATGCTGCTGCCGCACCTGGCGCAGCGCGACGGTGTCGAGTTGTCGACCGTCGTCACCACGACGGCGCTGTCCGCGGCCAACGCGCAGCGCAAGTTCGGCTTCGCCGAGGCGACCACCGATCTCGACGCCGTGCTCGGTGACAAGTCCATCGACGCGGTGTTCGTGGTCACCCGGCACAGCTCGCACGCCGACCTGACCCGCAAGGCACTGCTCGCGGGCAAGACGGTGTTCGTGGAGAAGCCCTTGGCGCTCACCGAGGACGAGCTGTCCGGGGTGCTCGCGGCGGTCGAGGAGTCCGGCAACGACCGGCTGCAAGTCGGCTTCAACCGCCGGTTCGCGCCGCTGCTGCACGAGGCCAGGCAGCGGTTCGGCGCCCGGACCGGTCCGGCGAGCCTGCGCTACCTGGTCAACGCGGGCCCGCTGGCGCACGGCAGTTGGTACACGCAGCAGGGCACCGAGGGTTCGCGGTTCGCCGGTGAGGGCGGGCACTTCGTCGACACGGCGAGCTGGCTGCTCGCGGCCGACCCGGTCTCGGTGTACGCGGTCACCACCGCCGGGAACGACGACCTCCAGCTCGTGTTGCGCTACCCGGACGGCTCGACCGCCACCATCAGTTACGTCACCACGGGCGCGACCGGGTTCCCCAAGGAGACGCTGGACCTGGTCGCGGACGGCAAGGTGCTGCGCCTCGACGACTTCGTCCGTGCCTCGGTCTACGGCCGCAAGCGGTGGGTCAGTTCGCGCCTGCCCAAGGCCAGGGACAAGGGCCAGAACGCCGAACTGGCGGCGTTCGTCAGGGCGGTGCGCACCGGTGGGCCGATGCCGATCCCGCTGGAGTCGCTGGTCGCGACCACGGCGGCCACCCTCGCCGTGCGGACCTCGCTGGCCGGCGGGGCGCCGGTGACGTTGGCGAGGACGCGATGAGCATGGGTCCGGGCTGGTACCTGCGCCGCCTGTCCCGGATGGAGCCGCGTGAGGTCGGCGGCCGGGTGGGGGACGCGGTGCGCAGGCGGCGGTGGCGCGCGGCGCCGCCCGACTGCCCGGCCGTGACGGATGCCCGGTTCACCGCGGTGCTGCCCGCCGGGGCGGTCGCCGCGGTGGCGCCGGACGCCGCGAAGCGTCTTGTCGCCGAGGCGGACCGGCTGATGGCCGGGCACGCCGAGTTCTTCGGGGTGGCCCGCGACGACCTGGCCGACCCGGACTGGTGGTACGACCCGAGGACCGGGCGCCGGGCGCCCTCGGGGTACGCCTTCGACGTGCCGTACCGCAGCGAGGACGCGGTCGGGGACATCAAGCAGATCTGGGAGCCGTCCCGGCACCAGTACCTGACCGTGCTCGCCGCCGCCTACGCGGTCACCGGGGACGAGCGGTACGCGGAGCGGGTGGCCGCGCATCTGCGGTCGTGGTGGTCGGCCAACCCGCCGCTGCTCGGCGTGCACTGGATCAGCGGCATCGAGCTGGGCATCCGGCTGCTGTCCTGGGTGTGGGTCCGCCGGCTGCTCGACGGCTGGCCGGGCGCGGCCGACCTGTTCGAGAACGATCCGGTGGCGCGGAACCAGATCTGGCACCATCAGCGCTGGCTGGCCGCCTTCCCCAGCCGGGGCTCGTCGGCGAACAACCACGTCATCGCCGAGACCGCGGGCCAGTTCGCCGCGGCCTGCGCGTTCGACTGGTTCCCGTCCTCGGCGCGCTGGCGGACCGACGCGCTGCGCTCCCTCGACCGGCACCTGCGGAGCAACACCTTCCTGTCGGGGCTCAACCGCGAGCTGGCCACCGAGTACCACGGGCTCGTCCTCGAACTCGGCCTGGCCGCGCTCGCCGAGGCGGACACCGCCGGTGTGCCGGTCCCGGCGACCCTGCGCCTGGTGCTGCTGCGGATGACCGACGCGCTGGCGGCCGTGGTGGACGACCGGCTGCGTCCGCCCCGCCAGGGCGACGCGGACGACGGGCACGGCCTGGTCCTGGACGGCGCGGGCACCGAACGCTGGGCCTCGCTCCTGGCCACCGGACAGGCCGTGTTCGGCCGGCTCGACTGGTGGCCCGAGGCGTCCGGCACCGATGTGCGCACCCCGCTGCTCGCCTCGCTGATCCGCCCGAACGCGAAGGACGGGGCGCCGTCGGGCGTGGCCCGCCCGGCGAGCCGGCCGGGGCACTTCGCCGACGCGGGCATGACCGTCCTGCGCGGCCCCGGCGGGATCTGGTGCCGCTGCGACGGCGGTCCGCACGGCTTCCTGTCGATCGCCGCGCACGCCCACGCGGACGCGCTGTCCGTGGAGGTCCGCCACGACGGGGTCGAGGTGCTCGCCGACCCGGGCACGTACTGCTACCACGGGCAGCCCGAGTGGCGGCGCTACTTCCGCTCGACGCTCGGCCACAACACCCTGGAGCTGGACGGCGAGGACCAGTCGGTCTCCGGCGGCCCCTTCCTGTGGACCCGGCACGCCCGCAGCCGCGTCCTGGCCGCGGGCCCGTGCGACGCCTCCGAGGACGGGGCGGCCCGCTGGAGCGGCGAACACGACGGCTACCAGGGTTCGGTGCACCGCCGCCGGGTGGAACTGGCGGCGGCGAGCCAGGAGTTGCGGGTGGTCGACGAGGTGAGCGGCCCGCGCCGCGACGTGCGACTCGCCTTCCACCTGGGCCCGGCGGTCGCGGCGGACCTGGTGGGCGACCGCGCCCTGCTCACCTGGATCAATGACGGAGAGGGGCGCTCCGCGGTGCTCGACCTGCCCGGGCAGCTCACCTGGCGGGCCCATCGCGGCGAGAGCGAGCCGCCGCTCGGCTGGTACTCCCCCGGCTTCGGGCGCAAGGAGCCCACCACCACGCTGATCGGCACCGGGTCCGTCGACGACGCGGCGGCGTTCACGACCGTACTCACATTCCGGGGTTAGGGGCTACGCGTGGGGATCAAGTGGCGGCACCGGGCGTTGCCGGTGGCACCGGTGGCGCTGGCCCTGCTGGCGGTGGCCGGCTGTGAGAGCGCGCCGGGCGGGGCGCCGGGCCCGGCCGCCGCGTCCTCCGCGTCCGCGTCCGTGGTCACGTCCGAGCGGGCGCGGGTCTGCGCCAGGCCCGCCCCGGGGCCGACGAAGGCACCGGCGGGCGCGGTGACGGTCGACCCCGGGGTCGTCGGTGACCTGGCCGCGAAGACCAAGAGCCACCCGCCGGGCACCACGTTCTGGCTCCGGCCGGGCACGCACCGGCTCGACCCGGACCGCTACGCCCAGGTGATCCCCAAGAAGGGCGACCGCTACGTCGGTGCGCCCGGCGCGGTGCTCGACGGCCGCAAGAAGAACCAGTACGCGTTCGGCGGCGGCGCCCACGACGTCACCATCCGCCATCTGACCGTGCAGCGGTTCGTCGCGCCGCACGACGAGGGTGTGGTCAACCATGACTCGGCCGACGGCTGGGTCATCGAGCACGCGACGATCCAGCACAACTCCGCCGCCGGGCTGATGGCCGGCGCCCGCCAGCAGGTACGCGCCAGTTGCCTGCGCGACAACGGGCAGTACGGCATGAACGCGTACAAGGGCGGGGGCGCTCTGCGCGGTCTGGTCGTCGAGGGCAACGAGATCGTCGGCAACAACACCGGCGACTGGGAGCGGCGGCGGGAGGGCTGCGGCTGCACCGGGGGCATCAAGTTCTGGGCGGTCGACGGCGCCGACGTGCGCGGCAACTGGGTGCACGACAACCGTGGCACCGGGCTGTGGGCCGACACCAACAACAACGACTTCCGCATCGAGAAGAACGTCATCGAGGACAACGACGGCGCCGCCCTGATCTACGAGACCAGCTACAACGCGGTCATCAGGAAGAACACGATCCGGCGGAACAACTGGGTCGAGGGCCGCAAGGCGGCGGACAGCGGCGACGACTTCCCGTTCGCCACCGTCTACCTCTCCGAGTCCGGCGGCGAACCACGGGTTCAGGCCCGTACGAGCAAGATCGAGGTCTACGGCAACGTCCTGGAGGACAACTGGTCCGGGATCACCCTGTGGGAGAACGCCGACCGGTTCTGCAACAGCCCGGCCAACACGTCGTCCGGTGACTGCACGCTGCTGGTGCCGAAGACCGACCGCTGCGCGGAACCGGCGATCGCCGAAGCGCCCCTCTACGCGGACTGCCGCTGGAAGACCCAGCGCGTGGACATCCACGACAACCGCTTCCTGCTGGACAAGGCCGTCCTCAGGTGCACGGAGAAGTGCGACCGCATGGCGCTCCTCGCCAACTACGGCACCTACCCGGACTGGTCGCCGTACCAGGGCGAGAAGGTGGCCGAGGCGGTCACGCACGAGCAGCACAACCGCTGGCACGACAACACCTACGTCGGCCCCTGGAAGTTCGTCGCCAAGGACCCGAGCACGGTGCTCGACGCCGGGCAGTGGCAGGGGGCGCCCTACCAGCAGGACGCGGGCAGCACCTTCCGCACCCGGGGAGGTGGCTGAGATGGGCGGGGACCTGCGCCCCGGCACCGGGGAGCGCCTTGCCCCCACGCCTGCGCCGGTCGGCGTCGTCTGGGGGCTGTTGATCCTCAACACGCTCGGCTCGGCCGGGGCGAAGACGGTCATCCCGCTGCCCCGCTCCCTGATCCAACTGGTCACGATGGGCTCGCTGGTCGTCGCGTTCACCCTGGCGCTCGCGATCAATCTGCGACTGCGCATCCGGCCCAGCGCGTTCGTGCTGCTGCTCACGCTGCTGCTCGTGCCGAGCCTGATCTCCAGCCTCCAACTGGAGTCCGGCCTCGGCGCGCTGTTCCGCTGTACCCGGCTGGCTCTGTTCGTCGCCACGCTGTGGCTGCTGACCCGCTGGTGGGACGGTGGCCTGACCTTCGTCCGGCACCACATCCGGATGTACTTCGCGGTGCTCGGGTCGGTCGCTGCGGGGGCGCTCGTCGCCCCGGGCGCGGCCATGCCCGAGCTGTACGGCGGGCGTCTGGTGGGCGCGCTGTGGCCGCTCACCCCGCCGCAGATCGGGCAGTACGCGGCGGTGATCATCGGGCTCACCGTGCTGCTCCTGCTCGACCACAGGACCGACCGGGTGAGCGCGGCGGTGATCATCGTGCCGTCGCTGATCCTGCTCGCGCTGACCCACACCCGTACGGCCACGCTCGGCATGCTCGCCGGGCTGGCGCTCGCGATCGGCTCGCTGGTGCTGACCAGCGCCGCGGCCCGCCGGTTCTTCACCTGGGCGGTGCTGATCGCCGTGGTGGCCGGGGTCGGGTTCGCCTCCGCGCTGCGGGCGTGGTTCCTGCGCGGGCAGAGTCAGGAGTACCTCACCAGCCTCACCGGCCGGGCCAAGGTCTGGGACGCCCTGCTGGCGGCGCCCCGGTCGGCCGCGGAGCAACTGTTCGGGGTGGGCCTGGGCGACAAGTCCTTCGGCGGGCTGCCGATCGACAACAGTTGGCTGGCCGTCTACCACGAGCAGGGCTGGGTCGGCGTCACGCTGGTGGCCGCGATCATCGTCGTCCTGGGCGGCGTCGCGCTGCTGAGGCCGCCGTCGCTCGCGAGGGCCGGTGCGATCTTCCTGATCAGCTACTGCGCGATCGCCTCGTACACCGAGGCCGGTCTCGGCGACGCCTCGCCGTACCTGCTGCATCTGGGCGTGGCCGCCTCGCTCCTCGCGGCGCCCGCCCCGGCCGCCTCCCTGGCGGCCCCCGTAGTCCCCCGGCGACGTGTCCCCCGCTGGGCCCGCAGGTCGGAGGTGATGTGAGCATGCACGTCCTCGTGGTGCACAACCACTACTCGTCGGGGCAGCCGAGCGGCGAGAACAAGGTCGTCGACCAGGAGGTGGAGCTGCTGCGCGCGGCCGGCCACCGGGTCGGGGTGTTCGAGCGGCGCAGCGACGACATCGCCGGCCGGTCCCTCCTGGGGAAGGCGGCCGTGCCGCTCCTGGTGCCGTGGAACCCGGCGGTCCGCTCGGAGCTGGCCGCGCGGCTGCGCGCCGAGCGGCCGGACGTGGTGCACGTCCACAACGTCTTCCCGCTCCTGTCCCCCGCGGTCCTGGCCGCGTGCGCCGACGCCGGTGTCCCGGCCGTCGCCACGCTGCACAACTACACGCAGGTCTGCCCGCCCGGCACGCTGCAACGGGACGGCCGGCCGTGCACGGAGTGCGTCGGCTCGTCGCCGCTGCCCGCCGTCCGGCACGGTTGCTACCGCGGCTCCCGGCTGGCGACGGTGCCGCTCGCGGTGAGTCTGGCGGCCAACCGGCGGCGCTGGTGGTCGGGCGTGGAGCGGTTCCTGTGCATCTCCTCGGCGCAGCGCGACGTCCTGGTGTCGGCGGGCATGCCTGCCGAACGACTCGCGGTGAAGCACAACTTCGTGCCGGATCCGGAGGTCCGCCGGACGGGCGACGGGGAGCATCTGCTCTATCTCGGGCGGCTCGCGGAGGCCAAGGGCGTACGGCTGCTGATGGCCGCGTGGGACGAGATCGCGGCGGGCGGCGGTGTCGGTGTGCCGCTCGTCATCGCCGGTACGGGGCCGCTGGAGCGGGAGGTCACCGCGTGGGCGGCGGGCCGGGACGACGTGCGCTACGCCGGTCTGTACGACCCGGCGGAGTGCCGCAAGGCCGTCGCGCGGGCCGTCGCCGTGGTGGCTCCCTCGACGTGGCTGGAGGCGTTCGGCCTGGTGGTCGTGGAGGCGATGGCGGCCGGGGTGCCGACCGTCGCCGCAGGGCACGGCGCCTTCGTCGAACTCGTCGAGGACGGGGTCACCGGGCTGCTGCACGCGCCGGGCGACGCGGGTTCGCTCGCGTCCGGCATCCGCCGGATCGCGGCAGGACCGGCCCGCAACCGGGAGATGGGGCAGGCGGCCCGGCACCGTTACGAGCAGGCGTTCAGCCCGGCCGTCGGCCTGGAGCGCCTGCTGGAGGAGTACCGGACCGCCATCGCGGGCCGGTCGGGCGGCGGGGAGAACCCGCCGCCGACAGGGAGGGAAACCATGGGGGGAAACGCATGACACGATGCCGACTCTGCGGCTCGACGGCGCTGGCGAGCGTCGTCGACCTGGGGGCGACCCCGCCGTGCGAGAGTTTTCTCGCGGCGGAGCAACTGGACGAGCCGGAGCCCGCGTACCCGCTGCATCTGCGGGTCTGCACCGACTGCTGGCTCGCGCAGATCCCTCCGCTGATCACGCCGGAGGAGACGTTCAAGGAGTACGCGTACTTCTCGTCGTACTCGACGTCCTGGGTGGAGCACGCGCGCACCTTCGTCGCCGACGCCGCGGCGCGCGTGGGTCTCGGCCCCGACTCCTTCGTGGTCGAGGTCGCGAGCAACGACGGGTACCTGCTGAAGCACGTGGTGGAGCGGGGGGTCCGCTGCCTGGGTGTCGAGCCGTCGGTGAACGTCGGCGCGGTGGCGCGGGAGGCGGGGGTGCCGACGCTCTCGGAGTTCCTGAGCCCCGAGACGGGCGCGGCCGTCCGCGCCGAGCACGGCCCGGCCGACCTGGTCGTGGCCAACAACGTGTACGCGCACATCCCCGATGTCGTCGGGTTCACCCAGGGGCTGCGCGCCCTGGTCGCGGACGACGGCTGGGTCTCCGTCGAGGTGCAGCACCTGCTGACCCTGATCGAGGAGAACCAGTACGACACGATCTACCACGAGCACTTCCAGTACTACACGGTCGCGTCCGCGATCCGGGCGCTCGCGAGCGGTGGACTGGCGCTCGTGGACGTCGAGTTGCTGCCCACGCACGGCGGCTCGATCCGGCTGTGGGCGCGCCCCGCCGAGGTGGCCGGCGAGCCGACGCGGCAGGTGGCCGACGTGCTGGCCAGGGAGAAGGCCGCCGGGCTCCAGGAGCTGTCCGGGTACACGGAGTTCTCCGGCCGGGTCGCCAAGGTCCGCCGGGACCTGCTGCGCTTCCTCGTCGAGGCGGCGGAGCGCGGGGAGACGGTCGTCGGCTACGGCGCCCCCGGCAAGGGCAATACCCTGCTCAACCACTGCGGTGTCCGGCCCGACCTGCTCGCGTACACGGTCGACCGCAACCCCTACAAGCACGGCAGGTTCACGCCGGGGACCCGGATCCCGATTCTGGAGCCCGAGCGGATAGCCGCCGACAAGCCGGACTACGTCCTCGTCCTGCCGTGGAACCTGCGGGCCGAGCTGGTCGAACAGCTCGCCTTCGTCCACGAATGGGGCGGCCGGCTGGTCTTCCCCATCCCGGAACTGAGCATCGTCGAGGACGTCGCGAAAGAGGGCACAGCATGAAGGTCGTACTGTTCTGCGGCGGTTACGGGATGCGGATGCGCAACGGCGCGGCCGACGACGTGCCCAAGCCCATGGCGATGGTCGGCCCCAGGCCGCTGATCTGGCACGTCATGCGCTACTACGCGCACTTCGGGCACACGGAGTTCATCCTGTGCCTCGGTTACGGCGCCCACCACATCAAGAACTTCTTCCTCACCTACGAGGAGACGACGTCCAACGACTTCGTCCTGCGCGGCGGACGGCCCGAGCTGTTGTCCACGGACATCTCGGACTGGACGATCACGTTCGCGCAGACCGGCATCGAGTCACCGATCGGGGAGCGGCTGCGCCGGGTGCGCCACCACCTGGACGGCGACGAGATGTTCCTCGCCAACTACGCCGACGTGCTCACCGACGCCCCGCTGCCGGAGATGATCGAGAAGTTCGCCCGGCGCGACGCCGGCGCGTCGATGATGGTGGTGCCGCCGCAGTCCTCGTTCCACTGCGTGGAGCTGGGCGAGGACAACCTGGTGGGGGGCATCACCGCGGTGAGCGAACTGCCGCTGTGGGAGAACGGCGGGTACTTCGTGCTCCGCCAGGAGGTCTTCGACCACATACCGGAGAACGGGGACCTGGTCGCCGACGGTTGTGGCGGGCTGGCCAAGCAGGGGCGCCTCGTGGCGCATCAGCACCGCGGTTTCTGGAAGCCGACCGACACCGTCAAGGAGCGGGCCGCGCTCGACGACGCCTACTCGCGGGGCGAGCGCCCGTGGGCCGTGTGGGAGCGGGGCCGCGCCGGGGTGGGCGCGTGATCCGGCTCGGCGCCGGCCGGCGTCTGGACCGGATCGTGGCGCTGGGCGCGCACTGCGACGACATCGCCATCGGCGCCGGTGGCACACTGCTGACGCTGTGTCAGGCGCGGCCGGGGCTCCGCGTCGACGCGCTGGTGCTCTCCGGCGGCGGCAGCGAGCGGGAGCAGGAGGAACAGGCCGCGCTGACCGCCTTCTGCCCCGGCGCCGATCTGCGCCTGACCGTGCTCAAGCTGCCGGACGGGCGGATGCCCGTGCACTGGGACGAGGCCAAGGCGGCGGTGGAGGAGCTGCGCGGGCGGACCGAGCCGGACCTGGTCCTCGCCCCGCGCACCGACGACGCGCACCAGGACCACCGGGAACTCGCGCGCCTGGTGCCCACCGCGTTCCGCGACCATCTCGTGCTGGGCTACGAGATCGTCAAGTGGGACGGCGATCTCGGCCGTATGGCGGCGTACCAGCCGCTGGCGCCGGAGACCGCCGAACAGAAGGTGCGGCTGTTGCAGGAGCACTACCCCTCGCAGCGGCACCGGCCCTGGTACGACCGGGAGGCGTTCCTCGGGCTCGCCCGCATCCGCGGTATCGAATGCCACGCGCGGTACGCCGAGGCGTTCGCCGTCACCAAACTCACTCTCGACCTGGGGGAATGAACCTTGCGCGTACTGCTGACCGGACACCAGGGCTACCTCGGCACCGTGATGGCCCCGGTCCTCGCCGCCGCCGGGCACGAGGTCGTCGGTCTTGATTCGGGCCTGTTCGCCGACTGCGTGCTCGGCGACCCGCCCGCCGACCCCCCGGGACACCGGGTGGACCTGCGGGACGTCACGGCCGAACACGTGGCGGGGGTGGACGCCGTGATCCACCTGGCCGCGCTCTCCAACGACCCGCTGGGGTCGCTGGCACCCGAGCTCACCTACGACATCAACCACCACGCGTCGGTGCGCCTCGCCCGGCTGGCCCGCGAGGCCGGGGTGCGGCGCTTCCTGTACGCGTCGACCTGCTCGGTCTACGGTGCCGCCGGCGGCTCCGAGCTGGTCGGGGAGGACGCCCCGCTGCGCCCGGTGACGCCCTACGCGGAGTCCAAGGTGCGGGTCGAGGACGACCTGCACGCGCTGGCCGACGACGACTTCACCCCGGTGTTCATGCGCAACGCCACCGCCTTCGGCTACTCGCCGCGGCTGCGCGCCGACATCGTGCTGAACAACCTGGTGGGCCACGCGCTCCTCTCCGGCGAGGTGCTCGTCCTGTCCGACGGCACCCCCTGGCGCCCGCTGGTGCACGCCGCCGACATCGCGCGGGCCTTCACGGCCGCGCTGACCGCGCCCCGCGAGGCGGTGCACGACCGGGCGTTCAACATCGGCAGCGAGGTCAACAACGTCACCGTCGCCGAGATCGCCGAGCAGGTCGCCGAGGCGGTGTCCGGCTCGCAGGTGAGGATCACCGGGGAGGCCGGTGCCGACCCGCGCTCCTACCGGGTGGACTTCGCCCGGTTCCGCGCCGCGATCCCCGGCTTCGACTGCGAGTGGACGGTGAAGCGGGGCGCGCTCGAACTCGTCGACGCCTACCGGAAGTTCGGGCTCACCAAGGAGAGCTTCGAGCAGCGCTTCACCCGCCTCGCGGTGCTGCGCGCGGCGACCGACGCCGGCACCGTCGACGACACCCTGCGGTGGCGCCGATGACCACGGTGGGCGAGGAGATGCACGCGCTGGTGGAGCGGTTGTACCCGCTGTGCCGGAGCATCACGGGCGACGGGGTGCGGGCCACCCTGGACATCGTCGGCGAGTACCTTCCGCTCCAGGTGCACGAGGTGCCGACGGGCACGCAGGTGCTCGACTGGACCGTGCCGCAGGAGTGGAACATCCGGGACGCCTACGTCGCCGACGCCTCGGGCCGGCGGGTCGTCGACTTCGCCGCGTCCAGCCTGCACGTGCTCGGCTACAGCGTGCCGGTGTCGGCGACCATGCCGCTCGACGAGCTGCGCCCGCACCTGCACACCCTGCCGGACCATCCGTCCTGGGTGCCGTACCGCACCAGCTACTACACCCCGGAGTGGGGCTTCTGCCTGGCGCAGGAGACGCTGGACGCGCTGCCGGACGGGGAGTACGAGGTGCGGATCGACTCCACCCTCGCCGACGGCCACCTCACCTACGCCGAGCACGTCGTCCCCGGACAGGTGCCCGACGAGGTGATCGTCTCCTGCCACGTCTGCCACCCGTCGCTGGCCAACGACAACCTGGCCGGCATCGCGGTGGCGACGTACCTGGCCAAGGCGCTGGCCCAGCGGACGCCCTGGTACACCTACCGGTTCATCTTCGCGCCCGGCACTGTCGGGGCGATCACCTGGCTGGCCCGCAACATCGAGCGGATCGAGCGGGTGCGGCACGGCCTCGTGCTGGCCTGCGCCGGTGACCGGGGGCAGTTGACGTACAAGCAGAGCCGGCGCGGGGACGCGGAGATCGACCGGGTGCTGCGGCACGTCCTGGAGACCTCCGAACGCCCGCACCGGATCACCGAGTTCACCCCGTACGGCTACGACGAGCGCCAGTACTGCTCGCCCGGGTTCGACCTCGGGGTGGGCTCGCTCAGCCGGACCCCGTACGCCGCCTATCCCGAGTACCACACCTCGGCGGACAACCCGGACTTCGTCTCCCCCGAGGCGATGGCGGACACCCTCGGCGTCTGCCGCGAGGCGTTCGCCGTCCTCGACCGAAACCGCCGCTACCTCAACCTCAGCCCCTACGGCGAACCGCAGCTCGGCAGACGGGGGTTGTACGACTCGCTGGGTGGCCGCAGCGACGCCAAGCAGGCCCAGATGGCCATGCTCTGGGTGCTCAGCCTCTCCGACGGCGAGCACAGTCTGCTCGACGTCACCGAGCGGTCCGGGCTGCCGTTCGAGGCCGTCGCCGCCGCGGCCGACGCCCTGCAAGGCGCCGGGCTGATCAAGGCATGACGCCGGTGACCGCCGAGGGGGAGAAGACGCGACCGGCCGGGTCCTCCGCCAAGCGGGCCCTGGTCGGCCGGCTGTCGTGGGGCCTGGCCGACCAGGCGGCCTCCAGCGTGAGCAACTTCGTGGTGGGCGTCTACGTGGCCCGCTCCCTCGGGGTGAGCGCGTTCGGCGTGTTCAGCCTGGCCTGGGTGACCTACGGCGTGGTGCTCAACGTCTCCCGCGGCCTCGCCACCGATCCGCTCGTCGTGCGCTTCAGCGGCGTACCGGAGGCGTCCTGGCGCGGCGCGGTGGCCCGGTCGGCCGGGACCGCGCTCGGCATCGGGACGGCCATCGGCGCACTCTGCCTGGTGGCCGGGCTCGCCCTCGGCGGGCAGGTGGGGCCCGCGTTCGCCTGCCTCGGCGTCATGCTGCCGGGGCTGTTGTTGCAGGACGCCTGGCGGTTCTCGTTCTTCGCCGCGGGGATCGGGCGGAAGGCGTTCCTCAACGATGTCGTGTGGGGCGTCGCGCTCGTCCCGGCCATGGTCGTGGCGGCCCGCGCGGGCACCGTGGCCGCCTTCGTGCTGGCCTGGGGTGCCTCCGCCACGGTCGCGGCCGGGTACGGCTACCTCCAGTCCGGCATCCTGCCCCGGCCGGAGCGGGCCCGCGCCTGGCTTCGCGAGCAGCGCGATCTCGGCTACCGGTACCTGGTCGAGAACGTCGCCCTCAGCGGCGCGAGCCAGCTCAGGGCGTACGGCCTCGGCGCGATCGTCGGCGTCGGCGCGGTCGGCGCGGTCCGGGGCGCCGAGCTCCTGCTCGGCCCGTTCCTCGCCGTGCTGATGGGGCTCTCCCTCGTCACCGTCCCGGAGGCGGCGCGGGTGCTGCGGCAGGCCCCGCACCGCCTCGCCAAGTTCTGTCTCGTGCTCGGCGGCGGGCAGGCCACCGCCGCGCTCCTGTGGGGCGGGGCGCTGCTGCTCATGCCGGACCGTTTCGGCGCGTTCGTGCTCGGCGACGTCTGGCACTCGTCCTCCCAGCTCATCCTGCCGGTCACCCTCGGCGTCGCGGGGGCCGGCCTCGGCACCGGCGCCGCGGCCGGGCTGCGCGCGCTCGGCGCGGCCCGGCACAGCCTGCGCTCCCAGCTCTTCGCCTCCGCCTGCTACGTCGGCGGCGGGCTCGGCGGGGCGGCCGTCGCCGGCACGGTCGGCTCGGCCTGGGGCGTCGCCGCCGCGACCGTCGGCGGCTCGGCCGTGTGGTGGCTGAACCTGCGGTCCGCCCTGCGCGAGCGCCCACACCAGACACTCCCCGAAGTGAGGACCACATGACCGCCCACCCCAGGCTGAGCATCGGCCTGCCCGTCCACAACGGCGAGGAGTACCTGGCCGAGTCGTTCGACGCCCTGCTCGGCCAGACCTACGAGGACTTCGAGCTGGTCGTCTCCGACAACGCCTCGACCGACGGGACCGAGGAGATCTGCCGCGCCTACGCCGCGCGGGACCCGCGGATCCGGTACATCCGGCTGAGCCGGAACATCGGCGCCGCGCCGAACCACAACTACGTGTTCACCCAGTGCCACGGCGCACTCTTCAAGTGGGCCTCGCACGACGACCTGTACGCCCGGGACCTGCTCCGGCGCTGCGTGGAGGCGCTGGACGAGATGCCGCAGGTGGTCCTCGCCCACGCCGACCAGGCGGTCATCGACGAGGACGGAAAGGTGAAGGTCCCCTACGCGTACACGCTCGCCACCGACTCGCCGCGCGCCCCCGAACGCTTCCGCAGCATGCTGTTCGAGCCGGGCGGCGACGACTTCTACGGCGTCATCAGGGCCGACGTGCTGCGCCGTGTGAAGCCGCACGACAGCTACCACCACGCGGACCGCACGTTCGTCGCCGAGATCGCCCTGCACGGGCCCTTCCACCAGGTGCCGGAGCTGCTGTACTTCCGTCGCGACCACCCCACCCGCGCCGAGCGCGCCAACCCGTCCAAGCGCTCCCGCTGCGTCAATCTGGACCCGCGCCGGGCCGGCCCGCTGCACCCGACGCCCCGGCTGCTCGCCGAGTACGTGTGGGGGTTCGCCTCGGCGATCCAGCGGGCACCGCTGTCCGCGGCCGACCGGCGTGCCTGCCACCGCCATCTGGCCGCGTGGCTGACCAGCCGGGTGCGGCCGGGCGCGGGCGAGCGGGTCGAGGACCGGGCGCCGGTCGACCCGGCCGAGTTCGACGTCTCCGTCGACGCCCTTGTCGCGGGCCGCGAGGGGCGGGCATGAGGACCGCTCCCCGCGTCGGCGTGTTCGGCCTGCTCGGCTCCGGCAACCTCGGCAACGACGGGTCGCTGGAGGCGGTGCTCGACTACCTGCGCGCCGCACACCCGGACGCGGCCGTGGACGCGCTGTGCGGCGGCCCCGAGGCGGTCAGCGCCCGCTACGGGATCCCCGCGACGCGGCTGCACTGGTACCGCGGGGAGTACCGGACCGCGTCGCGGGCCGGCGCGATCGCCGGGAAGGGGCTCGGCAAGCTCCTCGACGTGTTCCGCACCGCCGCCTGGGTGCGTCGCCACGACGCGGTGATCGTGCCGGGCATGGGCGTCCTGGAGGCCACCCTGCCGCTGCGGCCGTGGGGCTTCCCGTACTCGCTGTTCCTGCTCTGCGCGAGCGGGCGGCTGCTGCGCACCCCGGTCGCGCTGGTCAGCGTCGGCGCCGCCGCGATCCGTGACCGGCCGACCCGGGCCCTGGTGCGCCGCTCGGCGCGGCTCGCCGCGTACCGCTCGTACCGGGACGCCGCGTCGCGCGACGCGATGCGGGCGATGGGCGTGGACACCGCGCGCGACGAGGTCTACCCGGACCTCGCGTTCGCCCTGCCGACGCCGCGGCCGGACGGGCCCGCGGGTCCGCCGGGCCGGGTCTGCGTCGGCGTCATGGACTTCCACGGCTCCAACGACGACCGCGCCCGGGCCGGGGAGATCTATCAGCGCTACCTCGACGGGACGATCCGGTTCGTCCGGACCCTGGTCCAGGAGGGCAGGCCGGTGCGGCTGCTCACCGGCGACGCGTGCGACGCGCCGGTGGTCGGGGCGATCCTCGACGCGGTGAACTCGCCGCTGGTCACCGCCGCCGAGGCCGCCTCACTGACCGACCTGATGAAGGAGATGGCCGCCGCCGACAGCGCGGTGGCGGTCAGGTACCACAACCTGGTCTGCGCGCTGAAGGCCGGCACCCCGGTGCTCGCCGTCAGCTATGCGGCCAAGAGCGACGCTCTCATGGCCCGGATGGGCCTCGGCGCGTACTGCCACCCGGCGCGCGAGATCGACGCCGACCGGCTCCTGGAGCAGTTCCGGACGCTGGAGAAGCGGTCGGCCGAGCTGCGGCAGACCCTCACCGAGGCGAACCGGGACGCCGCCCGGGACCTGGAGCGCCAGTTCACCGCCCTGTCGGCGGCGCTGTTCCCGACGAGCGCCACCACCCACGCCCACGCACCGCGGGAGAACCGATGAAAGCCACCGAAGTCCCGGAGATCGCCGGGGCGTACCTGTTCGAACCGACGCCCCACTCCGACGAGCGCGGCTTCTTCAGCCGCACCTTCGACGCCGACGTGATCCTCTCGGTGGGCCTCGACCCGTGCGCCTTCGTCCAGGACAGCGTCTCCCGCTCCGCGAAAGGGGTGGTGCGCGGGCTGCACCTGCGCTCCGGAGCGGGCGAGGCGAAGCTGGTGCGCTGCTCGTACGGGCGGATCTTCGACGTCGTCGTGGACCTGCGGCCGGACTCGCCGACCTACCTGGGCCGGGGCTACTTCGACCTGTCCGACCGGACGCAGGCGACCCTCTACATCCCGGCGGGCTGCGCGCACGGCTTCCAGGCGCTGACCGAGACCGCCGACACCTCTTACCGGATCGACCGCCCGCACGATCCGGCCGAGGACGTGACGATCGCCTTCGACGACCCGGAGCTGGCCGTCCCCTGGCCGCTGCCCGCCGTGTCGGTGTCCCAGCGGGACCGGGAGGCGCCGAGCCTCGCCGAGGTCCTGAAGCAGGAAGAGAGCTGACGCAGCGTGGACCCCGAAGAGTTCTTCCTGCCCCGGTCGCGGGCGGCCAACGAGCGGCTGCACGCCCTGATCCCCGGCGGCGCGCACACCTACGCCAAGGGCGACGACCAGTACCCCGAGAACCTGGCCCCGGTCATCAGCCACGGTCGCGGCGCCCATGTCTGGGACATCGACGACAACCGTTACGTCGAGTACGGCTCGGGGCTGCGCTCGGTCAGCCTCGGCCACGCCCACCCGCGCGTGGTCGAGGCGGTCCGGCGCGAGATCGACCGCGGCGGCAACTTCGTCCGGCCGTCCATCGTGGAGGTCGAGGCGGCCGAGCGTTTCCTGGCCACCGTGCCGACCGCCGAGATGGTGAAGTTCGCGAAGAACGGCTCGGACGTCACCACCGCGGCGGTCCGCCTCGCCCGCGCCGCCACCGGGCGTCCTCGGGTGGCGATCTGCGGCGACCATCCGTTCTTCTCCGTCGACGACTGGTTCATCGGGACCACGCCGATGTCCGCGGGCATCCCGGCGGCGATCACCGATCTCACCGTGTCCTTCCCCTACGGCGACCTGGCCGCCACGGAGGACCTGCTCACCCGGTACCCGGACGAGATCGCCTGTCTGATCCTCGAACCCGCGGGCCACGTCGAGCCGCCGCCCGGCTACCTCGCGGGCCTGCGCGAACTGGCCGACCGGCACGGCTGCGTCCTGGTCTTCGACGAGATGATCACCGGTCTGCGCTGGTCCGAGGCGGGCGCCCAGGGCCTGTACGGCGTCACCCCCGACCTCTCCACCTTCGGCAAGGCGCTGGGCAACGGGTTCGCCGTCTCCGCGCTGGCCGGGCGCCGCGACCTGATGGAGCGGGGCGGGCTGCGGCACTCCGGCGACCGGGTGTTCCTGCTGTCCACGACGCACGGCGCGGAGACCCACGCGCTGGCCGCCGCCATGGCGGTCCAGGCCACCTATGTCGAGGAAGGCATCACCGCCCGGCTGCACGCGCTGGGCGAGCGGCTCGCGGCCGGTGTCCGCGAGGTCGCGGCCGGGATGGGCGTCGGCGACCACGTCGTGGTCCGGGGCCGGGCCAGCAACCTGGTCTTCGCCACCCTCGACGAGAACCGGCAGCCGTCCCAGGGGTATCGCACCCTGTTCCTGCGCCGGCTCCTCGCGGGCGGGGTGCTCGCCCCGTCGTTCGTGGTGAGCAGCGCGCTCAGCGACGCCGACATCGACCTCACCCTGGAGGCGGTGGCCCAGGCGTGCGCGGTGTACCGCAAGGCGCTGGACGCCGGTGATCCCACGCCGTGGATGGCCGGGCGCCCGGTGAAGCCGGTGTTCCGCCGCCTCGTGTAGGGGTGACCCGGCGTCAGCGGGCTTGTGGCGTACGGGGATCCGGGCGGGTTCCGGTTCTGCGGTCGGTCAGCCGGTCGACCAGCCACGCGGTCGCCGGGACCACCGCCAGCGCGGTGCACCAGCCGCCGACGGCGTCGGTCGGGTAGTGCGCGCCCAGGGCGACCTCCGCCCAGCCCATGGCGGCGCCCGCGGCCAGCGCCGCGGCGAGCACGAGTGCTGTGCCGGCCGTCCTGCCGAGGCCGCTCCTGCCGATCGCGACCAGCGCGGCCATGAGGGCGATCGCGGTGAGGAAGGCGGTGTGCCCGCTCGGGTAGGACAGGTTGCCCTCGCCGTGGATGGTGCGCCCCACCAGGTGCTTGAGCAGGGTCGCCGCCCCCACGGTCAGGGCGACACCGGCCACGACGAACACCGCCGCGCGGGGGCGCCGCAGCAGCAGGCAGCCCGTCACGGCGGCCACGACCAGCACGGCGGCGCCGACGGGCTCCCCCAGGAAGTCCGTGGCCAGGGCGGGGGCCCGCCACGGCGGCCCGACGCTGTCCGCCGTCGGCAGGACGACCCAGCGGTCCACCCGGCCCGGCTCGCCGTGACCGGCGTACAGGGCACCGAGTGCGACGACCACCAGCGTGGCGAGCGCCGCGGTCAGCCCGAGCCAGAGGCGCAGCGCCGGGGGCAGCAGGGGTGGTTCCGGCCGGGCGGGCGGGTGTTCCTCGGGCCCGCCCGGCCGGGCCGTGTCCGCGGTGACGGGAGGTAAGTCGTGGTGGCCGGTCATGCGTCAGCGCCTCCTGTTGCCTCGCCCCGCTCCGGGCCCTCGGCACCGTGAGGCGGTCGATGACCGCGCTCTCAAGGATGCCCGTTGTCGTCCGGCGGCGTGGCGTGATCGCCGGATGGGCGGACGACAACGGGCCGTCGCTCAGCTCCCCGTGGTGGGGGTGTGTTCCCGGAGCATGCGCAGCACCGCCTGTTCGACGGGGCCGTGGGTGGCGGGTGCGCCGTCGGTGCCCTCGTCGCCGAGGTGGGTCAGCGCTTCGGTGACCGTCACGCCCTCCTCGTACAGCTCGATGACCCGGGGGTTGATGTAGGAGGCGCGGCAGACCGCGGGGGTGTTGCCGAGGTATCCGGAGACCTCGCGGGCGGCCCGGGCGATGGCCCGGCGCCGGGCGGTCTCGCTGTCCGCGACGGACCGGGAGACGGCCAGGGCCACGGCGGCCAGGACGGTGGCGTGCCAGGTGCGGAAGTCCTTGGCGGTGATCTCCAGACCGGCGAGTTCCTTGAGGTAGGCGTTCACGTCGTCGCCGGTCACCGGGTGCCAGGAGCGCTGTTCCCAGTAGGCGAGGAGCCGGTCGTCGCCGCCTCGGCGCCGCATCATCGCGGTGAGGCTGCGGCAGGCGGCGGGGTCCGCGATGGTCTGGGCGATCTCCTTGCCGTGCTTGCCGGTGTAGGTGAACGCGACCGTCCCCGAGCGGCAGCGGCACTGTTCGCGCAGCAGGGTGGTGAGGCCGTAGCTGTTGTTCAGTTCGGTGTAGCGGTCGCTGCCGATCCGGAAGAAGCCGAGGTCGAGCAGGCGTACGGCGGTGGACAGGGCGCGTTGCCGGGTCAGTCCGCGGTCGTTCAGATGGCCCTCGACGGCCTCCCGTACCGCGGGCAGGGCCTCGGCGACGTCGAGCACGTGCTCGTGCTTGGCCAGCTCCTGCTCCGCGCGGAACTGCGGGTGGTACAGGTACTGGCGGCGGCCCGCGGCGTCGGTGCCGACGGCCTGGAGGTGCCCGTTGGCGCGGGTGCAGATCCACACGTCTCGCCAGGCGGGCGGGATGACCAGCTCGCGGATGCGCTCCAGTTGGGCCGGGTCGCGCAGCGGCTGCCCCTGGGCGTCGAGGTAGCGGAAGCCGCGTCCGTGGCGCAGGCGGCGGAAGCCGGGGTCAGTGGGACGACTGTGGTGAAGACGCATCCGACCTCCCGAAACGGGCCCGCTGAAGTCTGTCGTACCGATACCCGCCCCGGTGTCCCGTACGCCCCACGCGCCTCTGCCCCACCGTGCTCACGGGCGGGGGTTGACGCGCCGCCACGGGGGCTTGGCGTCGGTGCCCCTGCGTCCGGCGACGGAGGCGCAGCGGGGGCACAGCCGCTGGACGCGGTCCGCGGAGCCGCCCGACTCGGGAATGGCGTCCGTCCAGGGCACGTGCGGGAAGCGGGTGAGCCGGGACCGGCTGAGGGAGAGTCCGCAGACGGTCTCGTTGCGACCGCGTTCCCATGCGTGTGCCTCACCGGCGGGCAGCCGCTGCCGGCCCTCCTCCTCGTCGGTCCACTGGCCGGAGGCGGCGACCGCGTAGGTCGTGCGTGGTGCCATGGCGTGCCTCACCGGTTCCGGGTGGGGTTCAGGTCACGGATCGCGTGGAACTCGTTTCCCGGTCCCGTCCGTTCCGTTCCGGAGATGTCCCCCATGATCGCTGTTACCTTCCTTTTAGGTAGCTTTAGACCGAAATCATACTTTTCTGTCCACGATGTTCACCGCAGTCCGCTGGAGGCACGATGACCACCGAGCAGCCCGACGGGCAGACGTACGACGAGCGAGGGGCCGTGCCTCTCGCGGGCTACGCCGCCGTGGCGACGACGTTCGCGGCGGCGGCCGGGGCCTTCGTGGCCGTGGCCCGCAAGCGCGGGGTGACCCTGCCCGACCGGGTGCCGCCGTGGGACGTGGCGCTGCTGGGTGTGGCGACGTACAAGACGGCACGGCTGCTCTCCAAGGACAAGATCACCAGCTTCCTCCGGGCCCCGTTCTCCCGCAGGGTGGAGGACACGACGGCGGGTGAGGCCATGGACGAGCCGCGCGGCAGCGGGCTGCGACTGGCGGTGGGCGACCTGGTGACGTGCCCGTTCTGCGTGTCGGCGTGGACGGCGTCGGGCCTGGCGGGCGCCTACGTCCTGGCTCCCCGGGCGGCGCGGATGGCCGGGGCCACCCTGACCGCGATGGCCCTGTCCGACTGGTTGCAGTACGCCTGGACCTGGACGCAGGAGCACGCCGAGAAGTAGGAGCCGCCCCGAACGCCCCGCGGGCCGCGGCCCGCGGGGCGTTGGGTCTCTCAGCGGGTGACGACGTGCCGCTCGTCGGGGACGCAGTGCGTCATCGTCAGGCCGCTGACGTCGCGCGGCGGGTTCTCCCCCAGGCGGGCGAGGCGCGCGCGGTCCTCGTCGGTCAGGTCCTGGCCGGCCAGCGGCTCCAGGTGCGCGACATCCTTCGGGCCGATGCCGAGCCCCTCACCGACCTTGAGCCCCAGCTCGTTCTCCACGAGCAGGAAGTGCCAGACCATCCGCTCCTGGACCGCCCGGTCGCACTGCGAGAGCAGATCGATGAAGTTCTTGACGAGGTCGTCGCGCTCCCAGTGTTCCAGGAGGCAGTAGCGCTGCCCGGCCTGGAGGTAGTCGTTGGTGCGCGGGATGCGCTTGCGGGTGAGCCTGCCGCTGATCTCGGGGCCCACCTCGTCCGGGGTGGGGTACTGCGCCTCGCGCAGGCCGCCGGTGATGGACGGCTCGTAGTTGACGAGGGGGTTCTCGCCGCCCCCGTCGACGTGATAGGTCATCTGGCCGTCGCGCTGGTTGGTGCGCACCCGCGCGTTCTTGGCCTGGTTGACGGGGAGCTGGAGGTAGTTGGGGCCGACCCGGTAGCGCTGGGTGTCGCTGTAGGAGAAGGTCCGCCCGACCAGCATCTTGTCGTCGGAGAAGTCGAGGCCGTCGACGAGGACGCCGGTACCGAAGGAGATCTGCTCGTTCTCGGCGAAGTAGTTCTCCGGCATCCGGTCGAGGACCATCCGGCCGACCGGCTTCGGCGGGAACTCCTGCTCCGGCCAGACCTTCGTGTCGTCGAGCGGGTCGAAGTCCAGCTCGGGGTGGTCGTGGTCCTCCATGACCTGGACGAGCAGCTCCCACTCCGGGTACTCGCCGCGCCCGACCGCCTCGTACAGATCCTTGGTGGCGTGGCCGAGCCCCTCGGCCTGCACGTTGGCCGCGTCCTCCTCGGTCATCGAGCGCACACCCTGCTTGGGCATCCAGTGGTACTTCACGAGGAGGCTCTGCCCCTCCTCGTTCACCCACTTGTACGTGTTGACGCCGAAGCCCTGCATGTGGCGGTAGTCGGCGGGGATGCCGCGCGGGCTGAACAGGTTGATCAGCATGTGCATGGACTCGGGGGTCTGCGACATGAAGTCGAAGATGCGCCGCGGCTGCTGCTCGAAGGTCACCGGGTCCGGCTTGAGCGCGTGGATGACGTCGGGGAACTTGATCGCGTCCCGGATGAAGAAGACGGCCAGGTTGTTGCCGACGAGGTCCCAGTTGCCGTCCTCGGTGTAGAACTTCACCGCGAAGCCGCGCGGGTCGCGGGCGGCCTCGGAGGAGTCACGGCCGCCGATGACGGTGGAGAAGCGTACGGCGACGTCGGTGCGCTTGCCGCGCTCCTGGAACAGCTTGGCGCGGGTGAAGCGGGCGATCGGCTCGTCGCCGAAGGTGCCGTACGCCTCGAAGTAGCCGTAGGCCGTCACACCCCGAGCGTGGACGACACGCTCCGGGACACGTTCGCGGTCGAAGTGGCTGATCTTCTCCAGGAACTGGTAGTTCTCCAACGTCGCGGGGCCGCGGGCACCGACGGTGCGCTGGTTCTGGTTGTCGTGGACCGGGTGGCCCTGCCGGTTGGTGAGCGTCTCCCGGTCGTCGTCCGGGGCGGGGCCCTTGCTTGCTACGTCCGTCACCTTCGTCGACTCCTTCGACCCGTGTGTGCGTAAGCCTTCTCTTGCCTTTTGTTCCGTTTTACTCCGTGGGGTCCTCTTTACTCCGTGGGGTCCTCGTCCCCGTCCCCGTCGTCGTCGCCCTCGGCCTGCGACGGCGTCGTGCGCGGCGGCTCGGCGTACTCGCGCCCCCGTGCCTCCTCACCGCTCGTGTCGCGGTCGCCCTCGGCCTGGGACGGCGTGTTCTCACTCATGGGTCCTGCCTCCGTCACGTACTGGTTCGTGCTGCTCGCTCCTCATGGCCGTCTCCCGGCCGTGCCCCTCGCCGCGCCCGGTCACAGCAGCAGGACGAGCGCGTAGACGAGGAAGAACGCCGCGACCAGCACCACGAGGGCGATGATCACGGTCAGTGGGCCCTTCGCCCAGCCCTTCGGCGGGTTGTGCGTCTCCTGCGGTCCCGCCCCCGGCATGCTGCTCTCGGCCGGGGGCGTCTCCCCGGGCGGCACGCCCCCGCCCGGTTCCAGTCCTGTCGAGCTGCGGGGGTCCGGATCCGGGTCCGGAGGGTTGGAAGGGGTCATGCGTCCCAAGTTCCCACGACACGCCAGGACTCACCTCTCGTCCGGGCGCGATGTGTGAGCGCAGGGCACGGTTGAGGTGGGCTGCCGGGGAGACCCGCGGGTATCGGGGGCCCGGACGGCCCGGACCCGGGCCGGAACCATCGACGCGCGAGGAGGCTCCATGACCGTCCCCACCCCTTCCACCAACCGAGTGGCCGTCGTCACCGGCGCGGACTCCGGCATCGGCCGCGCCACGGCCGTCCGGCTCGCCGAGGCAGGCCTCGACATCGGCATCACCTGGCACAGCGACCGCGAAGGCGCCGAGCGGACGGCGCGAGAGGTGCGCGGCCACGGCCGCCGCGCGGCCGTCGCCCGGATGGACCTGACCCGGCTGCCCGATGCCGCGTCCGTCGTCGACGACCTCGCCGGGGAACTCGGCAGGATCGACGTCCTCGTCAACAACGCCGGTACGGGGACCTCGACGCCCTTCCTCGACCTGAAGCACGAGGACGTCACCCGCGTGCTCGACGTCGACCTCGTCGGCCCGTTCCTGTGCGGCCAGCACGCCGCGCGCCGCATGATCGGGCAGGGCGGGGGCGGTCGCATCGTCAACGTGACCTCGGTGCACGAGCACCAGCCCCGGGTGGGCGCCGCCCCGTACTGCGCCGCCAAGGGCGGCCTCGGACTGCTGACCCAGGTGATGGCCCTGGAGCTGGCGGAGCACGGCATCACCGTCAACTCCGTCGCGCCGGGCGAGATCGCCACCCCCATGACCGGGCAGGAGGACACGGACGTCCACGACGAGCGCCGCCCGGGCATCCCGCTGGGGCGGCCCGGTGACGCCCGGGAGATCGCCGCCGTCATCGCGTTCCTCGCGAGCCCCGACGCCTCGTACGTCACCGGCGCCTCCTACGTCGCCGACGGCGGCATGCTGCGGATGGGCCCGCAGGCCGGATCCCACCTGGGCAGCGACGAGTGGCGGCGCCCCTGACGCTCCGGGCGCACCGGGCACACGCGCGAAGAGGTGGCGCGTCCGCGCCTGCGGTATAAGGGAAATTCACGTACGGACACCGGCCCGTGTCGAAGCCGGCGGACCGGGTACCGGAGCTGCCTGGAGCAAAGGATCGTCGAAGACGTCCGGCCCGCACGCCCGGTGCGGCGACCGGTGTCCGGAAACGGAGCGACAGGTGACGCGGAACGCAGAGAACGCCACGGAAGACCGACCCGAGCCGGTGACGAAGCTGCGTCCCGCCGCCGGTCCCGCCGGGACGCACCCGCGGCACGACATCCCGGCCGAGGCCCTTCCGCCCGACCTCAACCAGGCCATCCTGGAGGCGGCCAAGCAGGTCGGTTCCGTCCTCAAGCGCAACGGTCACGCCTTCGCCCTCGCGGGCAGCGTCGCCGTCTACGCGCACGGCGGCACCGGCAACCTCCAGCACGACGCCGACTTCTGCATCAAGCCGGAGGACGCCGAAGCGGTCGCCGCGACCCTCGCGGAGGCGGGCCTGACGGTGTACGCGCCGCCCGAGGACTGGCTGCTGAAGGCCAAGTGCCTCGGCCAGGACATCGACCTCATCTTCCAGCTCGCCCACCAGCCGGTCACCGACGACCTCCTCGCCCGGGCCACGCCGCTGCCGGTCGACTCGGTGCGCATGCCGGTCCTCGCACCGACCGACCTGATGCGCTCGCTGCTCGCCGCCTTCTCGGAGCACCACTGCGACTTCGGCGCCGTCCTGCCCATCGCCCGGCAGCTCCGCGAGAAGGTCGACTGGCAGGCGCTGCGCCGCGAGTGCGGGGACGGGCCGATGCCGGCGGCCTTCCTCTTCCTGCTGGAGCGCCTGGGAGTCATCGCACCGCAGGACCACGGAGCACCGCGAGGAGGAGACCGATGAACGACCCCGCCAACGTGGAGTACCGCATCGCCCACCTGAAGGAGCGGCTCGCCGCGGAGGAAGTCGGCGAACTGGGCATCCGCGTGGAGCCCCGAGGCTCGTCCGTGACGGTCGTCGGGACCGTGCCCTCGGCCCACTGCCGCGAGGAGCTGGTGCGCATCACGCACGAGGAACTGGACGGCGTGACCGTCCACTTCGACATCGTGGTGGCCGAATCGGCGGCCCCCGACCACCCGGAGGAAGTGGCATGATCCGCGTCGCAGCCGTGGGGGACATCCACATGGGCGCCGACAGTCAGGGCGTGCTGAGGCCCGCCTTCGAGACGCTGCCCGACTGTGCCGACCTGCTCCTCCTCGCCGGGGACCTCACCCGCCACGGCACTCCGCAGGAGGCACGGGTGGTCGCCGAGGAGGTGGCCGACCTGCCGGTGCCGGTCGTCGCCGTCCTCGGCAACCACGACCACCACGACGAGAAGCCCGACGAGGTCACCGCCATCCTGCGCGAGGCGGGCGTGCGGGTGCTCGAAGGACAGGGCACCGTCGTCGAGATCGACGGGGCGCGCGTGGGCATCGCGGGCACGAAGGGGTTCGGAGGCGGCTTCGTCGGCCGCAGCGGCAGCGAGTTCGGCGAACACCTCATGAAGGAGTTCATCCGCTACACCCGGCGCTGCGCCGAGGGCCTGGGCACCTCCCTGCGGGAACTGGCCGAGGACGGCTGCGACACCCGCGTGGCCCTGACGCACTTCGCACCGGTGCCGGACACCCTGGCGGGTGAGCCGCTGGAGATCTACCCGTTCCTCGGCAGCTATCTGCTGGCGGAGGCGATCGACACGGCCGGCGCGGACCTGGCGGTGCACGGCCACGCCCACGCGGGCACCGAACACGGCATGACCAGCGGCGGCGTACCGGTCCGGAACGTCGCGCAGCCCGTCATCCGCAAGGCGTTCAACGTCTACCACCTCCAGGCCCGCGAGCGCGCGGGTCAGCCGACGTAACGGCGGGCGGTGGAGTGGCGGCGCGCCTCCTCCAGGGCGACGATCCGGGCCTCGATGTCGGCCGGGACGGGCCGCCGCTGCCGCAGCACCCAGGGGAGCCCCGCGACGGCCTCGGCGACGGCCCGCGCCGACGCCCTGTCGCGGGGCACGGTGCGCAACAGGTGACCCGTGCGGCGCAGGGCGGAGCGCCAGGGGCGGCGCAGCCACGTGAACCACAGGGTGTTGCGCACGCCGAGGACGCGGCGCTCGGTGCTGTCGCGGGCCGCCGATGCCGCGTGATGGATCGTCAACTCCGGTACGTAGCAGAGCCAGTGACCCCGCGTCAGCAGGTCGGTGGCCAGCAGCTCCTCCTCGCCGCCGAGCCACAGCCCCGGATGGAAGCCGCCGACGGCCCGGAAGTCGGCGGCGCGGATCACCGTGGCGGCGGCGAGGAACGAGCCGAGCGCGGGCCCCGGCAGCCAGTCGGGCCCCGCGAGCGGTGAGTCGCGCAACTCCGCGACCACCGGGTCCTCCTCGCCCGACGGTTCGACGACGATCCGGGCCGTGACCGCCGCCAGGTCCGGGTGCGCGTCGAGCAGGTCCGCGGCGTGCCGCAGCGAGCCCGGGTCCCACCAGGTGTCGTCGTCGCAGAACGCCACGTAGGGCGTGCGGACCCGGCGGACGGCGAGATTGCGTCCGACGGCGCCCAGATTCCGCCCGGGGAGCAGGAGTTCGACCTCGGGGAAGAGCCGGGCGACCGCCTCCGGGGTGCCGTCGCGGGAGCCGTTGTCGGTCACGATCACCGGGGGCCGCTCAGGCAGTTCCCGCAGCGTGCGCAGGGTGCGCAGCAGCTCGGGGCGCCGGTCCCTGGTGATCACGACGACGGTCGTACGGGGGTCGGGTCCCTGCTGGTCGGTCATCGGTACTGGTCCTGTGGGTCGGGTGCGGGGTCGGACGCCGGGGTCGTCGGGGGCCGGTCGAGCAAGCGGGCCGCGTGCTCGACCCGGGCGGGCAGGGGCGCGCGGCTCCGCAGCGCGGCGGGGAGCCGGGTCAGCACGCCGCTCAGGGCGAGGGCGGCGTCCCGTTCGCCGCGCACGGCTGCGGCGGCGAGCCGCCCGGTGCCGCGCAGGGCCACGGTCAGGGGGCGGCGGAGCCATGCGGTGAGCACGGCGTTGCGCTGCTGCGTCGTGGTGCGGCCCGGCCGGGTGCCGGTGTCGGGGTGGTGGTGGGCCGTCACCGAGGGCTCGTAGGTGACGCCCCAGCCGCGGGCCGCGAGGTCGTAGGCGAGGAGGGTCTCCTCGGCGCCGAAGAACAGCACTCGGTGGTAGCCGCCCGCGTCGAGGAAGGCCCGGCGCCTGGCGACCGCCGCGCACGCGAGGAACCCGAGGACGGGGCGTCCCGGCAGGTCGGCGGCGGGCGGCAGCGGCGAGTCGCCGAGCACCCGGTTCAGGGGGTCCTCGGCCGCGTCGGGGCCGACCAGGGTCCGGGCGGCCAGCAGACCGAGGCGGGGATGCGCGTCGAAGAGGTCGGCGGCCGTGTCCAGGGCGCCCGGCGCCCACCAGGAGTCGTCGTCGCTGAAGGCCACGTACGGCGTCGTGGCGTGCCGCACGGCCAGGTTGCGGCCGAGGGCGCCGGTGTTGCGCCCGGCCGCGACCACGCGGGCGCCGCCGTGGTGGGCGCGGGCCGCCTCGACCGTGGCGTCGGTGGAACCGTTGTCCACGACGACGACGGGCGGGCGTTCGGGCAGCGCCGCCAGTTCGTCCAGCGTGCGCAGCAGGCTCGCGCACCGGTTGCGGGTGATCACCGCGACCGTGGTGCGCGGGGCGGCCCCGCTCACGCGCCCTCCTTGAGGAGTTTCTGCACCGCGCGCAGCACGTCCTGGGCCGTCACCTCGCCGAGGCAGGGATGGCCGGGGACCGGGCAGTGGTGGGCGCGGGTGTCCGCGCAGGGGCTGGCCTGGTCGCCGAGGAGGACGGCGGGCACGCCGTAGGGTCCCCGGCGCGCCGCCGCCACGACCGGCGCGTACGGGGAGACGACCGGGGTGCCCGTCGCGGCGGCGAGGTGGGCGGGGCCGGTGTTGCCCGCGACGACGACATCGGCGGCGCGCAGCACCCCGGCCAGCGTCCGCAGGTCGGTGCGCCCGCCGAGATCGACGGCCGTGTCACCGCTGACCTCGCGGCACAGGGCGCTCTCGCCGGGCCCGCCGGTGACGACGACGCGGTGGCCGGCGTCGGCGAGCAGGGCGACCGTCTCGGTGGCGCGGGCGGCTCCCCAGCAGCGGGCCGGCGCGCCCGCGCCCGGGTGCAGCACCACGTAGGGGCCGTTGCCGGTGAGGCCGGTGGTGTCGGGGGCGGACAGGACGCGCGGCCGGCCGTCGTCCCCGGTCCGCGGCCCGAACCCGAGGGCGGCGGCCAGGTCGAGCCCCGCCTCGACGTCGTGCCGGTCCGGCAGCCGCGGGTGGCTCACGTCGACGAGGGTGCCGGGGTGGTCGATGCCTTCGGCCGCGATGCGCGGCACGTGGGCCATGCGCAGCAGGAGCGCGACGGGCAGCGGGCCCGGCGGAGAGGTGGGCAGGACGAGCGCGACGTCGTACGCGGCGTCGCGCAGGCGACGCAGGAGGCCGTCGATGTCCGCGTCGTCCACCGTCGGCGGGCGGCTCCCCTCCCACGGCGCGTCCCATACGAGGATGTCGTCGACGCCGGGCAGCAGGGCGGCGGCGGCCTCGCCGCGCGGGCCGCACATCAGCGTCACGTGGTCGGCCCCCGCGGCGACCGCGCGGACCGCGGGACCGGCGAGGACCACCCCGGTCATGCCGTCCAGGCACACGACGAGCGCCTTCACGAAGCGTTCTCCCTCCGGTCGAGGAAAGAGGCGATGGTGCGCTTGAGCCCGTGCTCCCAGGAGACCTTGGGCGTCCAGCCGTACAGCTCGTGGGCGAAGCCGGTCTCGGGCCGGGGCCCGGGGTCCTCTGCACCTGTCCCGGTGAACTCCAGGCGTGCGTGGGAGCCGGTCAGTTCGATCACGTGGCGGGCTATCCGCTCGACGGTCGCCCCGGGGTCGCCGCCGATGTCGACGGGCCGTACGGAGCGGCTGGCGGCGACCCGGAGGATGCCGTCGACCGTGTCGTCGACGTAGCACAGCGAGGGGGTCGCGCTGCCGTCCCCGGGGACGGTCACCGGCCCCCCGTCCAGGGCCTGCCGGACGAGGGCGGGGATCAGCCCGGCGCCGTCGGTCGGGCCCATCCGCGGGCCGTAGGCGGGGAAGACGCGCACGATGCCCGCGTCGGCCTCCTCGGCGGCCGCGTGGGCGGCGGTCAGCATCTCGGGGAGACGGCCGGGCTCGACGGCTTCCGGGAGGTTTCCGGGGTCGGTGTGGAGCGGGTCCCCGTACAGGTGGCAGGCGGAGGCGAGCAGGAAGCGCGCGCCGTCCCGCTCGGCGACGGCCAGGGCGGTGCGGGTGCCCGCGGCGGCGGTGTCGAGTCCGTGCGGGGCGCGGTGCGGGGAGACGGCGGCACCCTGGCACGTGAGGTGCAGGACGAGGTCGTAGCGCCCGGGAAGGGTGTCGGCGCGACCGGGTCCCGCGAGGTCGCGCTCCAGGAACCGGAATCCGGGGCTGTCCACCAGGTGCGCGATGTCGCGGGGCGAGCCGGTCGACGGGTCGTCCACGCAGTCGACCTCGACGCCCGCGTCGAGCAGCCGCTCGCACAGATGCGAGCCGAGGAATCCGGTGCCGGCCGTCACCAGGGCCCGTCCCCACGGGGGCGGGGCGACCGGGGCCATGGAGAACATCGGCGTCGTCATGGACACAACCTTCCTGCCGCCGGTGAGAGTGGAGGTCGCACGCTCAGGGCCAGGACGGTTCCCGGCGCGGGACGACGACCAGCTCGGGCACGACGCTGCCCGCCGGGACCGACAGCGCGTACAGCACGGTGTCGGCGACGATGTCGGGGCTCTGCAACATGCTCACGTCGGCGTCCGGGAAGCGCTCCATGATGAACGGGGTCTCCATCCCGCCCGCGATGACGCCGGTCACCCCGATGCCGACGCAGTCGCGCTGCGCCTCCTGGAACAGCGTGTGGGTGAAGGCGCGCAGGCCCGACTTGCCCGCCGCGTACGGTCCCGCCTCGGTCCAGGTGCGGTTCGCCGCGGTGGACAGGATGTTCACGATGTGGCCGCCGCCGCGGGCGATCATGCGCCGGTAGGTCTCCAGGCACAGGTACATGGGCCCGAGCAGATTGGTCGTGATCACCCGGGTCACCTCGTCGGCGCTCAGGTGCTCGATCGGCTTGGAGACGTCCACGGCCGCGTTGTTGACCAGGATGTCGACCGGTCGCGCCGTCTCCTCCAGGTCTCGGAAGACCGCGGCGACCGCGGCGGGGTCGCGTACGTCCATTGCCACGAACCGGGCGTCGCCGCCCCCGGCGTTCAGCTCGTCGCACAGGTGCCGGGCCAGGTCCTCGCGGACGTCGGCGACGAGGACGGCCGCCCCCGCCCCGGACAGCCGCCTGGCGATCGAGGCACCGAGACCCCGCGCCGCGCCGGTGACCAGCGCCTGCTTGCCGTGGAGGTCGACCCGCGCTCCCTCGCCCATGCCTGTGTGCCCTTCCTCGCGCCGTCCGCCCGCGGTGCACCGTCCGCGACCGCTTCGCTTCCCACTGTGACGCGGAACGCCGCGCGCGGCATGTCGGGCCGGGCCCGCGCGGGACGTTCCGAGGCTGTGGCGCCGGTCACGGCGCGGCACGGCGGAGCCGCGCCCGAAGGGCCGGTGCGGGGGCGTGTGAGCAAGCACACCAGGAGCGGCGAAAGCCTTGTGCGGCAAGCGAGTTGGGGCAGGGCAGGGCCCGTTGCGCGGAAGCGCTCGCAGGGCCCGGTGAACGGGTCTGCCACCATGGTCGTCGCCGTACTCCGGAACGTCTGCCGCCACGCCATGGCGTGCCCTGCGAGACGCCTCCCGGCCGCGCGGCGCACCTGACAGATCCGGTGGAGCGACCGCGGCAGTGCGGCCCGTGTCCTGATTCTCCGCCGATTCCTCCACCTGAGTCCTCGCGGACTCGTCTCCCGAGTACTCCTGTGTCCTTCTCCCTGTTCTCGCGCGCCCCTTCCGCGCCGCCCCGCGTCTCCGCGCCCCGGTCACCCTGGCGCTCCCTGAAGTACCGCAGCATGCGCTGGTGGTCGGTGGCCAACTTCGTGTCCAACGCCGGTACGTGGATGCAACTGACCGTGCAGAACCTGCTGGTCCTGCAGATCACCGGGTCCGCCGCCGCGACCGGCCTGTCCATGTCCGTGCAGGCGGCGCCCGCGCTGCTCATGAGCCTGGCGGGCGGCGCCGCCGTGGACCGGCTGCCCCGCAAGCTCACCGCCGCGGTCAGCCAGTCCCTGCTGGGCGCGATCGCCTTCACGACGGCCGCCCTCGTGGCGACCGGGCGGCTCGACCTGACCGTCCTCATGGTGCTCGCCGCCGTCACCGGCGTCGTTGCCACGGTCGACGGGCCCGCGTGCGCCCTGCTCGGCAACGACCTCGTACCGCCGGAGGACGTGCCCTCGGCGATCGGCGTGGGCTCCCTCGTGCACAGCGCGGGCCGCCTCGCCGGTGCCGCGCTCGGCGGGATCACCGTCGGCTTCCTCGGCACGGCCGCCGCGTACGCCGCCAACGGGGTGTCCTTCCTCTTCGTCGCCTCGGTCATCCCCTTCCTGCGTCCCGCGTACGGGGCGGTGCGCGGGGCCGCCGCCGCGATGCGGCCCGCCCCCTCCGCGACGGAACCGGTCGGCCAGGACATGACCGTGCGCCAGGGCCTGGTCTTCTTCCTGCGGCGGCCCCGCCTCGTGGCGCTCGCGGGCGTCACCGGCATCAGCGCGATCTTCGGCCGCAACTACAGCCTGACCCTGGCCGTGCTCGTCACAGGCCCGCTCGCCGGGGGCGCCGGTTCGTTCGGCACGGTCTCCACCGTCCTCGCCGTCGGCGGCATCCTCGGCGCGGTGCTCGGCGCACGGCTGCGCCGGCCGTCGGTGCGGCTCGTGGGCACGCTCGCCGCCGCGGGCGGACTGCTCCAGGCGGTGGCGGGTCTCTCCCCGTCGTTCGCCGTCCTGCTCGTCCTGGTACTGCCGATGGCCGTCGTGGAGACCGTCTCGGACACCGCGGGCACGACCGTCCTCCAGACCGACCCGCCCGCGCATCTGCGGGGCCGCGTCCTCGGCGTCTGGGGAAGCGTCAGCACGGCCTGGGGCCTGGCGGGACCGCCCGCGCTCGGCCTCCTCATGGAGTGGGCCGGCGCCCGCGGCGCCCTGGTCTCCGGTGGCCTGATCGTCGCCGCCTCGATCGGGGCGGGCCACCTGCTGCGCAGGCGCCGGGTCACCGCGCCGGTCGTCCTGCGCACGGAGGGACACGACGCCGCGGCGCAGCCCGCGCTGGGCACGGCCGCCTGAGAGCCTTCACCCGCGCGTCGCCGCCGCGCCGCGCAGCGGCTCCCGCTCGGGCAGTTCGCGTACGGCGTCGATGACCTCCGTGGGCGTGACGCGCAGGAGGCGTTCGTCCGGCCGGTCGCCGTGGGCGTCGCCCGGGCGGGGCGGGTCGTCGGGGTCGGGGTGCCACAGGACGCGGTGGCGCGGGTCGGGCGGCGGGCCCCACAGGCGGGGCGCGACCGGGCCGAACAGGACGACCGATGGGGTGCCGAGCGCCGTCGCGAGATGGGCGAGCCCGGTGTCGCCGACGATCACGCACCGGGCCCCCGCCACGAGGGCCGCCAGCCGGTCGAAGGGCACGTCCGCCGCGCCGCCGACCACGGCGGACCCCGGCAGCCCCGCCCGCGCCGCCACGGCCCGCGCGATCTCCTCCTCCCCCGCCCCCGCCGTCACCACGACGTCGTGCCCGCGCGTCCGCAGCGCCCTGGCCACGGCCGCGAACCGCTCCGGCGGCCAACGGCGGGCGGCGGCGTCGGCGCCGGGGTGCACGACCACCGCGCCGGGCGCCGGGGAGGGCGTCGCGGGCGGCGGGACGTCCAGGGCCTCGGGGTCCGCATCGACGCCGTACCAGGACAGCAGACGGCACCACCGTTCCCGCTCGTGCTCGTCGTCCCGCCACACCGGCCCCTCGATGTCGGGCGTACCGGGATGGGCGTACGCGAACAGGCGCCCGGGGCGCAGCCGTTGCAGCAGCAGGTGGCTGGGCGGCCCGTTGCCGTGCAGGTCCACGGCGAGGTCGGGCGGCGGCCCCGTCCAGGACAGCTCGGCGGGGACCTCGCGGCCGGTGGCCGACGTGGGCAGCAGCCTGTCCACGAGGCCGGTCGCCGCGGCGGGCGCGGCCAGCCGACCGGGGGCCGCGAGCACGATCTCGTGACCGGGCCACCGGCGGCGCAGGGCACGCAGCGCCGGTACGACGGTCAGCAGGTCCCCGAGCCCCAGCGCCCGCAGCACCAGGACGCGGGGGCGGTCCTGCGGCCTGCCGTCGCCGCCGGTCGCGGCCTGCGGGTGGCGCCTCACGGCGCGGACGGCCGCGGGGGGAGGGCGGCGGCCGCGGCACGGCGGGCCAGCAGGGTGGTGGAGCGGCCGTCGAGGTACGGCAGGACGACCGCCTGCCCGCCCCACGCCCGCAGGGTCCGCGCCTCGGGCAGGTCCTGGACCGAGTAGTCGCCGCCCTTCACCCACACGTCCGGCCGCAGTCGGGCGAGCAGCTTCTGCGGTGTGTCCTCCTCGAACACGGCGACGGCGTCGACGCTGCCGAGCGCCTCCAGGACACGGACGCGGTCCGCCTCCTTGTTGAGGGGCCGCCCGGGGCCCTTGCGGCGGGCCAGTGACGCGTCGGAGTTGAGGCACACGATCAGGCAGTCGCCGATGCGCCGGGCGCTCTCCAGGAGCCCGACGTGGCCCGCGTGCAGGAGGTCGAAGCAGCCGCCGGTGGCGACCACCGTGCCGCCGCGCGCCCGCACCCGCTCGGCGAGGGCGAACGCGTCGGTGACGGGTGCCTCGTCGGCGCGGGGCGCGGGCGCCGTCCGCCACAGGTCCGGGTTGCCCGCGCCGCCCGCCGACACGAACGCGGCGGCCTCGGCGACGGCCCGCTGGAGCGCCTCCTCCGGGAGCGCGCCGTCCGCGAGGGCCGCGGCCGTCGTGGCGGCGAAGCAGTCCCCGGCGCCGCAGGGGTCGCCGGTGGCGCGGTAGGGCGACGGCACGAGCATCGGCGTACCGGCGCCCGGCCGGGTCAGCAGGACGCCGCGCTCGCCGAGGGTGACGGCGACACCGGCCGCCTGCCAGCGGTCGGCCAGTTCGGTGCCGCGCGCGGCGTAGGCGCCCAGCGTCTCGTCGCCCCCGGGGCACAGGGCGCGGCTCTCCGCCGCGTTGGGGGTGACGAGCCGCGCGCCGGGCACGGGCTCGTCGCCCTTGGGGTGCGGGTCCCAGACCAGCGGGGTGCGCGGGGTGACCGCGGCCAGGTGCGCGCGTACGGCGCTCGCCGTGCCGCGGCCGTAGTCGGCGACGAGCACGGCGTGGGCCTCGGCGAGGGCGTCGCGCACCGCGGCGTCGGGCTCGCCGGGGGTGCCGCCGCCGCGGTCGATGCGCACCAGCGGCCGGCCCGCCGCGAGGACGCGGGTCTTCACCGGCAGGGTGCCGTTCAACGGCAGCTCCACGAGCCGGACGCGGCCCTTCAGCGCCCGGCGCACGGCTTCGCTCGCGGTGTCGTCGCCGAGCGCGGTGACCAGAACGACCTCGCGTCCGCCGCGGGCCGCGAGGGCGGCGGCGAGGCCCGCGCCGCCGGGGTGGCGGCGGTCGTCGGTGACGTCGACGACAGGGGCGGGGGCGTCCGGGGAGAGGCGGGTGGCGACGCCCTCGATGTCCTCGTCGAGCAGGACGTCCCCGACGACGACGAGCGGCTTCGGGCCGGTCACGACAGGGTCCCGGGGACGGGGACCGCTCGGGGCGCGGTCCGGCCGACGGTCGCCGCGACGGGCCGCGGTTCGGCGACGGCCGCGTCGAAGGCCTCGCACAGCAGATGGACGGCGACGAGGTGCGCCTCCTGCACGGTGGCCGTGGTGTCGCCGTCGATGTACAGGGCCTCGTCGGCGGCCTCGCCGAGCGGGTTGGGGCCCGGTCCGGTGAGCGCCCAGACGCGCAGCCCGGCGGTCCGGCCCGCCACCGCCGCGGTGATCAGGTTGGCGCTGCGCCCGGAGGTGGACAGCAGGAGCAGCACGTCGCCCGGCCTGCCGTGCGCGGAGACCTGGCGCGCGAACACGTGATCGAAGCCGTAGTCGTTGCCGATCGCGGTCATGCTGGACGTCTCCGCGTGCAGGGAGATCGCCGAGTACGCCGGGCGCTCGTGGCGGTAGCGGCCCACCAGTTCGGCGGTCAGGTGCTGCGCCTGCGCGGCGCTGCCGCCGTTGCCCGCGGCGAGGAGACGGCTGCCCGCGGGCAGCGCGGCGGCGAGCCGGCCGCCCCACTCCGCGATCCGGCCCAGGTTCTCCCTGCGCAGCCGGCCGAGGGCCCGCTCCAGTGACCGGCAGTGCGTGTGGGCGGCGTCGAGTGCGGGGGATTCGTTCATGTCGATCGGGCATGCCGCGCCGCTGAGGACGTCGACGGGCCCGCACCTCCTTCGGGGGTCGATGAGGTCGGATGCTGGGGGCGGGCCGCCCCCGGGGGTCCCGGTGCGTGCCTCACACCGCTCCGACCCCGGTCGCGACGGGCAGGGCGTCGAGGACCGCGCAGTACGCCTCCTCGGTGGCGGCGGCGACGCGGTCCCAGCCGAAGCGCCGCAGGGTCCTGCGGCGGCCCGCCTCCCCGCTCGCCTCCCGCATCGCCGGGTCGGCGAGGAGTTCGGCGACGGCGCGGGCGAGCGCCTCGGGGTCGCGGGGCGGGACCAGCCGGCCGGTCGCGGGGTCGGCGACCGTGTCGAGCTGTCCGCCGACCGCGCTGGCGACGACCGGCCTGCCGCACGCCATGGCCTCCAGCGGCACGATGCCGAACGGCTCGTAGTCCGCGGGACACACCACCACGTCGGCCGCGCGCAGCAGCGGCGGCACCTCGGCGCTCGGCACGCCGCCCGTGAAGCGGACCCGGTCGGCGACGCCCGCCCGGCGGGCGAGTGCGCGCAGGCGGCGCACCTCCGGATCGTGTGCGAGCCGGTCGGCCGGGGGCCCGCCGACCACGACGAGTTCCGTCTCGGGGAGCTGGGCGAGCGCCGCGACGGACACCGCCGCGCCCTTGCGCGGCACGAGCCGGCCCAGTTGGAGCATCTGGTGGCGTTGGCCGCCGCGCTCGGCGACCGGTCCGCGCGGTGTGAACAGCTCGGTGTCGACGCCGCACGGCACGATGCCGACCTTGGCGGCGGGAATGCCCATCCGGCCCAGTTCGGCGACCTCGTCCCGGCAGGTGGCGATGACCCGGTCGCAGCCGAGCCCCACCTCCGTCTCCAGGGCGATCCGCCGGGGCGGGCTGGGGTCGGCGAGCTGCTGGTGGCGTCGCTTCACCGTGCCGAGCGCGTGGTACGTGTGCAGCAGCGGAAGCCCGAGCCTGCGGGCGGCCTGCAAGGAGGCGAGGCCCGACATCCAGAAGTGCGAGTGCACCACGTCGGGCGGCCTGCCGCGCCAGACGCGGGTCAGGTGGCGGCCGAACTCGTCCATGTACGGCAGCAGTTCGTCCTTGGGTATCTGCTCGGGCGGTCCCGCGGGCACGTGATGGACCCGTACGCCCTCGCGCAGCGCCGTCTCCTCGGGGAGGTCGCGGGCGTCGCGGCGGGTGTAGACGGTGACCCGGTGACCGCGGTCGGCGAGGGCACCGGCGAGGCTGGCGACGTGCACGTTCTGGCCGCCCGCGTCGACGCCGCCGAGCGCGGCGAGCGGACTCGCGTGCTCCGAGACGAGCGCGATGGACAGCGCTCCCGCGGTGGGCGCCGCGCCGAACGTGCCGGAGCCGAGGGGGCCGAGGGAGGGGGTCATGAGCACGCCTCCGTCATCACGCGCTCCCAGTCACCGAGGAAGCGCTTGAGTCCGTACCGGTCGAGAGCCGCCTGCCGGGCGCGGGCGCCGTCCTCGGCCGCCGCCTCCGGTTCCTCCAGGTAGCGGCGGGCGGCCTCGGCCAGCACCTCGGGGCGGGTCGACAGGGTGCCCGTGCCGGGCGGGATCGCCTCCACCGCCTCCGTGGTGGCGAGCGCCACGACCGGCATGCCCAGGTGCATGGCTTCGAGGAGGGAGAGGCCGAGCGAGGTCCAGCGCACCGGATGCAGGTAGAGGCGGCGCTCGGCGAGGGCCGCGTGCAGCTCGCTCTGCGGCAGGTCGGCGGTGCGGCACCGCTCCTCGGACAGGTTCAGGTGCGCGGCGAGCCCTTCGGTGCGCATGCCGAAGACGTCGAGGGGGGCTGCCTCGCTGAGGGCGGGCAGCAGGTCGGTTCCGGTGTGACGGCCGCGCCGCACCGGTTCGTTGACGACGACCGCGGCGCGGGCGATCCGCCCGGTGTACTGGTGCCCGGGGTCGACGATGCCGTGCTCGATCACCTCGGTACGGGTCGAGCCGCAGTCCCAGAAGAGCCGGTTGAAGTGGGTGACGTGCACCAGCGTCAGGTCGTCGCGGTCGGCGCAGGGGTGCCGGGTGTCGGGCACGTCGCCGTCGGGCGCGTTGTGCTCCAGGTACACGGCGGGCACGTCCCGTCCGGGGCGCCGGCCGCCGAGCCAGCGTTCGGCGAGCTCCAGCTCGTGCGGCCGCTGGAGGAGGACGAGGTCGACCTCGGCGTCCCGCAGCTCCTCGGGCGTGACCTCGCGGACCGACGCGGGCCAGGAGAACGTGCGGGCCCGTCCGAGGCCGTCCGGGTCGCGGCCCGGTGTGACGGGAACGAGGTAGGTGTGCGGACCTTGGACGAACGCGGTCGTCCAGGAGCCGTGTACGTGCCACAACAGGATGTTCATACGGTCGCTCCTCGTTCCGTTGTCCGGCTGGGGGTGCCGTCGGCGAGCACCGCCACGGCCTCCAGCACCTCGGTGTCACCGACCCCGTCGAGGCAGGGGTGGCCCGGCAGGGGGCAGTGCCGCGCGCGGCTGTCCGCGCACGGCGCGCGCTGGTCGCCGAGCAGGACGTGCCGGACGCCGTAGGGGCCCCAGCGCTCGGCGGGCACCACCGGCGCGAAGAGGCAGGCGACGGGGGTGCCGACGGCGGCGGCGAGGTGACCGGGCCCGGTGTTGCCGACCACCGCCACCCGCGCCCCGGCGAGGACGCCCGCGAGGTGGCGCAGATCGGTGGCGCCGCCGAGGTCGAGGGCGTGGCGCCCGGCGACCCTCGCGGTCAGCTCCCGCTCCCTGGGCCCGCCGGTGACCACGACCCGGTGGCCTTCGGCGGCGAGCGCCGCCGCGGCGCGGGCGGCCCGGTCGGGGCTCCAGGCGCGGGCGGGGACGGCGGCGCCCGGGTGCAGCACCACGTACGGTCCGGGGCCGGTGAGCGCGGTGGTGTCGGGGGGTGTGCGCACGCGCAGGGCGCCGTCGTCGCCTGCGGGCAGCGCGTATCCGGCGGCGTGGGCGAGGTCGAGGGCGGCCGTCGCCTCGTGGCGGTGGGGCCGTCGGTGGTGGCGCAGGTCGAGGAGGGCGCCGGGGTAGTCCTCGCTGTCGGCCGCGGTCCAGCCGACCCCGGCCAGCTTCAGGAGGAGGGCGGCGGGCAGCGGGCTCTGGTGGTAGGAGACGAGGACGAGCGCCCGGTCGAAGCGGCCCGCCGCGACCGCGTCGACGACCTGCCGGGTCGCCGCGCGCGAGACCGGCGCCGGTTCCAGCCCCACCCAGGGGGCGTCGTGGACCAGGACGTCGTCGACGCCGGGCAGCAGCCGCCCCGCGTCGGCGCCCTGCGGTCCGCACAGCAGGGCGGTGTACGAGGATCCGGCGGCGACGGCGCGCACGGCGGGCCCCGCGAGCAGCACGTCGCCCGCGCTGTCCAGCCGCACGACGAGCGTGCGCGGAAGGTGCCGGGTTCCGGTCGTTGCGGTCATCGCCGCTCCTCCCCCGCTGCCGGGGCCCCGGAGGAGGCCATGGCGGCGCCCCGGCCCGGCAGGGTCAGAGCGAGCCGGACCGCGGCGAGCAGGTCGGGGGCGACGGTGTCGGCGGCCTCGATCTCCTCGGCGCGGGTGACGGGGGTGGGGACCAGTACGCCGCGGGCTCCGGCGGCGCGGGCCGCCGCCACGTCGGCGCCGATGTCGCCGATGACGACGGCGCGCCCGGCCGGGACGCCGAGCCGCTCGCACGCGGCGAGCACCAGGCCCGGCTCCGGTTTGCGGCAGCCGCATCCCTCGTCCGGGCCGTGTGGGCAGACCGCCCAGACGTCGAACGGGCCGAGGAGCGCGTCGACGCGCCGCCGCACCGCGTCGACCTGCGCGCGGGTCAGCAGCCCGCGCGCGACCCCGGACTGGTTGCTGACGACGCCGACCGGGATGCCGGCCGCCCGGACGGCCTCGACGGCGCCGCGCGCGGTGGGCATGAGCCGCACCCGCTCCGGGTCGCCGTTGTAGGGGACGTCCTCGACGAGCGTCCCGTCCCGGTCGAAGAGGACGGCGGCGGGCAGCCCGGCGGCCACCCGGCGCATGCCGCCCGGGCCGTCCCCGTCGGACAGCCAGGGCCCTTCCGTGCTGGGACGTCGCGTCATCGGCGCACCCGTTCCTCGGGCACCGGCCGGGGTGTCGCCACCGGCTCGGGGCGGGGCCCCGGCTCGTTCGGGGCGGACGGTGTCACGTCGCGGTGCAGGAGGCGGCCTCGTAGCCAGTGCCAGGTGGCCGCGGGCGGGATGAGCACGCTGGTCAGGGCCATCGCCGTCACTTCGTCGCGGTTCCGGGGGCCCGGCAGGATCCTGGCGAGCGCGAACTCGGCGGTGCCCGCCAGCCATACGGCGGCGCAGGCCGTGGCGGCGGCGGGCCTGCGCGCCGCCGCGCACAGCAGGGCCGCCGTGGCCGCTCCCGTCAGGGCCAGATGGCGCGGCAGCCGCCCGCGCGGCGCGGCGGCCCGGCGCCACCAGTCGGGGCCGTGCAGCCGCGTCATGAGCACGTCGTCCGCGTTGCCCGCCTGGAGGCGGACCGAGATCCAGCGGCTCGCGGGGCGGACCGGATGCGTCGTGGCGCGGGTTCCCTCGGCCACCGTCCAGCCGGCGTCGATCACCCGCAGCGCGAGGTCCGCGTCCTCCCTGAAGGCGCGCCGGAACCGCTCGTCGAAGCCGCCGACCTCCTCCAGCACCGTCCGGCGGTACGCCATGTCGGCGGTGATCCACCGGGCGGTGGCGAGTCCCGCCGTGTTGCGCTCCCAGTCGGTGGGGCGCCGGTCGGCGGGGAGCGGCACGTCGATGCGGGCCGTGACCGCCCCTTCGCGGGAGGTCGCCGCCGCCAGGTCGAGCGCCAGATCGTCGCACCAGGTGGGCCCGGGCACCACGTCGTCGTCGAGGAAGACGATCCACGGGACGGGCCCGGCCGCCCGCCATCCCGTGTTGCGCGCGGCGGCGGGTCCGCGCCCACCGCCGCTCACCACGGTGGTCAGGGCGCGCAGCGGTTCGGGGACCGTGAGCGGGGCCGTGTCCCGCCCGCTCCCGCGGTCGTCGACGAGGACCATCCGGTCCGGTTTCGGTCCGGCCGCCTCGGCGAGGGCGCGCAGGGTGGCGTGCAGACTGGGCCGCCCGAGGGTGGGGATCACCACGGCGTACGTGCCCTCGCCACCGGCGCCGGAGTCGGTGTCCGGACCATGAGCGCGGCTGTGCTCGGTCATCAGGCGCCCTCCGTCCCGGCGCCTTGGAAGAGGTTCTGGCGCCGGATCGCGTACGGGCCGATGGCCAGCAGGTCGACCGGCGAGGAACCGAAGCACTCCAGGGCGTCGCGCGGGTCGTCGACCATGGGCCGGCCGGCCGTGTTCAGGCTGGTGTTGACGACCACCGGCAACCCGGTGAGCTGCTCGAACCGCTCCAGCATCCGGGCCACGAGCGGCTCGCGTTCCTGGTCCACGGTCTGGATGCGGGCCGTGCCGTCGACGTGCACGACGGCCGGGATGCGGTCCCGCCAGGACTCCGCCACGTCGTGCACGAAGAGCATGTACGGGCTGGGCATCGGCCCGTCGAAGATCTCGGGGGCACGGTCGGCGAGCACCATCGGCGCGACGGGCCTGAACTGTTCGCGGCCCTTGACGTCGTTGAGCCGCTCCAGGTTGCCCGCGTGGCCGGGGTGGGCCATGAGCGAGCGGTGTCCGAGGGCCCGGGGGCCGTACTCGGACCGGCCCTGGAACCAGGCGACGATCCGGTTGTCCGCGAGGGCCCGCGCCACCGTTTCGGCGATGTCCGGCGGCCGCTCGAAGGAGACGGCCGCGGTCTTCAGCCAGGCGCCGAGTTCCGCGTCCGACCAGTCGCGGCCCAGGTCGGCGCCGGTCATGGGCTCCGTCTTGATGCCCTCTCCCGCGGTCAGGAGCAGCGCGCCGCCGAGGGCCGTACCGGCGTCGCCCGCGGCGGGCTGCACCCACACCTTCGAGAAGGGGCCCTCGCGGGCGATGCGGGAGTTGGCCACGCAGTTCAGGGCGACGCCACCGGCGAGCGTGAGGACATTGTGGTGGGTCTTGCCGTGCAGCCACCGCGCCAGGTCGAGCAGGGTCTCCTCCAGGACGGCCTGGGCGCTGGCGGCCACGTCCGCGTGGTCCTGGGTCCACGGCTCGTCCGCGCCGCGGGGCGGGCACAGTTCGTGCCACGGCACCGCGCTGGCCCGGAACCCTCCGTCGCCCGTCGGGTACACGTGGCGGCGCAGCTCGGACAGCATGCGCGGGGTGCCGTGGGAGGCGAGCGCCATCACCTTGAACTCGTCGGAGGAGCGCAGGAACCCGAGGTGGTCGGTCAGCTCCTCGTAGACCAGGCCGAGGGAGTGCGGCAGGTCCTGCGCGTACAGCGGTTCCAGCTTGTCGCGGACGCGGCGCGCGGCGAGGTGGGAGGCGCGCTCGCCCCTGCCGTCGAGGACGAGCACGGAGGAGTCCTCCGCGTCGGGCGCGGCGAAGGCGCTGGAGGCGGCGTGCGCCATGTGGTGCGGTACGAAGCGGACGATGCCGGGGTCGAGTCCCGGCAGCGCCGCCTTGAGGAAGTTCGGGGCCTCGCGCGCGTACGTCTGGCGGAGGTGGTCCCAGGGGTCGTCCAGGCCCATGGACTCGGCGGGCCGCGCGAGCTCGGGATCGTAGGAGTACGCGACGGCGTCCAGGTCCTCGGGCCGCAGCCCGGCCCGGCTCAGGCACCAGGCGGCGGCCTTCTCGGGCAGTTCCCAGGCGGAGAACGGCAGGGGGCGCTTGCCGTGCTTGCGCCGGGAGAACCGCTCCTCCTCCGCGGCGGCGACGGTCCGGCCGTCGATGACGAGGGCGGCGGCGGGGTCGTGGAACAGTGCGTTGATTCCGAGGATGCGCATGAGGTATCCGGGGCTCCCTAGGCAGGACGGGGCACGTCGTGGGTTCGGGGTGGGGGCGGGCCTGGGGCTCTCGCCGCCGCCGGTCAGTGAGCTGCCGTGCGGTCTTCCGTACGGGTCCCGGCGCGGCTCTCCGTGGTGCGGAACCAGTCGATCGTGCGCCGCAGACCCTCCTCCGCGCCGACCTTCGGCTCCCAGCCGAGTTTGTCGCCGGCCAGGGTGATGTCGGGGCAGCGGACCGCCGGGTCGTCCGTGGGCCGGTCGATGAAGCGGATCTCCGAGGACGAACCGGTGAGGTCGATGACCAACCGCGCCAGTTCGAGCATGGTCAGCTCGGAGGGGTTGCCGATGTTGACGGGGCCGCGCATGCCGTGGGCGGCCGCCGCGAGGATGCCGCGCACGGTGTCGTCGACGTAGCACAGCGAGCGGGTCTGGCGGCCGTCGCCGGTGACGGTCAGCGGCTCCCCCGCCAGCGCCTGCCGGATGAAGGTGGGCACCGCCCGCCCGTCGTGGCCGCGCATCCGGGGACCGTAGGTGTTGAACAGCCGCACGATGCCGGTGTCGGTGCCCTCGGCCTCGGCGTGCGCCGTGGTGAAGGCCTCGCCGAAGCGTTTGGCCTCGTCGTAGACGCTGCGGGGTCCCACCGGGTTCACGTGCCCCCAGTACCGCTCGTCCTGGGGATTCTGCTGCGGGTCGCCGTAGACCTCGGACGTCGACGCGAGCAGGAAGCGGGCGCCGCTGCGATGCGCGAGCCGCAGCGCGTTGCGCGTGCCCAGGCTGCCGGTCTCCAGGGTGTGCAGGGGCAGGCGCAGATAGTCGGCGGGGGACGCCGGGGACGCGAAGTGCAGCACCAGGTCGGGGTCGCGGTCGACGGTGAGGCCCTCGGCCACGTTCGCCCGTATCAGCGTGAATCCGGGCCGGTCGAGCAGTGGCTCCACGTTCTCCGGGCGTCCCGTGCTGAAGTCGTCCACGCAGGTGACCGCTGTTCCCGCGGCCAGCAGGGCGGTACACAGGTGCGAGCCGACGAACCCGCCGCCGCCGGTGACGACGGCGTGCTCCCAGTTCCGTGACTGTTCCGTGGTCATGCAGATCTCCTCCGTACGCCGGCGTGTCGCTCGCTCAGCCTCTGTCACACGGACAGAAGCGGCTCGGTGGCGTACTGCGACCGGGTGACTCACCGAGCGTGACCCTTTTCGCGCGCGTCACTGCTTTTCCGCGCAACCGCACGGCGTACGGGAAGACGGACGGCCCGCTTCACCGCACCACTGGGGGTGCGACCGAAGCGGGCCGGTCAGTCCGTCTTTCTCTTCAGTATTTCGGAGGCCGAGACCTAAGCCGATTGCCTTCATTCGGCCGACGGCTCTCGCGGCTTGTCGCGTCAGTTGCCGAGGCCACCGCTGCCGAAGCTGCTCCCGTTGTCCTTGCGGTGGTCAGCGGGGTCCTGCGACGGGCTCGGATGCGTACTCGATTGGCCGTAGCCACCCTTGAGCTCGTGCGGCAGGAGACGGCCGCCGTCCTGCGGCACCTCGTCCGGCTCGCGATATTCCTGCACCTCGCCCACGGGCCCGCCCTCGGGCAGCTTCGGCTGCTCCTCGGGCCTCGGCCGGCGCGACTCACGGTTCTGGACGCGGCGCCCCAGAATAAAGGCGCCGATCAGGACCAGGACGACCACGATGCCCGCAATCCACATAAGCAAAGCCGTAGTCGACGACACAGCGAGTTCCCACTCCATCTTTTCCATAGCTGCGTTATACCCGCCCTGTCCGCAAATTAGCTCACGCTTACGCCTGCTTGTTCAGCAGCGAATGGCGCAGGGAATGGTGACAGAAAGGGGGAGAACCCCGAAGGCCGTTCGCGACCGCGGTGTCAGTCCTTGCCGCGGCCCGACAGGGCGTCCCGGATGCGGTCCACCATGCCGGCGCCGGGGGCCAGCAGCTTGTTGCCGGGCGGGGTGTCCGGGGCGGACGGGTGCGGGCGGGTCGGGGCCGTCTTCTTGGCCCGGCGCACCTTGTCGCCCAGCTTCATCAGTTCGTCCTCGGACGCCGCCGCCCGCAGCCGGGGGAAGAGGTTGTCCTCCTCGTCGCGGACATGCGAGCGGATCTCGGTCATCAGCTCGCCGATGAGCCGGTCGAACTCCGGGTCCCCGGCGCCGGCACCCTCCAGCGCCTTCATGGTCCGCTCGGCCGCGGCGTGGTCCTCGATCTCCTGGTCGGCGACCTTGTCACCGTCCGGCAGGAGATCGCGCACGGCCGGGTAGAGGTATGCCTCCTCGGCCACCGAGTGCCGCACCAGTTCGATCACGGCCTGGTCGGCGTACTTCTTGCGCTGTTCGTCACCCGAGGGCAGGGCGTCGATCTTCCCGAACAGCTCCTCGACCTCCCTGTGATCGGTCTCCAGTTCCGCGATGACATCTCCGCCGTGACCCACGGGGTGCTCCTCTCCTCTGCGCCGATCGCGCTGCCCCGACCGTGTATCCGTGGCTCCGCGCGCGCAAACCGGAACGGGCGTTCGGCGCAGCGGGAGGCCCGCGAACCCGCCGGAGGGATCCGGCCTACTGATCGCCGGTGAACTTCGGGTCCTTCGTCTGGTCGTAGATCTGCTTGCCCGACGCGTCGTAGGCGTGGACGTACGGGCTCGGGCCCATGTAGCGCGGCCCGGCGGGGGACTTCGGGGTCAGGGCCGCCCCGTAGACGAACGCGCCGTCCGCCATGCGAGCCGGGTACTCCTTCGGGTCGTCGCCGTAGCTGATGGTGATTTTGTCGACGCCGGACGCGTAGTGCCCGGCGCCCAGCGCGACATACCTGCCGTCGCCGGCGGGTTCGAGCATCGAGTCGAAGTACGCGATGACGTGACCGGTGCCCCACAGGCGGTCGTTGATGAAGGTGGGCGGGGAGTCCTGGCTGGTGCCCTTGTCGCCCTTCGACTGGCACTGCACGTACTGTCCCGCGGAGTCGACGGCGACGACCACGCCGTCATGGTCCGCCGAGGCGATGGGGGTACGGGCCGCGAGCACGGCGCGGTACTGCGAGGCGCCGGACCCCAGGCAGGAGGAGAGGATGGCGGGGACGGTCCCGGCGTCGATCGGGGTCGTCGTGGCGTCGTCGAGGGTGAAGTCGGTCTCGGGCGACGCCCCGCGGGCCGAGGAGGGCGCCGTACCGCTCCCTTGCGACGCGCTCGGACTCGGTGCCGCAGTGGAGTGCGCCGGGCCTGCGCCACGGTGCCCCGGCCCGGCGGCGCTCGGTCCGGCCTCCCCCGTGCCGCCGAGGACGACCACGGCCGCGACGCTCACCGCCGTCACCGAGGTGGCGACCCCGAGAGGCACGCCCCATCTGCGTCGCAGCGAAGCCTCGTTGTCCTGTGCGCCGATCTTCATCAGTAGTTCCTCTCGGGTCCGCCGCTGGTTCGGCAGATCACGATCGGAAGGAGCCGCCGGGATGCCCTGCGGGTCATTCATCGTGCGACCTCCTTCGCGTTGACGGGATGTCCGGAACTGAACGGCGCCGGAACGGCGGCCCCACCGAGATCGGCCCCGAGCCTTCGCCGGGCCCGGCTCAGCCGGGACTTCACGGTGCCGACCGCTATCTTCAGCACGGTCGCGGCCGACTGCTGATCGAGGCCCGACCAGACGCAGAGCTCGACCACCTCGCGCTCGTGCCGCGGCAGCCGGGCCAGCGCCCGGTGGATCTCCGACATACGACGCTCGTCGTCGACCAGACCTGCGACGCGGTCCGCGTGGTCGCCCACCGACTCGTCCTGCGACATGAGCCGGTGCAGCAGGGCCTCGGCCCGTCTCAGCCGCCGCCTGGTGTTCGACAACTGGCCGTTGGCGATGCCGAGCAGCCACGGCAGCGCCGAGTCGCGGTCCAGCACCGTCTCCGCGCGCCGTCGCCAGGCGTGCAGGAACACGGCCGAGGTCAGGTCCTCGGCCTCGGCCCAGTCGGCCGTCCGCCGGAACAGATGGTTGTAGACGGCCTTCCCGTGCCGGTCGAAGATCCGCCCGAACGCCTCACGGTCGCCGTCGACAGCCCTCTCCCACAGCTCCCGGTCGGATGCCCCGCCGCCCGGTACGGCAGAACCAACGTCGTTCAGTTCCATGCCCCGTCCGTGTCCGGCACCCGGCCGAAGGTTCCCGCGGCGCCCCGTCCGTTGCACGGGACGGGCGCTGCCCGGGTCACGCGGTCGGCCGACGGCGGTCCGACGACTCGGGGAGCGGTACTCGTGCGCGGGCCGCCCGCCGGTCCAGGGCGGCCTCGACATGGGGGCAGTTCGTGCGGACGACGTCGAGGAAGGCGCCCAACACCGGGGAGCGGTCCCGGTCGGCGAAGGACAGGACCAGGTCGGGCAGCGCCGTCCTCGGGGCCACCTCGCAGAAACTGATCCCCGGACGCGGCGCCTCCCGCATGCGCGAGGGCCCGAGGCCGACGCCGATCCCGCAGGCGGCCAGGCCCATGATCGTGTGCACGTCCCTGGCCACGGTGGCGTCCTCCAGCGCCGCGGCGTCCTCGCCCAGCAAGAGACGCAGCCCGGCGGCGACGGCCGGCTCGTCCTCCCCGGCCGCCACGATCAGCGGCTGCCGTCGCAACTGATCCACGCTGACCGACGCCTGGCCCGCGTAGGGGTGCCGGCCGCCGACCACGGCGATCAGATGGTCGTGCCCGACCGGCACGGACACCAGTTGCTCGGCCCCCGCGCCCCGCGGCGCCCCGAGGGTGACGGCCACGTCCAGCTCCCCGGCGACGAGAGCGGCGGCGCCGCGGCCGGACGCCATCTCGTGCAGCTCCAGCCGTACGTCGGGCCGCTCGCGGCCGAACTGGCCCAGGACGTCCGGGAGCGGGTCGATCAGCGCGGAGGCGACGAACCCGAGCCGCAGCCGACCCGTCTCACCCCGTACCGCCCGGCCGGCGTCGACCGTGGCCGCCGCCATCTCCTCCAGCGCCCGCCGCGCCCGGGCGAGGAACGCCTCACCCGCGGCGGTCGGGAAGACGCCCTGCCGGGTCCGGTCGAACAGCCGGGCCCCCGCCTCCCGCTCCAGATCGGCGATCTGCTTGGACAACGGCGGCTGCGCGATGCCCAGCGAACGGGCCGCCCGGCCGAAGTGTCCGCGCTCGGCGAGGGCGAGCGCGTACCGCAGATGCCGGGCTTCCATGCCGCTCCGTCCATACACGAGAAGTATGGCCGCCCAGCCTGCCATATCTTCACCTGGATCGATCGTCCGCGCCCGACTGGGATGGAGACATGACTCCCCCGCACGCCGCGCAAAGCACGGACACCCGCACGGACACCCATCTCCTGCTCCCTCTCCCTCTCCCCGACACCGTTTTCGTACTGGTCCACGGGGCGTGGCACGGCTCGTGGCAGTGGGCGGCGACGCAACGGGCGCTCGCCGGCCTCGGTGCGGCGAGCGTCGCCGTCGACCTGCCCGGGCACGGCTTCGGCGCTCCTCTGCCCAGCGGCTACCTGCTGCCCGGCCGCCCCGGTCTGCCGACCGAGAGATCACAGCTCGCCGACCTGACGATGGACGACTGCGCCGACGCCGTACTGGACACACTGCGCCGGGTCCGCCGCTACGGCCGCGTCGTACTCGTCGCGCACAGCGCCGGTGGCGGCCCCGCGTCCCTGGCCGCGGAACGCGCGCCCCACCTGGTCGACCGCCTCGTCTACGTCTCCGCGTTCGTCCCCGCCGCCCGCCCCCGCTTCTCCGACTACCTGAGCGCTCCGGAGAACTCCACCGCGCGAGGGCAGGACCTCCCCCTCGGGGACCCCGGGGCCTTGGGCGCCGTACGGATCAACCCGCTCTCGCCGGACCCCGCCTACGTCGAGGAGCTGTGGCAGACCCACTACCACGACACACCCGCCGACCGCTTCGACCGCTGGCGCTCCGCACTGAGCCCCGATCTGCCGCTGTCCGTCCCGACGACGCCGCTCACCCTGACCGCGGCGCGTTGGGGCCGTGTCCCCCGTACGTTCCTGCGCTGCGCGGACGACCGGGCCCTACCGATCGCCACCCAGAACCTGATGATCACGGAGGCCGACCGGGCTCAGCCGCACGAACCGTTCACCGTCCACACCCTGCCCGGCAGCCACACCCCGTTCGCCGCCCGCCCGGAGGAACTGGCCGAGGCGCTGGTCCGGTGAGCAGCCGACGCTTTCGCCGAGGTGCCCGGGCCGGGCCACTCAGCGCGACTCCTCGCCCTGAGCGACCTCGACCTGGTGGTGGAAGGTGAGCGAGCCGACTGTTCCAGCGGTGACGGAGAGGACCGCGCAGCAGGCGAGCAGGACGGCGATCCACCGCGTGCCGCGTCGCGGGCGCGAGACGGGGCCGAGGAGGGCGGCGACCCGTTGCGGGACGGGGCCGACGGTGGCCGCGGGGGCGAAGTCCGGGCGGGCTGAGGCCGCCGCGGGTTCCGCGTGTTCCGCGTGTTCGGCCAGGGCGGCGCGGGCGATGGCCCGGGCGGTCAGGCGCCGGTCACCGGTGGCCCGGGCGGCGGATGCGTCGGCGGGCCGTTCGACGGCGAGGCGGATGGCGGTGCGGGCGGCGTCCCTGGTTGTGGGCGCGTTCGTGGTCGAAAAGGGCGTCGCGTTCGGCGGCGTCGAGGCTGCGCGGCATCGCGGTGGTGACGACGATCCGGTGCCGCACCTGCTCCTGCCGGTACTGGCGTACGGGCTGCTGCAGAAGACGGCCGCGCACCGGGTGGTGCGCTCGCAGGTTCGGCCCGCATCCTGCGCGTCGCCCGGCAGGGCGGAAAGAAACGGTCGACCCGGCCATGAACATCCGGCGCTCTTCCGAAATGCCGCACTCCGGGGAACCAATGTCTGTGTTCGCGAAGTGAGAGTTTAACGATCCGAGTAGGAAGGGTTTTTAGCACAACGAGGAGATCGGAATCAGTTCACGCCCACCGGACGCCACGGCGTGCTACTGTCGTTTCAGTTGCAGTTGTGGTTCCCGAAAACTTCAAGTGCTCCTGGCCGCACACTGCGGTGGGGGCGCTTTTGTATGACCGGTCATTTCCGGGCGGGGTAATCATCGCGGCGACACGGCGTCCGCACCGTGCGGATGCCGATGTACTGCCCCAAAGGAGATTGACATGACTACTGGCACCGTGAAGTGGTTCAACGCGGAAAAGGGTTTCGGCTTCATCGAGCAGGAGGGTGGCGGCGCTGACGTGTTCGCCCACTACTCGAACATCGCCGCCCAGGGCTTCCGCGAGCTGCTCGAGGGCCAGAAGGTGAACTTCGACATCGCGCAGGGCCAGAAGGGCCCGACGGCCGAGAACATCGTTCCCGCCTGACGCTGACGCGCACTTTGTAGCTGGGGCCCGCATCCTTCGGGGTGCGGGCCCCAGCTACATGCATTTCCCGCAGTGATTCCACCTGCGGGCGACTCGGATAACATCCGCTCATTATGTGCAGTCGACGCTCGGGGTGATACACCCCCTTCGCGTCACTCATTTTCAGCGCCTGCGCCCGTACGGATCACCGTCGGCCAGATCCGCTTTCGCTTTTACTATCGGTCCATTTCTTGTGATTCTCTGCGCCGTTCATCGCCGGAAGAATTCCTTGATATGCGCCGCATCGAGGAAGGTTCCGCATGAACCGCACACGTACGAACGACCGATTCGCCCCCACCCGTAAGGGCGGCAGCCGCTTCGGAGCAACGCCCCCGCGCCGATCCGGTGGGTACAGCCGTCGGCCCGCCGCCGTGCAGGGTGAGTTCGCTCTCCCCAAGACGATCACCCCGGCGCTGCCCGCCGTCGAGGGCTTCGCCGATCTCGACATGCCCGAGCAACTGCTGGCCGAACTCGGCAGGCAGGGCGTGACGGCACCGTTCCCGATCCAGGGGGCGACGCTGCCGAACTCCCTTGCGGGCCGTGATGTCCTGGGCCGTGGGCGCACCGGTTCCGGCAAGACCCTCGCCTTCGGCCTCGCCCTGCTCGCCCGTACCGCCGGGCAGCGCGCGGAGCCCCGTCAGCCGCTGGGGCTGATCCTGGTCCCGACCCGCGAGCTCGCGCAGCAGGTGACGGACGCGCTCACCCCGTACGCCCGCTCCGTGCGGCTGCGGCTGGCCACGGTCGTGGGCGGGATGTCCATCGGCCGCCAGGTCGCCGCGCTGCGCGGCGGTGCCGAGGTCGTCGTGGCGACCCCGGGCCGGCTCAAGGACCTCATCGACCGGGGCGACTGCCGGTTGAACCAGGTGGGCATCACCGTCCTCGACGAGGCCGACCAGATGGCCGACATGGGCTTCATGCCCCAGGTCACCGCGCTCCTGGACCAGGTACGCCCCGAGGGGCAGCGGATGCTCTTCTCGGCGACCCTGGACCGCAACGTGGACCTGCTGGTGCGCCGCTACCTGAGCGACCCGGTCGTCCACTCCGTCGACCCCTCGGCCGGTGCCGTCACCACGATGGAACACCACGTGCTGCACGTCCACGGCGCAGACAAGCACACCGCCACGACCGAGATCGCCGCGCGCGACGGCCGCGTGATCATGTTCCTGGACACGAAACACGCCGTCGACCGGCTCACCCAGGACCTTCTCAACAGCGGGGTGCGGGCCGCCGCGCTGCACGGCGGGAAGTCGCAGCCGCAGCGCACGCGCACCCTCGCGCAGTTCAAGACGGGGCACGTCACCGTGCTCGTCGCCACGAACGTCGCCGCGCGCGGCATCCACGTCGACAACCTCGATCTCGTCGTCAACGTGGACCCGCCGACCGACCACAAGGACTACCTGCACCGGGGTGGCCGCACCGCGCGTGCCGGCGAGTCCGGCAGCGTCGTCACGCTGGTCACCCCGAACCAGCGCCGCAGCATGACCCGCCTCATGTCGGACGCCGGCATCAGCCCGCAGGTCACGCAGGTCCACTCCGGCGAGGAGGCGCTGAGCCGGATCACCGGCGCCCAGACCCCGTCCGGCATCCCCGTCGTCATCACCGCACCGGCGGCCGAGCGCCCCAAGCGCGGCGCCTCGCGCGGCCGTCGCCGCCCCGCTTCGGCGGCGCGACGTGCCTCCGGGCCGCAGCGGTTTGCTGTCGACGCGGCGGCCTAGAACGTGCGAAAGTCCCGCCTGCCCGGCGGCGTCTGACCGACTCACGGCTGTCCGTGACAACTCCGCGTACACGGATCGGATCCACCTGCGCGACCTCGGCGACGGCAGCCTCGCCCTCGCCCACTGAGCCGGTTCATCACGCTCTCCTCCTCTTCCTGTGAGGTCTCATGCGCTGCGTCATCGCCCGCTTCCCCTTCGACCTGACCAAGAGCGGGGTGCTGGAAACGATGAAGGACGTCAAGCCCGAGCCGGTCACCGGTGCGTCCGTGATCATCGGACGCCGCCACTACCCCGTCAAACAGGTCGGGCAGGTCATCACCCGCCAGGACCGCCGTGATTTCAGCGCGGGCGAAGTCCTGCGGGCCATGGCCCAGCTCGGCTTCACCTGCCGGACGCTTCCTGCGGCCGGGCCCGCGCCCGCGCTCAGCGTCAGCCCGCTCCAGCGAGCTTCCGTCATGCTGGGCGCCCCCGTGCCCGCCTGATCGACGGCACGGGCGCGAGCCGCACCGAAACAGCAAGGAGGCCCGACCGGCACACGCCGGTCGGGCCTTTCGGCGTACAGGTCGGTCCGCGGATGTCGGCCGCCTGGGAGACCAGGGCCGGGTTCTCGCAGATGCGCCATGCCGTATGTGGCAAAAGCATTGGCTGCCCGGGGGGTTGACGCCTCGTCAGGAATGTGGGCTCGTCGGCGTCGGCGTGCCGCGCAGCCCCAGGGTTAGCACGGTCGAGGAGACATCGTCCTTGAGCAGTCCGGTCGCGGCCCACACGTCGCGGCGTCAGGACGGCGGCGACCTCGTCGACGCGGGAGAGCTGAGCGATGGCTATGCCGGGGGCCTGGGGGGAGCAGGCCCAGGCACTCGGCGCGCGAGTCGTCGTCGACTCCGGCACATACCTCGTCGAGGGTGACCAGGCAAGGAGCGTGGGGGCCGCAGCTCGCGGCCGGGAAGTGGTCACGTACACGGGCACGGTCAACTACCGCCACACCACGGGCTATGCGGACAGCATCACCATGTCGCCCTACATCGAGGACGGACCCTTGTTCAGCAACATAGTGGTGGAGAACAGCCCGGATCGGCAGACGACATGGTGAGGCTCCGGCAGTTGGAGGCCGCGCTTCCTGCGATGACGCGGTGGCGGGCGCCCGAGGGGCGCACTGTGGACTGGACTGCCCTGGAGACGCGCCTGGGGACGGCACTGCCCTCAGACTTCCGTGCGCTGGCGGAGGGGTACCCGGCGCTCGTCATCGGCGACTTCCTCATCGTGTCCCTTCCGGCGCCCGGCGCCTAGGCGCCATGGGCGTCCGAACGCCTGGAGGACGAGATCCTCCAGGACTGGTACGAAATGGAGGACATGGCGGATTACGTCCCCTATCCCCGGCCCGGCGGTCTGATCTCCTGGGGGGAGTCCAATTGCGGTGATGTCTTCTACTGGAGGACGAGCCCAGCAGATCCGGACGCGTGGCCGGTGGTCGTCCGCACGGACAACGCGGACTGGATCGAGTTCCCCGTCGGCGTCGTCGAGTTCCTGGCCGGCGTGTACGAGCACACGATCGACGTACCGGGCATGCCAGGGAGCTTCCCCGGTGACAGTCCGCAGGTGCTGGGCCTGAGCGACAGCGTCGACCGACTCTGACAGTCGCCCCGGATGCGCGTGGACAGCGGGCGCCCCCAGGGTTCCTGGGGGCGCCCGTCATGTGTGAGCTTGCGCTGGTCGAGGTGGTTCTGGAAGGCAGCCGGCCAGCGCGGCGTTTGTGCCTCCGCGCTGGGCGGTAGTCCGCTGAGGCGTGTGCTTTCCACGGCGACGGCCGTCAGGACGTGCTGGATGGCGCCCTCGACTTCGGAGCGGGCCGCGAAGCCGCACGTCGGCCTGGCGGCGGGAGCGTGCGCCTTGCCTTCTTGGTGAACGGAGGAAGACAGCTCGAACGACCGCCCTACGCCACAACCCGCAGGTCAGGCGCCCTTGCCCACAGGCTCCAAGATCGCCACGCACTCCACATGATGCGTCATCGGAAACAGATCGAATGCCCGAAGCGTCCGCACCCGGTACCCGCCCTCCCGGAAGTACGCGATATCCCGCGCCAGCGCCGCCGGGTCGCAGGCCACGTACGCGATCTTGCGGGCGCCCAGCGTCGTGATGTGGGCGACCGTCTTCTTGCCCGCGCCCGCGCGCGGCGGGTCCAGGACGATGAGGTCGGCCTCGGTGATGCCGGTGCGGGGCAGGGTCACGTCGACCTTGCCCTGTTCGATGCGGACCCGGTCGAACGCGGCGAGGTTGTGCCGGGCGTCCTCGACCGCGCGCTTGCCGGACTCGATGCCGAGGACCGCGCCCTTCTCGCCGACGCGGTCCGCGAGGGCTCCGGCGAACAGGCCGACGCCGCAGTACAGGTCGAGCGCCGTGTCGCCCTTGCGCGGGAGCAGGCCCTGCATCACGGCGCGCATCAGGGTCTCCGCCGCCTGCGGGTGGACCTGCCAGAAGCCGCCGTTGCCGACCCTGTACGTACGGTCGTCGGCACGCTCGCGCACGAAGGCGCGGCCGTGCACGCGGTGCACGCCGCCGTCCTTCTCGCCGACCCGCATCACGGAGACCGGCTTGTCCAGCTCGACGAGGGGCAGTCGCGCGCCGGGCTTCGGTTCCAGGATGACCATGCGGTCCTGGGAGCCGGTCGCCGCGATCGCGTCGACGGACGCCATGCCGGTCCAGTCCCGCTGCTCGATGCCCAGTTCGGAGACGCCCTCGGCGGCGATCATGCAGTGCTCGATCGGCTCGACCTCGTGCGAGCGGTGGCGGCGCAGGCCCGCGTGGCCGTCCTCGGTGACCGCGTACTGGACGCGCGTACGCCAGGAGGGGACCTCGCCCGCGGGCACCTTGTCGCCCTCGGCGGGGACGACCGTGCCGTCCCAGCCGGCCTCCTCGGGCGTCAGGCCCGCGAGGCGCCGCAACTGCTCGGCGATGACCTCGCCCTTGAGGCGGCGCTGCGCGCCCGGCTTCGCGTGCTGCCAGTCGCAGCCGCCGCAGCGGCCGGGGCCGGAGTACGGGCAGGGCGCCTCGACGCGGTCCTTGGACGCGTCCAGCACCTTCACCGCGTCCGCCCGCAGGAAACGGTCGCCCTCCTCGCCGGCCGTCACCCGCGCCACGACCCGCTCGCCGGGCAGCGTGTGCCGTACGAAGAGGACCTGGCCCTCGGCCGTGCGCGCGATGCAGTGGCCGCCGTGCGCGACGGGGCCGATCTCGACCTCGTACTCCTCCCCCACCAGTGACTGCTTCGGTTCTGCCTGCATGGCGGGGGCTCCAGTACGTAAGGGGAAACACGACCGCATGCGAGCGGCCGGACAACAGCCCACCAGTCTACGTGGCTGTCGCCCGGCCGCTCACCACGGTCGAGGAGGCGAGGATCACCGCGACTACTTGGCGCTCGGCTCCTTCGGGCGCTTCTCCACCGGGCCCCGGCGGACGGCGCCCGGCGCGTTCCACTCGGAGCGCCTGCGGGCCCGCTTCTTGGCGACCTCGGAGGATTCGAGCTGGTAAGGGACGGACGTCACCATGATCCCCGGGGTGAACAGCAGCCGCCCCTTCAGCCTGAGCGCGCTCTGGTTGTGCAGCAGTTGCTCGTACCAGTGGCCGACCACGTATTCGGGGATGATCACGCTGACGGCGTCGCGCGGCGACTCGCGGCGCAGGCTCTTGACGTACTCGATGATCGGCCGGGTGATCTCGCGGTAGGGCGAGTCGAGGACCTTCAGGGGGACGTCGATGCCTCGCCGCTCCCACTCGTCGCGCAGCGCCTTCGTCTCGGCGGGGTCGACGTTGACGCTCAGCGCTTCGAGCGTGTCCGAGCGCATCAGCCGGGCGTAGGCGAGGGCCCGCAGGGTGGGGCGGTGGATCTTCGAGACGAGCACGATGGAGTGGACGCGGGAGGGGCGGACGCTGTCGTCGGAGGGCGTGTCCGGTGCGGCGATCTCCTCGGCGACCCGGTCGTAGTGCTTACGGATCGCGGTCATGGTCGCGTAGAAGATGCACATGCCGAGCAGCGCGACCCAGGCGCCGTGGGTGAACTTCGTGACGAGGACGACGACCAGGACGAGGCCGGTGAAGAAGGCGCCGAAGGCGTTGATCGCGCGGGAGCGGATCATGTGGCGGCGCTTGTCGGCGTTCTTCTCCGAGCGCAGGTGCCGGTTCCAGTGCCGGACCATGCCGGTCTGGCTGAGCGTGAAGGAGACGAAGACGCCGACGATGTAGAGCTGGATCAGGCGGGTCGAGTCGGCTCCGTAGATGACGACCAGGAGCATGGCCGCGCCGGCGAGCAGCACGATGCCGTTGGAGAACGCGAGGCGGTCGCCGCGGGTGTGGAGCTGGCGCGGCAGGTAGCGGTCCTGGGCGAGGATCGAGCCGAGCAGCGGGAAGCCGTTGTACGCGGTGTTGGCGGCGAGGAAGAGGACGAGGGCCGTGGCCGCCGCCAGGATGACGAACAGGAAGCTGCCCTTGCCGAAGACGGCCTCGGCCACCTGGGAGATCACCGGGTTCTGGACGTAGTCGGAGCCGACCGCGACGCCGTTGTGGATCAGATCGGTCGCCGGGTGCTCGGCCATCCGCACCTTGGTGACCATGGCGAGCGCGATGATGCCGCAGAACATGGTGACGGCGAGGGCGCCCATCAGGGCGAGCGTGGACGCCGCGTTCTTCGACTTGGGCTTGCGGAACGCCGGTACGCCGTTGGAGATCGCCTCGACGCCGGTGAGCGCCGCACAGCCGGAGGAGAAGGCGCGCAGGAGCAGGAAGACCAGCGCGAAGCCCGCGAGGCCCTGGTGCTCGGCCTTGATGTGGAAGTCGGAGGTGGGCGCCCGCATGGAGTCGTCGAGGACGATGCCGCGGAAGGCGCCCCAGGCGATCATGATGAAGACGCCGGCGACGAAGACGTACGTCGGGATGGCGAAGAGTTTCCCGGACTCCTTCACACCGCGCAGGTTCATCAGCGTCAGCAGGACGATGACGACGCAGGCGCAGAGCACCTTGTGTTCGACGACGAAGGGGACCGCGGAGCCGAGGTTCTCGATGCCGGAGGCGATGGAGACGGCGACGGTCAGGACGTAGTCGACGAGCAGGGCGCTGGCGACGGTGAGCCCGGCTTTCGGGCCGAGGTTGGTGTTGGCCACCTCGTAGTCGCCGCCGCCGCTCGGGTAGGCGTGCACGTTCTGCCGGTAGGAGGCGACGACCGTGAACATCAGCACGACGACCGCGACCGCGATCCATGGGCTGAAGTGGTAGGCCGACACGCCCGCGATGGAGAGGACCAGCAGGACCTCGCCCGGCGCGTACGCCACGGAGGACAGCGGGTCGGAGGCGAAAACGGGGAGTGCGATGCGCTTCGGCAGGAGCGTTTCTCCCAGCCGGTCACTGCGCAGTGCGCGCCCGATCAAGATCCGTTTGGGCACGTCGGTCAGTTTGGACACGCAGAGGATCGTAAGCGTTCGAAAGGGGGGCCGCCCACCCACCACCCCGAATCGGCGAACGGCCCGCCGGAAGTGGGGCGAGCGGTGATGATCCAGGAGCTGACGCGAAGGCGGACTTCGCCCGCATTGCCGATACGGTGGTCCCGAGCGCGAGCCGCCGCAACCGGCGTCGTGCCCGAGATCGAGCCGCCCCGGGTGGACCGAGCCGCGAGAGAGAGACATGAGCAGGACGTTTACGCAGGTCAATGGGTCTATGAGGAGTGCGGGGTAGTCCGTGCATATCGTGATCATGGGCTGTGGCCGAGTAGGGTCCCAACTCGCCCAGACCCTGGAACAGCAGGGCCACACGGTCGCCGTGGTCGACCAGGACCCGACGGCCTTCCGGCGCCTCGGCTCCGGCTTCGGCGGCCGGCGCGTCACGGGTGTCGGCTTCGACCAGGACACCCTGCGCGAGGCCGGTATCGAGGAGGCGGGCGCCTTCGCCGCCGTCTCCAGCGGTGACAACTCGAACATCATCGCCGCCCGGGTGGCCCGCGAAATGTTCGGCATCGAGAACGTGGCGGCGCGGATCTACGACCCCCGCCGCGCCGAGGTCTACCAGCGTCTGGGCATCCCGACGGTCGCCACCGTGCGCTGGACCGCCGACCAGATGCTGCGCCGGCTGTTGCCGTCCGGCGCTGAGCCTCTGTGGCGCGACCCCACCGGCGGTGTGCAGCTCGCCGAGGTGCACGCGTCGGAGTCCTGGGTGGGCCACAAGATCAGCCGTCTCCAGGAGGAGACGGGGGTGCGCGTGGCGTTTCTCACCCGGCTCGGCGAGGCGATCCTGCCGACGTCGCAGACGGTGCTCCAGGAGGGCGATCTCGTGCATGTGATGATGCGCACGGACGAGGTCGAGAAGGTCGAGGCGGCGTTCGCCGAAGGCCCCGAGGAAGGCGGTCACTGATGAGGGTCGCCATTGCCGGAGCCGGAGCGGTCGGCCGTTCGATCGCGGCCGAGCTCCTGGAGAACGGTCACGAGGTCCTCCTCGTCGACAAGGCGCCGACGGCCATCTCCGTCGAGCGCGTCCCGCAGGCGGAGTGGCTGCTCGCCGACGCCTGCGAGATCACGTCCCTGGACGAGGCGGCGCTCCAGCGCTGCAACGTGGTCATCGCGGCCACCGGTGACGACAAGGTCAACCTCGTCGTCTCCCTGCTCGCGAAGACCGAGTACGGGGTCCCGCGGGTCGTCGCCCGCGTCAACAACCCGAAGAACGAGTGGCTGTTCAACGAGTCGTGGGGCGTCGACGTCGCCGTCTCCACCCCGCGCCTCATGTCGGCCCTGGTCGAGGAGGCGGTGAGCGTCGGCGACCTGGTCCGTCTGCTCCGCTTCAGCCACGGTGACGCGAACCTGGTCGAGCTGACGCTGCCGCCCGAGTCGGCCCTCGCCGGTACGCGCGTGGGCGACGTGCAGTGGCCGCAGGACACGTCCCTGGTCACGATCATCCGCGGCACCCGTGTGCTGGCCCCCAGCCAGGAGGACTCCCTGGAGGCGGGCGACGAGCTGCTGTTCGTCGCGGCCCAGGCGCGCGAGGAGCAGTTGGAGGACCTGTTGTCGGTCCGCCGCGAGGACGCGTAGGGACACGTAGGGACACATACGGACACAGATCGACACGAAGAAGGGCCCCGTCGAGCTCGGCTCGGCGGGGCCCTTCTCGCTCTCGCCTCAGGGGCGCGGGGAACGGTCCTCGGCGGAGGCGGCCGCGGCCTTCTCGGCGGCCTCCGCGGCCTCCATCTCGGCGAACACGTCGATGGGCGCGGGCGCCTTCGCCAGGAAGACCCAGGTCAGCCACACCGCCAGCAGGAACGGCGGGATCTTCAGCGCGATGAGCACCCAGCCGAACTGCGTCGTGTCCCCCCACCAGTACAGCGGGAACAGCACGGCGCACTTGGCGAGGAGGATCAGGCCCCAGGCCCAACTCGCCTTGGCGTACGCCTTCTTGCGGCCGGGGTTACGCGTGCGCCACGACAGGTTCTCCTTGAACACCGGTCCGAGGATGAGCCCGATCAGGGGCACGCCGCACAGCGTGGTCACGATGTACGCGAGGGCGAGCCCCAGCGTGTAGAGCATGCCCGGCAGATAGAAGTCCTTGGCGTTGCCGGTCATCATCGCGAAGACGACGCCGAAGGCGACACCGAAGACGCCGCTGAAGGCGTGCTTGACGGTGTCCTTCATGACCAGGCGCACCACGACCAGGACCACGGACACCGCGAGGGCCGCGATGGCCGACATGTGCAGGTCCTTGTTGATCGTGAAGATGGTCACGAAGAGGAGGCCGGGCACGACGGTCTCCACCATGCCCCGCACGCCGCCGAAGGCTTCGAAGAGCGCGGCCTCGGTCACCGCCTTCGAAGCGGCGGTGTCCTGGTCGACTCCTGGTTCGCGGTCGGTCGGCTTGTCGAGGGACGTCACCGGCTACTCCCGTCCGAGCGGTCTGAGTTCGTACTTCGGGTTGAAGAGCACCCTACGGCCCCGGCTCATCGAGACCCGCCCCGATGCGATCAACTTCCGGCCGGGTTCGATTCCCACGATCGAGCGCCGGCCGAGCCACACCACGTCGAGGGCGGCGGAACCGTCGAACAACTCCGCCTCCAGGGCCGGGACTCCGGCGCGTGGTCGCAAGGTCACCGTGCGCAACGTACCAGTCACCGTCACTATCTGGCGGTCGTGGCAGTCACCGATCCGTGTACAGCCCGTGGTCGCCGAATCCTCGCGCAGCTCCTCCGACTCCAGGTCCTCCTGGGAGGTGGACAGTCGATCGAGCATGCGCCGGAATCGGCCCGCCGGCTTCTCGGACGCCCTGTCGGAACGAGGAACATCACTCATACACGAAGCGTACCCGGGGCCGATGTCACGGTCGTACTCGCTGGTGTACCCCGTTTTTCCCGCTCCTACTTCTCGAACCGGTATCCCATCCCGGGCTCGGTGACGAAATGCCGCGGGTGCGAGGGATCGGCCTCCAGTTTGCGGCGCAACTGGGCCATGTACACGCGCAGGTAGTTGGTCTCCGTGCCGTACGAGGGCCCCCACACCTCCTGGAGCAACTGCTTCTGGCTGACCAGGCGCCCCGTGTTGCGCACGAGCACTTCGAGGAGGTGCCACTCGGTGGGCGTGAGCCGTACGTCACGGCCGTTCCGGTGGACCTTCTTGGCGGCCATGTCGACGGTGAAGTCGTCGGTCTCGACGATCCCCTCGTCCTCGGTGCCGCCTGCGGGCTCGGCGCGGCGCACGGCCGCCCGCAGCCGCGCGAGGAGTTCGTCCATGCCGAAGGGCTTCGTGACGTAGTCGTCGGCCCCCGCGTCGAGCGCCTCGACCTTCTCGTCCGAGGAGTGGCGCGCGGACAGGACGAGGATGGGTACGCGGGTCCAGCCGCGCAGCCCCTTGATCACCTCGACGCCGTCCATGTCGGGCAGGCCGAGGTCGAGGACGACCACGTCGGGGTGGCGGGCGGCGGCGAGCTGGAGCGCGCCTGCGCCGTCGGACGCGGCGTCCACCTCGTACTTGCGCGCCTTCAGGTTGATGACGAGGGCGCGAACGATCTGCGGTTCGTCGTCGACCACGAGCACCCGGGTCATGCGTGCCTGCCTCTCTGCGGTACTGCGTTGTCCGATGTCGCTGCTGTTGCCGGTGCTGCCGGTGCTGCCGGGTGGGCCGCCCGCAGGGTGAGCACCATCGTGAGCCCGCCTCCGGGGGTGTCCTCGGCGTCGAGTGTGCCGCCCATGGCCTCGGCGAAGCCGCGGGCCACGGCGAGGCCGAGCCCGACGCCCGCGCCGCGCGGAGCGTCACCGTAGCGCTGGAACGGGGCGAAGATACGCTCCTTGGCCTCGTCCGGTACGCCGGGCCCGCTGTCCACCACGCGCAGTTCGACCCGCTCGCCGAGCGCGCTGGCGGAGACCAGGACGGGTTCGCCGGGCGGACTGTACTTGACGGCGTTCTCGACGATGTTCGCGACGGCCCGCTCCAGCAGCCCCTTGTCGACACTGACCATGGGCAGGGACTCCGGGATGTCGAGGTCGACGCTGAGCTCCGGGTCCGGTACCCCGCCGAGCGCCATCGGCACCACCTCGTCGAGGTCGATCTCCCGGATCAGCGGGGTGACGGTGCCGGTCTGGAGGCGGGACATGTCGAGCAGGTTCCCGACGAGGTGGTCGAGCCGGTCGGCGCCCGCCTCGATCCCGGCCAGCAGCTCGGCCCGGTCCTCGGGCGACCAGTCGACGTCCTCGGAGCGCAGGGAGGAGACGGCGGCCTTGATGCCGGCCAGCGGGGTGCGCAGGTCGTGGCTGACGGCGGCGAGCAGGGCGGTGCGGATGCGGTTGCCCTCGGCGAGGGTGCGGGCCTGCTCGGCCTCGGACTGGAGCCGGCGCCGGTCCACGACGACGGCGGCCTGCGCGGCGAACGCGGCCAGGACCCGGCGGTCCTCCGCGGGCAGGACGCGCCCGGACAGGGCGAGTGCCATGTGGTCGCCCACGGGGACATCGACGTCGGCGTCCTCGGGGCGGTCGTCGGGGCGCGGTCCGACGCTGCCCGCGCAGGTCCACGGCGCGGTGTCGCTCTCCCGCTCCAGGAGCGCGACGGACTCCATCGCGAACGTCTCCCGTACGCGTTCGAGCAGCGCCTCCAGGCTGGTGTCGCCGCGCAGCACGCTGCCCGCGAGGAAGGAGAGGATCTCGGACTCGGCGCGCAGCCGGGCGGCCTGATGGGTGCGGCGGGCGGCCAGGTCGACGACCGAGGCGACCGAGACGGCGACGCTCACGAAGATCACGATGGCGACGATGTTCTTCGGGTCGGCGACCGTGAACAGGTGCAGGGGCGGGGTGAAGAAGTAGTTCAGGAGCAGCGAGCCGAACGCCGCCGCCGCCAGTGCCGGGAGCAGGCCGCCGACCAGCGCCGCGGCCACCGTCAGCGACAGGAACAGCAGCATGTCGTTGGCGAGGCCGAGGTCGGTGTGGACGTGGGTCAGGAGGAGCGCGAGCAGCGCGGGTCCGCCGACGCCGACGAGCCAGCCGCCCAGGATGCGGGAGCGGCCGAGCCGGGCCCCGCGCGCGACGGGCAGGCCGCGGCCCTTGGCGGCCTCCTCGTGCGTGACGATGTGGACGTCGAGGTCGGGCCCCGACTCGCGGGCGACGGTGGCGCCGACGCCGGGCCCGAAGACGTACTGCCAGGTCTTGCGGCGGGAGGAGCCGAGGACGATCTGGGTGGCGTTGACGCCGCGGGCGAACTCCAGGAGCGCCGAGGGGATGTCGTCGCCGATGACGTGGTGGAAGGTGCCGCCCAGGTCCTCGACGAGGGTGCGCTGGACGGCCAGTTCCTTGGGGGAGGCGGCGGTCAGTCCGTCGCTGCGGGCGATGTAGACGGCCAGGACCTCGCCGCCGGCGCCCTTCTCGGCGAGCCGCGCCGCGCGCCTGATGAGCGTACGGCCCTCGGGTCCGCCGGTGAGGCCGACGGCGATGCGTTCGCGGGCCTGCCAGGTGGAGCGGATGTTGTGCTCGCCGCGGTACTGCTGTAGGTAGGCGTCGGCGCGGTCGGCGACCCATAGGAGGGCCAGTTCGCGCAGGGCGGTGAGGTTGCCGGGGCGGAAGTAGTTGGAGAGGGCCGCGTCGACCTTGTCCGACTTGTAGATGTTGCCGTGGGCCATGCGGCGGCGCAGCGCCTGGGGCGACATGTCGACCAGCTCGATCTGGTCCGCGCGGCGCACGACCTCGTCGGGCACCGTCTCCCGCTGGCGTACGCCGGTGATCGCCTCGACGACGTCGCCCAGCGATTCGAGGTGCTGGATGTTGACGGTCGAGACGACGTCGATGCCCGCGGCGAGCAGTTCCTCGACGTCCTGCCAGCGTTTGGCGTTGCGGGAGCCCGGCACGTTGGTGTGGGCCAGTTCGTCGACGAGGGCGACGGTCGGGGCGCGGCCGAGGACCGCGTCGACGTCCATCTCCTCGAAGGCGGTACCGCGGTACTCGATCGTCCGGCGCGGGACCTGCTCCAGGCCGTGCAGCATGACCTCGGTCCGTGGCCGCTTGTGGTGCTCGACGAACGCGACGACGCAGTCGGTGCCGCGGCCGGTGCGGCGGTGCGCCTCGGAGAGCATGGCGTACGTCTTGCCGACACCCGGTGCGGAACCGAGATAGATCCGAAGCTTGCCGCGTCCCATGGCCCTGACCTTACGTTCAGGAAGTCCGGCAAAGGGGACGGATGCCTGGTGGGCGGGTGTCTTTGACGCAACCCTGATGTGGCTCGGGGCCGGTCAGCGCTCGATGATCTCGCCGTCGCCGAGTTCCAGGACCCGGTCGGCGAGGCCGAGCAGTGCCGGGTCGTGCGTGGCCACGAGCGCGGTGACGCGTTCGCTGCGCACCACGGCCCGCAGCAGCTCCATCACGGCGAGGCCGGTCTCGGCGTCGAGCTGCCCGGTCGGTTCGTCGGCGATGAGCAGGGCCGGCTTGTTGGCGAGGGCGCGGGCGATGGCGACGCGCTGCTGCTGGCCGCCGGAGAGTTCGCCGGGCCGCTGTTTGGCGTGCCCCTCCAGGCCGACGAGGCCGAGGAGCAGTTCGACGCGCTCCTCGCGCGTGCGCACCGGCGTCTTCCGCAGCCGCATCGGGACGCCGATGTTCTCGGCGGCGGTGAGGATGGGGATGAGTCCGAAGGACTGGAAGACGAAGCCGACGCGGTCGCGGCGCAGCTCCAGGAGTCCGTCCTCGTCGAGGTCCGCGAGGGCGAGTCCGTCGACCTCGATCCGGCCCCGGTCCGGCTGGTCGAGGCCGCCGACGAGGTTGAGCAAGGTCGTCTTGCCGGAGCCCGAGCGTCCTTTGAGGGCGACGAGTTCGCCGCGCCGCACCTCGAAGGAGACCCCGCGCAGGGCGTGCACGGCGGCGGCGCCGGTCCCGTAGGAGCGGTGCAGGTCCCGCACGAGGACCATCGGTCCGCGGTCGTCCTGGTCGAGGACGGCGGCCCCGGCCCCGGTGCTCTCGGTCATGCGCCGTGCTCCCCCGTACGTATGTTCCCGGCCGGGCGTCAGTATGGACACGTGACGCCCGGCCGGGCAATGGCCGGAGCCCGGGGGTCAGCTCGGGTTCTCGGCGTGGGTCAGGGTCTCCCAGGCGACGAACAGGTTGTTGGAGCCGGCCGGTCGCTGCTGCTCGGTCAGCTTCTGGGTGTTGGTCATGGCGGTGCCGAGGCGGGTGTGCAGGGCGTTGTAGCCGACCTCGGTGACCGGGCCGAGCCCGCGATCGACGCTGCCGCCGCACAGCCAGCTCGGCGGCGCCTCACCGAGTTCGTACCTGGCCTGGAAGCCCAGCGCCTGGCGCAGCCGCTCGCCGACGTCGGTGCCGTACAGGTCCTGGCCCTGGATGCGGCTGGTCTCGGCGATGTGGGAGATCGCGGAGATGCCGTAACCGGTGTGCGTGAAGTCGCGGCAGGTCTCCTGCGTCAGGCCCGTCACGAAGGTCGACTGGCCCTGCCAGTAGTTGACGATCTTGGCCGTGGTGTCCAGGTTCTGGCTCGGCACGGTCTTGGGCAGGGCGCCGTCCGAGGCCAGATAGACGTAGGCGGCGGTACGTGTCCTGAACTTCGCCATCGCCTTGTCGTACGACGCCTTGTCCTCCAGGAAGACGGAGATGCCGACGGCGGCCTCCATCATCGACAGCTCCCAGTTGCCGTTGGAGTTGGAGCCGTTGATGACCTTGGGCAGGTAGACGTCGCGCAGCATGGTCCGGAAGCGGCCCTCGTTGGCCCAGCCGCCGGTGTAGGTGTACTTGATGATCTCGGCGGCCCTGGGCCAGGTGGAGCCGGCCCAGCCGGTCTGGAGGGGGCCGTTGCTGTTGGTGTGCTCCTTGATCGTGCCCGACCAGGCGTCCATGAGCGCGATCGACTTCTTGGCGTACCGCTCGTCGCGCGTGAGGTACCAGGCGAGGGCGTCGGTGTAGGCGGCTATCGCGTCCTCGCGCTCGTCCGTGCAGCCGTAGTTGGGGTTGGAGTACGAGCCGCACTCGACGGTGGCGCGGGGCTTGGGCGTGCGGTTCAGATCGGCGTACCTGCTCGCGATCATCTGGTCGAAGGCGCTTTTCCAGGGCTGCGCACCGGCGTCGACCTTGGCCTTGGCGAAGTCGAGCTGGCCCTTGGAGACGGTGACTCCGGGGTGGGCGAACGTGGCGGGCGCGGCTTCGGCGCTGCCCGCGCCGGGCCAGGCGACGACGCCGGCGATGAGCGCCGTGACGGCGGTGGCGAGGGTGGCAAGCAGGGCGGGACGCGTTCTTCTCTGACGAGCCTGCATGGTGGGGGCCATCCGTTCTCGTATGTGAACGTTAAGCGCCGATGTGAACCACAGCGCTGGCCGGTGACCCTAGGTACGGACCAGGCTTCCGTCAAGTAGTGAGGGAAGAAAGGCAGTTGGGGGCGATCGTCGGTGCACGACAAAGGCCGGGGCCGCGCACCCTCGCGGATGCGCGGCCCCGGCCTCGTGGACGAACCGTACGGGTCAGCGGACCTCGGTGATCTCCGGACCGCGGGCCAACTGCCCCATGCCGCCGGAGAAGCGCGAGCCCTCCGCGGAGTCCTGGCCGGGACCCTCGGCGACCATCTGCGCGTCGTCCGGGAGCTTCAGGACGATCGGGTCGCGCGGAGCCATCGGACCGTCGCCGCGGACCACGACCGTGTCCCGGAAGATCTGTTCGAGGAGCCCGGCGGCCTGCGGCTGCACCGCGCCCTGGCCCGAGATCACACCGCGCAGGAACCAGCGCGGGCCGTCCACACCGATGAACCGCACCACCTGGAAACCGCCCGTGCCGTCCGGCAACTGCACCGGTACCTGCGCCCGCAGCTCCCAGCCGAGCGGACCCTCGACCTCGTCGATCACGCCACCCTGCTGGGTGATGCCCGTGGCGATCTCCTCGCGGACCTCGCCCCAGATGCCCTCCTTCTTGGGGGCGGCGAAAGCCTGGAGCTGGACCGCGCTGTCCTGGAGGACGACGGTGGCCGCGACGATCGCGTCACCCGCGACCTCGACCCGCAGCTCCATGCCCTCCACACCGGGGACGAAGAGACCACCCAGGTCGACGCGGCCCTCGCCCGGCTCGCGGACCTCGGAGGAGTCCCAGGGCCCGTCAGGGCGCGGCTCGGGTTCGAGCCGGACGCGCTCCGGCTTCCCCTCGGCGTCCGTGTCGGCACTGTCGACACCGTCGACCTGCTCGGCCTCGCCCGCCGCGTCCACTGCGTCTTCAGCGGAGCTGTTCTTCTTGCGACGTCCGAACACGTCACTGTCCTTCCCGGTCGGATACGACCGAAGCGTATCGATTCCCACCCTTTTGACCGTCCGCGCCCACGGAGGCATGGCCACCCGTGGACCCGAAGCCCCCCTCGGCCCGCGCGGAGTCGGGAAGCTGGGCCACCTCGTGGAAGCGCACCCTCTCGACCTGCTGGACGACCAGTTGGGCAATCCGGTCGAAACGCTCGAACCGCACGCTCTCGCGCGGGTCGAGATTCACCACGATCACCTTGATCTCCCCACGGTACCCGGCATCCACCGTCCCTGGGGCATTCACCAGAGCGACACCGCAGCGCGCGGCGAGACCGGATCGCGGGTGCACGAAGGCCGCGTACCCCTCGGGCAGCGCGACAGACACCCCGGTGGGCAGGACGACGCGCTCGCCGGGGGCGAGGTCGCACGCCTCGGTGGTCCGCAGATCGGCGCCCGCGTCGCCCGGGTGCTCGTACGCGGGCAGCGGTACAGCGGGGTCGACGCGCCGGATGAGCACGTCCAACGGCTGGGTCACGGGTTCACCTCGAAGGCACGGGCACGCCGGAGCTGGTCCGGGTCGCTCATGGCCGCCTGGATCTCCTGCGGACGGCCGTTGTCGATGAAGTGGTCGACCTTGACCTCGACGAAGAGGGCGTCGGCGCGGACGGCGACGGGCCCGTCGGGCCCACCGATCCGGCCGGTGGCGGTCGAGTAGATCTTGCGTCCGGCGACGGCGGTGACCTCGGCGGACAGGTGCAGCACGGTGTCCACGGGGACGGGACGCACGAAGTCCGTCTCGAGGCGGCCGGTCACGGCGATGACGCGCAGCAGCCAGTTCAGCGAACCGAGCGTCTCGTCGAGCGCGGTGGCCAGGATGCCGCCGTGCGCGAGCCCGGGCGCGCCCTGGTGCGCGGAGCGCACGGTGAACTCGGCGGTGACGCTCACGCCGTCACCGGCCCGCGCCTCCAGGTGCAGTCCGTGCGGCTGCTCGCCGCCGCAGCCGAAACAGTGTCCGTAGTGCGCGCCGAGAAGCTCTCCGGGGGCGGGAGCGTCGGGGTGCCGCACCGGTGCTATGGCGTCGGCGGGGGGCGTCAGAGCTGCTGAAGTACCACTCACAGGCGCAGACCTTACCCGCGCGTCCTGCGGCCGCACGCATCGTGCCAAGCTTGGCTCCATGGAGCTCTCGACGCAGCCTTACGAAGAACGTCTCACCGCACCCCGTTCGTGGTGGCTCGTCACCTTTCTGGTCGGGGTCGCCTGCGGCCTCACCCTGCTGCCCTTCGGCACGCTCCCGCTGCTCGGCGGATTCGTCGGCGGGCTGCTCGTGGGCTCCGTGATCACCAGCCAGTACGGCGCCATCAGGATCCGCGTCGTGGCCGGTTCACTGGTCGCGGGCGACGCGAAGATCCCGCTGTCGGCCCTGGGCGCCGTCGAGATCCTGGACGCGGAGGAGGCGCGCGCCTGGCGCACGTACAAGGCCGACCCGCGCGCCTTCATGCTCCTGCGCAGCTACGTGCCCACGGCGGTCCGCGCGGAGATCACCGACCCGACGGACCCGACGCCGTACGTCTACCTGTCGACGCGCGAGCCGGAGGCTCTGGCGAAGGCGCTGGGGGCCTGACTCAGCCGTCGGTGCGCTCGGTGCCGTCGGTCCTGGTGTCGTCGGCGCCTTCGAGTTCCAGGGCGTCCTTGGGCGTGGCCAGGGGTGGCAGCTCGGGCAGCGCGTCCCACGGCACGTGGAAGCGCCGCAGGTCCTTGCGTACCCGCTCGGCCAGCTTCCTGGTGTCCCTGCGGTTCATGGCGGCGCCGACCGCCGCGCCGACCAGGAACGGCATGAGCGTCGGAAGGTTGCGCACCATCCGCTTCATGATCTGCTGGCGCAGCTCGCGCTTCATCTGGCCGCCGAGCGCAGCGTCTATGGTCGACGGCTTCGCGACGCTGATCCCGCGCTCCTGCGACCAGGAGGTCAGATAGGCGCTGCTGCGGTCCTTGAGGTTGCCCGCGGGCCTGACCCCGTAGACCTCGTGCAGCTCGGCGATCAGCTTGAGCTCGATCGCCGCGACGCCCGTGATCTCCGCGGCCAGCTCGGTCGGCATCGCCGGCGGCACGGGCAGCATCGCCGCCGCGCCGACTCCGGCGCCCACCGTGGACGTGGCGGCCGCCGCGCCGGCGACCAGCTTGTCCGCGAGCTGTTCGGGCCCGAGGCCGGGAAACTGTCTGCGCAGGGTCGCGAGGTCCCGCACGGGCACCCGCGGCGCGTTCTCGATGATGCGGTCGGCGAGGTAGCCGATGGCGGCTCTCGCGGCGCCTCCGCCCTTGATCATTCCTGCTCTCGCGACGCTGCCGCTCTTGCGGACGCCGTCCTTCATGACGGTCACGCGGCGCCTGGTGCGGCGGGCCTCGATGCCCGCCTCGACCGCGTCGGCGTCGTGTGGTTCCACGACACCGTCCGCCATCGGACCGCCCGTCACTTCGCGCTCGTGCGCCGCTTCGAGCGAGGCGTCTTCACTGGTGGAAGAGCCCCGCCCGTCGTCGTCACGCACGGCCTCTGACGGGCCTTGAGCCGTGTCCTGTCGCCATACTCGGACACGGCGCTTCCAGGGCGGGGTCGAGCTACTCATGCCCGACCCGGCCTCAGTCGCAGTCGCGGCAGATCGGCTGGCCGTTCTTCTCCCGCGCGAGCTGGCTGCGGTGGTGCACCAGGAAGCAGCTCATGCAGGTGAACTCGTCCTGCTGCTTGGGCAGGACACGGACGGCCAGCTCCTCGTTCGAGAGGTCGGCGCCCGGGAGCTCCAGGCCCTCGGCCGCTTCGAACTCGTCCACGTCGACGTTGGACGCCGACTTGTCGTTCCTCCGGGACTTCAGCTCTTCGATGCTGTCCTCGTTGAGGTCGTCATCGGTCTTACGTGGGGTGTCGTAATCCGTTGCCATGTCGCGCTCTCCCCCTCTGGGTGTATGCGGTGTCTCAGCGCACGTAACGCATGAGAGGCCGGACTTGTGCCCGACCTGAGGCGGAGATTTTGCCTCACATCAAGGTCTGTTACTCAATCGACACCCAACCGGACCCCTCCGGAGCGATCAGCTTGGGTGGCGAACGGGACCGTACACGGTCCGAATTCGCACCGCACGGGCGCCACCCCGTGTACTTCCCGTGATCAAGGTGCCCGAAAACTCGGATTTTCCGGCTTTCAGGCGGCTTTTACGATCACGGAGAGTAGATGACCGGAATTTCGCCCTTGTGATCGATCACACACGGACTTCCCGGGCGCAGGTCCCGAAAATTCCGCTAAAAGCGAACTCCTCCAGCGCGTCGGCGGAAGCATGTCAGATCCCTCCGCGTATCGCACCTTGAACGGGTCTAGATCGGCAGGGTGACCCGCATCACCAGCCCACCCCCCTCACGGGGCACGGCGGTGATCCGGCCACCGTGGGCGCGCGCCACCGACCGGGCGATGGACAGGCCGAGGCCCACGCCCTTGTCGCTGCCGGTGCGTTCGGTGCGCAGCCGCCGGAACGGCTCGAAGAGGTTGTCGATCTCGTACGCGGGGACCACCGGGCCCGTGTTGGCGACCAGCAGGACGGCCTGGCCGTGCTGTGCCTCGGTGTCGACCTCGACCCAGCCGCCCTCCGGGACGTTGTACCGGATCGCGTTCTGCACGAGGTTCAGCGCGATGCGCTCCAGCAGGACGCCATTGCCCTGGACGACGGCCTCCTTGCGCTCGCCGCGGATCTCCACGCCCTTCTCGTCCGCCTCGGACCTGGCCTGATCGAGCGCCTGGGCGGCGACCTCCGCGAGGTCCACCGGCTTGCGCTCCACGATCTGGTTGTCGCTCCGGGCGAGCAGCAGCAGGCCCTCCACGAGCTGCTCGCTGCGCTCGTTGGTGGCGAGCAGCGTCTTGCCCAGTTGTTGCAGCTCCACCGGGGCGGCCGGGTCCGAGAGGTGGACCTCGAGGAGCGTGCGGTTGATGGCGAGCGGGGTGCGCAGCTCGTGCGACGCGTTGCCGACGAAGCGCTGCTGCGCCGTGAACGCCCGCTCCAGGCGGTCCAGCATCTCGTCGAAGGTGTCCGACAGCTCCTTGAGCTCGTCGTCGGGACCGTCGAGCTCGATACGGCGCGACAGGTCCGAACCGGCCACGCGGCGCGCGGTGCGCGTGATGCGGCCGAGCGGGGACAGGACGCGCCCCGCCATCGCGTAGCCGAAGGCGAACGCGATGATCGCGAGGCCGAGGAGCGCCATCAGGGAGCGGCTGAGCAGGACGTCCAGGGCGTGCTGGCGCTGCTGGTTGACGCAGTCGTTCAGGGCGTCGTTCAACTGGGCGTCGGTGGGACTGGCCGGGAACGTGCAGACGTTGCTGACGAGCTGCCGGTTGATGATCTTGAACGGCAGGTCGCTGCCCACGTTGAGCGCCTGCGCCGCGAGCATGTAGATGATCGAGAGCAGCAGGATGCCCGCGATGAGGAACATGCCGCCGTACAGCAGCGTGAGCCGTATGCGGATGGTGGGGCGGAGCCAGGGGAAGGGGGGCTCGACCTTCGCGCCCGGCTTCCAGGTCGGTTTCGGTGGCGCGGCGGGGGGCGCTGGTGCGGCGGCCATGGAGGGATCAGATCCGGTAACCGGAGCCGGGCACCGTGACGATGACGGCCGGTTCGCCGAGCTTGCGGCGCAGGGTCATGACGGTCACGCGCACGACGTTGGTGAACGGGTCCGTGTTCTCGTCCCAGGCCTTCTCCAGGAGCTGTTCGGCGGAGACGACGGCGCCCTCGCTGCGCAGCAGTACTTCCAGGACGGCGAACTCCTTGGGCGCGAGCTGGATCTCCTTGCCGTCGCGGAACACCTCCCGCCGGTTCGGGTCGAGCTTGATGCCGGCGCGCTCCAGGACGGGCGGCAGCGGCACGCTCGTACGGCGTCCGAGGGCGCGGACACGGGCCGTCAGCTCGCTGAACGCGAAGGGCTTGGGGAGGTAGTCGTCGGCGCCCAGCTCCAGGCCCTCCACGCGGTCGCTGACGTCGCCGGAGGCGGTCAGCATCAGGATGCGGGTGGGCATGCCCAGCTCGACGACCTTGCGGGCGACGTCGTCGCCGTGCACGAGCGGGAGGTCGCGGTCGAGGACGACCACGTCGTAGTCGTTGACGCCGATGCGCTCCAGGGCTGCCGCACCGTCGTACACGACGTCGACGGCCATGGCCTCCCGGCGCAGTCCGGTGGCCACCGCATCGGCGAGCAATTGCTCGTCCTCGACGACGAGTACGCGCACGTCGCTGTCCTTCCTCTGGCCACCCACGGGCAGGTTCGAGCGCACGCGGGCAGGTCCGTTCATGGGGTGTGAGCCTCCATCCTGCCCCTTTCGGCCATAAACCGGCTGTAAGGCGGCGGGACGAAGGGGGAATGCCGGTTTTTCTCGGGGGGTTGAGGTTTCCGTGGAGGGGAGCAGGGGGAGGACGGGTTTACACCCGCGATCACGCTTTGTATGTGGCGTGCCACGAGCCGTTCGCCGTACGGCGAGTCGAGACGTGATCGCCCCTTCCACAGGGCACACCCCCGTGCCACCGACCCACGACCCAGGACGAGGGGGCGCAACCATGGACGCATTCACCGCAGGACTGCTCCAGCGCATAAAGGCGGCCGAGTCCGACCTGACGCTGGCCCGCGAGACCGGCGACGACTTCCTTGCCGAGGTCGAGCAGGGCGAGCTCGACGACCTGCACCGTCTCGCCGCCGAGCACGGCGTGGAGATTCACGCCGCGAGCGTCTGACCGACACGTTCCACAGCACAGGGAAGGGCCCCGGCGCCTGGTTCGATCCAGGCGGGCGCCGGGGCCCTTCGCTGTGCGCGGGCGCGGTGGAGGCCGGTCAGTCGTGCCAGGCGCCGAGCTCTTCGAGCCGGTCCCGCAGCGACTCGAACAGGCCGGGCGGCGCGGCGATCGTCAGCTCGGGTGACACCGGCCGGCCGGGGCGACCGCCGGTCAGGGCGCCCGCCTCGCGCGCGATGAGGTCACCGGCGGCGTAGTCCCAGGGGTTGAGGCCGCGCTCGTAGTACGCGTCCAGGCGGCCGAGGGCCACGTCGCACAGGTCGATCGCGGCCGAGCCGCCACGCCGGATGTCACGCACCCGGGGCACCAGTTCCCGTACGACATCGGCCTGACGGGCCCGGCGCGCTTCCAGGTAGCCGAAGCCGGTGCCGACCAGGGCCTGCGCGAAGGGGGGTGCCACGCGCGCGTGGGCGCGCCGGTCGTTCACGTACGCGCCTTCTCCCAGGACGGCGCGGTAGGTCTCGCCGCGCATCGGCGCCGCGACGACGCCGACGACCGTCTCGCCGTCCTTGCGGGCAGCGATGGAGACGGACCAATCGGGGCGCCCGTACAGGTAGTTGACGGTTCCGTCGATCGGGTCGATCACCCACTCGACGCCGCTGGAGCCCTCGCTGGAGGCGCCCTCCTCACCGAGCACGCCGTCGTCGGGGCGGCGCTCGGCCAGGAAGTCCGTGATGAGCTTCTCGGAGGCGATGTCCATCTCGGTGACCACGTCGACGGCGCTGGTCTTGGTGGCGGCGACGCCGAGGTCGGCGGGGCGGCCGTCGCGCAGGAAGGCGCCGGCACGGGCCGCCGCCTCCAGGGCGACGTCGAGCAGCTCGGCCTTGAGGGTCCGGTGGTTCTCGGGGGCGCTGGGGTCGGTCACGTCGGCATCCTCACGCGTACGGGCTGTCGGCGCCCGCGGCGGCGGGCTTGGGGGCACGGGCCGGGCAGCAGCCCACCGGGCAGAGGTCGTGACTGGCGCCGAGCGCGCCCAGGGCGCAAGGCGTGACGTTCCTGCCGCTCTCCGTCGCGGCGCGCTCCAGGACCAGGTCCCGGACGGCGGCGGCGAAGCGCGGGTCGGCGCCGACGGTCGCCGAGCGGCGCACCGGGAGGCCGAGCTCCGCGGCCTTGGCCGTGGCCTCGGTGTCGAGGTCGTACAGGACCTCCATGTGGTCCGAGACGAACCCGATGGGGGCCATGACGACGGCCGGCACTCCGGCGCCGTGCCGCTCCTCCAGATGGTCGCAGATGTCGGGCTCCAGCCACGGGATGTGCGGGGCGCCGGAGCGCGACTGGTAGACGAGCTGCCAGGGGTGGTCGACGCCGGTCTCCTCGCGCACGGCGTCGGCGATCTGCCGGGCCACGTCGAGGTGCTGCCGCACGTACGCGCCGCCGTCGCCGTGGCTCTCCACCGGGCCTGAGGTATCGGCCGCCGTGGTCGGGATGGAGTGCGTGCTGAACGCGATGTGGGCGCCGTCCCGCACCTCGTCGGGGAGGTCGGCGAGGGACTTCAGGACGCCCTCGACCATGGGCCTCACGAAGCCGGGGTGGTTGAAGTAGTGCCGCAACTTGTCGATCTTCGGCAGCTCCAGGCCCTCGGCCTCCAGGGCGGCCAGCGACTCCGCGAGGTTCTCGCGGTACTGGCGGCAACCCGAGTACGAGGCGTACGCGCTGGTGGTGAGGGTCAGGATGCGGCGGTGGCCGTCGGCGACCATCTCGCGCAGGGTGTCGGTCAGATACGGCGCCCAGTTCCTGTTGCCCCAGTAGACCGGCAGGTCCAGGCCGTGCTCGGCGAAGTCCTTGCGCAGGGCGTCGAGCAGGGCCCGGTTCTGGTCGTTGATGGGGCTGACCCCGCCGAACAGGAAGTAGTGCTGCCCCACTTCCTTGAGCCGCTCCTTGGGGATGCCGCGGCCCCGCGTCACGTTCTCCAGGAACGGGACGACGTCGTCGGGGCCCTCCGGGCCGCCGAACGAGAGCAGCAGCAAGGCGTCGTAGGGGCGGGCATCGAGGCTGGCAGCGTGCGCGTCTGGCATGTCTTCGATCCTGCCACCCCCCACTGACAGGCGGAAAACCGCCATGCCGCCCGGACCGTGACACGCGTAAGCTGTATCAACCACAGTTACGCCTTACCCCTTACGCCCTGCCGCCCCGCCCGCCCCGTTCCTCTCGCTCTTCCCGCCTTCTCAGCCGGAGTTCCGTTGCCCAGCCCGTACCGCGCCATATTCGCCCTGCCCGGCACCAAGAGCTTCTCGCTGGCCGGGTTCCTGGGCCGGATGCCCCTGTCGATGATGGGCATCGGGATCGTCACGATGATCTCGCAGCTCACGGGGCGTTACGGGCTCGCGGGCGCCCTCACGGCGACGGTGGCTCTGTCCGCCGCGGCGATCGGGCCGCAGATCTCGCGCATGGTCGACCGGTACGGTCAGCGTCGCGTGCTGCGCCCGGCCACCCTGGTCTCGCTCGTCGCGGTCGCCGCGATGCTGCTGTGCGCGAAGTACGAGGCCGCGGACTGGACGCTCTTCGTGTGCGCCGCGTTCATCGGCTGCGTGCCCAGCGTCGGTTCGATGATCCGCGCGCGGTGGGCGGTGCTGTACCAGGACACCCCGCGACAGTTGCACACGGCGTACTCCTTCGAGTCCGTGATCGACGAGGTCTGCTTCATTTTCGGACCGATCATCTCGATCGGCCTGTCCACGGCCTGGTTCCCCGAGGCCGGGCCCCTCCTCGCGGGGTGTTTCCTCGCGGCCGGTGTCTTCTGGCTGACCGCGCAGCGTGCCACCGAGCCGGTGCCGCACCCCCGGGAGCAGGACGGCGGCGGATCGGCGCTCCGCGCGCGTGGGTTGCAGGTTCTGGTGGTCACGTTCGTGGCGACGGGCGCGATCTTCGGGGCGGTCGACGTGGTGACGGTGGCCTTCGCGGAGGACCAGGGGCACAAGTCCCTGGCCAGTGTGGTGCTCGCGGTGTACGCGGCCGGTTCCTGTGTGGCGGGCGCCGTCTTCGGCCTGCTGCACTTCAAGGGGGCACCCGCGCGCAGGTGGCTGGTGGGGGTCGTCGCGATGGCCGTGAGTATGATCCCCCTCCAACTGGTCGGGAACCTGGCGTTTCTGGCCGTGGCGCTCTTCGTTGCGGGCCTGTCCATCGCACCGACGATGATCACGACGATGGCCCTCGTCGAGCAGCACGTACCACGCGCGAAACTGACCGAGGGCATGACCTGGGTGAGCACCGGACTCGCGGTCGGTGTCGCGCTCGGCTCCTCCGCGGCCGGCTGGGTGATCGACGCCGCCGGCGCGAAGGCCGGGTACGGGGTGCCGGGAGTCTCCGGCGCCGTCGCGGTCGTGGTCGGGTTCCTCGGCTACCGCCGGCTGCAGCAGCCGGTTCCGCGGCGGGGAGGGACTACCGATGAGCACGGCGCAGACGGGCAGCTCGAGGAGCGGCGCAGCGTGGCGTAACTGGGCGGGCAACGTCACCGCGCGTCCCGCGCGGGAGGTGACACCCGCCTCCGTGGACGAGCTGACCGCCGCCGTGCGCGGGGCGGCGCGGGACGGCCTGAAGGTGAAGGCCGTCGGCACGGGGCACTCCTTCACGGCGACCGCGGCCACCGACGGCGTGTTGATACGCCCTCACCTGTTGACCGGCATCCGCGACATCGACCGGGTCAACGGGACGGTCACGGTCGAGGCCGGCACCCCGCTCAAGCGCCTCAACATCGCCCTGGCCCGCGAAGGACTGTCGCTCACGAACATGGGCGACATCATGGAGCAGACCGTCTCCGGGGCCACCAGCACCGGCACCCACGGCACGGGCCGCGACTCCGCGTCCATCGCCGCGCAGATCAAGGGCCTCGAACTGGTGACGGCGAGCGGCGAACTCCTCACCTGCTCCGAGAAGGAGAACCCGGAGGTCTTCGCGGCCGCCCGGATCGGTCTGGGCGCCCTCGGCGTCATCACCGCCCTCACCTTCGCGGTGGAGCCGATCTTCCTGCTCACCGCGCGGGAGGAGCCCATGAGCTTCGACAGGGTCACGGCCGACTTCGACGCGCTGCACGCCGAGAACGAGCACTTCGAGTTCTACTGGTTCCCGCACACCGGCAACTGCAACACCAAGCGCAACAACCGCAGCGCCGGTCCTGAGGCGCCGGTGTCGCGGATCCGTGGCCTCCTTGAGGACGAGGTCCTCTCCAACGGCCTCTTCCAGGCGGTCAATTCGCTCGGCCGCGCAGTGCCCGCCACGATCCCGACGATCGCCAGGATCTCCAGCAGGGCACTGTCCGCGCGGACCTACACCGACATCCCCTACAAGGTGTTCACCTCTCCGCGCCGGGTTCGCTTCGTGGAGATGGAGTACGCCGTTCCGCGCGCGGCCCTGGTGGAGACATTGCGCGAACTGAAGTCCATGGTGGACCGCTCGCGGTTGCGCGTCAGCTTCCCCGTAGAGGTCCGCACCGCCCCCGCCGACGACATCGCGCTGTCCACGGCGTCGGGCCGCGACAGCGCCTACATCGCGGTCCACATGTACAAGGGCACCCCGTACCAGCGGTACTTCACGGCCGCAGAGCGGATCTTCACCGCTCATGAGGGCCGCCCGCACTGGGGCAAGATGCACACGCGCGACGCGGAGTACCTCCGTCAGGCCTACCCGCGCTTCGGCGAGTTCACGGAGCTGCGCGACCGCCTGGATCCGGACCGCCTCTTCGGCAACGCCTATCTGCGGCGGGTCCTCGGCGACTGAGCCGCGCCCTACTGGGCCGGGCTCTGCCGGCCGGAGTCGGTGCCGGGCCCGGTGTCCGGGTCCGAGCCCGTGCTCTGCGACGGGGTCGGCGTGGGCGTCGGGGTCGGGGTCACCTTGCCGCCGCCGGAATCGGAACCGCTGTCCGAGCCGTTGTCCGAGCCGCTGTCCGTGCCCGGGTCGGAGTCGGTGCCGGATCCGGTCTGCGAGCCGCGGCTGTCGCTGGGCGTGGGGCTGGGCGTCGTGGCGCCGCCCGTGGACGAGTCGTCGCCGTTGCGCCGCGAGCCGTCGTCCGGGTCCGTGCTGCCGCCGTCAGAGGGCTGCGAGGTGCTCGGGGTGGGTTCGCTGTCGCCGGAGGACCGGTGGCCGCTGAAGGCGTCCCTGAACGTGGTGCTGCCGCTGTCGCCGCTGAAGCTGTGGCCGGCCACGATCTCGTAGGTCGTGATGCCGCCCATGGTGACGCCGAAGACGACCGCGGCGGCGATCAGCGGCCGCTTCCAGCTCCTGACGCGGGACCTGTGCACGGTCCCCACGGTGAACTCCTCGCCGTACCCAATCTGGTGCGGCAGCTCCGTCGCGGGGCGCAGCGCGCGCGTGGGCTCGTCGATCGCGCCGCCCTTGAGGAGCTGCGTCCGCTCCGGATCGGCCGTGCCCAGCACCCTGGTCTCCGCGGAGGTGTCGGGGAGGAGGTCGGCGACCGCGCCGGTGTCGAGCCACTGGGTCCTGTCGTCGTCGGCCGCGCTCTGCGGCAGCACGGTCGTCTCCTCGGCGTCCGCCGCCGGTGAGGTGCCCCACGTCGTGGTCGTCGGCAGGGCGGCGGTGGCGGGACGCGCGGCGGGCGGCAGGGCGCCGGTGGCCATGGCCTCGGTGGCGTCCATGGAGGCGTCCGAGCGGAAGGTGCGCGGTACGGGGCGCCCCTGCGAGGTGACCGGTACGCGCCGCCCCTTGGGCTTCGTCTGCACCGCGACGTCACGTATCTGCTCGCCGGTGCGGCTGAAGAAGTGCTGGAAGACGGTGCCGCCGCAGGTGGCGAGCGCGCTGACCACGCCCGCGCCCAGGATCGTCCCGTAGACGCCGAAGCTGGAGGCGAGTTTCGCGGCCACGACGGCGGCGACCGCACTGCCCGCCACCTGAGGCACGCTCAGATCCACCCGCTTCTTCTTTCCCTCGGGCTCGCTCCGCTCGCCCTGAGGCCGCTCGTCGCGCGGGTGCTCGTCGTGGGAGTTGTCCGGCTTCACGCCCATCTTCTGCCCTTACCTACCTTTCTCGCTTTCTCGACATATCCGCCTATTCACAGCGAAGTTCCCGAGGCTACGCGAACTTCCTGTGCCGTACGAGAAAGGGACGTAGGAGCGTAGCGAGTAGTTCCGCTTCTGGAGATTCCGTGAAGCACGACACGCATATCCGACGTGAATCGGGCACACGATCAAGATGCCCTCCACCCAACTCCCGCCCGCCGCGAGAATTTCAGCGGCGAGCCGATCCACGCGCGTGGTCCGAATGGAGTACTGTTGCGAGCCCTGGGTCCGGTCTCCTGCCAGGGTGTCCGGGGCCTTCCAGGACCGCCGGAAGGGGGCTCGTTGCACAGGGTGACGACTTCGGTCACTTAGCGTTGCGAACAGGTAACCGTGCCATAACGGCGCTCTCGGGTCGTCGCCCGACACGCCGGGCAACTCGGCAAGGTTGTGGCAGGCTGCACCCGGGCAGGCCACACTCGACTAGCGGAAGCAGCGACGCACGTGACGTCGGCAGGCACCACCCGGGAGGTCCCCATGCCCGAACTGCGTGTCGTGGCCGTCTCTAACGACGGCACACGGCTGGTGCTGAAGGCTGCGGACAGCACGGAGTACACGCTTCCGATCGATGAGCGCCTCCGGGCCGCCGTGCGCGGCGATCGTCCGCGCCTCGGCCAGATCGAGATCGAGGTGGAGAGCCACCTCCGCCCACGCGACATCCAGGCCCGTATACGGGCAGGCGCGTCCGCCGAGGAGGTCGCCCAGTTCGCGGGTATCCCGGTCGACCGTGTACGTCGCTTCGAGGGCCCCGTGCTCGCGGAGCGCGCCTTCATGGCCGAGCGGGCCAGGAAGACCCCCGTGCGCCGTCCCGGCGAGAACACCGGCCCCCAGCTCGGTGAGGCGGTGCAGGAGCGGTTGCTGCTGCGCGGCGCCGACAAGGAGACCGTCCAATGGGACTCCTGGCGCCGGGACGACGGCACCTGGGAAGTCCTGCTCGTCTACCGCGTCGCGGGCGAGCCGCACTCCGCGAGCTGGACGTACGACCCGCCCCGCAGGCTCGTGCAGGCCGTGGACGACGAGGCGCGCTCGCTGATCGGCGAGTCCGACGACATCGGTGCGCCCGAGCCCACCTTCCCGTTCGTCCCGCGCATCGCACGCCTGCCCAGGGACCGTCCGCTGGACCGCGCCCTGGACCGGCAGTTGGAGCGCCCGACGCCGCCGCCCGAGCCGCCCACCGAGGAGAACCTGCCGGCGATCGCCTCCTCCTCGGAGCGCGACTCGCTGACCAGCCTCCTGGAGGCCGTGCCCAGCTACCGCGGCGACCTCGTGCTGCCCGACCGTCCGACGACGGTGCCCGAGCCGCCGCAGGAAGAGCCCGAGCCGCCCGCCGCCGCCGAGCTCGAGGAGCCCGCGGCGCCCGCCGCGTCCGCCGGCGCCGGATCCGCCTACGCGGACGTGCTGATGCCGCGCAGCGTCGCGGGTCACCGGGACCGGCTCACCGGCACCACGGACCGTCAGGCCGAGGCCGACGGGGTGCGTCCCGGGCGCCGGGCAGCGGTGCCGAGCTGGGACGAGATCGTCTTCGGCACACGCCGCAAGAAGCAGGACTAGTCCCGCCTGTACGTGAGGGGCCCGCGCCGACCGGTCGGCGCGGGCCCCTCACGTACGGGGAACGACTACTGCGGGTCCGGGCCCGTCGCCACCGGGCGCGACTCGTCCGCCGACCACTCCGACCAGGAGCCGACGTACAACTGCGCGTCGATGCCCGCCAACGCGAGCGCCAGGACCTCGTGGGCGCCCGAGACGCCCGAGCCGCAGTAGACGCCGACCTGGCCCGGGGCGCCGGTCGCGCCGAGAGCCTTGAAGCGGTCGGCGAGTTCGGCCGCGGGGCGGAAGCGGCCGTCCGCCGTGACGTTCTCCGTCGTCGGTGCCGACACGGCGCCCGGGATGTGGCCGCCGACGCGGTCGATGGGCTCCACGTCGCCGCGATAGCGCTCCGCGGCGCGGGCGTCCAGAAGGAGGCCGGAACGGGCGAGAGCGGCGGCGGACGGCGCGTCGAGAAGGCCGGTGGCACCCGGTGCAGGAACGAAGGTGCCGGGCTCCGGCGACGGGATCTCGGACTCCAAGGGGCCGTCCCACGCGGGGAGGCCCCCGTCGAGGACCCGCACGGACGGATGCCCCGTCCAACGCAGCAGCCACCAGGCGCGGGCCGCGGCCCAGCCCTGCCCGCCGTCGTAGACCACGATCTCGCGGTCGGCCGAGACACCGGCCGCGCGCATCGCGGCGCCGAAGTCGGCCAACTCGGGCAACGGGTGCCGACCACCACCCTCACCGGCGTGACCAGCGAGCTCCGTGTCGAGGTCCACGAACACCGCGCCCGGGAGATGGCCCGAGGCGTACGCGGCGCGGCCGTCGAACGCGGGCTCCCCCGCGGCCTTCGCGGTGCTGAGCTGCCAGCGGATGTCGAGCAACACGGGCGGGTTCTCCCCCGCCAGCTCGCTCGCGAGTTCAGATGCGGTGATGATGGCATTCATGAGGGCCATCCTTGCTCATGGTCTGGCCCGGGCGGCGCGGTTCGGATAGCGTGCTCGATCGACTACCGAGCGTCAAACGGTCGGACACGGCCGGGTCGTGGCGCGGAAACGTCTCAGAAACGCCGTTTCGGGCATGCTCTGTGCAGAGCCCGAAGGATTCGGCGCGGCCAGGGAGCGCCGCACGGCACGGAGTGCCACCATCAGCACGGGCGTGCTGCGACACGTGGGATCCCGATCACGGGCCCTGAGGTCCGTTCCGAGGAGAGAGTGACGATGACCGAGGCAGCAGCCAAGCGCGCACCGGGGACACCCTGCTGGGTGAGTCTGATGGTGCACGACATGGCCGCGACCCAGGAGTTCTACGGGGCACTGTTCGGCTGGGAGTTCAAGCCGGGGCCGCAACAGCTCGGCCCGTACGCGCGGGCCCTCCTCGACGGCAGGGAGGTGGCCGGGATCGGCCGGCTGCCGACCGACCGGCACCTGCCGATCGCCTGGACGCCCTACCTGGCCTCGGACGATGTGGACGTGACGGCCGCGACGGTGCGCCAGTGCGGCGGCACCGTCGGCGTCGGCCCGCTGGACGCCGGCGAGGCGGGCCGGATGGCCATCGGCTCCGACCCCCTCGGCGCGGTGTTCGGCATCTGGCAGGCGTCGGCGCATCTGGGCATGGCGGTGACCGGCGTTCCGGGCGCGGTGGCGTGGAACGAGCTGGTGACGCAGGAGACGTCGAGCGTCTCGAAGTTCTACCAGTCGGTGTTCGGCTACACCGAAGAGGCCGTCGTCTCCGCCGACTTCGACTGCGTGACGATGCTCCTCGACGGCCGTCCGGTGGCCTCGGTACAGGGCGTCGGGCACGCGCTGCCGCACGACCGGGGGCCGCACTGGATGACGTACTTCGAGGTCACGGACGTCGACGAGGCGGTGGAGCGGGTCGCCGACCTGGGTGGTCACGCCGTCACGCCCGCACGCGACGGCACGCTGGGGCGGGTGGCGACGGTGGCGGACCACGAGGGGGCGCGGTTCGCCTTGGTCGCGTCCGCGGGGTGAGGGGCGCCTCGCCGCACTCGGCTCAGACGACCGGAAGCACGTCGGGTGACAGCGCCGCCGCGTGTGCCGTAGCGCTGGTCATCCGCTTGCGGTGGTGCCGTCTGCACAACACCTCGTAGCCGATCTCATCCTCGGCGTGGTTGACGTCGCCGACGACGACCTGCGCGCCCTCGACGACCATCTCGCCGTTGATGGTGCGGGCGTTGTGCGTGGCGCGCGCACCGCACCAGCACAAGGCCTCGACCTGCAGGACCTCGACGCGGTCGGCGAGTTCGACCAGGCGCTGCGAGCCGGGGAACAGCTTGGAGCGGAAGTCGGTGGTGATGCCGAAGGCGAAGACGTCCAGGCCGAGGTCGTCGACGACGCGCGCGAGCTGGTCGATCTGGCCGGGCGCCAGGAACTGCGCCTCGTCCGCGATCACGTAGTCCACCCTGCCGCCCTGGGAGAGCCGGTCGACGACGTACGCGTACACGTCCAGGTCGTCGGCGACCTCAACGGCGTCGGTGACCAGGCCCAGACGCGAGGAGAGCTTGCCGACGCCTGCCCGGTCGTCGCGGGTGAAGATCATCCCCTGGAGTCCGCGGGCCGACCTGTTGTGCTCGATCTGAAGAGCCAGGGTGCTCTTTCCGCAGTCCATGGTTCCGGAGAAGAACACCAGCTCGGGCATGGCAGGTCGGGCACCTTTCGCGTGACGGGGGGTGAGAGGGCGAGGCTCAGGAGCGTACTTCGAGGAGCGGTACGAGCTGTTCCGCCGGGGTCATGGAGCCGTGGTTGCCGACCATCCGCGACTCCTTCGGCTCGGTCCGCGAGGCGATGATGAGCACGTCGTCGTGGGCGGCGGCGACGACGTCCCCGATCCGGTCGTAGACGCGCTCGTCGATCCGGGGCCCGAACCAGCCCGCGTCGATCGCCTCGTCACGGCTCGCGATCCAGAACTGCTCGCCGAGGACCTCGCGCCACACAGCCAGGACGTCTCCTTGCGCGCCGGGCACGGCGTACACATGGCGCGCGCGGCCCTCGCCGCCCAACAGGGCGACGCCCGCGCGCAGTTCCCAGTCCTCGTCGAAGTCGATACGGGACTGCTCGTCGAAGGGGATGTCGAGCATGCCGTGGTCGGCGGTCACGTACAGGGCGCTGCGCGGCGGGAGCTGCTCGGCGAGGCGCTGGGCTAGCCGGTCCACGTAACCGAGCTGGTCGCGCCAGGGGTCGGAGTCCACGCCGAAGCGGTGTCCCTTGCCGTCGACCTCGCTGTAGTACGTGTACACCAGCGACCGGTCACCGGCGGCCAACTGCGCGGCGGCCAGGTCCATGCGGTCCTCGCCCGAGAGGCGGCCGTGGAAGGTGCCGCCGCTGAGGGCGATCTTGGTGAGGGGCGTCGACTGGAACGCGGGCGCGGAGACCTGTGCCGTGTGGACCCCGGCCTCATGGGCGCGCTGGAAGATCGTCGGGTACGGCTGCCAGGCTCGCGGGTCGGTCCACGGCGTCCAGCGGAGCTGGTTCATCAGCTCGCCGGTGGCCGAGTCGCGCACCGTGTACCCCGGCAGGCCGTGGGCGCCCGGCGGCAGGCCCGTGCCGACCGAGGCGAGGGAGGTGGCGGTGGTGGCCGGGTAGCCCGCGGTGATCGGGCGCCCTGTGCCGCCGCGCGAGGAGGCTATGAGCGAGCTCAGGAAGGGTGCCTCGTCGGGGTGGGCCTTGAGCTGCTCCCAGCCGAGGCCGTCGATGAGGAAGACGCAGGCGCGGTCGACGGGCGCGAGCTCGGGGATCGCGGCGTCGCAGCCGGGGACGCCCAGGTGGGCGCCGAGCGTGGGCAGCAGGTCGGCGAGCGACCCGGTGCCGTACGCCGGGACGGGGGCGGAGCCGAGCGGCAGCGGCTCCACGTCGTCCCAGGCGGGAGGGGGTACGGGCGTGGAGCGCCCACCGTCACGGGCCGGGGTGGGTGAGGGGTGGGGCATCAGCGTCCCGCGTCCGCGGTGGCCTCGGAGAGGGCCTGGGCGAAAGCGAGGGCCTGCCGTACGGTCTCGGGTCCGTCGCCCGCCTCGCTCACGCGCAGGCTCAGGTCGTCCGCGGTGGAACTGCCCGTGTAGCCGTGGTCCGCCTCGCAGTTGGGGTCGCCGCAGGCGGCGGGCTCCAGGTCGATGCGGGAGACAGCGCCCCAGCCGATGGTGAGCACGACCTCGCGGGGCAGCGTGCCCGGGACGTACTTCTCCGGATTGGCGACGACGCGGCTGAGCACGACCGACGAGATCCGGTCGAGCTTCACGGACTCCGTGGACGTCGTCGCGTACGGCGTCGGGGAGGTGGTGTCGGCCGCCTGCTCGTCGGTGTGGCTGACGATGAAGCGGGTGTCGGTCAGGACCAGGACGGTGACATGGCGACGGACCTCGTTCGCGTCGAACGTGGTCTCCTGGTGCACGAGGTACGACGCGATGGGCTCGCCGCCGACCGCGGCCTCCACCGCCTCGGCCACGAGGGCCGGGTAGTAGCCGCTGCGCTCGATCGCCGCTCGCAGCCCTTGGGTCGTCGTACTGGTCTTGGCCATGGGGTCCATCCTAAGGCCGGGAAGAGGCTGCCGTTGCGCCTGTGGATAACTCTCCGTGAGGGCATTTCCCGGGCGGGGTCAGTACGCGACGGGCAGGGTCCGCGGACCGAGATCGTCGCGGGCGGGCGGTGGCGCGAGCCGGACGGCGGCGCCGAGCACGGACAGTCCGTGCTGGGCGACGACGACCGGTTCGAGGGCGACGCCGACCACCTCGGGATGGTCGTCGACGAGGCGGGACACGCGCTGGAGCAGCTCCTCGAGGGCGGGGGTGTCGACGGGGGCGGCGCCGCGCCAGCCGAACAGGATCGGCGCCGTCTTGATGGAGCGGACGATCGCGCGGGCGTCCTGGTCGGTGACCGGGACCAGGCGGTGCGCGGTGTCGCCGAGCAGTTCGGAGGCGGCTCCGGCGAGGCCGAAGGAGAGCACCGCTCCGGCCGCCGGGTCGAGGACGGCCCGCACCACGGTGTCCACACCGCGCGGCGCCATCGACTGCACGACGGGGCGCAGTTCGGCCGGACCGCCGAGTTGGTCGGTCAGCTCCTCGTAGGCGCGCCGCAGGTCGGTCTCGTCGGCGAGGTCCAGGCGTACGCCGCCGAGGTCAGCGCGGTGGCGCAGGTGCGGGGCGGTCGTCTTGAGGGCCACGGGGTAGCCGAGGGTGCGCGCGGCGTCGGCGGCCCGGTCGGCGTCGGGTGCGGGCAGTGTCTGCCGCACGGCGATGCCGTAGTGGGCGAGCAGGTCGCGGGCGTCGTCCGGGGCCAGCTCGACACCGCGCGGGTCCTCGTCCTTGGCCAGCAGCTCGGTGATGAGCGCGGCGGCCCCGGGCTCGTCGATGTCCTCGTACTCGGGCACCTTGCCGGGCTCGGCCGCGTCGTGCCGCCACTGGGCGTACTTCACGACCTCGGAGAGGGCGCGGACAGCGCGCTCGGCGGCGGGGTAGGCGGGGATGAGGCGCGGGGTGGCGCCGGGGGCCTCGGGCGCCGCGGGGGTGGGGCGGGTGGCCTGGTGATCGGATGTACCGGGGGCGCCGGGAGCGTTGGGGCCCGTGCTGGCCGCCGCGGAGAGGGCTTCGGCGAGACCGCCCAGCTCGACGTGGACGACGAGCACCGGCTTCGTGGGCGCCGCCGCGGCGGCCGCGCTCAGGGCGTCGGCCAGCTCCGCGTCCTCGGTCGGGCCCTCGCCCACGGCAGGCATCGCGGTGACGACGACGGCGTCGGTCTTGTCGTCGGCCAGCGCCTCCTCCAGCGCGGCGCGGAAGTCCGCCGCGGATGCCGCCGTGGTCAGGTCGCGTGGCGGCTTGGGACGCAGGCCCTCGGCGAGGCACACGTCGTAGGTGAGCAGGCCCAGCGACTCGGAGTTGCCGAGTATGGCGACGCGCGGGCCGGACGGCAGCGGCTGACGGGCCAGCAGGAGGCCCGTGTCGACGAGTTCCGTGATCGTGTCGACGCGGATGACACCGGCCTGGCGCAGCAGCGCGGAGACGGTGGCGTAGGGCAGGCGCGTGGCGCGTACGGCGTGCCCGGTGGGCGCGATGCCGCTGTGCCGGGCGCCCTGGACGACGACGAGGGGCTTGGCCTCGGCGGTACGACGGGCGAGGCGGGTGAACTTGCGCGGATTGCCGATGGATTCGAGGTACATGAGGGCGACATCCGTGTCGGGATCGTCGTACCAGTACTGGAGGACGTCGTTCCCGGAGACGTCGGCGCGGTTGCCCGCGGAGACGAACGTCGAGATGCCCGTGGCGCCGGTGACCCCTCCGCCCCTGCGGTGCAGGCGGGCAAGGAGGGCGATACCGATGGCGCCGGACTGGGCGAACAGGCCGATGCGGCCGGAGCGTGGCATCTCGGGGGCGAGCGAGGCGTTGAGCCGTACGTCCGCGGAGGTGTTGACGACGCCGAAGGCGTTGGGGCCGATGAGGCGCATGCCGTAGGAGCGGGCCCGGCGGACCAGTTCGCGCTGGCGTTCGCGGCCCTCCGCGCCGCTCTCGGCGTATCCGGCGGAGACCACGATCAGTCCTTGGACGCCGCGCTCGCCGCACTCGGTGACGACGTCGGGCACGTCCGGCGCGGGGACGGCGACGACGGCCAGGTCGACGCGCTCGGCCGGGTCGATGTCGCGGACGCAGCGGTGGGCGGGGACACCTCCGACCTCGGTCAGGTCCTCGGGGAACGCCTTGTTCACCGCATAGAGGCGGCCCGTGTACCCCGCGTCCTTGAGGTTGTCGAGCACACTGCGGCCCACTCCCCCGGGCGCCCGGCCCACGCCGATGACGGCGACGGAGCCGGGGGCGAGGAGGCGCTGCACGGAGCGGGCCTCGGCGCGCTGCTCGCGGGCGCGCTGCACCGCGACGGACGCCTCGGTGGGCTCCAGGCCGAACTCCAGGCGGACCACGCCGTCCTCGAAGCTGCGCTTCTGGGTGTATCCGGCGTCCGTGAACACCTTGATCATTTTGGTGTTGGCGGGCAGCACCTCGGCGGCGAACCGGCGGATGCCGCGCTCGCGCGCGACGGCCGCGATGTGCTCCAACAGGGCGGAGGCCACACCGCGCCCCTGATGGGCGTCCTGGACGAGGAAGGCGACCTCGGCCTCGTCGGCGGGCGCGGAGGCGGGCCGTCCTTGCGGGTCGATCCGGTCGTAGCGGACGGTCGCGATGAACTCGCCGCCCACCGTGGCGGCGAGCCCGACGCGGTCCACGTAGTCGTGATGGGTGAAGCGGTGGACGTCCTTGGCGGACAAGCGTGGGTAGGGCGCGAAGAAGCGGTAGTACTTCGACTCGTCCGAGACCTGCTCGTAGAAGCTGGTCAGGCGCTCGGCGTCCTCGGTGGTGATGGGCCTGATCCGGGCGGTGCCGCCGTCGCGCAGCACCACGTCGGCCTCCCAGTGGGCGGGGTAGGCGTGCCGGTCCGACGGGGTGTCCATGCCGCAAGGGTAGGGCCGGGCGCCGACAGTCGTACGGGTCGCGTCCCACGCGCGTGGGAGGCAGGCTGAGGAGGCCGGGCGGCGGCACGCTCGCGGGTCTGGGTCCGCGTCCTTCGCCGTCCACCGATGTGTGAGAATGGTCTAGACAACCGTGAGACACCTGAAGGGCAGCATCACATGGCTGAGCGCCGCGTCAACGTCGGCTGGGCCGAGGGCCTCCACGCCCGCCCCGCCTCCATCTTCGTCCGCGCGGCCACGGCGGCCGGCGTCCCCGTGACGATCGCCAAGGCCGACGGCAACCCCGTCAACGCGGGCTCCATGCTCGCGGTGCTCGGCCTGGGCGCCCAGGGCGGCGAGGAGATCGTCCTGGCCTCCGACGCCGAGGGTGCGGACGCCGCGCTCGACCGTCTGGCGAAGCTGGTCTCCGAGGGCCTGGACGAGCTCCCCGAGACGGTCTGACCGCTCGGTCCGATCGGATCGGCCTCACGAAGCCGCGCGTCTCCCCCGGGAGCGCGCGGCTTCGTCGTTCCCGCATTCCGTCCCGGGCCGTCCGGAATGCACGGCGAGCGAAATGGGCAGCACAATTCCCCGCAGCCGTATATTGAGCGTCGACCGGGCAGCAGAAATGCTTGCGCCCCATTCCTGGAATGCCGCGCTTCTTTGTATACGGCCCCTCTGTTAATGCCGGAGCCCCGCCGTGTTTACTGCGTGTTGCGAAGTCCTCACACGCTCACCCGCGCGCGGCACCCGCAGCCGATGGGCGACCGAGGCGCGCTCGGCGTGCAGGGCGGTCAGGGCGCGGGCGCGCTCGGCGTCGCCGCGGACCACCGCGTCCACGATGGCGCCGTGCTCGGCCCAGGACTCGGCCGGCTGGGCCGGCGTCTCCACCGTGTACATCCAGGCGATCTTGTGCCGGAGCTGGGTGAGCAGGGTGATCAGACCGGGGCTGCCGGAGGCCTGCGCGAGGGTCTCGTGGAACCAGCCGCCCAGTGAGCGCAGGTCCTCGTTCTGACCGCGCCTGGCGCGCTCCTGACCCAGCCTGACCAGGCCTCGCAGGACTTTGAGGTGGGCCTCGGTGCGGCGCTGCGCGGCGCGCGCGGCGCTCAGCGGCTCCAGCAGCATGCGGACCTCCAGGAGGTCCGCGGCCTCCTGGCCGGTGGGCTCGGCCACGCACGCGCCCGCGTGCCGCCGCGTGACGACGAAGCCCTCGGCCTCCAGGGTGCGCAGCGCCTCGCGGACCGGGACGCGCGAGACCCCGTAGCGGCGCGCGAGCAGTTCCTCGGTGAGTCTGCCGCCGCGCTCGTAGACCCCCGCGACGATGTCGTCGCGGATCGCCGTGCATACCGAGTGCGCGGGAATACGCATGACCCGACCTCCGCCTTAATCCCCGCGAAACGCGGTCGATCGACGCTTGTGCCAGCGCGAATGACGCCTCTTCGACGCGCTCGCCCCGTGACTCTATTCCACCGTTCCCGCATTTCCGACGCCGGGCCGGAATCCATGGATATTTTTTGGCCAGGAACGCCTTGCGCACGTGAAAGCCCCGGCTCGATGAGCCGGGGCTTTCACAGGGTGCCGCGCGGGCGAAGGACGCGTATCAGACGTTCACGCCGTGCGAGCGCAGGTACGCGACGGGGTCCATGTCCGAGCCGTAGTCGGGCGACGTGCGGGCCTCGAAGTGGAGGTGCGGGCCCGTGACGTTGCCGGTGGCGCCGGAGAGGCCTATCTGCTGGCCGGGGGTGACGGCCTGGCCGATGGAGACGCCGATGGACGACAGGTGACCGTACTGGGTGTATGTACCGTCATTCATCTTGATCACGATGTTGTTGCCGTAGGCACCGCCCCAGCCGGCCTCGACGACGGTGCCCGAGCCGACGGCGTGCACGGACGTGCCGCTGGCCGCGTGGAAGTCGATGCCGGTGTGGCTGCCGGAGGACCACAGGCCGCTGCTCGCCTGGTAGCCGGTGGAGACGTAGGAGCCGGAGATCGGCGCGACGAAGCTGTTGAGGCGCTTGCGCTCGGCCTCACGGGCGGCGCGCTCCCTGGCCTCGCGCTCCTTCGCGGCCTTCGCCTCGGCCTCGCGCTTGGCCTCCTCGGCCCTCTTTTGGGCCTCGGCCTCGGCCTTCGCCTTTGCCTTCGCCTCCGCGGCGGCCTTGTCGGCGGCCTTCTTCTGCGCGGCGGCCTGGGCGTCGATCTGGTCGGCCAGGGAGTCGCCGATGGCGATGGCCTGGGTCAGGCCGTTCTGGTCGGCGGCCGCGGTGTCGGCGGCGAGCGCGGGGGCGGCGAGGCCGCCGATGACACCGGTCGTGGTGAGCGCCGCGACACCCGCGACGTGCGCGGTGGTACGCGTGAGGCGACTCGGACGACGGTGCTTCCCGGTGGCACGGGTGAACGCCATGAAGTGGCTGGTCCTTTCCTTCCCTCTCGCCTACCGGGTTAGCTGACGGGTTCGGAGCAGGAAGGTCTCCTACGGGCCCTCTCCCCCAGGGGAAGAGCGTCCGATTCACCCCAGGGACTGCGATGGGTCCCCGGCTCCCCTGGCTCGCGCCGTGGGGGACTCGGCGATGACTGTCCGATGTCGCGGGCGCGACGCGTGTCTGGCGGACAGCCGGACCGACGCTAAGCGGGACATCTTTTAATCAACAAACGGATCCCGGCTTTTGTAGCGCATGCCACAGAGCAGACAGGCAACCTCCGCCCTAATTCGGACATAAGCGCTCCATCGTCGATCAAGGACGGACGTGAGCGACACCACGAAGCCCCGGTGAGGACCGTGTCCACCGGGGCTTCGTGCGGCGTGCTTCCCGCGCCTGCGGGACGGGGTCAGCCCGTGACGACGGTCACCTCGCCGATGCCGAGGGCCTTGACGGGCTCCTCGATCTGCGCGGCGTCGCCCACCAGGATCGTCACCAGGCGGTCCGCGGGGAAGGCGTTCACGACGGCCGCGGTGGCCTCCACGGTGCCCGTCTCCGTGAGCTGCCGGTACAGGCGCGCCTGGAAGTCGTCCGGCAGGTGCTGTTCGACCTGGTCGGCGAGGGTGCCCGCGACGGCCGCCGCGGTCTCGTACTTGAGCGGGGCCACGCCCACCAGGTTCTGCACGGCGGTGTCCCGCTCGGCGTCCGTGAGGCCCTCGGCTGCCAGCGTGCGCAGCACCTTCCAGAGGTCTTCAAGGGCCGGACCGGTGTTCGGGGTGTCCACGGAGCCGCTGATGGCGAGCATCGCGGCGCCCGTCCCGTCGGGCGCCGACCGCAGCACCTGGGCGAAGGACCGCACACCGTAGGTGTAGCCCTTCTCCTCGCGCAGGACGCGGTCCAGGCGCGAGGTGAGCGTGCCGCCGAGGCAGTACGTGCCGAGGATCTGCGCGGCCCACACGCGGTCGTGCCGGTCGGGTCCGATCCGGCCGATCAGCAACTGCGTCTGGACCGCTCCGGGGCGGTCCACGACGATGACACGGCCCGTGTCGTCGGCGGTGACCGGCGGCACCGGGCGCGGCTGCGCGGTGTCGCCGGTCCAGGCGCCGAGCGTGTCCGCGAGCAGCGCGTCGAGGTCGGTGCCGGTCAGGTCGCCCACGACGACGACCGTGCCGGTGGCGGGGCGTACGTGCTTCTCGTAGAAGGCGCGTACGGCCGCCGCGTCGATGGCGGCGACCGTCTCCTCGGTGCCCTGCCGCGGGCGCGACATGCGCGAGTCGGCCGGGAAGAGCTGCCTGGACAGCTCCTTGGCGGCGCGCCGTGCCGGGTTGGCGCTCTCGTGCGGGATCTCGTCCAGACGGTTGCGCACGAGGCGCTCGATCTCGCTGTCGGAGAAGGCGGGCGCGCGCAGGGCGTCGGCGAGGAGGGCGAGGCCCTTGGGGAGCCGGGAGACGGGCACTTCGAGGGAGACGCGGACGCCGGGGTGGTCGGCGTGCGCGTCCAAGGTGGCGCCGCACCGCTCCAGTTCGGCCGCGAACTCCTCCGCCGAGTGCTTGTCGGTGCCTTCGTTGAAGGCACGCGCCATGATCGTGGCGACACCGTCCAGGCCCGCGGGCTCGGCCTCCAGCGGCGCGTCGAGGTTGACCTCCACCGCGACGACCTGCTGGCCGGGCCGGTGGCAGCGCAGCACGGTCAGACCGTTGGGCAGCTCACCGCGCTCCGGGGCGGGGAACGCCCACGGCCTGGCCGTCCCGGCCTGCGGCTTGGGGTGGAATTCCATGGTCGCGAGCTGCTCGGTCACCGGCCCGCCTCCTCGTCGCTCAGGTCGCTCTCGTCATCGATGTCGGCGGGCGCCGTCGGCTCGTACACCAGGACCGCGCGGTTGTCGGGGCGCAGGCGCGCCTTGGCGACCTCCTGGACCTCGTCGGCGGTCACCGCGAGGACCCGCTGGACGGCGGTGAGGGCGAGCTGCGGGTCGCCGAACAGCACGGCGTAACGGCACAGTTCGTCGGCGCGGCCCGCCACCGTGCTGAGCCGGTCCAGCCACTCGCGCTCCAACTGGGCCTGCGCGCGCTCCATCTCCTCGGGCGTGGGGCCCTCCTCGGCGAACCGGGCGAGCTCCTCGTCGACGGCGGCCTCGATGACCGGCACCTCGACGTCTCCCGAGGTCTTCACGTCGAGCCAGCCCAGGGAGGGGGCACCGGCCAGGCGCAGCAGTCCGAACCCGGCGGCCACCGCGGTGCGGTCACGGCGTACGAGCCTGTTGTAGAGGCGCGACGACTCGCCGCCGCCGAGGACCGTCAGGGCGAGGTCGGCGGCGTCGCACGCGCGCGTGCCGTCCTCGGGGAGCCGGTAGGCGGCCATGAGGGCGCGCGCCGGGACCTCCTCCTCGACGACCTCGCGGACCTGGGCGCCGATCACGTCGGGCAGGGAGCCGTCGCGCGGTGCGGGCTTGCCGTCGTGGGAGGCGATCGAGCCGAAGTACTTCTCGACCCAGGCGAGCGTCTGCTCGGGGTCGATGTCGCCGACGACGGAGAGCACGGCGTTGTTGGGCGCGTAGTAGGTGCGGAAGAAGCTCCGCGCGTCCTCGAGGGTGGCCGCGTCCAGGTCGGCCATGGAGCCGATGGGCGTGTGGTGGTACGGGTGGCCCTCCGGGTACATGAGGGCGGTCAGCTTCTCGAAGGCGGTGCCGTAGGGGACGTTGTCATAGCGCTGACGGCGCTCGTTCTTGACGACGTCCCGCTGGTTCTCCATCGACTCCTCGTCGAGAGCCGACAGGAGTGAGCCCATGCGGTCCGCCTCCAGCCACAGCGCGAGTTCGAGCTGGTGGGCGGGCATGGTCTCGAAGTAGTTCGTACGCTCGAAGCTCGTCGTGCCGTTCAGCGAGCCACCGGCGCCCTGTACGAGTTCGAAGTGGCCGTTGCCGTGCACCTGCTTCGAGCCCTGGAACATCAGGTGCTCGAAAAGGTGAGCCAGGCCCGTACGGCCCTTGACCTCGTGGCGCGAGCCGACGTCGTACCAGAGGCAGACCGCCGCGACCGGGGTCAGGTGATCCTCGGAGAGCACTACTCGCAGGCCGTTGGCCAGCCGGTGCTCGGTCGCTGTCAGGCCGCCGGTGCCGGCCTCGGCGGTGGCCGTGTGACCCATGGGCATGTACGTCCCTTCGATCGCGGGGGGGGAACGGAGAACATCGGAATTGCTGGGAATGCTGAGAAACGCTGCGTACGCGGACAACACTGTGGCCACGGAACCGCTGCCAGTCCTGCCACTGTATGCAAGCGTGCGGGCGCCTGGCGAAGTTCCCGCCCGGGCTACGCCGTGAGCGAGCACGGCGACCCTCCGGCGGGTCGCCGACCACCCGCTTCGGACGGGTCGCGATCAGCGTTGTCAGTGGGGCGGTCCACAATGGTCCGCGACAGTTCCCGTAGATGTTGGTGAAGGAGCCGCAGCAGCGATGGCCCGCCGCAGCACGAAGACCCCGCCGCCCGACGATTTCGAGGAGAGGATCCTCGACATCGACGTGGTCGACGAAATGCAGGGCTCCTACCTGGAGTACGCGTACTCGGTCATCTACTCGCGCGCCCTGCCCGACGCACGCGACGGGATGAAGCCCGTCCACCGTCGGATCGTCTACCAGATGAACGAGATGGGCCTGCGCCCCGACCGCGGCTATGTGAAGTGCGCCCGCGTCGTCGGCGAGGTCATGGGTAAGTTGCACCCCCATGGCGACGCGTCGATCTACGACGCGCTGGTGCGTCTGGCCCAGCCGTTCTCCATGCGCGTACCGCTGGTCGACGGGCACGGGAACTTCGGTTCGCTGGGCAACGACGACCGGCCGGCCGCCATGAGGTACACCGAGTGCCGCATGGACCCGGCGGCCGGCCTGATGACGGAGTCGATCGAGGAGAACACGGTCGACTTCGCGCCGAACTACGACGGGCAGGAGCAGGAGCCCCTGGTCCTCCCGGCGGCGTACCCGAACCTGCTGGTGAACGGCGCGTCCGGCATCGCGGTCGGCATGGCGACCAACATGGCGCCGCACAACCTGGGCGAAGTGATCGCCGCGGCCCGGCACTTGATCAAGCACCCGGGCGCCGACCTCGAAACGCTCATGAAGTTCGTGCCGGGACCTGATCTGCCGACGGGCGGCCGGATCGTCGGCCTGTCCGGGATCAGAGACGCGTACGAGAACGGCCGCGGCACCTTCAAGATCCGGGCGACGGTCACCGTGGACACCGTGACGGCGCGCCGCAAGGGCCTCGTCGTCACCGAACTGCCCTTCGCGGTGGGACCCGAGAAGGTCGTCGCGAAGATCAAGGAGCTCGTCGGCTCGAAGAAGCTCCAGGGCATCGCCGACGTGAAGGACCTGACGGACCGCGAGCACGGTCTGCGCCTGGTCATCGAGATCAAGAACGGCTTCGTCCCGGAAGCCGTCCTGGAGCAGCTCTACAAGCTGACACCGATGGAGGAGTCCTTCGGTATCAACAACGTGGCGCTCGTGGACGGCCAGCCGCTCACGCTCGGCCTCAAGGAGCTGCTCGAGGTCTATCTGGACCACCGCTTCGAGGTGGTGCGCCGCCGCAGCGAGTTCCGTCGCACCAAGAAGAAGGACCGCCTGCACCTGGTCGAGGGGCTGCTCGTCGCGCTCCTGGACATCGACGAGGTCATCCGCCTCATCCGCTCCAGCGACAACAGCGCGCAGGCCAAGGAGCGCCTCATCGGGCGCTTCTCCCTGAGCGAGATCCAGACGCAGTACATCCTGGACACGCCGCTGCGCCGCCTCACCAAGTTCGACCGCATTGAGCTGGAGTCGGAGCGCGACAAGCTGAACGGCGAGATCGACGAGCTGACCGGCATCCTCGATTCCGACGCGGAGCTGCGCAAGCTCGTCTCCGCGGAACTGGCGGCCGTGGCCAAGAAGTTCGGTACGGACCGGCGCACGGTGCTGATGGAGTCCTCGGGCCCCGCGGTGGCCTCCGTCCCGCTCCAGGTGGCGGACGACCCGTGCCGGGTGCTGCTCTCCTCGACCGGCCTGCTGGCCCGTACGGCGAACGGGGAGCCGTTCGCCGCGGACGAGGACGGCAAGCGCACCAAGCACGACGTGATCGTCTCCGCGGTCCCGGCGACGGCACGCGGGGTGATCGGTGCGGTCACCTCCGCGGGCCGGCTGCTGCGCCTGAACGTGGTGGATCTGCCGCAGCTCCCGGACACGGCGGCCGCGCCGAACCTCTCCGGGGGCGCCCCCCTCTCCGAGTTCCTCTCCTCCCTGGAGGCGGACGAGACGGTCGTCTGCCTGACGACGCTGGACGAGTCGTCGCCCGGCATCGCCATCGGCACCGAGCAGGGTGTCGTCAAGCGCGTGACGCCCGACTACCCCTCGAACAAGGAGGAGTTGGAGGTCATCACCCTCAAGGACGGTGACCGGATCGTGGGCGCCGTCGAACTGCGGACCGGTGAGGAGGACCTGGTCTTCATCACGGACGACGCCCAACTGCTGCGTTTCCAGGCCTCCGTGGTGCGGCCCCAGGGCCGTCCCGCCGGTGGCATGGCCGGTATCAAGCTGGCGACCGGAGCGAAGGTCATCTCGTTCACCGCGGTCGACCCGGCGGCCGACGCCGTCGTCTTCACGGTGGCGGGTTCGCGCGGCACGCTCGACGACTCGGTGCAGACCACGGCCAAGCTCACCCCGTTCGACCAGTACCCCCGTAAGGGCCGGGCGACCGGCGGCGTGCGCTGCCAGCGCTTCCTCAAGGGCGAGGACTGCCTGAGCCTGGCGTGGGCGGGCCCGGCGCCCGCGCGCGCGGCGCAGAAGAACGGCCTGCCGGCCGAGCTGACCGAGATGGACCCGCGTCGCGACGGCTCGGGCATCTCCCTGCCGAAGACGGTGGCGGCGGTGGCCGGCCCGTTCTAGGCGATCGCTACGGGAGGTCGCCGAGGTCTCCGGCTTCGGCGACCTCAGCGGTTGCTTCCTCGGTGGAGCCCTTGTCCTGTACGTAGCGCAGAACGCCCCACATGCCGTGCTCGTCGACGGCGTGCGGGGCGTCGCTCGTTGCCCGGCACCCTTCGAGTTCCTTGCGGAGCGCCTCGGGGTCGATCCCCGCACCGATGAGGACGAGCTGGGTGAGCCGCGCCTCGCCGGTGGGCCACGGCTCGGGGTAGAAGCGCAGGAACCGGCCGACGGCGTGCACCGCGTACCGGTGGTCCGCGTCGGCCGCGCCGAAGTCGACGTACCCCTTGATGCGATACAGCCCTTCGGGCCGACTGTCGAGGAAACCCATCAACGCGCGCGGTTCCATGGGCACTTCGGAGGTGAACGCGACGCTCTCATAGGCGGAGTGCAGGTGCGCGTTCTGTGCCCCGGTCCCGTCATGCCGATGCAGGTCGTCGAAGGAGAGCTGGCCGACGCGCTCCCGCGAAGGGCGGCAGTCGAAAAGCAGCTCGGGGTCGACGCGCCCGTACGACGCGCTGACGACGGCGGCGCTCCCGGCCGACTCCCGCACGGCGCCCAGAACCCGCCGCCGTTCGGTGTCGGGCACCCGGTCGCTCTTGTTCACCACGACGAGATCGGCCATCCCCAGGTGCCGGTCCACCTCCGGATGCTTCTCCCGGGTCGCGTCGAACTCGGCCGCGTCGACGACCTCGATCAGCCCTCCGTAGACGATCCGCGGATTCTCACTGGCCAGCACCATGCGCACCAGTTCCTGCGGCTCCGCGATGCCGCTCGCCTCGATGACGATGACGTCCATGCCACGACGTCCAGGACTGGCATCACCACCCTGACCGCTGTCCCGGTCACTGTCGTGACCACCTTGAACGTCCTGACCACCTTGAACGTCACGACCGGCATTGATCGGGCGCGTCAACTTGTCCAGGTACGCATCGAGTTCGCCGGCATCCACCGCGCAGCACAGGCATCCGTTGCCGAGAGAGACCGTCGAGTCGCCCAACTGTCCCGCGACGGCCATCGCGTCGATCTCGATGGCCCCGAAGTCATTGACGATCGCGCCGATCCGCGAGCCCCCGCTGTGGTGCAGCAGGTGATTCAGCAGGGTGGTCTTCCCCGAGCCGAGGAAGCCGGCGAGGACGACGACGGGGATCTGCGGGCTCTCTTCGCTCAACGTGACCTCACTCGAAAGATGACAGCCGTTTCAGGATAGGCGCGCGTAGAAAGGCCGCGAAGTGAACGATTGTTAGCACCACTCGCGGGGCAGACGTTCGTCATGGCGCCGGTTTTCGCGACCCGAGCATGCTTCCGTGCGCCTCCTCTCCGCCTCCCTGCCGATCAGAGCCGCTCGGCATCCTGGGAGACGGCAAGCGCGCCGCCCATCGCTCGCCGGTCCCACGCCCGTCGACCCACACCCGACGACCGGCGGACGGTCGCCTGAATCGGGGGTTGACATGGCCACACAGAGTACGCGGACGTGGCGATCAGTAGTCGCCGCAATGATCACCGGCGGGCTCGCGGGGGCCGCCACGGCGCACACGTGGCAGCACCACGGCCCGAGCCGCGCGGGGGCCGCCGCGGAGTGGCGACGGCAGGCCCGGGCCCATCAGCAACGCATGCAGTGGGAACTGCTGAGCAAGGCCATCGACGACCCCGCGCTGGCCGTAGTGATCGACAACTACGGGCTGGACCTCTCACCGGAGAAGCGGCGGCAGTACCTGTACGCCAATCTCTGGTACATCAACGCCTTCCACCTCTACGAGTCCGGCGTACTGGACCGGCGTCAGCTCCGCGGACACCTGCGCGAACTCTTCCAGAGCGCGCACATCCGGGAGTACTGGGAGGCCACTCGGCCGCACCGCGCCTCCCTCGACCCGTCGTCCACGGAGGCGGAGGTCGGGCACATCGCCGAGACGCTGCTCCAGGAACGAGACGAGTCGGATACGGACGAGTGGTGGGTCGTGGGAGAACCGCCGCCACTCTGATGTTCGAGAGGATCCCTCGTGCTGATGAATTTTTTGGTTGCGAGCGCGCGGAATTGGGCGTTCGGGTACCGTCCAGCCCCTGGGGGCGCACTACTGTGACGCCGTAACGTCGCCCTTCCAGAAGGAACCGGTTCCCTTGAAGATCGTACGCCGCATCGGGGTGCCCCCGAGCGCTCGCGGAAGTGCCTCCGGCGCCACCTGCCCCGATGTTTTCGAACTCAGCGACGGGAACTTCGCCGTGATCGGCACGGAGGCCACCGCTGAGCTCAAGAAGGAACTTCCGGCGGACGCGGGGGTCGCCGACTACGAGCGCATCGTCATCGTGAACCGGGAGACGTTGCTGCGCGCAAAGAGCGACATCCCCGACGCCTGACGTCTCCTCGCGAGATACGCGCCACGGCCGCCCACCGGGTTCTCCGGTCGGCGGCCGTGGCATGTGCTCAACCCGGCAGCGGCACCGCCACCGGCGGCTCGGCGCCCACATAGCGCGCCGCCGGGCGAATGATCTTCGAGTCCTGGGCCTGTTCCAGGATGTTGGCGCTCCAGCCGACCACGCGTGCCGCGGCGAACGTCGGTGTGAACATCGAGCGCGGCAGCCCGCACAGCTCCATGACCACGCCCGCGTAGAACTCCACGTTCGTGTGCAGTTCCCGGCCCGGCTTGAGTTCCGCCAGGATCACCTCCACCCGGCGCTCGACCTCCACGGCGAACTCCACCAGCGGCCCACCGAACCCCTCCGCGATCCCGCGCAGCATCCGCGAGCGCGGGTCCTCCGTGCGGTAGACGGGGTGTCCGAACCCCATGATCCGATCCCCGGCCAGCACCCGTTCACGGACCCAAGGGTCGATGCGGTCCGGGGTGCCGATCGCGTCCAGGGTGTCGAGTGCGCGGCTGGGTGCCCCGCCGTGCAGCGGCCCGGACAGCGCCCCGATCGCACCGACCAGACAGGCGACGACGTCCGCTCCGGTCGACGTGATCACGCGGGCCGTGAACGTCGACGCATTGAAGCCATGATCAATGGTTGAGATGAGGTACTGCTCGATGGCCCGCGCGTGTCCGGGCTCCGGTTCCGCCCCCGTCAGCATGTACAGGTAGTTGGCCGCGTACGAGAGATCCGCCCGGGGCTCCACGGGGTCGAGCCCTTCGCCGAGCCGGTGCAGCGCGGTGAGCATCGTGGGGACCACGGCGGTGGCCAGGAGCGTGTCCTCCAGGCGCCGGTTCGCGTCGATGTCGTAGACGGGGCGGAAACCGCGTGAGGCGCCGAACAGCGAGAGCGCCGTGCGCAGACCGGCGAGCGGTCCGGACACGGACCCGGCGCGGGCGATGGCGGGCAGCGCCGCTCGCACCTCGTCGGGCAGGGTACGCAGCGCCGCGGTCTCACGCACGAAGGCTGCCGACCGCACCGGGTCGGGCAGTTCGCCGTGGATCATCAGGTGCCACACGTCCTCGAAGCTGCGGGTCCGCGCGAGCTCGACGGCGGAGTACTGGCGGTAGTGGTAGAAGCCCTCGCGCCCTCTGACGTCCCCGAGAGCGGTGTCGGTGACGACGACTCCCGCGAGTCCGCGCGGTACGTCGATGACGGGGGCGGCCGTGATCCCGTTGGTCGGCATGTTTCCTCCCTGAACTTGATTCGACTGTCCATCCTTGACGAAACTCCTGTCAATATTGATTGAATCAATGGTCATGGCTTCTCGCGCCCATGGATGCGGATACGGTGACGCGCATGAGGGATCAAGAACCCGCCCCGGTCGAACGGGCCACCCGCCGGCTGAGCACCAAGGAGACCGCCGAGCTGCTCGGCGTGAAGCCCGAGACCGTCTACGCGTACGTGAGCCGTGGGCAGTTGAGCAGTCGACGCGGGCAGGGCGGGCGCGGCAGCACCTTCGACGCCGCCGAGGTGGAGGCGCTCGCACGCCGCAACAGGCGGGAGAGCACGCCCGGTTCGAGTCCCGACGAGCTGTCCGTGCGAACCCGGATCACCCTCATCGACGAGGACCGGTACTACTTCCGGGGGGTCGACGCGACCCAACTGGCGGCCCGCCACACGTACGAGGAAGTCGCGGAGTGGCTCTGGACGGGCACGCTGCGGCCCGGCGCCCGGTTCACCGCCCCCAAGGAGTCCTTGGCCGCGGCCCGGCGCGCGGTGAGCGCGCTGCCCGAGCACAGCAGTCCCGTGGACCGGCTGCGGGTGGCGGCGGTCGCTGCCGCGACCGCGGACCCGCTGCGGTACGACCTGTCCGAGCAGTCCGTCCTCGGCGCCGCGCGCGCCCTCATCCCGACGCTCGCGACCGCGCCACCCCTCCTGCGGGCGACCTACACCGACGGCGCACCCATCGCCCGACGCCTGTGGGGTCGCCTGTCCCACAAGGAACCTGACGAGGCGTCACTGCGCGTCCTGGACATGGCGCTGGCCCTGCTGGTCGACCACGACCTGGCCGCCTCGACCCTGGCCGTCCGTGTCGCATCCTCGGCCCGGGCGCACACGTACGCGGCCGTCTCCGCGGGCCTGGGCGTCCTGGAAGGGCCCTTGCACGGGGCGGCCAGCGGCCTCGCGCACCGGATGCTCGTGGACGTGCTCGACCGGGGCAGCGCCGGTCTCGTGGTGGCCGACGAGCTGCGGGCCGGCCGACGCGTCCCGGGACTCGGCCATCGCCTCTACAAGGGTGAGGACCCGCGCGCGCAGGCGCTGTTCGCCGCCCTGGAGGAGTTGCCCGCCGCGCACGCCGCGCTGGCCGCCGCCCGTGACGTCGTCGCGACGACCGCCCGCCATACGGACCTGCACGCCAACGTGGATCTGGCCCTCGCCGTCCTCACCACCTCCCACGGCATGCCCGCCGAGGCGGGCGAGACCATCTTCGCCGTCGCCCGCACGGCGGGGTGGATCGCCCACGCCCTGGAGGAGTACGGGGAACGCCCTCTCCGTATGCGGCCCACAGGGCACTACGTGGGCGTGCGTCCACCGCAGCCCCTGCCGACGCAGACCGGCCGGGAGTGAACCGAGCGGGAGCATGCCAAGGGCGGCCCGGAGGGAACCCCGCCACCGGGTTAGGCTCGCCTTCGTGAGTACGTGCGCGACCTCCTCGATCGACCTTGCCGAACCCCTCGCGGGAACCGCGGCCACCGCCAGGACCTGGCTGTTGATCGAGCAGCCGGGTCCCTGGGGAGCGAAGGCCCTGACCTCCAGCCATCTCGACCCCGCAGTGGGCCGCGCCCTGGAGACCGCCGCCGCCGGCACCGGGGTGCGTGTCGCACTCGTACGGCGTCCCGGACGGCATGCCGACTCCCCCGCCCCGGCGCGCCGCCAGGTGTACGTGGCTCACACGGTCCCCGGCGACACGTGGTTGCGCGGCGCCACCGTCGAGACACCCGAAGAGTTGCTGCGACTCGACTTCGCCGCTCTGGGAGCCGGGGAGCACGGCGGTTTCGGAGCACCCTACGAAGGCGCGCCTCTCGCGCTCGTCTGCACCAACGGGAAGCGGGACCGCTGCTGCGCGCTGCTGGGACGGCCGCTCGCCTCCGAGCTCGCCCACTCCGTCGACGGCGTCTGGGAGATCACGCACCTCGGCGGCCACCGCTTCTCCCCCACCCTTCTGGTGCTGCCGTACGGCTACGCCTATGGGAGGGCCACCGCGGCGAAGGTGAAGGAGATCCTGGAGGCGGTGCGGGCCGGGCGGATCATGACCGAGGGCTGCCGCGGCAACTCCGCCTGGGACCGTCCGGGCCAGGCCGCCGAACTGGCCGTGCGCCAGGCGGCCGACGAACACGGGGCCGGCACCCTGACCGTCGTACGTACCGAGAGCGTCACGCGGTCGCAGGTCCCCGACGTGCCGCACTGGGACGTGACCGTCGCCCATACCGACGGCCGCCGGTGGCGGGTGACGGTCGCGCAGGGCACATCGCTCCCGCCCCGTCCGGAGAGCTGCGGCGCGGCCCTGGGGTCACCTGCCCGTATGGAGGTCATGGCTGTGCGTGAGGTCCCGGCGGCGCTCGGCTGACACGACGCAGGGCGATGGAGAGATCCCCGCCACAAGGGCTTCGACCGGAGGCGGAACGGCCCGTACCGTTCGTCACCATGAGCCCGACTTCCCGCGCCCGCCGTCTGCGCTTCGGTCTGCCCCGGCGTGTGTTCGCGCAGGTCCTGCTGATGCAGGTGGCGATCGCCGCCGGGGTGACCGTGCTGGCGACCGGGCTGTTCCTGGCTCCGCTGAGCGACCAGTTGGACGACCAGGCGATGCGGCGGGCCCTCGCCATCGCGCAGACCACGGCGGCGCAGCCGCGGATCGCCGACGACCTGCGCTCCTCGCGGCCGACCGCGGACGGTCCCGTGCAGGTCGAGGCGGAGCGGATCCGGCGGGCCAGCGGCGCCGAGTACGTCGTGATCATGAACAAGGAAGGGGTGCGCTGGTCGCACACCGACCGGGGTCAGATCGGCAAGGTCGTCTCGACGGACCCCAGTGACGCGCTGGCGGGCCGTGAGGTGATGGAGATCGACGACGGGACCCTGGGCCGCTCCGCGCGCGGCAAAGTGCCCTTGAGGGCCGCTGACGGGGCCATCGTGGGCGCGGTGTCGGTCGGCATCGAGTACGACAGCGTCCGCGCCCGGCTCATCCACGCCATCCCTGGCCTGTTCGCCTACGCGGGCGGCGCGCTTGCCGTGGGGGCGCTCGCCGCGTATCTGATCGCGCGGCGCGTGCAGCGGCAGACCCGCGATCTGGCGTTCTCGGACATCTCCGCGCTCCTGGCCGAACGTGAGGCGATGCTGCACGGCATCCGCGAGGGCGTCGTCGCCCTGGACAGGGCCGGGCGCATTCGGCTGCTGAACGACGAGGCGCAACGCCTGCTGAGCCTCGACGCCGAAGCGATCGGCCGGCCCCTGGAGGACGCGCTCGGCGAGGGAAGGACGACGGACGTGCTCACGGGCCGGGTCACCGGCACCGATCTGTTGACCGTGCGCGGTCAGCGCGTCCTGGTGGCCAACCGGATGCCCACCGACGACGGAGGCGCCGTGGCGACTCTGCGCGACCGCACGGAGCTGGAACAACTGGGCCGCGAACTCGACTCGACGCGCGGCCTCATCGACGCCCTGCGCGCCCAGGACCACGAGCACGCCAATCGCATGCACACGTTGCTGGGGCTGCTGGAGCTGGAGATGTACGAGGAGGCCGCGGAGTTCGTCGGCGAGGTGGCGGGCGCCCACCGGGTCACTGCCGAGCAGATCACCGAGAAGATCGAGGACCCTCTGCTCGCGGCCCTTCTGGTCGGCAAGGCGACGGTCGCGGCGGAGCGCGGCGTCGCCCTGGGGATCTCGCGCGACACCGGGCTGCCCGACCGGCTCGTCGACCCCCGCGGCCTGGTCACCATCGTCGGCAACCTGGTCGACAACGCCGTGGACGCGGCGGCCGGCTCGGGGCGCCACGCGCGCGTGGAGGTGGTGCTGCGCGCGGAGGGCGGCACCGTCGTCCTGCGCGTACGGGACACGGGGCCGGGGGTCCCCGCGGAGCAGCGCGAGAGCGTCTTCGTGGAAGGCTGGTCCACGAAGGAGCCACCGGCGTACGGCAGGCGCGGCATCGGGCTCGCTCTGGTGCGGCGGCTCGCCGAGCGGCAAGGCGGTACGGCCGAGGTGACCGCGTCACCTGGCGGGGGCGCCGAGTTCGTCGTCGTCCTGCCGGAGGCCTTCGCCGAAACCGTTCCGAGCGCGGCCGAGGAGGTCCGATGATCGAGGTCCTGGTCGTGGACGACGACACCCGCGTCGCCGATGTCAACGCCGCCTATGTGGCGAAGGTGCCCGGGTTCCGCGTGGCCGCCACCGCGCACAGCGCCGCCGAGGCGCTGCGACGTATCGAGGAGTGCACGGTCGACCTGGTCCTCCTCGATCACTACCTGCCGGACGAGACGGGCCTCGATGTCGCCCGCATCGTGCGCGAGCGGGGCCACCAGATCGACGTGATCATGGTGACCGCGGCGCGTGACGTGGCCACTGTGCAGGCCGCGATGCGGCACGGGGCCCTGCAGTACCTGGTCAAGCCGTTCTCGTTCGCGGGCCTGCGGGGCAAGTTGGAGGCGTACGCGGCACTGCGCCGCACCCTGGACAGCGGGGGTGAGGCCGAGCAGGCGGAGGTCGACCGGATCTTCGGCGCGCTCTCGGCCACCCCGGCGCCCGAGCTGCCGAAGGGGCACTCCCCGACGACGGCCGAGCTCGTACGCCGAGCCATGATGAACGCCGAGGGCCCGCTGTCGGCACAGGAGTTGGCCGATCTGACCCGGCTCAGCCGCCAGACCGCCCAGCGCTACCTGAAGCTGCTGGAGCGCACGGGGCGGGTCAGGCTGAGTCTGCGGTACGGCGACACGGGGCGGCCCGAGCATCGGTACGAGTGGGCCGCCGGCCGCTGAACCGGCCGCCCGGCTCGCCCCGGCTCAGACCGCTCCGGCGCCGGTCAGTGCCCGTACCTCCGTCTCCGCGTGCCTGGCCTCGTCCGGGGGCTCGTCGGAGGTCACGGTGCCCAGCCAGCCCGCGAGGAAGCCGAGCGGGATGGAGATGAGCCCCGGGTTCTCCAGCGGGAAGAACTGGAAGTCCACTCCGGGGAACAGGGAGGCCGGGCTCCCCGAGACCACCGGCGACAGGACGACGAGGACGAGCGCCGGGACGAGCCCGCCGTACACCGACCACACCGCCCCGCGCGTGGTGAAGTTCCGCCAGAACAACGAGTACAGCAGCACGGGCAGGTTGGCGGACGCGGCGACGGCGAAGGCCAGGCCCACGAGGAACGCCACGTTCAGATCGCGCGCCAGCAGCCCGAGCGCGATCGCGAGGACGCCGATCCCGGCCGCGGCGACGCGTGCCACCGCGACCTCGCTGTGCTGCTTCCCGCCGCGCCGGCGCAGCGAGGCGTACAGGTCGTGGGCCACCGATGCCGAGGAGGCCAGGGTGATGCCGGCCACGACGGCGAGGATGGTGGCGAAGGCGACGGCGGCGACGACCGCGAACAGCACCGTGCCGCCCGTGGAGTCCGCGCCGCCGCCCAGGTCGAGGGCGAGCAGCGGAACCGCCGTGTTCCCCGCGGCGTTCGAGCCGCGTACGGCGTCGGAGCCCACGAGGGCGGCCGCGCCGAATCCGAGCACGATCGTCATCAGGTAGAAGCTGCCGATGAGCCCGATGGACCAGACGACCGAGCGGCGGGCGGCCCGCGCGGTCGGCACGGTGTAGAAGCGCGACAGGATGTGCGGAAGTCCCGCCGTGCCCAGGACGAGCGCGAGGCCCAGGCTGATGAAGTCGAAGCGCGCGGTCCAGCTCCCGCCGTACTTCAGGCCGGGCACGAGGAAGTCGGAGCCGTGGCCGCTGCGCGCGGCGGCGGTGCGCAGCAGTTGGTCGACGTCACCGTGGAAGCGCGCCAGGACGAGCGCGGTCAGGGTGATCGTCCCGCCCATGAGCAGGACGGCCTTCACGATCTGGATCCACGTGGTGGCCCGCATCCCTCCCAACGACACATAGATCACCATGAGGGCGCCCACGCCGACGACGGTCCATGCCTGCGCAGCCCCGCTCTTCCCGCCGAGCAGCAGCGCGACCAGGCTGCCCGCGCCCACCATCTGCGCCACCAGATAGAGAACGGACACGGTGACCGAAGAAGTTCCCGCCGCGATGCGCACCGGGCGTTCCCGCATCCGCGACGCCACGACGTCGGCCATGGTGAACCGGCCGCAGTTGCGGACGAGTTCGGCGACCAGGAACAGCACGACGAGCCAGGCGACGAGGAAGCCGACGGAGTAGAGCAGGCCGTCGTATCCGAAGAGCGCGATCAGTCCGGAGATGCCGAGGAACGAAGCGGCCGACATGTAGTCCCCGGCGATGGCGAATCCGTTCTCCATCGGCGAGAAGAGACGGCCGCCCGCGTAGAACTCCTCCGCGGAACCGTGCCGTTTGCGCCCCACCCAGGTCGTGATGGCGAGGGTGACCGCCACGAACGCGCTGAACAGGACCAGCGCCAAGGTCTGATGCGTCACAGGAGTCCGTCCTTGCTCCGCGACGAGTCGCTCCCGTGACCGGCGTCGCCCGTGGGGGCCGGTACGGTCCACCGCGCCGAACCGTTCATGCCGACGGGATCGTCGATGCCGCGGGTCATCTCCTGGGTGTCCCAGCGCAGTTCGAGCGCGAGCCGGTCCCGGCGGAGCCGGGCGTGGCGCGCGTACAACCAGGTCAGCAGGAACGTGCTGGCGAACTGGCCGAGACCGGCCACCATCGCCACGTTCACCGCGCCCGCGACCGGCCGGGCCATCAGGGCGGGCGCGGTCGTGGCGGCCACGACGTACGCGAGGTACCAGGCGAAGAAGACCACGACGGCGGGGACCACGAACCTCCGGTAGCGCCCGCGCACTTCCTGGAAGGCGGCGCTGCGCTGCACCTCCAGGTAGACCCCCGCCGTGCTCCGCTCCCGGGGCGCGGGCCGGAGGGGTACGGCGGGCGCCGGGGCGCCGGCGCCGTCCCACTGGCCCCATCCCGAGGCCAGCGCGTCGTACCAGGGATCGCCGATGCCACCGCGATCACCGGTCAGGGCGGGCGCCGTCTCGCGCCCGTCGTGCTTCTCCACCGAACTCTCCTTGTCCGCGGCCCACTACGGCCGCGTGCCCAAGGATGGACAGAACGGGAAGATCCCGGACTCTCCTCGCAAGCCCTTCACCCCATTAGGTGATGGCCCCCGGTGATCGTCGATGCTCTGCCGCCGCGCACCGCGCGCGTGGCGGCTACGCGTCGATGCGTGAGCGGTCGAGCGTCGCCGCGGAGCTGCTGATGAACTCCTTGCGCGGTGCCACGTCGTTGCCCATGAGGAGGTCGAACACCTGCTCCGCGGCGTCGAGCTCGCCGATGTTGATCCTGCGCAGGGTGCGGTGGCGCGGGTCCATCGTGGTCTCGGCCAGTTGATCGGCGTCCATCTCGCCCAGGCCCTTGTAGCGCTGGATGGAGTCCTTGTACCGCACGCCCTTGCGCTGGAGTTCCAGCATCGTCTCGCGCAGCTCACGGTCCGAGTACGTGTAGACGTACTTGTCCTGGCCCTTCTTCGGCTGGACCAGTTCGATGCGGTGCAGGGGTGGCACGGCGGCGAACACGCGGCCGGCCTCGACCATGGGCCGCATGTAGCGCTGGAACAGCGTCAGCAGCAGGCAGCGGATGTGCGCGCCGTCGACGTCGGCGTCCACGAGCAGGATGATCTTCCCGTAGCGCGCCGCGTCAAGGTCGAACGTCCGGCCGGACCCGGCTCCTATGACCTGGATGATCGCGCCGCACTCGACGTTCTTCAGCATGTCCGAGACGGACGACTTCTGAACGTTGAGGATCTTGCCGCGGATCGGCAGGAGCGCCTGGAACTCGGAGTTCCGGGCGAGCTTGGCGGTGCCGAGCGCGGAGTCGCCCTCGACGATGAACAGCTCGCTGCGCTCCACATTGTCGCTGCGGCAGTCCGCGAGCTTCGCGGGCAGGGACGACGACTCCAGGGCCGTCTTGCGACGCTGCGCGTCCTTGTGCTGACGGGCCGCGATGCGGGTGCGGGCCGCGGCGACGGCCTTCTCCATGACGGCGCGGGCCTGCGCCTTGGCGTCGCGCTTGGTGGAGGTCAGGAACCCCTTGAGCTCCTTGGCCAGGACGTTGGCGACGATGCGGTTGGCCGCCGAGGTACCGAGGACCTCCTTGGTCTGGCCCTCGAACTGCGGCTCCGCCAGGCGCACCGTGACGACGGCCGTGAGGCCCTCCAGGGCGTCGTCCTTGATGACGTCGTCCTCGGCGACCCGCAGCAGCTTCTGGGCGCGCAGGACCTCGTTCACCGTCCTCGTGAGGGAGCGCTCGAAGCCGCTCACGTGGGTGCCGCCCTTGGGCGTGGCGATGATGTTGACGAACGACTTGATGTTCGTGTCGTAGCCGGTGCCCCAGCGCATCGCGATGTCGACACCGAGTTCGCGGGTCACCTCGGTCGGCGTCATCTGGCCGTGCTCGTCGAGGACGGGCACGGTCTCCTTGAAGGTGCCCTGCCCGGTGAAGCGCAGGACGTCGCAGACGGGCTTGTCCTGCGCCAGGTACTCGCAGAACTCGCTGATCCCGCCGTCGAAGCGGAAGCTCTCCTCGCCCTTGCTGCCGCCGTCGCCGAGGCCGAACTCGTCGCGGACGACGATGGTCAGGCCCGGCACCAGGAAGGCGGTCTGGCGGGCGCGCTGGTGCAGGTTCTCCAGCGAGAGCTTCGCGTCCTTGAGGAAGATCTGCCGATCCGCCCAGTAGCGGATACGCGTACCGGTGCGGTTCTTCGGCACCTTCTTGGCCTTGCTCAGCCGAGCGGAGGAGTCGAAGGGTGCGTCGGGTCCGGGCTTGGAGAAGGCGCCGGGGACACCGCGCCGGAAGCTGATCGCGTGCGTGTGCCCGCCGCGGTCGACCTCCACGTCGAGCCGCGCCGACAGGGCGTTCACCACGGAGGCGCCCACGCCGTGCAGACCGCCGGAGGCGGCGTAGGAGCCACCTCCGAACTTTCCGCCCGCGTGGAGCTTCGTCATGACGACCTCGACGCCGGACAGGCCGGTCTTGGGCTCCACGTCCACGGGGATGCCGCGGCCGTTGTCCCGCACCTCCACGGAGGCGTCGTCGTGGAGGATCACCTCGATGTGGTCGCAGAAACCGCCCAGGGCCTCGTCGACCGCGTTGTCGATGATCTCCCAGAGGCAGTGCATCAGCCCGCGGCTGTCGGTCGAGCCGATGTACATGCCCGGACGCTTGCGTACGGCTTCGAGCCCCTCGAGGACGAGAAGGTGCCGCGCGGTGTAGTTGGAACCGTCCCGGTCTGATGCGGTCAGCAACGCTGTGGACGGCACGGACGTGTCGGCGGTCACGCGGTTCGCTCCTCGCTGAATTTCAAGTGGGGCCCTCATGGGTAAGGGGTCGGCTTCGGTCGCCCGTCAGAGGGTACCGAGGCCTGGTAGAGCCGTTGTAACGCCACCCTCACCTCCGCCCAGACTAATCCACCGTCGCATGCGTGTTCGATCCCTCGATGGAGTGAAGCACACATCACGTTCCCTTCCAGGCATGAACCATTTAGGCTCCGGGCACGTCCTCATGAACAACCGGCAAGCCAGCCGGGGAGGACCGACCTGACAGAACGTGCGAACCCGTAAGACACGCAATACGGCACATTCGCCGCCACCCGGCAACAAACAGCCGGTCTCGAAGAGGAAAAGCCGCGAGCGGGAACGTTTTCGGCCTGGTTGGATGTTGACCCTGGTACGACAGCTCGTCGAGCTAGAGAAGAGGCGACGTGACTACTGTTCTGACCCCCGCGAGCCCGCTGACGGCGGCTGATCGCTGTGACCGTTGCGGCGCCCAGGCATATCTGCGCGTCCTTCTGACCAGCGGTGGTGAACTGCTCTTCTGCGCCCACCACGGACGCAAGTTCGAGCCGGAACTCAAGAAGATCGCCGCTGAGATACAGGACGAGACGGAGCGGCTCACCGCTGTTCCGGCAAGCTCCGAGACCGAGGAACGCTGACGCCTCGCACCCACGACGAGCCAGCTCCGGCATCAGGCCGGTGAACGGGCGGTCACCCTCACCAAGGGATGGCCGCCCGTCCTCGTATGCCCGTCCGCCTGTGGCGCCGCTCCTCGTCAGCGGTGCTGTTGCAGCACCTTGACCACGTCCGAGACCCGCGTGTAGACGCCCGGGCTCCGCGGGCGCCCGCAGCCGCTCCCCCAGGAGACGAGGCCGACGAGCCGCCCCTTGGCGACCAGCGGGCCGCCGCTGTCGCCCTGACAGGCGTCCTTGCCGCCGCCCAGCTCCCCCGCGCACAGCATCGTCTTCGGCAGGTACGTCCCCTCGTCGTTGCCGGGGTACGCCTGTTCGCAGACGGCGTCGGCGAGCACGTGCACCTTCGCCGCGCGCAGCGTGTTCGCGTAGGAGCCGGAGCCGGTCGTGTCGCCCCATCCGTAGACGGCCGCGGGGGTGCCCGCCTTGTAGGCAGGATCGCCCTCCTCCGCCATCGGGATCACGTCTCCCGCGGGCAGCGGTGTGGCCAGCGTGAGGACCGCCACGTCGCCCGAGTTCGACCGGGCGTCGTAGTTCGGGTTGACCCATTCGTCGCGGAGCGGGATCTCCGCGCCCTCCGACGTCCGCAGGTCGGTCCGTCCGGCGATCACCTTGAGGTCGCTCACCCGGTTGCGCGGCACTCCGAGCACCTCTTCGCTCATGCAGTGCGCCGCGGTGACGACCGTCGACCGTTCGACGACGACACCCCCGCAGAACTGCCCCGAGCGCGTACCCCCGAACCGGTCACGGCTGCTGAGGGCCACGACCCACGGGTGGTCGGACGTCTTGACGGGGTCGCCGCCGATGACCCCTTCGTCGGCGACCGCGGGGGCCGACGAGCCCAGCGGCAGCACGGCTGCCGCGACCAGCACGGCCAGCGGCCCGGTCAGTGCCCGGGCGAATGCACGACGCATACGATCTCCTCACTCCAGGTTGCTATGGAACACCCAGAGTGATCCAGCCCCCCGTCCGACGCACCGGGAGGATGCCTCCTGGAGCGCCTACGGCGAAGGCCCGGCCGCCGCCCCCGAGTGGGGGCCCGACCGGGCCTTCGTAGGGCCGTACAGCGCCGTACAGCGCTGTGTGGTGCCTAGTCCAGGTAGTCGCGCAGGACCTGCGAGCGCGACGGGTGGCGCAGCTTCGACATCGTCTTGGACTCGATCTGACGGATGCGCTCACGCGTCACGCCGTAGACCTTGCCGATCTCGTCGAGGGTCTTCGGCTGACCGTCGGTGAGACCGAACCGCATGGAGACGACGCCCGCCTCGCGCTCGGACAGGGTGTCGAGCACGGAGTGCAACTGCTCCTGGAGGAGCGTGAAGCTGACGGCGTCGGCGGGGACCACGGCCTCGGAGTCCTCGATGAGGTCACCGAACTCGCTGTCGCCGTCCTCGCCCAGCGGGGTGTGCAGGGAGATGGGCTCGCGGCCGTACTTCTGGACCTCGATGACCTTTTCGGGGGTCATGTCGAGCTCCTTGGCCAGCTCCTCCGGGGTGGGCTCGCGGCCCAGGTCCTGGAGCATCTGGCGCTGCACGCGCGCGAGCTTGTTGATGACCTCGACCATGTGCACCGGGATACGGATGGTGCGGGCCTGGTCGGCCATCGCGCGGGTGATCGCCTGACGGATCCACCACGTGGCGTACGTGGAGAACTTGTAGCCCTTGGTGTAGTCGAACTTCTCGACCGCGCGGATGAGACCGAGGTTGCCTTCCTGGATCAGGTCCAGGAAGAGCATGCCGCGACCGGTGTACCGCTTGGCCAGGGAGACCACCAGGCGGAGGTTGGCCTCCAGGAGGTGGTTCTTGGCTCGGCGGCCGTCCTCGGCGATGATCTCCAGCTCGCGCTTGAGCTTGGGGGCGAGCTTGTCGGCGTTGGCCAGCTTGTCCTCGGCGAACAGTCCGGCCTCGATGCGCTTGGCGAGCTCCACCTCCTGCTCGGCGTTGAGCAGCGGGACCTTGCCGATCTGCTTGAGGTAGTCCTTGACGGGGTCGGCGGTGGCGCCGGCGGCCGCGACCTGCTGGGCGGGCGCGTCGTCCTCGTCGTCGTCGGACAGGACGAAGCCCTGGCCCTCCTCGGCGGGCTCGCCTTCGGCGGCCTTGCCCGCGGCGGGGGTCTCCTCCGCGGCCTCGTCCTCCAGGAGCTCGTCGTCCTTCTTGCCGCCCGCCTTCTTGGCGGTGGCCTTCTTGGCGACGGTCTTCTTGGCGGTGGCCTTCTTGGCGACCGTCTTCTTGGCGACGGTCTTCTTGGCCGACTCGGTCTCGTCGGCCTCGGTGGCCGTCGGCTCGGGAGCGGCCGTGGCGGCGACCTTCTTGGCGGTGACCGTCTTGGCCGCGACGGTCTTGGTGGCGGTGCGCTTGACCGGACTCTTGGCTGCGACGCTCTTTCGGGGACGCTTGGGTTCAGCGGCACTGACCATCAGCGTCACACCCTCTTCCTCGAGGATCTGGTTGAGGCTGCGCAGAACGTTCTTCCACTGAGTGGCCGGAATCTGGTCGGCTTCGAACGCACGGCGTACGTCATCGCCGGCGATCTGGCCATCAGCCTTTCCCCGCTCAATGAGCGCCATGACAGAGACGGACTCGGCGATCTCCGGCGGGAGCGTACGGGATGTGCTGGCCGACACGAACAACCTCTCGGAACGTTGGAAAACGGCTTCCGGCCCCTGTCCTGTGTGGACCGGAGCCGACGACCGACGACTTGGGGATGGGCCGACGGCGCGCGGGCGGAGGCCGGGGGAGAAGGACAGCGCCACGAACGGCTGCTGTATTCCCTCCTCGGCCATCACCTCTTAGGTCATCGCGTGGCCCCGAGGAGCGTTACGCCCAATCTGCGTGGCCCGAGTCACATCGCGTAAACGGTCAAAAACTGACTGACAAGGGCAGAGCGGCACATCAGGGGCGAGCGTGACGAGGCTGTCCGGCCGCGATCCACCGGCGGTCTGTGCGAGCGGCGGTCCCGAGCGAACACGCCCACACAGCCGGGTCGCCGAATGGCGCCCGCTCACACATGCCAGGGCACGTGGGGCGGACGCCGTCCGGCGACACCAGGTTCGTACTCCCCCGCTCCGCTACCGCCCCGGGGTGGTCAGTGCTCGCGCGGCGCGGGCACCACACGCTCCACCTCGGGGTGGACCAGGAGCAGGTGGCGCATGGCCGCCTCCGCGCCGGAGCTGTCGCCCGCGGCGAGCGCGTCGGCGATGCGGGCGTGGTGCGCGATGGCCGTCTCGTTGGGCCGGTCACAGCCGGTGACGGGTCCGCCGGACACGTGGAGGGCGGCGGAGACGATGCCCGCCAGGTGCTCCAGCATGCGGTTGCCCGCGAGCTGGATGAGCAGCGAGTGGAACTCGGCGTCGGCGCGGGAGAACGTGATCGAGTCTCCCTGCGCGTGCGCGTGCCCCATGATCTCGACCATGTCGACGAGGCGCTGCTGCACGTCCTCACGGCCGTGACCGGCGGCGAGGCGCGCCGCGAGCGGCTCGATCGTCCAGCGCATCTCGCTCAGCTCGCGGCGCTGGTCATCACGCTGCGGGCCGAAGGCGCGCCACTCGATGATGTCGGGGTCCAGCAGGTTCCAGTCGCTGACCGGACGCACCCGCGTGCCCACGTTCGGTCGGGCACTGACCAGGCCCTTGGCCTCCAGGACGCGGAGGGACTCGCGGACGACGGTCCGGGACACCTCGAATCGCTGGCCGATCTCCTCGGGCACCAGTGGGCGGTCCGCGCCCAGGTCGCCGGAGACGATCATCTGTCCCAACTGCTGGACGAGTTGGCCATGCAGACCGCGGCCCCGGCCGCCCGCGGCGCGTCGGCCCACACGGCCGAGGTCCTGGTCCGGGCCGTCCCAGACGGGGGCGCCGGCGCGGTCGCCGGTCGATCCCGTGTAGGGGTAGCGGTCGAGTTCGCCCGGTCCGGCGAGGCCTGAGTCGGCGGAGCGGGCGGCGGTCATCATGGTGTGCGCAAGGGTACTCACGGAATGTGTTGTCGGCTCCGTCCCCAACTCCCTTGAGGTCTTTGGTGAAAAGCACACGAAAGGGTGATCTCCCCCCTCGTGGCAATTGACGCCTTATCGGAAGGAAGCGGGCGCGACGAAGGCAGTTGCGTACAACCGAGGTCCTGAAGGCGCCGAACGGTCGTCATCGCACCCTGGGACGCAGCACTGTGAGCAGATACGCGCAGAGCAGAGCGCCGAGCGACAACGTCAGTGCGCCGCCCACCGGTTGGGCCACCATCCGCACCCCGGCGGCGACGATCCGCTCCGCGCCGAACGGCCAGTGCACCAGTGCGAGGTCTCGCAGCCTGGCGGGCAGACCCGCCGCGGTTCGCACTGACGGTCCCTCCCACGCCTTTTGTACGAGCGGCACGATGGCGACGGGGACGGCCACCACGGCGGCGAGTCCCGCCGCGGTGGACCGGAACACCCCGGACGCCAGGACTCCCGCCCAGGCGCACGCGATGACGAGCGACAACCAACTCGCCGCCGCCGAAGGCCAGTAGGCGGGAACTTTCGTGGGTCCCGATCCGTATACGAGGTGGAGCAGTGCGGCGTCGCAGACGACGACCAGGACGGCCAGGAGGGAGGCGGTCGCGGCGCTGACGAGCAGCTTGGCGGTGAGCAGGCCCAGTCGGCGCGGGACGGTGCCTCGGTCGGCGGCGAGCGCGGGGTGCCGGAATTCGTCGCCGAAGGCGAAAGCGCCCAGCAGCCCTGCGCCGAGGGCTGCGGGTGGCAGGGGCAGCTCTTCGGGCCAGGCCGCGAGCAGGCGGGGTTGCGGAGTGTGTCCCACGCGAGCGAGCAGGAGGCTCAGGAGCGCGGAGACGGCGAGGACCAGCGCGACCGTCGCGTACCCGGTGGCGATGCCGGTCGCGCGGTGCAGTTCGTAGCGCAGAGGCCGCAAGGGGCTGGGGGCCGGGCGGACGGTGATGGGGGGTGGCAGCGGAGAGAGGGCGGCTGCCCGAGTCTCGGGTGTGGCGCCTCCACGGTGGTCGTGCTCCCTGCGGATGTTCTCTGCCTGGACGCGTTCTCCGTGGGCCGGGGGCTCGGCGCTCAGAGGTGCGGCGGTCGGTGGTTCGGCCTTCGGTGGTGTGCCAGTCGCGGGACCCACGGCGGCCCGGGGACCGGCCGAGGGCAGGGGCCGGGCCGCCGTGGGTCCCGCGTCCCCGGTCTCGTCGGCGAGTTGGTGCACGAGGATGCCGTGCCGGAACGCCGTCTCCCCCACGTCCGCGCAGGTGCTGCCGTACACCGAGAGGCGGTTGCCGTCCTCCGGCACCACTTCGACCGTGCGTTTCGCGGCGCGCGCCTCCTTGGCCAGCACGGCACCGAGACGGGCGGCGTACGGGCTGCGCACGGCGACCCGGGGCCGCAGCCGGGTGCGCGCGAAGTCGGCGACCTCCTGGTCCGCCACCACCTTTCCCCCGGCGAGGGTGATGACCCGGTCCGCTGTCCGCGCCGCCTCCTTGGGGTCGCTCGTGGTGAACAGGATCGTGCCGCCGAGACCGGCGTGCGCGCGCAGAATGCCGTGCAACCACTTGCTCTCACGGTTCGACAAACCGTCCGCCGGGTCGTCGAGGACCAGCGTGTGAGGGTCGGCGAGCAGGGCGCAGGCCAGGCCGAGGCGCCGGTCCATGCCGCGGGAGAGCGTGCCGAGGCGTTGGTCGCGCAGGCTCACCAGACCGACGGCTTCGAGGACTTCGTCGGCGCGCCGGACGGGCACCCCTGCCGCCGCGCACAGCATGCGCAGTTGACCGCGGACCGTGCGGGCCGGGTGGCCGGGCACATCGCCGAGCAGGACGCCCACTTCGCGGGCGGGGTGGGGGAGGTGGTGCAGGGGTCGGCCTCTGAAGTAGGTGATGCCGCGTCCCTGTTGGAGTTCGAGCATGAGCCGCACCACGGTCGTCTTGCCCGCTTCCCGGGCCCCGAGCAGTGCCGTGACACGACCTGTCCGCGCGACGAAGGACACGTCGTCGACCGCGGGCGGGCGCTCCTTACGGGCGTTGCTGGTCAGTCCGATGGCCTGGATCATCGCTTCTCTCGCAGGATGGGCGACCGCGCGGCGGCCGGGGTCTGCCCGCCGCCCGGGCGGCGGGCAGACCCCGTCGTACCCCTGCAAGATAACGCTATATTTCCGGCTTTTCGGGCAGGAACGGACACGGATGTCCGGTGACGCGCTCAGATACGACACGCGCGCGCCGAGCGCCGCTGAGGTGCCCGGCCGAAGGAGCCGGAGCGGGATCGTCCCGCCAGGTCGGCGAGTCGGTCAGACTTCCGGTCGCAGCATCGGCGGGTTGAGCAGCGTGGCACCGCCCGCGCGGAAGAGCTGGGCGGGTCTGCCGCCCTGACGTGTGGTGGTGCCCCCGGTCGGCACCAGGAAGCCAGGTGTGCCGGTCACCTTGCGATGGAAGTTGCGCGGGTCCAGGGCGACGCCCCAGACCGCTTCGTACACGCGGCGCAGCTCACCGACGGTGAACTCCGGCGGGCAGAACGCCGTGGCGAGCGAGGAGTACTCGATCTTCGACCGGGCCCGCTCGACACCGTCCGCCAGGATCCGCGCGTGGTCGAAGGCGAGCGGTGCGGGCAGCTCGCCCTCGCGCCCGTACCCGTTCTGATTGAGCAGCGCCTCGACGGGGGCCCAGCGGGCGCTGTGCGCGTCGCCGCCCGCGCGCGGCGCGGGCAGGTCGGGTGCGAGCGCGAGGTGGGCGACGCTCACGACACGCATCCGGGGATCACGCTTCGGGTCGCCGTAGGTCCCCAACTGTTCCAGGTGCGCGCCGTTGTCCTGGGCCGGCGCGGCGGGGTCGTGGGCGCACAACCCCGTCTCCTCGACCAGCTCGCGGGCGGCGGCCGCGGTCAGGTCCTCGTCGTCCCGCACGAACCCGCCCGGCAGCGCCCATCGCCCCTGAAACGGCGGTTCACCGCGGCGCACCGCCAGCGCGCACAGCGCATGGCGGCGCACGGTGAGCACGACCAGGTCGACGGTGACAGCGAAGGGCGGGAAGGCCGACGGGTCGTAGGGCGACATGGAACGATCATAGTCGTCTGCCTGACGATAAACAGTCCCTTCGCTCGTTGCTTCCCGCGTTGCTTCCTGGTTCGTGGGGCGACACGCACCTGCTGTCCATGCGGCCGTCCCGGTGCCGGTCTCCGGCAGGTCGCGCCTCTCGTCGCACAGCCCGACGGGCCACCGGCGCCGCCCTGTTCATCCGTCGTCCCTGCTGCGCCGCCTCCCCACGCGTCGGCTGCCGGAAGGTCGCCGTGGTGCGCGCGCCCCGGCCCGGGGCGGCCTGGTGCCCGCCCGCTGACGACGCTCGCCGCGACGCCTCAGCGCGGCCTCCAGAGTGCGGGCCGCCCGGGACATCGCCGGGTCCACTGTGCCTCCCGGAGGCGTGGTGATCACGGGTGCGGAGCCTCCGGCGCCGTCCTCGCCCGCCGAGCGCTCGGCTTCGGGCTCGGCCTCACGGTCCGCCCGCCTCCCGCGCAGCGAGCGGCGCACCGGCTCCACATCGATCCCATCGGCGCGTGCCGCGTTGAGGAGCTGGGCGAACGTGTAGCGCGGGTCGACAGTGAGCGCCATCTCAAGGGCCTGGTCCGCCTCGACGGTGTCGCCGAGCGACCAGGCGATCCAGCCCGCGAGGGTCAGGGGCGCTGCGGCGTGCTCCTTGTAGGGGCCGACGCAGCGCCGCGCCAGTGCCCTCCACAGACGGAGCGCGCAGGCGGCTTCCGCTCCCTCCATCCATTCCGCCGCCCGGTCCCTCGTCACGCGGTCCTGGAGACCGAGGATGAGGCTCGCGGCCTCGTCGTGCGCCACCAGTTCGTCGTCCCTGAGGTCGGCTTCGAGGTCCGCGTCCTCGCGCGGGGCGTCCGAGAGCCTGCGCATGACACGGCGCGCCAGGTCGAGCGTCTCCGCCTCCACGTCCTCGCGCGAGACACCGGCGAGGATTCTCGGCACCAGGTCCATCGCCGCCGCGTCCAGGGCCCGCGTCTGCTCCGGGACGAGTGCCGTCTCCAGCGGGGCCAGCCGCGCCCGTACCTCCTGCACCGGCCCGCGCACGTGAATGCCCGCGTATGCCGCCGTGGCCGCCATCACCGAGGTGCCACCGGTGACGATGACGTTGCCTTCCGGCGGACAGCAGTCGGGGCGCGGACAGCAGTAGGACCAGTACCGGCCGTCCGAGAGGCACAGCGCTTCGGTGACCGGCACGTCCAGGCCGCCGCAGGCCGTGCGCAGGAGCTGGGCGAGCGGGCGCAGCCGATCCACCACCCGCTGGGCGGGAGCCGTGTCCGAGGTCGCCGACGCGTCCTGGCAGAGGAACGCGACGACGCTGTCCGGCCGCCCGTCCCGGCGCTCGCACTCGCCGATCAGGCACCCTGCCATCTGCTGAGCCACGGACGGCCAGTCCTCCGCCCGCTCCGGGATGCCCAGACGCACCCGGCCGCCGAACCGCCCTTGGTGCAGAGCGACGAGGACGACGCTGTCGTCCGGGCGGAACCCGAGCAAGTACGGCAACGCCTCGGCGAGTTCGCTCGCCGTGCGCAGGGTGATCCTCGCCTGGCCGGTCGCGCCGGCGGGCTCGATGTGATTCGTCATGGGACGACCATGCCGCGGATCGACAGACTCCGTTTCTGCCTGTGGATAACCTCGATCAGGGACACGACACGAGTTGTCCACAGGAGGTCGCCTCGTTCGCGCGATGTCAGTGCCATCGGGTTGCATAGGGGCATGAGCAACGAAGAGCTGCGAACGGCCGCCGATGCCGTGCTCGCACGTCTGGTCTCGGACCCGAGCGGGACGGCCCGCCTGCGCGAGGACCAGTGGCGTGCGATCGAGGCGCTGGTCGCCGATCACAGACGTGCCCTGGTCGTGCAGCGCACCGGCTGGGGCAAGTCCGCGGTGTACTTCGTCGCGACCGCGCTGCTGCGGGAGCGCGGCAGCGGCCCGACCGTGATCGTCTCCCCGCTGCTCGCGCTCATGCGCAACCAGGTGGAGGCCGCGGCACGCGCGGGCATCCGGGCCCGCACCATCAACTCGTCGAACGTCGAGGAGTGGGACGCCGTCCGGGCCGAGGTCGCGGCCGGTGACGTCGACGTGCTCCTGGTCAGCCCCGAGCGGTTGAACAACCCCGACTTCCGGGACAACGTTCTGCCGCAACTGGCCGCCGCGACCGGCCTGCTCGTCGTCGACGAGGCGCACTGCATCTCGGACTGGGGACACGACTTCCGTCCCGACTACCGCCGCCTGCGCACGATGCTGGCCGAGCTCCCCCAGGGCGTTCCCGTCCTGGCCACCACGGCGACGGCCAACGCGCGCGTGACGGCGGACGTCGCCGACCAGCTCGGCACCGGCGGCGGCACGGACGCCCTCGTGCTGCGCGGCCCGCTCGACCGCGAGAGCCTGAGCCTCGGAGTGCTGCAACTGCCGGACGCGGCCCACCGGTTGGCCTGGCTGGCCGGCCACCTCGACGAGCTGCCCGGCTCGGGGATCATCTACACCCTCACGGTCGCCGCCGCCGAGGAGGTCACTGCGTATCTGCGTCAGTGCGGCCACACCGTGACCTCGTACACGGGGAAGACGGAGAACGCCGATCGGCAGCAGGCCGAGGAGGACCTTCTGGCGAACCGGGTGAAGGCACTGGTCGCCACCTCCGCGCTCGGCATGGGCTTCGACAAACCGGATCTCGGGTTCGTGGTGCACCTGGGCTCGCCCTCCTCCCCGATCGCGTATTACCAGCAGGTGGGGCGCGCGGGGCGCGGGGTCGAGCACGCGGAGGTGCTGCTGCTGCCGGGCAGGGAGGACGAGGCGATCTGGCATTACTTCGCCTCCCTCGCGTTCCCGCCGGAGGAGCAGGTGCGGCGCACTCTCGACGTGCTCGCGCAGTCCGACAGGCCGGTCTCGCTCCCGGCCCTCGAACCCCTGGTGGAGCTGCGCCGTTCGCGCCTGGAGACCATGCTCAAGGTTCTGGACGTGGACGGCGCGGTGCACCGGGTGAAGGGCGGCTGGGTCGCCACGGGCAGGCCGTGGACGTACGACACCGAGCGTTACGCGTGGGTCGCCAAGCAGCGGGAGGCCGAGCAGCAGGCGATGCGCGATTACGTCACGACGACCGACTGCCGCATGGAGTTCCTGCGGCGGCAGTTGGACGACGAGGCCGCGACGCCGTGCGGGCGCTGCGACAACTGCGCGGGAGCACGTTTCGAGGCCGCCGTCTCGCCGGACGCGCTGAACGCGGCGCGGGGGGAACTCGGACGCCCAGGTGTCGAGGTGGAGCCCAGGAAGATGTGGCCGACCGGTCTGGCGGCCGTCGGCATCGACCTCAAGGGACGTATCCCGGCAGGCGAACAGATGGGCGCCGGCCGGGCCCTCGGGCGCCTTTCGGACATTGGCTGGGGCAACCGGCTGCGCCCGATGCTCACGCCCCAGGCCGCGGACGGCCCGGTGCCGGACGATGTCGCGCGGGCCGTCGTGGAGGTCCTGGCCGACTGGGCGAAGGGGCCGGGCGGATGGGCGAGCGGGGGCCCCGACGCACAGCCCCGGCCCGTGGGCGTCGTCACGCTGGCCTCTCATACGCGGCCCCAGCTCATCGAGTCGCTCGGGTCGGGCATCGCGCAGGTGGGCCGCATGCCGCTGCTCGGGCGCATCGAGTACGCCCCGGGCAGCGACACCGCGCACATCCCGCGGAGCAACAGCGCCCAGCGCCTCCGCGCCCTGGACGGCACCCTGTCGTTGCCGCCCGAGCTGGCCGAGGCTCTCGCGCGCGCGGGCGGCCCGGTTCTCCTCGTCGACGACTACACGGAGACGGGGTGGACGCTGGCGATGGCCGCGCGGCTGCTGCGCCGAGCCGGTGCCGAGGCGGTGTTGCCGCTGGTCCTGGCGGTACAGGGCTGAGCCACGCGTCGAGAGCTGCACCTTTGGGCAGGGATATAGAAGACGCATCGCCAGATACCGGCACGGGGCCGCAATTGCTCGTTGCCGTGCGCGAGCGCGACGGGAAGAATTGGCGGTGCCCCTCGCATGGCTCCGCCATGATCCCGTAGTGCCGTGCCGCGGTGCGCTCCCCCTGTCCGACCCTGCCCGCGTCCGGGCGTGTAGCCGAAGGGAGGAACGTGACCTTCGGATTCGCCTCGTCCTCGGCCGCGTCGCTGTCCACGTCGTCGACGCGCACCGACAGGTCCGCCGGTTCCGTCAACCGGCCGACCAGGCTGCTGGAGCCCGCGGAGTGGGCGGCGGCGGGCATCCCGCTGCTGCGCAACCCGCGCGAGGTCGTCAGCGGCCTGCACACGCGTCATCGGCCGACGCCGCGGACCGCTGTGGTGGCCGTCCTCGACCCGGAGGAGCGGCTGCGCGCCAGCGCCTCGTTCACCTGCCGTGAGAACGCCGCCGACGGCTGGACGTTCCGCAACGCCCTGCTCTCCCAGTTGCGCCGGATCATCCCGCACGACCTGCGTCGCCGCACTCCGGTGCGGACAGCGGTCCTGCTCCACTGCCGTGAGGGCAGCACGCGTTGGACGGAGGAGGACGGAGCGTGGATGTGGGGGCTGCGGGACGCCTGCACGTTGCACGGCCTGCGCTGCGGGGCGTACATCACGATGACGGGCGACGGCTGGCAGGTGCTCGGCGAGGGCCGTGGCGGTCGGCGCCCGAGCGTGGGCTCCGTGGCCGAGGTCCTCGGCGGCGACGAGCAGCCGGCGCCGCGGACCGGCGGCGCCGCGACCGAGATGCTGCGCCGCGCCGCGGCTCGCTGATCCGCGCCGCCGCGGTCCCGCACCGGCCTGCCGGACTCCCCGGACACCGCGAGGCGGTGCGGGCAGCCGGCAAGCGGCGCGTCAGACCCCGGCGCCGAGCAGCGCGTTGACGCGCTGCGGGTCGCCGCACACGATCAGCAGGGCGGCGGCCCGGCGAAGGGCGAGCGGCAGCACCGTCGTGGCCGTCTCGTCGGCGCCGCCGTTCACGGCGACGACGACCACCGGCCGCGCCGCGGCACGGTCGAGGGCGGAGGCATCGGCGTAGAAGACGTCGTCGCCGGCGTCGTGCTGCGCCCAGTAGGCGTTCTCGCCGAACGACAGCTCGTGAGCGGCCCACGGGTGCGGCTGACCCGTGGTGATCACCAGGATGTCGCCGGGCGCGCGGCCCGTGTCGAGCAGCAGGTCGACAGCCTCCTCCGCCGCGTCCAGCGCACCGTCGGCCGGGGCCGGGACGAGCTGGATCTGCGGCTGGGCGGCCGAAGTCGAGGGAACGGCAGGGGCCTTGGGCCCCGGCTCGGCGGCGGGGGCCGACTCGCGCGGGGTGCGCTGCACGGGCGGCGCGGGCCTTGCGGGACCTGGACGGCCGGGTCGCGGCGGCGCCGCGGGACGCGGGCCGGGTACGGGGCGAGGGGTCGGCGCGGTGCGGGGACCCTGGGCACTCTCGTGAATCTGAGGCTCCTCGGGAATGAGAGGCATGAGCTGATATCTATCAAACGCGGGTACGGCTCGCGTCAGAGGGTGGCACATTTGTGCGAACGCAAGGGTCAGAAGTCGAAGCCGAGCTGGCCCTCGATTTCCGGAACGCTTGCCTCCGCCCAACTGCGGGCCTTCTTGAGGTGCCGCCACTGGGGCAGCGCATCAAGATACGCCCACGAAAGCCGGTGGTGCGGGGTGGGCCCCCACTCCTCCAGCGCGGCGCGATGCACCGGCGACGGGTATCCGGCGTTGGCCGCAAACCCGAAGTCTGCATGGTCGATGCCCAGTTCGGCCATCATTTTGTCGCGGCGAACCTTGGCGATCACCGATGCGGCGGCGACAGCGACGCAGGAACGGTCCCCCTTGATCACCGTGCGGACCTGCCAGGGGGCGCCCAGGTAGTCGTGCTTCCCGTCCAGGATCACCGCGTCCGGCCGCACCGGCAGCGCCTCGAGAGCGCGGACGGCGGCGAGCCGCAGTGCCGCGGTCATCCCCAGGTCGTCGATCTCCTCGTGCGAGGCGTGTCCCAGGGCATGCGCGGTGACCCAGCTCTCGAGCTGCTCCGCGAGCGCCTCGCGGCGCTTGGGGCTGATCAGCTTGGAGTCGGTGAGCCCTTCCGGCGGGCGCCGCAGTCCGGTGATCGCGGCGCAGACGGTGACCGGACCCGCCCAGGCGCCGCGGCCGACTTCGTCGACACCGGCGACGATCTTGGCACCGGTGAGGGCGCGCACGGAGCGCTCGACGGCGTGGGTGGGAGGTTCGTACGGCATGGCGGAAAACAGCGTACGCCGCCCGCGTCGGGCCCCTCCACCCGGCCGGGCTCAATCCACGTGACGCCGCACGAGGGGGACCATGACCTGGTCGATCAACGCGACCAGATCCGCCTCTCCCCATTCGCTTCCGCACACCTTGGAGCGGTACATCATCATCGCGGGGATGATGTCGTACACCGCGCCGTCCGCGGCCTCGGGCCGCACCTCACCCCGCGCGATCCCCCGGCGCACGACCTCCTCGATCAGTTGGACGCTGGGCTGGACGACGCCTTCGATGATCACCGTGTGGAAGCGCTCGGCGGTGAACGTGTCGCACTCGTGAAGGACGGAGCGAAGCGCGAAGCCCGGCCGGGAGTACATCGCCTCCCGCATCTGCCGGCACAGCTCCAGCAGATCGTCGCGCACGTTGCCGAGGTCCGGGGCGGAGTCCAGTTTGGGCAGGCCCGCCTGAAGGGCGTCGACCACCAGGTCCTCCTTGGAGGGCCAGCGCCGGTACACCGCAGCCTTGCCCGTCTGGGCGCTCGCGGCCACGCCTTCCATGGTCAGCCCGTTCCAGCCGACCGTGCTGAGCTGATCGAGCGCGGCGTCCAGGATGGCCCGTTCCAGCACGGGACCGCGCCTGCGCACAGGGGTGGCCGATCGAGCGGAAGCGGCCGTCCAGCGCGAAGTAACCATCGTCATCTCTCCGTTGAGCGGGTCGAGCGGCACGAGACGCACGGCAACAAGTGCAGTGAACGGTTGCGTTCACTGTAGGGGAGTCACTACCGTTGACGCGACAGTGAACGGCTACGTTCACTAATACGCTCGTGGGGGATCCATAGTGTCAACCTCTCAGTTAACGCAAGATCGGAAGCCGGGAGCAGCCCGCCGGGAGGGGCATCCGGGCATCGCACTCGCCGTCATCGCCGCCTGCCAACTCATGGTGGTCCTCGACGCGACGATTGTGAACATCGCGCTCCCGCACATTCAGAACGCCCTCAGTTTCTCGACCACCGACCTGACATGGGTCGTCAGCGCCTACACGCTCACCTTCGGCGGGCTGCTCCTTCTCGGCGGCCGGGCCGGTGACATCCTCGGTCGCCGCCGGGTCTTCATGACCGGCATCCTGCTGTTCACCTTCGCCTCCCTGTTGGGCGGACTCGCCCAGGAACCCTGGCAGTTGCTGGCCGCGCGCGCCCTTCAGGGTGTCGGTGGCGCCATCGCGTCACCCACCTCACTGGCCCTCATCACGACCACGTTCCCCGAAGGGCCTGAGCGGAACCGCGCGTTCGGCGTCTTCGCGGCGGTCTCCGCGGGCGGCGGCGCCGTCGGTCTCCTCGCCGGCGGGATGCTCACGGAGTGGCTCGACTGGCGCTGGGTGCTGTTCGTGAACGTGCCCATCGGCGTCCTGATCGCCGTCCTCACCCCGAGGTACATCAGCGAGTCCGAGCGTCACCCGGGACGGTTCGACATATCCGGCGCGCTCACCTCCACGCTCGGTATGGCCGCCCTCGTGTACGGCTTCATCCGGGCCGCCGAGGAGGGCTGGAGCGACAAACTCACCATCGCCTCGTTCGGCTCGGCCGTCGTGCTGCTGGTGGCGTTCGTGGCCATCGAGAGCAGGGCCAAGGAGCCGATCACGCCGCTGAGGATGTTCGCCGACCGCAACCGGTCGGGGACTTACGTGATCATGCTGAGCCTCGCCGCGGCCATGTTCGGCATGTTCTTCTTCATCGTCCTGTTCGTGCAGAACGTGCTGGGCTACTCGCCGATCAAGTCCGGTCTCGCCTTCCTTCCCGTGACGGTGGCGATCGCGCTCGGCGCCGGGCTGTCGCAGCGGTTCCTGCCGGTTCTGGGGCCGAAGCCGTTCCTGGTGGCAGGATCGGCGTTCGTGGTGGTCGGGCTCGCCTGGCAGACGCTCATCAGCCCCGACAGCTCCTACACGGGCGGGGTGCTCGGCCCCATGGTGATCTTCGGCTTCGGCATGGGCCTGAACTTCGTGACGGTGACCCTCACCGCGGTCTCCGGAGTGGCACCGCACGAGGCGGGAGCGGCGTCCGGGCTGCTCAACACCACGCAGCAGGTGGGCGGTTCGCTGGGTCTCTCCATCCTGACCACGGTCTTCGGCACGGCGAGCCGTGACGAGGCGAAGAGCCAGGTGGCCGACTTCATGGCCAACGCCTCACCGGAGCAGAAGGCCACGTTCGCCAAGACCCATGAGCTGCCCAGCCCATGGAGCCATGAGGTGCTGGCACACGGCATCTCGACGGCCTTCATACCGGCGGCGGCCATGGCGGTCCTCGCCCTGGTCGTCGCCGTACTGGTGATCAGGGTGCGCAAGAGCGACCTGGAGGCCCTCTCCGGCACCGCGAGCGCAGCCGCGCCCGTAGGAGGCTGAGGACCCGGCGGGAGGACGTGGATGCCGGGCGGGCCCGCACGGTCGGGGCCCGCCCGGCATCCCCACGGCCGCGCCCCTACGTGGGCGAACTGCCCGGCGCCCAGCCGGGAAGGGCCTCCGTACGGGCCAGCCAGTCGTCCGGAGGCGCGACGTCCTTGCCGGCGGCGACGACACCGCCCACGATCGCGCAGGTCGTGTCCATGTCCCCGCCCACCTGCGCGGTGCTCCAGAAGGCCCGCTCGAAGTCGCCGAGCCCGCGCGCGGCCGACCACAGGGCGAACGGCACGGTGTCGTGCGCCGTCGTCCGGCGCCCGCTCCCGAGCACCGCGGCCACGGTGACCGGGTCCCCGTAGTCGAGCATGCCCCTGGCCCGGCGCAGCCCCGCCTCCACCGCACTGCGCGGCACGAGCGCGATCACCCCGTCCAGCAGGTCCTGCGGGCTCGGCGGTCCCGCCGGGTCGGCCACGAGCGCCGCGGCGGCGGCCACCGCCATCGCGCCGACGACGGCCTCGCGGTGCTGATGTGTCGGGTAGGCCGAGATCTCGGCCTGGTGCGTGGCCTGCTCCGGGTCGTCGGCGTAATAGGCCCCGAGCGGCGCGATCCGCATAGCCGCCCCGTTGCCCCACGAGCCATGCCCCTTGAACAGCGCGGAGGCGAGAGTCCGCCAGTCGCCGCCCTCCCGGACCTGCCGCAGCAGCCGGTCCACCGCGGGCCCGTACCCGCGGTCGACGTCGTGGTGGTGGGCGAACGAGTGCGCCAGGGCGTCCTGGTCGACGCGGCCGTGCGCGGCCAGGACGGCCACGACGGAGCACGCCATCTCGGTGTCGTCGGTCCACTGCCAGGGGGCGTCCGGAAGCTCCTGGCGCTTGAGCAGCGGATAGTTCACCGGGACGAAGAACTGCGATCCCAGCGCATCGCCCACGGAGAGTCCGCGCAGGCTGGCCAGGGCGCGGTCCAAGCGCCGGTCGGGAGAGGAATCAGCGATCATCGGCCTGCCACTCTATCCAAGGGCCCCGTAGGAGACCGGGTCGCACCAGCGTTCGAATGGCCGGTTCATCTCGTACTTCCCGTTCTCCCCGAGAACGAGCGCCCGCATCTCGCCGTTCCCGGGATTCGACAGCGACTCGAATTCCGCGACCGTCCAGTGGAACCAGCGCATGCAGAACAGCCGCATCGTCAGCCCGTGCGTCACGAGCAGGACGTTCGGCGGGTGGTCCGGGTGCTCGAAACTGCGGTACAGACTCTCCAGGAACGCCCCTACACGGTCGTACACGTCCGCCCCGGACTCGCCCTGGGCGAAGCGGTAGAAGAAGTGGCCGTAGGCGTCGCGATACGCCTTCTGGAGCCGTACGTCGTCGCGGTCCTGCCAGTTTCCCCAGTCCTGCTCCCTGAGGCGGGGCTCCTCGCGCACCCGTACGAGATCAGGGTCGAGACCGAACGCCTGGAACGTCTCGTGGGTACGCCGGTACGGCGAGACGTAGACGCTGACGCGCTCATCGCCGAACAGTTCCCGCAGCTCTCTGCCGGTCTCCTCGGCCTGCAGCCGGCCCGTCTCGGTGAGCGCCAGGGCATGGTCGGGCTCGCGCTCGTACACGGTGTCGTCGGCATTGCCTTCCGACTCGCCGTGCCGGACCAATACGATGCGCCGCGGTCGTGCCATGCCCAAACACTAGATCGGTTCGGCCGGTTTCGAGTACTCGTACGGTCTCCGTCCGGCGGACGCGGGGCGCCACGCGCGCGTGCTCACGCGTACCCTCGCTCCTTCACACCGTCCAGGTCGGCTCCAGTTGCACGATGTCGCCGCTGATGGCCTCGATGTCGTCCTCGGTCCGGGCCCGCGTGGACAACCGCTCCACCCGGTCGACCTGGTACTTCCCGTGCTCCGCGGCGGACAGCCACATCGACAGGACCAGGAACTCGTCGCCCGGGGCCCCTCCGAAGAGGCCCCGGACCATCCCGGGCGAACCGGCCATCGCCGGGTTCCACACCTTCTGCTGCATCAGGGTGAAGTGCTCCGCCCGCTCGGCCCGGACCTTGCAATGCGCGATCCGGACGACGTCCGCGTCGGTGAACCTCGGCTCGAACCCCGTCTTCAGATCGAAGAGGTGGTCGAACAGCTTCGCCCGCATGTCCTTGTAGGTCCCCGTCTGGGCCGCGGCGAGCCGATCGTGGGAGCGGGCCATGAAGGAGTCGTAGAAGGCACGACTCTCCCAGAAGCCGAAGACATGGGCCACATCGGGCCGTTTCCTGCTCCAGCCCCCGCCCTGCCCCCGGAACCCCGGCTCCCCGAGGAGCCCCGCCCATTTCCGCTGTCCCCGCTCGAACCCCCGTCGGTCCACAACGGCGCAGCGAATCCACTTGACCAGCACCGCGCCATCGTACGGCGCGGTGCGTGACGCGGGGTCACTCTCCGGCGTAGTGCGCCCGTACCAACGCGGTGAGTTCGGCCGCGCTCAACTCGATCCCGAACTCACGATCGAGCACCGAACCCAACTCCCCTGCCTCCACCTCGCGTTCGGTCCGACGGCCGTCCGCGTACTCGACGACGAACTCCGACCCCGTGAGCAGGCGACGGGCGTCCCCGATGCCGTACTGCACCACAGGACGCCGGATGAACCCGGACCTGGGATGCGTGGAGGTGTAGTGATTCAGCACTACGTAGTCGACAGGAAGGCGCTCCTCCAGCGTGAAGGCGTACACATCACGCCAACCGTCCGGCTGTCGGCTGCGCAGCACCCAGGCGCCGTCCCCTTCCCTTTCCTTCTCGACGCCGAACTCCCATGCACCCTGCGTTCCTTGCGCACCGTCCTCCAGCGGTATCGGCTCCCGCAGTCCCGACGCGCCGAAACCGACGTCGCACAGCCACTCCCGTTCACCGGCCCATACGCGCGTCAGCATGTGCGTCACCGGTCGTACGGAGCCGGCCCCTAGGCGTACGCGGGCGCCGAGTCCGCGCACGGGGAAGCCGATGCGCTCCAGCACAGCGGCGAACAGCAGGTTGTGCTCGTAGCAGTAGCCTCCGCGGCGCCTGTTCACCAACTTGTCCTGGAGAGCGGGCAGATCGAGCGGCACCGGCCTGCCCAGCATCATCTCCAGGTTCTCGAACGGGATCGCGTCCACATGAGCGCGGTGCAGGCCGCGCAGCGTCTCCGCGTCCTGCTTGAGGTCCCCCGTATAGCCGATCCGCGCCGTGTAGGCGTCCATATCCAGTTCTTCCGCGTTCCAGGTCATGGCTCAATGATCCTTTGTCGGTGGGAGGACGTAGCGTGTTCGGCAGCACGCAATACCGCGCCGTGAAGGGGGAGTTCGGTGAGCAGTCTCCGCAAGGGGATCGAGAAGATCGAGGTCGGCCTGAAGTGGGATCCGAGTCCGCTGGGTTCGCCGCCTCATGACCTGGACCTCATCGCCGCGGCGTACACCGGCGAGGACCCGCACGGGAGCCCCGCCTACGTCGTCCACTTCGACAGCCGCTCCCCCGACGGGACCATCAACCTCAACCGGGACAGCAGGACCGGCCAGGGCTTCGGTTTCGACGAGGTCATGACCCTCGAACTGGACCGGCTCGCGCCTCGCTACGCGCGCGTGGTCGTGGGCGTGGTCATCCAGCAGAGCGAGCAACAGTCGGGCGCGGCCATCGTGTTCGGCGATGTGGCGAACACGGCGGTCCGCGTCCGGGAGGGCTACACCGACCTGTCGCAGCACGACCTCGCCGCGGTGGGGGGCAGCTCGGCGGCCACGTTCGCCGAGTTCACCAGAGGCAGCGACGGCGAGTGGGCGTTCCACGAGACCGTCCGCGGCTTCGACGGCGATCTCGCGGCGTTCGCCGCCGCGATGGGCGCCCTCTAGCGGGTGCGGCCGAGGACGCCGAAGGGGCGGCGGGACCGTGCAGGTCCTACCGCCCCTCCGGGTCGGACGGTCAGCTGCAACCGCTGGTCGAGCCGCAGCCCTCGCAGATGTAGCAGGAACCGGCGCGCTGCATCTTCGTACCGCAGGAGAAGCAGAGCGGGGCGTCCGCCTGGATGCCCAACTGCATCTCGACGAGCTCGGCGCTGGTGTGCGCCTGCTGCGGCGCGGGCTGCACCGCGGCCGCCTCGGCCTTGGGCGTCTCGACGGCCTTCAGGGGCTCGGCCTGCGCCTGGACGGGCGCCGACTGCGCCAGACCCTCGACGTCGACCTCGTCGTCGGACGGCTCGTAGGAGCCCGTCTCCAGGTGGCGCTGACGCTCCTCCGCGGAGTGGATGCCGAGCGCGGAGCGCGTCTCGAAGGGCAGGAAGTCGAGCGCCAGGCGGCGGAAGATGTAGTCGACGATCGACTGCGCCATCCGCACGTCCGGGTCGTCCGTCATACCGGCCGGCTCGAAGCGCATGTTCGTGAACTTCGAGACGTACGTCTCCAGCGGCACGCCGTACTGGAGACCCACGGAGACGGCGATGGAGAAGGCGTCCATCATGCCCGCGAGGGTCGAGCCCTGCTTGGACATCTTCAGGAAGACCTCGCCGAGACCGTCGTCGGGGTAGGAGTTGGCGGTCATGTAGCCCTCGGCGCCGCCCACCGTGAAGGAGGTGGTGATGCCGGGACGGCCCTTGGGGAGGCGCTTGCGGACCGGGCGGTACTCGACGACCTTCTCGACCGCCTTGCGGATCTCCGCCTCGGTCTTCTCGGTCACCTCGACCTTCTCCTTCTCCTTGGTCTTCGCGGAGAGGGGCTGGCCGACCTTGCAGTTGTCGCGGTAGATGGCGAGCGCCTTGACGCCCATCTTCCACGCCTCGAAGTAGACCTCCTCGACGTCCTCGACCGTCGCCGTCTCCGGCAGGTTGACGGTCTTGGAGAGGGCGCCGGAGATCCACGGCTGGATCGCGGCCATCATGCGGACGTGGCCCATCGCGGAGATGGAACGCTCGCCCATGGCGCAGTCGAAGACCTCGTAGTGCTCGGTCTTCAGGCCCGGGGCGTCGATCACATTGCCGTGGTCGGCGATGTGGGCGACGATCGCCTCGATCTGCTCCTCCTGGTAGCCCAGGCGGCGCAGGGCCTGCGGGACGGTGCCGTTGACGATCTGCATCGAGCCGCCGCCGACCAGCTTCTTGAACTTGACCAGGGCGAGGTCGGGCTCGAGGCCGGTGGTGTCGCAGGACATCGCGAGACCGATGGTGCCGGTCGGGGCGATGACGGACGCCTGCGAGTTACGGAAACCGTTCTTCTCGCCGAGGCGGAGCACGTCCTGCCAGGCCTCCGTGGCGGCGGCCCAGATCGGCGTGTCCAGGTCGTCCATGCGGACGGCCGCCGTGTTGGCGTCGGCGTGCTGCTTCATGACGCGCTGGTGCGGCGTGGCGTTCTTGGCGTAGCCGTCGTAGGGACCGACGACCGCGGCGAGCTCGGCGGAGCGCTTGTAGGACGTGCCCGTCATGAGCGAGGTGATGGAGCCGGCGAGGGCGCGGCCGCCGTCCGAGTCGTAGGCGTGGCCGGTCGCCATGAGCAGGGCGCCCAGGTTCGCGTAGCCGATGCCGAGCTGGCGGAAGGCGCGGGTGTTCTCGCCGATCTTCTGCGTCGGGAAGTCGGCGAAGCAGATGGAGATGTCCATCGCGGTGATGACCAGCTCGACGACCTTGGAGAAGCGCTCGACGTCGAAGGACTGGTTGCCCTTGTTGTCGTCCTTCAGGAACTTCATCAGGTTCAGCGAGGCGAGGTTGCAGGACGTGTTGTCCAGGTGCATGTACTCGCTGCACGGGTTCGAGCCGTTGATGCGGCCGGACTCCGGGCACGTGTGCCACTGGTTGATGGTGTCGTCGTACTGGATGCCGGGGTCGGCGCAGGCCCAGGCGGCCTCGGCCATCTTGCGGAAGAGCGACTTGGCGTCGACCTCCTCGATGACGTCACCGGTCATCCGGGAGGTGAGGCCGAACTTGCCGCCCTCCTCGACCGCCTTCATGAACGTGTCGTTCACACGGACCGAGTTGTTGGCGTTCTGGTACTGGACGGACGTGATGTCGTCGCCGCCCAGGTCCATGTCGAAGCCCGCGTCGCGCAGGGCGCGGATCTTCTCCTCCTCCTTCACCTTGGTCTCGATGAAGTCCTCGATGTCGGGGTGATCGACGTCGAGGATGACCATCTTGGCCGCGCGACGGGTGGCGCCACCGGACTTGATCGTTCCCGCGGAGGCGTCGGCACCGCGCATGAAGGAGACGGGGCCCGAGGCGTTGCCGCCGGAGGAGAGGAGCTCCTTGGAGGAGCGGATACGGGAGAGGTTCAGGCCGGCGCCGGAGCCGCCCTTGAAGATCATGCCCTCTTCCTTGTACCAGTCGAGGATCGACTCCATGGAGTCGTCGACGGCCAGGATGAAGCAGGCGGAGACTTGCTGGGGCTGCGGGGTGCCGACGTTGAACCAGACCGGCGAGTTGAAGCTGAAGATCTGGTGCAGGAGGGCGTAGGCCAGCTCGTGCTCGAAGATCTCGGCGTCAGCGGGGGAAGCGAAGTACTTGTAGTCCTCGCCGGCCTTCCGGTACGTCTTCACGATGCGGTCGATGAGCTGCTTGAGGCTCACCTCGCGCTGCGGGGTGCCGACGGCGCCCCGGAAGTACTTGCTGGTCACGATGTTGACCGCGTTCACCGACCAGAACTCGGGGAACTCGACGCCACGCTGCTCGAAGTTGATCGAGCCGTCGCGCCAGTTGGTCATGACGACGTCGCGATACGCCCATTCCACCTCGTCGTACGGATGCACGCCGGGGGTGGTGTGGATGCGCTCGATACGCAGGCCCTTGCTCGCCTTGGCACCCTTTGCGCGGGAACCCCGTGCCGGGCCGCTCGCCGTCTCTGTCATGCCGCCTCCCATATACCGGGCTAAAACGCCCTAAAGTGCCGCGTGATTCCCGTGGCACGGTGTGTGTCTTGTACTGCGACCGCCGCTCTCGCCGCCCGCAGCAGGTCCTTGTTGGCCGCCGACCGCCCCTGGCCGGTCAGTCGGCGGCGTGTGCGGGCACGGGGACTCCTACCGTCCCGCCGGGCCCGCCGTCACTCTCCACGCGCTCGCCGCCCGCGCGGCCCGCCTCCGCGCCGGGCCCCTGCTCCCTCAGCTCCGCGATCGCCGACTCGAAGTCCTCCAGCGAGTCGAAGGCCCGGTACACGGACGCGAAACGCAGGTAGGCGACGAGGTCCAGCTCCTGAAGGGGGCCCAGTATGGCCAGGCCCACGTCATGGGTGGTCAGTTCGGCGCTGCCGGTGGCCCGCACCGCTTCCTCCACGCGCTGGCCGAGCAGAGCCAGGGCGTCCTCGGTCACCGGGCGCCCCTGGCACGCCTTGCGCACTCCGTTGATGACCTTGGTGCGGCTGAAGGGTTCGGTGACCCCGCTCCGCTTGACCACCATCAGTGAACACGTCTCCACCGTCGTGAAACGACGGGAGCAGTCCGGACACTGACGGCGCCGGCGGATCGCTGTGCCGTCGTCGGTGGTGCGGCTGTCGACGACACGGCTGTCGGGGTGCCTGCAGAAGGGACAGTGCATGAACTCCCAACCCTCCTTCACGGCACGACTCGATAGCCCCAAGAGGCGGTTTCCGCCCCTCGAAGCAGCCCCAAGCATAGGCGATGACCTGGGTCGCGAAACCACCGGGACCACAACCCCTGGGCTGCTGATGCCATCCAACCACTAGATGTGGTGCTCGGCTGCCTTTGGGGTACTAGAGCGTGTCGAGGAAGCGGAGTCGACCGCACACAGCCCGGAAACACCACAGGCCACAGCCTTCGACCGGCACGGCGCACGCGAGAAGGGGCCGGTATCCGGAGGGCGAAGCCACCAATGGCAGACTGGGACGGCCCTAGGAGCGGGCCGCGGGCTCGGCGGTGAAGCGTACCGGATTGAACCGAAATGCCGCTCTCCGGTCGCCGGTCATACACCCAGGCACATGATCACGACAAGTAATCTACGGTTTTTCACTCGAACGTGTGTTTGGCGCAACCTTTCGAAAGGAACTACCGTTGGCTAGCTAGGGAGACATTCGAGAGGGGCCTAACGACGTGACCACGACCGCAGACAGTGCCACCATCACTGCCCAGGGCCGCGCCCAGGGCCGACTCGAGCCGGTGCATGCCATGAATGACGCGCCCATGAGCCCGGAGGGGCCGAAGCCAGGCCGCTCCTTGCCCGGCCGACCTCCGGGTATCCGCGCGGACAGTTCGGGGCTCACCGACCGCCAGCGGCGCGTCATCGAGGTCATCCGGGACTCGGTGCAGCGTCGCGGGTACCCGCCGTCGATGAGGGAGATCGGTCAGGCGGTGGGCCTGTCCAGCACGTCGTCGGTCGCGCACCAGCTCATGGCTCTCGAACGCAAGGGCTTCCTCCGCCGCGACCCGCACCGCCCGCGCGCCTACGAGGTCCGCGGCTCCGACCAGCCGAGCGCGCAGCCCACGGACACGACGGGCAAGCCGGCCGCCTCGTACGTGCCGCTGGTCGGCCGGATCGCCGCCGGTGGGCCGATCCTGGCCGAGGAGTCGGTCGAGGATGTCTTCCCGCTCCCCCGGCAGTTGGTCGGCGACGGCGAGCTGTTCGTCCTGAAGGTCGTCGGTGACTCCATGATCGAGGCCGCGATCTGCGACGGCGACTGGGTCACGGTCCGCCGCCAGCCCGTCGCGGAGAACGGCGACATCGTCGCCGCCATGCTCGACGGCGAGGCCACCGTCAAGCGGTTCAAGCGCGAGGACGGCCACGTGTGGCTCCTCCCCCACAACGCCGCGTACCAGCCGATCCCCGGTGACGAGGCGACGATCCTGGGCAAGGTCGTGGCTGTGCTGCGCCGGGTCTGACCCCTCCCTGACCGGGCCCCGGAACCAACTGCGCCGGTTCCGGGGCCCTGCGCTGTCCGCAGCGGCCCCGGTCCTCGGCGGGACCGCCCCGCGGGGCGGTCCCGCGGGGCTACTTCCCGTCCGCCGTCGCCGTCGCGTCGATCGCCGCGAGTGAGCGACGCGCCTGAGTCCGGTCCGTCGTGTACCAGAAGTCCGGCATCGAGGCCCGCAGATAACTGCCGTAGCGGGCTGTCGCCAGACGGGGGTCGAGGACGGCGACGACCCCACGGTCACCGGTCGCGCGCACCAGGCGGCCCGCTCCCTGCGCCATCAGCAGCGCCGCGTGGGTCGCGGCCACCGCCATGAAACCGTTGCCCCCCGCGTCCTCCACCGCCTTCTGCCGGGCGCTCATCAGCGGGTCGTCGGGCCGGGGGAACGGGATCTTGTCCATGACGACGAGCTGGCAGCTCGCGCCCGGTACATCCACGCCCTGCCACAGCGACAGCGTGCCGAAGAGACATGTCTTCGGATCCGCCGCGAAATTCTTGATCAGCTCGCCGAGGGTGTCCTCGCCCTGCAACAGGATCGGGAACTCGGGGATCCGCTCACGCAGCTCCTCGGCAGCCGCCTGAGCGGCGCGCATCGAGGAGAACAGGCCCAGCGTCCTGCCGCCCGCGGCCTGCACCAGCTCGGTCAGCTCGTCCAGCATGTCGCTCCGCGTGCCCTCGCGGGCGGGGCGGGCCAGGTGCTTGGCGACGTAGAGGATGCCCTGCTTCGGGTAGTCGAAGGGGGAGCCGACGTCGACGCCCTTCCAGACGGGCAGGTCGTCGCCCTGGGTGCCTTCGGGAGCGAGGCCCAGGGAGGCGCCCACGCCGTTGAAGTCGCCGCCGAGTTTGAGGGTCGCCGAGGTCAAGGTGACCGAGCGCTCCGAGAACAGCTTCTCCCGGAGCAGGCCCGACACGGACATGGGTGCCACCCGCAGGGAGGCGCCGCTCTGCCGGAAGGAGGATCCGGCGCGGGGCTCATGGCGCTCGTACCAGACGACGTCCCACTCCGACCCGTTCGTGATCCGCTCCGCGACGTCGTGGATCGTCTCCACGGAGGCGAGCGCCTGCTTGCGTACGGCGTCCTCGTCCTGGACGGACTTGTCGCGCGTGGAGCCGATGGCGGTGATCACCGTCCGCGCGGCGTCACGCAGCGCCATCAGGGCATAGCCCAGGTCTTCGGGGATCTCCTCGAGTCGGCCCGGCAGGGCCAGCTCCATGAGCCGCTCGAAGCCCTCGGCGGCGGTCTGGAGCTGGTCCGCGGCCTTCTCGTTCACCAGCTTCGCGGCGCGCCGGACCGCGCGGTTGACCTGGCCGGGGGTGAGCTCGCCCGTCGCCACCCCGGTCACCCTGGACACCAGCTCATGGGCCTCGTCCACGATGAGGACCTCGTGCTCGGGCAGGACCGGAGCGCCCTCGATGGCGTCGATCGCGAGCAGCGCGTGGTTGGTCACGATGACGTCGGAGAGCTTGGCCCGCTCCCGGGACATCTCCGCGAAGCACTCCTGCCCGTACGCGCACTTCGACGCGCCGAGACATTCTCGCGAGGAGACGGAGACCTGGGACCAGGCCCGGTCGGAGACACCGGGCGTGAGGTCGTCCCGGTCGCCGGTCTCCGTCTCGTCCGCCCAGTCCCGCATACGCAGCAGGTCCTGGCCGAGCTTGCTGGTCGGTGCCGCCGCCTCGAACTGGTCGAAAAGGCCCTCTTCCTCGTCCTGCGGCATGCCTTCGTGGAGGCGGTGCAGGCACAGGTAGTTCGACCGGCCCTTGAGCATGGCGAAGGTGGGGCGGCGGCGCAGCAGCGGATGCAGGGCCTCGACCGTGCGCGGCAGGTCCCGCTCGACGAGCTGGCGCTGGAGGGCGAGCGTGGCCGTGGCCACCACGACGCGCTCCCCGTGGGCCAGGGCCGGCACGAGGTATCCGAGGGACTTTCCGGTACCGGTGCCCGCCTGGACCAGGAGGTGGGAACCGTCGTCGATCGCCTCGGCGACGGTCTCGGCCATGGTCACCTGGCCAGGGCGCTCCGTGCCGCCGACAGCGGTGACGGCGGCGTGCAGGAGCTCGGGGAGTGAGGGCTTCGTCATAGCTCGACCACCCTAGACGGCCCCACTGACAATCCCGCGATCACCACTGGTGCAGGGGGTTGGCGACGGTGCCGTGGACGGCGGCGTGCGGGCGGTGCGACCGGTCGCGGTAGCCGTCGAGGTGGAGGCGGTTGCGGTTGAGGCACAGGCGCTCGATCCGGGGGGTGAGCAGGTCGAACATCTCGTACCGCTCCTTCAGCTCCGGGAAGCGGGCGTGGTGGCGCAGGATCTCGGCGCGTACCAAGGACCAGAACTCCGCCTCCGGGACGCCGAGTTGTGCTTCGCACAGGGGTGCCAGGAAGCGGAAGACGCCGATGAAGAGGCCGGAGTGGATGAACTGGGTGAGGAAGCCGGGACTCTCCGTGAGCAGCACGTCGCGTACGGCCTGCGGCATGGAGGCGTGTTCCGGCAGCGGCTCGGCGCTGACATTGACGTCGTCGACGAAGTCCTTCACGGCGAGGCGCACGGGTACCTCCTGTTCGTCGAAGACGACGATGGCGTTCTCCCCGTGCGGTGAGAAGACGGTCCCGTAGCGGTACAGGAAGCGCAGCAGGGGCGGCAGGAGCGCGGCGAAGAGCCTGCGCAGCCAGGTTTTCGCATCGAGTCCCGAGCGCTTCACGAGTTCTGCGGTGAACGCGCGTCCGCGCGGGTCGACGAGTAACAGGGAGGCGAGCGTGCGGGCACGCTCTCCGGGGGCGAGGTGGCGGGTCACGGGCTCTCGCCAGATGGCGCCGAGCAATTCCTTGTACTGGTACGGGACTTCGTCGAGGCCGCCGTAGACGGGGTGCTGCACCGCCACGGAGGCGACCTCCCCCAGCAGGATGACTCCGCACTCGTCCTTGAGGAAGGAATCTTCGTCCCGCAAGGCGTGCATCCAGGTGGTGACGGCGGGGGCGGCAAGGGTGCGCTCCGTCGGGAGCCCGCGCCAGACAAGGGTGTTGAGCACGGACAGGGGCAGTTTGACGGTGTGCCGTTCCGGGTGGGTGGTGTTCAGGAACGTACGGATCGACTGTTGGGGAAGTCGCTGGTCGCCGTCGGTGGGGAGCGGCACGATCATGTCGCCGGCGACGGCGGGCGCGAAGAGCGGAAGCACGGTGTCGTCCCACTGCCAGGGGTGAACCGGCAGATAGAGGTACGCGGCCGGGTCCAGGCCCCGCGCGCGCAGGCGCTCGGCGAACAACTGGCGGATGGGCGGGTCGAGTTCCTTGGAGTACAGCGAGTCGGCGGTCTCCAGTCCCGCGGTGCCCCGGTAGGTGGCGAGGCTGGTGTGGACGGCGATCCAGGGGAGGCTGGTGGGTCGGCGCGCCTCGGGGGCCCAGCGGGCGGTGTCGGTCGCCGTGAAGCCGAGGCGGCCTTTGTTGAGGACGATCCAGGGGTGGCCGGTCTGGTGGCCTTCGAGTGCGGCGTATCCGAGGTCGGCGAGTTCGGGTGCGGTCAGGGCGGTGTGGTCGAGCCGGGTGTCGGCGGCGAGGGTGACGGAGAGTTCGCGCACGAAGTGGCCGAGGGTGGTGCCGTCGAGGCCGAGGAGGTCTTTGGTACGCAGGAGGAAGGCAAGGGGGTCGGTGCAGGGTTCGGGGGCGGGAGGGTCGGTCGTTTCGCCGTCGGAGGTGCTGGGTCCGGCGGCCCACATGAGGCTTTCCGGGTCCACCTGCCAGCTTCCGTAGGCGCCGCGGCGGGCGGTGAACCGGAGTCGGCCGCCGGGGTCCTCGCCCCGGCCCGGCACCGTCAACGTGTAGGCGTGGCCGCCTGACTCCGGGGTGGGGCCCTCGGGCTGCGGCCGGAGGATCTCCTCGTACGCGAACTCGCCGACCAGCTTGGCCAGCAGGCGTGCGCCCGCCCTGTCCCAGTTCTCACGCGTGAGCTCGGGCGGGTCGTAGAGCACGGGCGGTTCTGCGGGGTTCGGGACGACGGACGGATTCGGCACGGGAACTCCTCGCGAGGGAACCGGGTCGGGTCGAGCGGGGTATCGGCGGTGGCGCGCTCACAGCAGGGTGCGCAGGGCTCGGTCACGGACCATGAGCGCGGCCCGCTTGTCGGGGAGGTCGACCTCGGCGGCGAAGCGGAAGCCGGCACTCAGGAAGGCGGAGACGGACGGGGTGTTGCGAAGGTCGGGTTCCGCGATGACGCGCGCGCACGCCGGGCGGTGGTCGAGGACGAGGTCGGCGACGGCTTTGAGGAGCGTGGTCCCGAGGCCGCGGCCGCGATGAGCGACGCCCCCGATGAGGAGGTGGACGCCGGTGTCGTGCGGGCGGGCGGGGTAGTGGCGGGCCAGCGGGTCGAGGTCGGCGCGGTAGATCTCCCAGTAGCTCATTGGTCTGCCGTCCAGGACGCCGAGGCAGGGCACGCTGCGGCCGTCGCCGTCGAGCTGCGGGGCGAGGTGGTCCGCGGTGACCTTCTCGGGGCCCGCCAGCTCCCAGAAAGCGGCGACGGCGGGGTCGTTCATCCAGCGGCTGATGAGTCCGAGGTCGCGGTCGACGCGGGCCGGGACGAGCTGGAACACGCCTGAGGGGGTGGTGACGGGCCCCCACTCCCCCACACGGTCGAGCAGGTCGTCCGTCGCGTCGGCGTCCGTCCCGTCGGCGGGTCGCGGCCCGCCCTGGTCGGCGATGAACTCGATCAGTTCGTCGGGCAGGCGCAGGTCCAGGGTGTCCTGGCCGTCCGGGTCGGCGGCGGGGGCCGCGTCGGTGTCGGTGCTCGCGTCGGTGGGGGGCACGGCGGCGCTCCTCTCGTGACGTGGTGCGGGGCGTGGTCCTCGGGTGGCCGGGATGTGAGGAGCGGGATGTCAGAGGTGCAGGGGGTTGGCGATGGTGACGTAGACGGACTGGGTGTCGACGGGGCCGACGAGTTCGTCGAGGCCGTGCAGGCGGGTGAGGAGGTTCGCCTTGCAGCGCAGGGTGGGCGAGTCGAGGAGGCGGGCGGGCAGGGGGCTGCGCAGTCGCTCCGGGCCGGTGACGGCCTCGCCGAGGAAGCGGCGGAACGCCGCGAGCAGCAGGCGTTCGTCGGCGAGTCGCTGGGAGCCGAAGGCGCCGATGAGGCCGAAGACGTTGTTGATGCCGAGGTAGTAGGCGAAGCGTTCGTCGGTGACCTCGTCGGAGACGATGGTGTCGCTGAGCGCGCCGATGCCGGGCAGTCGGGCGTCGAGCGCGGCGCGGTGGGACTCGCGGAAGTAGTAGCCCTGGTTGTCGCGGTAGCGCCCGCCGGTGGGCCATCCGTCGGCGTCGAGCAGGAGGAGGGTGTTCTGCTGGTGCGCCTCCAGGGCGATGCCGGCTTCGCTGTCGAGCCAGAGCACGGGACGTACCACGTGCCGGAGATAGCGCAGGAACCACTCGGTCGCCACGGCGCCGCGAGGGCGTCCGGTCCGCGCCGCGAGGCGGGTGATGATGTCGGCGAGCCGGGAGCTCATCGGGGCGCGGTCGAGGGGGTCGGCCGGGTCGTGGGGCGGCCGGGGCGAGACGAGTCCGGCGATGCAGGAGACGTCGTCGCCCGGTCCGAAGGGGTTGTTGCGGATCATGACGTCGAGGCCGGGGACGGGGTCGCCCGCCGGGTCGTCGACCGCGAGCCAGGCGGGGTCGCGGACGATGTCGAAGCGGGGGTGGACGGCGTGCCACTGCTCGGCGAGGCCGTTGCGCAGCAGGCGGTGGACCTCGACGCCGCGGTGCAGTTCCTTGCGGAGGTTCTCCCGGCGGGAGTTGGTGATCCGCAGGCCGAGCGAGAGTTTCAGCATCGCCGGCGCGCCGGGCCGGTACAGGGTCCGTACGGAGGAGGTGGGGAACCAGGGTTCGCCGTGCGGGCCGAGGTCGCGCAGGACGCCCTCGTCCAGGAGCGCGGCGGTGCCGGGGCGGTGCTGGAGCTCGCGGAGTTGCCAGGGGTGCAGGGGCAGGGCGGCGTGGCCGGGGGGCAACGGGAGGTCGCTTCCGGCGAGTCGGGCGGTGAGGTGGGGGGCGGGGACGGCGCGACCGCGTTCGGTCCAGGCCGAGTCGTGGGCGAGGACGTCGGGCGCGACGGCGATCCAGTGCAGGGGGAAGGAGCCGCGCAGTTCCGGGGAGTAGAGCCGGGCTTCGGCCTCGGAGAGTCCTTCGCGGCTCTTCGGGGTCGGGTGCAGCGGGTGGCCGAGGAGCAGGGCCTGTTCACCGGCGAGGAAGCGGTCGGGGTCGTCGGCGCGGTGACGGCGCCGGTCGGCGATGAACCCGGCCGTGCGGCGCACGGAGTCGGCGACGCGTCCGACCAGGTCGCCGCCGTCGCCGGAGGGAGCCTGCGCGGGGAGTTCGGTGATGTCGCCGAGGACGGTGGTCGTCGGGGCGGATTCGCGGCTCAGCAGGGCGGCGAGCGTCACGGCGTCGACGCACGGGGCGCCTTGGGGACCGTCCTCCAGGTAGGGCAGGCCGAAGCGGTGCCAGCCGGTGGGTGACCAGTGGTGGACCGGGACGAGGAGGGCGGTGCCGCTCGCGGGGAGGGCGACGCGCAGGGCGCCGACGGAAGGTGGAGCGAGGTCGTTCTCGCGCACCCAGCAGCGCAGCAGGTTCTCCACTGCCGCGACCTGGGCGGCGGTCCCGGCATCGGGGTGTTCCAGCAGGTCGACGGGGGCGGTGTGCGGATGGTCGGCCTCTTGGACGCCGCTTTTCTGCCAGGGGACGGTGTCGCCCTCCGGCGCGGGCGGGGCCTGCGTGTCGCAGGCTCCTCCGACAGGGGGGAGGGGACGGCCGTCGGATGCGGGAGTGGCGTTCAAGAGTGCTTCCTTGCGTGGGGTGGGGGCTCCGAGATGCGGTGGTCCGGCTGGTCCGGTTGCCGCGGTTGTCGCTGGGGCGGGGCGTGCCGCCTGGTCCGAAGGGGGCGGCTGGGGCGTGCGGGGGGCGCGGCGTTCGGTGTTCGACACGCTCCTAGGTGTGCGCGCGGGCCACCGCGGTGAGCGCGTCCGCGAGCCGGTCGACGACCGCCGCCGCCTGTTCGTCGGTGATGGTGAGCGGGGGCAGGAGGCGTACGACGCTGGAGTGCCGGCCGCCGAGCTCGACGATCAGGCCCCGGTCCAGGCAGGCGTCGCGGACGGCCGCGGCCAGGTCGGGCGCGGCGGGGAGCGGTGTGCTGGTGGGTCCGCCGAGGAGCGGGTCGGCCGAGAGGTCGTCGTCATCGACGATGCCCGGGGTGCCGGTGAGGCCGGTGGTGCGGGGCGCGCCGGCGCAGCTCGGGGCGCCTTCCGGGTCGACGATCTCCACCCCGATCATGAGTCCCCGGCCTCGTACGTCGCCGATGCACGGGAACTCCTTGGCCAGGGACTGGAGTTGGCCGATCATGCGGGCGCCGAGTTCGCCGGCGCGGTCGGCGAGGCCGTTCTCCCGTACGTGGGCCAGGGTGGCCGCCCCGGCGGCCATCGCGAGCTGGTTGCCCCGGAAGGTGCCCGCGTGGGCGCCGGGCTTCCAGACGTCGAGGTCGTCGCGGTAGACGATCACCGCGAGCGGGAGGCTGCCGCCGATCGCCTTGGACAGCACCATCACGTCCGGCACGACACCGCTGTGGTCCACGGCCCAGAACGCGCCGGTCCTGCCGACCCCGGTCTGCACCTCGTCGGCGATCAGCGGGATCGAGCGGGACTCGGTGATCGTCCGCATGCGGCGCAGCCAGGTGTCGGGGGCCGGGATGACACCGCCTTCGCCCTGCACCGGTTCGAGGATCATGCCTGCCGGGCGCGGCACCCCCGACTTGGTGTCGTCCAGGAGCGATTCGGTCCAGCGGGCGGCGAGTTCGGCCCCGCGCGGTCCGCCGATGCCGAAGGGGCAGCGGTAGTCCTGCGGGTAGGGCAGGCGCGCGACGCGGACGTCCTGCGCCCCGCTCGATGCTTCGAGAGCCCCGGCGGTCATGCCGTGGTACGCGCCGGTGAAGGCGAGCAGACCGGTGCGGCCGGTGGCGGTGCGGACCAGTTTGAGGGCGGCCTCGACGGCGTCCGTGCCGGCCGGTCCGCAGAACTGGATGCGGGCCCGGTCGGCGAGGGCGGGCGGCAGCGTACGGAACAGTTCGGTGGTGAAGGCGTCCTTGACGGGGGTGGCCAGGTCGAGGACGTGCAGGGGGGCGCCCGAGTCGAGCACCGCGCGGATGGCCTCCAGCACCACCGGGTGGTTGTGGCCGAGGGCGAGGGTGCCGGCGCCGGAGAGGCAGTCCAGGTAACGGCGGCCGTCGGCCCCCTCGATGGTGAGGCCACGGGCCCGTACCGGCACGATCGGCAGGGCGCGCGCATAGGTGCGCGCCGCCGACTCCCGCGCGGACTGGCGGAGCAGGATCCCTTCGTGCACGGCACTTCCGGGTGCGGCGCTTTCGGTCACGGCCACGGCTGCTGGTCCTCCCGCTGGGGATACGGCCGACTGGTCTTGTCGACTCACCGGTGGGCGGGGCGGGTCGGCGGGTGCGGCAACCGAAGGACCGCCCTGGCGGCACACCAGGACGGCTCCAGGGCTGAGCACCGACCGCGGGCCCCCCGTACGCACTAACGACGGGGAGGCGGGAGGAACACGGGCCGCGCGAAGACTGCGAAACGAGACCTTCGCCACATGCGCCGCGCTCGCCGCGGAAGCGTCACACGCGGCACGACCGCGTTGCGGGGCGTGGGGGGGGTGAGCGCCATGATCCCTCCGTGACGGAACCGTTGCGGTTCCGTCGGTCGTCCCCCACGGCACCGGCATAGTGTGGGGTGCCGTTCGGGGAGGGGCCGCACATCCGTCCACCGCACCTGTTCGGCAGTGCAACGATCTCGAAGCCCAGGGGGATTTCACACCATGCGACCCATACGTCCGCTGTCCGCCGTTCGCCGTGCCGGGAGCACGCGCGGCAGAACGACCCCCGTGGCGGCGGCCGTCGCTCTCGGGGCGGTGCTCGCGCTGACCGCCACCGCCTGCGGTCCGTCCGAGGACGGCGCGAGTGACAAGGCGTCGTCCTCCGCGGCGGCGGGCGGCGACTCGATCAAGATCCCGGACCACATCAAGGAGAAGCTCAAGGAGCACGGGATCGATCCGGACAAGTGGAGGCACGGCGCGTGGAAGAACTGGGACAAGGACAAGTGGCTGCGTGAGGCGCAGGACTTCGTCAACCCGATCATCGACGGTCTGTGGGACTCCGACCGGATGCGCGACGCCGACAAGAACCCCGGCGGAGAGGTCGACGAGAACGACCTCTCCGGCGATCAGGGCGTGACGGACCCGACGCCGCGGCCGGTGCGGGCGGCGGACGCCGGGAGCCCATATCACGAGAGTGCGCCGTACGCGGGCAAGTTGTTCTTCGACGGTCCCGAGGGATCGATGGTCTGCTCGGCCACTGTGGTCTCCGACCCGGCCCACCCCGGCAAGTCCGACATGATCTGGACGGCCGGTCACTGCGTGCACGCGGGCAAGAAGGGCGGCTGGTACCGCAACATCGCCTTCGTGCCCTCGTACAACAACGGTGGCAAGAGCGCGGCGGAGTTGCAGGGGGCGCCCAAGAGCGAGGTCGCTCCGTACGGCGTGTGGTGGGGCAACTGGGCGCAGACGTCCGACCAGTGGATCGAGCAGGGCGGGCCGACCGGCGGGCTCGGCGCGCCCTACGACTTCGCCGTCATCCATGTGACGCCGGAGAAGGGCAGCACGGGCAAGTCCCTGGAGGAGACGGTGGGTTCGTCGCTCCCGGTGAACTTCGCCGCACCGGCGGTGCCGAAGATCTCCCAGCTCACGGCGAAGGGGTATCCGGCGGCTCCGCCGTTCGACGGCCAGAAGCTGTTCCAGTGCGCGGACAAGCCGGGGCGTCTGTCGCTGAACACGACGGACCCGACGATGTACCGGATCGGCTGCACGATGACGGGTGGCTCGTCAGGCGGCGGCTGGGTCGGGCTGGGCGCCGACGGCAAGCCGGCGCTGGTCTCCAACACCTCGATCGGCCCGGTGTCGGCGGGCTGGCTCGCCGGTCCCCGGCTGGGCAAGGAGGCCAAGGGGATCTACGACGCCGTGAGCAAGAAGTTCGCCGGCCAGTAAGTCCCATAGCGGACGCCAGTAGTCCCATAGCGGACGCCACGCCAGTAGTCCCGTCGCGACGCCGACAGTCCCGTCGCGACGCCGGTAGGCACGTAGTGACGCCGGTAGTTCCGCAATGACGACGGCGGTGGGTGCGGAAACCTTCACCGTCCCACCGCCGTTCGTCCTCGACCCCGCAGGCATAGTGGGGTGCTGTGTCATCAGGGGTGCGCGCGGATGCCCGCGCCATCGATGACACGCTCATGACAGAACTCGCGCGCCGACGTCCGCGGCGGACCACCGCCCCGGACGCGTCGCGCGCCGCATTTCTCGGGGGTTACCGCACCATGCGTTCCATACGTCCGTCAGCCGCCCGTGGCCGACGGCACCGCACCGTCCTCGCCGCGACCGGGCTCGCCGCCGCGCTGGCGCTCACCGCCACCGCCTGCGACGACGGCAAGGACAGCAAGACCGGCAACGACACGGCCGGGGGCGCCGCCGCCTCGTCGCAAGGGTCCGACGGTGGGGCCGGACTGTCGGCCGATATCGCCGGCCGGCTGAGGCAGCACGGCATCGACCCCGACGAGTGGAAGAACGGGGCCTGGAAGAACTGGGACAAGGACGACTGGCTGCGCGAGGCCGAGGACTTCGTCAACCCGGTCATCGACGGGCTGTGGAAGCCCGAGCGGATGAAGTCCGCCAAGGACCCGGACAAGACGATCGCCGCGCAGGACGCCGCCGGTGACCAGGGCATCTCCGACCCGGAGCCCGCGCCCGTCCGGGCGCAGGCCGAGAAGGTGCCGTACCACGAGAACGCGGCGCCGGTCGGCAAGGTCTTCTTCGACTCCCCCGAGGGATCGATGGTCTGCTCCGGCACCGTCGTGAAGGACCCGCGCCACCCGGGGAAGTCGAACATGGTGTGGACCGCGGGCCACTGCGTGCACGCGGGCGCGGCGGGCGGCTGGTACCGCAACATCGCGTTCGTGCCGTCCTACAACGACCAGGGCAAGTCGGCGGACGCGCTGCGCGGCGCGACGCGGACGGAGATCGCCCCGTACGGCACCTACTGGGCCGACTGGGCCTCCACCTCGAACGAGTGGATCGAGCAGGGCGCCGGATCGGGCGGCGCGGGCGCCCCGTACGACTTCGCCGTGCTGCACGTGAAGCCGGAGCAGGGCACCAAGTCCCTTGAGGAGACGGTCGGGAACGCGCTCGACGTGGACTTCTCGGCGCCGTCCGTCCCGTCGGTCGCCTCGATGGGCGCGTGGGGGTACCCGGCCGCTCCGCCCTTCGACGGGCTGCTGATGAACAAGTGCGTCGACCGGCCGGGACGGCTCTCCCTCAGCCCCGAGCAGCCGACGATGTACCGCATCGGCTGCACGATGACGGGTGGTTCGTCGGGCGGCGGCTGGTTCCGTGTCCGTGACGGCAAGACCGTCCTGGTGTCGAACACCTCGATCGGCCCGGCCGACAACACCTGGCTGGCCGGACCGCAGTTGGGCCGGGAAGCCGAGCAGGTCTTCGACACGATGAGCCAGAAGCACGGCAGCCAGTAGGAGCGCGCCTTGAAGGCGTGCGACTGCCTCTCGGCCCGCATGTGAAGGAGCCCCGCCCGAGTTCGCCCGGGCGGGGCCCCTTCACATGCGGCAGGTCAGCTCGCGGCCGCCGCGGGAACGTACGGCGCGAGATCCGCCGCGAGTTCCTCGTGGACGCGGGCCTTCAGCAGCGTGCCCTCCGGGGTGTGCTCCTCGGAGATCACGTCACCGTCACTGTGCGCCCGCGCGATCAACTGGCCGTGCGTGTACGGCACGAGCGCCTCGATCTCGACCTCGGGCCGCGGCAGTTCGACGTCGATGAGTTCGAGCAACTCCTCGATGCCCATGCCCGTACGGGCCGAGACGGCGATCGAACGCTTCTCCTGGCGCATCAGGCGCTGGAGCACCAGCGGATCCGCCGCGTCCGCCTTGTTGATCACCACGATCTCGGGGACCTCGGTGGCACCGACGTCACGGATGACCTCGCGCACGGCGGCGAGCTGCTCCTCGGGCGCCGGGTGCGAACCGTCGACCACGTGCAGGATCAGGTCGGAGTCACCGACCTCCTCCATCGTGGAGCGGAACGCCTCGACGAGGTGGTGCGGCAGGTGCCGGACGAAGCCGACCGTGTCGGCCAGCGTGTAGAGCCGTCCGCTCGGGGTCTCGGCTCGGCGTACGGTCGGGTCGAGGGTGGCGAACAGTGCGTTCTCCACCAGGACGCCCGCGCCGGTGAGGCGGTTGAGCAGGGACGACTTGCCCGCGTTGGTGTACCCGGCGATGGCGACCGAGGGCACCTTGTGGCGACGGCGCTCCTGACGCTTGATCTCGCGGCCCGTCTTCATGTCCGCGATCTCCCGGCGCATCTTCGCCATCTTCTCGCGGATGCGTCGCCGGTCCGTCTCGATCTTGGTCTCACCAGGACCACGGGTGGCCATACCACCGCCGGAACCGGAGGAGCCACCGCCACCCATCTGACGGGAGAGCGACTGACCCCAGCCGCGCAGTCGCGGCAGCATGTACTGCATCTGCGCGAGCGCGACCTGCGCCTTGCCCTCTCGGGACTTGGCGTGCTGGGCGAAGATGTCGAGGATCAGGGCGGTCCTGTCGACCACCTTGACCTTGACGACGTCTTCGAGGTGGATGAGCTGGCCGGGGCTCAGCTCACCGTCGCAGACGACGGTGTCGGCCCCGGTCTCCAGGACGATGTCCCGCAGCTCCTGAGCCTTGCCCGAACCGATGTACGTCGCCGCGTCCGGCTTGTCGCGGCGCTGGATGACACCGTCGAGCACCAGGGCGCCCGCGGTCTCGGCGAGGGCGGCCAGCTCCGCGAGCGAGTTCTCCGCGTCGTCGACCGTGCCCGACGTCCAGACACCGACGAGCACCACGCGCTCCAGGCGGAGCTGTCGGTACTCGACCTCGGTGACGTCCTCCAGCTCGGTGGAGAGGCCCGCCACTCGGCGCAGGGCCGCGCGCTCGGAGCGGTCGAACTGGTCGCCGTCCCGCGCGGTGTCGATCTCATGGCTCCAGGCGACGTCCTCTTCCATCAGGGCATCGGCCCGAAGACCTTCGGTGTGGTTCTGCGCGAGGCTCTGCGCTTCCTGGGAAGGGGAAGAAGAGGAGGTCATTGGATCCTTACGTCGCTCGGATGCGGTGGAGATGACGGGCACCGGGCCCGTCATGTGTGACAACGCGCGATCGGGCTCCGGGATTCCCGGCGGGCCGATCCGGCCGCGGACCTGAAGATGTTCGCACGGGACGGGCCGTCTCGTCACCCGGGTTATTTCCCGTGCGGGCCGGGGCGAAGCCTCCTCGCGGTCTACTTCTGCTTCTGCGGCTTCTGCTGCTTCTCCGGAGGCTGGGGCTTCCAGTCGGGGTGGCCGGGCATCGGCGGCGTCTTCTTCCCGTAGAGCCACGCCTGGAAGAAGCCGGTCAGGTCGCGTCCGGTGACCTGCGAGGCGAGCGAGACGAAGTCGGCGGTCGTGGCGGAGGAGTCCCGGTGGGTGCTCACCCACGTGCGCTCCAGACGCTCGAAGGCGTCCTTGCCGATCTCCTGGCGCAGCGCGTACAGGACGAGGGCGCTGCCGTCGTAGACGACCGGCCGGAAGATGCTGATCTTCTCGCCGTGCTTGGGGCCCTTGGGCGCGGCGGGCGGGCCACCGGCCGCGCGCCAGCCGTCGGAGGCGCGGTAGGCGTTGTACATCCGCTTCTCGACGGGCGCGTGCGCCTTCTCCTCGGTGTACAGGGCCTCGTACCAGGTGGCGTGCCCCTCGTTCAGCCACAGGTCCGACCAGGTGCGGGGGCTGACGCTGTCGCCGAACCACTGGTGCGCCAGCTCATGCACCATGATCGACTCGACGTACCACTTCGGGTACTCGGGGCGGGTGAAGACCTCGCGCTCGAAGAGGGAGAGCGTCTGCGTCTCCAGTTCGAAGCCGGTGCTCGCCTCGGCGATGAGCAGGCCGTAGTTCTCGAAGGGGTAGCGGCCGACCTTGCCCTCCAGCCAGGCGATCTGGTCGGGTGTCCTGGCGAGCCAGGGCCGTAGCACCTTGGCGTCCTTGGCGGGGACGACGTCGCGGACGGGCAGGCCGTGGGGTCCCTTGCGGTGCAGGACGGCCGAGCGGCCGATGGAGACCTGCGCCAGCTCGGTGGCCATGGGGTGGGCGGTGCGGTAGACCCGGCTGGTCGTGGCTCCGGCGCGCTTCGTCTCGACGGGGAGTCCGTTGGCGACGGCCTGGAGGTTCTTGGGCGTGGTGATCCGGAACGTGAAGAAGGCCTTGTCCGACGGGTGGTCGTTGGACGGGAACACCCGGTGCGCGGCGTCCGCCTGGTTGGCCATGGCGAGCCCGTCCTTGGTGCGGAGCCAGCCGACGTCCACCTTGCCGGGCATGGGGTTGCTGGTGTGCCGCACGGTGATGTGCAGCGGCTGCCCCGGTAGCACCGGGCTGCCGGGCGTGACGATCAGGTCCTCGTCGCTGGTCGCGAAGCGCGCGGGGGCGCCGTCGACCTCCACGGAGCGCACGGTGCCGTGCGAGAAGTCGAGGTTGATCCGGTCGAGCCGGTCGGTCGCCCGGGCATCGATCTTGGTGACGGCGGAGAGCGGCTTGCTGTTGTCACCGCTGTAGGTGAAGGAGATGTCGTACGACGCCACGTCGTACCCGGGGTTGCCCAGGTGCGGGAAGAGGCGGTCGCCGATGCCGAGCGGGGTGGCCGACTGGGGCGAGGCCGCCGCGAGGAGGGCGACGGAGACACCCGCGGCGAGGAGCGCGGCGGTGCGGGGCGTTCGGGAGCTGAGCAGCATGATCTACGGCTACCAGCGCGGTCCCCCGCGGCGGGGCGGTACACGCCACTCCCACCCGAACGAGACCCCGACGGGCGCCGAGGGCCGCCGACGCACACGGCGGCCTGCCGACGGTCAGGGTGCTCCGGCCGTGGCGTGCTGGGCACGTCCCACGTCGTACACACCCGGCACGTTCCGCATCGCCCGCATGAGGCCCGGGAGGTGGGCCGCGTCCGGGAGCTGGAGCGTGTACGTGTGCCGGACGCCGCCCTGGGCGGGCGGTTCCACGTTCGCCGAGATGATGGCGACGCCCTCCAGCGCTATGGCTTCCGTGAGGTCGGCGAGGAGGTGCGGGCGGCTGAACGACTCGGCGACGAGCGTCACCCGGTACTCGGCGCTCTCCACGTCGGCCCAGCGCACACCGACCTCCGTGCGCCCGGCGCTCTTCATACGCGTCACGCCGGGGCACGCGACGCGGTGCACGGTGACGGCGCCGCCGCGCACGACGAAGGCGGTGATCTCGTCGGGCGGTACGGGCGTACAACAACCGGCCAGGCGCACGGTCGCGTCCGGCTGCTCGTCGACCACGGCGTTGGCCGCCGCGGGCCGCGCGGAGGGGCCGCTGTAAGGGGCCCGGGGCGGGGCCTGGGGAGCGCTCGGCCCCTCCGGGTGGGCGGTCAGCCAGCGCCGGATGGCGATGCGCGCTGCGGGCGTACGGGCGTGGTCGAGCCAGTCGCGGGACGGCTCGGAGGCACCGGCGCCCTCCATACGGTCCATCAGGAGCTGCACCGTGTCACCGTCGGCGAGGACCGTGCCGAGCGTCGCCAGGCGGCCGTTGACCCGCGCCCCGATGCAGGCGTGGGCGTCCTCGCCGTACTGGGCGTAGGCGGCGTCGACACAGCTCGCTCCCGCGGGCAGGCCGATGGTGCCGCCGTCCGGTCGGAAGACGGTGATCTCGCGGTCCTGGGCGAGGTCCTCGCGCAGGGTGGACCAGAACATGTCGGTGTCGGGCGCGGACTGCTGCCAGTCGAGGAGGCGGGAGAGCCAGCCGGGACGCGTGGGGTCGGCGCGCTCGCCGACCGTGTCCAGGTGTTCCTCGCCGGAGGGCGCGTAGGGATTGCCGAGGGCGACGACGCCCGCCTCCGCCACCTTGTGCATCTGGTGGGTGCGGATGAGGACCTCGGCGACCTCGCCGTCGCCGCGGGCGACGGCGGTGTGCAGCGACTGGTACAGGTTGAACTTCGGTACGGCGATGAAGTCCTTGAACTCGGAGACCACCGGCGTGAAGCAGGTGTGCAGTTCGCCGAGGACGCCGTAGCAGTCCGCGTCCTCCGCGACGAGGACGAGGAGCCGTCCGAAGTCGGAGCCGCGCATCTCGCCGCGTTTGCGGTGGACGCGGTGGACCGACACGAAGTGCCGGGGACGGATGAGGACCTCGGCGTTCAGGCCCGCCTCGCGCAGTACGCCGCGCACCTCCTCGGCGATGGCGGCGAGCGGGTCGTCCTCCCGTGCCGCGTTGGCCGCCATGAGCTGGTGGGTCCTCGCGTACTCCTCCGGGTGGAGGATCGCGAAGACGAGGTCCTCCAGCTCGGTCTTCAGGGCCTGGACGCCCAGGCGCTCGGCGAGCGGGATGAGGACGTCGCGGGTGACCTTCGCGATCCGTTCCTGCTTCTCCTGGCGCATCACGCCGAGCGTGCGCATGTTGTGCAGGCGGTCGGCGAGTTTGATCGACATGACGCGTACGTCGTTGCCGGTGGCCACGAGCATCTTGCGGAAGGTCTCGGGTTCGGCGGCGGCGCCGTAGTCGACCTTCTCCAGCTTGGTGACGCCGTCGACGAGGTAGGCGACCTCCTCGCCGAACTCCGTGCGCACCTGGTCGAGGGTGACGTCCGTGTCCTCGACGGTGTCGTGGAGCAGGGAGGCGGTCAGCGTCGTGGTCTCCGCGCCCAGTTCGGCGAGGATCAGCGTCACCGCGAGCGGGTGCGTGATGTAGGGCTCGCCGCTCTTGCGCATCTGGCCGCGGTGCGAGGACTCGGCCAGTACGTAGGCGCGGCGCAGCGGGTCGAGCTCGGCGTCCGGGTAGTGCGCGCGGTGCGCCTCGACGACGTGCCCGATGGCGTCGGGGAGCCGGCCGCGGGAGGCCGTGCCGAGGAGCGCGGCGCGGCCGAGTCGGCGCAGATCGATCCGGGGCCGGCCGCGCCTGCGGTGTGCTCCGGGCATGATCGCCCCTGGTGTGGCGGGGTTGGTCGCCTCCGCACTCATGAGCACCTCCGGCTTGCTCGACCCGGCGGCGGGCTGGCGGGGGAACCCGTCCGGACCGGTGCTTGATGCTACCGAGCCCATCACGTGGCGCCGTCCAGCTCTCGCCCAGCGTGAAACGGATCACCCATTCGAGCGACAGTTCACGTGTTTACGGTTTCGATCTCCGCGAACCAGTCCGCGTCGATCACGCCCTCGGCCACGATCTCGGCCGGGCCGGTCATCTCGATCTCGCCACCGGGCCGTTCGGTGATCGTCAGCCGACCGCCGGGCAGATCGATCTCGTACGTCACGGGGGACCCGGTCAGGTCCGGGTCGAGGCCGTCTCTGCGGGCCGCGGCGACGGCCACCGCGCAGGCGCCGGTGCCGCAGGACCGGGTCTCGCCCGAGCCGCGCTCGTGCACGCGCATGGCGACGTGGCGGGGGCCGCGGTCGACGACGAACTCGACGTTCACGCCGTGCGGGTAGGCGCTGTCCGGCGCGAAGGCGGGCGGGGCGTGCAGCGTGCCGGCGTGCGCCAGGTCGTCCACGAAGGCGACGGCGTGCGGGTTGCCCATGTTCACGTTCGTCGCGGGCCAGGTGCGGTCGCCGACGGACACGGTGACGTCGCCCGCGGGCAGCGCCGCCTTGCCCATACCGACCGTGATCAGGCCTTCCTTGTCGATGTGGACGCGCTTGACGCCGCCGCGCGTGGCCACGGCGATGTCGCCCTCGCCGACGTGTCCCGCACGCTGGAGGTAGTGGGCGAAGACCCGCACCCCGTTGCCGCACATCTCGGCGATCGAGCCGTCCCCGTTGCGGTAGTCCATGAACCACTCGGCCTCGGCCGCCATGTCCCGCGCCTCGGGGTGGGCCGCGGAGCGCACGACGTGCAGGACGCCGTCCGCGCCGATACCGGCACGGCGGTCGCACAGCGCGGCCACGGCGGCAGCGGAGAGCTCGATGCCGTTCTCCGGGTCCGGGATGATCACGAAGTCGTTCTGTGTCCCGTGGCCCTTGAGGAAGGTGGTCATTTCACGATCGTACGAGATCGGTGCGACATCGCGGTCAGCGGAGTCGCGCCACGCGCCAGACCGCAAGGACGGCCACCGCCGCCACGACGACCACGTACGCGCCCACGACGCGCCAGTCCGGCCGTCGGCCCGAGCCGCGCGGCGGGAAGCCGGGCAGGGCGTAGCCCACGCGGCGGGCGGCCATCATGCCCCAGCCGGCCGCGCACGAGCTGATCAGCAGGCCGAGCATCGCGACGACCGCGCCACCGTCCCCGAACTCGAAGAACAGCGGGAAGGCGAACATCAGCGAGCCGATGGTGGCCAGGATCACGATGGGGGCGAGCTGCCAGATGCGGAGTCTGCGCTGCGGGCGCAGTTCGATCTCGACCTCGGCCGCCTCGTCCTGCGCGGTGAGCTCGTCGGCGGTCGGCCCGTCGGCGATCACGCCGTCCGGGATCGCCTCTGGACCGTCGGGGCTCAACTGCTCCCCGCCTGGTGCGGTGTCACGAGGGCCGGCCTCCATCGCCACGCGCCCTCCCACTTCGGACTCCACTGGTCGATCGTCGCTCGATGATGGCACGGCCGAAGAGGCCGGGATGACGGCCGGGGCGTCCCGATGCCATCACGTGATCAGGCTGTGACCGGTCGTTCGATCAACGCCATTGCGCGGGCCCGGAGTTCCCCGCGCTCGGCGAGGGCCCCACTCAGCCAATGCACCCGTGGATCGCGCCGGAACCACGAATCCTGGCGGCGCGCGAAGCGCTTGGTGGCACGGACGGTCTCCGCGCGCGCCTCCTCCTCGGTGCACTCCCCCGCGAGAGCGGCGAGGACCTGCTGGTAGCCGAGGGCGCGCGAGGCCGTACGTCCCTCGCGCAGGCCCTCGGCCGCGAGCGTGCGCACCTCCTCGACGAGGCCCGCCTCCCACATGCGGTCCACGCGCGTGGTGATGCGTTCGTCGAGTTCGGGGCGCGCGACATCGACGCCGATCTGGACGGTGTCGTAGACGGAGTCGTGCCCCGGGAGGTTGGCCGTGAACGGCTTGCCGGTGATTTCGATGACTTCCAGGGCGCGCACGATGCGCCGGCCGTTGCTCGGCAGGATCGCGGCGGCGGCCTGCGGATCGGCGGCGGCCAGGCGGGCGTGGAGGGCGCCCGAGCCGCGCAGGGTCAGCTCGTCCTCCAGGCGGGCGCGGACCTCGGGGTCGGTGCCGGGGAACTCCATCTTGTCGACGGCGCCGCGGACGTAGAGCCCGGATCCGCCGACCAGGACGGGCCAGCGGCCGTCCGCGAGGAGGCGGTCGATCTCGGCGCGGGCGAGCTTCTGGTACTCGGCGACGCTCGCCGCCTGCGTCACGTCCCAGATGTCCAGAAGGTGGTGCGGGACCCCGGCGCGCTCCTCGGGCGTCAGCTTGGCGGTGCCGATGTCCATTCCCCGGTAGAGCTGCATGGAGTCGGCGTTGACGACCTCGCCGCCTAGTTCCTCGGCGAGGAAGACACCGAGATCTGACTTTCCGGCCGCGGTCGGACCGACGACGGCGATGACCCGCGGGGCGGGAGCTGCGCTACTCACCGTCCCAGTCTCGCAAACCCCGGGCCCGCTCCTCGAACGAGCTACGTGACGCCACAGGGCCGGGGTCGTTGCCTGTTGCGAGGTTCCAGCCGCCGGTTCTGAGGACCGGTGACCCGGGCGACGCAATGGGACGCACCGGGCAGGGCGGAATTTCGCCCACACGAGTACCCTATGGAGTTGAAATGGGCGTTTTTTCCATGTTTCGCCGGAAAGCCAAGGACAGTGACGCGGCACCGTCCGCCGAGGCACAGGCCGCCGAGCCGACCGCCGAGCCGGAGGCCGAGGCCGAGGCGGCAGAGGGCTCCCCGTCCGAGGTGACCGCGGAGGCCAGCGAGGTCACCGAGGCCACCGAGCGTGCGGAGGCCGGCGAGACGGCCGGGGCCATCGCTACGGAGAACGTGGAGATCCCGAAGCAGCAGTCGGCGCAGCAGGCCGCCGACAACGAGGCGGCAGGCGAGGGCGCCCGCAAGTAGCCGCCGCGAGGAAAGGTGGATCCATGGGCTTCCTGGACAGCGTGAGAGCCAAGCTCGGCCCGGCCAAGGACAAAGTCGCCGACCTCGCGCAGCAGCACGGGGACACGATCGACCAGGGTCTGGAGAAGGCCGCCAAGGCGGTCGACGAGAAGACCAAGGGCAAGTACAGCGACAAGATCCGGCACGGCACGAGCAAGGCGAAGGACGCCCTGGACCGTCTCTCCGCGGACGGCAAGGACGGCGGCGCCCCGCCGTCACCTCCCACGGCGCCCTGACGGCGCCGACGCACGCAGAGGACATGGCGGACGGCCGCGAAGCCCGAGGGCTTCGCGGCCGTCGCCGTGTTCCGGGAGCGTCGCGCTATGTCCAGGAGGCCACGAAGTAGCCGACGCCGTAGGGCGCGTCCTCGTACAGGAGGCGGCTCGTGCCGCCGTCGTCGTTGTCGGCGATCCAGGCCGCGGAGAGGATCTGCCAGGGGTCGCGGCCGGAGATCTTGAGGTCGGCGGCGAGATCGGCGTCCAGTTGCGCCAGGTGACCGTCCTGGTCATAGGTGCGCAGGGCCTCGGCGATCCGCGCGTCCACTCCCTCGGCCCGCTCGTCGAGGTAACCCGGCGCCTTGACCGTGCGGCAGGCGGTGCCGTCGCCCATGACGAGCAGGCCCACGCGATCCGCCCAGGCGGCGATGCGGGTGCCGTCCTCGCCGTTGGTGGGCCAGGAGCGGCCCGGGGCCACCTCGTAGCCGCGTACGGGGCCTTCCCAGCCCGCGCGCGCGAGCAGCCACGCGCCCACGCTCAGCGACGGCGGCAGGACGCCGTCCCCGCTGCCGGGGCCGGGGCCCAAAGCCACCTCGACATCGACGCCGAAGGGGCGGAAGGAGCCGCGGGCGCCCGCCTCGTACAGTGCGTCGCGCGCGCCCTGGCCGACGACCGCGATCAGGTCGGGCCCGGCCGCGAGGAGGGCGCTCAGCGCCTCGTCGCACGCCTCGCGCGCGGCGTCCAGCTCGGGCGCGGCGCCGGCCGCGACCTCCGGCACGAGCAGGGGCGGGCAGGGGCACACGGCGGCGGCGACAAGCATGATCGCCAGCTTACTGGCCCGCGGACGGCACGCCCCCGCTTCCGGGATCAGTCGACGGCGCAGCCCCCGGTGACCGCCGGCAGCGGCTCCGGGACGCCCACCTTGGGCAGGCCGAGCAGGACGCCCTGCTTCTTGTCCTGCTGCTCCTTGGTGCGCCGCTCCCAGGCGTCGCCCGCGCGCGTGGGGCGTACGTTCAGGACCGGTCCCTCGGCGAGCAGGTGGTGCGGGGCCGCGTAGGTGATCTCGACGGTGACGACGTCGCCGGGGCGGACCTCGGTGTCGGGCTTGGTGAAGTGGACCAGGCGGTTGTCGGGGGCGCGGCCGGAGAGGCGGTGCGTCGTGCCGTCCTTGCGGCCCTCGCCCTCGGCGACCATCAGCTCCAGGGTGCGGCCGACCTGCTTCTTGTTCTCCTCCCAGGAGATCTCCTCCTGGAGGGCGACGAGGCGCTCGTAACGGGCCTGCACGACCTCCTTGGGGATCTGGCCGTCCATGGTCGCGGCCGGGGTGCCGGGGCGCTTGGAGTACTGGAAGGTGAAGGCGTTGGCGAAGCGGGCCTCGCGCACGGCGTGCATGGTCTGCTCGAAGTCCTCCTCGGTCTCGCCGGGGAAGCCCACGATGATGTCGGTGGAGATCGCCGCGTCCGGCATGGCGGCGCGGACCTTCTCGATGATGCCGAGGAAGCGCTCCTGGCGGTACGAGCGGCGCATCGCCTTGAGGACCGTGTCCGACCCTGACTGCATCGGCATGTGGAGCTGCGGCATGACGTTCGGCGTCTCGGCCATGGCGGCGATCACGTCGTCGGTGAAGTCGCGCGGGTGCGGGGAGGTGAAGCGCACGCGCTCCAGTCCCTCGATCTGCCCGCAGGCGCGCAGCAGCTTGCTGAAGGCCTCGCGGTCGCCGATGTCGCTGCCGTAGGCGTTGACGTTCTGGCCGAGCAGCGTGATCTCGGAGACGCCCTCGGCGACCAGTGCCTCGATCTCCGCCAGGATGTCGCCGGTCCTGCGGTCCTTCTCCTTGCCACGCAGGGCGGGGACGATGCAGAAGGTGCAGGTGTTGTTGCAGCCGACCGAGATGGAGACCCAGGCCGCGTACGCGCTCTCGCGGCGGGTCGGCAGCGTCGACGGGAAGGCTTCGAGGGACTCGGCGATCTCGACCTGTGCCTCTTCCTGGACGCGGGCGCGCTCCAGGAGGACGGGCAGCTTGCCGATGTTGTGCGTGCCGAAGACGACGTCCACCCAGGGCGCCTTCTTCACGATGGTGTCGCGGTCCTTCTGAGCGAGGCAGCCACCGACGGCGATCTGCATGCCCGGGCGCTGCGTCTTGCGCGGAGCGAGCCGGCCGAGGTTGCCGTAGAGCTTGTTGTCCGCGTTCTCGCGCACCGCGCACGTGTTGAACACCACGACATCGGCGTCGCCGTCGGAGCCCTCGGGGGCGCGGACGTAACCGGCGTCCTCCAGGAGGCCCGACAGGCGCTCGGAGTCGTGGACGTTCATCTGGCACCCGTAGGTGAGCACTTCGTACGTCTTGGCGGGATTGGGTGAACGATCGTCCACGGACGGACGCGGGTGGCTGCTGCTCATGACAACAAGGGTATGGGGTGCGCGGGGGCGCCCCATGCCGCCCCCGCGCCCCGCCCCCACCACCTCCGGCGGTCGGCGACGGCCCCGATCCAGCGGATGAGGTCACGACCCCGACGCGTACGCGGAGCTCACCACGGCCGTCGAGCCGGTCCCTGGTCAGCAACCGGTCGGGACTGGCAGGATCGCGCCCATGCCCCAGCCGCTCACCCGTCTCACCCGCAGCCGCGCGCTCACCGGCGCCGCGGCCGGGCTCGTCGTGTTCGGACTGCTGCTGTGGTGGCTGCTGCCGCTGGGCGACCCGGAGCAGAGCGGTCGGGTCACGATCAGCACCGGCGCCAGGACCGGCGTCTACGAGCGGTACGGCAACCTGCTCAAAACGGCCCTGTCCCGCGACATCCCCAAGCTCGACGTGACCCTGACCGGCAGCGAGGGCTCGTGGGACAACGTGGACCGGGTGGCCACCGGCAAGGCGGACTTCACCATCGCCGCGGCCGACGCGGTCGCCAAGTACCAGTACGAGGACCGGCCGGGCGCGGCCCGGCTGCGCGGCTGCGCCCGCCTCTACGACGACTACATGCAGCTCGTCGTGGCCCGTTCGTCACCCGTGAAGAAGGTCGCCGACCTGCGCGGCAAGAAGGTCGCCGTGGGCGGTGACCGGTCAGGGGTGCGACTCATCGCCGACAAGGTGCTGCGCGCGGCGGGCCTGGACATCAACCGGGACGTCACGCCGGTGGGCATCGGCATAGACACCATGCCGAAAGCCCTCAAAGCGGGGGAGATCGACGCGTTCTTCTGGTCGGGCGGGCTGCCGACCAACCATGTCCGCGCGCTCTCCGAGGAGTTCCCGGTCCGGCTGGTGGAGCTCGGCAGCCTCGTCGACAAGCTCCACGCGCAAGGGGAGTCGTCCCGCTACTACCGGGCCGCCGTGATGCCCGCCGACGCCTATCCGGCCGCGCAGGAGGGCAAGGTCGTCAGGACCCTGGCCGTGGCGAACCTCCTGGTCACCACCGACCGCACCGATCCGGGACTGACCGAGGCCATGACTCGTACGGTCATCGACAGCCGCGACCACATCGGCACCGAGGTGCACGCGGCGCAGCTCGTCGATCTCAGGACAGCCGTCTACACGGACCCGCTCTCCCTGCACGAGGGCGCGCGCCGCTACTACCGCTCCGTCAAGCCCTGACGGGCGTCGCGCGAGGTCGGCACCGGCGCGGTCCTCGGCACGCGGACCGTCACCTCCAGTCCGTGCGGTTCGTTGGGCGCGTACGCGATCGAGCCGCCGCCGGCCGTCAGCAGGGCCCGGGAGATGGACAGCCCCAGACCCGAGCCCTTGATGTTCTGGTGCCGTCCGCTGCGCCAGAACCGGTCGCCGACCCGGGCGAGTTCGTCCTCGCGCAGGCCGGGGCCGCCGTCGGCGACCACGACCGCGGTGGTCTCGCCGTTCGCCGCGACGGTGACCGTGACCTCCTCGCCCTCGGGCGTGAACTTCAGGGCGTTGTCGACCACCGCGTCCAGCGCGCTGGACAGCGCGACCGGGTCGGCCCAGCCGGTCACCGCGGGGCAGTCGGCGACCAGCCGCACCCCCTTCTCGTCGGCGGTCGGGCGCCAGGCCTCGACCCGCTCGGCGGCCAGCTCCCCGATGTCGGTCAGCCGCAGGTCCGCGGGGGCGTGCTCGGCCAGGGCCAGGTCGAGCAGGTCGTCGAGGACCCGGGCCAGGCGCTTGCCCTCGGCCCGTACGGACGCGATCGCCTCATTGCCCTCCGGCAGTTCGTACGACAGGACCTCGATGCGCAACAGCAGGGCCGCGAGCGGGTTGCGCAGTTGGTGCGAGGCGTCCGCGACGAAGGCGCGCTGCTGCTCCAGCACGTCCTCGACGTTGTCCGCCATCTCGTTGAACGAGCGGGCCAGGCGCTGGAGTTCCGGGGGCCCTCCGGCGGCCGCGACCCGTGACTTCAGCCGTCCCGTGGCGATGTCGTGGGTGGTCGCGTCCAGGACACGTACGGGACGCAGCACCCAGCCGGTCAGGCGCAGCGCCGCCCCCACCGCGAGCAGCATCGCGGCGACCTCGCCCGCCACGACGACGAGCCAGCCCCGCAGTGTCGCGGCCCGCATCGCCCCGGTGGGCGAGTCGGTGACGACGACGGCGACCACGTCGCCGTCCCTGATGACCGGCGAGGCGACGACGATCCGGCCCCCCTGCTGCCACGGCCACACCTGCGACGGGTCGTGGCTGCCGCGCGAGTACAGGGCCTCGTCGAACGCGGCCCGCACGGCGCCGTATCGGGGCACCTCGAAGTCGCTGGGCGCCCGTCCCATCGGCTCGCGGTCGCGGTAGAAGACACCGGCCTTGATGCCGTACACCTCGTGATAGCGGGCGATCTCCTTCTGGAGCGTCTGCTGCCGCTCGTCCGCCACGACCTCCCCGTCCTCGTCGGGCCTGGCCGTGACGAACTGGGCGAGCGAGGCGAACCGGGCCGTGTCGTCGATCCGGTCGACGACGACCCTCTGCTGCTGCGCGGAGGCCACGCTCACCGCCAGCGGAAATCCGAGCGCGAGCAGCACGCCCGCCATGAGGACGATGAGCAGCGGAAGCAGACGGGCGCGCACCCGGCGACTCTACGGCGTCCGCTACGCGGCCGGCACGACGAGCCGGTAACCGACGCCCCGCACCGTCTCGATGAGCGCGGGCATCCGCAGCTTGGAACGCAGGGAGGCGACATGCACCTCCAGGGTGCGTCCCGTCCCCTCCCAACTCGTGCGCCACACCTCGCTGATGATCTGTTCCCGCCGGAAGACGACACCCGGCCGCTGCGCGAGGAGGGCCAGCAGGTCGAACTCCTTGCGGGTGAGCTGGACGACGGCGCCGTCCACCGTGACCTGCCGGGTGGGCAGTTCGATCCGTACGCCGCCGAGGCGCAGCCCGCTCTCGGCCGCCGGTGTGCTCTCCCCGCCGGTGTTGCGCCGGCTCACGGCGTGAATGCGGGCGAGCAGTTCCCCGGTGTCGTACGGCTTCACCACGTAGTCGTCGGCGCCGAGATTGAGGCCGTGGATGCGTGAGCGTACGTCCGCGCGCGCGGTGACCATGATGACGGGGGTCGTCGTGCGCTTGCGGATCTTGCCGCAGACCTCGTAGCCGTCCTGGTCGGGCAGGCCCAGGTCGAGCAGTACGACACCGAACGCGTCGGGTGCGGGGACCAGCGCCTGGAGCGCCTCCTCACCGCTGCGGGCGTGCAGCACCGAGAAGCCGTGCCGGGCCAGCACCGCGGACAGGGCCGCGGCCACATGGTCGTCGTCCTCGACGAGCAGCAGTCTCATTCCGGCCCCCTCACACGTCTCGGCCTCTTCGAGTTCACTGAGGCATCCACGCCGATGCGGCAGGACGACGTCAAGAGCCTTCCTGTTACGTCCGTGTTCCGTTATGGAGCCGGTACGCGCGGCCGCCGCCCCCTTCACGCATAGTGTCCGGTTGCGGCCGGATCGTTATGCTCAATTTCCCCTCAGATGTAATGACGCTGGTCGCATGGCGTTACTAATGTCCTCCCAACCGAGGAGGATGGAGCAAGACCCCGATGACCGAAGTTTCGGTGACCAAGGACGCCACTCCCCCTGCGGGCGACGCACTGGTCGCGCTGAGCGAAGTGAACAAGCACTTCGGAGCGTTGCATGTGCTCCAGGACATCGACCTGTCCGTCGCGCGGGGTGAGGTCGTCGTCGTCATCGGCCCCTCCGGCTCCGGCAAGTCGACCCTGTGCCGCACGATCAACCGCCTGGAGACCATCGACTCCGGCAGCATCACGATCGACGGCAAGCCGCTGCCCCAGGAGGGCAAGGAACTGGCCAGGCTGCGCGCGGACGTGGGCATGGTGTTCCAGTCCTTCAACCTCTTCGCGCACAAGACGGTGCTCGAGAACGTGACGCTCGGCCAGGTCAAGGTCCGCAAGACGGACAAGAAGCAGGCCGATGAGAAGGCCCGGGCGCTGCTCGACCGGGTCGGGGTGGGCGCGCAGGCGGACAAGTACCCCGCGCAGCTCTCCGGAGGCCAGCAGCAACGCGTCGCCATCGCCCGGGCGTTGGCGATGGACCCGAAGATCATGCTCTTCGACGAGCCGACGTCAGCGCTCGACCCCGAGATGATCAACGAGGTCCTCGAGGTGATGCAGCAGCTCGCCCGGGACGGCATGACGATGGTGGTGGTCACGCACGAGATGGGCTTCGCCCGCTCGGCGGCCAACCGCGTCGTGTTCATGGCGGACGGCCGGATCGTCGAGGAGTCCGCCCCCGACCAGTTCTTCAGCAACCCGCGCAGCGATCGGGCCAAGGACTTCCTGTCGAAGATCCTGCACCACTAGTTCTCTGCCGAATCTGCCGACATGAAGGATGTTCACATGAAGTTCCGCAAGGTCACCGCCGCGGCCTCCGTCGCCCTCGCCCTCGCCGTCACCGCCACCGCGTGCGGTGGTGACGACAGCGACGACAAGGGTTCCGGCGGCGGCAAGAAGATCACCATCGGGATCAAGATCGACCAGCCCGGTATCGGCCAGAAGACCCCGGACGGCGAGTACAAGGGCTTCGACGTCGACGTCGCCACGTACGTCGCCAAGCAACTCGGCTACGACGCCGGCGACATCGAGTGGAAGGAAGCCAAGAGCGCCGACCGCGAGACGATGCTGCAGCGCGGCGACGTGGACTTCATCGCCGCCTCGTACTCGATCAACGACGAGCGCGCGGCCAAGGTCGACTTCGCCGGCCCGTACCTCCTGGCCCACCAGGACGTCCTGCTGCGCGCCGACGACAACACCATCAAGGACCCGAAGGACCTGAACAGCAAGAAGCTGTGTTCGGTGACGGGTTCGACGTCGGCGCAGAACGTCAAGGACAAGCTGGCCCCCAAGGCCCAGCTCCAGAACTACGGCGGCTACTCGGAGTGCCTGACGGGCGTCGAGAACAAGGCGATCGACGCGCTGACCACCGATGACTCGATCCTCGCGGGCTACGCCTCGCAGGCCGAGTTCAAGGGCAAGTTCAAGCTCGGTGGCTTCAAGATGACCAACGAGAACTACGGCATCGGCGTCAAGAAGGGCAGCGACCTCAAGGCCAAGATCAACACGGCCCTGGAGAAGATGGTCTCGGACGGTTCCTGGGAGAAGGCCGTGAAGGCCAACTTCGGCCCGGCGGGCTACAAGAACGAGCCTGCTCCGAAGATCGGCAACATCGTCAAGTGACGTGGTGACGCAGGGCGCGGCGACCCCTCCGACGGAGGGGACCGCCGCGCCCTGGCCACATCCGGCAGCCCTCCAGACACGCGGAAGCGCGGGAGATCGTGTTCGACTTTCTAGAAGGTTACGACCTGCTGGGAGCGTTCTGGGTGACGGTGAAACTCACCGCTCTCTCAGCCGTCGGCTCCCTCATATGGGGAACCGTCCTCGCCGGCATGCGAGTCGGCCCGGTCCCCCTGATGCGAGGCTTCGGCACCTCGTACGTCAATGTGGTGCGGAACATTCCGCTGACCGTCATCATCGTGTTCACCTCGCTCGGCATCTTCCAGACGCTGGGCATGAACATGGGCTCCGACCAGTTCGAGACCATCAACTTCCGCCTGTCGGTGCTCGGACTGACCGCGTACACCTCGGCGTTCGTCTGTGAGGCGCTGCGCTCCGGCATCAACACGGTGCCCCTCGGCCAGGCGGAGGCGGCCCGCGCGATCGGGCTGAGCTTCAATCAGGTGCTGCGCCTGATCATCCTGCCGCAGGCCTTCCGCTCCGTCGTGGCCCCGCTCGCCAACGTCCTGATCGCGCTCACCAAGAACACCACGGTGGCCGCCGCGATCGGTGTCACCGAGGCCGCGCTCCTGATGCGGGAAATGATCGAGAACGAGGCCCAGCTCATCCTCATCTCCGCCGTCTTCGCGTTCGGCTTCATCTGCCTGACGCTGCCGACCGGCCTGATCCTCGGCTGGGTGAGCAAGAAGGTGGCGGTGAAGCGATGACCTCGATCCTCTACGACGCCCCCGGCCCCCGGGCCAAACGGCGCAATGTCCTGTACTCGATAGGCTTCCTCGTCGTCTTCGCTCTCGTCATCTGGTGGGTGATCAGGAAGCTCGACGAGAAGAAGCAGCTCGACTGGGTCAAGTGGAAGCCGTTCTTCACGGACATCCGCCCGTGGGAGACCTACATCTGGCCGGGTCTGCAGAACACCCTCACGGCGGCGGCGTTCGCCATGGTCATCGCGCTGCCGCTGGGCGCGTTCTTCGGTATCTCGCGCCTCTCCGACCACCGGGCGGTCCGCGTCCCCTCGGGCGTGGTGATCGAGTTCTTCCGCGCCATCCCGGTCCTCATCCTGATGCTCTTCGCGAACGCGGCGTACTCGGAGTTCACCGACGTCTCCTCGGACGACCGCCCGCTGTACGCCGTCGTCACCGGCCTGGTGCTCTACAACGCCTCGGTCCTCGCCGAGATCGTCCGCGCGGGCATCCAGTCCCTGCCCAAGGGACAGACCGAGGCGGCCTACGCCATCGGCCTGCGCAAGGGCCAGACGATGCGGTCGATCCTGCTCCCGCAGTCGGTGACCGCGATGCTGCCGGCGATCGTCAGCCAGCTCGTCGTCATCGTGAAGGACACCGCGCTCGGCGGCGCGATGCTCACCTTCTCCGAACTGCTTGCCTCGGTACGTCCGATGAGCGCCGCGTACGGCGCGAACACCATCGCGTGCTTCACGATCGTGTCCCTCATCTTCATCGCGATCAACTTCGCCCTGACCACGTTCGCCTCGTGGCTGGAACGCCGGCTGCGGCGGGCGAAGAAGTCCACCGGCGCGGTCCTTCCGGCGGCGGCCGTCGGTGGCACCGAGTCCACGGGCGCCGTCGTCTGAACCTGACGGCTCGTCCGGATTCGCGCGCGGACCACGGCATCTGACGGGCGCTCGACCGTTGCGGTACACGGAGGCAGTGGCGTGATCGCCACTGCCTCCGTCACTTGACGCAAGCACCGGCAATGGGTTGCATACGCTCTGTGAACGTGCACCCCGCTCCAACTGCCCCTTCTTGTACGTCCAGTACGCCACCCGCACCGCGCGGGACGCTTTTCGGCGGGCTTTCCGGGGCAGGAGGAGCCGCGCCGTGGATCCGGTGATCGTCGTCGGCGCGGGCCCCGTCGGGCTCACGCTGTCCCTCGCCCTGGCCCGCCACGGCGTCCCGTCCGTCGTGCTCGACGAGGGCCCCGGCAAGGACGAGCAGCGACTCGCGCGCACGGTCGTACTGCGCGAGGACACCGCCGCGCTCACCGAGCGGCTGGCGCATACGTCGTTCGACGGGGTCGGCGCCCGGTGGGCCGGATGGCGTTCCATGCGCCGCAGGCAGGAGATGCGTACGCTCACCTTCGGTGAACCCGGGGAGTCACTGTCCGCTCCGCTCCACATCCCCCAGCACGCGCTGACCGGCGCGCTGCGCGAAGCCGTCGCACAGGAGCGGCTCATCAAGGTCGCCGTCGACAGCCGCCTCGACGCGATCGAGGAGGACGGGGCCGGGCTCACCGCGCACACCCGCGGCCCCAAGGGCACCTGGTGGCGCGGCAGTTACCTGGTGGGCTGCGACGGACCCCGCTCCACGGTCCGCAAACTCCTCGACATCCGCTTCCCCGGCCGCACCGCCGTCGAACGGCACGCGGTCGCCGCCCTGCGCACGGAACTTCCCTGGCCCGGTCAGGCGTTGCTCCACCGGAGCCCCCCTTGGCGGACCTCGGGCCCCGCGGGACCGGAGATCGTCGGCCGCCCCCTCGCCGACGGCGTCTGGCGCCTGGACTGGCTGCTGCCACCCCGCAGCGACCTGGTCACCCCCGATGTGCTGGTGACGCGCATCCGGGAGACCCTCGCGGGTTGGTGCGAAGGCTCCACGCCGCCGTACGAGCTGCTGGACACGGGCGTCCACACCGTCCACCACCGTCTCGCCCGCCGCTGGCGCGTGGGCCGCGCCTTCCTCGCCGGGGACGCCGCTCACCTGCTGGGCGCGCTCGGCACCCAGGGCCTGGACGAGGGGCTGCGCGACGCGGACAACCTCGCCTGGAAACTGGCCCTGACGTGGCACGAAGGGCCGCACCCCGCCCCGGCCGCGCTGCTCGACAGCTACCAGGCCGAGCGCCGCGCCGTCGTCGCGGCCCGGTTGCGCGCCGCGGACCAGGCGCTGCCCGCACTGCGCGGCGGCAAGGGAGCCAAGGGGCTGCGCGCGTACGTTCCCGGCGGCGCCCGCAATCACGACGCACTGCTCACGGAAGGTCACCTGGGGCTCGGCCCGCTCGGCGCACCCGGGACGTACACCGACTCGCCCCTCGCGCCGCCGCCCACCGAGTCCCAGGTCGAGGTGGGCACGGTGCCCGGTGCCCCGGTCGACGATGTGCGCGTGACGGCGCCCGACGGTTCGTTCGTACGGCTGCGGGACCGGCTCGGCATGAGCCGGCTCCTGGTCGTCCTCGTCGCGCCGGGCACCGGCGTGTGGGAACGCAAACACTGGATGTCCGCCGGGCTCATGCCCCGGCTGTCGGAGGCCGTCGACGCGCTCCCGCACGAGGCCGAACTGCTCGTGGCGGAGAGCTACCCTGCGGCCCCCGCCCACGCCGTGCTGCTGATCCGGCCCGACGGACATCTGGTGACGGCGCTCAGCGGAGTCCGACCGGCCGAACTGTACGAGGCGGCGCGGGCCGCGCTCGGCGGGTCCGCGCCCGATGGCGAACCGATGGAGACGGCGGCGGGGACGGGGACGGCGAAGACGGCGAAGGCGGGCGGCCCGGCCTGAGTCGTTGCCCGCACCTGTAGTCGCCAACCCGTCGAGGCCATGGGAGGAGGGCCGGGGCGTCCTCAAGCCTTCCTGGAGGTGAGTTGACCGGTATCCACCTCCATGGTGTACTCCGGAGCGTGACGATCGACACCGATGTGCGCCTGTGGCGGAGGGTCCATATGGACCTCGTCCGCTACGCGGGCTGCGTGTGTCGTCCGTCCTGCTGAATTCGCCTTCTCCGCTTTCCGCGTACCCGCCCGGTGCGGCCGATCCATCGGCCCCGGCGGCGCGCGTCCTTCGCGAACTCCAGGACGGTACCCGTGTCTCTTTCCACGTCTTCCGCGTTTTCCGGATCCTCCGCGCCTTCCGCGTCACGCACGTCCCAGAGGTCTGACCAGGCCTCTCAAGCCTCCCCTGACGTGATCGCGGCCGACACCGCGCCCACCCAGGCCGAGTTGCTCGACTTCGTCCGCCGCACGGCCGCGGACCATGACCTCATCGCCTCCCTGCCGCTGGACCCCGAAGGCCGTACGTGGGTACGGCTCGAAGGCCCCGGCGGCAGCGAGGCCTGGCTCATCGGCTGGCCGCCAGGCACCGGTACCGGCTGGCACGACCACGCCGAGTCCGTCGGCGCCTTCCTCACCGCGTCCGGCGAACTCAAGGAGAACGCCCTGGCCGCCAGGTTGCCCGCCGACGGCTGGAAGACCCTGGAACTGTCCGAAGGAGTCGACAGGAAGCGGCGGTTGACCGCCGGACAGGGCCGCGCCTTCGGCCGCCACCATGTGCACGAGGTCCTGAACGAGTCCCTGACCGAACACGCCGTCTCCGTCCACGCCTACTACCCGCCGCTCCCCCAGATCCGCCGCTACAGCCGCATCGGCCAGGTGCTGCGCCTGGAGTCGGTGGAACGCCCGGCGGACTGGCAGTGAGCGCCGCCGAGCAGCGCCCGGTGAGCATCGACGAGCTGCTGGAACAGGTACGGTCCGGGCTCGACCGGGTCGAGCCGCGCGAGGCGTTCGCCGCGGCCTCCGCCGGTGAGGCGCTCCTCGTCGACATCCGGTACGCGGCACTGCGCGAGCGCGACGGGCTGATCCCCGGCGCGCTGGTCGTCGAACGCAACGAACTGGAATGGCGCCTCGACCCGCACGGCAGCCACCGTGCCCCCGAGGCCACCCATCACGGTCTGCGCGTCGTGGTCATCTGCAACGAGGGCTACGCCTCCAGCCTGGCCGCCGCTTCCCTTCGCCAGTTGGGGCTGCACCGGGCGACCGACCTGACGGGCGGCTTCCAGGCGTGGCGAGCAGCGGGGTTGCCGGTCGAGGGGGTGTGAGAGCGCTGGGGAGGCAGGCCGCGCGCCGGGACAGCGGCACGGCAACGTGCCTCGCTGTCACACCGTGGGGAAGGGGAGCCAGCCCACCCGGGCCCCCTGCCCCTGCCCCTGCCCCTGCCCCTGCCCCTGCCCCTGCCCCTGCAATCACCATTACTATCCGTCACCCCCCGAAGTCCAAGTCCTCGGTCTCCTCCCCCTCCTCTTCCAGGGCCTGGCGCACCACCCGGAGTGCCAGGCCCTCGGGATATCCCTTGCGGGCGAGCATCCCCGCGAGGCGGCGCAGCCTCTTGTCGCGGTCGAGGCCGCGTGTGGAGCGGAGTTTGCGCGCGACGAGTTCCCGCGCGGTCTCCTCCTCCTGCTCGGCGTCCAACTGCCCGACCGCCTCGTCGATGACCGTGGAGTCCACACCTTTGGTGCGCAGCTCCCGGGCGAGCGCCCGACGGGCCAGGCCCCGCCCGTGGTGCCGGGACTCCACCCAGGCGTCCGCGAAGGCGCTGTCGTTGATCAGTCCGACCTCCTCGAACCGGGACAGCACCTCCTCGGCCACCTCGTCGGGGATCTCCCGCTTGCGCAGGGCGTCGGCCAGTTGCTTGCGTGTGCGCGGGGTCCCGGTGAGCAGGCGCAGGCAGATGTTCCGCGCCCGCTCCGCCGGGTCCCCTGACGGTTCCCCCCGCTCGGCCCTCGACGAGGCAGGAGGGCCGTCGTCCTGTGCGGCGCCGGGCGAGTCCCCGAACCCGCCCCCGCGTCGGCGTCCGCGCGGCCCGGCCCCGCCTCGCGAACGTCTCCCGCGACGCGGCCCGTCCGCCGCGTCGTCCCCCGGATCGATCTCGTGCCCGGCCTCCCCGTACGCGGCATCGTCGTCCCCGTGCCCCCGGCCCACGGGGACGGGGGGACCGGCGTCGTACTCGGCCCAGTCGGTTCGTCGTGTCACGGACTAGCTCTTGGCCGCCGCGGTCTTGGTCTTGGCGGTCTTGGGCGCGGGCACCGTCTTCGCGGCGTCCTCGACGGGCGCCCCGGCCACCGCGTCCGCGACCGGCTCGACGGCCGGCTCCTCCGGGCGGACCCCGACGCCCAGCTTCTCCTTGATCTTCCTCTCGATCTCGTTGGCCAGGTCGGGGTTGTCCTTCAGGAAGTTGCGCGCGTTCTCCTTGCCCTGGCCAAGCTGGTCGCCCTCGTACGTGTACCAGGCACCGGCCTTGCGGACGAAGCCGTGCTCCACGCCCATGTCGATCAGGCCGCCCTCGCGGGAGATGCCCTGGCCGTAGAGGATGTCGAACTCGGCCTGCTTGAAGGGCGGCGCCACCTTGTTCTTGACGACCTTGACGCGGGTGCGGTTGCCCACCGCGTCCGTGCCGTCCTTCAGGGTCTCGATGCGGCGGATGTCCATGCGCACCGAGGCGTAGAACTTGAGCGCGCGGCCACCGGTCGTGGTCTCCGGCGAGCCGAACATCACACCGATCTTCTCGCGGAGCTGGTTGATGAAGATCGCCGTGGTCTTCGACTGGTTGAGCGCGCTGGTGATCTTCCGCAGGGCCTGGCTCATCAGACGGGCCTGGAGGCCCACGTGCGAGTCACCCATCTCGCCCTCGATCTCCGCACGCGGCACGAGCGCGGCGACGGAGTCGATGACGATGAGGTCGAGGGCGCCGGAGCGGACCAGCATGTCGACGATCTCCAGAGCCTGCTCGCCGTTGTCCGGCTGGGACAGGATCAGGTTGTCGATGTCGACGCCGAGCTTCTTGGCGTACTCGGGGTCGAGGGCGTGCTCGGCGTCCACGAAGGCCACCGCGCCGCCCGCCCGCTGGGCGTTGGCCACGGCGTGCAGGGTCAGGGTCGTCTTGCCGGAGGACTCCGGGCCGTACACCTCCACCACACGGCCGCGGGGGATGCCGCCGACGCCGAGTGCGACGTCGAGGGCGGTCGACCCGGTGGGGATGACCTCGATGGGCTCGTTGGGCCGCTCGCCCATGCGCATGACCGCGCCCTTGCCGAATTGCCGTTCAATCTGTGCGAGCGCGGCTTCGAGAGCCTTCTCGCGGTCGGTTCCTGCCATGGGTTCCACCCGGTTTGCTTGTGTCGATCGCTTCACGTCAAAGACGCTAACGCCTGCCACTGACAATCGGCCTCGACGCCCGTCCGCCTGTGGATAACTCGAGGCTCGCCGCCCGGCCGCTCTCTCCGGATCCCTTGGGATTCCTGGGAGGAAAGCCCCTGGACGCTCCATAAGAATGGATGTTCGATTTTGGTGTCAAGCGCACCACGCGGGGGGGGCGGAGGGTCTCCTAGCGGTCCTCGGCGCCGGGCTCGTTCGGCCCTCGCAGAGCGCGTCGCGCCCGGACGAGCACCGACGCGCCGCCGCGCCTGCGGTGCCCGTGCACACGGGGATCATCGGTGACGTCGTACCGCTTCACGTACGCCCCCAGGAACGCCTGGAGCGTCGCGACGGCGGGAATCGCGATCAGCGCGCCCACGGCGCCGAGCAGGGCCGTGCCCACGATGACCGACCCGAAGGCGACCGCGGGGTGGATGTCCACCGTCTTCGCGGTCAGCTTCGGTTGCAGCATGTAGTTCTCGAACTGCTGGTACACGACCACGAAGATGAGCACCCACAGCGCGTACCAGGGGTTCACGGTGAAGGCGATCAGCATCGGCAGCGCGCCCGCCAGGTAGGTGCCGATGGTCGGGATGAACTGGGAGACGAGGCCCACCCACACGGCGAGCACCGGCGCGTACGGTACCCCGAGCGCCTGGAGCAGGACGTAGTGCGCGATCCCGGAGATCAGCGCCATCAGGCCGCGCGAGTACAGGTAGCCGCCCGTCTTGTCGACGGCGATCTCCCAGGCGCGCAGCACCTCCGCCTGCTTGGCGGGCGGCAGCACCGAGCACAGCGCGCGCCGCAGCCGCGGCCCGTCCGCGGCGAAGTAGAACGAGAAGAGGGCGATCGTCAGAAGCTGGAACAGCCCGCCGAGCACCTGCGCGGACACGTCCAGGACGCCGCTCGCGCTGTTCTGCACGTACTTCTGGAGCCAGTCCGAGTGCAGCAGGCTGTCCTGGACCTCGACCCGGTTCAACTCGGTGTGGAAGGTCTGGTTGACCCAACTGATGACCTGGTCCAGGTACTTCGGGAAATCCTCGACCATGTCCACGATCTGGCCCGCGAGCATCGACCCCATCAGGACGACGAAGCCCGCGCACGCGATCATCACCGCGAGGAAGACGAGGCCCGTGGCCAGGCCGCGGCGCAGGCCCCGCGCCGACATCCAGCTCACGGCGGGCTCCACCGCGAGGGCGAGGAAGAACGCGATCAGGACATTGATCAGCAGTCCGGTGATCTGGTGGAAGGCCCAACTGCCGAGCTGGAAGCAGGCGATGAGGGCCAGGGCGAGCACCATGGCACGCGGCAGCCAGTGCGGCATGCGCGCCTGCGGGGAGGGCGCCGGGCCGGGCGGCCCCTCGGGGGGCGTCGTGCCGGGCGGTGTCGCGTCGGCCGTCACCGGGATGGTCTCGTCTGTCGCTGCCACGGAGCCAGTCTCACCCACGCGGCGGCCGATCGGTGACTTCCCCCCTGTCCACCATCGCGATCAGCGCTTCTCGGCGGGCACGTCCATCGTGGTGCACACCACACGCCAGACGTCCTTCGCCTCCCAGCCGGAGTCGAGCGCCTCGTTCACCGTGCGCCCGCCCAGCCCCGCCATCACATGGTCGCGCGCGAACGTGTCGGCGTACCCGGAACCGAAGTGATCCGCCATCCGCTGCCAAAAGACCGTCAACCGCATGCCTCCAGTATCCCGCCCCTGAGAGTGGGGCCCGGCCGGGGAGGCTCTTCGCGCACGCTTTCCGCCCTACGGTCGCTGCATGGCCGAAACCGGAGCTTCCGCACTCCCCTCGTCATCGTCGGAACCTTCCCCGCTCACCCGTGCCGAGTGGTTCGTCTGGCAGAACGCGCGCGTCCTGGAACAGCGCCGCTTCGTCTACCACTTCCGGGACGGATCGCCTGTCGCGGCCGATGCCGTCGAAACCGCCCTGACCGCCTATCGCAACGAGGACGACGGCTACGGGCACGCCCTCGAACCCGATCTGCGCGGACCCGCCAGCCAGCCCCTGCACATCGGTCACGCGCTGTACGTCCTGGACTCGATCGGGCGGTGCGCAGGGCGGCGTGTGGACCGCGTGGGCCGCTATCTGACCGCCGCCTCGACGCCGGAAGGCGCCCTTCCGGCGGTGCATCCCAGCCAGTGCCGCTACCCGCACGCCCCGTTCGTGCCCGTGGTGGCCGATCCGCCGGGAGAACTGCTGGCCACCGGGCCCGTGGTCGGTCTGCTGCACGGCAACGAGGTGTGGCACGCCTGGCTGTTCCGGGCCACGGAGTTCTGCTGGTCCGCCGTGGAGTCCCTGACCGCGTCGCACCCCTACGAGGTCGAGGCCGCGGTCGCCTTCCTGGACGGTGTGCCGGACCGCCCACGCGCGCGGGCCGCCGCCGACCGGCTCGGCCGGCTCGTCCGCGATCAGCGGCTGGCGGTGCTCGATCCCGCGCGCAAGGACGACTGCCCGGTGGCTCCCGGCTACGCACCGGGCGAGCACCACTTCCCGTACGACTACGCGAGGACGCCCGCGTCGCTGGCCCGCTCCTGGTTCACCGACGAGGAGATGGACCGTGCCCTCGCCCACCTGGAGAGCGAACAGCAGGACGACGGTGGTTGGCCCGTCAACTGGCGCCCATGGGCGCACAGTGCCTCGCTGGAGGCGCGTTCCATGGTGACGATCGAGGCGCTGCTCACGCTCCGGGCCTACGGGCGTCCCTTGTAGGGCGTCCCCCTCACTCCTCGGAGTCGCGCAGGAGCAGCGCCGCGAGCGCCAGGGCGGTGCCGCGCGGTGACGACAGATCGATGCCGGTCTGCTCGGTGATCTTCGCGAGCCGGTTGTCGACGGTGTTGGGGTGCAGCGCGAGCGCGGCGGCGGTGGCCCTGCGGTCCTGTCGGTGGGACAGGTGGGTGCGCAGTGTCTCCAGGAGTTCGGGCCGCTCGGCGACCGGGTCGAGCAGGGCGGCGATGCGGTGGCTGCTCTCATTGCGCCGCGAGAGGTGGTACTCGAGCAGGACGTCGTCGAGACGGTGCAGGCCGGTCGGCAGGCCGCACGCGCGCGCGATGCGCAGGATCTCGGTGGCGGTGCCGGCCGCCTCGGGGATGTGCTCCGGCCCGTCGGACCGCACCGCGGCCACCCGCACGCGCAGCCCGCTGGCCTTGCTCAGGAGCTGCGGCAGGTCGTCCGGCGGTGCGCCGTCCCCGGGGACGATGACGCGGCCCCCGGCGCCGTCGAGGAGCGCCGGTACCTCCTGGCCGAAGACGCGGTCGAGGACGGTCTGGACGCGCCGCAGCCGACGGCGTACCGCGACGGGCCCTTCGGGCGGCGGCGCGTCGAGGCCCAGCGCGAGGACGAGGGCGGGTCCACGGAGCCGTAGCCGGTCGAGCAGCACCTGTCCGGGCGGGACCACGCCGTCGAGCAGTCCGCGCAGCAGTGAGCGTTGCTGGGCCCGCTGTTCGGCGTCCATGGCGGAGCGTTCGTCCAGGTACGTCTCGGCGACCGCGCCCATGACGGCGGGGTGGCTCCGGAGCAGGACGTCGACCAGCTCGATGAGGGCGGCCTCCTCACCGGGGCGGGCGACGTCGCGCAGCGCCTGCCACAGGACGTAGACGCCGAGCGCGTGGGTGCGCAGCAGGAGGTGCAGCGGCATGCCCTCCTCGGCGCGCTGGGCGGCCCTCTCGCGGAACAGCCGGTGGGTGCCGGGCCGGGCCGCCTCGGGGTCGCTGACGCGGCGCAGGAACAGCCGTACGCCGTGCCGGGCGGTCGCGGCGATCTCCAGGTCCTTCACGTCGTCGGGCAGATCCGCGTATCCGGGCAGATCCTCGAAGGACTCGCGGGCCATGCGGCGTGCCAGTTCGTTGACGCGCGGCTCACAGCGCGCGGCCAGGGAGCGTGCCGCGGACGACAGTGGCACGCTCCCCTCCTCCGTCCGGGACGCGTGCTCCGTACGCGACTGCGCGTGGCTCCGTGCGCGACTGCTCATGGTGACGTGCCACATTACCCAGCCGTCGTGCCGTGCGGAGCGTCACCCCGCAAGGGCGCGCAGCCCCGCCGTGACCGCCACGGCGACGGCGACGACCACGAGGAACGGCGCGCGCAGCACCAGCGCGACGGCGGCGGCGGCCAGCCCCGCGGCCTTGGCGTCCAGGATCAGGACGCGTCCGTCCGCGAACGTCTGCTGAGCCGTGAGAGCGGCGAGCAGCGCGACCGGCAACAGCGCGGCGAGCCGCTTCACCATGGGTCGCTCCAGGGCGCCCGCGGGAACGAGCAGCCCGATCAGCTTGACGGCGTAGCAGCCCACCGCGGTGACGCCGATGGCTATCCAGATGTTCAACGGTCTCCTCCTTGCGGGGTGCCGGAGGCGGCGGAACGACGGCCTTCTATGCAGAGCACGGCGGGTGCGGCGAGCGCGGCCGCCAGGACGGGGACCCCGGCGGGCAGCACAGGGAGCAGTCCGAGCCCCAGTACGACGGCGACGGCCGCGACGGCGCGCTCCCTGATGGTCCTGAGCATCGGCGCCAGCAGCGCGAGGAAGACGGCGGGCCCGGCCGCGTCGATCCCCCAGGCGTCGGTGTCCCCGATGGCCTCCGCGCCCAGGGCGCCGAGGAGCGTGGTCAGGTTCCACAGGACGTACAGGGTCAGCCCGGTGACGGTGAAGCCCATCCGCACGCTGCGTCGCGTCGGCTGGGCCAGGGCGACGGCCGCCGTCTCGTCGATGACCCAGTGCGCGGCGAACGGTCGTACCGCGCGCGGAAGGGCCAGCAACTGGGAGAGACGCAGCCCGTAGAAGGCGTTGCGCACGCCGAGGAAGAAGGCGCCCGCGGCGGCGGTGAAGGGGTTGCCGCCGGCCGCGAGCGCGCCGACGAGCGCGAACTGCGAGGCCCCGGTGAAGACGAGGAGGCTGAGCGCACAGGTCTGCAGCACGCTGAGGCCGCCGCCCGCCGCGGTCACTCCGAAGGCGAAGCCGGACAGGCCGACGGCGATGCCGACGCCGAGCGCGTCGCGGACGACGGCCGCGTCGGGTTTGCCGGCCTTGTCCGTGCTCCCGGGATCAGGGCCGTGCGTCGTGCGTGTGTCTGCGGGTGTCGTCTGTTCTGCCACGCCTCGAACCGTAGGAGAGGTGCCGTCAGAGGTCTTGTACGTTCTTGCGCTCGCGCTGGTAGGCGCCTGGAGGCACGCCGACGATCCGGGTGAAGTGCCGGTTCAGGTGCGGTTGGTCGGTGAATCCGACGGCCACGGCGGCATCGGCGGGCGCCGTGCCCTTCTCCAGGAGACGGCGTGCGGCGCGCACGCGCGCGTTGGTGAGCCAGGCGTGCGGCGGCATCCCGTAGGCGTCGCGAAAGCCCCGTAGGAGCGCGAACGGGCTGGTGCCCAGGCCCGCCGCGAGGCGTTCCAGGGACGGCGGGTCGGTCAGGTCCGCTTCGAGGACCTCACGCGCGCGTGCCGCGGCCGTGTCCCCCGCCGACCGGCGCGGTCGTGGGCCGAGCGCCGTGCCGTGGCGTCGCAGCAGCCGGGCGAGCAGGATCCGCAGCACGCTGTCGGCCGCCAGCGCGTTGCCTTGCTCGGCGGCCCGGTGGACCTCGGCGATCAGGTGCGCGGCCTGCGGGTCGGTGACGATCGTCTCGCCGAACGCCACGGTGCCGCGGACCGAGGTGGTCTCCGCCGCGACCTCGGCGACGACCTGCGCCGACGGGTAGAGCGTGGAGTACGACCAGCCGTCGGGGTCGCCCGCGCGCGCGGTGTGCGCCACCTCGGGGTTGATCATGACGACGGTGCCCGGTCCGGCGTACACGGTGTCGTCGGGCATGCCGACCTCCTCGACGCCGCGGGAGACCGCCCCGAACACGTAGCCGTCGTGGCTGTGGCGCGGGAAGGTGTGCCGCAGGTAGCGGGCCCGCAGCAGGTCGAGGCCCGGCAGCCGCTCGTACCGCCAGTGCCGTGCCCACTCGCCCTTCCCCGCCATCCCTCCATTCTGCGCCACGTCACCCCGATGAACCAGTCATTTCCGCAGGTCACGGCCTTTGTCAGTGGTGGGGTGCAGGATGAGGGCATGGTCAGGTCCAGGCAGGGAGCGCACGGCGGCTCGGATGCCCGTAGCGCTCTCGACGCGTTCTCCCCCGCGACCCGCGGTTGGTTCACGGGGGCCTTTTCCGCGCCCACGTCCGCGCAGACCGGGGCGTGGCAGGCGATCGGCGAGGGGTCGGACGTGCTGGTCGTCGCGCCGACCGGCTCGGGCAAGACCCTCGCCGCGTTCCTGGCCGCCCTCGACCAGCTCGCCTCCACACCGCCGCCCGCCGACCCGAAGAAGCGGTGCCGCGTTCTGTACGTGTCACCGATGAAAGCCCTCGCCGTCGACGTCGAGCGCAATCTGCGCAGCCCTCTGACCGGAATCCGACAGGAGGCCGTGCGTCTGGGACTGCCCGAGCCCGAGGTGAAGGTCGGCATCCGCTCCGGGGACACCCCGCCGGCCGAGCGCCGCGCGCTGGCCACGCGCCCGCCGGACATCCTGATCACGACACCGGAATCGCTGTTCCTGATGCTGACGTCCGCCACGCGGGAGGCGCTGACCGGCATCGAGACGGTGATCCTGGACGAGGTGCACGCGGTGGCGGGCACCAAGCGCGGCGCGCACCTGGCGCTCTCCCTGGAGCGCCTGGACGAGCTGCTGCCCCGCCCGGCCCGCCGCATCGGCCTGTCCGCGACGGTGCGGCCGGTCGACGAAGTGGCGCGCTATCTGTCGCCGCAGCGCAAGGTGGAGATCGTCCAGCCGCCCTCCGGCAAGCGGTTCGACCTGTCGGTGGTCGTCCCGGTCGAGGACCTGGGCGAGCTCGGCGGTTCCCCGGTGGCCGACTCCGACCAGGGTGCCGAGCGACCGTCGATCTGGCCCTCGGTGGAGGAGCGCATCGCGGACCTCATCGAGGCCCACCGTTCGACGATCGTCTTCGCCAACTCCCGGCGCCTGGCGGAGCGCCTGTGCAACAGGCTGAACGAGATCGCGTACGAGCGCGCCACCGGCGAGGCCCTCCCGGAGGACCACTCCCCGGCCGAGCTGATGGGCGGCTCGGGCACCGCGACGGGCGCCCCGCAGATCCTCGCCCGCGCGCACCACGGCTCGGTCTCCAAGGAGCAGCGCGCGCTCGTCGAAGAAGATTTGAAGGCGGGCCGGCTGCCCGCGGTCGTCGCCACGTCCAGCCTGGAGCTCGGCATCGACATGGGCGCCGTCGACCTCGTGGTGCAGGTGGAGTCGCCGCCCTCGGTGGCGTCCGGCCTCCAGCGCGTGGGGCGTGCGGGCCACCAGGTGGGCGCGGTCTCCACGGGGGTCGTGTTCCCGAAGTACCGCGGGGATCTGGTGCAGTCGGCCGTGGTGACCGAGCGGATGCGGGCGGGCGCCATCGAGTCGCTGCGCGTCCCGGGCAACCCCCTGGACGTGCTCGCCCAGCAGTTGGTCGCGATGACGGCCATGGACACCTGGCAGGTCGACGACCTCCTCGCGCTCGTCCGCAGGGCGGCCCCCTTCGCCTCGCTCCCCGAGTCGGCGTTCACCGGCGTCCTCGACATGCTCGCGGGCCGCTATCCGTCCGACGCCTTCGCCGAGCTGCGCCCGCGGGTCGTCTGGGACCGCGTCGCGGGTACCGTCACGGGCCGCCCCGGTGCCCAGCGCCTGGCCGTCACCTCCGGGGGCACGATCCCCGACCGCGGCCTGTTCGGCGTCTTCCTCGCGGGCACCGACCCCAAGAAGGGCGGCGGCCGCGTCGGCGAGCTCGACGAGGAGATGGTCTACGAGTCCCGCGTCGGTGACGTCTTCACGCTGGGCACCAGCTCGTGGCGGATCGAGGACATCACCCGCGACCGCGTCCTCGTCTCCCCCGCCCCCGGCGTCCCCGGCCGGCTCCCGTTCTGGAAGGGCGACCAACTGGGCCGTCCGCTCGAACTGGGGCGCGCGGTGGGCGCGTTCCTCCGCGAGATCGGCTCGCAGAAGCCCGACGACGCGCGCGTACGCCTCGCCGCGGCCGGCCTCGACACCTGGGCCGCGGAGAACGTGCTGTCGTACCTGTCCGAGCAGCGCGAGGCGTGCGGCCACATCCCGGACGACCGCACCATCGTGGTGGAGCGCTTCCGCGACGAGCTGGGCGACTGGCGTGTCGTCGTCCACTCCCCGTTCGGTGCCCAGGTGCACGCTCCGTGGGCGCTCGCCCTCGGTGCCCGCCTCAGCGAGAAGTACGGCATGGACGCCCAGGTCATGCATGCCGACGACGGCATCGTGCTGCGCCTGCCCGACGCCGACCTGATGGGCATGGACCTCCTCGACCAGGAGCCGACGAAGCCGGGCCTGGAGTACGACTCCGATCAGGCTCCCCTCGGCGCGGCCGACGTCGCCTTCGACAAGGGCGACGTCGACCAGCTCGTCACCGACGAGGTGGGCGGCTCGGCGCTGTTCGCGTCCCGCTTCCGCGAGTGCGCCGCCCGCGCGCTCCTGCTCCCGAAGCGCAACCCCGGCAAGCGCACCCCGCTGTGGCAGCAGCGCCAGCGCGCCTCGCAACTGCTCCAGGTGGCCAGCGAGTTCGGCTCCTTCCCCATCGTCCTGGAGGCGGTGCGCGAGTGCCTCCAGGACGTCTTCGACGTACCGGGCCTGACCGAGCTGATGGGTGACATCGAGTCCCGCAAGGTCCGCCTCGTCGAGGTCACCACACCGGAGGCCTCGCCGTTCGCCCGCTCGCTCCTGTTCGGTTACGTCGCGCAGTTCCTCTACGAGGGTGACTCCCCGCTGGCCGAGCGCCGCGCGGCAGCGCTGTCTCTGGACTCCCGGCTGCTGGCCGAACTCCTCGGCCAGGCCGAGCTTCGCGAGCTGCTCGACGCGGACGTCCTCGCGGAGCTGGAGCAGGAACTGCAATGGCGCACGGAGGACCGCCGCGTCAAGGACGCCGAGGGGGTCGCGGACCTGCTGCGTCTCCTGGGCCCGCTCACGGAGGCCGAGCTGTCGGAGCGGGGCGCCGAGCCCGGCTGGGCCGAGGAGCTGGCGTCCGCCCGGCGGGCCATCCGGGTCCGCGTCGCCGGCGGCGACCACTGGGCGGCGATCGAGGACGCGGGCCGCCTGCGCGACGCCCTGGGCACGGCGCTGCCCGTCGGCGTCCCCGAAGCCTTCACCGAGCCGGTCAAGGACCCGCTCGGCGACCTCCTGGCCCGCTACGCGCGCACGCACGGGCCCTTCACCTCCACCCAGGCCGCGGCCCGCTTCGGCCTGGGCACGGCGGTCACGGAGGGCGCTCTCCAGCGCCTGGCGGCGAACGGGCGGGTGGTACAGGGCGAGTTCCACCCCGCGGGCATCGGCCAGGAGTGGTGCGATGCCGCCGTGCTGCGCCGCCTGCGCCGCCGTTCCCTCGCCGCGCTGCGGCACGAGCTCGAACCGGTGCCGCCCGCCGCCCTGGCCCAGTTCCTGCCGCAGTGGCAGCACCTGGGCGGCCATGGGCTGCGCGGCGCGGACGGCCTGGTCCGGGCCATCGAGCAGCTTCAGGGCGCCTCCGTGCCCGCGTCCGCCCTGGAGAAGCTGGTCCTGCCCTCCCGCGTCTCCGGGTACGCCCCGGCGATGCTCGACGAACTCACGGCGTCCGGCGAGGTCTTGTGGGCCGGTGCCGGATCGCTTCCCGGCAAGGACGGCTGGGTCTCCCTCTACCTCGCCGACGCCGCCCCACTCCTCCTGCCGCCTCCGCACCCGCTGGAGCTCACACCGCTGCACCAGGCGGTCCTGGACAGCCTCTCCGGTGGTTACGGCCTGTTCTTCCGGCAGATCGCCGACCAGGTCCGCGCCCTGACGGCCGCGCAGGGTCCCGACGCCCAAGGCGGCGCCCCCGCCGCCCCCACCGATCCCCAACTGGCCGACGCCCTGTGGGAACTGGCCTGGTCGGGCCGGCTCACGAACGACACGCTCGCCCCGATGCGCTCCCTCCTGGGCTCGGGCCGCACCGCGGGTTCCACGGCGCATCGCGCGCGTAGAGCCGTGCCGCGCGGCCGGTACGGGAGCCTCACGGCCGCCGCCCGGGCCACCTCGCGCACGGGCCCGCCCACGGTCGCCGGCCGCTGGTCGCTCCTGCCCGCCCTGGAGCCCGACCCCACGGTGCGCGCCCACGCCCTGGCCCGCACCCTGCTGGACCGGCACGGCGTGGTGACCCGCGGCGCGGTCGCCGCCGAGGGGGTCGAGGGCGGCTTCTCGGCGACGTACCGCATCCTGTCCGTCTTCGAGGAGAGCGGGCAGGCCCGGCGTGGCTATGTGGTGGAGGGGCTCGGCGCCGCCCAGTTCGCGATGGACGGCGCGGTGGACCGCCTCCGCGCGGCGGCCAACGCCCAGGAGCGCGGCGCGCCCCTGCCCGACCCCTTCGCCCAGGCCGACGCCCCGACGGCCAAGAGCACCGCCCCTCGCGCCCTGGTCCTCGCCGCCGCCGACCCGGCCAACGCGTACGGTGCGGCCCTCCCCTGGCCCGAGCCGCCCGCACGCGCGGGCCACAAGCCGGGCCGCAAGGCGGGCTCCCTGGTGGTCCTGGTCGACGGCGAGCTGACGCTCTACATGGAGCGCGGCGGCAAGAGCCTCCTCGCCTGGCCCGGCGCCGCGTCCGACTCGGCCCCGCCGTCCGCCGCCGACGTCGCGGACGACCCGCGTCTGCCCGCCGCCGCCCGGTCCCTGGCGGAGGCGGCCCGCTCGGGCGCCCTCGGCACGATCACCGTGGAGCGGATCAACGGCGAGGCCGCGCTCACCGCCCCGTACGCCCCCCTCCTGGAAGGAGCCGGTTTCCACGCGACACCCCGCGGTCTGCGGCTGCGTGCCTGAGGCGACGCCGCCAGCACTCTCCGGGCAGCCGGCGCACCTCGCCGTCCCGGCCGCCGCCGTGACCATGTGCCGCCTACCCTGGAGTCATGCCCGAAGGAGACACCGTCCTACAGGCCGCGAAGAGGCTGCACACCGCGCTCGCGGGCCAGATCCTGGTCCGCTCCGACCTGCGTGTCCCCCGGTTCGCCACGGCTGACCTGACCGGGCGCACGGTCGTGGACGTCATCGCGCGCGGCAAGCACCTGATGACCCGGATCGAGGGTGGCCTCACTCTCCACTCGCACCTGCGGATGGACGGCTCCTGGAAGATTTACGCCCCGGGTGAGCGCTGGCGCGGCGGCCCCACCCACCAGATCCGGGCCATTCTCGCCAACGCGTCGCACGCGGCCGTGGGCTACCGGCTCCCCGTGCTCGAACTGCTGCGCACCAGCGAGGAGTCCAAGGCCGTCGGCCATCTCGGCCCCGACCTGCTCGGCCCGGACTGGGACCCCGACAAGGCCCTGAGCAACGTGCTGAGGGACCCCGCCCGCGCCGTCGGCGAGGCCGTCCTCGACCAGCGCAACCTCGCCGGGATCGGCAATGTCTTCAAGTCCGAGCTCTGCTTCCTCCTCGGCATCACGCCCTGGCTCCCGGTCGGCGAACTGGCCCCGGAAACCGCGCGGCAGCTCCCGCTGCTCTGCAAGAAGCTCCTCGAAGTCAACCGCGACCGCCCCAACCGGATGACCACCGGCCGCGACCGCCCCGGTGAGCGCCTGTACGTCTACGGGCGGGCCGCACGGCCCTGCATGCGGTGCCGCACGCCGATCCGGGTGGCCGAGCAGGGCGACGGCTCCCGGGAACGCCCCACCTACTGGTGCCCCACCTGCCAGCCGGGACCACACCCCACCAGGTGAGCCACGCACACTAATTGACGGGTCGTCAGGAAAGCTCGTACGGTCCCCTCATGCCCGTCAAGGCGTACGACCTCACCGGACGCACCGCATTCGTCACCGGCGCCGCGAGCGGTATCGGACGCGCCTCGGCCGTGCTCCTCGCCGAGGCGGGCGCGACCGTGCACTGCGCGGACCGGGACGCGCAGGGCCTGCACGAGACGGCGGCCCTCATCAAGGAGAACGGCGGCACGGCCCACACGCACGCCCTCGACGTGTCCGACCGCACCCAGATCGCCGAGGCCGTCGCCACCGCCGTCACCGCCGCCTCGACCGGGCCCAGCGGCGGCCTGGACATCATGGCCGCCATCGCGGGGATCATGCACAGCAGTCCCGTCCTGGAGACCCGCGAAGAGGATCTCGACCGCGTACTCGCCGTCAACTTCAAGGGCGTTCTGTACGCGTGCCAGGCAGCGGCCCGCTCGATGATCGCGACCGGCACCCGCGGTTCGATCATCACCATGGCCTCGGGCGCGGTCGACACCGGCGGTGCCGGCCTGCTCTGCTACGGCGCCGCCAAGGCCGCCGTCGTCCAGCTCACCAAGACGCTCGCCACGGAGGTCGGTGGGCACGGCATACGCGTCAACGCCGTCGCCCCGGGCTGGATCCGCACCCCGATGACGACCCGCCACGATCAGAGCGCCCAGGCCCACACCGAATCCGTGATGGTGCGCATGGCGCCGCTCGGCCGGGTCGGAGAACCCGAGGACGTCGCGCACGCGGTGCTGCACCTGGCCTCGGACGCCTCGGCGTTCACCACCGGCCAGATCCTCCGCCCGAACGGCGGCGTCGCCATGCCGTGGTGATCGGCCGCCACGCCCTGCCCCCGCAACGCGGTGACGACGCGTTCACGCCCCGCCCGAACGGCGCCGCCGCCACACCTGCATGATCCGCCCCCGCATCCCGAAGCTCCACCGCCCCCGCGCTCCCGCCCCGCCGTCCCCCTCTCCTTCCACCGCCCGCGTCCGCCGCGCCCCGCCCCGACGCCCCGATGTCCCCGCGACCCCCGTCGCCCGCGCCTTCGGCAGCGCGTGCACCGGCAGCAGGCTCAGACCCCAGCCCCCGGCGGCCACCGCCCCCTCCAACGCCCCGGCGTCCGGCGCGAGGGCCAGGCGCAGCACGCCCCACCACCACAGCGCGCCGAGCACCAGCCCCGGTATCCAGCGCAGCGCGCCGAGCATCACACCCGGTATCCGATGCGGCGCCCCCGGCGCCCCACCCGGTATCCAGCGCAGCAGCCGCCCTGCCACGACCGCTCACCTCCGCCCGTCAGCCGGACCTCGCCCACCGCGCTTCACCCACCGCACCCCGTGACACGCCCCACGCTCCACACCGCCCGGCGCACGGACCGGATACCGCGTTCAGCCCCGGTTCTCGGCCTGGAACATCCAATGGTGCTTCTCCAGATCGGCCGTGATGCCGATGAAGATGTCCTGGCTCACCGGGTCCGCCTCGCCGGTCGCCTCGATCCGCCCGCGCATCCTGGTGATCACCGCGCCGAGCGCCTCGACGAGCGTGTTCACGGCGTCCGTGTCCTTCACCCAGCCGTCGGACACCGTGCCGATGCCGCTGCTGGCGGCGACGGTCTTCGCCCGCCCGTCCGGCGGGACGCCCAGCGTCGAGGCCCGCTCCGCGACGGTGTCGGAGTGCTGGCGGGCGGTGTCCACGACCTCGTCGAGCTGAAGGTGGACCGAACGGAACCGGGGACCCACCACGTTCCAGTGGACCTGCTTCGCCACGAGGGAGAGGTCCACGAGATCGACGAGCGCGCCTTGCAGCGCTTCGGCGACAGTCTTCAGGTCAGCGTCGGACAGCGGACTCTTCACGTACATCCCTACCTCCGTGTGGAATCACGACCAACGATGGCACAGATGCACTATTCCGGACACACGAAGCGACAACGGGTCACTGTGCGCGCACAGCCGAAAGCCCCGACCGAACTCCGGCCGGGGCCTTGCACACTTCACACTGCACCAGGGGCTACGCCGCTACGACGTCGACCGCCTCGGCAGGTGCCTTGATCGTCACTCGTTCCGGCGGGACACCGGTCACGGAGACAGAATTGAGCATCGGACGAACCGGCGTGCGCACCGGCTCCGACGGGACCGCTGCTGCCGACTCGGCCAGCTCCGCGAGAGCGAGCTCGTCGCTCACCTCGCGCATCAGCTCGGACATCCGTACGTCAAGCGCGTCGCAGATAGCGGAAAGCAGTTCGGAGGAAGCCTCCTTCTGCCCCCGCTCAACCTCGGAGAGATAGCCGAGCGAGACTCGGGCGGACGAGGAGACTTCGCGCAGAGTACGGCCCTGGCGCTGGCGCTGCCGACGCAGCACGTCACCCAACAGGCGACGGAGCAGAATCATCGGTGGCTCCCTCCTCGGACCGCGTAGCCGCATCCTTCACGCCCCACCGTACCGCCTCGTGCCGCGGCCGTGCGGGGAGCGATGTCGTGTTCACTCAGGGCTGCAAACATCAAAACCCCCCGTTCTGTTCCGTATCCTGTGCCCGCGCATTCTCACCATGTTCGCCGGAACGCCCTCCGACCAGCTCATCCGTGAGCAGGACGAGCACGCTCCGTACACTCTCCCTACGGATTTCCGTCCGGCCGCCGTTCAACCGCAGCTCCAGCACTTTGCGGCTACCAGCGAAATTCCGGGTGCCCTGCGCAGCGCTGCCCACCGGCCCCACGGCGGCCACGTAGACGGTGCCCACCGGCTGTCCGTCCTGCGGTTCGGGACCGGCGACGCCGGTCGTGGCGATCCCCCAGTCCGCACCCAGTACCTCCCGCACACCCGCCGCCATCTGCAACGCGACCTCGGGATGGACGGGCCCGTGCGCGGCGAGCAGAGCGTCGTCCACTCCGAGCACCTTGTGCTTGAGTTCGGTCGCGTACGCCGTGACGGACCCGCGCAGGACCTTCGAGGCCCCCGGCACCGCGACCAGCTCCGCGGCGACGAGCCCACCGGTCAGCGACTCGGCCACCGCAAGGGTCTCCCCCCGCTCCGCCAGCAGCCGCAGCACCTCGGCAGCCTCACCCGTCACTTCTCGGCCGCCTCCGAGGACGCCGCCTGCTCCGAGGACGCCGCCTGCGACACCGCCGCCGCGGCCGCCACCTCCGCCAGGCCCGCGCGCCGCAGCACGACCGCCTGCCGTACGTAGTCGAGGCCGGTCAGCACGGTCAGCGCGACCGCCACGGCCATCACCCAGAACCGGAGCGTGGCCAGCGGCCCGGTCAACGCCAAGACGTACATGCCGACGGCCGTGCCCTGGGCGAGCGTCTTCATCTTGCCGCCGCGGCTGGCCGGAATGACTCCGTACCGGATGACCAGGAAGCGCATCAGCGTGATCCCGATCTCACGCCCCAGGATGACGCCGGTCACCCACCACGGCAGGTCCCCGAGCGAGGACAGGCAGATCAGCGCCGCGCCCATGATCGCCTTGTCGGCGATGGGGTCGGCGATCTTCCCGAAGTCGGTGACCAGGTTGTACGTACGCGCCAGATGCCCGTCGAAGATGTCGGTGATCATGGCGACGGCGAACGCGGCCCAGGCCCAGGCCCGCCACGCCGGGTCGTACCCGCCGTCGGCCAGCATGAGCATCACGAACCCGGGCACGAGCAGCAGCCGCACCATGGTCAGGATGTTGGCGATGTTCCACAGGCTCGCCTGGTCGACGGCCGCAGCGCCCAGCTTGCCGCCGGGCGCCGGCGTGCCGGTCCCGCCCGTGGCGGATGCCGGGGCTCCGGTCATCTGGCCGCCTCCTCAAGCCCCTCGATCGGCTCCGCGACGAGGTCCACGCCCTCGGTCCCGACCACCTTCGCCACGACCATACGGCCGATGCCGAACTCGGCGCCCCCCGTGAGACGCACCTGCCCGTCCGTCTCGGGCGCCTGGTGCGCACCGCGCCCGACGACACCGTCCTCGGCGTCCACGGACTCCACGAGCACCTCGACGGTCTCGCCGAGGCGCTCCTCGGCCCGCTGCGACACCAGTTGCTCGGCAAGGCGGGACACGCGCGCGAGGCGCTCGGCGACGACGTCCTCGTCCAGCTTGTTCTCGTACGTCGCCGCTTCCGTGCCCTCCTCGTCGGAGTAGCCGAAGACGCCGATGGCGTCCAGACGTGCCCCGTTCAGGAAGCGCTCCAGCTCGGCGAAGTCGGATTCGGACTCGCCGGGGAAGCCCACGATGAAGTTCGACCGGACACCGGCCTGCGGCGCCTTGCTCCGAATGGTGTCGAGGAGCTCCAGGAACCGGTCCGTGTCACCGAAGCGCCGCATCGCGCGCAGCACGCCGGGCGCGGAGTGCTGGAAGGAGAGGTCGAAGTACGGGACGACCTTGTCGGTCCCCGTCAGTACGTCGACGAGTCCTGGCCGCATCTCGGCCGGCTGGAGGTAGCTGACGCGGACTCGCTCGATCCCGTCGACGGCGGCCAGCTCGGGCAGCAGCGACTCCAGGAGGCGGATGTCGCCCAGGTCCTTGCCGTACGAGGTGTTGTTCTCGGAGACCAGCATGACCTCCTTGACGCCCTGCTCGGCCAGCCAGCGCGTCTCGTTCAGTACGTCGCTGGGGCGGCGCGAGATGAAGGAGCCGCGGAACGACGGGATGGCGCAGAACGAGCAGCGGCGGTCGCAGCCGGAGGCCAGCTTCACGGAGGCGACGGGCGCTCCGTCGAGGCGGCGGCGCAGCGGCGCGCGCGGCCCCGAAGCGGGCGCGACCCCGTCGGGCAGGTCCGCGGGGGCGTGGCCGGGCAGCGCGACGGCGGCTCCGGCCTCCTGACGCTCGGCAGGGCTGATGGGCAGCAGCTTGCGCCGGTCGCGCGGGGCGTGCGCCTCCACGCTGCCACCGGCCAGGATGGTCTGGAGACGGCCGGAGATGTCCTCGTAGTCGTCGAATCCGAGTACGCCGTCGGCCTCGGGCAGCGCGTCGGCCAGTTCCTTGCCGTATCGCTCGGCCATGCAGCCGACAGCGACGACGGCCTGGGTTCTGCCGTGGCCCTTCAGATCGTTGGCCTCGAGCAGGGCGTCGACGGAGTCCTTCTTGGCGGCTTCGACGAAGCCGCAGGTGTTGACGACGGCGACATCCGCGGCCTCGGCGTCCTCGACGAGCTCCCAGCCGTCCGCCTCCAAGCGGCCTGCGAGCTCCTCCGAGTCCACCTCGTTACGGGCGCAGCCAAGGGTGACAAGTGCGACGGTACGGCGTTCGGGCATGGACTCAAGACTACTTCGTTCCTCTGACAGCCCTCGCCTCGAGGGTTGCCGAAGATCGTCCGGGCCGTCCGTCAGCCGACTTCCGGGTCGCCCTTCGTGTACGTGAGCCGCTCGACCTGGCCCGGCTGGAACGCGTCCTCGATCTGCTTGCCGTTCACGAAGAGCTGTATGGCACCGGCGTCACCGAGCACGAGATCGATCTTCGTGCTGTCCTGGAAGGTCTTCGTCTGCCCCTTTTCGAGCAGTCCGTCGAACATGATCCGCCCGTTGTGATCCTTCGCGGAGATCCAGCTACGCCCCTGCGCGGCGTTGAGCTTCACGGTGACCTTGTCCTGAGGGGCGGCCGCGATCGCGCTGTCCGACAGGTCCGGCTTGGGGTCGACGGGCTTCTTCGTGCTCGGCTTGGGGGCGGGCTTGCTGGTCGCGGGCGTGGCGCCCTCCGCGGCCTGCTGCTTGTCACCGCTGTCGTCGCCCCCGCGGGCCACCGTGTACCCCACGAAGGCGATGACGGCCACGATGGCGGCGACCATGGCGGCGGTCCAGTTGGGCCGGCGCGGCTCGGAACGGATGCGTTCGGCCTCGAACAGCGGGGCGGCCGACGTGGGCGCGGGACGCCCGCCGTGCCCGTCGCCGTACCGCGTCACGAGCGGCTCCGGGTCGACGCCCACCGCGCGCGCGAGCGCCCGGATGTGACCGCGCGCGTACACGTCGCCGCCACAGCGGGAGAAGTCGTCGTCCTCGATGGCGTGCACGATCGGGACGCGTACCCGGGTCGACTGGCTGACCTGGTCGACGGTCAGCCCCGCGGCGATACGTGCCTGCTGGAGGGCACGACCGATCGAGGGCCCGTCGTCCGTGGGCGGGGTGCTGTCTTCCGAAGGACGGTCTTGTGAAGGACGGTCGTCTTCAGGGGAGTTGCCGATGGACACGGGGGCGCCTTTCGAGCGTGTAACCACCTGCTGGAGGTTCAGTCTAGGGGGGGTACGAAAGGGTGGGGCAACCGGGCGGTCGGACTTTGTACGCCATCGGAATGGCCCGACATCCTGATGGTGGGACAAGAAGTCGTCCCTTCCCTCAACTTGACGTACTCGTCGGGGAAACGGTTGCCCTGGATCCCCGTACGAGTGACATCAAAGCGAAAGATCCCTCAGGATTCGGCCTCCCCGCGGATGACCGCGAGTACTCCGTCCAGTTCGTCCGGTTTGACGAGGACGTCGCGGGCCTTGGAGCCCTCGCTCGGCCCGACGATGTTGCGCGACTCCATGAGGTCCATCAGGCGCCCTGCCTTGGCGAAGCCCACCCGGAGCTTGCGCTGGAGCATGGACGTGGAGCCGAACTGGGTGGAGACGACCAACTCGGCGGCGGCGCACAACAGCTCCAGATCGTCGCCGATGTCCTCGTCGATCTCCTTCTTCTGCTTGGTGCCCACGGTGACGTCGTCCCTGAAGACGGGCGCCATCTGGTCCTTGCAGTGCTGCACGACGGCGTGGATCTCGTCCTCGGTGACGAAGGCGCCCTGCATTCGGGTCGGCTTGTTCGCGCCCATCGGCAGGAACAGGCCGTCGCCCTTGCCGATGAGCTTCTCGGCGCCGGGCTGGTCCAGGATGACGCGGCTGTCGGCGAGCGAGGAGGTGGCGAAGGCGAGACGGGAGGGCACGTTCGCCTTGATGAGACCGGTGACCACGTCGACCGAGGGACGCTGCGTGGCGAGCACCAGGTGGATGCCGGCCGCGCGCGCGAGCTGCGTGATCCGCACGATGGCGTCCTCGACGTCCCGCGGCGCGACCATCATCAGGTCGGCGAGCTCGTCGACGATCACCAGCAGGTACGGGTAGGTCTTCAGCTCCCGCTCGCTGCCCTCGGGTGTCTTGAGCTTGCCGTCGCGGATGGCCTGGTTGAAGTCGTCGATGTGCCGGTAGCCGAACGCCGCGAGGTCGTCGTAGCGCAGATCCATCTCACGCACGACCCACTGGAGCGCTTCGGCGGCCTTCTTGGGGTTGGTGATGATCGGCGTGATGAGGTGCGGGATCCCCTCGTACGCGGTCAGCTCGACGCGCTTGGGGTCGACGAGGACCATCCGTACGTCCTCGGGGGTCGCTCGCACCATGATCGAGGTGATGAGGCAGTTGATGCAGGACGACTTGCCCGAACCCGTGGCGCCGGCGACGAGGATGTGCGGCATCTTCGCCATGTTCGCCATCACGTAGCCGCCCTCGACGTCCTTGCCGAGCGCGACCAGCATCGGGTGATCGTCCTCGGCCGCGTCCGCGAGGCGCAGCACGTCCCCGACGTTGACCATCTCGCGGTCGGTGTTCGGGATCTCGATGCCGACCGCGGACTTGCCCGGGATGGGGCTGATGATTCGGACGTCCGGGGAGGCGACGGCGTAGGCGATGTTCTTCGCCAGGGCCGTGATCTTCTCGACCTTCACGGCGGGGCCGAGCTCGACCTCGTAGCGCGTGACCGTCGGTCCGCGCGTGAAGCCGGTGACGGCCGCGTCGACCTTGAACTCGGTGAACACGGTCGTGAGCGACGCGACGACGGCGTCGTTGGCGGCGCTGCGCGACTTGCCGGGTCCCCCGCGCGTCAGCAGGTCGAGTGAGGGCAGCGCATAGGTGATGTCGCCCGCGAGCTGGAGCTGCTCGGCGCGCGGCGGCAGGTCCCGCTCCCGCCTGTCCTCGGGCGAGGACTTGGTCAGGTCGGGCACCGCGAGCGTCGACGGGGTCGGCTCGGAATCCGGCTCGGGCCCGGCGGCGACGGGCTCGGGCTTCTTCCCGCGGGCCGTCGGCACCGGCGTGCGCGCCGGCGCGGGGACCTCCCCGGAGCGCTCCCCGCGGTCCGTGCCGACACCCTGTGTGAGGTCGGCGACCAGCGGGGACGGCGGCATGCCGTGCAGCACGGCACCGTCCAGCGCGGCGGCGGCAGCAGCGGCCACGTCGACGGCGTCCATGGGGCGGTCCATGGCGGGCTGCCCGGAGGTGCGCCGGGGCCTGCGCCGCTTGGAGAGGGCGTCCTCCTCTATGCGCTCGGGGTCGTACACCGCGGGGGTCGCGGCGCGCCGCCTCGCGGGCGAAGACCCGGCCGGACGGTACTCGTCGTCGTACTCCTCCCCCGCGAACTCCTCGACGGCGAACTCGTCGTGCACGATGCCGAGCCGTACGCCGAGCAGCCGAAGCCGCTGCGGGATCGCGTTGACCGGCGTCGCGGTGACCACGAGCAGCCCGAAGACGGTGAGCAGGACGAGCAGCGGGACCGCGAGCACCTCGGTCATCGTGAAGCTGAGGGGCGTCGCGGCGGCCCAGCCGATGAGCCCGCCCGCGTCCCTTATGGCCTGCATGCCGTCATCGCGCGCGGGTGAGCCGCACGCGATGTGGACCTGGCCGAGCACACCGACGACGAGCGCGGACAGACCGATGACGATGCGCCCGTTGGCCTCGGGCTTCTCGGGGTGGCGGATGAGGCGTACGGCGATGACGCCGAGCAGTATCGGCACGAGCAGGTCGAGTCGGCCGAACGCGCCGGTCACCAGCATCTCGACCAGGTCGCCGACCGGACCCCGCAGATTGGACCAGGTACCGGCCGCGCAGATCAGCGCGATGCCGAGCAGCAGCAGCGCGAGACCGTCCTTGCGGTGCGCCGGGTCGAGCCCCTTGGCGCCACGCCCTATGCCGCGGAACATCGCTCCCACGCTGTGCGCGACACCGAGCCACAGGGCGCGCACGAGCCGGTACAAGCCCCCCGTGGGGCTGGGCGCCGCCTTGGGCGCGGGCTTCTTCGCCGCCGCCTTCCGGGCGGGCGCCTTCGCCACGGCCTTCTTGGCGGGGGCCTTTTTCGCAGGGGCCTTCCTCGCCGGAGCCTTGGTCGGCGCGGCCACCTTTTTCGCGGGCGGCTTCTTGGCTGCGGGACGTGGGGCCATAGGTGTGAGGTTACCGGGGGAGGCGTCCGCGTACACGTGTGCCCAGTGCTTCACTCTTTCGTGTCGCGTCCTGACGGGGCTTGAACTGACGCGACCTCAGAACCGGCTCGGAGACTCAGCTCTGGGACGGCAGGGACGGGGCGCCGCTACCCGTGCCGGGCTCAAGGGCGTCAAGGGCCCTGCGCAGGCCGGTGAGTTTGCGCTCCAGGTGGGCGGCGGTGGCCACGGCCGCCGCGTCCGCCGAGTCGTCGTCGAGCTGCTTGGACAGCGCCTCGGCCTGCTCCTCGACCGCGGCGAGCCGCGCCGACAGCTCCGCGAGCAGCCCCGCGGGCTCCTTCGTCTCGCCGACGGCCCTGCCACCGCCTTCCAACTGGAGGCGCAGCAGCGCGGCCTGCTCCCGGAGCTGGCAGTTCTTCATGTACAGCTCGACGAAGACCGAGACCTTCGCGCGCAGCACCCAGGGGTCGAACGGCTTGGAGATGTAGTCCACCGCGCCGGCCGCGTACCCGCGGAACGTGTGGTGCGGCCCGTGGTTGATCGCGGTGAGGAAGATGATCGGGATGTCGCGTGTCCGCTCCCGGCGCTTGATGTGCGCGGCGGTTTCGAATCCGTCCATTCCGGGCATCTGAACGTCCAACAGAATGACCGCGAAATCGTCCGTGAGCAGCGCTTTGAGCGCTTCCTCCCCGGACGATGCCCGCACCAGCGTCTGATCGAGCGCAGAGAGGATGGCCTCCAGCGCCAGCAGATTCTCCGGCCGGTCATCGACCAGGAGGATCTTGGCCTTCTGCACCATGGCCCGCCCTCCTCGCCCCGGCATGGGGCCGCCCCTGTCCGCAGGAATCGGGGAGGCTCCTGTCGCCGCCCCAGGGGACGACTCCCTTGCGTCGTCCGTCCTTGTGCCGGTCATCGTAGCCGCACCCCGCCTGCCACCACACCCTGTCACCGAGATGTCACTGTGCACGTAGCAGAAACGCAGCGGGAGACCAGAAGGTTCCCCGGTTACCGCACTCTTACACGGGCGCGGCCACACTCAGTCAGCAACCCCGCGTGAATCTCTCTGATTCCGGTCACTCACCGCGCATCCACTGCTCCATCACGGACAACAGGTGATCAGGGTCCACCGGCTTCGTGACGTAGTCGGAAGCGCCGGACTCGATCGCCTTCTCCCGGTCCCCCTTCATGGCCTTGGCGGTGAGCGCGATGATCGGCAGTCCGGCGAACTGCGGCATCCTGCGGATCGCCGTCGTCGTCGCGTAGCCGTCCATCTCCGGCATCATGATGTCCATCAGCACGACGGTCACGTCGTCGTGCTGCTCCAGGACCTCGATGCCCTCCCGCCCGTTCTCCGCGTACAGGACCGAGAGGCCGTGCTGCTCCAGGACGCTGGTGAGCGCGAAGACGTTGCGGATGTCGTCGTCCACGATCAGCACCTTCTCGCCGCCGAAGCGGAACGAGCGGCGCGGCACGGGAGCGCTCAGCCCCTCGCCGTCCTCCCAGTGCTGCGCGGGCGCCGGCTGCCCGGAGAGCGCCGAACGGGACTCGGACGAGGGTGCGGGCCTGCGGCGCCGCCGGAAGAGCGCCGCGGCACCGCTCTGCGTCTCCTGGTACGACGTCACCTCCGCCGGGGCCTGCGCCTCGGCGGACTCGGACGCCTCGGCGGACGTCTCCGCTTCGGCCGACTCCGGCACGGCGTCCAGGGCGAGCGGCCGGCCGGGCTCGACGGCCGGTGCGAGCTGCGTGTAGCCCTGGGGCGGCAGTTCGCTCGCGTGCAGCGGCAGGTACAGCGTGAATGTGGAGCCGCGGCCCGGCTCGCTCGCCGCGTGGATCTCACCGCCCAGCAGGCGGGCGATCTCACGGCTGATGGAGAGCCCGAGGCCCGTGCCGCCGTACTTTCGGCTGGTGGTGCCGTCGGCCTGCTTGAACGCCTCGAAGATGACCCGCATCTTGCTGGCCGCGATCCCGATGCCGGTGTCGGTCACAGAGAAGGCGATCAGATCACCGTCCGCCTCCCGCAACGAGCCCGCTTCCAGGAGCTGTTCCCGGATCGCGTTCGGCACGTCGGCACCCGCCGGCCTGATGACGAGCTCCACGGCACCGGAGTCGGTGAACTTGACCGCGTTGGAGAGCAGGTTGCGCAGCACCTGGAGAAGGCGCTGTTCGTCGGTGTGCAAGGTGGTGGGCAGCTCCGGGGAGACCCGAACGGAGAAGTCGAGCTGCTTCTCCGCGGTCAGCGGCCGGAACGTCGCCTCCACGTAGTCGACGAGCTGCACCAGCGCGATCCGCGTCGGCGAGACGTCCATCTTGCCCGCCTCGACCTTCGACAGGTCCAGGATGTCGTTGATCAACTGGAGCAGGTCGGAACCGGCCCCGTGGATCGTCTCGGCGAACTCCACCTGCTTGGGCGTGAGGTTCGCGTCGGCGTTGTCGGCGAGCAACTTGGCGAGGATCAGCAGCGAGTTGAGCGGCGTACGCAGCTCGTGCGACATGTTGGCGAGGAACTCGCTCTTGTAGCGCATCGACACCGCGAGCTGCTCGGCACGCTCCTCCAGGACCTGCCGCGCCTCCTCGATCTCGGTGTTCTTCACCTCGATGTCGCGGTTCTGCTGGGCGAGCAGTTCGGCCTTCTCCTCCAGTTCGGCGTTGGACGCCTGGAGGGCCTTCTGCCGGTTCTCCAACTCGGCCGAGCGCTCCCGCAGTTGCTCGGTCAGCTCCTGCGACTGCTTCAGCAGCACCTCCGTCTTGGTGTTCACGGAGATCGTGTTGACGCTCGTCGCGATCATCTCCGCGATCTGCCCGAGGAAGTCCTTCTGGATCTGCGTGAACGGCGTGAAGGACGCCAGCTCGATCACACCGAGCACCGTCCCCTCGAAGAGCACGGGGATCACGATGACCTGCGCCGGCGGCGCCTCGCCGAGCCCGGAGGAGATCTTCAGGTAGCCGCTGGGCGCGTTGTCCACGAGGATCGTGCGCCGCTCCTGGGCGGCGGTCCCGATGAGCGTCTCGCCGGGCCGGAAGGACGTCGGCATGGAGCCCATGGAGTAGCCGTAACTGCCGCACATCCGCAGTTCGTACGCGTCCTCGGACGCCGCCGTCGCGTCGGCGCCGTCCTCCAGGGGCACGGCCAGGAAGAACGCGCCGTGCTGCGCCGAGACCACCGGCGTCAGCTCGCTCATGATGAGCGAGGCCACGTCGTCGAGGTCGCGCCGGCCCTGCATCAGACCCGAGATACGGGCCAGGTTGCCCTTCAGCCAGTCCTGTTCCTCGTTGGCGATCGTGGTGTCGCGCAGGTTCGAGATCATCTTGTTGATGTTGTCCTGGAGGACCTGGATCTCGCCCGCCGCGTCGACGTCGATCTTCAGGTTGAGGTCGCCACGGGTCACCGCGGTGGCGACGGCCGCGATGGCGCGCACCTGACGGGTCAGGTTCCCCGCCATCTCGTTCACGGACTCGGTCAGGTCGCGCCAGGTGCCGTCCACGTCGCGCACGCGCGCCTGGCCGCCCAACTGGCCCTCGGTACCCACCTCGCGGGCCACCCGGGTGACCTGCTCGGCGAACGACGAGAGCTGGTCGACCATCGTGTTGATCGTCGTCTTCAGTTCGAGGATCTCACCGCGCGCGTCGATGTCGATCTTCTTGGTCAGGTCGCCCTTGGCGATGGCCGTCGTGACCATCGCGATGTTGCGTACCTGGCCGGTGAGGTTCGAGGCCATGCCGTTCACGGACTCGGTCAGGTCCTTCCACGTACCGGCCACACCGGGTACGCGGGCCTGGCCGCCGAGGATGCCGTCCGTGCCCACCTCGCGGGCCACCTTGGTGACCTGGTCGGCGAACGAACTCAGCGTCTTCACCATCGTGTTGAACGTGTCGGCGAGTTGCGCGACCTCGCCGCGCGCCTCGATGGTGACCGTCCGGGTCAGGTCGCCGTTGGCCACGGCGTTGGCGACCTGCGAGATGTTGCGCACCTGCATGGTCAGGTTGTTGGCCATCAGGTTGACGTTGTCGCTCAGGTCCTTCCAGATGCCGGTGACACCGGGCACCCGCGCCTGACCGCCGAGCTGCCCCTCGGTGCCCACCTCGCGGGCCACCCGGGTGACCTGCTCGGCGAACGACGACAACTGGTCGACCATCGTGTTCACCGTGGTGACGAGTTCGAGGATCTCGCCCTTGGCGTCGACGGTGATCTTCTTGGAGAGGTCGCCGCGCGCCACCGCCGTGGTGACCTCGGCGATGTTGCGGACCTGGAGGGTCAGGTTGTTCGCCATGCCGTTCACGGACTGCGTCAGGTCCTTCCACGTACCCGACACGCCCTGCACCTCGGCCTGACCGCCGAGGATGCCGTCCGTACCCACCTCGCGGGCCACCCGCGTCACCTGCTCGGCGAAGGCCGAGAGCTGGTCCACCATCGTGTTGAGGGTGTTCTTCAGCTCAAGGATCTCCCCGCGCGCGTCCACGTCGATCTTCTGCGACAGGTCACCACGCGCGACCGCGGTGGCGACCTGCGCGATGTTGCGCACCTGCGCGGTGAGGTTGCCCGCCATGCCGTTCACGGAGTCCGTGAGGTCGCGCCAGACACCGGCGACGCCGGGCACCTGCGCCTGCCCGCCGAGGCGCCCCTCCGTGCCCACCTCGCGGGCCACGCGGGTCACCTGGTCGGCGAAGGCGGAGAGCTGGTCCACCATCGTGTTGATGGTGTTCTTCAGCTCAAGGATCTCCCCGCGCGCGTCCACGTCGATCTTCTGCGACAGGTCACCACGCGCGACGGCCGTGGTGACCTGGGCGATCTGCCGTACCTGGGAGGTCAGGTTCCCCGCCATGAAGTTGACGGAGTCGGTGAGCTCCTTCCACGTACCGCTCACCCCGTCCACCCGGGCCTGACCGCCGAGGCGGCCCTCCGTGCCCACGTCGCGGGCCATCCGGGTCACCTGGTCGGCGAAGCTGGAGAGCTGGTCCACCATCGTGTTGACGGTGTTCTTCAACTGAAGCATCTCGCCGGAGACGTCGACGGTGACCTTCTGCGACAGGTCGCCGTTGGCCACCGCCGTCGTCACCTGGGCGATGTTGCGGACCTGCCCGGTGAGGTTGCGGAACGCCGTGTTGACGGAGTCCGTCAGGTCCTTCCACGTACCGGCGGCGCCCACCACCAGGGCCTGGCCGCCCAGCTCACCCTCGACGCCGATCTCCCGCGCCACACGAGTGACCTCGGAGCCGAAGGCCGACAACTGGTCGACCATCGTGTTGACGGTGTTCTTCAGCTCCAGCATCTCGCCGGCGACGTCGACCGTGACCTTCTGGGAGAGATCACCGTTGGCCACCGCCGTCGTGACAGTGGCGATGTCACGCACCTGCGTGGTGAGGTTCCTGAAGACCGTGTTGACGGAGTCCGTCAGGTCCTTCCAGGTCCCCGCCGCGCCCGGCACGTTCGCCTGGCCGCCGAGCTGCCCCTCGGCCCCGACCTCGTTGGCCACACGCGTGACCTCGTCGGCGAACGTACGGAGGGTCTCGGTCATCTGGTTGATGGTCTCGGCGAGCTGGGCGACCTCGCCCCGCGCCGACACCGTCACCTTCTGCGAGAGGTCACCGTTGGCCACGGCCGTGGTGACCTGAGCGATGCCACGCACCTGGGCGGTCAGATTGCCCGCCATGAGGTTCACCGAATCGGTGAGGTCCTTCCACACGCCGGCCACACCGGGCACCTGCGCCTGCCCGCCCAGCTCGCCTTCCGTGCCCACCTCGCGGGCCACCCGGGTGACCTCGGAGGAGAACGACGAGAGCTGGTCCACCATCGTGTTCACGGTGTTCTTCAGCTCGAGCATCTCGCCCGCGACGTGAACCGTGACCTTTCGGGACAAGTCACCCTTGGCCACCGCGGTGGTGACGAGAGCAATGTCACGCACCTGAGCCGTGAGCCGGTACGCCATCGTGTTGACCGAATCCGTGAGGTCTTTCCACGAACCGGACATTCCACGTACGCGCGCCTGGCCCCCCAGCTTGCCCTCGGTGCCCACCTCACTGGCCACGCGCGTGACCTCGTCCGTGAAGGTGGAGAGCTGGTCGACCAGGTTGTTGACCGTCCGCCCGACCTTGAGGAACTCGCCCCGCAGCGGATGCCCCGTCCCGTCCGGCACCTGGGAGCGCAGCTCCATGCGCGGCGACAGATCACCCTCCGCGACCGCCGTGAGCACCCGGCCGACCTCGGAGACGGGCCGTACGAGATCGTCGACCAGCGCGTTCGAGGCGTTGATGGCGGCGGCCCAGGAGCCCTCGCAAGCGCCCGTCTCCAGGCGTTCGGTGAGCTTGCCCTCCCGCCCGACCATCCGCCGCACGCGTGACAGTTCCCCGGTCAGGTGCAGGTTCCGGTCCGCCACCTCGTTGAAGACAGCCGCGATCTCGGACATGACGCCGTCGCCGCTGACCGTGAGCCGCTTGCGGAAGTTGCCGTCCCGCATCGCCACGAGACCTGCCAACAGCCTGTTCAGCGCCGCGGTATCCACCGTTGTGGTGCCATTGCGCGACTTGTGCTGTTTATTCAGGGACTGTCCGCCTTCCGCGCGCGCTTTCCTGCCCCGCGTCGCTGCGCCAGACTCCACTGTGTCCCTCCCGCAGGGGTCGACCTGAACTGCTTGGGTTGCTCGGGTTCGCTTCTACCGCCGCATCGGCTGACCAATGCGTTTCTCTTCGGAAGCTTGCCCAGTGTTTCACCCTGGCTGAACCAGGCCATAACAGTTCGGCAGCTTCGCACACCCTCCGCACACCCTCCGGACGGAAACACTGGCGACCGGCATCCGCATGGACGGCGAAGGTAAGTAACCTTGGCAGCGGCTGTCCACCCACCCCGGCCCGCCCGGCCTGGGCGGTGGCGGAAATCGAGCGGGCATCGGAGGGGCGGCCGCGACATGGGTACGGGAGACGTGGGCCTCGACACTCGTACAGCGAGTACAACTCGTACAGGGAGTTCTGTGATCACCGCGCGCGCGGCTGCGACCTTCGAACCGGTCGGACGATCCGTCGCGACCGCCCGCTCCTTCGTGCGCGACACCCTCCAAGGCTGGGGCTACGCCGACATCATCGACGACGCCGTGGTCCTCACCAGCGAACTCGTGACCAACGCCGTGGTCCATGCGGGTACCTCCGCCGAGGTCCTGTGCCTGCGCGGCGATGACCACGTCCGCATCGAGGTCTCCGACCGCTATCCGGAGCGCGAGATCCCGCTTCAGTCCGCGGCGATCAACATGGGCAGCCCGGACCGGGAGGGCGGACGCGGCCTCCAGCTCTGCGCCGCGCTCGCGGGCCGCTGGGGCGTCGACTATTCGGCCACGCACAAGCAGGTCTGGTTCCAGATCGACCTCCCCGGCCGCTCGGTGGGCACCCGCGCCGCAGGGCCCGCCCTCCCCACGGAACTCCTGCCCCTCGCCGACGAGCGGGTCCGCGTCGCCGTCGTACAGATCGACAAGACCGGTGCGATCACCGCTTGGAACGAGGACGCGGAGCACCTCTTCGGCTACTCCGCCGATCACGTCATCGGCAAGCCGCTCACCGACCTCGCCGCCTGGCCCCACACGCCCGGCACCAGTACGGGCATCGTCGACGCACTGCAACTCTCGCGCTGGGAGGGCAGCTACGGCATCCGCGGCGCCAGCGGCCGCGTCTGCCCGGTCTACGCCTCGCACCTGCGCGTCCGCGACACCGACGGCGACCCTTCCACGGTCTGTCTCCTCGTACGCGACCACGAGCGCGCCGTGCTCCAGACGCCGCTGCGCCTGCCCACGCCGGACAGCGCCGGGTCCGAGAGCCAGGGCGCGGACGCCTTCGAGATCTTCATCGGCTCCCCCGCCCCGGACGACCTCGACGGGCTGCTCCAGCGCACGGTGGAGCGCGCCCGCGACATGCTCGACGCCGACGCGGCGTTCCTGCTCCTGGCGACCGACGACGAGACGGAGTTGGAGGTCCGCGCCTCCACCGGCCTCCCATCGGCCCGCCAGCGCTTCGCCAGGGTCCCGGTCGAGGTCGGCCCCGGCCGCTACGGTTCGGCGCGGATGCCGGCCGTCCATGAGGACCTCACTCAAGTCCCGGGCGCGGTGCCTTTGTTGAACGGCACGGGGATGCGTTCGGTCGTCACGGTTCCGCTGAAGGTCGAGGGCCGTCTCACCGGTTCCCTCGGCGTCGCGGCCGAGGCTCCCGACCGCTACTCGAACGAGGAGGCGCTGCGCCTCCAGTTCGCCGCCGACCGCATCGCCATGGCCGTCGAGTCGGCCCGCCTCGGCGAGCTCGAGAAGCTTCGCCGCGGTTCCCTCAGCTTCCTCGTCGAGGCCTCCGACCTGCTGGCCGGCACCCTCGACCGGGACCAGACCCTGGCGCTCATGGCCCAGATGACGGTCCCCACGCTCGCCACCTGGTGCGCGGTCTACATGATCGCCGACCAGGCCTCGGAGCCGTACCTCTCCTACGTCCTGCACGAGGACGAGGACCGTATCGACGGCCTCAAGGCGCTCCTCTCCAAGATCACCCCACCGGAGCCCGTGCCGACCCCGGGCGCCCGCATCTGGGCGGCTCCCGCGGAGGCGGCCCACCAGGCGGCTCTTCGGACGTCCATGCGCAGTCTGGGTCTTGGCGAGCCCGCCAACGTCAGCTCGGGCATCGGCACCACTCTCGCGACCGCGTCCGCGGTCGGTGGCGAGACGGTGGTGCTCCCGCTCGTCGCCCGTAACCGCGTCATCGGCATGCTCACGCTCGGCAAGCCCACGGACGAGCACTTCCGGCAGGAGATCCTGGAGCTGGCCGAGGACTTGAGCCGCCGGGCGGCGCTGGCCCTGGACAACGCGCGCCTGTACTCGGAGCGCATGGCCATCAGCCAGTCCCTCCAGCGCAGCCTCCTCCCGCCGGAGCTTCCGGACGTCCCGGGCGTCGAGGTGGAGGTCATCTACCGCGCGGCCGGCGAGGGCAACGAGGTGGGCGGTGACTTCTACGACCTCTTCCCGATCCGCGACGGCGCGTACGGCTTCGCGATCGGCGATGTCTGCGGCACGGGCCCGGAGGCGGCGGCCGTCACGGGCCTCGCCCGCCACGCGCTGCGCCTGCTGGCCCGCGAGGGCTTCGGCGGCCCGGCGGTCCTGGAGCGCCTGAACGCGGCGATCCTCGACGAGGGCGCCCGCAGCCGCTTCCTGACGCTGCTCTACGGGGAGTTGTGGCCGCAGGAGGACGGTTCGGCGGTCCTGAAGATGGTCTGCGCCGGCCATCCGCTTCCGCTGCGTCTGCGGCAGAACGGTTCGGTGGAGCCGTTCGCTGAGCCGCAGCCGCTGCTGGGTGTCATGGACGATCTGGAGCTGTACGAGCAGACGATGACGCTCGATCCGGGGGATGTCCTGCTGTGCGTCACGGACGGCATCACGGAGCGCCGCGAGGGCACGCGCATGCTCGGTGACGACGGCCTGGCCGAGGTTCTGTCGGGCTGCACCGGTCTGACGGCGGGCGCGGTGGCGGCCCGCATCATGCGGGCGGTGGAGCGTTTCGCCGCGGACGCCCCGTCGGACGACATGGCGATCCTCGCGATGCGTGTGCCCGGTATCCAGCACGACTGATACGGCACCGCGGGCGCCGTTGAGAGACGAGCGGGGCAATAAAGAAAGGCTCTCGTCCTGTGATTCAGGACGAGAGCCTCAATTATTGAGCCCCCAAGCGGAATCGAACCGCTGACCTTCTCCTTACCATGGAGACGCTCTACCGACTGAGCTATAGGGGCCTGTCGCTTGTGCGGTTTCCCGCCCGGCAACGGAATAAAGCATACCTGAAGTTCAGGCCCTCTCGAACCGCCCCTTCAGAAGGCTGGTTGGAGCAGTCCGCCCAGTGCGTTGCACGCGGACACCACTCGTTGGAGTTGCTTCCGCGTCATCGTGCCGTCGACGGGCAGGGCGAGTGTCTCGTCGGCGGCCCGTTCGGTCTCGGGCAGGGTGATGTCGCGCCGGAACGCCGACAGGCGGTGGACGGGCGTCTTCACCGGCACGCTGCATTCGACGCCTTTGCCTCGCAGTACGCGTGCGAACGCGTCCCTGTCGGGCCGTCCGTTGCCAGGAACACGCACGACGTACTGCTGGTACGTGTGCTCGTCGTGTGCGGCGGGCGTGCGCACCCCGCTCAGCCTGGCGCTCAAGTAGGTGGCGTGTGCCCGCCGTTGCGCCATTTCGTCGTACGGCTTCTGGGACTCGCCCTGTTCCAGTACGAGCAGGCCGTGTCGGCTGCCGAGGTGTCGAAGGCGCTCGATGTCGGCCCGGTGTCCGAAGCGGTGGACGGCGATGACGGCGGCGGTGCGCGCGCTGAGACGGTAGGCGACGTCTGTGGGGTCGATGCAGTAGGTGTCCGGGTCTATGTCGGCGAAGTGGGGTGCCGCGCCGGCCTGTACGACGGCTTCGGCGACCTCGGGGTTTCCGTAGGCCGGCACGATCACTTCGTCCCCGGCTCCGACGCCTGCGGCTTGCAACATTGCGACTGTGCCCATGCGCTGGATGCTGCTGGCGCAACGTGAACGCATGGTGACGGGCAACAAAAAAGCCGCTGGCTTCGAGCGTAATGCTCGAAGCCAGCGGCTTTCTTCAATATGAGTTCGGCGGCGTCCTACTCTCCCACAGGGTCCCCCCTGCAGTACCATCGGCGCTGTGAGGCTTAGCTTCCGGGTTCGGAATGTAACCGGGCGTTTCCCTCACGCTATGACCACCGAAACACTATGAAACTGTCAACCGGAGCCGTGGCATAGCTACGACGGTTGTTCGTGGTTTCAGAACCAACACAGTGGACGCGAGCAACTGAGGACAAGCCCTCGGCCTATTAGTACCAGTCACCTCCACCCGTTACCGGGCTTCCAGATCTGGCCTATCAA